>JAIXWG010000031.1 GCA_027482245.1 Acetobacteraceae bacterium | reverse complement strand
GGCTGAAAAACTGGCGCCGTATCGCCACTCGCTACGACCGCCTCGCCCGAAACTTCCTCGCCGCCCTCGCTCTCGTCGCCAGCATCAGCGAGTGGGTCAAATGAGTCCCCTACCTAGTGATCGAGAAGGGCCGCGACGCCGCGGCCTGGGCGCTGGAAGCCGCACCCTCCGACATCGAATACGAGCCGCATGCCGAAGGCGGCCAGGGGCGGTTCACCATCGCCGGCACCGACCGCGGCATCGGCATCATGGATCTGGCGGTGAAGCTGCGCGGCGCGAAGGGGCTGCCGGAGGGCGTGCCCAGCACGCTCGACGTCACGCATGTGTTCGACCAGGCGCCGCAGGCCTATCCGAATGGCTGCCACGTGGCGGAGGTGGAGATCGACCCCGATACCGGCATCGTCTCCGTCGACCGCTACGTCACGGTCAACGATTTCGGCGTGATGGTGAATCCGCTGCTGGTAGCGGGCCAGGCGCATGGCGGCATCGCCCAGGGCATCGGCCAGGCGCTGATGGAGAATGTGAGCTTCGGGGAGGATGGGCAGCTGCTGACCGGCAGCTACCTGGACTACGCGCTGCCCCGCGCCGGCGACCTGCCCGATATCGGCTTCGTCAGCCACGCCGTGCCGGCGAAGACCAACCCGCTCGGCGCCAAGGGCTGCGGCGAGGCCGGCTGCGCCGGGTCACTCCCCGCGGTGATGAACGCGATCGTCGATGCGCTCTCCACGCACGGCATCCGCCACATCGACATGCCCGCGACGCCGGAGCGCGTCTGGCGCGCGATCCACGGGGGGTGACCCCACTCCCCCTTCCCCGCGCTTGCGGGGGGTTGGCGGCACTGCCGCCAACGCCGAAGGCTGGTCGGGGTGGGGGTATCGCCGCCCCTACCGCCCCGCCGTCCGCAGCACGCTGCGCCACACCCGCAAAAAATTCCCCGACCACAGCAGCCCGATCTCCCGCGCTCCATAGCCGCGGCGGTGCAGCTCCTCCGTCACCGCGCCGGTCGTGCTCGCATCCATCCAGCCCGCGAAGCCGCCGCCGCCGTCGAAATCCGATGACAGGCCGACATGATCCAGGCCGATCCGCTGCACGGCGTGGTCCACATGGTCCACATAGTCGCTGATCGTCGCCCGCGCATGGCCATCCGGCCCCGGCGCCACCAGGAAGCTCGGCACCGCCGTGATCTGGATCAGCCCGCCGCAATCCCGCAGCGCGCGCAGCTGTTCGGTATCGAGGTTGCGGGGATGCGGGCGAAGCTCGGCGCAGCAGGCATGCGTCGCCACCACCGGGGTCGTGGACAGCGCCGCCGCCTCCAGCATCGCGGGCTTCGCGACGTGGGAGACATCCACCATGAGGCCGACGCGATTCATCTCTCGCACCGCGGCGCGACCCAGCGCGGAGAGGCCGCCATGCAGCGTCGGGCCATCGCCGAGCACGGGCTTGGGCCGCGCGGAATCGGACAGCGCATTGTGCCCGTCATGCGTCACGGTCAGGTAGATGGCGCCCAATTCCCGCCAGCGCGCGAGAAGCGACAGATCCTCCCCCATCGCATAGCCGTTCTCGACCGCCAGCAGCACGGCGAGGTCGCCGGCCGCGGCGCAGGCCTCCAGCTCATCCGGCGTCGTGACCAGGCGGCGGCGCATGGGCTGCTCGCCCGCGGTGCCGCGCAGCGCCAGCAACATCGCCTCCGCCCGCGCCGAGGCACCCGCATGGCCTTCCGGCGTCAGCGGCCCCTGCGGCACGTAGGCGATGAAGACTACGGCCTTGAGGCCGCCCGCACGCATCTTCGGGAAATCCACGCAGCGCGTCGTCGCCGTCGTGGGGTCGGACATCGCCGGCCAGGGAATATCCACATGCGTGTCGAGCGTCAGCGTCGCCGCATGGATCCGTGCCGCCTCGGCGTCGTTCATCATTGTCGTCGCACTCATCCCGATAATTCCATTGAGGCTGTGGCTCGCGGCCGAAAGCGTCAACCTCTTCGACACAATTGAAGTGTCAGACTGACGGACAGGCGGTTGTGGCGCTGAAATTCAGCCTCGCAGGGCCGTCCGATGACGCTCCGGCCTTGTATCGATGACGCTCCCTCCCCATCCCTGACATGCCGCGGGGGGAGCCGCGGTGGCCGACGCGTCGCCCTTGACGCTGTTCGATAGCAGGAGACATCGAGACATGGCGGATACGGGTAGGGATCGTGAGCCCGAGGCGGCGAAAATCCGCGCGCTCCGGTCCATCGCCGACCTGGCTGGGGACGGCCTGGCGGAGCGCATGCGCGTGGATGCCGCGGCCCGTGTCCTGACCATCGCGCATCGCGCGCTGCGCTTGCAGGTCGCGCCGGCCGCCAGCGGCACCGTGGTCGCCGACCTCGCGCTGCGCTGGGACCCCACCACCATCACCGCCACCGAATACCTGGAGGCGCTGTCCGTCGAGCAGCTCGACGCCTTCCTGGCCGCCGCGCCGGGCTGGGCGGCGTCCGTGCGCGCCGCCAACTCCGACGTGATGCCGGACCACCGCCGGGTGGCGTAGGTCAGGCGCCGCGTGCCGCGTCCATCAGGGCGCGCATGCGGCGGACCGCGTTCTCGATCCCCTCGAAGACGCTCGTGCTGATCAGGAAGTGGCCGATCGAGACCTCGGTCACTTCCGGGATCGCCGCGATTCCCCCGATGCTGCCGTAGTCCAGCCCGTGGCCGGCATGGCATTGCAGGCCTGCGCCCACCGCGATGGCCGCACCCGCGCGCAGCCGCGCGAGCTGCGGGGCCCGCGCATCCGCCGCCGTATCGGCATAGAGGCCCGTGTGCAGCTCCACGCAGGCCGCGCCCAGCGCCGCCGCCCGCTCGATCGGCGCGGCATCGGCTTCCACGAACAGGGATGTGCGGATGCCGGCGCCGGCCAGGCGCTTCACCGCCTCCCCCAGCTCCGGCCCGGCCTTCAGCACATCCAGCCCGCCTTCGGTGGTCAACTCCTGCCGCTTCTCCGGCACCAGGCAGACGGCATGCGGCATGACGCGCAGCGCGATCGCCACCATCTCCTCCGTCGCCGCCATCTCGAGGTTAAGGGGCGCCGCGACCTCCGCCTTCATCCGTTCCACGTCGCGGTCGCGGATGTGGCGCCGGTCCTCCCGCAGGTGGATCGTGATGCCCTCCGCCCCCGCCGCGATGCAGCGATGCGCGGCCTCCACGGGGTCCGGGAAGTGGCCGCCGCGGGCGTTCCGGAGCGTCGCCACATGGTCGACATTGATGGACAGCACCAGGTGGTTCACGGGCGTGCGGCCTTTCTGCGGGTCTCGGCGATTTCGGCGGCCAGGCGGAGCGCGGCGATCAGGCTGCCCGCATCGGCCTGGCCCCGGCCTGCGATGTCGAGCGCGGTACCATGGTCCGGGCTGGTCCGCACGATGCGAAGCCCGAGCGTGATGTTCACGCCGCCATCCATGTCGAGCGTCTTGATCGGGATAAGCACCTGGTCGTGGTACATGCCGAGCACGCAGTCATAGCCGGCGCGCGCGCGCGGCGTGAACATGGTGTCCGGCGGGAAGGGCCCGCGCGCATCAATGCCGGCGGCACGCAGCGCCGCGACGGCGGGGGTCACGATGCGGATATCCTCCTCCCCCATCGTGCCCGCCTCCCCCGCATGGGGGTTGAGGCCGGCGATGGCGAGGCGCGGGGCGGCCAGCCCGAAATCCCGAGCAAGCGCGGCGGCGACGATCCGGCCATGCTCCACGATCAGGTCGGTGGTCAGCGTGTCCAGCGCGGCGCGGAGCGAGAGATGCACCGTGACGGGCACGACGCGCAGCCCCGGGCAGGCCAGCATCATCACCGGCGCCACGCCATCCCCGGCCAGCTCCCCCAGGAACTCCGTATGCCCGGGATGCGGGAAGCCCGCGGCCGTCAGCACCGATTTCTGGATCGGGTTGGTCACCACGCCCCCTGCCCGGCCATCCAGCGCGAAGGCGACGGCCTGTTCGATGGAGGCGATGACGGCGGGGGCATTGGCGGGGTCCAGCACCCCCGGCACGGCCGGCACGGCGAGCGGCAGCGGCAGCACGGGCAGCGCCTGCGGGAAGGCACGCGCGGCCTGTTCCGGCGCCTCGATCAGCGCCACGGGGGCGTCCTTCACCAGGGCCGGATCGCCGATCAGGAAGAAGACCGGCCCGGCCGCCCGCACGGCCCACCAGGCCTTGGCCGCGATCTCGCCGCCGATGCCCGCCGGCTCCCCCATGGTGAGGGCCAGCGGCAGCCCCTGCACCGTCCCGTCCTGCACGATCATCCTCCGTCGGCGCCCGGCGTCCTCAAAGCACCCGCGGGACCGCCCGTCACCCCCGCCGACCTGTCCGGCGCTTGATCTGGCGCAAGCCGCCCGACGCGCAAGCCTGCCATCATGGGACATGATCGCGAATTGCCTGCACGACCTGACGGCCATCGGCCCCGGCGGATTGCCGACCGTGGCGCTGGTGCTGTTCCTGGCGGGGCTGGCCGGCGGGCTGACGCATTGCGCGGCCATGTGCGCGCCCTTCGTCATCGCCCAGGCCAGCCTGGCCACCGGCACGGGCGGCACGCTGTCGCGCCTGGCGGGGGCGGCGCTGCTGCCCTACCACGCCGGGCGGATCGTCGGGTATTCGACGCTGGGCGCGCTGAGTGGCCTGGCGGCAGGCGCGCTGAACCAGGCGACGGGGCTGCGCCACGTGCTGGCCGCGCTGCTGCTGGCGGCCGCGGTGCTGATGGCGCTGCAGGCCCTGCAGCGCCTGCCGGGGCGCTGGCGCCTGGCACCGGCCCATCTGCTGCCGGGGCCGATGCCCCGGCTGATGCAGGGCGCCGCGGCGCGGCTGACGGCGCGGATGGCGCCGCTGCTGGCTTCACCCGGGCGGGCGCGGGGCTTCGGGCTCGGCCTGCTGCTCTCCGGCCTGCCCTGCGGGCTGCTCTATGCCGCGCTGGCCGCCGCGGCGGCGACGGGCAGTGCGCTGGCCGGGGCGGTCGCCATGCTGGCCTTCTGCCTCGGCACCGTGCCGTCCCTGGTGGGCGTCGCCTTCCTCGGCCGGTTCTTCCTGCGGGCGCTCGGCCCGCGCTACCAGCTCGCTGGCGCGCTGCTCTTCGCGCTCAACGCCCTCGTCCTGGCCGGCACCGCCTTCCACCTCTCCGCGTGAAGCCGCCGCGGTGTTGACGGCGCGTCAACCCAATCCCGGCTTCATGGCCCCGCCACCAGGATGGGGCCCCGTTGATGTCAGTGGTGGTGACCGGCGCCGTGCCGGCCACGATCTTCGAGAATGCGCAACCCGCCGACTGGTCGGCCACCCTGGCCCTCTCGGCCCCGGTGCTCGATGTCGCGTTGACGGGCGATGGCGCGAACGCCTTTACCGCCACGCTGGAAGCCGGGGGCAGCCGCATCCGCCTGGCGCCGGCCGCGGTGTTCGATGCGGAGACCCTCGGCGACGGCTTCGTCTTCCGCTTCGGCCTGTCGGTGCGGACCGCGTCGGGCTGGGTCACGCCCGCCACCAGCTATGCGGTGCAGCTGGTCGGCGTCGATGACACGCCGCCGCAGAATCTGCGCTTCTTCACCGGCGGCGTGGTGCTGGCCACCGATGTCGGCGCCGATATCGGCATCCTGGTGGCGGATGACCCGGACAGCGCCGGCCCGCTGGAATACAGCGTCGCCTGGCCCGATTCCGCCTGGTTCGAGATCATCGGCACCACGCTCCGCCTGCGGCAGGGCGTGGACCTCATCGGCCAGGGCGGCACGGTGCGGGAGATCATGGTGGAGGTGTCGGACGGCCGGAACATGGCCGCCTTCCTGCTGGCCATCACCATCCTGCAGCCCGGGCCCCTGCCCGCCTTCACGCTGATCGACGGCACCAGCGGGGCCGATTCGCTGACCGGCGCGGACGGCGCCGACGCCATCTTCGGCCATGACGGCAATGACACGCTGCTGGGCGGCAACGGGAATGACAGCCTGTCCGGCCTCGCAGGCAATGACAGCCTGGATGGTGGCGCGGGCAACGACACGGTGCTCGGCGGCGATGGCAATGATTCGCTGACCGGCGGCACGGGCAACGACCAGATGAACGGCGGCGACGGCAACGACCTGCTGAATGGCGGCAGCGGGGCCGATACCCTCCAGGGCGGGCTCGGCAACGACACGCTGCGCGGCACTTCAGACGTCGACCTGCTGTTCGGGGAGGACGGGAACGACCAGCTGGATGGCGGCACCAATGCCGACACGCTCTATGGCGGCGCGGGCGCCGATTCGCTGCTGGGCGGATCGGAGAATGACCGCCTGTTCGGCGAGGCCGGCGACGACACGCTGGATGGCGGGACGGAGAGCGATTCGCTCGACGGTGGTGCCGGCAATGATTCGCTGCTGGGCGGCGACGGCAACGACACGCTGCTGGGCGGCGATGGCGACGATACGCTGGATGGCGGCGCGGGCGCCGATACGCTGGTCGGCGGCGCGGGCAACGACACCTACGTCGTGCGTTCGGCCAGCACCACCTGGCTGGAGGTCGCCGGCGGCGGGATCGATGAGATCGTGACCTCGCTCTCCATGACCATCCCGGTCAACATCGAGCGCCTGCGCGCCGCGGCGGGGGCCGGCGCCATCAGCCTGACGGGCGGCACGGCGAATGACAGCCTCTTGGGTAACGAATCTGCGAACCTGCTCTCCAGCGGTGGCGGCGACGACGTCCTCGATGGCGATGCGGCGGCGGATACGCTGCTGGGGGAGGCCGGCGCCGACACGCTGCTGGGCGGCGCGGGCAACGACCTGCTGCGCGGCGGCGACGGCAACGATTCGCTCGCCGGCGGGCTGGATGGCGACACGCTGCAGGGGGAGGCCGGGAACGACACGCTGGATGGCGGCGACGGGGCCGATTCGCTCTCCGGCGGCACGGGCAACGACCTGCTGCTGGGCGGTGCCGGTGCCGATACGCTGGATGGCGCCGAAGGCAACGACCTGCTGGCGGGCGGCGATGGCGACGACCAGTTGGCCGGCGGCGATGGTGACGACTTCCTCGCCGGCGGCGTCGGCGACGACGGGCTCTCGGGCGGTGCCGGCAACGACACGCTCTGGGGTGGCGATGGCCAGGACAGCCTGCTGGGCGGCGCCGGGCGCGACGTGCTGTCGGGCGGCGCGGGGGCCGATACGCTGGCCGGCGGCGCGAGCGACGATTGGCTGAGCGGCGATGACGGCGACGACCTGCTCATCGGCTCCGAAGGTGGCGGCGACGAACTGCGCGGCGGCGCGGGGGCGGATACGCTGGATGCGCGGTCCACCGAACGCCGCGGATCCCTGCTGATCGGCGGCGCGGGCAACGACCTGTACCTGATCGACAGCACGGCCGACCAGATCGTGGAGGAAGCGGGCGGCGGCACGGATTGGGTCCATGCCGACCTTCTCCGCGGCGGCTACATCCTGCCGAACCAGGCCGAGAACCTCCGCATGCTCGGCACGCTGGTCACCGGCACCGGCAACGGCCTGGCGAATGTCATCATCGGCAATGCCGGCGCCAATTTGCTGTTCGGGGCCGCGGGGGCGGACACGCTGCAGGGCGGCGCGGGGAACGATACGCTGACGGGCGGCACGGGCGCCGACCTGTTCCTGATGGAGACAGCCGGCGGGCAGGACCAGGTGGCGGATTTCAGGCCCGGCGAGGATCGCCTGGGCGTCCCCGCCACGCTCTATGCCAGCAGCGCCGCGGTGCTGGCGGCCTTCCAGGCGACGGCGGCGGGCGCGCTGCTGCCGCTCGGCACGGGGCACAGCGTGCTGCTGTCCGGCATCTCGCCCACAACGCTCGGCGCCGCCGACATCATCCTGCTGTAGTCAGCGCACCACGTCACGATAGGCGTGCCAGGTCGCATGCCCGATCAGCGGCAGGACCAGCGCGAGGCCGAAGAAGAAGGGCACCAGCGCCATCGCCGTGAACACCACGATCAGCCCGGCCCATAGCGCCATGGCCCGCCAGTTGCGCGTCACCGCGGTGACGGAAACGGCGACGGCCTCGAAGGCGGAGATGTCGCGATCGATGATCATCGGGATCGACACGGCGGAGATGGCGAAGGAGACGCAGGCCAGCACGAAGCCGAAGCCCGTGCCGATGATCAGGAAGGGCAGCAGGTTGTCGGAACGCAGCATCGCGATCGGCAGCGTCTCGATGGCCGGGGAGAAGCCGAGGCCGAAGAACAGCGCGAAGAGCAGCCCCGCGATGCGGATCCAGAACAGATGGATCAGCAGCAGCGCCGCGCCGATCAACGCGAGCTGCGTGCCGTTGCGCCGGAAGGCAGCGGCACAGGCAAGGAAGCTGGTCTCCTCCCCCGTCTCCCGCCGCCGGCTGACCTCGTAGAGCCCGGCGCCGAGCAGCGGCGCGACGACGAAGAAGCCAGCGGTCGCCGGCAGGATCGCCCAGGCGCTGCCGAGTTGCAGCAGCAGAACGACCAGCACCCAGCCCGCGACAACCGTGGCGCCGCCATAGACGAAGCCGAGATGCGGCACCGCCATCAGGTCCTGCCAACCGGCCGCGAGCCAACGCCAGGGCCGGTCATTCGGCACCAGCGCGATGTCGGGCATGGCCCTCTTCGCCAGCGGCGCTGTTTCGCCATTCATCGGGTCGGTTCCATCGTCACGGGCCGTTGCAGGGGGGCGGTTCCTCGGTGGCCACCATAGCGTCGCCGGCGCGCACCGGTAATTGATCCGCATCAAGGACGCCCAGTCTGGGAAGGTGTCATCTGCCCCCATAGCGCCGGTCAGATCGCGACCGTGGCATGCGCAGGGGAGACTGATGCGATGGCTGTAGCAGGCTACGCCGCGAACCAGGCCGGAACGGCCGCGGTTGCGCGGCCCGAGGCCTATGTGGAGGCACCGATCCGTGCCTTCGCGATTGCAACGATGTTCTGGGGAGTCGTGGGCTTCCTGGTGGGCGTGGTGATCGCGTCGCAGCTGGCCTGGCCGCTGCTGAACCTCGATCTCGAATGGACGACATTCGGGCGCTTCCGCCCTGTCCATACCAGCGCGGTGATCTTCGCCTTCGGCGGCAACGCCCTGTTCTGCACCAGCCTCTACATCGTGCAGCGCACCTGCCGCGCCCGCCTGTTCGGCGGCGAGAGCATGGGCTGGTTCCTGTTCTGGGGCTACCAGTTCGTCATCGTCATGGCCGCGCTGGGCTACGTGCTCGGCGTCACGCAGGGCAAGGAATACGCGGAGCCCGAGTGGTACGTGGACCTCTGGCTGACGGTGGTGTGGGTTCACTACCTCGTCGCCTTCGGCGGCACGATCCTGCGGCGGGAAGAGCCCCACATCTACGTGGCGAACTGGTTCTACCTGGCCTTCATCGTCACCGTCGCCATGCTGCACATCGGCAACAACCTGGCCCTGCCGATCAGCTTCGGTTCCGCCAAGAGCTACGGCCTGGCGTCGGGCGTGCAGGATGCGATGATCCAGTGGTGGTACGGCCACAACGCGGTGGGCTTCTTCCTGACCGCGGGCTTCCTCGGCATGATGTACTACATCATCCCGAAGCAGGCGGACCGGCCGGTCTATTCCTACCGGCTGTCGATCGTGCACTTCTGGTCGCTCATCTTCCTCTACATCTGGGCCGGCCCGCACCACCTGCACTACACGGCGCTGCCGGACTGGGCGCAGACGCTCGGCATGGTGTTCAGCGTGATGCTGTGGATGCCGAGCTGGGGCGGCATGATCAACGGGATCATGACCCTGTCGGGGGCGTGGGACAAACTCCGCACCAATCCGGGGCTCCGCTTCTCCGTCACCGCGGTCGGCTTCTACGGCATGTCCACCTTCGAAGGTCCGGTCATGTCCATCAAGGCCGTGAACGCGCTGTCGCACTACACGGACTGGACCATCGGCCACGTGCACAGCGGCGCCATGGGCTGGGTCGGCTTCATCACCTTCGGCGCGCTCTACTACCTGTTCCCGAAGCTGTGGGCGAAGAAGGCCCTGTACAGCGAGAAGCTGGTGTCGTGGCACTTCTGGATCGCGACGCTCGGCATCGTCCTCTACATCACCGCGATGTGGGTGTCGGGCATCCTGCAGGGCCTGATGTGGCGCGCCTATGACGAGCTCGGCTTCCTGCAATACAGCTTCATCGAGACGGTCGCCGCGATGCACCCCTACTACGTCATCCGGATGCTCGGCGGCGTGCTCTACCTCAGCGGTGCGCTGATCATGGCCTACAACCTCTGGATGACCGTGACCCGCGGCGAGAGCGAGGAGCCGGCCGCCCAGCCCGCCTTCGCCATGCCCGTCCCGGCACCGGCGGAATAAGGAGGACCTGGCAATGCGCTGGTTCAATCACGGGATCATCGAGAAGAATCTGATCCTGATGGGCGTGCTCACGCTCATCACGGTCTCCATCGGCGGCCTCGCGCAGATCGTGCCGCTGTTCACGGTGGAGAGCACGATCGAGCGTGTGCAGGGCGTGCGCCCCTACACGCCGCTCGAGCTGATGGGCCGCAACATCTACATCCGGGAAGGCTGCTACACCTGCCACAGCCAGATGGTGCGCCCCTTCCGGGACGAGCTGGAGCGCTACGGCCACTACAGCCTGGCGGCGGAGAGCATGTTCGACCACCCGTTCCAGTGGGGGTCGAAGCGCACGGGCCCGGACCTGGCGCGCGTCGGCGGCCGCTATTCGGATGACTGGCACGCGGCGCATCTGCGCAGCCCGCGCGCCGTGGTGCCGGAAAGCATCATGCCGCCCTACGCCTTCCTCGACCGTCCGCTGGCCTATGGCGACATCGCCGACCACCTGCGCGCGCAGCGCAATGTCGGCGTGCCCTACACGGATGAGATGATCGCCAATGCCCGCGCCGACCTGGAGACCCAGGCCCGGCCGGAGCGTGACGCGGCCGCCTTCGCCACCCGCTACGCCCGTGCCCGCCAGGGCGTCTTCGACGGCAATGCGGAAGCGGTGACGGAGATGGATGCGCTGGTCGCCTACCTGCAGATGCTCGGCACGCTCGTCCGCTTCAGCGACGTGACGCCCGACCAGCTGCGGCAGCAGTAAGGGGGACGCCGCCATGACGCTCATCGAACTGCAGCCGGTCTTCTCGACCCTCTGGGTCGTCTGGTTCTTCGTGCTGTTCACGGGAATCCTGTTCTACGCGCTGTCGCCCAAGCGGAAGCGTGGGTTCGAGGAGAGGGCAAACATCCCCTTCCGCGACGACCCGCGCGACCGCCTGTCCTGAGGAGTGTGAGACGATGCCTACCAAGATCGAGAAGGACAGCCTCACCGGCACCGACACCACGGGCCATGAGTGGGACGGGCTGAAGGAACTGAACACGCCGCTGCCCCGGTGGTGGCTCTACACCTGGTACGTCACCATCGCCTTCGCCGCGGTCTGGGTCGTGCTCTACCCCGCCTTCCCCTTCCAGGGGGCGACGGGCGTCACGGGCTGGATCGCGCGGGAGGCCGTGGTCGGCGACGTGCGCGCCGCGCAGTCGCGGGTGGAGCCGATGCTGGCCCGCATCCGCGCCTCCGACCCCCAGACCATCGCGGCGGACCCGACGCTGCGCGCCTTCGCGGTGGCCGGCGGGCGCACCGCCTTCGCCAACAACTGCGCGGGCTGCCACGGTGCGGGCGGTCAGGGCGCGGCGGGCGGCTTCCCGTCCCTCGCCGATGACGACTGGATCTGGGGCGGCACGCATGACGCGATCCGCCACACCATCACCAACGGCATCCGTGCCGGCGAAAGCGACGAGGAACGCACCAGCCAGATGCCGCGCTTCCTGGCGGATGGCGTGCTGACCCTGCCGCAGGTGAACGACACGGCGGAATACGTGCTCTCCCTCTCCAGCCGCTCCACCGATGCGGCGGCCGCGGGCCGTGGCGCCACGCTCTTCGCCGAGAACTGCGCCGCCTGCCATGGCGAGCGTGGAGAGGGCAACCGGGACGTCGGCGCGCCGCGCCTGTCGGACCAGATCTGGCTCTATGGCGGCGACAAGGCCTCCATCGTGCGCAGCATCTCCTATGCCCGCGCCGGCGTGATGCCGGCCTGGGGGCGCCGCCTCGACCCCGCGATCATCAACATGCTCGCGGTCTACGTCCACGCGCTGGGCGGCGGCGAGAACTGAGGCAACAGGTCCAGTACCATGAGCACGATCCAGCCGCCCGATCGCCTGAAGCCTGCGGCCTCCAAGCCGCAAGCGGCGACGGCGCCGACCTCTCTCTACGCGGCCCGGCAGCAGGTCTATCCGAAGGCCGTGAAGGGCCCGGTGCGGCGCGTGAAATGGGCCGTGCTCATCCTGTGCCTGACGCTCTACTACCTCGTCCCCTGGCTGCGCTGGGACCGTGGTCCCGGCGCGCCGGACCAGGCGGTGCTGGTCGACATCGGCAATGGCCGCCTGTTCTTCTTCTTCGTCGAGATCTGGCCGCAGGAGGTCTACTTCCTCACGGGCCTGCTGGTGCTGGGCGCCATCGGGCTGTTCGTGGCGACCAGCCTCTTCGGCCGCGTCTGGTGCGGCTTCACCTGCCCGCAGACGGTCTGGACCGATTTGTTCATGTGGGTCGAGCGCCTGATCCAGGGTGACCGCAACGAACGCATGCGGCTCGACAAGCAGCCCTGGACTCTGGAGAAGCTGCGCAAGAAGGGGCTGACGCATGCCGCTTGGCTGCTGATCGCGGCGGCCACCGGCGGCGCCTGGATCATGTATTTCAACGACGCGCCGACCGTGACCGTCACGCTGCTGACGGGCGGCGCGTCGCTCGACGTCTATTTCTACTTCGGCCTCTTCACCGCCACGACCTATGTGCTGGCCGGCTGGGCGCGGGAACAGGTCTGCACCTACATGTGCCCCTGGCCGCGCTTCCAGGCCGCGATGCTGGACGAGAATTCCCTCGTCGTGACCTATCGCGACTGGCGCGGCGAGCCGCGCGGCAAGGCGAAGGCCGATGGTGTCGGCGATTGCGTGGATTGCCACGCCTGCGTGAATGTCTGCCCGACCGGCATCGACATCCGCGATGGGCAGCAGCTGGAATGCATCGGCTGCGGCCTCTGCATCGATGCCTGCGACGCCATCATGACGCGGCTCGACCGCCCGAAAGGCCTGATCGCCTTCGAGACGCTGTCGAACCTGGCGGCCTCCACCGCCGCGACCAAGGCCCTGCCGCCATCCCGCACCCGCTGCGCCACGGGGATGGAGGTGCGGCGCATGCCGCGCTTCATCCGCCCGCGCACCATCCTCTATGCCGGCATGCTCGGCGCCGTCGTCGCCGTCATGCTCGGCGCCTGGCTGCTTCGGCAGACCGTGACGCTGTCGGTGCTGCGGGATCGCGCGCCGCTCTTCGTCACGCTGTCCGATGGCGGCATCCGCAACGCCTATACGCTGAAGATCGCCAACAAGGACCGCGACGTGGCGAGCTACGCGCTGGTGCTCGATGCCGGCACGCGCCTGCAGATGCAGGTGCAGGAAGCGGCGGGCGACCGGCCCATGGTCACCACCCGCCCCGACGGCATCACGCAGTGGCGCGTGCTGCTGACGCAGCCGCCCGGCACGCCCACCCACGCCTCCATCCCCGTCACCTTCCGCCTGGTCGATGCAAGCGGCCGGACGGTGGTGAGCGAACGCAGCATCTTCCTGGGACCCGAAGCCCGATGAGCGACATGGTCATGACGCGCCCCGCCTTGCCGCGGGACCGCTGGATTCCCTGGGTCTTCGTGGGCGGCATGCTGCTGGTCGTCGCGGTGAACCTGGTGCTGGTCTTCTTCGCCGTCACCACCTTCACGGGCGTCACCGTCGGTCACGCCTATGATCGCGGCCGCACCTACAACGACGTGCTGGACGCCGCATCCCGCCAGGAAGCGCTGGGCTGGCGCGGCGACGTGCAGTTGCGCGGCGCCAGCCTGGTCGTCACGGTGAAGGACCGCACGGGCAGCACGGTGTCCGGGCGGCTCGAAGGCCGCCTGCTGCGGCCGCTGGAAGGCACGACACTGCTGCTCGACTTCGCCGCCACCGCCACGGGCACCTTCCGCGCCGATACCGGCGCGCGGGCACCCGGCCAGTGGGACGCGGTGCTGCGCTTCGTCGGGCCGGATGGCCAGACCCTCGACATCCGCCAGCGGATGATCCTGCCATGAACGCCAGCGTCGGGCTTCCCCGGCCCGCCCCCCCTGCCCTGTCGCGCCCGCATTGCGCGCATTGCGGCGCGGACCTTGCGCCGGGCCAGGGGGAGTTCTGCTGCCATGGCTGCGCGGCCGCGCATGCGCTGGTGCGCGGGCTCGGCCTGATGGCCTTCTACGCGCGGCAGGAAGGCGCGGCCGGCGCGCTGCGCCCCGCGGAGGCACCGCCCGCGGTGGATTTCGCCGCGCTGGCGCGGGCGGAGGGCGATGACACGCAGGTCCTCGACCTCATGGTCAGCGGCCTGTCCTGCGGCGCCTGCGTCTGGCTGATCGAACAGGCGCTGGCGGCGGAGCCTGACGTGCTGCGCGCACGGGTGAACCTCACCGCCCGGCGGCTGTCCATCCGCTGGCGCGGCGATGCCGATCGCGCCCGCGCGCTGGCGGGGCTGGTGGCACGGCTCGGCTTCCGCATCGCGCCCTGGTCGCCCGCCTGCCTGCGAGCGACGGAGGATGAGGAAGGCCGGCAGCTCGTCCGCGCCCTCGGCATCGCGGCCTTCGGGTCGATGAACGTCATGCTCGTCTCCGTCGCCGTCTGGGTCGGCGGCGACATGGGGGAGCATACGCGCGCGCTGATGCACTGGCTGGCGGCGCTGTTCGGCCTGCCGACGGTGCTGGTGGCGGGCATGCCCTTCTACCGCTCCGCCTGGCACGCCATCCGCAGCGGCCGCGGCAACATGGACCTGGCCGTCTCCCTCGGCGTGCTGGCGACGACGGCGATGAGCCTCAGCGAGGCCATCCGCAACGGCCCCTATACCTGGTTCGATGGCGCGACCGCGCTGCTGGCGCTGCTGCTGGCCGGGCGCGTGCTGGACCGCGGCATGCGCCGCAAGGCCCGCCAGGCCGTCGCCGAATTGCTGGCGCTGCAGGATGGCAGCGTGGAGCTGCGCCTCGCGGATGGATCGACGCGCGCCGTGCCGGTCGGCAGCGTGCGCGCGGGCGACGAATTGCTGGTCGCGACCGGCGATCGCCTGCGGCTGGATGGCGTGGCGGACCAGGCCGTGCTGCTCGACACCAGCGCCACCACGGGTGAATCCATGCCGCGCCGCATCGCGGCCGGGGATCCGCTGCTGGCCGGCGCGGTCAACATGGGCAGCGCCTTCACGCTGCGCGTCACCGCCACGGCGCGGGACGGGTCGCTCGCCGCGCTCGCCACGCTGGTGGAGAAGGCGGAACAGGGCCGCGGGCGCTTCGTCTCCATCGCCGATCGCGCCGCGCGCTGGTACGTGCCGGTCATCCACGCCGTGGCGGCGATGACCTTCCTCGGCTGGTGGCTCGGCGTCGGCCTCAGCTGGCAGGCGGCGCTGGTGCCGGCGGTTGCGGCGCTGATCGTCACCTGCCCCTGCGGCCTCGCCATCGCGGTGCCGGCCGTGCAGGTCGCGACCGTCGGCGCGCTGTTCCGCCGCGGCGTGCTCGTCGCCTCCGCCACCGCGCTGGAACGCCTCGCCTCCGCCGACCATGTCGTGCTGGACAAGACCGGCACGCTGACGCTGGGCCACCCCGCGCTGGTGGAGGATGCGGGGCTGGACCCGGCCCTGCTGCGCCTGGCCGCCTCCATCGCCCATGGCAGCCGCCACCCGCTGGCCCAGGCGCTGGTGCGCGCCTGCCCCGATGCGCCGGCGCTGGACGGCGTGACGGAGGTTGCGGGCCAGGGCCTGCGGCACGGCGCCATCCGGCTCGGCAGCGCCGCCTTCTGCGGGCTGGAGGACGCCGCCGATTCCGGCATGTCGCTCTGCCTGCTTGTGCCCGGCCAGGCGCCGGTCACCTTCCGCTTCGCCGATGAACTGCGCCCCGATGCGGCCCGCGTGGTGCGGGAGCTGCACGAACTCGGCCTCACCACCGAATTGCTGTCGGGCGACGGCGCCGGCGCGGTGGAGGATGCGGCGCTCGCCGCCGGCATCGGCCCCTGGCAGGCCCGCGCCACCCCCGCCGACAAGGCCGCGCGGATCGAGGCGCTGCGGAGCCAGGGCGCGCGGCCCCTGATGGTCGGCGACGGCATCAACGACGCCGCGGCGCTGGCGCTGGCGCATGTCTCCGCCAGCCCCGCGACGGGCACAGACATCGCGCAGGCGACGTCGGACCTGGTGCTGCGCGGCGATGGCCTGTCGGCGCTTCCCGCCGCCATCCGCGCGGCACGCAAGGCTCAGCTGCTGGCGAAGCAGAACATCGCCTTCAGCCTGGCCTATAATGTCGTGGCCGTGCCCATGGCGGTCTTCGGCTTCGTCACGCCGCTGATCGCTTCCGTCGTGATGGCGAGCAGTTCCATCATCGTCATCCTGAACGCCCTTCGAGCGGGGAAGGAGGCTTCGTCGTGAACGCCCTGGTCTTCCTGGTGCCGGCCGCCCTGTTCCTCGGCCTGCTGGCGCTGAGCCTGTTTCTCTGGACGCTGCGCAACCGCCAATACGAGGACCTCGATGGCGCCGCGTCCCGCATCCTGTTCGACGATCAACCGCAAAAGGAATCCCGCCGATGATCTACTTCCTGGTCTTCTCCGCCATCCTGTCCGTCCTCGGCCTCGCGACCGCGGCCGCCGCGCATGACCTGGCGCTGGCGATCTTCGGCTATGGCCTGTTCGGCTTCGGCGTGGTCTTCGCGCTGTTCCTGGTGAAGCGGCATTTCGACGCAATCGACGCCGCGCGCCACTGAGGGCAACCGATCCCGCGCCACCCGGCGCGGGATCGGCCCTGTTCAGGCCGCGGCCCGCTGTTCGGACACGCCATAGGCGCCGCGTTCGCCGGAGACCGGCACCAGCCGGTCCGTGAGGCCCAGCACCGTCTCCGCACCGCCGAGGTAGAGCACCCCGTCCGGGTTCAGCCGCTTCGCCAGCGCGTCCAGCACGCGCGTCTTCGTCGGCGCGTCGAAGTAGATCAGCACGTTCCGGCAGAAGATCGCGTCGAACTTGCCGAGCGAGGAGAGGTCCGCCAGCAGGTTCCGTTCCTCGAACCGCACCATGGCGGCGAGGTCGGCGTTGATGCGCCACTTCGCGCCATCCTGCTTGAAGTACTTCACCAGCGACCGGATCGGCAGGCCGCGCTGCACCTCGAACTGCGTGTAGACGCCCTGCTTGGCGCGTCCCAGCACGTCGCCGGAGATGTCGGTGGCCAGGATCTCCACCTTCGGCCCGGGCCGCCCCGCCAGCGCATCCGCCACCAGCATCGCGATGGAATAGGGTTCCTGCCCGGTGGAGCACGCCGCCGACCAGATGCGCAGCGGGCCCGTGCGGCCGGGCGCCAGCATGCGCGGCAGCAGCTTCGCCAAATGGTCGAAGGGCTTGCCGTCCCGGAAGAAGGAGCTTTCATGCGTGGTGAGGGCTTCCACCACCGCGCGTTCCAGCTGCTCGTCCGGCCGCGCCTTCAGCTTCGCGCCGAGCGCCGCGATGGACGCCAGCCCGAAGCGCTGCAGGACGGGCCCCAGCCGCGTTTCCAGCAGATAGGCCTTGTCATCGGTCAGGACGATGCCGGAGCGGCGGCGAACCACGCCCGCGACGTCAGCGAAACCATCACTGCTCATGTGCGCCTCCCGTTCCCGCCAGCAGCGACGATGCGCTCCGCGATGTCCTCGATAGTCGTAACCGCGGCGGCGATGCCGGCCTTGGCGACGGCGCCGGGCATGCCCCAGACCACCGAACTCGCCTCGTCCTGCGCCAGCACCTGGCCGCCCGCCGCCACCAGGGCGCGGCTGCCGGCCAGCCCGTCGCTGCCCATCCCGGTCAGGATCGCCGCCAGGACCTTGCCCTGGCAGGCCGCGACCAGGCTGCGCAGCATCGGGTCCACGGCCGGCCGGCAGAAATTCTCCGGCGGCCCGTCCGACAGCTGCGCCACGAAGCCCTGGCCCGCTTCCTTCACCAGCAGGTGCCGGTCGCCGGGCGCCAGGTAGAAGCGGCCGGGCAGCAGCGCCTCCCCGTCCTTCGCCTCGCTGCAGGGCAGCGTGCCGATGCGGTTCAGGTGGTCCGCCAGCAGGGTCGTGAACCCCGCCGGCATGTGCTGCACGGCCACCACCGGCACGCCGATCGGCCGGTTCAGCTTCGCCACCAGCGCCGCCAGCGCCTGCGGCCCGCCGGTGGAGGAGCCGATGGCGATGATGCGCGGCTTCAGCAGCCCGGCGGCAGCCGCGGCCGCGGTGCCGATGGCGGCGGCGAGGGGCCGCGCCGGCGGTGCCTGCATCGCCGGGCGCATGGCCGGCATCGGCGCCGTGGCGCCGCGCCGGCGCATCCGCGCCCAGCCCTTCACCTTGGCCACCAGTTCCGCCTGGAACTGCCCGCCATTCATGCCGCCGGCGGCGGCGGATGGCTTCGGCACGTAGTCCACGGCGCCGGCGCGCAGCGCCTCCATCGTCGCCTTGGCGCCGCGCTGGCTCAGCGCGCTGGCCACGATGATGGAGGTCTCCGGTGCCACCCGCAGCAGGTGCGGCAGCGCCGTCATCCCGTCCATGCGCGGCATCTCCAGGTCCAGCAGGATCACCTGCGGCCTGTCCGGGACCTTCATCGCCGTCACCTGCGCCACGGCGTCCGATCCGTCGGTCGCCTTGGCGATCACCTCGATCCCGGGATCGGTGGCGAGCATCCGCGCCATGACAGCCCGCGCCGCGGCGCTGTCATCGCAGAGCATCACCTTGACTGGGGCATTCAATGTCACGCCGCCGCCGCCTGGATGAGGCCGAGCTGCGCGAGCTTGCCCCCGATGATCTCCGCGTCGAAGGGCTTCATGACGTATTCCTGCGCGCCGGCTTCCAGCGCCTCCAGGATCCGGTCGAAGCCGCATTCGGTGGTGCAGAGCACGATGACGGGCTCGCTCGGCCCGAATTCGGCACGGGCGGCGCGCAGGAAGGTGATGCCGTCCATGATCGGCATGTTCCAGTCCAGCATCACCAGCTCCGGCATCGCCTCGCGGCAGGCCTCCAGCGCCTTCGATCCGTCCTCGGCCTCCCGCACCTCGAAGCCGAAGCCCTCCAGGATGCGGCGCGCCGCCTTGCGGACCACCTTGCTGTCATCCACCACCAGGCAGCCGCGCTTCGCCGGCATGGCACCCGCCGCGGTCATCGGCCACCGCCGATCGTCAGCACGCGTTCCACGTCGAGCACGATGAGGAGCTGGCCATCGCGGCGATGGACGCCGCGCGATACCTCCCGCCACAGCGGGTCGAGCGTGGGCGGGTTCGGCGCGCTGTCCTCCGCGCGCAGCGGCACCACCTCCCCCACCCCGTCGGCCAGCATGCTGTAGAGCTCACCGGCCATCTCGACGACGATGCTCATGGGCTGCTGGTCGGCCGGGCGCGGCGCCAGGCTCAGGCGCCGCCGCAGGTCGATGGCCGTCACGATGCGGCCGCGCAGGTTCAGGCTGCCCGCCACCTCCGGCGGCGCCAGCGGGATGCGCGTGATGGTCTGCGGGCCGAGCACGTCCCGCACCACCAGCACCGGCACCCCGCAGGTCTGTCCCGCCACCGTCAGCGTCAGGAACAAATCCGCGTCGGCAATGCTCGACTGGATCGATTGAGTCTGCACCGTTTCCTCCCCCGCCTCAGGCCGCGACCGGCACGTTGAAGCATTCCGCCAGGCTGCCGATCAGCGCTTCCCGGTCGAACTTGGCGACGTAGTCCGTGAAGCCCGCGGCGCGACCGCGCGCCACCGCCGCAGGCTCCACGCGGCCCGTCAGCGCGATCATCGGCAGCTCCGCCCAGGCGCCGCCGGCGCGGACTTCCTTCGCGAAGCCGTAGCCGTCCATGTCCGGCATCTCGATGTCGGAGACGATGCCGTCGAAGACCTCGCCCCGCTCCCGCAGCTTCAGCGCATGGGTGGCGCTTTCCACCGCGACGACCTCATAGCCCTCCGCCGCCAGCGCCGGCACGACGAGTTCGCGGAAGAAGGCGCTGTCCTCCACCACCAGCAGGCGGCGCGTGACGGACTGGGCGGGGGAGGCGCGGAACCAGTCGCCGCCGGCCTGGCGCAGCCACCAGGCGGTATCGACCACGTCGGTGACCTTGCCCGCGATGACGGCGGAACCCAGGAAGCCCGGGCGGCCCTGGCCGGCCTGCACGTTCAGCGATTCGTCCACCACGTCGAGGATGGCATCGACCATCAGGCCGAGGCTGCGCTCCCCCTCGCTGAACACCAGCACCGTCTGGCGGCCGCGTTCATCCTGCGGCGGGCCGTAGTCGCCGGTCATGGACAGCAGCGGCATCAGCTGGCCGCGATACTGCACCACCGGCGTGCCGCCGGAATGCTCGATGTTCTCGACCGGGATGTCGTCCAGCCGCGCGATGAGGCCGAGCGGCACCGCCTTCGGCGTTCCGTCGCCGGCGCGGAACAGCAGCAGCGCCGTCTTGTCGTTGGACCGGACGCCGCCCGTCGTGTGGCCCGCCATGGAACGCTGCTCCGCCCCGTCGCCGGCGACGCCCGTGACTCGGGCGATGCCGTTGGGGTCGAGGATCATGATGACGCTGCCATCGCCGAGGATGGTGTTGCCGGAGAACATGCCGATATGGCGCAGGATCGGCGCCACCGGCTTCACCACGATCTCCTCCGTGTCGAAGAGGCGATCGACGATGATGCCGAAGACATGCGCGCCGACCTGCGTGACGACGACGAAGCCCATGTCGCCGCTGCCGTCGATCGGCATCTCCCGCGGTTCCTCCAGCCCCAGCACGGCGCCAAGCGAGACGAGCGGCAGCAGCCGGTCGCGCAGCCGCAGCACGGGCGCATCCTTGATGCGCTCCACCCGCGTATCCGCGCCGCCGCCGACGCGCACCAGTTCCAGCACGCCGATCTGCGGGATGGCGAAGCGCTCCCCCGCCACCTCCACGATCAGGGCGGAGACGATGGCCAGCGTCAGCGGGATCTTGATGGTGAAGCTGGTGCCGCGACCCTCGGTGGAGGAGACGTCGATGGTGCCGCCGATGCGCTCCACATTCGTCTTCACAACATCCATGCCGACGCCGCGGCCGGAGACGGCGGTGACGGCGGCGGCGGTGGAGAAGCCGGCACGGAAGATGAAGCGGTGCACCTCCCGCTCGCTCATCGACGCGATCTCGGCTTCCGTCGCCAGGCCCTGCGACAGCGCCTTGGCGCGGATGCGGTCGGTGCTCAGGCCCTTACCATCATCGGCGATCTCGATGAGGATGTGGCCGCCTTCATGGAAGGCATTGAGCATGATGCGCCCGGTCTCGGACTTGTTGGCGCGGCGCCGCTCCTCCGGCATCTCCAGCCCATGGTCGGCGCTGTTGCGCACCATGTGGGTCAGCGGATCCTTGATCAGCTCCAGCACCTGGCGATCCAGCTCGGTATCCGCGCCGCGCATCTCCAGGTTGATCTTCTTGCCGAGTTCGATGGAGAGGTCGCGCACGAGGCGCGGCATCTTCGCCCAGGCATTGCCGATCGGCTGCATGCGCGTCTTCATCACGCCGTCCTGCAGGTCAGACGTGATGTGCGACAGGCGCTGCAGCGGCACGGTATAGGCGCCATCGCCGCGCGCGCGGGCCAGCTGCATCAGCTGGTTGCGCGTCAGCACCAGCTCGCTGACCAGCATCATCAGGTCTTCGAGCACGTCGACGGAAACGCGGATGCTCTGCGGCGGGGCGCGGCCGGTGCCGGTCTCCTCCGGCGGCGGCTCGGGCGGCGCGGGGGGCGCGGCGGCGGCGCGGGGCTCCGGCGCGGGGGCCTCGGCCGGCGGCGCGGCCTCGACGGGCGCGGGCGCATCGGCGGGCTTCGGCGCGGGCGCGGCCTCGGCGGTGATGGCCGCCATGTCGCCGGTCGCGGCCGCGTCCAGGCGGCGAATCAGCTCCGCATCATCGCCCGCGGGCTCCGCGCCACCGGATTCCAGCCCGCCCACGATCTCCTTGATCCGGTCGAGGGCGTTGAGGATCAGCGTGACGCCATCGGGCGTGACGGCCAGGACGCCGTCACGGTACAGGCCGAGCACGTTCTCCGCGGCATGCGCCACCTTCTCCAGGCGCGACAGGCCGAGGAAGCCGCAGGTGCCCTTGATGGTGTGCACCAGTCGGAAGATCTCCGACAGCGTGGGCTTGTCCTGTGGTTGCTTCTCCAGCCGCAGCAACGCGGCATCGAGCGCCACGAGGCCCTCATGCGTCTCGGTCAAGAAATCTGCGAGCAGATCGTCCATGGTGGCTCCGGCGCCTCTTCTCGGCCGGAGCTTGGGGCATGGGCCCGAATATTCGGTAAATGGCGCCGGGGCGAATCAGCCCGGATGCGCGGCGGCGTCAGTTCCGGGTGAAGGTCGTCATCAGCAGCGGCGCGGCGACGCCGGTGCGGCCATGCAGCATCTCTAGCCGGATGCCGGAACTGGCGGCGACGGTGACCAGCAGGGGGACGGAGACGTTGCGCGCGGTGAACTGCATCGGCTCCCCGGCCAGGCCCGCGGACAGGATCGGCGGCCAGGCGGCGGAAGGACCATCCGGCCAGATGGAGATCCCGCCTTCCAGGTCGCCACCCACCCGCACCGTGCCACCGCGCGGCAGGCCATCGATCGCGGCCCAGAGCGCCAGCAGCACCGCCTGCGCCAGGTGCGCGGGCAGCACGATGGTGGAATCCAGGTCGTTGAAGTCGATCATGGCGCGGCGGCCCAGCGTCAGCCCCTCCGCCGCCTGGGCCAGCTCCTCCACCCGGCAGTCGCCGCAGCCCGCGCCCACCGCCGCGCGATAGAACCGGATGCGCCGGTCCATGATGGCGGAGGCATCACGCGCCACGTCCATCGCATCGCCGCTGGCCCCTTCCATCAGGTCCAGCGCATTCGCCAGCGCACCCACCGCGCCGCCGAGGTCGTGGCAGAGGCGGGTGCATACCGCTTGGGCGAGGGCGATCTTGTCAGGCAGCATCCACTTCCTCCGAATGACGACGCGGCAACCCCGGATGCGCGCCCGGTGCCCCCCGTTCGAGCCGGGCGCCGCGCGGCACCGGCCGCCGCCCTCGCAGGCCCGAAAGGGAAAACGAGTTGCGCCCGGCAGGCTAGTCTTGAAGCCGTAAATCTTGGTAACGCTGCGCGATGAACAGTGAGCTTATCCCCGGCAGCCGGGTGATGAATCCGGCGCGCCCGGACTGGGGGGCCGGCCAGGTCCAGTCAGTGGTCGGCAACCGTGTCACGGTCAATTTCGAACATGCCGGAAAGATGATGGTCCATATCGACCATGTAACGCTAGAGCCTATCGATCGCGAAGCAGAATGACGGCGCTCTGGCCCGAAGTGGCGGCGCTGCTGGGTGACTGGCGCTTCTATGCCGCGGCCTTCGTCACCGCCCTTGCCGGGCTGATGCGGGGCTATTCCGGCTTCGGCACCGCGGTTCTGCTGGCGCCGGCCTATTCGGTGCTGTGGGGGCCGCGCATCGGCATTCCGGTCATGCTGCTGATGGAACTCGCCGTCTCCCTCCAGCTGCTGCCCAAGGCCTTCGGGGATGCCAACCGGCGGGTCATCCTGCCGATCGGCGCCGCCGCCTGCCTGGCCACGCCGCTTGGCGCCTTCATCCTGCTGACGGCGGACCAGGACATCCTGCGCCGCTGCATCGGCGCCTTCGTGCTGGTCTTCGGCCTGCTGCTGCTGTCGGGCTGGCGCTACAACGGGTCCCGCCCCCTGCCGCTCAACATCACCATCGGCACCGTGGCCGGGCTGCTGAAGGGGGCCACGGGCATGAGCGGCCCGCCCGTGATCCTGTACCTGCTCGCCGGGCCGGAAGCGGCGAAGCAGCACCGGGCGAACCTGATACTGTTCTTCGCCACCATCTCCGTCATCTCCGTCATCCCGCCCGCGATCGGCGGGCTGATGGGCGTGCTGGTCTTCGCCAAGGCGCTGCTGCTGCTGCCGGTCCTGGTCTGCTGCGTGCCGATCGGCGCCCGGCTTTTCCATGTGGTGCCGGACCGCTGGTACCGCCGCGCCGCCCTGGTCTTCCTGGTCATCACCGGCAGCGTCACCCTGCTGGTGTGACGCCCCGGCCGGGCCCGGCCGCCCTGGCCTTCCCCGTGGGGGGACTTGCACGGGCCGGGGTCGGTGGACCAAATGCAGGACGGCGCTGCGTTCCGGGCGCCTTCACGGGGGAATGGGCCACATGATCGATCCGTTCGGCCGACGGGTCAGCTACCTGCGCGTCTCCGTGACGGATCGCTGCGACCTGCGCTGCGTCTACTGCATGGCGGAGGACATGACCTTCCTCCCCAAGGCGGAGGTGCTGAGCCTGGAGGAGTTGGACCGCCTCTGCGGGGCCTTCATCGGGCTCGGCGTGGACAAGATCCGGCTGACCGGGGGGGAGCCCCTGGTGCGGAAGAACGTCATCTCCCTGTTCCGCAACCTGGGCGCGCGCCTTGGGCCGGGTGGGCTCAAGGAGCTGACCGTCACCACCAACGGCACGCAGCTGACGAAGATGGCCGGGGACCTGTATTCGGCCGGCGTCCGCCGCATCAATGTCAGCCTGGACACGCTGGACCCCGCGACCTTCGCCGCCGTCACCCGCTGGGGGAAGATCGAGCCGACGCTGGACGGCATCTTCGCCGCCAAGGCCGCGGGGCTGCACGTGAAGATCAACGCCGTCGCGATGAAGGGCGTGAATGAGGGCGAGTTCGACCGCATGCTCGCCTGGTGCGGGGAGCACGGCCTCGACCTCTGCCTGATCGAGACCATGCCCCTCGGCGAGATCGATGGCAGCCGCAACGACCAGTACCTGCCCCTTTCCACCGTCCGGACCCGGCTGCGGCAGAACTGGACGCTGGAGGAGACGGATTATTCGACCGGCGGCCCAGCGCGCTACTACCGGGTGAAGGAGACGGGGCAGCGGATCGGCTTCATCACGCCCCTGACCCATAATTTCTGCGAATCCTGCAACCGCGTCCGGGTCACCTGCACGGGCACGCTCTACATGTGCCTCGGCCAGGATGACGCCGCGGACCTCCGCCGGCCGCTGCGCGACGACACGCTGGACGACGAAGGGCTGAAGGCCGCGATCCTGGAGGCGATCTCCCGCAAGCCGAAGGGCCATGACTTCGTCATCGACCGCCAGACCCGCGCCCCCGCCGTGGCGCGGCACATGAGCGTGACGGGCGGCTGATGCTGCAGGAGATCCTGGCAGCCCTCACCATCCCCGGCCTGCCCGACTGGGTGGGCCTGGTCCTGCTGGTCTGCCTGCTGCTGGTCGGGCTGGCCTATCTGCTGATGCCCTTCAGCGTCTTCGGCGTGAAGGGAAGGCTGGACGCCATCGAGGCGCAGCTGGACGAGATCCAGACCGAGCTCCGCGGCCTGGCGCTGCGCACGCCGGAGCCCGGCCGCCGCCGCCCGGCGCTGGAGGAGGATTGGGTGGAGCCGCCGCCCGCGCTCCGCCCCGCGGCAGAGACACTGACGCCCCGCGCCGCGCCGCCCGTCCCCCCGCCCCCGGCCTGGCCGGAGCGTGGCGGCGGGCCCGGCCGGGCCGAGCCTCGGCTGGATTGGCCGCGGACACCGCGCTGAACCCCAGCCCCGCCTGTCCCCATCTCGCTTGCCCGCCCCCGCTTGCCCGCCACCCTGGGGCAGGGCTTGATGGCCACCTTCATCCAGGAGTCCGGCCATATGGGCCTTGTCACGCGCCGCGCGCCGCAGGCCCCCCGGCCCCGGCGATGACCGAGGCCGATCCCGCCACCCTCGCCGGCCGCATCGCCTTCGTCGCCGCCGCCACCGACCAGGCCGCGGAGGCCCTGGCCCGGCTGGAAGCGGCCTATGGCAATGCCGCGCTGGATGAGGCGCGCATCATCGTGGCGCTGGGCGGCGACGGCCTGATGCTGGAAACCCAGCACCGCATGCTGGGCCGCAACCTGCCGGTCTATGGCATGAATTGCGGCAGCGTCGGCTTCCTGATGAACGAGTTCCGGCTGGAGGGGCTGGCGGAGCGCCTGGCCGCCGCCCAGGCCGCGCAGCTGCATCCCCTGCACATGCGCGCCTTCGTGGGAGAGGGCCCGACGGTGGAGGCGCTGGCGATCAACGAGGTCTCCCTGCTGCGGGAAACCCGCCAGGCCGCCAAGATCCGCATCCTGGTCGATGGCAAGGAAAGGCTGTCGGAGCTGATCTGCGACGGGGTGCTGGTCTCCACCCCCGCCGGCAGCACGGCCTACAACCTCTCGGCCCATGGCCCGATCATCCCGCTCGGCGCCAATTTGCTGCCGCTGACACCGATCTCCGCCTTCCGCCCCCGGCGCTGGCGGGGTGCGCTGCTGCCGGCGGAGGCGTCCGTGGTGTTCGACGTCCTCGAACCCGCCAAGCGCCCCGTGGCCGCC
Source organism: Acetobacteraceae bacterium (assembly GCA_027482245.1). Taxonomy (GTDB): domain Bacteria; phylum Pseudomonadota; class Alphaproteobacteria; order Acetobacterales; family Acetobacteraceae; genus Falsiroseomonas. Next base: position 169,391 of record JAIXWG010000031.1, on the reverse strand, counting down.
GTGGCCGACTACACCGAGGTGCGCGACGTCCGTCGGGTGGAGGTGCGGGAGAACCGCGCCGTGACCCTCACCATGCTCTTCGACCCCGACCACGGCCTGTCCGAGCGCATCATCGCCGAACAATTCACGGTCTGACGACGGTCCAGGGGCGTCTCGCCCCTGGCGGGAGGGGTATGGGGAGGGCGGCGCCCTCCCCATGCACCTTCGTCGGTTGACGCAATGCCCCTCATCTGCGATCCGCCCGCGGTCGCACGCCGCCCTTCGGCGCCCCGACCCAGGAAGCACCGAGTACCGTGACCGCCGCCGCCCCCGCCCCCCTCGTGCTGGCCCTGCCGAAGGGGCGCATCCTCAAGGAACTGCGCCCCCTGCTGAGCCGCGCCGGGATCGAGCCCTGCGCCGATTTCCGGGACGAGGACAGCCGCCGCCTGCGCTTCGAGACCAATGACCCGACGCTCGACGTGGTGCGCGTCCGGTCCTTCGATGTCGCGACCTTCGTGGCGCATGGCGCGGCGCAGATCGGGGTCTGCGGCGCCGATGTGCTGATGGAATTCGACTACGACCAGATCTACGCGCCGCTCGACCTCGGCATCGGGCGCTGCCGGGTTTCCGTCGCCGAACCGGTCGCGACGGCCGGCCACCAGGACATGGGCGCCTGGTCCCGCGTCACGGTCGCGACGAAGTACCCCACCATCGCCCATCGCCATTTCGCCGCGCGCGGCATCCAGGCGGAGGTCGTGCACCTCAACGGTGCCATGGAACTCGCCCCCTCGCTCGGCCTGGCGCGCGTCATCGTTGACCTCGTGCAGACGGGGTCCACCTTGAAGGCGAATGGCCTGGTCGAATCGGAAGTGATCGCCTCCGTGACATCCCGTCTCATCGTGAACCGCACCGCGCTGAAGACCCAGCCGGAGGCGATCGGCGCCTGGATCGCCCGCTTCCGCGCGGCGCTTGCCCAGGGAGCCGCGGCATGAAGCGCCTGTCCACCCGCGATCCGGGCTTCGAGGCGGCGTTCGAGGCGCTGCTGGCCGAGGCCCGCGACACCACCGCGCGCGTCGACGCCGCCGTCGCCGGCATCATCCAGTCCATCCAGGCGGAGGGCGACGCCGCCCTGCTCGACCTGACCCGCCGCTTCGACCGCTGGATGCCTGCCGATGCCGCGGCGCTGCGCGTGACGGAAGCCGAGATCGAGGCCGCGACTGCCGCCATCCCTGCCGACCGGCGCGACGCCCTGGCGGTGGCCGCGAAGCGGATCGAGGCCTTCCACGCCGCCCAGCTGCCGCGCGACATCACGCTCGATGATGGCAGCGGCGTCACCACCGGCATGCGGTGGGGCGCCATCGATGCCGTCGGGCTCTATGTTCCCGGCGGCAAGGCGGCCTACCCCTCCTCCGTCCTGATGAACGCGCTGCCCGCCCGGGTCGCCGGCGTGCAGCGCATCGCGATGTGCGTGCCGACGCCGGATGGCGTGCTGAACCCGCTGGTGCTGGCGGCCGCCAGGCTCGCCGGCGTCAGCGAGATCTGGCGCGTCGGCGGGGCGCAGGCCGTAGCGGCGCTGGCCTGGGGCACTGCCAGCATCGCGCCGGTGGACCGCATCGTCGGCCCCGGCAATGCCTATGTCGCGGAAGCCAAGCGCCAGGCCTTCGGCCGCGTCGGCATCGACAGCATCGCCGGCCCGTCGGAGGTCGTGGTCCTGGCCGATGGCAGCAACAACCCGGACCATGTCGCGCTCGACCTGCTGGCCCAGGCCGAGCATGACGAGGCCGCGCAGTCGATCCTGGTCACCGATGATGCGCGCTTCGCGGACCGCGTGGTGGCGGCGGTGGAGGCGGCGCTGGAAACCCTGCCCCGCGCCGCCATCGCCCGTGCCTCCTGGCAGGCCCATGGCGCGGTCATCGTCGTCGAGAGCTGGGACCAGGCGGTGGAGCTGACGAACCGCCTGGCGCCGGAACACCTGCAGATCATGGTGGAGGACACGCGCGCGCTGTTCGCCCGCATCCGCCATGCCGGCGCGGCCTTCCTCGGCCGGCATTGCCCGGAAGCGCTGGGCGACTACGTGGCCGGCCCGAACCATGTGCTGCCCACGGGACGCACGGCGCGCTTCGCCTCCGGCCTCTCCGTCTTCGATTTCCTCAAGCGCACCACCTGGGTGGAGGCGACGGAGGCCGGGATCGCCGCCATCGGCCCCGCCGCGGTGACGCTGGCGCAGGCCGAGGGGCTGGACGCGCATGGCCTCAGCGTCGCAGCCCGTCTGCGGGTGAACAGGCCGGCGGCCTGACGAAACAGGACAACCGTCCTTGACCAAGGGCGTCGTGGCGCTCATGTTCCGCGCCGCCTTGCGCGCCCCCCCGCGCCATGACCGGCCTTGTGCCTGACCCCCTGGGGTCGGTGCTGGCCCCTACGACCATCCCGGCCCCTCGCGGGGCCTCACGACCCCCCCGAGGCCCGAACGGGTCCCGGCTGCTCCGATGAAGGATCTGCATGTCGAAAGAGGACATGATCGAGTTCAGCGGCACCGTGGTGGAGCTGCTGCCCAACGCGATGTTCCGCGTGAAGCTCGACAACGACCACATGGTTCTCGCCCATACCAGCGGGAAGATGCGCAAGAACCGCATCCGCGTCCTGGCCGGCGACCGCGTGAATGTCGAGATGACGCCGTATGACCTGACCAAGGGGCGCATCACCTTCCGCTTCAAGTAGCGGCAGGCGGGCGCCCGCATGCCCACCCCCCGCCCTTCCCTGGTCCTCGCCTCCGCCAGCCCCCGCCGGCTGGAGCTGCTGGCGCGCATCGGCGTGACGCCGGATCGCGTCCTCCCCGCCGATATCGACGAGACGCCGCGCAAGGCCGAGCTTCCCCGCGCGCTGGCCGGCCGGCTGGCGGTGGCGAAGGCGGAAGCCGTGGCCGCGCAATGCCCGGATTGCCTGGTGCTGGCCGCCGATACCGTGGTCGGCGTCGGCCGCCGCGTGCTGAACAAGCCCGCCGATGCGGCGGAGGCCGCGAAGTTCCTGGCCCTGCTGTCCGGCCGCCGCCACCGCGTCACCACCGGGCTCTGCCTGATCCGCCCCGATGGCAAGCGATCGAGGCGCGAGGTCGTGACCATCCTCGGCTTCCAGCGCCTGACCGCGGCGCAGATGGAGGATTACGTCGCCTCCGGCGAATGGCAGGGCGCGGCCGGCGGCTACCAGATCCAGAAGCGCGCCGAGGCCTTCGTGCGCTTCCTGTCCGGCAGCCATTCCAACGTGGTCGGCCTGCCGCTGTTCGAGACGGCGCAACTGCTCCGGGGCGCCGGCTGGCTGACGCCGTGACCTCGGGCTTCGAGGGGGGCGACCGCATCCTGGCCAGCGCCTCCCCGGGCGAGGTCCGGGTGGCGGTGCTGCGGGACGGCGCCCTGCAGCAGGTGGCGATCGACCGGCCGGACCTGCCCGATGGCGTCGGCGACCTGCATCTCGGCCGCGTCACCGCCGTCTCCGCGGGCATGAGCGGCGCCTTCGTCGAGATCGCGGGCGGCACAACCGCCTTCCTGCCGGAGAACGAGACGCCACCCCCCCGCCGCCCCATCGGCCGCGCGGTCAGCGAGGGTGACTGGGTGGTGCTGCGCATCACGCGCGCCGCCCAGGGCGGCAAGGGCCCGCGCGTGACCATGCGGGTGGACAACCCGCCCCCCCTGCCCGCCAGCCGCAAGCCCCAGCTGCTGGCCCGCGGCCCCGGCGCGGCGCTGCGCCTGGCCCGGGCCTTCCCGACCCTGCCCGTGGAGACGGACAGCGCCGCCGTGGTGGCGCTGCTGGGCCGCGACCGCGCGCGGCTGGTGCACGGCAACGCCTTCGACGAGGAAACCGAATCGGCCTTCGCCGCGCTCGCGGAGCCCGTGGTGGACCTGCCCGGCGGGCTCCGCCTGCACATTCACCCGACGCCCGCCCTGATCGCCATCGATGTCGATGGCGGCCGCGCCGCCGGCCTGGGCGATGCCGCCTCTCCCGCCCGCGTGAACGAAGTCGCGGCGGCCGAGGTCGCCCGGCAGATCATCCTGAGAAACCTCTCCGGCGCCATCCTGGTGGATTTCGCGGGGCTGCCCATCCGCAAGCGCCCGACGGTGCTGCCGCCGCTCGAGAAGGCACTGGCGGCGGACCCGCTGGAAGCCGCGCTGCTGGGCGTCACCCGGCTCGGCCTGGTGGAGATCATGCGACGCCGCGTGCACCCCCCCTTGCACGAGGTGCTGGGCAGCCCGACCTCCGCCGCCACGCACCTGCTGGCCGCCCTGCGCGCCATGGCGCGGGACGCCGCGGCGCGGCCGCACATCAAGCTGGCGCTGCGCGCGGGGAAGGAAGTGGCCGCCGCCGCGGCCGCCCTGCCCATCGCGCTGGCGGAATACCAGGCCGCCACGGGGCGGAAGCTGGTGCTGCACGCCGATCGCGCGCTGAAGCCGGGCGAGGAGCAGATCGAGGAAGACCGCGCGTGAGCCAGGACCCGCCCCGCCGCCCCATCGCCCGCCGCTGCCCCATCTGCAACCGCGCGCCCGCCCGGCCGGGCAGCCCCTTCTGTTCCGACCGCTGCCAGCAGGTCGATCTCGGCCGCTGGCTGGCCGGCGACTACGCCGTGCCGGTGAAGCCCGAACCGGATGCGGATGAGGAGGATTGAGAAGGGGGGGTGGACAGGCGAAATCCCATTCGCTATCTCCCGCCTCCTCTACGGCGGGCCGGTTCACCGGCCTTGGCTTGGGCCCAGGTAGCTCAGTTGGTAGAGCATGCGACTGAAAATCGCAGTGTCGCTGGTTCGATTCCGGCCCTGGGCACCATCCCCCCCCTGCTACATCAGCAAGCCCCGCATCCGTCGGCGCTTGATCACCACGGTGGGCGAGTTGGTTCGCCCGGACCATGTCGGCCACGCGGATGGCGCTACAGCCCCCGTGGGACTGTCCGGGGTCGTGCAGTACCCGGAAGGCAATCAACCCCGCTTCGGGATGCTCTGTTCGTCGATCTCGAAGTAGTTGTCCGCAACGATCAGCGTCGGCTTGAGCCTGCAGATGGCGACGAAATAGTTCATCGGGTGATCGGGCGGGTACCGTGGATCGTAGCTTCCGACCTGCACGGCAACCAGGTCGCCTTGTCGCAGGTTACCCCCCGCCGCGATGCTCCCGCAGTTCTCGACCGCAACAACACCGCCGGTCACGGCCAAGCGGGCGGCATACTTGTCGATGGTCTTGGTGCGGAGGAGAGGGTGCGGCGGCGCCATCCCGTCGATGATGCCGATCAGGAACTGGCCAGGTCGGCCGTCTGGCACACCATTCACCGGAGCCAAGCCCCGGCTCATGTACTGGGCGGCGTACTCGAACGCGGCGTTGCTGTCCTTGAAGTAGAGCTTCTCGGGCAGCGCCGGCTTCCTGCTTCTGAGCCATCCAAACATCGCGGCGCGAGCCTTCGTTGCTGATGAGGAAGGTTATGCTGCCGCCCGCCGGTATCGCAACGAGTCGTGCTCACGGCAACGCTCTTCTCTTTCTGGCTGGACGCTGCTTCCGGACAGGTTGCCGGATCGCCGATGGCCAAGGGGGGGCGCCACCGTGCAGAGGCAGTGCCGATTCGGGCCTGCACCGCCGCCCGCATGCGGGATGCAAGGGTGGCTTCGCCCGGCTCGCCCCCTTTCCATGCCGCCGCCATCCTGGCAGGGAATTCGCTTGCGCGGTTGCGGCGCTTCGCCGACCGTTCGGTGACCCGGGATAAGGACCACCCGCCTTGGCCTATGCGCTGCAGCAGCTGATCAACGGCATCAGCCTCGGCATGATCTACGGCCTGATCGCGGTGGGCTACACCATGGTCTACGGCATCATCGGCATGATCAACTTCGCCCATGGCGACATCTTCATGATCGGCGCCTTCGTGGCGCTGACCGCCATGGTGATGCTGGTCTCGGGCGGGCTGATGGATGGCCCGGCCGCCATCCTGCTGGTGCTGGCGATCTCCATGACCTTCACCGCGCTCTATGGCTGGACGGTGGAGCGCATCGCCTATCGCCCGCTGCGCGGCAGCTTCCGCCTGGCGCCGCTGATCTCCGCCATCGGCATGTCGATCGTGCTGCAGAACTTCGTGCAGGTCAGCCAGGGCGCCCGCGTGAAGCCGCTGGAGCCGCAGCTGCCCGGCGGCATCGAGCTGATGCGGGAAGGCAGCTTCGTCGTGCAGCTGTCCTACATGCAGATGCTGATCATCACGACGACGCTGGCGGTGCTCGCGATCTTCACCTGGCTGGTGACGCGAACGTCGCTCGGCCGCGCCATGCGCGCCTGCGAGCAGGACCGGAAGATGGCGTCGCTGCTCGGCATCGACACGGACCGCACCATCAGCCTGACCTTCGTCATCGGCGCGTCCCTCGCCGCCGTGGCGGGTACGCTCTATTTACTGCGCTATGGCGTGATCGATTTCTACATCGGCTTCCTGGCCGGGGTTAAAGCCTTCACCGCCGCGGTGCTGGGCGGCATCGGGTCGCTGCCGGGCGCGGTGCTGGGCGGGCTGCTGATCGGGCTGATCGAGACCTTCTGGTCCGCCTATTTCTCCGTTCAGTACAAGGACGTCGCGGCCTTCTCCATCCTCGCCATCGTGCTGATCTTCATGCCGACGGGCCTGCTCGGCCGCCAGGAGGTCGAGAAGGTATGAAGGCCTTTGCCTGCGGATCGTGGCCGATCCGCCCTCAATCGCCGGCGCTTCGCTTGGCTGCGCGCCATAAGGCGCGGCGGCCGTTCGGCCGCTCGCCCGCCTGCGGCGTGCGCCTGGCGGAGAAGACCCGGTGAAGTCGGTTTCCGACGCCCTGCGGGACGCCGCGAAGGCCACCGCCATCGCGCTCGGCCTCTTCATCGTGATGGTCGGGCTGCGCACCGATGTCAGCCCGACGGGCGCGCTGTTTCTGCGCACGCGCTGGTCGGAACTCGCGATGCTCTGCGGCTTCGTCTTCGTGGCGCGTCTCGCGATCGGGCTCTGGGTCACGCCGCGCTTCATGCGGGAAGCGGGTGCGTCGATGGCCGCGCCGCTGGCGCGTATCGGCGCCTTCTTCGCGGCGGGCTTGCTGGTGGTGGCGGTGGTGCTGCCCGCCATCCCGGGGATCGACCGCGGGCAGCTCGACCTCGCCATCCTCGTGCTGACCTATGTGATGCTGGGCTGGGGGCTCAACATCGTGGTCGGCCTCGCGGGGCTGCTCGACCTCGGCTACGTCGCCTTCTACGCCATCGGCGCCTATTCCTACGCGCTGCTCGCCCAGTATTTCGGCCTGTCCTTCTGGGTGTGCCTGCCGCTGGCCGGCATCCTGGCCGCCTTCTGGGGCATCCTGCTCGGCTTCCCCGTGCTTCGGCTGCGCGGCGACTATTTGGCGATCGTCACGCTCGCCTTCGGGGAGATCATCCGCATCGTCCTGCTGAACTGGGTGGACCTGACCGGCGGGCCCAACGGCATCGGCGGCATCCCGCGCCCCACCTTCTTCGGCCTGCCCTTCAACATGTCGGGCGACCCCGACAGCTTCGCCGGCTTCTTCGGGCTGGAGCCGAGCCCGACGCATCGCGTCGTCTTCCTCTACTACCTCATCCTCGCCCTCGCGCTGCTGACCAACTGGGTCACCATCCGCATCCGCCGCCAGCCCATCGGCCGGGCGTGGGAAGCGCTGCGGGAGGATGAGGTCGCCTGCCGCGCGCTCGGCATCAACGTCACCACCACCAAGCTGACGGCCTTCGCGCTCGGCGCCATGTTCGGCGGCTTCGCCGGCGCCTTCTTCGCCACGCGCCAGGCCTTCATCAGCCCGGAAAGCTTCACCTTCATCGAAAGCGCCATCATCCTGGCGATCGTCGTGCTGGGCGGCCTCGGCAGCCAGCTGGGCGTCGCGGTCGCGGCCATCGTCATGATCGGGGGGTTCGAGCTGTTCCGCGACCTCGGCGAATGGCGGATGCTGGTCTTCGGCGCCGCGATGGTCGTGATCATGGTGCTGCGCCCGCGCGGCCTCGTCGGCTCCCGCACCCCCACGGTCGCCCTCGGCCAACGGCGCGCCATCGGCGCGGAATACGTCGGCGAGGGCCGGGGATGAGCGTGACCACCGCCGACATCCTCCGCGTCGAGGGCCTGACCATGCGCTTCGGCGGCCTGCTGGCCGTGGATGGCGTGAGCTTCGAGGTCCCGCGCGGCACCATCACCGCCCTGATCGGCCCGAACGGTGCCGGCAAGACAACGGTCTTCAACTGCATCACCGGCTTCTACCGCCCGACCGGCGGCACGGTGCGCCTGACCACGCATGAAGGCCGCGACGTGGTCCTGAACCAGCTCAAGGACCACAACATCGCCCGCGCCGGCGTGGCGCGCACCTTCCAGAACATCCGCCTTTTCGCCGGCATGACGGCGCTGGAGAACCTGCTGATCGCGCAGCACGGCCCGCTGCACAAGGCGACGGGCTGGGGCATCGGCGCGCTGCTCGGCATCTCCGGCTACAAGGCGGCCGAGGCCGCGGCGATCGAGCGTGCCGCCGGCTGGCTGCGCGCCATCGGGCTGCTGGCCCGCGCCGATGATCCCGCGGGATCGCTGCCCTATGGCGACCAGCGGCGGCTCGAGATCGCGCGCGCCATGTGCACCGGCCCCTCCCTGCTCTGCCTGGATGAGCCCGCGGCCGGCCTGAACCCCCGCGAATCCGACGACCTGGCGAAGCTGCTGCTGGCGATCCGGGACGGCACCGCGACCGCCGCCGCGCCCACCTCCATCCTGCTGATCGAACACGACATGGGCATCGTCATGCGCATCTCGGACCATGTCGTCGTGCTCGACCACGGCAAGAAGATCGCGGAGGGCCCGCCCGCCGCCATCCGCCAGGACCCCCACGTCATCGCCGCCTATCTGGGCGAGGCGGAGGAGGAATGAGCGCCGCGGCCCCCATGCTGGAGGTCCAGGACCTCCGCACCTTCTACGGCGCGGTGGAGGCGCTGAAGGGCGTCTCCCTCCATGTCGATCCCGGGGAGATCGTGACGCTGATCGGCGCGAACGGCGCCGGCAAGTCGACCCTGCTGATGAGCCTCTGCGGCGATCCCCGCGCCCGGTCGGGCCGCATCCTGCTGGAGGGGGAGGACATCACCGCGATGCCGACCCACCAGATCATCCGCCGCGGCGTCGCGCAGTCCCCGGAAGGCCGGCGCATCTTCCCGCGCATGACGGTGCTGGAGAACCTGATCATGGGCGCCCAGGCGATGGGCCATGATCCGGCGCTGGAGCTGGAGCGCGTCTTCGCCCTCTTCCCCCGCCTCAACGAACGCCAGGCGCAGCGCGGCGGTACGCTCTCGGGCGGCGAACAGCAGATGCTGGCGATCGGCCGCGCGCTGATGTCGCGGCCGCGGCTGCTGCTGCTGGACGAGCCCTCGCTCGGCCTGGCGCCGCTGATCTCCCGCCAGATCTTTGCCGCCATCAAGGCGCTGAACGAGTCCGAGGGCCTGACCGTGCTGCTGGTGGAGCAGAACGCCAACCAGGCGCTGCGCCTGGCCCATCGGGGCTACGTGCTGGTGACCGGGCGCATCACCATGAGCGGGTCGGGGGCGGAGCTGCTGGCGCGGCCGGAGATTAGGGACGCGTATTTGGGGGGCGGGCACTGACCTGCTCCCTCCCCCGCGATTGCGGGGGAGGGTTGGGGTGGGGGTCGCGCCTCACCCCCCCGCCATCCGGCGCACCTCAGCCGCACTCCGACCGGCCTCGCGCAGCGCGCGCACGGCCAGCGCCCCGTCCCGCTTCGCCAAGCGCCGCCCCGCTTCGTCCACCAGCAGGGCATGGTGCCGATAGGCCGGTTCCGGCCACCCCATGAGCGCCTGGATCAGCCGATGCAGGTCGGTCGCGGGCAGTAGGTCCTCCCCCCGCGTCACCACCGTCACGCCATCCCGCGCATCGTCATGGGTGACGCAGAGGTGGTAGCTCGCCGGCACCTCCTTCCGCGCCAGCACCACGTCGCCGAAGCGCGCCGGGTCGCAGCGGAGCCGGCCGCGCCCTTCCTCCTCGAAATCCAGCGGCCCGACCCGCGCCAGCGCCGCCGCCATGTCCAGCCGCAGCGCATAGGGGTCGCCGCGCGCGATCCGCTCTTCCCGCTCCGCCATGGACAACCGCCGGCAGGTGCCGGGGTAGAGCGGCCCGTCCGGGCCTTGCGGCGCCCCGCCACTCGCCGCGATCTCCCGCGCGATCTCCGCGCGCGTGCAGAAGCAGGGGTAGAGCAGCCCCATCCCCGCGATCCGGTCCAGCGATGCCCGGTAATCCGCGAGATGCCGCGACTGCACGCGCACCGGCCCATCCCAGTCGATGCCGAGCCAGCGCAGGTCTTCCTCGATCGCGGCCGAGAATGCCGGCCGGCAGCGCGTGCCGTCGATATCCTCGAGCCGCAGGAGAAAGCGCCCGCCCGCCTCCCGCGCCCGCCGCCAGCCGGCCAGGGCCGAGTGGACATGGCCGAGATGCAGGAATCCGGTCGGGCTCGGCGCGAAGCGCGTGACGATCAGGGTCATCCCCGGCATCCTGCCGATCTTCTGCTGCATCGCAACACGGGGGCGGGACCATGAGGGATGAGGAGGAGGGGCCGCGCTGGGGCCCGGCCGCGGGCGGCGCGCCCGACGCGCTGGTCGTGCTGCTGCATGGCGTCGGCGCCGATGGCTTCGACCTGATCGACCTGGCCCCCGGCTGGGGCAAGGCGGTGCCCGGTGCGCTCTTCATCGCCCCCCATGCGCCGCAACCCTGCGACCTCGCCCCCTATGGCCGGCAATGGTTCAGCCTGCAGGATCGCCGGCCCGTCGCCATCGCCGCCGGGGCGGATGCGGCCTCCGGCGCCCTCTTCGCCTGGATCGACGGGCAGCGCGCGGCGCTCGGGCTCGGCTGGGACCGCGTCGCCCTGATGGGGTTCAGCCAGGGGGCGATGATGGCCTTCCGGGTGGGCCTGCACCAGGCGCGCGGTGCCGCCGCCATCCTCGCCTATTCGGGCGCCCTGCCCTGCCCCGTGCCGCCCGGCCCCGGCCCCGCCGTGCTGGTCGTGCATGGGGAGGAGGATGAGGTCGTGCCCCCCGGCGCCAGCCGCAACGCCCGCGCCGCGATAGAGGCCGCCGGCCTGGCGCTGGAAGCCGTCTTCCGCCCCGGCCTCGGCCATGGGATCGACGAGGTCGGCATCAGCCTCGGCGCGCTGATGCTGCAGAAGGCGCTCGGCCCCGCCGGATGACGGGGCGATGAAACATCGGAGATCGCCGGTTGCGCCGGTCCCTTCGCACTGGCACAAAGACCGCGACAATGCAGCTAAGCCACAGGATCTGGGGCCTTACTGACGTTGACGACCCCAGGACTGGGTGCGCTGCCATTCTGAGGAGTGGCGCTTGCCTGATGGCGGACACTTCGTTCCAGGGCAGTCCTTCCCCGCGCTCGTCCTGAACGCGGATTTTCGGCCATTGTCCTATTTCCCCCTGTCGGTCTGGGCCTGGCAGGATGCGGTGAAGGCCGTGTTCCTCGACCGCGTCTCGGTCCTGTCGGAATACGAGGCCGAGGTGCATTCGCCGCGCATGACGATGCGCCTGCCGAGCGTGATCGCGCTGAAGGAATACATCCCGGCCGCCCGGCGCCCGGCCTTCACCCGCTTCAACGTCTTCCTGCGCGACAGCTTCGCCTGTCAGTATTGCGGCAACCCGAAGCCGACGCCGGACCTGACCTTCGACCACGTCATCCCCCGCAGCCGCGGCGGGCGGACCACCTGGGAGAACGTCGTCACCGCCTGCGGGCCCTGCAACCTCCGCAAGGCCAACAAGCTGCCCCGCGAATGCCAGATGGTCCCCCGCCTGCCCCCCCGGCAGCCCACCAGCTGGGAATTGCAGGAGAACGGAAGATCCTTCCCGCCGAACTACCTGCATGAAAGCTGGCGGGACTACCTCTACTGGGATTCCGAGCTGGAGAATTGAGGGGCAGCGCTCATCCCGGGTCCCCGCAACGCCGCGAAGCGGCCTTGCGGGGGAAGGTCACACCCGCTCGCTGACCTTGATCGCCACCTTGCACCCCGCCTTGATGGCGGCGCTCAGCAGCCGGTAGGCCGGCGCCATCTCGGCCTCGTTCTCGAGGCCGATGTCGCGATGCTCCAGCTCCTCCGCCCGGAAGCGCTCGATATCGGCGCGGAGCGGCGCCTCGTCATCGCCGAGCGTCTCCGCCTGGGCGCGGTAATGCTCGTCGATCGCCTCCTCCACCGCGACGGTGCAGGCCATGGCGGCGCGGTGGCCCATCAGCGCCGTCGCGGCACCCAGCGCGAAGCCCGCCACGTGCCAGATCGGCAGCAGCGCCGTCGGCCGCACGCGGCGCTTGGCGATCAGCCCCGCGAAGGTGTCGAGGTGCACCTGCTCCTGCGCCTTCATGTGCTCCAGGATCGGGCCGTATTTCGTGCGGCCGAGCACCGCGAGCTGCCCCTGGTAGATGCGCTTCGCGCCGTATTCGCCGGCATGGTCCACGCGGATGGTGCGCGCGACATACTCGCGGGGCGTCGGGTCGCCGGGCAGGCGTCGCTCGGCGGTCTCTCGGTTCGGCATCAGACCCTCCTGACGGCCCGGCGGAAGACGAAGGCGGCCAGGCCCGCGGCATAGATCAGGTTCATCATCGCCATGGAAAGGGGGAGGCCCGGAATCAGGTAGGCGGGTTCGTCGCAGGGCTTGTTGGGCGCGGGGTTCAGGCTGCGCAGCAGGTCGTCCACGCTGGCGCCGGGGGCCACGCTGGGCGCCTGGCAGGCCGGCAGGGGCGAAGGCCACCATTTCTGCTCGACGCCCACATGCAGCACCGCGATGGCGCCGGAGACCAGCACCGCCACCGCCGCCGCCCGCAGCGCCCAGACGCGCCAGCGTTCGGGCAGGAAGGCCGCCGCCACGGCCAGCGCCGCCGCCACCCAATAGGGCCAGCGCTGCCAGAGGCAGAGCGCGCAGGGCGCGAGCCCCGGCCAGCGTTCCGTGCCGAGCGCGATCAGCGGGGCCGCGGCCGCGAGGCCCGCCACCATCAGGGAGGACATCATGCCCGCTTCTTCCCCCACCCCACTCCCTGCCGCAACGGGGCGGGGCGGACAGAGACATTTCGCAAAACGCGCCAACGCCCCGCCTGGACGATTACGCCCGGCGCCATGCCGCGATAGCCTGCCGCCAGTGGAAGCGGGAGACGTCTTGATGCTGACGATCTGGGGCCGGGCGAGTTCGTCCAACGTCATGAAGGTGCTGTGGCTGTGCGAGGAGCTCGCCATCCCCTTCACCCGCATCGATGCCGGCGGCGCCTTCGGCCGCACGAAGGACCGCGACTACCTTGCCAAGAATCCCAACGCCCTGGTCCCCACGATCGAGGAGCCGGACGGCTTCACGCTGTGGGAGAGCAACAGCATCTGCCGCTACCTCGTGCGGAAGCACGCACCGGGCCATGCGCTGTACCCCGCCGACCCGCGCCAGGCCGCGGATGTGGAGCGCTGGATGGACTGGCAGTTGGCCTCCCTCAACCGGCCGATGACGACCGTCTTCTTCACCTATGTCCGCACCCCTGAGGCCGAGCGCGACTGGCCCGCGACGCACAAGGCGCGGGCGGAGGCCGAGGCGCTCTGGGCCATGGTCGATGCAAAGGTCGCGCAGCACGCCTACCTCTGTGGCGAGTCGCTGACGCTGGCCGACATCGCGCTCGGCCCCTACCTGCATCGCTGGTTCGCCATGCCGATCGAGCGTGCGCCCATGCCGGCACTCCGCGCCTGGTACGACCGCCTGCTGGCGCGCCCCGGCTTCAAGACCCACCTGGCCGGCCCGCTGGTGTGACGACCACGAAGCCCCTGAAGTTTTGTCCGTGATAGCAAACGGATAACATCGCTTGCGATGTGGGGAAGGCGCTGCCTTCCCCATACCCCATCCGCCAGGAGGCAGAGCCTCCTGGACCGTCATCAATGATCGATCATCCGGCGGTCCAGGGTCCCCTCGACCCTGGCCTGGGGGTGAAGGGGGAGCAGCGCTCCCCCTTCAAGCAACCAGAGCCGCCCCTACCGCGTCGCGCCCGGCGTCCAGGTCACGTCCCGCGCGCCATTCCCGTTCAGCCGGCGCGACAGGACAAACAAATGGTCCGACAGCCGGTTGAGGTAGCGGATCACCGCCGGGTTCACTGCATCCTCGGCCGCCAGCGCCACCGCCTCCCGCTCCGCCCGCCGCGCGACCGTCCGTGCCAAGTGGGCATGGGCCGCGCCGGGCGAGCCACCGGGCAGCACGAAGCTGCGAAGCGGCGGGATCAGCGCGTTCATTGCCGCGATCTCCTCCTCCAGCCGCAGGCACTGCCCATCCGTCACCCGCAGCCGGTCCGTGCCCACCCCCGGCACGCAGAGATCGGCGCCGAGATCGAACAGGTCGTTCTGGATGCGCCCGAGCATCGCATCGGCCTCGGCATCGCCGGCCAGATGCAGGCGCAGCAGGCCGATGGTGGCGTTCACCTCGTCCACGGTCCCATAGGCCGCGACGCGCAGCGCGTCCTTCCGCACGCGCGACCCGTCGCCGAGCGAGGTCTCCCCCGCATCGCCACCCCGCGTCGTGATCACGTCCAGCTTCACCATCGCCGATCTCCTTCGAGCTGGAAGCTGATATCGACCGCCGCAACCGCAACGACCGCCTGGCCATCCCGCTGCGCCGGCTGGAAGCGCCAGGCCCGCACGGCGCGCAGCGCGGCCTGGTCCAGCGCCGTGAAGCCGGCGGAGCGTTCCACCGTCACCTCCGCCACGCGTCCGGCCTGGTCCACCAGCACCCGCAGCCGCACGCGCCCCTCCTCCCGCCGCACCCGGCTGGCATAGGGGTATTCGGGCGCCGGGTTGGACACGCCCGCCAGGGGCCGCGGCGCCGTCACCGCGCCCCGCGCCTCCCCGCCCCCGGCCGAGAGCGCGGGGCTTGCCTCGGGCCCCGGCGTCGCGGCGGCGGGGCGGGCCTCGGTGGCGGGCGCCGGGCGCGGGCGCGGCGGTGCGGGCCGCTGGGCTGGCAGCGTGAGTTGCAGGGGGCGCGGCGCCGGCAGTTCGAAGGGCGGCGCCTCCGGTGCCGCCGCAACGGCCTGGGCGGGCGGCGATGGCACGGCGGGGGCCGGCGGCGGGGGTAGCGGCAGGGGCGCCTCCGCCAGGGCGGAGGGCGGGGGGCGCAACGCCTCCGCGGGTGGCGTGGACGCCGGTGGGGGCGGTGCGGCCGCCAAGGCGGGCGGTGCCACGGACGGGGCCGGCGGCGGGGGCAGCTCCGCCAGGGCGGAGGGCGGTGCGGCCACCAGGGCGGGCGGTGCCACGGACGGGGCCGGCGGCGGGAGCAGCGCCGCCGGGGCGGGGGGCGGTGCCTCCGCCCTGGCGGGCGGCGGCGGCGCCATCGCGACGGGTGGCACCGGGAGCGGCGGCGGCACGGCCTCGGCCCGCACGGGCGGGGGCGGCGGTGGCGCGGGCGGCACGGCCTCCGCCGCCAGGGCGGGCACGGAGGGCGGCGCGCCGGGTAGTTCCGGCGCCACATCGACCGCGTCGCCGCTGCCCGGCGTCTCGTCCCAGACCAGCGCCACGCCCTGGTCGAGCGCCACCGGCGGCTCCTCGCGGTTCGCCAGGACAAGGGCGCCCGCCACCGCGGCATGGGCCAGCAGCGACGCCAGCAGGGGGCTGTGCCGCCGCCAGCGCGTCACAACACCAGCACGCCCTGGTGCTTCGCCTTGCCCTCGGGCTCCACATGGATGGTGATGACGGCGGCATCCAGCTCCGCCTTCAGCGCGGCCTCCACCCGGTCGCAGATCTTATGCGCCTGGGTCACCGTCATGTCGCCTGGCACCACCAGGTGGAACTCCACGAAGGTGAAGCGCCCGGAATGGCGGGTGCGGAGGTCATGCGCCTCGATCGCGCCTTCGGCATGGGTCGCGACCAGGCTGCGGATGCGGCCCAGCGCTTCCGGCGGCACGGCCTCATCCATCAGCCCGCCCACGGATTCGCGCATCAGCTGCCAGCCGGAGAACAGGATGTTCAGCGCCGTCAGCGCCGCCAGCGCCGGGTCGATCCAGGCCTGGCCCGTCAGCGCCACCAGCGCGACGCCGACGATCACGCCGCCGGAGGTCACGACATCCGACAGCAGGTGCCGCGCATCGGCCAGCAGCGCGGGCGACCGCGACGCCCTGCCCCGCCGGAACAGGAAGGCCGCCCAGCCCGCATTGATGCCCGTCGCGATGGCGGAGACCAGCAGGCCGGAGGCCGCGCCCTCCAGCACCCGTGGCGCCTGCCAGGCGCCCCAGGCCTCGTGCAGGATCAGCACGGCGGCCACGATGATCAGCGCGCCTTCCAGCACGGCGGAGAAATACTCCGCCTTCGCATGGCCGTAGGGATGGTCGGCATCGGGCGGCCGGGCGGAGACGCGGATCGCCGCCAGCGCCGCCAGCGCCGCCGCCACGTTCACCACGCTTTCCACCGCATCGGCGAAGAGCGCGACGCTGCCCGTCAGCCACCAGGCGCCCGCCTTCAGCCCGAGCACGGCCAGCGCGATCCCGACGCTGGCGGTGGCGATGGTTTCGACGCGGGTCGTGCCTGGCATCAGGCAGCCACGCGCGAAGTGTCAGCGGACAAGGGACTAAACTCCTGCGGAGCCCGATTGATGCCGCGCCGGGGTGCGTCCCCGCAACCCCGGACCGCTCATGCCAGCCCCGCAGCTTCCTACACGGAGAAGTACTTGGCCCGCGGGTGGTGCAGCACGATGGCGCTGGTCGACTGCTCCGGATGCAGCTGCCATTCGTCGGACAGCGTCACGCCGACACGATCCGCCTTCAGCAGCCGCAGCAGGCCTTCCTGGTCCTCCAGCCGCGGGCAGGCGGGGTAGCCGAAGGAATAGCGGCCGCCGCGGTAGCCCTGGCTTAGCATCTTGTCGATGTCGCGGTCATCCTCCCCGGCGAAGCCGAGTTCGGCGCGGATGCGCTTGTGGACGTATTCCGCCATCGCCTCCGCCATCTCCACCGACAGGCCGTGCAGGTAGAGGTAGTCCTGGTAGCGGTTCTCTTCGAACCATTCCCGCGCGATGTCGGACGCCTTCTGGCCGACGGTCACGACCTGCAGGCCCATCACGTCGCGCTTGTCGGGCCCGTCCTCGATGTCCCGCAGGAAGTCGGCGATGCATTCGCCGTCCGGCTTGGGCTGGCGCGGCAGGGTGAAGCGCCAGGCTTCCGTGATGCCATCCTCCTCGAAGAGCACGACGTCGTTGCCCTGGCCGGCGGCCTTCCAGTAGCCGTAGATCGCCTGCGGCTTCAGGATGTTGTCGGCCTCCGCCAGCGCCAGCATGCGCTTCAGCACCGGGCGCAGTTCCTGCTTCGCCCAGCCGAGGAAATCATCCAGCGACCGCCCGGCCTTCCGGAAGCCCCACTGGAATTGATAGAGGCTGCGTTCGTTGATGAAGGGCACGATCGCCTTGGGCGCGGCTTCCATCACGCGCGGCCCCCAGAAGGGCGGCACGGGCACGGCGCTTTCCGCCGCCACGCGCCGGCGGCGTTCCTGCGCGTAGTTGACATCGACGGGCGCGAAGCCGCGCGGATCGGCCTGGCCCAGCGTCCGCTTCTCGTTCTTCGCCTTACCCGCGCGCTTCGTCTGCAGCGCGGCCAGGTAGTCGTCGAAGCCGTTGCCCATCACCTTGTCCATCAGGTGCAGGCCATCGAAGGCATCCCGCGCATAGGCCACGCGCCCGCAGGCGTAGGACCGCACGCAGTCATCCTCCACGTAGTTCCGCGTCAGCGCGGCGCCGCCCAGCAGCACGGGGATGTCGATGCCCTGGCGGCTCATCTCCTCCAGGTTCTCCCGCATCACCACCGTGGACTTCACCAGCAGCCCCGACATGCCGATGGCATGCGCCTTGTGCGTCTTCGCCGCCGCCACGATGTCGTTCAGCGGCACCTTGATGCCGAGGTTGACGACCCGGTAGCCGTTGTTGGTCAGGATGATGTCGACGAGGTTCTTGCCGATGTCGTGCACGTCGCCCTTGACGGTGCCGAGCACGATCGTCCCCTTCTCCTGCCCCTCGATCCGCTCCATGTGGGGCTCGAGGTAGGCGACGGCGGCCTTCATCGTCTCCGCACTCTGGAGCACGAAGGGCAGCTGCATCTTGCCGGCGCCGAACAGCTCGCCGACCACCTTCATGCCGTCCAGCAGCACGTCGTTGATGATGGACAGCGGCGTCAGCCCCTTGGCCAGCGCATCCGCCAGCTCGTCATCCAGCCCCTTGCGGTCGCCGTCCACGATCCGGTCCTTGAGGCGCCCTTCCACCGTCTCCGCGCGCTTCTTCGCGCCGCTGTCGGCGGCCTTCCGGCCGGAGAAGATCTCCAGCACCTTCTGCAGCGGGTCGTAGCCTTCGCGGCGGCGGTCGAAGATCAAATCCTCGATCACCGCCACCTCCTCCGGCGGGATGGCGTGCAGCGGCTTGATCTTGGAGACGTGGACGATCGCCCCCGTCATGCCCGCCTTCACGGCGTGGTCCAGGAACACGCTGTTCAGCACGTGCCGCGCCGCGGGGTTCAGGCCGAAGCTGATGTTGGAGAGCCCCAGGATGATCTGGATGTCCGGGAATTCCTCCCGGATCATGCGGATGCCGTCCAGCGTCCAGACGCCGAGCTTGCGGTCATCCTCGTTGCCGGTCGCGATGGTGAAGGTCAGCGGGTCGATCATCAGGTCGGACTGCGCCAGCCCGTGCTGGTTGCAGGCGAAATCGACCAGGCGCCGCGCGATGCGGAGCTTGTCCTCCGCCGTCTTCGCCATGCCGACCTCGTCGATGGTCAGCGCGATGACCGCCGCGCCGAACTTCTTCGCCAGCAGCAGGCGTTCATGCGCCGCATGCTCGCCATCCTCGAAGTTGATGGAGTTGATGATCGGCTTGCCGCCATGCAGCTTCAGCGCGGCCTCGATCACGGGCGTTTCCGTGCTGTCGATCACCAGCGGGCTGTTCACGCTCGAGGTGAAGCGGCGGATGACCTCGTTCATCTCCTGGATCTCATTGCGCCCGACGAAGGCCGTGCAGACATCGAGGCTGTTCGACCCCTCCGCCACCTGTTCACGGCCGATGGCGACGCAACCATCCCAGTCATGCGCTGCCTGGCGTTCGCGCCAAGCCTTGGAGCCGTTGGCGTTGCAGCGTTCGCCGATGGAGAAGTAGCTGTTCTCCTGCCGCAGCGACGTCGCGGTGTAGAGGCTGGCGACGGAGGGCACCCAGACGGAGTTGCGCTTCACCGGCGCCGGCCGCGTGCGCGCGCCGCCATGCTTGCGCAGCAGTTCATCGAGCGCCTGGATATGCGGGGTGGAGGTGCCGCAGCAGCCGCCGATCAGGTTCAGCCCATCCTCCAGGATGAAGCGTTCCATCCAGGACGCCAGCTCCACCGGGCCCAGCGGGTAGTGGGTCTTGCCATCCATCAGTTCCGGCAGGCCCGCATTGGGCTGCACGCTGAGCATCCCGGGCCAGTTGCGGCTGAGCCAGCGCACATGCTCCGCCATCTCCTGCGGACCCGTCGCGCAGTTCAGGCCGATCAGCGGCACGTCGAGCGAATGCACCACCGTCGTCGCCGCGGCGATGTCGGGGCCGACCAGCAGCGTGCCCGTCGTCTCCACCGTCACCTGCACGAAGATCGGGATGTCCGACTTCGTCTCCGCCTTCGCGATCTTGCAGGCGTTGACGGCGGCCTTGATGAACAGCGTGTCCTGGTTCGTCTCCGTCAGTAGCGCATCGGCGCCGCCCGCGATCAGGCCGCGGCACTGCGCGACCAGCGCCGCTTCCAGCGTGTCGTAGTCGATGTTACCGAGGCTCGGCAGCTTCGTCCCCGGCCCGATATCGCCGATCACCCAGCGGTGGCGCCCATCGGCGAAGCTCTCCGCCGCCTCCCGCGCCAGCTCCACGCTGAGCTTGTTGATCTCGAAGGCCTTCTCCTCCAGCTCGAACTCGCCGAGCGTGATGGGGCTGCCGCCGAAGCTGTTGGTCAGCACCATGTCCGACCCCGCCTCGTAGTAGCTGCGGTGGATGTCGCGCACGATGTCGGGGCGGGAGAGGTTCAGCACCTCCGTGCAGTTCTCCTTGCCCCAGAAATCCTTCTCGACGTCCAGCGTCATGGACTGGATGCGCGCGCCGAAGCCGCCGTCGCAGAGCAGCACCTGGTCGCGAAGCGCGTCGAGGAGATGGGGGCGCGAGGTCATGCTTGGTTCTCTCAGCGAAGGAATCGGGTCAGAGCGCGATGGCGTGGCGCGGCTCGGCGAAGCCGGCGACGCGCCGGGCAGGCCAGAGCCGGACGGCCAGCGGGCCCGGAACCTCGATGGGGGATGACAATGTGCAGCCGGCGGCGCCGAGCCATCCGGCGATGGCGGCATCGTCGAAGCCGGGCCAGCGATGGGCATGGCGCTGCAGCAGGTCCGATCGCCCATGCGGCGCCAGGTCGGCGATGATCAGCGTGCCCTCGGGATGCAGCACGCGGGCGGCCTCCGCCACCGCGGCGGCCGGGTCTTCCGCGTAGTGCAGCACCATCTGCAGCGCGACGGCATCGAAGGCACCATCGGCGAAGGGCAGGCGGTACATGTCCGCCTGGCGCACCGTGGCGCGATGGGCGATGCCACGCTCCGCGATCCGCGCGCGGGCCAGCGCCAGCATGTCCCGGCTGGCATCGACGCCGAGCGCGCGTTCCACCCGATCCGCCACCAGTTCCAGCAGCCGTCCCGTGCCCGTGCCGATATCCAGCAGCGCATCCGCGCGCGGCGGCAGCAGGCTGACCAGCGCCTGTTCGATATCCCCGGCCGGCAGGTCCAGCGCCCGCAGCTCGTCCCAGTCCATGCCGCCCTCCCGGAAGGCGGCGGAGGCCGCGCGGGCGCGTTCGGCGGCGATGCGCGCCGCGGCGCGGCGGTCGGCCGCCAGCCGGGGGTCATCCTCCGGCAGGCGGGCCAGGATCATGCGGGCGACGCCGGCATCGCCGGGCAGCTGGAAATAGGCGTTGGCCCCCTCCGGCACCCGTTCCAGCAGCCCGGCTTCCACCAGCAGCTTCAGGTGGCGGGACAGGCGCGGCTGGCTCTGCCCCAGCACGTCGCAGAGGTCGCTGACGCACAACGCGCTGCGCGCGCAGAGCGCCAGCAGGCGCAGCCGGGTCGGCTCCGCTGCGGCGCGGAGTTGCGTCAGAAGGTCTTCCATGGCTTGCAAATGACATAAACATATCCTTATGTCCAGTGCATGGCATGGTCCCTTGACGCCCGAATCCCCCTGACCCTCCTGCCCCCGGGCAGCGGGCTCGACGCCCTGCTGGCCTCCGGCAAGCCGGCCGCGCTGCTGGCGGAAGCCCCTCCCGGCCCCCTGCCTGCCGGCGCCGTCGCCCAGGTAAGCTTCGACCCGACCGGGCCCTCCCACGCCGCCGCCTGCACCTGCTGCGCCGGGCGCAGCGCGGCGGCAGCGGCGTTGGACCGGCTGTTCCAGGCACGCGTGCGCGGCGCCTGCGCCTGGTTCGATAGGGTGGTGGCGGTGGTGGAGACGGAGGGTGCGCGGGCGGAGGTGGAGGCGGCCCTGCGGGAGGATGCGGTGACCAGCGCGCGGTTTAGGAGGGCCTGAGGGAGCTCCCTTCCCCGCGCTTGCGGGGGGTCGCGGCGCTGCCGCGACGCCGCAGGCTGGTCGGGGTGGGGGTTTGGCCGCCCTCTAGCCGATCTTGGCCTCAGCCACGCCCAGGCCGCTGACAGTGACGCGCAGCGCGCCCTCGGCCGGCACTATCTCACCAAGACCGGCGACGACCAGCAGCGCGCCCGCCGGCAGGCCGCCCCAGTCCCGCGCCACCGCCGCAGCCTCCGTGAACAGCGCCGCGAGCTCGAAGGCCTCGCCCCGCCGGCGATGGCCGGCCGGGCCGATCGCGATCCGCACCGGGCTCTCCGGCATCGGCCGCCCGCGCCCCGTCACCACCAGGCCGAGCCGCGCCAGGTCCGCCGTCAGCACCAACCGGTCAGCCGGCGCCTCCGTGAAGCGGGTGGCGGAAAGGTCGATCGCGGGATGCACCCGCGCCAGCACCGGCGGGCCCTCCCCCAGCGCCTCCGCCAGCACGCCGACCACCGCGGCGCTGGCCTGGCCATGCCGCAGCATGCCCGCGGCCACCGGCGACCCGGACGGCACCAGCCGCCCCTCCACCATCGGCCCCGCCAGCCCCGCGCCACGCAGCACGCGCAGCCCGCAGGGGGTGATACGCAGCGCCTCCAGCACCGCGGCGGCGATCTCCTCCGCCTCCGCCAGGCTGGCCGGCGCCAGGCCCTCCGGCAGCGCGGCCAGCGGATTGCCGGTCTCCACCGCCTCCGCCAACCAGCGGGCGGCGCCCTCGATATCCGTCGCCATCAGTTCATCGAGGGGAGGCGGATTTCCTCATCCTCCTGGAACCCGCCCGCGGGCGGCGCATCCAGCACGGCCGGCGCGGCCGAACCGGCCGGCGCACCGGAATACAGCGTCTCCGGCAGCCAGGTGACCAGGGCCGGGAAGAGGTAGACCATGCCCATGCAGAAGACGACGATGTAGATGAAGGGCATGCAGCCCTTGAAGATGTCCTCCAGCTTCACGTGCGGCGGCGCGACGCCCTTCAGGTAGAAGGCGGCCATGGCGACGGGCGGGCTGAGGAAGCTGGTCTGCAGGTTCAGCGCCACCAGGATGCCGAAGAACAGCGGGCTGACGCCGAAATCATCCAGCAGCGGCAGGAAGATCGGCACGAAGATCACGATGATCTCCGTCCATTCCAGCGGCCAGCCCAGGATGAAGATGATGACCTGCGCCAGCAGCATGAAGGTGAAGCTGTTCAGCGGCAGGGACTTCACGAATTCCTCCACCACCGACTGCCCGCCGAGGTAGCCGAAGACGGAGGAGAAGATGTAGCTGCCGACGAAGAGCCAGCAGACCATCGCGCTGGTGCGCGCCGTCAGGAACACGCTTTCCTTCAGCTTCTGCCAGGTGAAGGCGCGATAGACGATGGCGAGGATGATGGAGCCGAGCGATCCCATCGCCGCCGCTTCCGACGGCGTCGCCAGCCCCATGATGATGGAGCCGAGCACGGAGGCGATCAGCAGCGCCAGGGGCAGGAAGGACTGCGCCAGCGCCAGGAAGATGGTCGCGACCGGGACGTTGCGTTCCTCCGGCGGCAGGCGTGGCGCCATCGCCGGCTTGAAGATGCCGACGCCGATCGCGTAGGCGACATAGAGCAGCGCCAGCGAGATGCCGGGGATGAAGGCCGCGGCATAGAGCTGCACGACGGAAACGCCCGCCGTCGCGCCATAGAGGATCAGCATGATCGAGGGCGGGATGAGGATGCCGAGGCAGCCGCCCGCGCAGGTGACACCCGCCGCCAGCTTCGGGTCGTAGCCCGCGCGCAGCATGGCGGGGAACGCCAGCAGACCCATCAGCGTGACCACCGCGCCGACGATGCCCGTCGCGGTGGCGAACAGCGCGCAGGTGACGAGCGTCGCGACCGCGAGGCTTCCCGGCACGCTGCCGGAGGCCAGCTGCAGCGACCTGAACAATCGGTCCAGGATGTTCGCGCGTTCGATGATGTAGCCCATGAAGACGAAGAGCGGCACGGAGATCAGCACGTCATTCGCCATGACGGCGTAGGTGCGCTGCACCAGCAGGTCGAAGACCCGGTCCTGCATACCGAGGTAGCCGAAGAACAGGCCCATCGCCATCAGCGTGAAGGCGATGGGGAAGCCCAGCATGATGAAGAACAGGAACAGCAGGAGCTGCGTGAGCCCCAACGCGGCGTCACTCATGCGGCGTCACTCATCGGTCAGGTATCCCGAGGGTCAGGCGTGGGGGTGGCGCGGGGCGGGGTCGCGCGACGCCGCGGCATTGGTGGACTGCACGGCGCCGAGCACCGCGGCCTCTCCGCCCCGGGCCATCTCCGCGGCCAGCGCTTCCGCGCCCTTCGCCTCGGCGGCGGCCAGGATCTGCTTGTCCAGCTCCTCCACATCCGAAAGGCGTTGCGGCCATTCGCCGGTGCGGATGGCCTGGATACAGCGCACCGTTTCCACCAGCCCCTGCAGCAGCAGCAGGAAGCCCACCAGCGGGATGAGGAACTTGAAGGGCCAGATGATCGGCCCGTTCGGGCTGAACATGCTGCGCTCATTCTGCGCCATGCTGTCGGCGAAGAAGTGCCAGCCGGAGATCATGAAGGCGAAGATCGCCGGGAAGAAGAACAGGATGTAGAGCGTCAGGTCGAACTTCGCCTGCAGCGCGGGGCTGAAGTTGCGGTACAGGAAGTCGCCCCGCACATGCCCGTTGCGCGACAGCGCGTAGGCACCCGCCATCATGAACAGCGTGCCGTAGAGCATGTAGGCGACGTCGTAGCCCCAGGTCGTGGGTGCTGCGAAGAAGCGCCGGGCGCAGACGTCATAGACGATGACGCCCGTCAACAGCAGGATGCACCAGGAGAAGATCTGCCCGACCAGCGTGCTGAGCCGGTCGATGCCGAGGAGGATCTGCTGCACGGCGTGCGCGTCTCCGACGTGGAAAGCGCCCCGGCCTTGCGACCGGGGCGCCGGGCGTTCAGCCGCGGGCGAAGAAGTGGTTGTAGGAGACGGCGGGCGATGCCGTGGCGCGCAGGAAGTAGGCGCCGACGCGGCGGCACCAGTCGCGCTGGCTGTCGCAGACCTTCTTGAAGAAGGGATCGGCCTCGTACTTCGTCAGCACGCCGTCCCAGGCGCGCAGCTGCGCATCCAGGATGGATCGCGGGGTGGAGCGCACCTGCACGCCCTGCTGGCTCGCCATCGCCTGCAGGTCGCGGGGGTAGCGGTCCATCGCCTTCCACAGCATGTCGGAAGACGCGGCCTCGGCGGCGATCTTCAGCACCTGCTGCAGTTCCTGCGGCAGCGCTTCCGCCTTCTGGCGGTTGAACAGCACCTCGAAGGATTCGACGGGCTGGCCGAAGCTCTGCAGCATGTAGTTCTTGGCGACGTCCGGGAAGCCGAGCAGGCGGTCGGAGGACGGGTTGTTGAACTCCGCGCCGTCGATCACGCCCCGCTCCAGCGCCGGCACGATCTCACCACCCGGCAGCGACACCACGGCCATGCCGAGCGTCGTCGCGACGTCGGCGTTCAGGCCGACGGTGCGGTAGCGCAGGCCGCGCAGCTGCTCGGGGTTCTCGACGTTGTTGCGGAACCAGCCGAGCGGCTGGCAGGGCATCGGGCCGGTCAGGTAGCCGATCGCGTTGGCGCGCACGATGCCGTGCATCAGCTCCCGGTACAGGGCCTCTCCACCGCCGTGGTAGAACCAGCCGAGGAACTGGTTGGCATCGCCGAACCAGGGGGCGGAGGTGCCGAACAGGCTGAAGGCCGGGTTCTTGCCCCACCAATAGGCCGTCACGCCATGCCCGCCATCGAGCGTGCCGGCGGAGACCGCATCCAGCAGCTGGAAGGCGCCGACCACGGCGCCGGCCGCCAGAAGTTCCAGGCGCAGCCGGCCGCCGGACAGCGTGTTGACGCGGCTGACATAGTCCTGGGCGAATTCATGGAAGATGTCGCGCTGCGGCCAGGTGGACTGGAACCGCCAGGTGGTGGTCTGCGCGCGGCTGACGCCCGGCGTCGCGAGGACCGCTGTCCCCACCGCGCCAACGGCGGCGGCCTTGAGGAGCCCGCGGCGTGCGGGCACGGTCGTGGTAGGCTCAGTCATCGTTTCCTCCCGCGGCCGGCCCCTCGCTCAGCGAGTCGGACCGGTCCCTGCTTCCGCGTCCCCATTACGGAAAGCTGAAGGAAACTTCAACCGTTGCCGGTATACTGGCGGGTGCCGCCCTACTTCGTGTCGCCCTATTTCGTGACGAAGGCCTTTTCCACGACATAGGTGCCGGGCTTGTTGTTGGCGCCTTCCTCGAAGCCGCGCGCTTCCAGCAGGGTGCGCATGTCGGCGTTCATCGCCTCGCTCCCGCACAGCATCACCCGGTCCGTGGCGGGGGAGAGCGGGGGCAAGCCGAGTTCCCGGCAGATCTGCCCGCTTTCCAGCAGCGTCGTGATGCGCCCCTGGTGGCGGAAGGGCTCGCGCGTGACGCTCGGGTAGTAGGTCAGCTTCTCCCGCACCAGCTCGCCCAGCAGTTCGTGGTCGCCCAGGCCCTCGATCAGCTCGCGATAGGCCAGTTCCGCCACCTGCCGCACCGTATGCGCCAGCACGACGCGGTCGAAGCGGTCATAGGTCTCGGGATCGCGCGCCAGGCTCATGAAGGGGGCGAGCCCCGTGCCCGTGCCGCAGAGCCACAGCGTGCCACCCGGCGCCAGGTTGTCCGGCACCAGCGTGCCCGTCGCCTTGCGCCCGATCAGCACGCGGTCGCCCGGCCGGATGTGTTGCAGGCGGGACGTCAGCGGCCCCTGCTGCACCTTGATGGAAAGGAACTCCAGGTGCTCCTCCCAGGGCGGGGACACCATGGAATAGGCGCGCACCAGCGGCTTGCCGTCCACCATCAGCCCGATCATCGCGAACTGCCCCGCGCCGAAGCGGAATTGCGGGCTGCGCGTGCAGGTGAAGGAGAAGAGGCGGTCCGTCCAATGGTGAACGGACAGAACCTCCTCCAGGTAGAAGCCGGGCGGGGCGGTCTCCATGACCGGCTGGGCGCTGTTCTGGGTCATGCCGGCCCTAATGCGACATCCGCCCCTGGCCCGCAACGCGGAACCGCTGCATGGCTGGCGCGACCGGCGGTCAGGCGCCATCCTGCCCGCGCCGCCCATCGCAAGGCCCTGCTGCATGACCGAACCTCCCGTCGGCCCCGTCGTCGATGCCACGCCACGCCCCCTGCCCGCGCGCATTCCCCATGCCGGGCGCGCCGTCACGCTGGAACCGCTCGCCATCCGCCACGCGGCCGAACTCTGGGATGCCGCGCAGGCCGACCGCACGGGCGATGGCTGGGCCTATATGGGCTACGGCCCCTTCGCCGATGCGGATGCCATGCGCCGCCACGTCGCCGCCTTCGCCGCCCAGCACGACCCCATGGCCTGGGCCATCCGCCCGCACAGCAGCGGTGCCGTCTCCGGCTGGCTCACCTTGATGGAAATCCAGCCCGCCAATGCGGCGATCGAGATCGGCCACATCTGGTTCTCGCCCCGCCTGCAGCGCACGCGCGCGGCGACGGAGGCGATGTTCCTCCTGATGCGCCATGCGATGGATGATCTCGGCTACCGCCGCCTCGTCTGGAAGTGCAACGCCCTCAACGCCCCCTCCCGCGCCGCCGCCGCCAGGCTGGGCTTCGTGGAGGAAGGGACGCTCCGCGCCCATCTCGTCGTGAAGGGCCGCCGGCGCGACACCGCCTTCTACTCGATCCTGGAGGATGAATGGCCGGACCGCCGAGCGCGCATCGCGGCCTGGCTGGACGATTCCAACTGGGACCATGCCGGGCGGCCGCGCGCCTCCCTCTCCGCCGCCACGGCCGGGCTGCGCTGACAGCCCTCTTCGCCCTCGAAACTGACGCGGCCGTCATGTATCCTCCACGCGCCAGCCAGAGGAGACCACGACCATGCCGCCGCTCTCCGCCATGATCGATTTCGGTGACGTCGCCGCCTGGGGCGTCATCATGGCCACCGCCGTCTTCGCGATCGGCATCCGCCGCCTGCCCATGGGCGGCGCGGTGGCGCTCGCCGTGCTCGCGGCGCTGGCCACCAAGTCGGCGCTGATGCCGCTGACCTGACGCCGGGTCCGGCCGGTCGTCTGACCGGTTGCCATCCCGCCCCGCCTGCCGCAGGCTTCCATCGTTACGGGATGGATGCGGAGACACCAGGTGGCGGGTGCAATCGAGGACAAGGTCGGCGCCTTCGTGCCGGGACCCCGCACGCAGATCGCGGGGGCGCCGGCCGGGCCCCTTGCGGGCCTGGCCTTCGCGGTGAAGGACCTGTTCGACGTCGCCGGCGTCGGCACCAGCTACGGCAATCCCGACTGGGCGCGCACCCACGCCCCGGCCGCCGCCACCGCGCCCGTTGTCCTCGCCCTGCTGCAGGCCGGCGCCAGCCTGCGCGGCAAGACCAAGACGGTGGAACTCGCCTATGGCCTGACGGGCGAGAATGTCTGGCACGGCACGCCCATCAACCCCGCGGCGCCGGACCGCTTCCCGGGCGGGTCCTCCTGCGGCTCCGCCGCCGCCACGGCGGCGGGCCTCGTCGATTTCGCCCTGGGATCGGACACCGGCGGTTCCGTCCGCATCCCCGCCAGCTATTGCGGGCTGTTCGGCATCCGCCCCTCCTGGGGTGCGGTGAACCTGACGGGCGCCTGTCCGCTCGGCCCCAGCTTCGACACCGCCGGCTGGTTCGCCACCCGCGCCTCCATCCTCCGCCGGGTGGGTGAGGTGCTGCTGCCCGGTGGCGGCGAAGGCGCGCTCGGCCCGCTGCTGAAGGTGCAGGAAGCCTGGGTGAACGCCGTGCCGCAGACCGCGACCGCGCTGGTCCCGGCGCTGGCGGGGGCGGAGAAGGTGCTGGGCCCCGCGCTGTCGGTCCATGTCGCGCCCGAAAGCCTCGACCAGTTGTTCGAGCATTTCCGCGCCGCCCAGGCGGAGGAAGCCTGGGCCAGCCTCGGCAGCTGGGTGGAGGCGGTGAAGCCCGCCTTCGGCCCCGGCGTCGGCGAACGCTTCGCCGCGGCGAAGGCCACGGACCCCGCCCGCGCCGCCGCCGCCCGCGCCTTCCGCGACGTCTTCCGCACCCGCATCCGCGCGCTGCTGGCGGGCGGCGCCGTGCTGGCCTACCCGACCTCCCCCATCCCCGCGCCGCACCTCAACGCCAGCGCCGAGTCGCAGCAGGCCATCCGCGAACGCACCATGGGCGTCACCGCCATCGCCGGCCTGGCCGGGCTGTGCGAGGTGACGATCCCGGCGGCCAAGGTGGATGGCGCGCCGGTCGGGCTTTCCCTGGCCGCGGCCCCCGGGCGGGACCGCGCCCTGCTGGCGCTGGCGGAGAAGGTGGCGGCCGCGCTGCACCTGCCCGTCTGAACCGGCATGGCGGCGGTGCTTGCCGCCGCCGGACGCTGCGCCTAATGCCTCCCTACCTTCCTCCCTGGGGCAAGCCGTGTCGCCATGCTGATCCGTGACGCCAAGCCGGCCGACGTGCCGGCCATCACCGCCATCTACGCGCACCACGTCGCCGTCGGCACCGGCACCTTCGAGGAGACGCCCCCGGCCGAGGCCGAGATGGCTGCCCGCATCGCCAAGGTGCAGGGCGCGGGCTGGGCCTGGCTGGTGGCGGAGCTGGATGGCAGCGTCATCGGCTACGCCTATTTCAACCAGTTCCGCGACCGCTCCGCCTACCGCTTCGCCGCGGAGGATTCGATCTACATCCGCGACGACGTCCGCGGCCAGGGCGTCGGCAAGGCGCTGGTGGAGGCGCTGCTGGCCCGCGCCACCGATTGCGGCTTCCGGCAGATGTTCGCCGTGATCGGCGATTCGGAGAATGTCGGCTCTATCGGCCTGCATGTCTCGCTGGGCTTCCGCCAGGCCGGCGTGCTGAAGGCGGCCGGCCTGAAGTTCGGCCGCTGGGTGGACGTGGTCTTCATGCAGCGTGCACTGGGCGAGGGCGACCGCACCACGCCGGCCTGACCTACGCCCCCCCTTCCTCCGCCCGCCAGGCCTGCAGCTTGCGGTAGATGGTGGAGGGGTTGATTCGCAGGACGGAGGCCGCGCGCGGCACGTCCTGCGCCACCTGGTCCAGCGCGGCCAGGATGTAGCGCTTCTCCATCTCCGCCAGCGGCTGGAAATCCTCGATCCGCGCCGGCGGCCAGGCCGGGGCGGGCTCGGGCTCCGGCATCCGCGGCATCGCGATCGGCGGCGGGGGCGCCTCCTCCTCCGGCTCCGGCCAGGCCTGCGGCTCCAGCCGCGTCACCACCGCGACGGGCATGGGCGGCGGGGCGACGGGGACCGGGATGGGCGCGGGTGCGCGGCCGGACCCGGTGCGCAGCAGCATCGGCGGCAGCATCGCCGCCTCCACCCGTTCGCCATCATGCAGCACGGCGATGTTGCGGATCACGTTCTGCAGCTGGCGGACATTGCCGGGCCAGGCATAGGTCATCAGCGCCGCCTCGGCCTCCCGCGCGAAGGACCGGAAGCGCTTGCCTTCCTCCTTCGCGAAGGCCGCCAGGAAGTGGCGCGCCACCAGCGCCACGTCGGCGCCCCGCGCGCGCAGCGGCGGCATCTCCACCGGCACGACATAGAGGCGGTAGTACAGATCCTCCCGGAACCGCCCGGCCTCCACCTCCGCCCAGGGATCGCGGTTGGTGGCGGAGACGAAGCGCACATCCCCCTTCTCGGGCCTGGAGGCCCCGACAGGCTGGTAGCTGCCGGTCTGCACGAAGCGCAGCAGCTTCACCTGCATGTCGAGCGGCAATTCGCCGATCTCGTCCAGGAACAGCGTGCCGCCATCGGCCTGGCGCGCGGCGCCGACGCGGTTGTCGGTGGCGCCGCTGAAGGCGCCCTTCACATGGCCGAAGATCTCGCTCTCCAGCAGGTCGCGCGGGATGGCGCCGCAGTTCAGCGCGATGAAGGGGCCGGCGCGGCGGGGGCTCGCGCGGTGTACCGCCTCCGCCGCCAGTTCCTTGCCCGTACCGCTCTCCCCGGTGATGAAGACGTTGGCGCGGCTGGCGGCGACGCTTTCGATGGTGCGGTAGACCGCCTGCATGGCGGGCGACCCGCCGATGAAGCCCATGAAGCGGTCGCGCGTCAGCTGCGCCTTCACCGCGCGCAGCTCGCTGGCCAGCGCGCGCTTCTCCAGCGCGTTCTGCAGCGTCACCGTCAGGCGGGTCTTGGCGTAGGGCTTGACGATGAAGTCGACCGCGCCCTCGCGCATCGCCTCCACCGCGTGGTTCACGCTGCCATGCGCGGTGACGACGATGATGGCGGTCTCGATGCCCGCGGCGCGCAGCCGGCGCATCGCCTCGAAGCCCGAGAAGTCGGGCAGCTCGATATCCATCAGGATGGCGTCGGGCCGCCAGGCCAGGGTCTGCTCGACGGCCGCCGCGCCGGTTTCCGCCACGCGGATCTCATGGCCCAGGTCGCGCAGCAGCGCGCGGGCGACCTCGGCCTGGGTGGGCGTATCCTCGACGATCAGGACGCGCGCGGCGGCCCCGGCCATCGGGGCCTAGGCGGAGCCGGGCGGGTTGTCGGCCAGCGCGGCGAGTTCGGCCAGCGCGGCCCGCGCCTCATGCTGCACATGCAGCGCGATGGTGCGGGGATCGACCTGCGCGCGATGATCCATGCCGAGCCGCGCGACGTGTTCAAGGCGCCGCGCGCCGACGGCCGCCGCGGCGCCCGCCAGGCTGTGCGCGGCACGGCGATAGCCGTCCTGGTCGCCGGCGGCGACGGCGGCTTCCAGCTGCCCGGCCAGGCGGCCCAGATCATCCTCGAAGGTCCGGACGATGCGGACGAAATCCTCGAGCGGCAGCTCGGAGGCCAGTTGGCCGGCAATGTCGGGGTCGATCGCGCTCACCTCGAACCTGTGGCACTCCGCGACGAGGCGGTCAACGACCTGCATGGCGGGGAAGGCGATGGCAGCCTGCATGGATCAGGCCCCCCGCTGCGCCAGCGCGGGCTGGCGGCCGCGCAGCAGGTCCCAGGCGACGGCGTGGGCGGTCTCACGCCGCGGATGGCTGGCCAGGGCGGACAGCCGCAGCAGCGCCGCCTGCACGCGCTTGCCGGCCATGGCCGCGCCATCGGCATCCAGCGCCAGCTGGCTGCTGCGGCAGGCCCGCGGCGCGTCCTCATCCAGCAGCCGGGCCGGCGCGGCATAGGCTTCGGCCACTCGGCGGCGCGCGGCGCGGCGCAGCATCGTCTCCTGCCCATCGGGGTCCAGCACCCGCACCAGGCGGTCGGCCAGCGGCTGGGGCAGGCAGCCCACCGGGCCGCAGGCGGCCAGATGCAGCCACAGGTCCCAGTCTTCCGCGCGCGAAAGCTGTTCGTTGAAGCCGCCGACCGCGCGCAGCAGGTCGGTGCGGGCCATGACGGTGGAGGTCGCGACCACGGGCTCCGCATAGATCTGCGCCTGCGCGTCGCGGTCCAGCACGAAGCCTTCGCGCCGCATGGCGTGGCGCGCGGCGAAGGTGGCGCAGCGCGCCAGGCCGCCCGCCAGCGCCGCCCCGTCCTCCCCGAAGCGGCGATGATCGGTGAAGGAGAAGGCGAGGTCCGGATGCAGCCGGTGCAGTTCCAGCTGCGCCGCGATCTTGCCCCGGCGCCAGCGGTCATCCGCATCCAGGAAGGCGACCAGCGGCGCGCGGGCCTCGGCGATGCCGGTGTTGCGCGCCGCCGCCGGGCCTTCCCCCGCCGAGACCAGGGGCCGGATGCGCTGGTCGGACCGCGCGATGCCGCGGAGATAGCCGGCCGTCCCGTCGGTGGAGCCATCATCGACGACCAGGATCTCGATATCCATCCGCCCGCCGAGGGAGGCGATGGCGCCCGGCAGCCAGCGGAGCGCGTTGCGGGCGGGGATGACGACGCTGAGCTTGGGGGTTTCGGACACGGGCGCCTCTCGATCTGCATCGCGGCGGGCCGGAAGGGGCCTGCCTGAGGGGCGTGGTGCAGGGGTCGTGCCGGAGGGTTGCGTTGCAGATTGCAAGAGGCGCCGCCGCGCCGGGCCGCGTTGCATCCCGCGACCGGGCCCGGCTTCGCCCGGATTCCGAAGCCGGATCAAACCGTTGGCGGTTCCAGGGCACGGCGCCGGCAGCCGCGAAATGTCGCGGCACGGCGCCTGCGTGGCGGGGGGCGGCGCAGCCCCCAACCGCGCCCGAGGAGTCCGAACCATGCCGTTCGACGCCATGCCCTTCGATGCCAGCCCCCGTGGCTTCGGGGCCCCGCTTCTCCTGGTCCTGCCCACCGGGCGGCCCGTGCCGGCGGACCTCGCCGCGCTTCGCGGGCTGGGCTGCCCGGTCCTGCCTTTCCCCCTGGTGGAGGAGGGGGCGGCCGCGCCGATGCCGCGCAGCCCCTTCGGCCTGGCGCGGGCTGCCGCCTTCGCCCTCACGCAGCGGGACCTGCCGGCGCGGCAGGCGCTGCGCCTCGGCGCCCGCATCGCCGCCGCCTCCCGGGCGCAGGGCTGTGGCGCCATCCTGGCGGAGGCCGGGGACGCCACCGCCGCCGCCGCCATCATCGGCGCGCGGCTGGCGGGGGTGCCGCTCTCGCTGTCGGTCAGGGATGACGCGGCGCCGGGCCTGGCGGGGCGGCTGCAGGCGGCGGACATCGTGCTGGTCACCGGCGCGGCGCGGGCGGAGGGGCTGCGCGCCCTCGTGCCGCAGGCCCATCTCCGCATCCTGCCCGCCGCGATCGAGGCCCCGGCCGCTTGCAGGGCGGAGGACGGCCATGGCCGCCTGCTCTGCCTGGCGCCGATGGAGACCGGCGCAGGCGTCACGGCCCTGCTGGCGGCGCTGGAACAGCTGGCGCCGGACCAGCGGCCGATGGTGGATGTGATCGGCGGCGGCCCGTTCTTCGACACGTTGCGGGCAGAGGCGCTGGAACGGGGCGTGTCCGACCACGCCCGCTTCCTGGGCGCGCGGCCGGCTGGCTGGCTGGCGGCGGAAGGCCCGCGCTACCGCGGCTTCGTGGCCCCCGACGGATCGCCGGAGGCCGCGCTGCGGGCCATGGCGCTGCGGCTGCCCGTCATCGCCCCCGCCACGCCGGGGATGCGGGAGATCGTGCCGGCGGATTGCGGCCACCTGGTGCCGCCCGGCGATGCGCTGGCGCTGGCCCGGGCGCTCCGCTGGCTGGCGATCCTGCCGGAGCAGCAGCGCCGCCTGATGGGGGAAGCCGCGCGGGACCGCGTGCTGGCCGGCCACACCCTGGCCACCCGCGCCGCGGCCATCGCCCAGGCGCTGGCCCCGCTGCTGGCGGGCGCCCGGCTGGCGGCTTGAGGCCGCCGCGCAGAGGTTGTGACCTGCGGCCGACGCAGTCGGCCGAGGCCGCGACGGGTGCCCAAGCACGTTGCTCTGCAACGCGCTTGGGGTCCCGGAATGCGGCCCGCGGCTCGTGCCGCGAAGCCAAGCGCGCGGAGCGCGCGCCCGTCACGCCGAAGGCGTGCCTTCGGCACGACGACTGAGGGCAGAAAGGTAATCCCTACTGCCGCGCGCCGAAGCGCAGCAGCATGGCGCGCAGCGGATCGGAGCCCGGGTTGTGCGCCTCCATCGCCATGACGATCTGCCGCGCCGAATACTGCCGCCCGTAATAGGCGCTGGCCGCTTCCGGCCGGTAGGAGAGCACGGAGCCCGAGAGCGAGATGCCCGCGAACAGCCCGCGGGACCGCGCGACGGCCACGATATCCGCCCCCGCCGCCGCCGTGGTGCTGCCCTGGATGCCGCCACCGATCGTCGCCAGCGCGACGGACGCATCGGCGCCGACCTTGAACTGGCTGTCCATCACCGCGGCCAGGCCGCGATCAGTCATGATCATCATGATGACCATGGCGTCCTGCACGCCGATCTGCAGCCCGACGCTGCCCGACCCCACCGTGTAGAAGGCCGGCGAGGACCAGGACCCCGCGCCATCGCGCCCGACCAGCACGCAGGACCCGCCCTCACCCCCCAGGATGAAGCCGGCGCGGAACAGGCGCGGGCAGACCATGACGGCGCGGGACCGGCGGAGGAAGTTCAGGGCGTCCGCCGTGTTCTCCCCGGTCGACATCAGTTCCTGCACGGCCAGCGTCGCACGGTCGACCAGGGCCTGCTCCTCCTGCTGCGCCGCCGCCGGCAGCGCGATGAGCAGCCCCAATGCCACGATGATGCCACGGAGCATGAACGACCTCCTGCAACCCTATGAGGGTCCAGGTTCTACCCGCCCGCGACTCGGGTGTCCAAGGGCAAGCTGTGGCGAGGAGAGGGCATTGTGAAGGCGCCCCGGGCGAGGGCAGCGACGCCGCCGCGGGCGAGGGCAGCGACGCTGCCGCGGGCGCGAGCGGCTACGCCGCCGCGTGCGTGAAGGGTTCCTCGTTCACCGCCGCCACGCGCCAGTGGTCGCCCTGCTTCTCCAGCCGCGTCAGGGACAGGTTCTTGATGGAGAAGATCAGCGCCTGGTGCGGCGTCAGCCCCATGGCGTGGGCGATGGAGGCGCGGATCGACCCGCCATGGGCGACGATCACGATGTCGCCGCCAGGGCTTTCCGCGGCCAGCCTTTCCAGCACCGGCGCCACGCGCTCCACCATCTCGCTGAAGGATTCGCCGCCGGGCGGCTTCTCATCCGCGCCATGCGGCCAGAAGGGGTGGGGCGGGTGGAGGATCTTCTCCGCGAAGGCCTCATGCGACAGCCCCTGCCATTCGCCGAGGTGCTGTTCCGCCAGGTCGGGCTCCACCTGCAGGGGCGCTTCCGCGTAGCCGGCGGCGAAGATGGCGGCAGCGGTGGCGCGGGTGCGGGACAGGCTGGTGACCACCCAGCGCGCCCCCGCCGGCAGCCGCGCCGCCAGCCAGCGGTAGGACAGCGCCTCCTGCTGCAGCGCCAGGTCGCACAGCGCGACATCCATGCTGCCATAGATCAGCGCGCGGGCCGAAGGCTCGACCAGCGCATGCCGGACGAGGAAGATGCGGGTGTTCGTCACGGCCCCGGGTCTAGCGCCCGTCGCCGCGCGCCGGAAGGCCCCTACCGCCCGCGGGCACGGGCCTGGCCGACCCAGTAGGCTTCCGGCAGCCCGTCCACCTGGTGCGCGCTCGGCATCACCACCGGCACCTGCAGGCAGAGCGACTGCGCCGGCAGCACTTCCCGCCACTGTTCCACCAGCCGCTTGAAGGCGACCCCGACGGGGCGGATCTTCCGGTCGAGGTCATAGAGGCCGACGGGATCGACATGCCCGTTCTCCTCCCGCAGCGCGGTGTTCCAGTCCACCTGGTCCGTCAGCGAATACCAGGTGAAGCCGACGACCGGCACGCCGTCGTTGCGCACGCGCAGCACGTTGGCCCACTGCTTCCACAGCCAGCGTTCCGCCGCACCTTCCCCATCCTCCCGGATGTTGGTCTCCGTGTGCATCACGGGCAGCGCGTAGCGGTCATGGTACTGGTGGGTCAGCACGGCATAGCCGAAGACCTCGCCCGAGGCGCGTGTCTCGCCATCCGGCATCACCAGGTGCTCGTTGGTCCAGTAGTAGTCATTGCCCATGATGCAGTGGCGCTTCAGCGGGCTGTGGCTCAGGAAGAAATGGTACTCCTCCCGCGTCATGCCGTTGTCCATCAGGTATTCGTACATCCCGCTGTCCACGCGCCTGCCGTAGTTCAGGTCGAGCGAGAGGAAGCGTTCCTGGTTCCGCATCTCCGCCGGTGCGATGGCGGCCGGGCTCTCCGCGTGGAAATACTCCGTGCTCTCCGACTGGATGAAGATCGCGTCGGGCCGCACCGCGAGGATCGCGCGCATCGCCAGCACATTGGCGGCGACGATGTGCTTCAGCGCGGTGACGAAGCTGCGATCCGTGGTGAGCTGTTCGTTCCACCAGCCATAGCGCGCGGAGAAGAGCGCGCAGATGTACATCTCATTCACCGGCGTATAGAGCTGGACCCAGGGAAAGCGCCGCGCGAAAGCGCCCGCGTAGTCCGCGAAGAGGTTCGGGAAATCCGGGTTCTGGAAATCCCCGATCCAGTCCGGCACGCCGAAATGGCAGAGATCGACGATCGGCACGATGTCGCGGCGATGCAGCTCTCCGAAGGTCTGGTCGGCGAAGTCCCAGTCATGCTTGCCCGCGCCCAGCAGCGTGGTGTGCAGCGGCGGGCCGTAGCGCAGGAAGGTCAGGCCCATCTCCTGCACCAGGGCGAAGTCCTCCCACCACCGCTCGTAATGGCCGCAGCGCGCCATCTCATCCACCCGCACCGTGCCGCCCTTGATGCGGGGGATGCTGTTCTCGATGCCTGTGGCGAACATGAAGGGGGGCGGCGTGCTCATGGGGGTGGCAACGCCGCACCGCCGCCCGGGTTGAGTTATTCCCGCCGGGGCCCCGGCCTATTCACCGATGCTCAGCAGCGCCCCCCTCTCCCGCGCCGCCTGGAACTGCCGCAGGAACAGCGCGACGGCGCCCGCCAGCCAGAGCAGGTTGAGCCCGAAGGCTGCGGCCAGATGGCCCCAGGCGATGGTGCCCTCCAGCAGCACGGCGCGCATGCCCTCGAACACATGCGCGGCCGGGACCATCAGCGCCACGGGCTGCAGCCATCCCGGCAATACCGAGACCGGGTAGAACACCGCCGCGAATGGCGTCAGGCCGAACAGGACGGACCACGCCAGCGGCTCCGCCCCTGCGCCGTGCCGAAGGATCAGCGCGGTCACGCCCAGCGCCACCGCCCAGCCCATCATCATCAGCCCCGCGAAGAACAGCACGATGACGGGCCCGACATTCCACAGCCCGAAGCCATAGAGCACCCAGGCCAGCCCGATCGCCGGCAGCACGCCCGCCAGCATGCGCAGCACGCTCATCGCCACCAGCCCCGCCACCAGCTCCATCGGCCGCAGGGGGCTGACGAAGACATGGCCGAGGTTGCGGGACCACACCTCCTCCAGGAAGGAGATGGCGAAGCCCATCTGGCTGCGGATCGCGACCTCCCACAGCAGCACGCCGCCCAGCAGCACGCCGGCCGCGACGCTGGCCACGTTGTTCTGCACGCCCGCGAGGTAGGCGGTCACGAAGCCCCACACCACCATCTGCAAGACGGGCCAGTAGGCGAGTTCCAGCAGCCGCGGCCAGGACCGGCGATACAGCGCCAGGTGCCGGTACATCAGCCCCCAGATGCGCCGGCCCGAGGACGCGCCGCTCACGCCGCGCGCTCCGCCGCGTTTCCCCTGTCACGCGCAATATCGAGGAACACCTCCTCCAGATCGTCGCGCCCGTAGCGTTCCAGCAGATGGGGCGGGCTGCCGCGATCCACCACGCGGCCGGCACGCAGCATCAGCACCTCGCTGCACAGGCGCTCGACCTCCGCCATGTTGTGGCTGGCCAGCAGGATCGCGCAGCCGCTCTCCGCCCGGTAGCGTTCCAGCCAGGACCGCACCCAGTCGCCGGTATCGGGGTCGAGGCTCGCCGTCGGCTCGTCCAGCAGCAGCAGGTCCGGCCGGTTCACCAGCGACTTCGCCAGCGCGACCCGCGTCTTCTGCCCCGCGGACAACTCCCCGGCGGGGCGCTTCAGCAGGTCCGTCAGGTGCAGCTGTTCCGCCAGTTCCTCGATCCGCGCGCGCGGCTTCGGCACGCCGTAGAGATGCGCATAGACCATCAGGTTCTCCGCCACCGACAGCCGGTGCGGCAGCGCGACATAGGGGGAGGAGAAGTTCATCCGCGCCAGCGCCGCGAAGCGATCCGTCGCCATGTCGTGGCCCAGCGCCAGGATCCGCCCGCCACTCGGCACCAGCAGGCCGAGCAGCATGGCGATCGTCGTCGTCTTGCCCGCGCCATTGCCGCCGAGCAGCCCCCAGGTGGCGCCGCGCGGCAGGGTGAAGGACAGGTCATCCACCGCCGCGGGCCGGTCCGGCCGGTAGCGCTTGGTCAGCCCCTGCACCAGCAGGGCCGCGTCATTGTCGGGGGTCATCCCGCCGATATGCGCGCCACGCCGCCCAGGGCAAGCGCCCTTTCCTTCACAGCCCGCGCCGGCGCTTCTCCACCAGCGGGCCCTGGAAGCGGCGGATGCCGACCTCCCAGCCCCAGGCGATGGCGGCCGGGCGATCGACGCCGACCAGCACCACCGACTCCGGCCCCCGGCCCTCCCGCAGGAAACTGGCCAAGCCGTTCGGGACCGTCATCGGCAATTCCGGTGACCAGCGCAGCCGCAGCAGGTCCAGCCCCAGCCGGGCCATGGGCAGGGCGCAGAGCAGCCCGGCCGGCGCATCGTCCAGCGCCAGGGGGTAGCCGCGCGGCCGCGCCATGTCCCGCGCCGCGATGAAGCCCGCGGGGTCCGCCAGCAGATCGGCCGGGCGGAAGCCCAGCGTGATCTCCTTCCGCCGCCCCGCCGGCAGGCCGGCATCGAAGCGGTCGAAGGCCGGCGTCGCCATCGTCGCGGGCGTCACCGGCAGGCCGACGGGCCGCCAGGCCACCTGCGCCGCGGGGCGGCCGATCTCCGCCAGCATCCGCGCCTCCGCCAGCCTCGCCAGCCGGCGCCGCAGGGCGGAGCAGGCGCCGGTATCCCCGCCCCCCAGCACCAGCGCCGACAGCGCCGGCCAGGCGATCCGCCGGTCCTCCCACAGCGGCTCCGCCGGCGCGCCGTCGGGGTCCATGCGGCAGACGGTCTGGCAGGCCGTCACCGGTTCCAGGTCCGCCCGCGCCAGCGCCTTCTCCGCCGCCGCGACCTGGGCGGAGGTGACGGGCGGGCGAGGCTCCCCCGTCTCCGGCTCCTCCGGCGCGGGATCCAGGCCGAGGCTCTCCGACGCCGCGGCCAGCAACTGCGCGGCGGCTTCCGGCAGGCGCAGGCTGCGCACCGCATCCTGCGCCGCCGCGTCGAGCGTCCGCGCCAGGGCGTGCCGGGTGGATTCGAGGGCCAGCGCCGGGGGCGGCGCGACGGCCACCACATCGCCATTCGGCAGGTCGAAGACGCGGGTGCGGGCGCCGGACAGCGCCGGGCCCAGCGCATCCCGCAGCATCCGCTGGTGGTGCGGCCGCCGCATGGCGGGAGACAGGCCCGCCATGCGCAGGTGCAACACGTCCCGCGCCGCATTCGCGGCCACCGTCTCCCGCACGAAGGCGGCCAGCTCGGCCGCGGCGCGGATGGTGGAAGGCCGGCGGTCGCTCTCCAGCCCGCTCATGCCGCGGGGCTCAGCGCGGCGGGCGCCACGGGGCGGAAGGCCGGGGTGGAGAGAGGCTTTGCGATCGGGGCGGCGGTGATGGCGGGCATGGACAGCGCCTCCGCCAGGGCCGGCGTCAGCTCAATGCGCGTGATGCCCAGGCTGCGCGCCCAGGCCAGCGCATCGGCATCCCTGAGGCCCGCCAGGGTCAGCCGCGCCGGATCGATGCGGCGCAGCGCGGCGTGGCAGGAGGGTGCCAGCAGGCCCTCGCTCCAGTGCAGGCGCAGCAGGTCGGCGGGCAGCGCCTCCGGCGCCAGCAGGCCCAGCACCTCCGCCCGCAGCCCGTCCACCTCCAGCCCCCAGCCCATGCCGGCCAGCACCTCGCGCCGTGTCGCGAGGGCACGGGTGTCGGCGGCTTCCTCCAGCCCCACGGCGGCGACCAGCATGGACCCGCCGCGCCCGCCGCCGTCCCGCCCGGTCAGGGAGGCCGGCGGCACGGGCAGGTGCAGCGGGCCGGGCAGCCGGTCCCCGATCAGCGTGCCGCGCTGCGCGGGGTCCCCCACGGCGCGCAGCAGCCGCGCGGCGATGGCCCGCGCGGCATGCTCCACCAGGTCCCGGTCCTGCCCCAGCACGCCCATCCGCGCCGCCAGCGCATCCCGCGCGACATCCAGGCGCAGGAAGGCCGGGCGCAGGGGCGATGGCCCCTCCCCCAGCCGGTAGCCGATCTGCCGCGCCACCAGCCCCTCCAGCGGCAGGGTCCGCAGCCAGTCATCGAGGCTGCCGAGGTCCGGACCCGCATCGGCCGACACCGGCTGGGCCAGCCCGTCCCGCCCGGCGGCATAGGCCAGCAGCGCCGGCGCATCACGTTCCAGCGACCACAGCCCGGTCACGGGCCCGCCGAGCAGCCGGTCCAGCAGGGCGCGCAGCCGTTCGGCCCGCGCGGCCTCGGCCCCGATCAGCAGCAGATCGTCCCCCGGGCCTTCCGCCACCGTCCCGCCCGCCGCCAGCGCGCCTTCCTGCAGCAGCGCCCGCGCCACGCGGCGCCGATGCGCGGGCAGGTCCCGCAGCCGCAGCACGACGCGCCCGGCGGCATGACGCAGCGCAGCCTGCATCACCGCCGCCAGGGGCGGCCCGGTCGGGAGCCCCAACGGGGTCACCGCCGACGCCTGATCGCGGAACGTTGGACCTTCGGGCATGTTGATCGGACCACCGGGGGGCCGGAGGGCGACGCGCGCCCCCCTTCGCGCTAGGTTCCTCCCGGCATGCTTACGGAATTCTTAGCGCCGGCCCGGCTCCCCCCCGGCCAGCGCATCTACGCGATCGGTGACCCGCATGGCTGCGCCGCGCGGCTGGAGGCGCTGCACGACCGCATCGCGGAGCACCTGCTGGACCATCCGGCGGAACAGGCGACGCTGATCCACCTGGGCGACTACGTGGATCGCGGCCCGGACAGCGCGGCGGTGATCGACCTGCTGCTGGGCCCGCCGCCGCTGCACGGCCTCACGGTGGTGAACCTGATCGGCAACCACGAACAGATGATGCTGGCCGCGCTGTCCCCGACCGCGCCCGACCCGGTGGTGGGCTTCTGGCTGGACAATGGCGGGGGCGCGACGCTCGACAGCTACGGCCTGTCCCCCGACGACCCCGCCGGCTGGGACGGCGTGCCGGATGAACACCTGGCCTTCCTGCGGGCCTGCCGCACCAGCCACGCCGCGGGCGGCTATTTCTTCGCCCATGCCGGCATCCGGCCGGAGGTGCCGCTGGCGGCGCAGGATGTCATGGACCTCACCTGGATCCGGGAGCCCTTCCTCTCCTGGCGCGGCCCCCTGCCCGCGGTGGTCGTCCATGGCCACACCCCCTGCAAGGCGCCGGAGGTCCGCGGCCACCGCATCGGCATCGATACCGGCGCCGTCTTCGGCGGCGACCTGACCTGCGCGGTGCTGGAGGATGACCGGATCGGCTTCCTGCTGGGGTAGGAAGAGCCTTCGCGGCCGCAACATTATTGCCCACCCGCGCGGGCGTGCCTTGCGCCCCGGGGCGCGATTGGGGTAGGGCGGTTGCATGCAAGGCCCCGCGCCCGCCGACCTGCCGACCCCCGAGATCCCCGTCGGTGACCTGACCGAGGCGGTGCGCCTGCTGAAGCGCGCCTCCGTCCTCGTCGTCGGCGACGCCATGCTCGACCGCTACGTCTATGGCCATGTGCAGCGGGTGAGCCCCGAGGCGCCGGTCGCCGTCCTGGCGGTGGAGCGGGAGCTCGCCATGCCGGGCGGCGCGGGCAACGTCGTCCGCAACCTCACCGCGCTCGGCGCCGCCGTCGCCTTCGTCTCCGTGGTCGGCGACGACCAGGCGGGCAGCGACCTGACGGGGCTGATCGGCGGCCAGCCGAATGTGGAACCCTGGCTGCTGGTCCAGGGCGGCCGCGCCACCACCACCAAGACCCGCTTCATCGCCGCCGGCCAGCAGTTGCTGCGCGCGGACCATGAGATGGCGGGGCCGATCAACGAAAGGCTGGCGGACCGCATGGTGCGGATCGCCGCCGATGCGGTGGCCGCGACCACCGTCATGGTGCTGTCGGACTACCAGAAGGGCGTGCTGGCCGGCGATG
Organism: Acetobacteraceae bacterium; assembly: GCA_027482245.1. Taxonomy (GTDB): domain Bacteria; phylum Pseudomonadota; class Alphaproteobacteria; order Acetobacterales; family Acetobacteraceae; genus Falsiroseomonas. The sequence goes on along the minus strand of JAIXWG010000031.1, from coordinate 127,174 downwards.
TCGCCCAGCGCCTGATCACCGCCGCCCGCACCGCCGGCCGCCGCGTGGTGGTGGACCCCAAGGGCGTGGACTACGCCCGCTACGCCGGCGCGGACATGGTGACGCCGAACCGCGCCGAACTGGCGCTGGCCACCGGCATGCCCGTGGATTCGGAAGAGGCGATCGTCGCCGCCGCCCAGCACCTGCGCGACACCCACGGCTTCGGCGCCGTGCTGGTGACGCGGAGCGAGGACGGCATGACGCTGGTCGATGGCCAGGGCATCCGCCATTTCCCGGCCGAGGCGCCGGAGGTGCATGACGTCTCCGGCGCTGGCGACACCGTGGTCGCCGTGGTGGCCGCGGGCCTGGCCGCCGGCCTGGCCGCGCCGGTCGCCGCGCGGCTGGCCAACATCGCGGCCGGCATCGTCGTCGGCAAGGTCGGCACCGCCGTGGCGCGGGAGAGTGACCTGGCGGAGGCCCTGACGCCGGAACGCGGCGCGCTGCGCAAGGTGGTGTCCCGCGCCACCGCCATGGAGCAGGTGGAGCGCTGGCGCCGCCGCGGCTACCGGATCGGCTTCACCAATGGCTGCTTCGACCTGCTGCACCCCGGCCATGTCCATCTGCTGGAACAGGCGCGGTCCTGGTGCGACCGGCTGGTGGTCGGCCTCAACGCCGACAGCAGCGTGAAGCGCCTGAAGGGCGAGACGCGGCCGATCCAGGGGGAGGCCGCTCGTGCCGCGGTGCTCGCCTCCGTCGCCTCCGTGGACCTGGTCAGCGTGTTCGAGGAAGACACCCCGATCGAGCTGATCAAGCTGATCCGCCCGGACGTGCTGGTGAAGGGCGCGGACTATACGGTGGACACCGTGGTGGGCGGCGACCTCGTCACGGAATGGGGCGGCGTGGTGCGGCTCGCGCAACTGCTGCCCGGGCAGAGCACCACGGCCACGGTGGCCCGCATCCGCGGCTGACCAGCCGTTTGCGCTGGACCGGAGGCTTCCGTTCCGCCTATGTTCCAGCCATCAAGCACCCGGATTGCGGCCGCTGCGCCGGGGAAGGCGCCGGACAGGGGCCGTGGAATCGGTGCTAAAAGTGCTAAAAGGGGTTAGGGCGCAGTATTCCTGAGCCTCACTCCACCAGCAGCGCCGCCCGGATCTCCGCCAGCCCCGCCGGATCCTGCAGCGCCGCCAGCCGCCCCGCCGCCGTCACGGCATAGCGCTGCAGCAGCGCCCGCCGCCGGGCCGGGGCCAGGGGGTGGGGCGGTGCTTCCCGCACCAGCGCGGCCTCCCGCCCATCGACCACCATCAGGCCGGTGTCGTCGGGCAGCAGCTCGACCGGGAAGTCGAGGTCCACGGCGAAGTAGAGCAGGTCGCAATACTCCCGGTATTCCGGCCACTTGCCGTCGCTGAGGAAGTCCCGCGCGCAGGACTTCACCTCCACGATGGCGAAGCGGCCATCGGGCAGCAGGGCCAGGATATCGGCCCGCCGGCCGTTGGGCAGCGGCATCTCCCGCACCGGCGCCCAGCCGCGCAGGGCGCAGAACAGGGTGGCGGCGCGGCAGACGGCGAAGGTGCGTTCGGGAAGGGTGCGCTCGGGCACGGTCAGGACGATGGCCATGGCCTACGTTCGTCCTTCGTTCACGCAACAGTCAATCCGCCGGAAAAGAAAGGAACTGAAAAGGCTTCGGCGCGTGATGCAAAGCATGGTCGCAACACGGTTTGCCGTCGCCATCCACATCCTCCTCCTCCTCGCCACCGAACCCGGCGGGCAGGCCACCTCTGGCCGGCTCGCGGAAAGCGTGGGAACCAACCCCGTCGTGATCCGAAGGCTGGCCGGGCAGCTGGCCCGGGCCGGGCTGATCCGCATCCGGCGTGGCCCGGGCGGCGCGGAACTCGCCCGCCCGGCCGTGGAGATCACGCTGGCCGATGTCTGGCAGGCCATGCGCCGCAACGGCCTGCCGCTGCTGCCGATCCACCGCGCGCCGAACCGCGCCGATACCGTGGGGCGGGACGCGCCGGCCCTGCTGCGGCAGGTCTTCGACGATGCGGAGACGGCGCTGGAAGGCCGCCTTGCAGGGGTGACGGTGGCGGACCTCACCCAGCGGCTGGGGGCGGCTCAGCCCACCTGATCGAGGCCTGCCCGCAGCGCCTCGATGCCCGGCGTAGCCGGGTCGATCAGGCCGTGGCGCAGGAAGAAGTCGATCAGCACCAGGTTCACGTTGAACTTCACCCGGTCCGTCTCCCGCACCGCCCGCAGCACGGCCTCGGCCGGCAGCAGCTCGAAGCGCTCCACCTCGTCGTCATGCGGGCGGGGGACGAAGCAGTCCGGCAGTTCCAGGTCGTAGCAATGCAGCACGTCCCGTCGCAGCCCCTCGGGCACCGCCATGATGTAGGAGACGCGGCCGACGGCGACCGCCTGGCCCGCGAGTTCCGGCGGGATGGAGGCTTCCTCCCCCGCCTCCTTCACCAGGCATTCGGCGGGGGAGAGGCCGGCGGGCACACCGCCGGCGACGACGTTGTCCATCTGCCCCGGCGCCACCGGCTTGCTGCGTGACCGCCACCCCACCCAGAGATGCAGCCCATCCGCCCGGCGGACGAAGCCGTTGACGTGCACGCCCTGGGACATGGCGCCGAAGGGGGCCATGGCGCCGCGGTCGAGCTGCGCCAGCACCGGGCCCTCCGGCGTCGCGCGGACGTCGAAGGGCTCGTGCCGGATGGTCAGGTGCCCGCGGCCGGCCAGGCCCTTCACCACCGTGGCCAGCGCCTCGCTCCGCGCCCCCGGCGCGCGCAGCCGCCCGGCCAGCGCCACGCCGCGATCGTCGAAGTGGAACTCCCGGGGATAGAAGGCCAGCGCCCGGGCAAGCTCCGCGCCGACCCAGCCCACCTGCTCCTCCCCGATCCGGAAGCGGATGAGGTGGGAGGGGGAGGCGATGTTGTTGCAGGCGGCGATATGCCGCTCGAAGGGGGCGAGCGCGTCCATGCGCGTGAGTAGCGCGCGCCGCGCATGGCACGGAAGCCCAGTTGCCGGTTTGCGCGTGCCACGCCAGGCCCCATTTACGACCGTAACGCGCTTCCGGAGCCCCTGCGTGCAGAAGAATATCCCCAGCGAGCGCAGCCACCTGCGCACGCTGATGAACATGGCGCCCTATCTCTGGCCGCCCGGCGAGCCTGGGCTGCGCGCGCGAGTCGTCATCAGCCTGGCGCTGCTGGTCTTCGCCAAGGCCGCCAACGTCCTGGTCCCCATCGCCTTCGCCCGCGCCGTCGATGCGCTGGCGCCGCATGCGGGGGGCGCGGGGACGGTCGCGGCGGTGCCGATCGCGCTCGTCCTAGGCTACGGGCTGATGCGCATCACCAGCAGCGGCTTCAACGAATTGCGGGACGCCATCTTCGCCCGCGTCCAGGGCCGCGCCACGCGGCGCATCGCGCTGCAGGTCTTCCAGCACCTGCACGCGCTGTCGCTGCGCTTCCACCTGGACCGCCAGACCGGCGGCCTGTCCCGCGTGCTGGAACGCGGCACGCGCGGCATGACCTTCGTGCTCGACTTCCTGCTGTTCAACATCATCCCGACGATCTTCGAGATCCTGCTGGTCTCCCTGATCCTCTGGGGGATGTTCGACGTCACCTTCACGGTCGTCATCCTCGGCACCGTCGCGGTCTACATCGCCTATACGCTGCTCTTCACGGAATGGCGGCTGCGCTTCCGCCGCGCGATGAACGAGACGGATACCGAGGCCAATACGCGGGCCATCGACAGCCTCCTGAACTACGAGACGGTCAAGTATTTCGGCAACGAGGCGCATGAGGCCCGCCGCTACGACGGCAGCCTGGAGCGCTACGAGAAGGCCTATGTGCGGTCCGAGGTCAGCCTGAACGGCCTCAATTTCGGCCAGCAGGCGATCATCGGGCTCGGGCTGACCATCGTCATGCTGATGGCGGCGGGGCGGGTCGCCGGCGGCGGCATGACCGTCGGCGACTTCGTGCTGGTCAACACCTACATGATCCAGCTCTTCCAGCCGCTCAACATCCTCGGTTTCGCCTATCGCGAGATCAAGCAGGGCCTGACGGACATGGAAGCCATGTTCCGCCTGATGCGGGAGGAGCGGGAGGTCGCGGACAAGCCCGGCGCGCCTCCGCTGGCGGTGACGCAGGGCGAGATCCGCTTCGACGACGTGCGCTTCGGCTATCGCCCGGACCGGCAGATCCTGAAGGGCGTCAGCTTCACCGTGCCGCCGGGCCGGACGCTGGCCATCGTCGGGCCCACGGGGGCGGGCAAGTCCACCATCAGCCGCCTGCTGTTCCGCTTCTACGACGCCACCAGCGGCCGCGTGCTGATCGACGGGCAGGATGTGCGGGACGTTTCGCAGGACAGCGTGCGCAACGCCATCGGCGTGGTGCCGCAGGACACGGTGCTGTTCAACGACACCATCCGCTACAACATCGCCTATGGCCGCCCCAATGCCAGCCAGGAGGAGGTGGAGAACGCCGCCCGGCTGGCGCAGGTGCACGACTTCGTCCTCCGCCTGCCCGATGGCTACGACACCAAGGTCGGCGAGCGCGGCCTCAAGCTCTCGGGCGGCGAGAAGCAGCGCGTCGCCATCGCCCGCACCCTGCTGAAGGACCCGCGCCTGCTGATCCTGGACGAGGCGACGAGTGCCCTCGACACGCGGACGGAGCAGGACATCCAGGCTGCGCTGCGCGACGCCGCGCGGGGCCGCACGACGCTGGTCATCGCGCACCGCCTTTCCACCGTCGTAGATGCGGATGAGATCCTGGTGCTGCAGGACGGGCAGGTGGCGGAACGCGGGTCGCATGGCCAGCTGATCGCCGCCGATGGGCTCTACGCCGCCATGTGGCGGCGGCAGTCGGAGGCCGTCGCGGCGGCGGAGGCCGCGGCCGCCGCGCAGGCCGCCGCCGCCGCGGCGGAGCTGGCGGAACCCGCCTGACGGACCGTCATCCCGCCGCGGGGCTTCCCTTGCGGCGCATCGCTGCCTATCTCGCAGGCTATTCAAGGAAGTCGCCACATGCAGTTCGACCCCCAGGGCACGGCCCCGGAAGACCTCAGCCACGCCGGCTCGGTGGTGGACAAGGCGATCGAGTACATGATCGAGCAGGGCATCGCGCCCATCTCCATCGCCTCCGCCCTGCTCGGCGGCGCGCTCGGCATGCTGTCGCGCAGCATGGATGACCGGGCCGTGGCGGGGGTGCTGCGCAGCGCCCTGGCCTCCGTCGAGTCCGGAGAGCTGGAGGAGATGCGCCGCGCTGCCGGCGCGCCGCCGCATGCGGCCAATCTCTAGCCGCAACGGCTGACTCAGTCTTGACGCCGCGGGGCCTATCCGCGATATGGCCCCCTCTCCGGACCACTCCGCGTGCGGCAGCCTGGCCACTCCGTCCCAGGCCCCCGTGCGCGCGCTTTCTCGGGATACAAGTCATGGCCCGCCGCTGCGGAATCACCGGCAAGGGCGTGCTGACGGGCAACAACGTCAGCCACGCCAACAACAAGACCCGGCGCCGCTTCCTGCCGAACCTGCAGGAAACGTCGTTCTTCTCCGATATCCTCGGCACGCCGGTGCGCATGCGCCTGTCCGTCCGTGGCATCCGGACGATCGAGCACAATGGCGGCTTCGACGCCTTCCTGCTCGGCACGCCGAACCGCGACCTGCCGGTCGAGGCGCAGGTGCTGAAGCGCCGCCTGGCGCGCGCCCAGGCCAAGAAGACCGCCGCCGCCTGAGGGTGACGGGCGCGGCCCCGGGCCGCGCTGGCTGGTGACTGCCCGGCATCCCTCGGGATGCCGGCTGCATTGCCTGTGACCGCCCATCGGCACCGCGATCACGAAAGCGTCAACTCCGTTTGACGCCTTTATCTGACACTCGCGGGGCAGAGCCTTACGGCGTTTACCGTTTGGCAACCCAGTGGCGCGCAGTCTCGTGGCGATGACGCCCGAGTCCCTCCTTCCGATCGTTCTTCTGCTGGTCGCCGCGGTGATTGCCGTGGCCCTGCGGGTTCGGTCCATCCTGATCGACGCGCGCAACCGCGTCGCGGCCTCCGAACGGCTGGCCGCCGCGCGCGGCCGATGCCTCTCCCTCGCCGCGCAGGAACTGCGCGGGCCCGGCCTGGCGCTGATGGCGCAGGCCGCGCAGATGGTCCCCGGCCCTCGCCGGGAAGGGGAGGAGACTCCGCTGGAAGGCGTCGCCCAGCAATTGCTGCGGCTGGCCGATGACCTCGCGGATTTCGCCACCGAACCTTCCCCCCGCACGCTGCATGAGGCGCCGGCCCTGCTCGGCCCCGTGGTGGATGCCGCGGTGGCAGCCGTGGCCGCGCAGATCCGGCCCGGCCGCCGGCATTGGCAGATCAATCCTGGGCTGCGGGGCCTGACGGTGAAGGCCGATCGCCGCGCCCTGGAAGGCGCGCTGGCCGCGCTGCTGCGCCGCGCGGCCCGGCATTCCCGCGATGGCGACGTGGTGGCGCTGCGGCACGTGCTGGGCGCGGAGACGGTCGCCATCGTCGTCGAGGATGAGGGCGATGGCCTGCCGGCGCATGACATCGTCTCCGATTCCGCCGGGCCCATGGCCGGCACGCGGGGCCTCGATCTCGGCCTCACCCTCGCCCGGTCCCTGGCCGCGGCGCATGGCGGCGACATCCGCCTGGAAAGCGCCCCGGGCATCGGCGCCCGCGCCTGGCTGACGCTGCCGCGCGAACGCCTGCTGGAAGTCGTCTGATCAGGCCAGCAGTTCCAGGACCAGCAGCAGCGTCCGCTGCAGCCGGTTCTCGTTGTCGTCGGAGATGATGGCGAGCAGCGTGCGGCCATCCCGGCGCAGCACGGCCAGCCCCTCGTAATTGTCGCTGGGCAGCGGGGAGGCAAGGCGCAGCAGTTCCTCTCCCTGCAGCAGCGCGCCGATGACCGGCGCCGCGAGTTGCGCGGACGGCACCCGCACCAGGCGGCCGCTGAAGCCGCCGAAGATGGAGAAGCCGCGCTCCAGCACCAGCAGCGCGCCATCCGGCAGCGCCGCGGCATCCACCGGCAGCATCCCAGCCGCAGGGCGATAGGCGATGGGCAGCCAGGCGCCGGGCCGGCCGATCCAGGCAGCGGTGATGCTGGCATCGACGCCAGGCGGAAACTCCTCCGCGATCGCGACCAGGCGCCCATCCGGCAGCACCGCCAGCGATTCGAGCCCCGCATTGGCCGGCGCCAGCTCCAGCCGGGGCGGCGCCTCCACATAGGTGCCGGGGGAGGTCAGGGTGCGATAGGCGCGGATGCGGTGCCAGCGTTCGAACCCCACCAGCCAGCTGCCATCGGGCAGGCGGGCCAGCGATTCCGAATCGCCGGCATGGCCCCGCTCCAGCGGCCGCCCCGCGCCATCCCGCAGCGGCCCGGTGCGGACCAGGCTGAGGCCGGTCGGGCGCAGCCCCGCATCCAGCGCCAGCCGCATCTCCGCGAACCGGCCGAGGTCCGACACCGCCGTCAGGGTCAGGTCATCGGCGAGGTGGATGGCGGACAGCCCGCCGAAGCCCAGCACGCGCCGGTCGATCTCCAGCCCACCCAGCAGGCGCAAGGGCCCGCCTTCCGGCAGGGCGGGCAGGTCGAGCGGCCGGCTGAGCGCGCCCGCCTCCGCCCCCGGCATGCAGCCGGACAGGGCCGCCGCCGCGGCGGTCAGCAGGCCGCGGCGGGTGGCCATGCGGGGGCTCAGGCCACCAGCGGGGAACGCTCCGACGCGGCCCGCTGCCAGGCGAGCGCCGCGTCCTCGTCGAACAGTTCGGCGAGCTTCTTCATCATGGTGCCGCCCAGCTCCTCGGCATCCACGATGGTCACGGCGCGGCGGTAGTAGCGGGTCACGTCATGGCCGATGCCGATGGCGATCAGCTCCACGGCCTCCCGCCCCTCGATCTCGCCGATCACCTTGCGGAGGTGGCGTTCCAGGTAGTTGCCGGGGTTCACCGACAGCGTGCTGTCATCAACCGGCGCGCCGTCGGAGATCACCATCAGGATGCGGCGATGCTCGGAGCGTTGGAGCAGGCGCTTGTAGGCCCATTCCAGCGCCTCGCCGTCGATGTTCTCCTTCAGCAGGCCTTCGCGCAGCATCAGGCCGAGGTTCTTGCGCGCGCGCCGCCAGGGCGCGTCGGCCGCCTTGTAGACGACGTGGCGGAGGTCGTTCAGGCGGCCCGGGTTGCGCGGCTTGCCTTCCTGCACCCAGCGTTCGCGGGACTGCCCGCCCTTCCAGGCGCGGGTGGTGAAGCCCAGGATCTCCGTCTTCACCGCGCAGCGTTCCAGCGTGCGCGCCAGGATGTCGCAGCACATGGCGGCCACCGTGATCGGCCGGCCGCGCATCGACCCCGAATTGTCGATCAGCAGCGTCACGACCGTGTCGCGGAAATCGGCCTCGCGCTCCCGCTTGTAGGACAGCGAGAGCATCGGGTTCACGACGACGCGGGCCAGGCGCGCGACGTCGAGGATCCCCTCCTCCAGGTCGAACTCCCAGGCGCGCTGCTGCTGCGCCATCAGGCGGCGCTGCAGACGGTTGGCGAGCTTGGAGACGACGCCCTGGAGGTGCGACAGCTGCTGGTCGAGCTGCTGGCGGAGGCGCGCGAGCTCATCGGCGTCGCAGAGATCCTCCGCGTCCACCACCTCGTCGAAGCTGCGGTTGTAGGCGCGGTAGGTGGAGGCGTCGTCGGTCTGGGGCACCTCCTTCCGCTGCTGCGGACCGCCCGGGCGGTCGTCGCCCTCGGCGGCGGCGCCTTCCTCCTCGCCCTCCTCGGTCTCGTCCTCGGCGGCGTCGCCCTGCATGGTCTCGGGCTGGGCGCCGAGCATGCTTTCCGTGTCCTGGGCCTGGGCCTCGCCCTCCCCGGACTGGTCCTGCTGGGAGGAGGTCTCGCCCCCCTCCCCTTCTTCCTCATCCTGCTCGGATTCGGCCTCGACCTCGGCCTCCGCCAGGTCGAGCGCGGCCAGCAGCTTGCGCGCGGCCTTGCCGAAGGCGTCCTGGTTGCCCTGGGCCGCGGCCATCTCCGCGAGGGCGGACTCGCCCTTCTCGCCGATCGAATCGCGCCAGAGGTCGAGCACGCGGCGAGCCGCGGCGGGGACCGGTTCGCCGGAGAGGCGTTCGCGCGCCAGAAGGCCGAGCGCCGCGGGCAGCGGCAGCTGGTCCTTCCGCGTCATGCGGTCATAGCCCTCGGCCTCGCACTGCTCGGCCAGGCGGGCGCGGAGGTTGGCGGCGACGCCGGCCATGTGCTGGCTGCCCACGACCTCGACGCGCACATCCTCCAGCGCGTCGAAGACCTCCCGCGCCTCACGCCGCTGCGGCACGCGGGCGCTGTGCACGCCTTCGTCGTGGTGGCGCAGCTTGAGGGCGATGGCATCCGCCGCGCCGCGCAGCTTCGCCATCTCGGACGGCGGCAGGGCGCGCGTGGGCAGCGGCAGGCGGGCGCGCTTGCCGGCCAGGCCCGAGGGCCCCGGCTGGTAGGCAACCTGCACTTCCGGCACCTGCGCGATGGCGCGCAGCACGCCGGCGGTGGCCCGCTTGAACTCTTCCTGCCGCGTCTGGTCCTTGGTGTTCGCCATGGGCTCCGCCTTGCCTTCAACAATCGGCCGGCCCGGGGACCATGCCCCGGGCCGGAAGCCTCACCCCGCCTTGCGGAGCAGGCTGCCGCTCGGCAGTTCCTCGTTGAAGCAGCGCTGGTAGTACTCGGCCACCGTGCCGCGCTCCGCCTCGTCGCACTTGTTGAGGAAGCTCATGCGGAAGGCGAAGCCGACATCGCCGAAGATCTTGGCGTTCTCGGCCCAGGTGATGACGGTGCGCGGCGACATGACGGTGGAGATGTCGCCGGCAATGAAGCCCGCGCGCGTCAGGTCGGCGAGCGCCACCATGGCTTCCGTCTGCCGCTTCGCCTTGGCGTCCTTCTCGTCCAGGCCGAGCTTGGCCATGACGATCTGCGTCTCCTGCGCATGCGGCAGGTAGTTCAGCGTCGCCACGATGTTCCAGCGGTCCATCTGGCCCTGGTTGATCTGCTGCGTGCCGTGATAGAGGCCGGTCGTGTCGCCGAGGCCCACGGTGTTGGCGGTCGCGAACAGGCGGAAGCCGCGATGCGGGCGGATGACCTTGTTCTGGTCCAGCAGCGTCAGCTTGCCTTCGACTTCCAGCACGCGCTGGATCACGAACATCACGTCCGGGCGGCCGGCGTCATACTCGTCGAAGACCAGCGCGCAGGGGTGCTGCAGCGCCCAGGGGAGGATGCCCTCCCGGAACTCCGTGATCTGCTTGCCGTCCTTCAGGACGATGGCGTCCTTGCCGATCAGGTCGATGCGGCTGATGTGGCTGTCGAGGTTCACGCGGATGCAGGGCCAGTTCAGCCGCGCCGCCACCTGCTCGATATGCGTGGACTTGCCGGTGCCGTGGTAGCCCTGGACCATGACACGGCGGTTGTGCGCGAAGCCCGCCAGGATCGCGAGCGTCGTCTCCCGGTCGAAGCGGTAGGAGGGATCGACCTCCGGCACATGCTCCGTGCGGAGGGAGAAGGCGGGGACCGTTAGGTCGCTGTCGATGCCGAAGACCTCACGCACATTGACGGTGGTGTCGGGCATGTCGATCGACGAGGTGGGGCGGCTCTCGGTTGGGCTGGCGACCTTGGTCATTTCCTGGTCCGGCTGTGGCATCGGGTTGATCCTAGGGCGGTGGCGGCGGCACGGCTACCCATCAACCGGCCCCGGGGGCGGGGCTCCGGGTGGGTGTCGCGGCGCGGCCGGGAAGGGCGCGGCGGAGCAGGCTGTAGGCGCGGCTGATGTCCTTCAGCCGTTCCTCACCCTGCCGGTCGCCGCCATTGGCGTCGGGGTGGTAGCGCTTGGCGAGTTCCTTGTAGCGCCCGCGCAGCGTCGCGGCATCGATCGGCCAGGTCAGCCCCAGAACGTCCAGCGCCGCGCGCAGTTCGGGCGGCGGTTCGTCCGGCCGCACCGTCCGCTGGCGCCGCTGCGCGTGGAGCGGCGTGTCCTTGAGCATCCCGAGCGGGTCGCGGAACATCTCCGGGTGGTCGAAGGGGTTGGCGCCGCCGAGGCGGCCGAGCGGCCAGGTCGGGCGCTGCCAGCCGGCATCGTTGCGGATGTTCGCCTCGATCTCGCCTGGCGCCATGCCTTTGTAGTAGTCCCAGGCGCGGTTGTATTCGCGCACATGCTCCAGGCAGAACCAGCGGTAGTCGTTCAGCGCGTTGCGGGCGCGGGGCGCGCGGAAGGCACCGGGTTCCGGGCAGCCCGGCGACTCGCAGGGCCGCACGGGCGTTTCCGGTTCCGCAGTCGCCAACCCGATACGGTCGCCTCGTCGCGCCATGCGGGTCTTATGGTCGCCGCACCCCGGTCACGCAAGGCAACCCGGGCATGCCTTGCACGGGGCTTTCGCTGGCGGCAGGAAGGCCCACATGCAAGCCATGAACTCGCCGAACCGCGCCGCCCGCATCGAGGCCGCGATCCAGGGCGCCTTCGCCCCCATCGAGGTCACCGTGCAGGACGACAGCGCCCTGCATGCCGGACACGCGGGCGCCCGGCCGGGGGGCGAGACGCACTACACGCTCCGCATCGTCGCGGCGGCCTTCGCCGGGCAGAGCCGCGTCGCCCGGTCCCGCACGGTGCATGAGGCGCTGGCGGCGGAATTCACCACCGGCCTGCACGCGCTGTCGCTGAAGCTGCTGACGCCCGAGGAAGCGGCGAAGGGCTGAGGCCCTACTCCTCCATCGCCGCCTGGTGCCGGGCCACCACGGGGCTGTCCGGGTCATAGGCGAGGCAGGAGCCGATCGGCAGCTTGCGGATAGGCCCCGGCGACGGCAGGCCAGCGGCCTTCAGGCGCGCCGCCTCCTCCCGCGCCTTGCGCCACTTCAGCGGGCCGATGGTCTGGAAGGCCACGGTCGCCATCTGCGCCAGCAATTCGCGGAGGTGGGTGCACCCGACGGACCCGCCCACCCTTTCCTTCACCGCCCGGTTGAAGCCCATGCCGATGGAGACGCCGGCGAGGGCGGCGAAGTTGGGCGCGGCACCGGGGCAGACGGCATAGGGGGCGAAGTCGGTGGAGGCCTCGCAGGCGCGGATCACCATGTCCTCCCCCACCACCAGGCGCAGCCACATGCCGTGCAGGGGCTCGCCCACCGGGATGGCGCCGCGGTCCATGTTCTCGAAGGCGTAGGTCTTGGTGTCCACCAGATGCGCCTCGATGTCGTAGAGGCCGTCGGCGCGCGCGAAACCCTGCATCTCGATTGTGCGAGTGTGGATCAGGCGGCGATCGGTCTCGGGCGCGGAAAGCGGCATGGGGTTTCCCGGGTGGCTATGGTGCAGTGCGGGAAAAGCCTAGCCCCGCAGGCGCGGGGTGTCGCCTATTCCCCGCAGCCCTCGTCCCGCAGCAGCGTCTGCACCGCCAGCGGCGCGACGTCGCTGGTCGTGAAGCAGTCGCCCGGGGCGCGCAGCAGGATGAAGCGCATCGCCCCCTCCCGCGCCTTCTTGTCCTTGCGCATGCGGCCCATCAGCGCCTCGGCCGAGAATTTCCGCCCGAGGTCGCCGATGCGGGCGGGCAGGCCGACCTCCTGGAGGTGGCTGATCACGCGCCCCGGCAGTTCCTGGCTGCAATGGCCGAGGCGGGCAGAGAGGGACGCCGCGAGGCCGAGGCCGACGGCGACGGCCTCCCCATGCAGCAATTCGCCGCCATAGCCGCACTCCGCTTCCAGCGCATGGCCGAAGGTGTGGCCGAGGTTGAGCAGGGCGCGGCCGCCCTCCTCGCTCTCCTCCCGCTCATCCGCCGCGACGACGGCGGATTTCAGGCGGCAGGATTCCATCACGGCATGGGCCAGCGCCGCCGGGTCGCCGGCCACGGCGCGCGCCCCTTCGGCCTCGCACCAGGCCCAGAGGTCGCCCTGCAGCAGCCCGTGCTTCGCGACCTCCGCATAGCCCGCGCGGAGTTCGCGGGGCGGCAGGGTGCCGAGCACGCCCGTATCGGCCAGCACCAGGCGGGGCTGGTGGAAGGCGCCGACCAGGTTCTTGCCCAGGCTGAGATTGATGCCCGTCTTGCCACCCACCGAACTGTCGACCTGCGCCAGCAGGCTCGTCGGGATCTGGATGAAGGTCAGGCCCCGGAGCGCCACCGCGGCCGCGAAGCCCGCCAGGTCACCCACCACGCCGCCGCCCAGGGCCACCACCGCCGTGCGCCGGTCCGCGCCCGCGGCCAGCGCCGCTTCCAGCACCGCCTGCAACTGGCCGAAGGATTTGCTGGCCTCTCCGGGCGGGACAGTGATGGCGGAGACGACGGCGACGCCAGCCTCCGCCAGCCCCGCCACCAGGGTCGGCAGGTGCAGCGCGGCCACGTTCTCATCGGTGATCACCACCACGCGCCGCGCGGGCAGGACGGGGGCAATCAGGGCGCCGGCGCGGGCCACCAGGCCCTCACCCACCAATATGTCATAGGCGCGGTCGCCGAGCCGGACCGGCAGGCGGGACGGATCGCGATGGGCGGCGATCGCGTCGAGCACCTTCCGCGTGGTGGTCTCGGGCGGTTCGTCGGTGCAGTCCACGATGACGGGAGCCTCGGCAAAGGTGGGGTGGCGCGCCGTCATCAGGCGCTCCAGCACCTCACGCGGGTCCTTGTTGAGGAAGAGCGGGCGATGTTCGCGCCCGGCGACGCGGCGCAGCAGCGTCGGCAGCGAACAGCGCAGCCAGACGGCGACGGCGCCGGATGAGGCGACCGCCGCCCGGGTGCGGGCATCGGAGAAGGCGCCACCGCCCGTCGCCAGCACCAGCGGCGGGCCGGCCAGCAGTCGCGCGATCACCCGGCGCTCCCCGTCCCTGAAATGCGGCTCCCCGTATCGCGTGAAGATCTCCGTGATCGGCAGCCCCGCGGCGGCCTCGATCTCGGTATCCGCATCGATGAAGGGCATGCCGAGCCGGGTGGCGAGGCGGCGGCCGATGGAGGATTTGCCGGCGCCCGGCATGCCGACCAGCACGATGCTGCGATTGGCGGCCGGGTGGGCCTGGGCGCGCGCGGCTGCCTCCGCGCCAAGGGGCGCTTCGGGGGCCGGAAGGGGACTGGCATCGAGGAGCGGCCAGGCCGGAAGGGCGGTGTTGCGTGACACGATGCGCAAGGCTAGCACAGCCTTGCCCGCGCGAGGATCCGCCCGACCGATGTTCCGCCACCCTGTTCTGCTGCTGATCGTGCTGGTGTTCGGGGTGGTCGTGCTCGGGCTGCTGGCGATCGGCGCCTTCCCGCCCACCGTGACGCCGCAGCCGGTGGAGCGGACCGTGCCGGCGGAGCGCTTCGGCCCGCGCTGAGCCGCGCCGGATGGTGGCTTGATGCCCTGGGACCGCCACGCCGAATCCTTCCTGGAGATGCTGGCCGCCGAACGCGGCGCGGCGCGCAACACCATCAGCGCCTATGCCGCCGACCTCGAGGATTTCGGGGTCCATTGCCGCCAGCAGGGCGTCAGCCCCGCCGACGCGGGCGTCGAGGTGGTGCGGTCCTACCTCCGTGGCCTGGCGGATGCCGGCCTCGCGGCGCGGACGGCGGCGCGCCGCCTCTCCGCCCTGCGACAGTATTTCCGCTTCCTGGCGCGGGAGGGGGTACGGGCGGATGACCCGACCGAGCTGCTGGAAGGCCCCCGCCTGCCCGCCAGCCTGCCCAAGGCGCTGAGCGAGGCGGACGTCACCGCGCTGCTGGAGGGGGCGGCCGGGCTGTCGGGCGCGCGCGGGTCGCTGGCGCTGGCGCTGGTGGAACTGCTCTACAGCAGCGGGCTCCGCGTCAGCGAACTCATCGCCCTGCCCGCCAATGCGCTGCGGCCCGGACAGCCGCTGGTCGCGGTGACGGGCAAGGGGAACAAGGAAAGGCTGGTCCCCGTCTCCGCCCGGGCGCGGGAGGCCGCGCTGGCGACGCTGCGGGACCGGCCGAAGGGGGCGAAACCCTCCCGCTGGCTGTTCCCCTCCCGCGCCGCGGGCGGGCACATCACGCGGCAGAATGTCGGGCTGATCCTGAAGGATGCGGCGATCGCGGCGGGGCTCGACCCCGAACGGGTCAGCCCGCACGTCCTGCGGCACAGCTTCGCCTCCCACCTGCTGGGGCGGGGCGCGGATCTTCGCAGCCTGCAGATCCTGCTGGGCCACGCCGACATCGCCACGACGCAGATCTACACCAAGGTGCTGGAGGAACGGCTGAAGCGCCTGGTGGAGGAACACCACCCGCTGGCCTGACGCCCTTGGCGTAAAGTCTGGGCCCGACGCGCGGCCAAATAGAGTGGCCTACCCGCCGGTATCGTCCGATGCGCGAAGGTTGCATGGCCGACCCGCCGCATTCGCGCATACGCCCAGCGCCGCAACAGTTTCCGAATGATGGGACCGGCGCCGATCGCGACGCGGGCAAAGGGCGTGGCCGTCCCCGGGCGGACCATCGTCCATGGGGAAGGAAACGACATGACCACCGAGAATGGTCTGGAACGCCGCGCATTCCTGAAAGGCGCGGCCGTGGGCGGGGCTGCCTCCGCCACCATGGGCGGCAGCGCCACTGTCCTCGCGCAGGGCACGGCGCCCGCCGCAGCAGCGCCTGCTGCCGCCGCCGCGGCACCGGCGAGCCCCGGCTACCAGTACCTGAAGCCCGACGAGGCCGCCTTCGTGGAGGCGCTGGTCGACACGATGATCCCGGCGGACGAGCTCTCGCCCAAGGGCACCGATGTCGGCATCAACATCTTCATCGACCGCGCGCTGGCCGATGGCTGGGGCAAGGGCGATCGCCTCTACATGCAGGGCCCCTGGAAGCAGGGCCACCCGAACCAGGGCTACCAGCTGGCGCTGTCGCCGGCGCAGCTCTGGCGCGCGGGGATCGAGGCGACGAACGCGCATTGCGTGAAGACGCTCGGCAAGGCCTTCGACCAGCTGGCGGTGGCGCAGCGCGACCAGGTCCTGAAGGATTTCGATGCCGGCCGCATCACCTTCGACAACGGCCTGCCGGCCCGCACCTTCTGGACCATGGTCTACCAGAACGTGATGGAGGGGATGTTCGCCGACCCGATCTATGGCGGCAACCAGGACAAGGCGGGGTGGAAGATGGTGGGCTTCCCCGGCGTCATCCAGAACAACCGCAACCACGTCGTCGCATCCCGCAACAAGCGGTTCGAGGGTGACTACACCTCGATCGCCGACATGAGCTGAGAGGGGGCACGACCATGGCACGCAAGCTTCCCGAGACGGATATCGTCATCGTCGGCATGGGCTGGACCGGCGGCATCATGGCCAAGGAACTGGCCGAGGCCGGCATGAAGGTCACGGTGCTGGAACGCGGCGCGATGCGCCGGCCGGAGGAGGACTTCCAGGTCCCCCGCATCCGCGACGAGCTGCGCTTCGGCAGCCGCGCCGACCTGATGATGAACACCGCGGTCGATACGCTCACCATCCGCAACACGCCGGACCAGGAAGCGCTGCCGATGCGCCGCCTCGGCTCCTTCCTGCCCGGGGAAGGCGTGGGCGGCGCGGGCAGCCACTGGAACGGCGTCACCTGGCGCTGGGGCGACATGGAGCTGCAGATCCGCAGCAAGTACGAGGAGAAATACGGCCGCGCCTACATCCCGGAGGACATGACGATCCAGGACTGGGGCGTTACCTACGCCGAGCTGGAGCCCTTCTACGACAAGTTCGAGAAGGTGGCCGGCGTCTCCGGCAAGGCGGGCAACCTCCGCGGGCAGAAGATCCGCGGCGGCAACGTGTTCGAGGATGCGCGCGCCAACGAATACCCGCTGCCGCCGCTGGAGGATCCGCTGTCCGGCGTCATGTTCGCCGCCGCGGCGCGGGAGATGGGCTACAACCCGCATCCCCGTCCTTCCGCCAACGCATCGCGGCCCTACACCAACCCGGATGGCGCGCGGCTCGGCGCCTGCCAGTATTGCGGCTTCTGCGAACGCTTCGGCTGCGAGAGCAACGCCAAGGGCAGCCCGAACGTCACGGTGATCCCGGCGGCGCTGCGCAACCCCAACGTCACGCTGCACACCCATAGCTGGGTGCTGCGCGTGAACAAGGACAGCGACGGGCGGAAGGCCACCGGCGTCACCTACGTCAACCTGCTGAACGGGGAGGAGCTGGAGCAGCCCGCGGGGATGGTCATCCTCGGCGCCTACGGCCTCAACAACGCCGCGCTGCTGATGTGGTCGGGGATCGGGGAGGTCTACAACCCCTCCACCGGCGAAGGCCTGGTCGGCAAGAACTACTGCTACCAGACCGGCACGGGCGCGACCCTGTTCTTCGAGGACAAGGCCTTCAACCCCTTCATCGCCACGGGGTCCTGGGGCCAGAACATCGACGACTTCAACACGAACTGGGAATTCGACCGGCGCCCCTTCAACTACATCGGCGGCAGCACCATCGCGGCCGGCGGGTCCAATGGCCGGCCGATCGAATACCGGCCGCTGCCGGCGGGCACGCCGCGCTGGGGCACGGAATGGAAGCGCGCCACGCGCAAATGGTACCAGGGCGCGATGTCCATCGGCTCCTCCGGCTCCGTCATGCCGAACCGGGCCAACTTCCTCGACCTCGACCCCACCTACCGCAACGCCTTCGGCCAGCCGCTGATGCGGATGACCTTCGAATACAAGCCGAACGAGGTGCGGATGACGGAACACGTGGCCGGCGTGATCAACCGCATCGCGGCGACCATGGGCGCGTCCAGCATCACGGCGGCGGGGCCGCGGCGCAGCTGGTCCGCGGTGCCATACCAGAGCACGCACAACACCGGCGGCACCATCATGGGCCAGAACCCGCGGGAGAGCGTCGTCAACAAGTACCTGCAGCACTGGCAGCTGCATAACCTCTTCGTCCTCGGCGCCGGCGTCTTCCCGCAGAACGCCGCCTACAACCCGACGGGGCCGGTCGGTGCCCTCGCCTATTGGGCGGCGGATGCGATCAAGACGAAGTACGTGCGCGCCCCCGGCCCGCTGGTGCCGGCATGAGGCTGGGGTTGCTGGTCGCCGCGGCCGTCATGGCCGCGGCAAGTGGGGCGCAGGCGGCGGATGCGGCGCGGGGGCGGGAGCTCTATGCGCAGTGCCAGGCCTGCCATTCGCTGGATGGCGAGAATGGCGTCGGCCCCACGCTGAAGGGCGTGATGGGCCGGCGCGCGGGGACGATCGCGGAGTTCCGCTATTCCCCTGCCATGCGCCGCGCCGCGGTCGTGTGGGATGCCGGGACGCTGGATGGCTTCCTGGCGGACCCGCAGGCCGCGGTGCGGGGCAACCGCATGCCCTTCGGCGGCGTGGAGGAAGCGCGAGACCGCGCCGACATCCTGGCCTTCCTGGAGGAGGCGGCGAAGTAGGGGCGCTTGCGGTCTGGTGACCGGAGCACCGCCCCCCACCCCAACCCTCCCCCGCAAGCGCGGGGGAGGGAGCCTTACAGCCGCCCGATCAGGTCCCCGAATCCCCAGACCAGCGTGCCGAGGATCAGCAGCGCGAAGCCGGCCTTTTCCATGATCTGGCGGTCGAGGTCGCGCTGCAGGCGCTTGAAGCTTTCCAGCCGCACGGTGCGCTCCGCCCCGTCCACGCGCTCCATGTCCTGCAGCAGGCTCATCAGGTCGGCCCGCGCGATCAGCACCTTGCGGCTGGCCAGCACGAGGCCGAGCGCGGTGATGATGGCGCCCGACCGCGCGAACCACATCCAGTCCGTGGTGGCGATGCTGAGCCAGATGCCGGCCGCCATGGAGGCGATGGTGGCCGCCGTGAAGCCCTGCACCACGCGCCGCAGCGCGCGCGATCCCTGTTCCGGCGGCGGGCGCATCAGCCCTTGTGGACGCGCAGCGGCCCGAAGCTCTGCGCCACCGGCATCAGCTGCATCGTGTTGATGTTCACGCGGGCAGGGCGGGACACGGTCCAGTGGACGGCATCCGCAATGTCCTCGGGCGTCAGCGGCTCCGTCCCCGCATAGGGGGCGGCGGCCTTGGCGGCATCGCCCTTGAAGCGCACCGCGCTGAATTCGGTGCCGCCAACCAGGCCCGGCTCGATCTCCGTCACCCGGATCTGCGTGCCGAAGAGGTCGGCGCGGAGGTTGTGGCTGAACTGGCGGACGAAGGCCTTGGTGGCGCCGTAGACGTTGCCGCCGGGATAGGGCCATTCGCCGGCCGTGGAGCCGATGTTCACGATGTGCCCGCGATCCCGCGCCACCATCCCCGGCAGCACGGCGCGGGTGACGTACATCAGCCCCTTGCAGTTGGTGTCCACCATCGCGTCCCAGTCGTCGAGGTCCGCGCCCTGCGCGGGGTCGAGACCCGCGGCGAGACCCGCATTGTTCACGACGACGTCGATGGCGCGGAAGCTGCCGGGCAGCGCCTCGATCTCCGCCAGCACCGCCTTGCGGTCCCGCACGTCGAGCGGCACGGAATGGCAGCGTGTCGGCCCAAGTTCCTCCACCAGCGCGGCAAGCCGGTCGCCCCGCCGGCCCGTCGCGACCACGCGCCATCCATCGGCCGCGAAGCGCCGGGCGATGGCCAGGCCGAAGCCAGCGGTGGCGCCGGTGACGAGGATGATGCGCTCGACCATGGCCGCTCTCCCTGTGGTGGTTACGATGTCGGCCCGGATCAGCCGACGCGCAAGAGTGCCGGGCCCTCGACCCGCAGCCATTCCACCGCATCGTCGCGATGCGGCGTCAGCCGCGACACATGCGCCCAGAAGCGGGCGGAGTGGTTCAGTTCCTTCAGATGCGCGACCTCATGCGCCACGACGTAGTCCAGCACCCAGCCCGGCGCCATGACCAGGCGCCAGGAGAAGGCGAGCGTGCCGTCCGGCGCGCAGCTGCCCCAGCGGCTGCGCGTGTCCTTCAGCCGCAGCGCGCGCGGCTTCACGCCGAGTGCCTCCGCATGCGGACCGATCAGCGACCGGATGCGGCGCCGCGCCTCCGCCCGCATGAAGTCGCCGACGCGGCGGCGGAGGAAGGCGGGATCGCCGGCCACGACGATGCTGCTTCCATCAAGGAAGGCGCCGCCCCGCGCGGCGGGATCGTGGCGGATGCGATGCGGCTCGCCCCCCAGCAGCACGGTGGCGTCAGGCTCGAAGGGCACCGCGGGCGCCAGCGCGGCCAGGTGGTCCAGCACCCAGTCGCGATGTTCGCGCAGCAGCTTGAGCCCCGCGCGACGACCCTCGGTCGGCGGCAGGATGACGACGACGGCGCCATGCTTCGGGCAGATGCGCATGGAGACGCGACGCGCGCGCGTGGAGGGCTGCCAACGCACCAGGCAACGCGCAGGGGGCGCCAGATCGCCCTTGGCGGCGGGCAGCCTGATCAGTTCCGACTCGGGGAGCATCGACGCACCATGGCGCGAAGGGGCGCCGCAATTCAACCGCTTGACACGGATCGCTTCACCACGGTGTTAACGTCCATGCCCCAACGCCTCGCCATCGCCGTCGCGCTCCTCGCCCTCGGCGCCAGCTGGGGGCTGACGCCCGCGATGGCGAAACTCGCGATGGCGGAAGGGATGAAGCCGCTTGGCGTCGCGACCATCGCGGCGGTGATCAGCGCGATCGCGCTGCTGGCGGTCTGCGCGCGCAAGCGCGACATGCCGCGATGGTCGCGTCCGCACCTCGTCCACTACGTCAGCGGCGGCTTCATCGGGCTCGCCTGCGCGAACCTCTTCGCCTTCACCGGGCTGAGCCGCGCGCCGGCGGGCCTCTTCGCGCTGCTGGTGCCGCTGTCGGGGCTGCTCAGCACGGTGTTCTTCGCGATGGCGGGGATCGAGCGCGCGACGCCGCGGATCGTGGCGGGCGCGGTGCTCTGCGTGGCGGGCGTGGCGCTGGCGATGGCGCCGGGCGCGGCGTTGCCCGACCCCGCGCTGCTGCCCTGGGCCGCGCTGATGGTGCTGACGCCGGTCTGCTACGCGGCATCCAACCTGCTGTCGGTGAAGCTCGCCGTGCCGGGCAGCACGCCGCTCGCGCAGGCCGCGGGCACGCTGGTGGGGGCGGCGGGGTCGGTGCTGGTGATGGCGCTCGCCCTCGGGCATCTCGGACTGCCGCCGAGCCTCGGCATCGCGGCGCTGCTGCTGGCGCAGGGCGTGATCACCGCCGCGGCCTACCTGCTGTATTTCCGCCTGCTGGTCAGCGCGGGCGGCATGGTGACCAGCCAGGTCTCCTACCTGATCACGCTGGCAGGCCTGGCCTATGGCTTCCTGCTGTTCGGGGAGGTGCCGGGCTGGCTCACGCTGCCAGCCGCGGCCCTCATCTTCTCAGGCCTGGCGCTCGTGACGCTCACGAAGCGTCAGCCGGCATAGGCCTTCATCTCGACCTCGACGAAGGAAAGCGGCGCGGTCCCGGCATTGACCACGTTGTGCTCCACGCCGAAGGCGCGGGCGTAGCTGACGCCGGCCTTGAGCTCCGCCGTCGCGGTCTGGCCGCCCGGCAGTTCCAGCAACAGCGTGCCGTCGGTGACGGGCACGACGACATAGGACAGGCCGTGGCGGTGCCAGCCCGTCTCCGCGCCGGGATCGAAATCCCAGCGCGTGACCCGCACCTTGTCGTCGTCCAGCTGCACCGTGCCGGTGGCCGGCGCGCGGCAGGTGAGCGGCGTGCTCACTCCGCCGCCGCCTTCATGCCCATGCCCGCCAGCGGCAGCGCGCCGGCAGCCTGCATCGCATCCCACGCCTTCTGGCCTTCGTCGCCCTGGAGCGGCAGATGCGGCGGGCGGATCACGCGCCAGCCATCATGGCCGGTGCTGCGGGCGATGATTTCCCGGAGTCCCGGGATCAGGGCCACGGCGGTCGCGGCCTTGCGCGTCGCGTCCAGCACGGCCTGCGCGGCATCGGCCTCGGGACCCGTGCGCTTCTGGTAGACGATCTGGCCGAAGCGGGCGTTCACGTTGGCGGCGGCGGTGATGCAGCCGGCGCCGCCCTCGGCCAGGATCTTCTGCACGAAGTTGTCGGCGCCCGAATAGACCTCGAACCCGTCCTTCGCGAAGTGGTCGATCATCGCCTTCATGTTGGCGTAGTCGCCCGAGGAATCCTTCACGCCCTTGATGACGCCCGGGAAGGCCTTCAGCAGGCGGCCGATCAGGTCGAGGCTGAAGGGCACCGCGCTCTGCTGCGGGAAGTGGTAGAGGTAGATGGCGATGCCGCCGCCGACGCGGTTCACGACTTCGCTGAAATAGGCGAAGAGCCCGTCATCCGTCGGCGCCTTGTAGTAGAAGGGCGGCAGGACGAGGACGCCGCGGCAGCCCTGCGCCTTGGCATGCTTCGTCAGCTCGACCGTGTCCATCAGGCTGGCGCAGCCCGTGCCGGGCATCAGGCGCGTGGCGGGCACGCCGCGGGCCACGATCCCTTCTAGGATCATCTTGCGCTCATCGAAGCCGAAGCTGTTCGCCTCGCCCGTCGTGCCGAGGATGCCGAGTCCGTTGCAGCCATTGGCCAGCAGCCACTTGCAATGCGCGGCATAGGTGTCGAGGTCGGGCGAGAGGTCCGGGTTCATCGCCGTCAACGCCGCCGCGTTGATGCCGCCGAAAAGCGCGTCCTTCATGGTCTTCCTGTTCCTTGCAGCAAAGAATTGGGCGTCAAAGTTCGGTATCCGATCCGCGCCGAAGGGGCGGGATCGGCTTCGCCGCCTTGGGCACGCGGCCCGGCCAGGCGACGGTATGCGCTTCGAGCGGCCCGGCATCGCGTTCCGCCACGGTGCGGCCGCGGACGGAAACGCCGGCCTTGTGCACCGTCTCCGCATCGCCGGAGACGAGCGGGTGCCACCAGGGCAGGTCGCGCCCTTCAGCGAGCAGGCGATAGGCGCAGGTCGGCGGCAGCCAGTCGATCGCCGCGACCTTGGCGGGCGTGAGCTTCACGCAGTCCGGCACACGGGATTTGCGATTGGCGTAGTCGGTGCAGCGGCCCGTCTCGCCATCCAGCAGGCGGCAGGCGACATGCGTCCAGAGGAGGGCTTCCGTCTCCTCATCCCGCAGCTTGTGCAGGCAGCAGCGCCCGCAGCCATCGCACAGGCTTTCCCATTCCGCGCGGGTCATCGCGCCGAGGGTCTTCCTGCGCCAGAAGGGTTCGGTGGCGGCCATCGCGGGCACCCTAGCCGCTGCGCCCGCGCATGCAAGGGCGATGCTTGACCGCGGGCCCGCGGCGCGGGCAGGTCTCCCCTGCAATGACAACGGAAAATCCCTGGGCCGGGCGCCAGCCGGGCCCGGCGCCGGGCCAGCCCGCCTGGCCGCCGGCCCACCTCCGCAAGCGTTTTGCGCTAGCGCTGCTGGGCTGCGTGCTGGTGCTGGCCGGCGGGCTGGCCGAGGCCTGGACGACCTGGCTCGGCACGGAGACGACGGTCGCGACCGTCGTGCCGCTGCGCGGGCCGGATGGGCAGGCGGTGCGGCGCGGGGAGGATGTGCCGTCCTGGCTGCCGATGCCGCTCGTCACGCTGCGCTTCGAAACGCGCGACGGCCGCGTGGTGGAAGCCGAGGATGCGGAGCTGCGGCAATGGCCCGCCATCGGCGCCCGGATACCGATCCGCTACGACCCGCAGAGGCCCGCGCGCCGCGTCGTGCAGGGATCGGATGCCGATCTCGTCGTGCAGCTGCTGATTCTGGCGGGCTTCGGCTGGATGCTGCTGCCGCCGCTGTGGCGGGCGATGTGGGGCGGCAGGCTGCGCTTCTGGCCGCTCTGGCCCTGGCGCGGATGAGGCTGTCGCGACGCGCCCTGCTGCCGGGCCTTGCGGGGCTGGCGCTGCCGGCACGCGCCCAACCCGCCCCGGTTGCCATCGGCGCGATCCGCTGGGACGCGTGGTATGCGCCGGGTTCTGTGCCGACCACGGCGGTGGAACGCGCGCTGAGCCCCCTGCCCTGGCGCCACCGCGCGCCCTTCTTCGCGGAGGTCCCGGACGACGGCGGGCCGATCCGCATGCCGGCACCGAGCCAGGCGGTGATGGACCGGCAGATCGGCTGGGCGGCGGCAGCGGGGATCGATTACTGGGCCTTCGTCAGCTACCCCGCCGGCTCCTCCATGAGCGAGGGGTTCCGCCTGTATCGCGCCAGCGCGCTGCGATCCCGGGTGAAGTTCGCCCTGGTCTGCGAGGCCGTGCGCTGGGGAAGCCGCGATGCGCCCGGGGAGGCTCTGTCCACCCACCCCGCGCTGCTGGCGGACCCGGATTGCCAGCGGGTCGGCGGCCGGCCGCTCTATTTCCTGGGCTTCCTCTCCGACGACCTGATCACGCAGGCCTGGGGCGGGATCGAGGGGCTCCGCGCCGCCATGGATGGCTTCCGCCGGCGGGCACGGGATGCCGGCGCGGCCGATCCCTTCATCGTGCTGATGACGCCGGTGCCCGACCAGGCGCGGCGCTGGGTGCCACTGCTGGGGCTCGATGGCGTCTCCGCCTATGCCTGGCAGGCCGGCAGCCGTGCCGCGCCCTATGCGGCGCTGGCGCAGGGCGCGGAACGCGGCTGGGCGGCGCAGGCGGCCCTCGGCATCCCCGTGGTGCCGACGGCAATGACGGGCTGGGACCGGCGGCCGCGCGTGCAGAACCCGGTGCCGTGGGAGGGCTGGCAGCGCCCTGGCGAAGGCATGGACCGCCACTACGCCGCGCCGACGCCGGCGGAGCTGACGGCGCATCTGCGGCGCGCCATCGCCTTCGCGGGCACGCAACCGCCCCGCACGGCGCTGATCTATGCCTGGAACGAGAATGACGAGGGCGGCTGGCTGGAGCCGACCTTCCCCCTCGACGATGCGCGCCTGCGGGCGCTGCGGGACGCGGCCTGCCGGCCGGCGCCCGCC
Source organism: Acetobacteraceae bacterium (assembly GCA_027482245.1). Classification (GTDB taxonomy): domain Bacteria; phylum Pseudomonadota; class Alphaproteobacteria; order Acetobacterales; family Acetobacteraceae; genus Falsiroseomonas. The sequence goes on along the minus strand of JAIXWG010000031.1, from coordinate 102,498 downwards.
GATCGCTGCGTCAGGCTTCCGGGGTAGGCTCGTCGCGGAAATAGGGCTCGACGGTGCCCTTCAGCTTGAGCGTGAGGGGCATGCCGCGGCGGTCCACCGCCTTGCCGACGGACACCCGCACCCAGCCTTCGCTGACGCAGTATTCCTCGACATTCGTCTTCTCGGTGCCGTTGAAGCGGATGCCGACGCCGCGGGCCAGCAGCGCCTCCTGGTAGTAGGGGCTGCGCGGATCGACGGAGAGGCGGTCGGGCAGGGTATCGGTCATGCGGCCCCACTAACCCCGCCGGGGCCGGATGCCAAGGGTTCAGGCGACCCGACGCAGTTCGGCCAGGAAGCGCTCCGCCGCCAGCTCCGGCGGCCAGGGGCGCCAGGGCTCGCCGCCATGGATCGCGGCCAGCGGGTCCTCCGCCATCACGGCGGCGCGGATGCCGAGCGTGTCCCGCACCTCCTGCGCCGACCAGCCCGCGACATGCACGGCCTCCGCCGCCGCCATGGCGATGTCGAGCTTCTTGTGCAGCTTCTTCGCCTCCGCATCCCAGGCCGGCAGGGCGTAGCGGGTGGCGATGACGGCGGAGAGGCGTTCCTGCAATTGGAGGAAACCCGGGCCGAGGAAGGGCTTGAGGGGGGAGATGCAGTCGAAATTGGTCAGCCCCTCCTCCGCATCATGCAGCAATTCGCGCCGGGCCTCGGCCCGCGTGGGCGCCGGCTTCGCGGCGCGCCGCAGCGCCAGCACCGCCAGGGAATGCTGCGCGACGGACAGCGGCGCGCCCGGCCAGACGGAATGCCCGCCCCAGCGGAAGGTGCGCGCCAGGCCGGTGGCCAGGTCCTCATCCGTCCAGTCGAAGGGCGTCGGCGCCAGCAGGTCGAGCCGCCTTCCCGAGGGCAGGCGCACCCAGGCCCGCGCTTCCTTCGCCGTCACCGCCATCCGCCGATCCCCCCCGCATGCCCTTCCTTGATAGCGGGGTTGCACCCGGCGCCAAGGCGGGCGATGAAAACAGAGTGGAAACCTTCGTCACGGGGCCGGCATGAAATTCCTGCACGCGGCCGACATCCACCTCGATTCCCCGCTCGCCGGCCTGCATGCGCGGCAGGACCTACCGGGGGCGCTGCTGCGGGTCAGCACGCGCCGCGCCTTCATCGCCCTGATCGACCTGGCGATCGCGGAGGACGTGGCCTTCGTCGTCATCGCCGGCGATCTCTATGACGGGGACTGGAAGGATTTCTCCACCGGGCTCTTCTTCGCGGAGCAGATGAAGCGCCTGGCGCCGCGGCCCTGCTTCCTGCTGCGCGGCAACCACGACGCGAAGTCGATCATCACCAAGGACCTCCGCCTGCCCGCCAATGTGCGGGAATTCTCGACGCGCACCTGCCAGACGCATGACCTGGACGAGCTCGGCATCGCGCTGCACGGCCATTCCTTCCCGAACCGCGCGGTGCCGGAGGACATCTCCGCGGGCTACTGCGAACCGCTGCGCGGGCGGCTGAACATCGGCGTGCTGCACACCTCCGCCCAGGATGCCGGGGAGCATGAGACCTATGCCCCCTGCGATCCCGGGCAGTTGCGGCTGAAGGGCTACGAGTACTGGGCGCTCGGCCACATCCATGCGCGGCGCGTGCTGCACGAGCGCCCCTGGATCGTCTTCCCCGGCAACATCCAGGGCCGCCACATCCGGGAAGCCGGCGCCAAGGGATGCAGCCTGGTGACGGTGGAGGAAGGCCGCGTGGTGGCAGTGGAGCACCGCGACCTCGACACGCTGCGCTGGGCGTCGCTGGAGGTGGATGCGGAAGGCGCCGATGTCGCGACGCTGACGGCGCGGATCGGGGAGGCGGTGCAGCGCGCCATCGCGGAGGCCGCCGGCCTGCCGGTGCTGGCCCGCCTGGTGCTGCGGGGGGAGACCGAGTTGCACGCCGCGCTGGCGAGCGATGGCGAACGCCTGGCCGCGGAATGCCGCAGCGCCGCCATCGCGGCAGGCGGGCAGATGTGGGTGGAGGCGGTGCGGGTGCGCACCACCGCGCCGCGCAACCGCCCGGACGGGCTGCTCGACCCGCTGCGCGCCGCCTTCGCCGCCGGCCTGTCCGACCCCGCCCGCGTGCAGCAGTTGCTGGCGGAAATGGCGGCGCTGCGCGCCAAGGTCCCCGCCCCGGGGCGGGAGGCGCTGGACGTGCCGGCCGACGAGGCGGGGCTCGCCAGCCTGGTGGAGGAAGCCTGGCAGGTGGCGGAAGCCGCCATCGCGGCGGAGGAACGGGGATGAGGCTGCTCGCCCTCGACCTGCTGCGCTACGGCCACCTGTCCGATGTGCGGATCGACCTGCCGGCGGCGGCGCCGCTGACCGTCGTGCTGGGCGCGAACGAGGCGGGGAAATCGACGGCGCTGTCGGCCATCGGCGATGCGCTGTTCGGCTTCCCGGACCGCTCCCCCTTCGCCTTCCTCCACCCCGGCACGGCGCTGCGCGTGGGGTTCGAGGTCGAGGCCCGGGACGGCCGGCGCGCCGTCTTCATCCGCCGCAAGGGGCGGCGCGACACGCTGCTGGACGCCGATGGTACGTCCGTGCCGGAGGAGGCGCTGCTGCGCCTGATGGGCGGCGCCGACCGCAAGCTGTTCGAGACCGCCTATGGCCTGGACGGCACCGCGCTGCGCGATGGCGCGGCGGCTTTGCTCGGCAGCGGCGGGGAGGCCGGGGAGAGCCTGCTGGCCGGCATGGGGCTGCCGCATCTCCGCGCCGCGCTGAAACGGCTGGATGAGGAGGCGAAGGCGCTGCATGGCGATGGCCGCGGGCACCGCGCGCTTTCCGTCGCGGCGGAGGCGTGGGGCGAGGCGCGCCGCCAGGCCGAGGAAGCCGCCATCCGCCCGAAGGAATGGGCGGAGGCCGAGGCCGCGCTGGCCGATATCCGCGCGCGGATCGAGGCCGATACCCGGCAGGCCGCAGCCCTGGCGGCGGAAGCCGCGCGGCTGCAGCGGCTGCGCCGCGTGCTGCCCATCCTGGCGCCGCTGGCCCGGCAGCGGCAGGACCTGGCCATGGTGGCAGACGCCCCCCGCCTGCCCGCCGATGCCGCCCAGCGCCTCGCCGCAGGGCAGGAGGCGCTTCGCCGGGGTGCCGAGGATGCGCGGCGGGAAGCGGCGGAGGCGGAGCGCCTGCGGGCGGAGCGCGATGCCATCGCCCCCGATGCCGCGGTGCTGGCCCTGCAGGACCGGATCGACGCCCTGGCCGCGCAGCGCGTGGCGATGGCGGAGGCCGAGCGCGACCTGCCCGGCGTGCTCCGCCAGGTCGAAGCCTATCGCGCCGCGGTGGCGGAGGCCGCGGGGGCGATCGGCGGCGACCGGCCGCCGGAGGCACTGCGCGATGCCCTGCCCTCCCCCGCCGCGCGGGACCGCGCGCAGCGCCTGATCCGCCGCCGCACCGAATACGCCACCGCACTGCGCAGCGCGGAGGAGGCGCTGCGCGACGCGACGCGGAAGCGCGACCTGGCGGCGGCGCAGCACGCGGCCTCCCCTCCCCCGCCGCCGCCCGGCCCGCTGAAGCGCGCGATCGAGGCCGCGCAGGCCGAGGGTAAGGTGGAACAGGAATGGCTGGCCGCGGAGCGCGCCCTGGCCGCCGCCACCGCCCAGGCGACCGCCGCGCTGGCGGCCCTGCCGCTGTGGCAGGGCGATGCCGCCGCGCTCGCCGCCTGCCCCCTGCCGCTGCGCCCCGTGGCGGACGCCGCCGCCAGCCGGCTCGACGCGACGGCCGCCGCGCTGGACGCCGCCCGCCGCGCCGCCGCGTCGCTCGCCGCCGAGGTCGCGGCGCTCGAGGAGGAGGTGGAGCACCTGGCGCGCGGGGAGACGGTGCCGACACGCGCCGTCATCGCCGCCGCCCGCGCCCGGCGCGACGCGGCCTGGGCGGAGATCCGCGCCGGCGCCGGCGACGCCCCCCTGTTCGAATCCCTGCGCGACGAGGCCGACCGCCTGGCCGATGCGCGGGCCGACGACGCGCAGCGCGTGAACGACTACGCCGCGAAGCAGGCGCGCCTCGCGCTGCTCCGTACCCGGCAGGAGGAGGCCGCGGCGGCGATCGAGGCGGCGGCGCGGGAGGCCTCGGCCGCCGAGGCCGGCTGGGTGGCGCTCTGGGCGCCGGCCGGGATCGTGCCGGCCGCGCCCGCGGCCATGGCGGAATGGCGCCGGGCGCGGGAGGAGGTGCTGCGCCTGCTCGCCCTGGCGGCGGAGGCGGCTTCGCGGCGCGATGCGCTGGCGGACCGGCGGGACCGGGCGCGGGACGCGCTGCGGCCGCTGCTGCCCGGCGCCGCGCCGGACGCGCCGCTTGCGGCCCTGCTGGCGCGGGCGCTGGATGCGCTGGAAGCGGCGGAGGACGCCGCCGCCGCGCACCGCCGCCTCGCCGACCGGCTGGCCCAGGCGGCCGACCAGGTGGCGGAGGCGGAATCGCGCCTGCGCGCGGGGCGTGAGGCGCTCGCCGCCTTCGAGCCGGAATGGGGGGCCGCGGCCCAGGACCTTGCCCTGGCTGAGGGATCGGGGGCGGAGGCGGTGGAGGCAGCGCTCGGCGCCTGGACCCGCATCGCGGAGGCGGCGCGGGCCTGGCGCGGCGACGAGGCGCGCGTTGCCGCCATGCAGGCCGCACTCGCCGCCTTTGGCCAGGAAGCGGCGGCACTCGGCGCGGCGGCGGGGGAGGCCCCGGATGCGGCGGCGCTGGTCGCCGCGCGCCTCGCCCGGCGCCTGGCGGCGGCACGGCTGGCGACGGGGACGGTGGCGGAACTCGCCAAGCGGATCGGGGAGCGGGAGGCCGCGGCGGCGGAGGCGCTGGCACGGCAGGAGGCGGCGCGGACAGCGCTGGCCGAGCTGGCGGCGCAGGCCGGTGCCGCGGACATCCCGGCGCTGGAGGAGGCGATCCGCCGCGCCGTGGCGCGCGACGCCATCGCCACCGCCATCGCGGGGCTGGAGGCGGAGCTGCTGCGCCAGGGCGATGGCCTGGCGGAGGAGACGCTGCGCGCGGAGGCCGAGGCCATTGAGCCTGACGAGGCGGAAGCCCGGATCGCCGCCATCGAGGCCGAGCAGGCGGCGCTGCGCCAGCGGCTGACGGGGCTCGGCGCGGCGCGGCAGGAAGCGGAAAGCCGCCGCGCGGCGCTGGAAGCCGGGCGGGATGCCGTGGCCCATGCGCAGGAGGCGCGGCACCATCTGGCGGAGGCGCGCCACGCCGCGGAACGCTACGCTCGCCTCCACCTGGCGCGCAGCCTGCTGCAGGCGGGGATCGAGCGCATCCGCCAGGAAAGCCAGGGTCCGCTGCTGCGCGCCGCCAGCGCCCATTTCGCGGCGCTGACCGAAGGCCGCTATGCCGGGCTGGTAGTGGATGAGGACGAGGCGCGCCGCACCCTGATCCGCGCCCGCCGGGGCGATGGCAGCGAATGCCCGGTGGAGGGGCTGAGCGAGGGGACGCGGGACCAGCTGTTCCTGGCGCTGCGCGTCGCGGCAGTGGAGGCGCAGGCGGCGCGGGCGGAGCCCCTGCCCTTCATCGCCGACGACCTGCTGGCGACCTTCGACGACCGCCGCGCCAGCGCGGGGCTGGCGCTGCTGGCCGGGCTGGGTGCCACGGTGCAGACGATCCTGTTCACCCACCACGCGCATCTGGCGGCGCTGGCGGCGCGGCTGCCGGGCGTGGTGGTGCGGGAATTGCCGGCGCCGGAGGGGATGCGTCCAGCGGCGTGACGCTTCGCGATCAGGCCCCGTCGCGCTTCGCGCTTGGCGTGCGGCCCGGCTGGCGTAAGCTGGGCGCAAAGAGGAACGCTGCCATGGACGCCCGCACCCTGCCCCCCGTGATCCGCCTCGGCGGCGATGACACGGTCCTGATCGCCCGCATCGGCCTGCCGCCGGGCACCCCGGTGATGGAGGGCGTCTCGGTCCGCGACCGCCGCGTACCGCCGGGCCACAAGGTGGCGATCCGCGCCCATGCCGTGGGCGACGCCATCCGGCGCTACGGCCAGATCATCGGCTTCGCGACGGAAGTCATCCAGCCCGGGGACTGGGTGCACACCCACAACTGCGCCATGGGGGACTTCGCCAAGGACTATGCCTGGGGGGTGGACGCAAAGCCGACGCCCCTTATCCTGCCCGCCGCCACCTTCCAGGGCTTCCGCCGCGCGGATGGCCGTGCAGCGACGCGCAACTACATCGGCATCGTCACCTCTGTGAACTGCTCCGCCCATGTGGCGGAACTGATCGCCGACGCCTTCAAGAAGAACCCCTTCACCGGCACCGATCCGCTGGCCGATTTCCCGAATGTGGACGGCGTGGTGGCGCTAACCCACAAGACCGGCTGCGGCATGACGATGGGGGAGCCGCTGAAGCTGCTGCGCCGGACGCTGGCGGGCTTCGCGCGGCATGTGAACTTCAGCCATGTCATCGCCATCGGGCTGGGCTGCGAGGTCAACCAGCTGGGCCCGATGCTGGAGGAGCAGCGCCTGGCGGGCCGGCTGCGGAACATGGACATCCAGGAGATGGGCGGCACGCGGAAGACCGTGGAGGCCGGCATCGCCTTCGTGCGGGAGGTCCTGGCCGAATCCAACCAGGCGGTGCGGGAGGCGATTCCGGCCAGCGAGCTGACTCTGGCCCTGCAATGCGGCGGATCGGACGGCTATTCCGGCATCACCGCCAATCCGGCGCTCGGCGTCGCCTCCGACCTGCTGGTCCGCCACGGCGGCACCGTGATCCTGTCCGAGACGCCCGAGACCTATGGCGCGGAGCATCTGCTGACGCGCCGCGCGGTCAGCCGCGAGGTCGGCGAGAAGCTGGTCGGCCTGATGCGCTGGTGGGAGGAATATACGGAGCGCGAGGGCGCCGAGATGAACGCCAACCCCTCCCCCGGCAACAAGGCGGGTGGGCTGACGACGATCCTGGAGAAGTCGCTCGGCGCCATGGCCAAGGCGGGCAGCACCAACCTGGTCGAGGTCTATCGCTATGCGGAGCCGGTTACGGCGAAGGGCTTCGTCTTCATGGACACGCCGGGCTACGACCCGGTGGCGGCAACCGGCCAGGTGGCGGGCGGGGCCAACATGGTCTGCTTCACCACCGGCCGCGGCAGCGTCTTCGGCTGCAAGCCCGCGCCCTCCATCAAGCTCGCGACCAATTCCGCGATGTATGAGCGGATGTCGGAGGACATGGACATCAATTGCGGCGGGATCGTCACGGGGGAGGAGAGCGTGGCCGAATGCGGCCAGCGCATCTTCGACCTGATCCTGCGGGTGGCGAGCGGGGAGCGGACGAAGAGCGAAGCCTACGACTTCGGGGGCGCCGAGTTCGCGCCGTGGACGCTGGGCGCAACCATGTGAGCGGGCCAGGGCGCGACCATGTGAGCGACCCGGACTACAGGCCGGAATTCCTCGCGGCGCTCGACCTGCTGGCGAAGGCCTGCGCCATTGTGCAGGCTAAAGGTGGCGTCCTGCCTGTCCTGGTCGGTGGTGCCGTGGTCGAGATCGAGACCACCAGCGCCATCACCACCGGTGACTTCGACCTCCTCGGCGGGACGGAGGCGATGATGGAGGAAGCCCTGGCCGAGGTGGGCTTCACGCGGGAAAGCCGGCCCGGGCGCAAGCTCGGCGGCTTCTTCCATGCCGACCTCCCGATCGGCATCGAATTCGTCTCCGGTGGCTATTTCGATGGCCGCGGTGATCGCCAGCGTATCCGGCTGCTCGACCGCCCTGCGGGTCCCATCCCGCTCGCCGCCGTGGAGGACCTGATCGCCGACCGGATGGGACAGTGGGAAGCCAGCGACCGGCGCGACCAGGCGCGCCTTTCGCAAGCGGTCCTGCTGCTCGAACTGGCAATGGATATCGATGATGCCTATCTTGACCGCCGGATCATCGAGGAGACCGCCGGCGCCGCCGACCTGGCGACGCTGAGGAGCCACCGGCCATGAAGCGCATCACGATCGAGGAACGACTGGCGCAAATCCGCCAGAAACTGGCCGAAGGCGTCGTCATCCCCCCCGCGGAGGCGATGATGAATTCGGGCCGCCGCCGCACGCCGGAGAAGCGGGAGATGCTGAAGCGCCTGCAGGAGCTGGCCGAGGAACGCGGCCAGAAGCCCTGGCCGGCAAAGTTCTGAGCCGGCGGCGCGGCACCCCGACGGCCTGCCACGGGACTGCCGCGCCTCTTCGTCGAACGGTCCCCACCCTTTCTCGACGCCTGCGCCAGGCCCTGGCGCTATCCTGGGCTACCGAACCAGGAGAATGGCCATGGCGTCCCACGGCATGCTCTGCCCCTGCCTCCGCTACCGCGATGCGCCCGCGGCGCTCGACTGGCTGGAACGCGCCTTCGGCTTCCGGCGCGGCCTGGTCGTGCCGGATGGCGCCGGCGGCATCGCGCATGCGGAGTTGCATTGCGGCCGCGCGGGCCTCGTCATGCTGGGGTCGGTGCGCGAAGACGCCTTCGGGCAGGCGCCGGGTACGCTCGGTGGCGTCACCGGGTCCGTCTATGGGCGATGCGACGATCCGGATGCGCTGCACGACCGGGCAGTGGCGGCGGGCGCCGCCATCGTCCGGCCGCTGGAGACGACGGATTATGGATCGCGCGACTTCTCGGTCCGTGATCCCGAAGGCCATGTCTGGTCCTTCGGCACCTACTGGCCCGCGGAGGCCTGACCGACCGGCGCGCCGTTGATGGCACTCAGCGCGGCGTTGATGGTGCGGTATTCCGCGACCATCTCATGCACGCCGCGCTTCGCGAGGCGCACGCGATGCGCCTCGACATAGGTTTCCGCCAGCGCGCGGTTCTCGAACAGATAGACACCGCCGGCGCGACCCGCTGCGCGATCCTCGGTCCAGATCTTCCAGAGAAAACCCGGCGCGCGGCCGATCTCCTCCGCCATCGGCTTCAGCGCCTCGGTCCGCCCGGCGCTGAAGTCGTGGTTGGCGAAGTCGACGAAGATGACGACGGGGCCGTCGCTCATCTCAGGGTGCGGGGGGCGCCGCCGGCGCGTTGAGGTCGAGGAACTTCAGCGGCCGCCAGCCGGAGACGTTGTTCGCCTCGAAGCTCAGCTTCCAGGAACGGCCATTCACGCTGTCCACCAGGACCACGAACATCCCCGTGCCCACCGGGCAGGCGACGACCTGGTAACGCCCGTTCTCGCTGCTGTCGGCCATGCTCTCAATTCCCCTGATGTCGAATCATTCGTAGGCCACGGTGCGCTGGGTCTGTTCGCCCAGGCCCTGGATGGACAGCGTCATGGTCTGGCCCGCCTTCAGAAACATCGGCGGCTTCTTGCCGAGGCCCACGCCCGGCGGCGTGCCCGTGGAGATGACGTCGCCCGGATGCAGCGTGATGAAGTGGGACACGTAGTGCACGAGGTGCCGGACGCCGAAGATCATCGTCCGCGTCGATCCGTCCTGCATGCGGACGCCGTCCACATCCAGCGTCATCGCCAGGTCCTGCGGGTCCGCGACCTCGTCCTTGGTCACGAGCCAGGGGCCGAGCGGGCCGAAGGTGTCGCAGCCCTTGCCCTTGTCCCAGGACCCGCCGCGCTCGATCTGCCACTCGCGCTCGGAGACGTCGTTGCAGACGGCATAGCCGGCGACATGGTTCATCGCCTCATCCTCCGACACGCACTTGGCGGTGCTGCCGATGATGATGGCGAGTTCGACTTCCCAATCCGTCTTCACGGAGTTCTTCGGGATCATCACATCGTCATTCGGGCCGCAGAGCGCGCCGAGCGACTTCAGGAAGACGATCGGCTCCTTCGGGATCGCCGCACCCGTCTCCGCCGCGTGGTCGGCGTAGTTCAGCCCGATGCAGACGAAGTTCTTCATGCCCGCGACCGGCGGGCCGATCCGCGGACTGCCGGACACCGCCGGCAGGCTGGCCGGGTCCAGCGCCGCCAGCTTCGCCAGCCCGGCCGGGGAGAGCGCGTCGCCCGCGAGATCAGGGATCACGCCGGACAGGTCGCGCATGGTGCCGGTGGCGTCGAGCAGGCCGGGCTTTTCCTGGCCGGGGGGGCCGTAGCGGAGGAGCTTCATGGGGTCGCCTATAGAGAAAGATTGCGGGGGCGCGAAGAGGCTACCGACAAGTCGCGCTGAAGGTTCACAGCGTCCAGCCGCCATCGATGACGATGGCTTGGCCGGTCACGAAGGCGCTTTCGTCGCTGGCGAGGTAGGTGGCAAGGGCCGCCATCTCCTCCGCCGTCGCGAGCCTTCCCATCGCCTGGCGAGCGACGAAGGCGGCGCGCGCGGCCTCCACGCTGCCGGCGACGGCGGCATTGGCGGCGATACGGTCGCCGAGGCTCGGCGTATCCACCGTGCCGGGGCAGATCGCGTTGCAGCGGATGCCCTGCGTCACGTACTCCGTCGCCACCGACTTGGTCAGCCCGATCACGGCAGCCTTGGTGGTGCCGTAGAGGAAGCGGTTCGGCGCCCCTTTGATGGAGGAGCAGGCCGAGGACATGTTGACGATGGTGCCGCCCTTGCGCGCCAGCATCCCCGGCAGCACCGCCTTCACCATCCGCCACATGGACCGGACATTGAGGTCGAAGGCGAAGTCCCATTCCTCATCGGTCGCGGTCAGCACGGTGTTCTGGTGCACGAAGCCCGCGCAGTTGAAGAGGATGTCGACCTCCCCCATCGCCGCCACCGCATCGGTGATGGCGGCGGGGTCGAGCACGTCCAGCGCGCGGGTCGTGAGCCCCGGCGCCTTCAGGTCCGCGAGCTTCGCCGCATCCTTGTCCGTCGCCACCACCATCGCGCCTTCCGCGGCGAAGGCGAGCGCGGTGGCGCGCCCGATCCCCTGCGCCGCCGCCGTCACCAGGCAGCGCTTGCCTGCCAGCCGTCCAGCCATGTCCGTCGATCCCCAGCCCGTCAGTGGTTGTGTCGGCTTTCGCCGCGCGTCTCGAGGATGTTCAGGAACAGCGTCGCAGGTTCCAGGCAGCCACCGGTGCCGAGCTGCCCGACCATGCTGCGGTAGATCTCCTCCCACGGCGTCTTGTGCAGCAGCTCCGGCGCCTTCCAGGCGGCGCGGCGGGCCTCCATCTCCTCGGCCGGGATCAGCACGTCCACGCGCCGCGCCTTCAGGTCGATGCGGATGGGATCGCCATGCTTCAGCAGCGCGAGCCCGCCGCCGACCGCCGCTTCCGGCGTGACGTTGAGGATGGAGGGACTGCCGGAGGTGCCGGATTGCCGCCCATCGCCCATGGTCGGCAGCGCCATGATGCCCTTCTTGATGAGGGCGGCGGGCGGCTGCATGTTCACGACCTCCGCGGCACCGGGATAGCCGACGGCGCCGCAGTTACGCACCACCAGCACCGTCTTCTCGTCGATGCCGAGGTCCGGGTCCTCGATGCGGGCGTGGTAGTCCTCCGGCCCCTCGAACACCGCGACCTTGCCTTCGAAGACGTCGGGCGTCTCGGACAGGAAGCGCTCGCGGAAGGCCTTGTCGATGACGCTGATCTTCATCACCGCGCTGTCGAAGAGGTTGCCGGTCAGCACGATGAAGCCGGCATGCTCCTTCATCGGGCGGGACAGCGGGCGGATCACCTCCCGGTCCGGCTCGCCGACGCCTTCCAGGTTCTCGGCGACGGTCTTGCCGGTGGCGGTCATGACGTCGCCGTGCAGCAGCCCGGCCTGCAGCAGTTCCTTCATCACCGCCGGCACGCCGCCGGCGCGGTAGAAGGCCTCGCCCAGGAAGCGGCCGGCGGGCTGGCAATCCACCAGCAGCGGGATCGCGGCACCCACGCGCTGCCAATCCGCCAGGTCATGCTCCACGCCCATGTGGCGGGCGATGGCGATCATGTGGATCGGGCAGTTGCTGGACGCGCCGATGGCGGAGGCCACCATCACCGCATTCTCGAAGGCCTTCTTCGTCATGATGTCGGAGGGGCGGAGATTCGCCTTCACCATCTCCACCGCGCGCACGCCCGTCATGTAGGCCATCTGCGCGCGCTGCCGGTAAGGGCCCGGGATGGCCGCGCTGCCCGTCAGCGTCATGCCGACCGCTTCGGCCAGGCTGTTCATCGACAGCGCCGTGCCCATGGTGGAGCAGTGGCCGACGGAGGTGGAGGAGGCCGCCACCATCTCGATGAAGCCCTCGTAGTCGATCTCGCCGGCGGCCAGGCGCTTGCGCGCCTCCCACACGATGGTGCCGGACCCCGCGAGGCGCCCGTGCCACCAGCCATCCAGCATCGGCCCGCCAGGCAGCGCCACGGCCGGGATGTTCATGGTGGCGGCGCCCATCAGCATGGCGGGCGTCGTCTTGTCGCAGCCCGTGGTCAGCACGACGCCGTCGATCGGGTAGCCGTGCAGGATCTCCACCAGCGACAGGTATTGCAGGTTCCGGTCCAGCGACGCCGTCGGGCGCTTCAGCGTCTCCTGGATCGGATGCACCGGGAATTCCAGCGGCACGCCGCCCGCATCCCGGATGCCGGCCTTCACCCGCTCCGCCAGCGCGATGTGGTGGCGGTTGCAGGGGCTGATGTCGGACCCTGTCTGGGCGATGCCGATCATCGGGCGGCCCGACTGCAGTTCCGCCCGTGTCATGCCGAAATTCAGCTGCCGCTCGATGTAGAGCGAGGTCATCCCCGGATCCTGGGGATCGTCGAACCAGCGCTGGCTGCGCAGCTTGAACGGCTTCTTGGTCTGGTCGTGGTCGTCCATGGCCGGGCTCCTCCTGCGGTTGGACCGCCTTGGTGAGGAGTGAGGGGCCCGGCCGCGCCCCTGTCAACGTCGCGGGGCGCGGCGAGGTGGCATGGGAAGGTCGGGAACGGCCTGCCGATCCGCGGCGCGACCGTTCCGGAAGGACCTCAGGCCGCCGCTTCCTCCAGGAAGACCTGCACGGCCTGGAACAGCGTGCCGCGGTTGCGCTCCATCATGATGGTGTGCGTGCCCTCGGCCAGCATCACCAGGCGCTTGCCGGGGCTGTTGGTGAGCTTCGGGAACAGCGCGACGGCGAGGCCCGGCGGCGTGTCCTGGTCCCATTCCGCCACCACCAGCAGCGTCGGCGCGGTGATCTTGGCCGGGTCGAAGAAGGGGCGGTCCGCCCGCCAGAACTCCCAGGAATCGGATTGGGAGCCGTTCGGCGCGCGGAGCACGGAGGGGTTCTGGCGCAGCCCCTCCGGATCGCTCGCCCAGGTGACGCCGGCCCAATGCTCGAACCAGCCCGGCGGAATCAGCGCGTCCCGCTTGCCCTCCGGCACGCCAGTCAGCCAGCGCTCCCGCGCCTGCGCCTGCGTCACGCTGCGATAGGCGCCGAGCGTCGGCACCGGACCCTCCGCCTTCTCCCGCAGCCAGACCGGCGCGTAGAGCACCAAGCGCTCCACCAGCGCGGGGTTGTCCGCGGCGAAGCGGCCCATCAGCGACGTGCCCCAGGACCAGCCCATATGGACCAGCTTCGGCAGGGACCGGCGGTTGCGCACGAAGGCGGAGACGGCGGCGATGTCGGCCACCGCCTGCTCCCCCTTCATCAGCGGCGGATTCGCCTCCGGCGGCTGCGACATCGCGGCGGGGCGAGAGCTGCGGCCATAGCCACGCAGGTCCATGCACCAGACATCGAAGCCGCGCCCCGCGATGTAGTCCATCCAGGACAGGCCGCCGAGCGGCAGGTCGAAGGCGGAATGCGCGGGATAGGTCGCGCCATGGACGAAGAGGATGGTGCGGCTGGCGGAGGCCGCGAGCCCCTCCGGCCGCTTGTTGCGGACGAAGATCTCCCCCTGCCCATCCGTGGCGGGGACCATGAACTCCTCGGTGACGATGCGGGCCTGCGCCTGGGCGGCGCCCGGCAGGACGGCGGCGCCGGCCACGAGGGCCGGTGCGGCCAGGATGTTGCGTCGCTTCATGGACCGTGTCTCCGGGTCTGTTGCCCGCATCCTAAGCGCAGCCATGGCGCCGCCCCAAGCATGGTCAGCGCATGGCGATGCGACAGGGCGCCCGCGCCGCGCTATGGGCAGGCGCATGGATGGGAATGCCGGGGGGAAGCAGCGGGGCGCCTGGGCCGCGGAATGGTGGGCGATGCTGGCGCTGGCCTGGCCGCTGGTGCTGACCAACCTCAGCCAGTTCGCGCTCGGCCTGACCGATTCGGTCTTCCTCGGGCGGGTCGGCACGGCGGAACTCGCGGCGGCGACGCTCGGCAGCAACCTCTACTTCGCCGCCCTTGCCCCCACCTTCGGCCTGGCGCTCGCGGCCGCGCCGCTCTGCGCGCAGACGCGCGGGCGGGGGCGGGGGCATCTGCGGGGCATGCGGCGGGATGTGCGCGCCGCCTTCTGGGCGGTCGCCGCCGGCACCATCCCCACCTGGCTGCTGTTGTGGAACACGGAAGCGGTGCTGCTGGCGCTCGGCCAGGAACCGCAGCTGGCGGCGCTGGCGGCCCGCTATGTGGGGGCCATGATGTGGGGCATGCCGCTGTTCTGCGGCTTCGTCGTGCTGCGCGGCTTCCTGGCGGCGGAGCAGCGGCCGAATGCGGCGCTGATCGTCGCTGGCTTCGGCATCGCGCTGAACATCCCGCTCAACTTCTGGCTGATCCATGGCGGGCTCGGCCTGCCGGCCATGGGCGTCGCGGGGGCGGGCTTCGCCTCCGCGCTCTGCAACCTCGCCATGCTGGCGGGGCTGGTGGCGATGATCGCGCGGGACCGGCGGCTGCGGCGCTACCACCTGTTCGGCCGGCTCTGGCGCTTCGATGCGGCGAGGCTGCGGGAGGTGGTGGCGATCGGCCTGCCTATCGCCGGCGCCATGGCGCTGGAGATCACGGTCTTCTCCGCCGCCGCCCTCGCCATGGGCTGGCTCGGCGCGCTGGCCGTCGCGGCGCATGCCATCGCGGTGCAGGTGGCGGCCATGACCTTCATGGTGCCGATGGGCGTCGGCCAGGCGGCGACGGCGCGGGTCGGGCTCGCGACCGGCGCCGGGCGGCCGGCCGCGGCGGCGCGGGCGGGCTGGGTCGCGATCGGCTTCGGGGCGGGCTTCATGGCGCTGGCGGCCGGCCTGCTGCTGCTGGCGGGCGGGCCGATCGCCTGGCTGTTCCTGGATGCGGCCAATCCCGGTGCGACGGAGACCGCGACGCTCGCCACCACCCTGCTGCTGGTGGCGGGGCTGTTCCAGCTGGCGGATGGCGCGCAGGCGGTGGCGGCGGGCGCGCTGCGCGGACTGAAGGACACGCGCGTGCCGATGCTGCTGGCGGGCCTCGGCTACTGGGTCATCGGCCTGCCGGTCGGCGTGGCGCTGGCCTTCCCGGCGGGACTCGGGCCCATCGGCATCTGGTCCGGACTGGCGACGGGGCTGTTCATCGTGGCGGGCCTGATGCTGGCACGCTGGGTCAGGCTGTCCCGGTCCGGTGGCTTGACCACGCGCTTGTGGCCGCGCTGACTGCGCGCCTTCATAGCGCGGGTGGCGGCATGACCCTCTGGAAGCGTGACTGGACGCCGGAACAGATCAACGAACGATCGGTGGGCAGCATGTCCGCCCATCTCGGCATCCGCATCACCCGGATCACGGAGGATGCGCTGCATGCCGAGATGCCGGTCGATGAACGCACCGCCCAGCCCTTCGGCCTGCTGCATGGCGGCGCCAGCGTGGTGCTGTCGGAAACGCTCGGATCGCTCGCCAGCATCATGGCGCTGCCGGAGGGGCAGATCGCCGTCGGGCTGGAGGTGAATGCGAACCACATCGCCGGCGTGCCGAAGGGCCAGACCGTGACCGCCATCTGCCGCCCCCTGCATACGGGGCGCCGCACCCAGGTCTGGCAGACCGAGATCCGTCGCGCGGATGGCAGGCTCGCCTGCGTCTCGCGCCTCACCACCGCCGTCGTCGAGGGAGATGTTGCATGAGCCGGCTGCCGAAGGTTGCCGTGATCGGGACGGGGGGGACCATCGCCTCCCAGGGGCTCGATCCGCTGGATGTGCAGGACTACGCCTCCTCCGGCCGGCCGATCCTGAACGCGGAGCAGCTGGTCGCGGGCCTCCCCGTGCTGAAGCAGGTGGCGGAGGTGATCCCGGTGCTGCACAGCGCCATCCCCTCCACCGCCGTTGGCTGGTCGGACTGGCAGGCGCTGCTGGCGCGCATCGCGGCGCTGCAGGCGGAGCACCCCGACCTCGACGGCATCGTCGTTACCCACGGCACGGCGACGCTGGAGGAGACGGCCTATTTCCTGTCCCTCACGGTGCCGAGCGACATCCCCATCGTGGTCACCGGCGCGCAGCGGCCCTTCACGGGGCTGTCCACCGACGGGCACATGAACCTGGTGAAGGCGGTGCGCGTGGCCGGCCACCCGGACAGCCGCGGCATGGGTGCCCTCGTCGTCCTGAACGATGAGATCCAGGCGGCGCGGGAGGTGACGAAGACCTCCACCGGCCGGATGCAGACCTTCCGCAGCCCCGATGTCGGCGTGCTCGGCCATGCCGATGCGGACCGCATCACCTACTGGCGGCGGCCGATGCGCGTGCTGGCGCCGGAGAAGCGCTTCGCCGTGGCGGGGATGGCGACGCCGCCCCGCGTCGACGTGATCTATTCCGTCGCCGGCGGCGATGGCGTGGCGGTGAAGGCCTTCATGGCGGCCGGCGCGCAGGGGATCGTGGCCGCGGCCTTCGCGCCGGGCTTCACCACCCCTGCCGAACGAGTCGCGCTGACGGAGGCGATGGCGGCGGGATGCAGCGTCGTCCTCTCCTCCCGCGCCATGTCGGGACGTACCTTTCCCGCGAAGCGCTACCAGCAGGAGGGCTTCCTCAACGCGGACAACCTGACGCCGCAGAAGGCCCGCGTGCTGCTGATGCTGGCCCTGACCCGGACGCGGGAGCGGGAGGCGATCCAGGCCATCTTCGACGCTTGTTGAGCTAGGAAGTTTCCCATCACGGGGAACCGCCGGGCGGCGCCGGGGCTTTTCCCGGCAGCCGCACCGGACGACAGCCCGCCATGCTTCCGCCCTAGCCCCCATCGGCCTGCCCCGCTGCAACCATTCCTGGGGGAAACGCCGATGCAACGAGAATCACGCCCCGGCCCACCGGCCGAACGGCTCGACGAACTGGACGCGCTGCGCGGCCTGGCCGCGTTCGCGGTCCTGATCCATCACGCGATCCAACTGATCCCGCGTTACGAGACGCCTGCCGTCCCCGGCGCGGGGTGGCTGCGCTACACGCTGACGCAGCTGACGCCGCTGCGCATCGTGGAGATGGGGCGGCCCGCGGTCCTCTTCTTCTTCGTGCTGTCCGGCTATGTGCTGGTGCGCGCGCTGCTGCGGAACGGGTCGCCGGGGCTCGGCGCCTTCGCCGCACAGCGCACCATCCGGCTCGGCCTGCCGGTCGCGGTGTCCGTGCTGCTGTCCGTCGTGCTCTACGCCGCCTTCGCGGAACCGGCGCTGCCGGCGGAATGGCGGGAGCGCAGCCTGTTCACCTGGCTGGAGCCGCCGACGACGGGCCAGGTCGTCTCCAACATCGCGCTCATGGCCGACAATGACGACATGCGGCTGAATGTCGTGCTGTGGTCGCTGGTGCATGAATGGCGGCTGTCGCTGCTGCTCCCCCTGGTGCTGCTGTTCCGGGGCCGCGTGGCGCTGCTGATCGCGGCGGTGCTGGCGATGATGGCGATCGGCATCATGGGCGGCGCCACGGAAAACCGCGTGCTGCTGGGCCCGCAGCTGCACAGCACCGTCGCGGCCAGCTTCTACTTCGCCGGCGGCCTCGGCACCGGGGCCGTGCTGGCGCTGGCCTTCGGGCAGGATGTCCCGCGCCTGTCGTCACAGGGCATGCTGGCGGCGGGGTTGGCGACGCTGGCGCTGTTCAGCATGTCCTCCGACCTGCCGGTCTATGCGGCGTCGGCGCTGCTGATCGTGATGGCGCGCCAGCCGGGGCATCTGCGGAACCTGCTGCGCAGGCCGCTGCTGGTGGGACTCGGCGCCATCTCCTTCAGCCTCTACCTCGTGCATGTGCCCGTGCTGGTGGCGACGATGCACGCGCTGCATGACGATTGGCGGCCCGAATTGATGGCGGCCTTCGGCACGGCAGTCGCGCTGACCGCCGCGCTGCCGATGTACTGGCTGGTGGAGGTGCCGTCCCGCCGCCTGGCGCGGCGGGTGGAGAAGCGCCTGTCCCGCCAGGCACCGAGGGTGACGTCACCGGCCAAGGCCCCGGCGCCGGATTGGGCGCCGGAAGGCGGCATGCCGAGCCGCGTGGCGTGATCAGCAGCCCGCGGGCAGCGGGCTCAGTTCCAGGATCTGGCCGGAGACGGAGAACTCGCCGAAGTCCATGACGATCTCGTCCGCCACGCCATTCTCGAAGTAGCGGAGCCCGACCTCGTATTCCGGCTGAGAGGCGCCGTTGGCGCCGGCGCCACGCTCGAAGAAGGCGATGCGCATGCGGCCGGAGGCCTGGTTCGCCAGCAGCGGGAAGCGGGGTGTGCCACTGGCCTGGGACCAGGCGGAGACGATGGTCGTCGTGTCCTGCGGGCCTTCGTCGGAGGTGCCGTCGAAGAGCGGTGCGGCCAGCAGGCGGCGTCCGACACGGGCCGTCTCCACCGCCAGCACAGTGTGGCGCATCGGCAGCAGCGTGCCGGCGGGCAGCGCCTCCTCCTTCCCCGCGGGCTCGGCGTAGCGGATGGTGCCGGAGCCGTCGGGGTTGAGTTCCGCCTCGCCCGAGACGCGCTGGCTGACGGCGCCCTGCGTCGTCTGGGTGAGCGAGAAGCGGAGGCGGGAATTATCCTTCGCCTCATAGGTCGCGTAGTCGGAGACGGTCTCGATCTCCTGCCCATCGCGGTCGGTGACCGTCATGGTCATGCGCTGGCGCGTGGCCCAGCCCTCACACGCATCGGCCACGTCGAAGACCATGGCGCCGCGGACGGAAGCGATGCCGGAATTGCGGGCCTCGCCCAGGTCCAGCCGATAGGCGGCCCGGTGGGCCGCCATGCGGGCGATGCCGGCCGAGAGCGCCTCTTCGCTGACGCCGGCGCGGGGGCCCGTGGTGATGGCCCCCTGGGCGAAGGCAGGGGCCGCTATCAGGCAGAAGGCGGCGGCGAGCGAAAGGCGGCGGGACTGGGCCATGGATGCTCCTGGAGGCGCTGGCCCCCGGTATCTAGGACGCCTTGGGCCCGGCCGCACCCGTCTTGGCGGGGGGGATGTCGAGTTTGATCGACAGCTCCTTCAGGCGCGCGGGCTCCACCGCCGCGGGGGCGCCCATCATCAGGTCCTCCGCCTGCTGGTTCATCGGAAACAGGATGACTTCGCGGATATTCGGCTCATCGGCCAGCAGCATGACGATGCGGTCGATGCCGGGGGCGGAGCCGCCGTGGGGCGGCGCGCCATAGCGGAAGGCGTTCAGCATGCCACCGAAGCGCTGTTCGACCACATCGGCGCCATAGCCCGCGATCTCGAAGGCGCGGAGCATGATGTCGGGGCGGTGGTTGCGGATGGCGCCCGAGCTCAGCTCGATGCCGTTGCAGACGATGTCGTACTGGTAGGCCTTGATGTCGAGCGGGTTCATCGTGTTCAGCGCCTCCAGCTCCCCCTGCGGCATGGAGAAGGGGTTGTGGCTGAAGTCGATCTGGCCGGTTTCCTCGTTCAGCTCGTACATCGGGAAGGAGGTCACCCAGCAGAAGCGGTAGACATCCTTCTCCACCAGGCCGAGGTCGGTGCCGATGCGGGTGCGGGCCTTGCCGGCGAGCTTGGCGGCGTCCTCCACCTTCCCGGCGGCGAAGAAGACGGCGTCGCCATCCTTTAGGCCGAGCGCATCGCGCAGCGCCGCGGCGCGGGCGGGTTCCAGGTTCTTGGCGATGGGGCCGGCGCCGGCCCCACCCTCGAAGGTCATGTAGCCAAGGCCGCCGGCACCCTCGCTGCGGGCCCATTCATTCAGCTGGTCGAAGAAGCGGCGCGGCTGGGTCGCCGCCCCCGGCGCCGGGATGGCGCGGACAACGCCGCCGGAGGCCGCGATCGTCGCGAAGAGGCCGAAGGAGCCGCCGGCGAAGTGCTCCGTGACATCGGCGATGCGGAGCGGATTCCGCAGATCCGGCTTGTCGGAGCCGAATTCCAGCATCGCCTGGTCATAGGGGATGCGGGGGAAGGGCGCGGGGGTGACGGCGCGCTTGGTGCCGGAATAGTCGGAGAATTCCTCGAAGACGCCGGCCAGCACGGGCTCGATCGCCGCAAAGACGTCTTCCTGCGTCACGAAGCTCATCTCGAAATCGAGCTGGTAGAACTCGCCCGGCGAGCGGTCAGCGCGGCTGGCCTCGTCCCGGAAGCAGGGGGCAATCTGAAAATAACGGTCGAAGCCGGCCACCATCGCCAGCTGCTTGAACTGCTGGGGGGCCTGGGGGAGGGCGTAGAACTTGCCGGGGTGGTTGCGGGCGGGGACGAGGAAGTCCCGCGCGCCTTCCGGGCTGCTCGCCGTCAGGATGGGGGTCTGAAACTCAGTAAACCCTTGATCAATCATGCGCCGGCGGATGCTGGCGATGACGCTGGCGCGGAGCATCAGGTTGCGGTGCTGGCGTTCCCGCCGCAGGTCGATGAAGCGGTAGCGGAGGCGGAGGTCCTCGGGGAATTCCTGCTCTCCGGCGACCTGGATGGGCAGGATTTCGGCCGCGGACTGGACCGTCACCTCCCTCACCCGCAGCTCGATCTCACCGGTGGGCAGCTTCGGGTTGATGGTGCTGCCCTCGCGCGGCACCACCTCCCCCGTCACGGTCACCACGCTTTCCGGCCGCGCCCCGTCCAGCGTCGCGAAGCCCGGCGCGCCCTGCGCCACCACGCATTGGGTCAGGCCGTAATGGTCGCGCAGGTCCACGAAGAGCAGGCTGCCGTGGTCGCGCTTCCGGTGCACCCAGCCGGAGAGGCGGACGGTCTTGCCGGCATCGGTGGCGCGGAGGGCGCCGCAGGTATGGGTGCGGTACGCGTGCATGGGTATGGGCCTGCGAGCAAATGAGGAATCCGGGGCGAAAGCGCCGCACTCGCCCCCTCCTGTCAAGGCCCGGGGGCGCGGGCACGGCTTCCCCCCGCCCCGCCGCGGGTCTACACGGGTTGCATGAGCCGCCGCACCCCGGGCGCCGACGCGGCGCCGGACCTGATCACGGATACCGAGACCCTCACCGCGCTGTGCACCCGGCTCCGTGCCGAGTCCTTCGTGACGGTGGACACCGAATTCATGCGGGAGCGGACCTACTGGCCCGAGCTCTGCGTCGTCCAGCTCGCGGGCGACAACGAGGTCGCGGTGGTGGATGCGCTGGCGCCGGGGCTCGACCTGGCGCCGCTGGGGGAGCTTCTGGCCGACCCCGCCGTGGTGAAGGTGTTCCACGCCGCGCGGCAGGATGTGGAGATCTTCCTGCTGAAGTTCGGCGCGGTGCCGACGCCGCTCTATGACACGCAGGTGGCCGCGACCGTCGCCGGCTTCGGCGACCAGGTGAGCTACGACCAGCTGGCCCGCGCGCTCGCCAACGCGCAGATCGACAAGGCCCACCGCTTCAGCGACTGGGCGGCGCGCCCGCTCTCCCCGGCCCAGATCAACTACGCGGCGGCGGACGTCACCCACCTGCGGCGCATCTATACCGGGCTGACCGCCAAGCTGGCCCGGGAAGGCCGCGATGGCTGGGTGGCGGAGGAGATGGGGGAACTCGCGAACCCCGCGACCTATCGCCAGGACCCCGAGACGGCGTGGGAAAGGCTGCGGCCGCGCACGCATAACCGCCGCTTCCTCGGCATCCTGCGCGCCGCCGCGGCGTGGCGGGAGAAGGAGGCGCAGCGCGTCAACATCCCCCGCCAGCGCCTGGTGAAGGACGAGACGCTGCTGGAGATCGCGGCCACGGCGCCGGAGACGGTGAACGATTTGGCGCGGGCGCGCGGCATCTCCGAAGGGTTTGCGAAAGGCAAGTCCGGCGCGAGCCTGCTGGCGGCGATCACGGCGGCCAAGGGGCTGCCAGACAGCGCGCTGCCCGAGGCGCCGCGGGAGCGGAGCGGGGCAGCCCCCTCCCCCGCCCTTGTCCAACTGCTGAAGGTGCTGCTGGCCGCGAAGAGCGAGGAGCACCACGTGGCACCCCGCCTGCTGGCCAATTCCGAGGAGCTGGAACGCCTGGCGGCCGGGGAGACCGACGTGCCGGCCCTGCAGGGCTGGCGGCGGGACGTGTTCGGGGAAGCGGCACTGTCGCTGAAGGCGGGCAAGGTGGCGCTCGGCGTGGACGGGAAGAAGATCCGCCTGATTTCAGCGGGTTAGCCTGGCGCGGGCTGTGGCTTTTTAGGTGCAGTAGCCGTTGAGACGATTGAGATTTGAGGGCCCGTTCGCGGGCCCTTTTCGTTTCAAGGGCTTGGGCGGTTTTCCAAAGCGCCTTTAGCCGTTTTAGCACCTTTAGCACCGATTTTCGCAGGCCCGGGCGCCGGGTTGGCGCGCTGGCGGGGCAGCGGCAGGCCGCGCAGCGCCTCCGCCGGGATGCGGCTGGGGTTTTCGGGCGTCGGCAGATCAGCGGCCGGCACGGGCAGCGCGGTGGCCATGCCGAGGGTGCGGGCGAGGAGCAGATCCTCCGGCGGGAGGATGCGGGACGCGCGCCGGAAGGTGGTGGCGATGCGATATTCCAGCGACGAGAGGGCCGGGTCCGCGAAGGGATGGCGGGAAACGGCAAGGAGGAGACGGGATAGGACGCCCGTCCTGACCGTGATGGATAGCGCGCTGAAGGCGCCGCCGGGGGCGGTGCGGCGTTCCGGCGGGATCGCCTGCCAGGAGGCGTTGTTGACGGCAACCCAGAAGATGGCGTCCCAGGTGGCGCGGCGGTCCCTTGGCGGGCGGCCGGTGCGCTTGTTGGTGGGGCGGAGGTAGGGTTCGAGCGCGTGCCACTCCGCGTCGGTCAGGGGGGACCAGGGGTGGGAGGGGGTGGGGTGGAGGGGGAGCATGGGATTCTCGTGTCCAGCGTAGCACTACTATCGCGTAGCTTACCGACCATTGTAAAGGAATTTTTTCTTATTGATGGCTTTGACTAAAATCGTGGTTGATCCGAGCACGAAACATACGTTAAGTTTCTTGCCACACGAATAATTAAATGGTTGAATCAAAAGACCATCACGCCGCTACGGCATTCGAAAAAGGGATGGCAGAATGGATGAAGCAGAAAAACAAAGCAAATCGACGCGATACGATCGATACAAAGAGGAAGTGTG
Organism: Acetobacteraceae bacterium; assembly: GCA_027482245.1. GTDB lineage: Bacteria > Pseudomonadota > Alphaproteobacteria > Acetobacterales > Acetobacteraceae > Falsiroseomonas. The sequence goes on along the minus strand of JAIXWG010000031.1, from coordinate 79,434 downwards.
CGAAGACATTGCCGAGATAATACAGCAATACGGCTGCCAACCAATCCTATTTGTCGGATCGGGTTTATCAAAACGCTACCTTGGCGCGCCCAGCTGGGACGAACTACTGGCGCAACTTGCGGCCTTATGCCCATCTATTGAGAAGGGTTTGGGCTACTATCGCCAAGCATTCAAGACGTCGCCGAGGATAGGCGAGGAATTTGCACGAATTTATCAAGAATGGGCCTGGGGGTCTGGAAACAACGAATTTCCAAAGGATCTCTTCGCCGAAGACGCTAGCTCGCAAGTTTATTTGAAATATAAAATTGCCAGCATCATCGAGAATGTTGCTGCACACGGATCACCCCTACCAAAGGATGATAAGCATTCAGACGAAGTAGCCGCCCTGAAGAAAATTAAGCCGCACTCCATTATCACAACAAATTATGACCAAATGCTCGAACGCATATTCCCTGATTTTGAACCGATCATTGGACAACAAGCATTAAAGTCGCAGGCGCTTGCGGTCAGCGAGATTTTTAAGATCCACGGATGCGTGAGCGATTTTGCCAGCATTGTTGTCACGGAATCTGATTACACAAATTTTCTGCGGAAAAAGAAATTTTTAAGTGCAAAACTTCTGACCTTTTTCAATGAGCACCCACTACTCTTTGTCGGATACAGCGCATCCGACCCGAATATCAAATCCATACTCTCCGATATTGATGAAGCTCTCCCTGAGAAAGGAGGCATTGTCCCGAATGTTTACATTTTACAGTGGAATCAAAGCATCACCCCGGAAAGCTACCCACCCAAAGACAAAATTCTTCCAACAGAAGAAGATCGCTCAATCCGCGTCAAGCTAATAGAGAGTGATGATTTCACGTGGGTATTCGACGCGTTCGGTGCAAATCCAGCATTAACCAATGTAAGCCCGCGACTGCTACGGGCCCTCGCTGCGCGCTCTTACCATTTGATCCGGCATGATATCCCCCGCATGCCAGCGCATATTGACTTTCAAATACTTAAGTCTTCGGTCGCAAACGGCAATTCGTTTGCAAAGCTCTTCGGGGTAGCAGTTATCGATGACTACAGTGCAGCAAGCGTGACTCATCCCCTGAGCGCCACCGAACTAGGCATTCAGCTTGGTGGCACCAGCTGGCACACGGCGAACGCGCTGATCGAAAAATTAACGGCCACCTATGGAGTTAACATCAAAGCTTCAGACAACAGGTATCATAGAAAAGAGAAAGTCAACAAAACGGAATACCACAAATATTCTGCTGAAGCTCTGGAGATTCTCAAGAAATTCCAGGCCGGCGAAACCATTGAACTCCAGATCAATGGAGCAACGCCTTGATAGGCCAGTCACCCTCAGAACCAGCGATGGCCAAAGCCACTCGCGCGTACTGGTGTTATGTTGGGCGGCAGTAGGTTCCAATGAACCAGGTGGTGATGGCGCCGATCCCGCTGTCGCCGGAGGCGGCGGACGCGTTGCGGGATGAGCCGGCGAAGCTCTTCATGGTGGGCGGGCTAGTGGAGGATGTGCTGCGCGCCTTGGCGCCGACCGATCCGTTATCGGCCATGATGGAGGCGGTGGGGCGGAAGGCGCAGGCGGCCGGGCTGACCGAGACGGATGTGGATGCCGAGCTTGCCGCCTGGAACGCCGAGCGTCGTTGATTCGCGTGAAGGTCGCGCGCCCCGGCGTTATGCTCCATAGCAGGAGGTTCCGATGAACCAGGTGGTCATGGTGCCCGTGCCGCTCTCGCCGGAGGCGGCGGACATGCTGCGGGATGATCCGGCGAAGCTCTCGCTGGCCGGGCAGATGCTCACGCGGATGCTGCATTCGCCGGAGGGCGAGGCTGATCCGCTGGTCGCGCTGCTCGCGGGGTTGGAGCGGGAGTCGGGGGTGCCGGACCTGAGCGATGCGGAGATCGAGGCGGAGATCGCCGCCTATCGTGCCGCGGATCGTCCTTGATACGAACCTGATGGTGAGTGCCTTCGTCGCGCCCGGTGGGGTGGCGGCGCGGGCGCTGCTGCTGGCGCGTGCGCGGTTCCGGCTGTGCTTCTCGGCCGCGATGGAGGCGGAGCTTCGCGGGGTGCTGATGCGGCCGAAGTTCCGGCGGTATGGCGCCTCGGCGGAGGCGGTGGCGGCGTTCGTGGAGGCGCTGCTGGTGCGGGCGATCGGGTGGAACCGCGCGAGGCGGTGACGGATTGCCGGGATGCCAAGGACAACATGGTGCTGGAGGCGGCGCTGGCGGCGGGCGCGGGGGTGATCGTGTCGGGGGATGCGGATCTGCTGGTGCTGCATCCGTGGCGGGGGGTGGCGGTGGTGTCGGCGGGGGCGTTTGTGGCGCGGTTTGACGCGGGGTGATGGCGTGCTGAACGCGCTTCGCGCGTCCCCCCTCACCCGCTTCGGCTAACGCGCTGCGCGCGTAAGCCTGCGCGACCCTCTCCCCCCTCCGGGGAGCGAGGGTTCAGGAACAGCGGCGCTCGCCGATTACTGGCGCCAAGTTGGGTGGGGTCTGGGGACGATCATCGTCCCCAGCGGGGTTCGGGGCGGCGCCCCGATCTTGTTCGGCTGTTGCTTTTGGGCTTCGGGTGTTCCGCGAACCCCCACCCTCCCGTGCTTCGCACGGGCCCCTCCCTGCCCCCGCAAGCGCGGGGGAGGGTTATCCCGCTGAGACTTCGACGGTTGCCGTCAGGCCCAGCGCCGCTGCCAACGCATCCAGGCGGCGTTGCACGCTTTCGCCGGCGAAGACGCCGCTGCCTTCGACCAGGCGGAGCTGCAGTTCACCGCCGTGGCGGCGGAGCGACGTCCCACGCAAAAGCACCGGCGTTCCACCGCTCAACGTAAACGCCAACCGCAGCGCGGCGCCCAGGACCTCGGCGCGCTTCACGGCGGCGGCGTCGAGCAGCACGCGGGCGGTGGCCAGGAAGCCCTGGGTCGTGTCGGCTTCGTAGCGCAGCGCCACGACCATCGCGAGGAAGGCGCGCTGGTGATGGTCCAGGCCGACGCCGGGCTGGCGGAGCACGCGGTAGAAGGCCTGTTCGGCGCGGTAGTCCGGGTGGTCGTGGCTGCCGATGTCGGCAATCCAGCAGGAGGCTTCGCGGAGATCCTGCTGTTCCGGCGGCTCATCCTCGAACAGCGGGTGGGTCCAGGCGAGCAGGGCGGGGGCGAGGGCCGGGTCGCGGCCCCAGCGCTGGGCCAGGTCGCGGCCGGCGGCCAGCAGGGGTTCCTCCTGCCGGATCGGCTCCGGCAGCAGGTTGGCGTACCAGCCCTCCCGCAGGCCGTTGGCGGAGAAGACGACGCGGCGGGCGCCGGTGGCGCGCAGCAGGCGGCGGAGCGCGATGGCGGCGAAGGGCATGTCGCCGAGGCGCTTCGCCGGCGCGCCCGGGATCTTCTCGAGGACCTTGCGGGGGGATTGGGCGACGAGGCCGGCCAGGTCCCGGGCTTCCTCCCGCCGCAGCACGTAGTGGTGGACGATGGAGAGGGGGTAGCCGGTCTGGGCGATGTGCATCCGGGCCAAGGCGCGCCAGGCGCCGCCGACCAGATAGAGGTCCCTGCCCTCACCCTGCTTGAGCCACGGCACGCGGGCCAGATCGGCCTCGACGATGGCGCGGGCGCGGATGGGGTCGCCGGCGGCGCGGTCGGCCAGGCGGATGGCGCCGATGGGGAGGGAGGCGGCGGGGCCGGCCTGGCCGCCCTTGAGGTCCACGAGTTCCAGCGATCCGCCGCCGAGGTCGCCGAGGATGCCATCGGCCTCGGGGAAGCCCAGGAACACGCCGTCGGCGGAAAGGCGGCCTTCCTCCTCCCCGGTCAGGACGCGGACGGGCATGTCGGGCAGGCGGGTGCGGATGGCCTCGATGAAGGCGGGGCCGTTCTCGGCGTCGCGGGCCGCGGCGGTGGCGATGACCTGGACGGGGTTGGCGCCCATGGCGCGGGCGACGGCGGCGTAGCGGGCCATGACGGTCAGCGCCGGGTCGATCGCGGCTTCGTTCAGGCGGCCGGTCATCTGCAGGCCGCGGCCGAGGCCGAGGACCGCCTTCTCGTTGAAGATGGTCAGGGGGTTGCGGGTCAGGCCTTCGAAGATGACCAGGCGGACGGAGTTGGAGCCGAGGTCGACGACACCCAGGCGGGGCGGGTGCGTCGTGGTGCGGGCGGGGGGAGCGTCCAAGCGGCGGTTGTCCTGCGTCAGTCCTGGGCCACGCGGTCCTGGCGGGACCGGCGGGCGGCGGGTCGCTGCTGTAGCGCGCTGCCGCGGCCGGAGAGGGAGGGGTTGGTCATGAAATACTCGTGGGCGGAGACGGGTTTGGCACCGGGCGGCAGGCGGCGGTAGGTGCCGTCGGCCATCAATTGCCAGCTTTGCATGCTGTCCTGAAGATTCACCACCATGACCTGGTCGAGGATCTGGGCGTGGACGGTCGCATTCTCGATCGGGACCATGGTCTCCACGCGCCAGTCCATGTTGCGGGCCATGAGGTCGGCGCTGCTGATGAAGACGCGGGCGCGGCGGGATGGCAGGCGGTGGCCGTTGCCGAAGACGTAGATGCGGGAGTGTTCGAGGAAGCGGCCGACGATGGATTTCACGCGGATCGTCTCCGAGAGGCCGGGCACGCCGGGGCGGAGGCAGCAGATGCCGCGCACCACGCAATCCACTTTCACGCCCGCCTGGGAGGCGCGGTAGAGCGCGTCGATCAGCTGTTCGTCGACCAGGGAGTTGAGCTTGAGCCAGATGGCCGCGGGCTTGCCTTCGCGGGCGAAGGCGATCTCCCGGTCGATGAGGCCGAGGAGGGCCGGGCGGATGGTGAGGGGGGCGAAGGCCAGGCCCTCCATGGTCTCGGGCCGGGCATAGCCGGTCATGTAGTTGAAGAGCTTGGCGGCATCGCGCGTCAGCGCCGGGTCGGCGGTGAAGAAGCTGAGGTCCGTGTAGATGCGGGCGGTGATGGGGTGGTAGTTGCCCGTGCCGAAATGGGCGTAGCTGCGCAGCGCATCGCGTTCGCGGCGGACGACGAGCGAGACCTTGGCGTGGGTCTTCAGTTCCACGAAGCCGAAGACGACCTGGACGCCAGCGGCCTCGAGTTCTCGGGCGAGGGCGATGTTCCGCTCCTCATCGAAGCGGGCCTTGATCTCGACGATGCCGGTGACGGATTTGCCGGATTCCGCGGCCTCGATCAGGGCCTTGGCGATGGGGCTGTCGCGGGTGGTGCGGTAGAGCGTCTGCTTGATGGCGACGACGTTGGGGTCGCGGGCGGCCTGGCGGAGGAACTGGACGACGACGTCGAAGGATTCGTAGGGGTGGTGGACGACGATGTCCTTGGCCGCGATGGCGGCGAAGCAGTCGCCGCCGAAGTCGAGGATGCGTTCGGGAAAGCGCGGCGTGTAGGGGGTGAAGAGCAGGTCGGGGCGATCATCCACGATCAGCTGCTTGAGGTCCGTGACGCCGAGCAGGCCGTCGAGGGTGAAGACGCTGGCGCGGTCGGCGTCCAGTTCTCGCGCCACCAGGTCGATCATGTCGGGTGACATGCGGGCATCGACGGAAAGCAGGATGGCGCGGCCGCGGCGGCGGCGCTTCAGCGCCGTCTCATAGCTGCGGACGAGGTCCTCGGCCTCTTCCTCGAACTCCACGTCGGTGTCGCGGATGAGGCGGAAGAGGCCGTGTTCCGCGGTGATGAAGCCGGGGAAGAGGCGGCGGAGGAAGAGGACGATCACGTCCTCCAGCATCACGAAGCGGATGGCGCGGTCGGGGGTGGCGGGCAGGCGGATGAAGCGGTCGACCTGGGGGGGGAGCGGCAGCAGGGCGCGCATCGTGCCGCCATCCTCCTCCCGCACCAGCTTCAGGACCATGCAGAGCGCCAGGTTGGCGATGAAGGGGAAGGGGTGGGCGGGGTCCACGGCGAGTGGCGTCAGGACCGGGAAGACGCGGTCCATGAACCAGCCCTCCAGCCATTCGCGGTCGGTGGGGGTCAGGGCCTCGGGCTCCGACACGACCAGGCCGGCGGCGGCGAGCAGGCCGCGGAGTTCGTGCCAGGCGGATTGCTGGGCGGCGATCAGGCCCTGCGCCGTGCCGTGGATGGCGGCGAGCTGCTGCGCGGGGGTCAGGCCATCCGGCGACGGGGTGGAGATGCCCGCGCGGTCCTGGCCGATCAGGCCGGCGACGCGGACGGAGTAGAATTCATCGAGGTTGGAGGCGCTGATGGCCACGAAGCGCAGCCGTTCCAGCAACGGATGCCGGGCATTCGCCGCTTCCTCCAGCACGCGCGTGTTGAAGGCGAGCCAGGACAGTTCGCGGTTGATGAAGCGGTGCGGGCTGTCGGCGGCGAGGGTCGCGGGGGCGAGCGTGTCCATCCGCCGAGACTAGCCCGGCTTCGCCTCCGGCGGGGAGGTTCCGGCGGGATCATTCCCGAAACGGTCATCTTCCGCCTCGTCCTGCGCCAGCCAGGCGCCCAGCACCTGCCGGGCGAAGGGGCGGGTGATGGGGGCGGCGTGGGCGAGCGCGGCCTCATCCAGCGTGGCGACGGCGGCGGCGAGGCTGGCGGCGTCCCTCGGCAGGCGGGCGAGCAGCCAGGACTGGACGGCGGCGTCGAGGCGAAGCTGGCGGTCGGCCAGGTGTTTCGCGAGCAGGGCGGCGAGGAGGGCGTCCGACGGCTCCGCCAGCCCCACCGCCTGGGTGGCGCGGAGCCGGCTGGAGAGGTCGGGTAGCGTGGTTGCCCAGCGCGCCGGCGGCAGGCGGGCGGCCAGCAGCAGGGGCGCGCGGGCCTCCGCCGCCTGGTTGATGAGGTGGAAGAGCGCGGCCTGCCCCGCCTGGTCCGCGGCATCCAGCGCCGTGCCGGCGGCGGGGGCGAGGGCCAGGTCCTCCGTCAGCGCGGCGCCATCGATGAGGCGCCACCCCTGCTCCGCCGCGGCGATGCGCAGCAGATGCGTCTTGCCCGTGCCGGCGGGGCCGAAGAGGGCGAGGCGACAGAGCGGCCAGGTCCCGGGCGCGGCCAGCCATGCCAGGGCCTCGGCATTGGAGGCATCGGGGATCCAGTCCGCGCGGGCGGAGGAGGGCGGGCGCGCGAGGGGGAGCGGGAGCTGGGTGGGGGGGAGCATGGGTGGGAGAGCGATAGGGCAGATGGGGGCGCGGGGGGAGTGGGCCGGCCAGCCAGACCACCTGTCGGCGCGCGATCCGGCGAACTGACGACATCATCGCGCCAACAAGAAACAGGCCCACGCACATCGGGGTCCAGGCAAGCGGTGTCTCGAGCGAGGACGTCGGTGCGCCCATATCCGCCGCCTGCGCTCAAGGCGACGTGGCAGTCTTCTCATCGAGAATAGCGAATGGCGATCCTTACGCGTCGGCGAGGATCAAATCGAACCACGGGGTGCATGGGCCGCGCAGATCGCGCAACCCTGTCGCCGTCCCGCATTCGCATCCGAGCTAGCGCTGTCCCGGCCCGAACACCGCGACGATCCGGATGTCGCCCGCCGTCGCGGCATCCCCGGTGTCCGGGTCGACGCGGTACAGGATGCGGTGGGCGGATGCCACGAGTTGGCGATGCCCCCGATGATCGGCGCTTTCCGGGCCGAGATAGGGGTGGCTGCGGAGGTTGCGGAGCGCGGCGCGGAGTGCAGCCCATTGCCGCAGGCCTGTCGCGCCAGAACCCGGTTGCGTGAGCCATTCGCGCGCGCTTCGAAGCCCTTCCGCCGCGACGGGGGCCGTCGTCACACGGCGCCGCACCGCTCAGCGTCGCGGCTGGCTGGCCGGCGCAGGCAGCGGCGCATCGGGGTCGCGGTCGAGCGCGTCAAGCCAGGTCTCCAGCGCGTCATCCTCGATGCCATGTCCGGCATCGATCTGGGCGTGGCCGAGGGCGATGGCGTCGGCCTCCCGCTGGAGGCGGGCCGTTCGCTCCGCCGCCGTCTCGGCGGGGGATGGCCGAGGCAGGGGTCGTCCGGACGTGCTGAAGGTCATGACCATGGGGGTAAGATAAGGCGCCACGGCCAGCGCTGCCACCAATTCCACCGCGAAGCGCGGGGGACCAGCCCCCCCTACCCCAGCCGCCCCCTCACCGCCTCCGCCTCCGCCGCCCGCTTCGTCGCGTCCAGCGCATCCGCCAGCGCCACCAGCGCCACGCGGTCGGGGTGCGGCTCCTCCAGGACCCAGGACAGGGCCATTACCGCTTCCTCCGCCCGGCCGGCGGTCAGCAGGGCCTGGGACAGGGCGCGGCAGAAGCGGACGGAGCGGGAGTTGTGGCGGCGGGATTCGAAAAAGGCCTCGACGGCGGCGGGGATGTCGCCGAGTGCGGTATGGGCCCAGCCGCGCAGGAAGCCCACCGCGGCGTGGCCCACCGCGCCGGCATCCAGCGGCGCCAGGCGATCCAGTGCCCGGGTGAAGCGGCCGAGCCTGCAATCATGGTAGGCGCGCAGCATCGCCATGGCGGCCGCCATGCCGGGCGCGTGCTGGTGGCCGCGGTGGCAGTCCAGCAGGCGCTCATCCGCGCCCTCGCCGAACAGCAGGAAATCCAGCTTGCCGGTGGCGGCCAGATGTTCGGCCACGTGGTGGTCCCGGCCGGGGAACAGGAACAGGTCCACGGGATGCTGGGCGACCAGCGCCGCCATGTTCACCACATCCACCGCGTCGGCGTCGCTGACCAGGGCGCGGATGCGCTGCGGGCGCGTGGTGCGCAGGCCCGCGAAATCGTCGCGGGCGGCGCGGGATTCGGCCGCGGTCAGGTCCAGGACGCTCTGCGAATAGCGCAGGCCCAGCCGGATCTCGGGGTTGATGGCGGTGATGCGGTCCGCCCCGTATTCGACGCCGAGGCGGATGGCCGCCGTTGCCCCCATGGAGGCGCCCATGAACTCCACGGAAGTGGCCTGGATGCGCCGCGCCAGGCGGTTGATGCGGACCAGCAGCGATTGCGTATCATCCGCAAATCCGGGCACGCCCTGCAGGTACCAGGTGTTCGGGCAGTTCAGGAACAGCACCGGCACGCCGCGGCGCGTCAGCAGGTCCCACATGGAGAAGCGGCCCGCGGGAAGGTCCCGGTAGCCGAGCGAGACGTAGAGCGTGGATCCGACCCCGGCGCCGGGATGGAAAAGGGCGTAGGGCGAGTAGTCCCGCATGTCCTGGTCGTGTCCCTGGCCCCGTCGTGCCGGCCTGTCCTGCCAGGAATGGCTTACAGGGCGCTGACGCTGCCGCTTTTTTCGGCGTAGCGGATCAATCGCACAAAAGTCCATGCATTTCGAGACGGCTAACGGGATTTCATGGTGAGGAAATACCGGCTGCCGGTCCCTGCCGCGCCTTGCCGGCCCGGGTGGCTCAGAACTCCGCGTCCAGCTCCAGCTCCGTGATGCGGGGCTCGGGCTCCTCGGCCGCGGCGGCGATCCATTCGCGCAGGTCGGGCCAGGCCTCGATGGTGCGGGCATAGGCCTCGCAGGTCTCGTCGAGGGCAACGCTGTAGGTGCGGGCCCGCATGACGACGGGCGCGTACATGGCGTCCGCGATGGTCGGCCGGGCGCCGAACAGCCAGGGGCCGCCCCATTCGGCCAGGCAGTCGCGCCAGAGGCTGAAGATGCGCTCCAGGTCGCCGCGCGCCGCGGACCAGACGGTGAAGTTCGGCACATGGGCGCGGAGGTTCATGGGCAGGGAGGAGCGGAGCGCGTGGAAGCCCGCATGCATCTCCCCGGATATCGCGCGGCAGCGGGCGCGGGCGATCCGGTCCTCCGGCATCATCCGCGCCTCCGGGAAGCGCTCGTTCAGGTACTCGGCGATAGCGATGGTGTCCCAGAGCTCCGCCCCCTCATGCTCCAGGCAGGGCAGCAGGATGGAGGAGGCGTTGTTCAGCAGCTCCGCCCGGGTGGAGGGATCGTCCGGGGAGACGGTGATGACCCGGAAGGGCAGGCCGGAGAGGCGGGCGATGAGGAAGCCGCGCAGCGACCAGGAGGAGTAGTTGCGGCTGGAGATGCGCAGGATGGCCGGCGCCGGGCCCTTCGCGATGGCGGTCTTGCGCGGCTTCGCACCGGACATGGCCATGGTCCTTCCTGCTGGGGCGGAGAGGCTACCAGCGGCTTCGCGGTTGCGAAACGGCCCGCGAGTGGCACGATGGGGCGGTCCAGGGACGAGGCCGGCGCATGATCTACCGCGCGTTGCAGGCAAGGCAGGATGCGCTGGCGCCGTGGCGGGCGCATGCGAAGGGGATGGCGGGGTGGCTCGGCCCCTGGGGCCTGTCCCACCCGATGTTCGACGGGGTGCGCGCCATGCGCGCGGCGGCGGAGGTCTTCGCCCAGTTCGCGGTGACGCAGACGCGGCCTGACTTCGGGATCGGGCCGGTGCGCGTCGGCAACCGGCTGGTCGAGGTGGTGGAGGAGGTGGTGGCGGCGACGCCCTTCGCCTCCCTGATCCGGTTCAGGACCGACGTGCAGACCCCCCTGCCCCGCGTGCTGGTGGTGGCGCCGATGAGCGGCCATTTCGCGACGCTGCTCCGCGGCACGGTGCAGGTGCTGCTGCAGGACCACGATGTCTATATCACGGACTGGCACAATGCGCGGGACGTGCCGCTCAATGCCGGGCGCTTCGGGCTCGATGAGTTCATCGAGCATGTGATGCGGTTCCAGGAGGCGATCGGGCCTGGTGGGCATGTGCTGGCAGTGTGCCAGCCGGTGGTGGCGGTGTTGTCGGCCGTGGCGCTGATGGCGGAGGACCGGAATCGGGCGTCGCCGCGCAGTGTCACGCTGATGGCCGGGCCGATCGACGCCCGGCAGAACCCGACCAAGGTGAACGCGCTGGCCGCCGGCCACGGGATCGAGTGGTTCGAGCGCAACCTGATCGCGGCGGTGCCGTGGCGGCACAGGGGGTCCGGGCGGCGGGTCTATCCGGGGGCGCTGCAGCTCTCGGCCTTCATGCAGATGAACCTCGACCGGCACCTGAAGGCGCACCAGGACCAGTTCTGGGCGCTGTTCGACGGCGACGTGGCGCGGGCGGCGCAGCACCGGCGATTCTATGACGAGTACCTGGCGGTGATGGATTTGCCGGCGGAGTTCTTCCTGGAGACGGTGAAGACCGTGTTCCAGGACCATGCGCTGGCGCGGGGCGAGATGGTGTGGCGCGGCCGGCGCGTGCGGCCGGAGGCGATAAGGCGCACGGCGATCATGGCCGTGGAGGGGGAGAAGGACGACATCTGCGGCATCGGCCAGACGATGGCGGCACTCGATCTGTGCCGCAGCGTGCCGGTGACGATGCGGCGGTATCATCTGCAGACGGGGGTGGGGCACTACGGGGTGTTCAGCGGGCGGCGCTTCGCGCAGGCGATCTATCCGCGCGTCAGGGAAATGATCCAGGCGAATGAGGGGTAGGCCGCAACTGCAAAGCGGCAGCGGTCAGACCGTCACGCGACGGTAGCGTCCAGCGCCGAGAAACAGCACCAGCCCGGTGTCGCGAAGACGCTGCAACTGCTGGCGCAGCTTCGGCCGGATGTGCTGGTTCGCAGGATGGCGCACGCGCAGCTCGGCTTCGAAGCCGTAGACATCGGCAAGGGTAAAGTCCGGCGCCAGCCGATCGAGGCACCGTAGCGTGTCGATGAGCCAAGTGCGGCTGGCGAGGTTGCCACCGATGGCGGTCGCACTCTGGATTGCGCTGACGACCTCTCCCTTGGGCCTCACGATCCCGCCCCGCACCACGGGGATGCGGCCTGCCGCCGGGACATCCGAGATCCGGATGTTGCAGCCCTACCAGCCGGCACGGCGCGCGTGTGGGCCGAGCGGCGGCCGTCGCAGGATGACGTCCCGGGTCAGGAAGGAGCCCGGCACGATGAGCAGGTCGCGCACGGCAAGGCGGTCGCCGCAGTAATGCAGGAGCGCGAGGTGCGGCCCGCCGCCCTGGCGCTCAAGACGCTCGATCATCGTGCCATAGGCGCCATCCGGAACGGTGGCACCAAACGGCTTCCGCCCACTTTTCAACTCGAAGCTGGCGCCGCAGACGCGGCAGAAGAAGTCGTTGGCGCGGGCGTTGTTGGCGTGCTGGCCGAGTGTCTCCGCGCCGCAGGCGACGCAGTACATGGCCGCAGCGAACCAGCCCTCCGTCAGACGTCGTGCGCGCTGGGCCCCACTACGGTAGCCCTCTGCCAGGGCGAGGTCGAAGTCGAGCCGCACGCCATGCCTCCGGCCTTGCCGATCAGCTGCCCGTCCGCGGCGGGTCCAGGTAGAGCGAGCTTTCCAGGTACCGCCGCAGCCAGTACCGCGTGACGACGCCGATGGCCGCGGCCATGGGCACCGCCAGCAGCACGCCGAGGAAGCCGAAGGCGACGCCGCCGGCGAAGAGGGCGAAGATCACCCAGACCGCGTGCAGCTCCACCCGATCCCCCAGCAGGCGGGGGTAGATGATGTAGCCCTCCACGATCTGGCCGGCGACGAAGACCGCCGCGACCAGGCCGACGCCGTTCCAGGTGCCGAACTGCGCCATGGCCAGCAGGATCGCGGTGACGAAGCCCGTCAGGCTGCCGATATAGGGGATGAAGGACAGGATGCCGGCCATCAGCCCGACGGTCAGGCCGAGCTCCAGCCCCACCGCGCTCAGCCCCGTCGCGTAGTAGACCGCGAGCAGCCCGCAGCAGAGCAGCTGGCCGCGCAGCCAGGCGGAGAGCACGCGGTCCGTGTCCCGCGACAGCTGGCGCAGCACGGCGGCGTTGCGGCGGGGCAGCCAGGATTCGAGCCGCGCCATCATCGCCTGCCAGTCGCGCAGCAGGTAGAAGCCGACCACCGGCGTCACCACCAGCAGGGTGAAGACGTTGAACAACGCGACGCCGCCGCCGATCAGCCGCGCGACCGCGGTGCCGAGGAAGGTGATGATCTGCCCGGCCTGGCCGACGACGAGGTCGCGCAGCTGGGTGTCCACCACCTCCGGCCCCAGCGCTTCCTGCAGCCTCTCCAGCGCCTGGCGCACCAGCGTGCCGATGCCGGCGACATAGGCCGGCAGGCGCGTGACCAGCACGCCGATCTGCGCGACCAGCAGGGGGTACAGCAGCAGCACCGTCAGCAGCGCGAAGGCCGTCAGCCCCATCACCAGCAGGAAGGCGGCAAGGCCGCGCGGGATGCCGAGGCGCGTCAGCTGCCGCGTCGGCGGGTCCAGGAAATAGGCGATGCAGGCGGCCAGCACGAAGGGCGTCAGGATGGCGGAGAAGAGCCAGAGGCCGAACAGCAGCACCACCGCCGTGCCGATGACCAGCGCCCAGCGTTCCGTCCGCGTCGCCGTGCGCGCACCCGGGGAGGCCGGCCAGCTCGGCGGCCGCGCCTCCGGCTTCGGCGCGGGGGGCGGCGCCGGGGGCGGCGCGGGGGGCTTCGTGCCGCTCATGCCCGCCCGCGCGCGGCCTGGGTGACGTAGGCGGCGCCGGAGGCGAAGGTGCTGGCGGCGACCATCCAGATGGCGACGTCGATCATCACCGAATCGCCCATGCCGTAGCCGGCCAGCAGCAGCGCGCCGGCGGCCAGCGTGATCTGCAGCGCGGTGTTGAGCTTGGAGACGAAGAGCGGCTGGATCCGCGGCGGCTGGCCCATGACGTAGAGCACGAGCACGCCGCCCACGATCAGCAGGTCCCGGAACACGACCAGGATGGCCAGCCAGTCCGGCAGCACGCCGATGCCGGCCAGCGTCACGTAGATGGAGACCAGCAGCGCCTTGTCCGCCACGGGGTCGAGGATGGCGCCCAGCGTGGACCGGCTGCGCCGCACGCGCGCCAGCCAGCCATCGATGGCGTCCGACACGCCGGCCGCGACGAAGACCCAGAAGGCCCAGTCCAGCCGGTGGTTCAGGACCAGCCAGACCATCCCCGGCACGGCGCAAAGCCGGGCGAAGGTGATGGCGTTGGGCAGGGTGAAATAGGCGGCCTGCCCGGCCGTGGTCTCCGCGCCTGCTGGACCCTCCGGCGTGCCGGGCCTGGCCGGCGGGCGGTCAACGGCCTCCGGCAAGGCTGAGGCGCCATCCCTCGCCAGGTCGCGCATCGATCGGGCCGGGGGCGAGCGCGATGCCGCTCTGCGCCAGTTCGGCCGCGGCCTCCGGCGGCTGGGTGCGGAGGCCGAGGCGAAGCCGGGCACTCTCCCCGGTCAGGCTCACCACCTCGAACCGCGCGATGGGGGAGGCCGCGCCGAGGCGGCGCGTGATCTCCACATATTCGGGGAAAGACCGGTAATGGGCCAGCGCCTCCACCGTCGCGACCGCCGGGCCGCCGACGCCGGGGGCCTGGGCGGGGGCGCCGGTGGCCGGGCCGGTGGCAGGGCCGCCCTGGGCGCCGGGGGTGCTGAACAGCGTGCCGGGTGCGCCGATGGCCCCCGGGTTGCGCCCGCCCATCGCCGCGACGCGGGAGGGGTTGAAGTTTACCGTCAGCCGCGCCGCGTAGCCGCGCTGGGTGATGCGTTCGGATTCGATGACGAGGGACTGGACCAGCCCCTCGATCTGCGCGTCGGGGATGCCGCGGGGCAGGCCGAGCGCGGCGGCCATGCGGTCATAGGCCGTGCGCTGGCCGGCATTCAGCGCGCGGTCGCGGGCGATGACGGCCGTCTCGGCCGTGGCCTCGGCCGGGACGCCGCGCTGGACCAGGGGGTTTTCCTCCGGCGTCGCCTGGGCAAGGGCGGGGCTGGGCACCATCGCAGGCGCGACGAAGGCCAGGGCGGACCCCAGCATCATCGCCCCGATTGCCGTGGACAGGCGAAAATGGTTTTTTCCGCCCCACTGGCTGCGCCGCTCGCTGACCGGCATATCGCCATCCCTACCGTTGCAGGCACGTCGTGCCTGTGTGCCGAATACCCGATCGGGGGCCGCCATGACCAGCCTGACCTACCGCGACGCCGGGGTCGATATCGAAGCCGGCGATGCGCTGGTGGATGCCATCAAGCCGCTCGCCCGCAGCACCGACCGCCCCGGAACGATGGGCGGGCTCGGCGGTTTCGGGGCGCTGTTCGACCTGAAGGCGGCGGGGTTCCGGGACCCCGTGCTGGTCAGTTCCACCGATGGCGTCGGCACCAAGCTGAAGCTTGCCATCGACAGCGGCATCCACGGCTTCGTCGGCCAGGACCTGGTCGCGATGTGCGTGAACGACCTGGTGGTGCAGGGCGCGGAGCCGCTGTTCTTCCTGGACTATTTCGCGACCGGCAAGCTTGACGTCGCGCAGGCCTCCTCGGTCGTCGCCGGCATCGCGGAGGGCTGCCGCATCGCCGGCTGCGCGCTGGTGGGCGGCGAGACGGCGGAGATGCCGGGCCTCTACAAGGGCGGCGACTACGATTTGGCGGGCTTCACGGTGGGGGCGGCGGAACGCGACGCGCTGCTGCCGAAGGGCGATGTCGGCCCCGGCGACGTGCTGCTGGGGCTCGCCAGTTCCGGCGTACATTCCAACGGCTATTCGCTGGTGCGGCGGATCCTGGAGGGGACGAACCTCACCCTCGCCTCCCCCGCGCCCTTCGCGAGCGGCCAGAGCGTGGCGGAGGCGCTGCTGGCGCCGACGCGCATCTACGTGAAGCCGGTGCTCGCCCTGCACAAGGCGGGGAAGCTGAAGGCGGCGGCGCACATCACCGGCGGCGGCCTGCCCGGCAACCTGCCCCGCGTGCTGCCGGCCGGCATCGTCGCCGCGCTGGATGCCGGCGCCTGGACCGTGCCCCCCGTCTTCGCCTGGCTGGCGCGGGCCGGCAACGTGGCGGCGGAGGAGATGCTGCGCGTCTTCAATTGCGGGCTCGGCATGGTGCTGGTGGTGGCGGCCGAGGACGCTGACGCCGCGACGGCCATGCTGACGGAAGCCGGCGAGACCGTGTTCCGCATCGGCGCGCTGGAAGCCGGCGAGGGCGCGGCCTCCGTCAGGATCGACAACCTGGGCGCCGGCTGGCCGGGCTGATGGCCCGGGTTCCGACCGCGGTCCTGATCTCCGGCCGCGGCAGCAACATGGCGGCGCTGCTGGATGCCGCCGCCGATCCCGCCTACCCCGCGCGGATCGCCCTCGTGCTGTCCAACAAGGCCGATGCGGGGGGGCTGGAGCGCGCCCGCGCGGCGGGTATCCCGACCGCCGTCGTCGAAAGCCGCGCCTTCAAGGGCGACCGGGCGGGGTTCGAGGTGGCGATGGAGGCCGTGCTGGCCGAGCACGGGATCGGGCTGGTGGCGCTGGCCGGCTTCATGCGGGTGCTGACGGAGGGCTTCGTCGGCCGCTGGCATGACCGGCTGATCAACATCCACCCGTCCCTGCTGCCGAGCTTTCGCGGGCTGGATACGCATGCCCGCGCGCTGGCGGCCGGCGTCCGGCTGCATGGCTGCACCGTCCATCTGGTGCGGCACGGCGTGGATGAGGGCCCGATCCTGGCCCAGGCCGCCGTGCCGGTGCTGGCGGGGGATACGGAGGCGACGCTCGGCGCGCGCGTGCTGGCGCAGGAGCACCGGATCTACCCGGCCGCGCTGGCCTGGCTGGCGGCGGGGCGGGTGCGGGTGGAGGGGGAGGTCGCGCATATCGACACCCCCGGCGCGGCGGACGCCCTGGCGAACCCCTTGCCCGGCTGGGCCGCGCTTTCTACAAGGGCGGCCGAAGGCTGACGCTCAACGAAGGATCCCCCATGGCTGACCACGCCCCCGCCGCCTATGAGATGGTCGAGGTGAAGGCCGAGGACATCATGGCCGAGCGTACCTCCTTCTATGACGGCTTCATGAAGGGCACGACCTGGGGCGTCGGTGCGGCCGTGGCCATCCTGGTCCTGATGGCGATCTTCATCGCCTGATGGGTGCTGGCGGCCTGACAGGCCGCTGCCGCCGCGCTTGAATGGCGCCGCCACCCCGGATGCGGGGTGCGGCGCCTTTTTGCGTCCGGGGTATCGGGGAGCCAGCGTCCATGGAAACGGCGATCACGGGCTGGCACGCCCATATCTACTACGATCCCGCGACGACGCGGGGCGACGCAGCCACGCTGCGGGATGCCATCGCGGAGCGCTTCCCGGCGGCGGTGCTGGGACGCTGGCATGACGTGCCGGTCGGCCCGCACCCGACCGCCATGTACCAGGTGGCCTTTCCCGCGGCGCTGTTCCCGCACCTCGTGCCCTTCATCGCGCTGAACCGGGCGGGGCTGACGGTGCTGGTGCATCCGGAAACCGGGCGCCAGCGCGCCGACCACACGGCGCATGCGCTGTGGATGGGGGCGGTGCTGCCGCTGGATACGTCGGTGCTGCCGGAATAGGGGGGTGCGGCTGCGGGGCCCGTAGCGGGAGCGGACCCCCACCCCGACCCTCCCCCGCAAGCGCGGGGGAGGGAGGGTCGGTTCAGCCCTCGCGCTGGTCCCGGTCGCGATCGCGGTCGCGGGGCTCGCCCTGGTCGTCCTGGTCCATGCCGTTGCCGCGGTCCGCATGGCCGTTGCCGTATTGGGGAGCGTGGATCTGCTGGGCCAGGTTGGCCTCGTTGCGGTTCAGGTCGGGCTGGTCGCCATTGCCTTCGCCGCCGCCGCCGTCCTGGTCCGGGCCGTTCTGGTAGCGGCGCTGCTGGTGCTGGGGCGGGCCGCCCTGCGCCTGGGCCGCCTGGCTCATCGCGTTCAGGATGCGGAAGTAGTGTTCCGCGTGCTGGAAGTAGCTTTCCGCCATGACGCGGTCGCTGGCGCTGGTCGCGTCCCGGCCGAGCTGGAGATACTTCTCGAACAGCTGCTGGGCGGTGCCGCGCAGGCGCATGTCGGGGCCGTTGCTGTCGAAGACGTGGTTGCGGTTCATCGGCTGATGGCCGCCGCCACCGCCTCCCCCACCGCCGCCGCCGCCGCCGCCGCCCTGGCGGTACGGACCGCCGCCGCCGCCACCTCCGCCCCCGTGGCGGTTGCCGCCGCGGCCGCGCATGCGCTTCATGTTCATTGGTATGGCGTTCGCCGTCTCGCAATCGCGCCGCCGTGCGGGAAGGCCCCGACCGGGAACGCGGCATCTTCGGGTTGCGTCATCGCGGCACGCCGGCGGCTGGAACCGGGCCAATGGCCCCCGTCCACCCTCGCCCGGCCGCTTCTGCCGGCGGTGCCGGGGCGCGCAAAGGCATCCCGGGCCGCGGGGCCAACCTAGTGCGCCGCCGAGGGCGCGACAAACGGTTTTTTCGCGATGTGGTCTTTCCCGAGGACCAGGGCGCGGTCGATCCCGCCGAGGTCGGCGCGGCATCCCGCGGGTTCCAGCCCGGCCGCGCGGGCCAGGCCCTCCACCGCCGCCCGCTGCCCCTGGCCGAGTTCCAGGATCGCGACTCCGCCGGGGGCCAGCAGGAAGGGCAGCGCGGCGGCGATGGCGCGATAGGCGTCGAGCCCGTCCGGCCCGCCATCCAGCGCGAGGGCTGGTTCATGCCGCGCGACATCCGGCATCAGGGCCGGGATGGCATCACGCTCGATATAGGGGGGGTTCGACAGCACCAGGTCGAAGCGGCTGTTGAGTGCCGCGGCCCAGTCCCCGGCCAGGAAGGCGCTGCGGTCCGCCAGGCCGTTGTCGTGGGCGTTGCGGGCGGCCAGCGCCGCGGCCTCCGGGCTGCGGTCCACCCCGATGCCGAAGGCGGCGGGCCGTTCCGCGAGCACGGCCAGCAGCAGCGCGCCGGTGCCGGTGCCGAGGTCCAGGACGCGGAGCGGGCGCGCCGGGTCCGGGAAGGCCTCCAGCGCCGCCTCCACCAGCGATTCGCTGTCGGGGCGCGGGATGAGCGTGGCCGGGGAGACGGCGAGGTCGAGCGTCCAGAAGCCCTGCCGGCCGAGGATATGGGCGACCGGGACGTGGTCCAGGCGCTGCTTCAGCGCTTCCCCGAAGCGGGTAGCGGCAGCTTCCGCGACTTCCGCGCGGGGGTCGCGGAGCAGGGCGTCCTGGGTGGTGCCCATGGCATGGGCGAGGAGGAGACGCGCCTCGAAGCGGGGCTGGTCGATGGCGGCGGCGCGCAGCACCTGGCCGGCCTGGCAGAGATAGGCGCCGACCGTGCTGCCGGGGGGGCAGTTCATGGCGGGAAAGCCCCCCTCACCCAACCCTCTCCCCCCGCAGGGGGAAGAGGGCTTTCAAGCGGTGCTTCATTCGGCCTCGGCGGCCAGGCGGGCGGCCTCGTCCTCGGCGGTCAGGGCGCCGATGATCTCGTCGAACTCGCCCTGCATGACGCGGTCGATCTTGTGCAGCGTCAGGCCGATGCGGTGGTCGGTCACGCGGCCCTGGGGGAAGTTGTAGGTGCGGATGCGCTCAGACCTGTCGCCGGTGCCGACCTGGGACTTGCGGTCGGCGGCGCGGGCACTGTCCAGGCGGTTGCGCTGCGCGTCGTAGATGCGGGCGCGCAGCACCTTCATGGCCTTGGCGCGGTTCTTGTGCTGGCTCCGCTCCTCCTGCATCGCCACCACCGTCCCGGTCGGGATGTGGGTGATGCGCACCGCGCTGTCCGTCTTGTTGACGTGCTGGCCGCCGGCGCCGCTCGCGCGGTAGGTGTCGATGCGGAGGTCGCTCTCTTTAATCTGGACGTCCACCTCCTCGGCCTCCGCCATCACGGCGACGGTCACGGTGGAGGTGTGGATGCGGCCCTGGGATTCGGTCGCGGGCACGCGCTGCACGCGGTGGACGCCGGATTCGAACTTCAGGCGGGCAAAGACGCCGCGGCCCTCCACCGTCGCGGTCGCGCCCTTCACGCCGCCGAGTTCGCCCTCGTCATACTCCAGTACCTCGAACCGCCAGCCCTGGGTGGCGGCGTAGCGCTGGTAGGCGCCGAAGAGTTCGGCGGCGAAGAGCGCGGCCTCGTCGCCGCCGGCGGCGGGGCGGATTTCCAGGATCGCGTTGCCCTGGTCCGCGGCGTCGCGCGGCAGGAGCATGAGGCGGATCTCACGCTCGAGCACCGGCAGGCGGTCGCGCAGCGCGAAGTATTCGGGCTCCGCCAGCTCGCGCAGCTCCGGGTCGCCGAGCATGGCCTCGGCCTCATCGCGCCCCCTTTCGGTGGCGCGGTATTCCTGCACCTTCTCGACCAGCGGCTCGAGCTCCGACAGCTCCTTCGACAGCGCGCCGACCTGCGCGCCGTCCGCGGTGTTGAGCTGGTGGCGGATCTCCTCGGCGCGGGAGAGCAGGCGGTCCAGCTTCTGGGGAAGGCTCATCCTCGCAGCCTGGCCACGGCCTCCGCCGCGGTGATGCGGTCCTGGGTGCCGGCATCGAGGTCGCGGAGCTGCACGACGCCCTGCGCCACCTCATCCTCCCCCAGGATCAGCGCGGCGCGGGCGCCGAGCTTGTTGGCGCGTTCCATCCGGCGCTTGAGGTTGCCCTTGTAGCCGATCTCCGCCGTCACGCCGGCCTGGCGCAGCTGCTGCGTCAGCGCGATGGCAGCGGCTTCCTGCGCCTCCGCCACCGGGATGACGGCG
This sequence comes from Acetobacteraceae bacterium, assembly GCA_027482245.1. Classification (GTDB taxonomy): domain Bacteria; phylum Pseudomonadota; class Alphaproteobacteria; order Acetobacterales; family Acetobacteraceae; genus Falsiroseomonas. The sequence goes on along the minus strand of JAIXWG010000031.1, from coordinate 59,145 downwards.
ACGGGGCGGGGCGCGGCGGGGTTCTGCGCCAGCAGCATCGAGAGGCGTTCGACGCCCGCGGCCCAGCCGACGGAGGGGGTGGCGGGGCCGCCCATCTCCTCGACCAGCCCGTCATAGCGGCCACCGGCCATGACGGTGCCCTGGGCGCCGAGGCGGTCCGTCACGAATTCGAAGGCGGTGTGGCTGTAGTAGTCGAGGCCCCGGACGATGCGGGGGTTCTCCCGCGTCGGCACGCCCAGGGTTTCGAGGTGCTTCAGCACGGCGGCGAAGAAGGCCGAGGCGGCTGATGTCAGGAAGGGCTGGATGGTGGGGGCCGTCGCGACGATGCGGCGGTCGCCCTCATCCTTGCTGTCCAGGATGCGCATCGGGTTCTTCTCGAGCCGGATGCGGCTGTCCTCGGACAGGCTGTCCTTGTGGGCGGTGAAGTGGGCGACGAGGGCCGCGCGGTAGGCGTCGCGGCTTTCGGCGTCGCCCAGCGTGTTGATCTCCAGCACCACGCCATCGCTGATGCCGAGGTCCTGGAGGATGTTCCAGCCGGCGGCGATGACCTCCGCATCGGCCAGCGGCTCCGCCGCGCCCAGGATCTCCGCGCCGATCTGGTGGAACTGCCGGTAGCGGCCCTTCTGCGGCCGCTCGTAGCGGAACATCGGGCCGGCGTAGAAGACCTTCCGGGGCAGGTTCGACTGAGTCAGGCCGTTGGTGACGAGGGCGCGGCAGACGCCGGCCGTGTTCTCCGGCCGCAGCGTGATGGAATCGCCGCCGCGGTCGGTGAAGGAATACATCTCCTTGGAGACGACGTCGGAGGTCTCGCCGAGGGAGCGGGCGAAGACGCGCGTGTCCTCGAAGATCGGCGTCGCCCATTCCTCGAAGCCGTAGAGGCCGGTGATCCGGCGCGCCGTGGTGATGACGTGATGATGCCGGCGGTGCTCCTCGCCGATCAGGTCACGGGTGCCGCGGACGGGCTGGAGGGGGGTGCTGGCCATGGGGGGCGTATCGCGCCTGTGGCGCGTGGGAGCAAGGGGCGCTTGGCGCGGGTTGGGGCAAGAGGCGCGGGTTCAGGGCGTGTCGTCGCGGCCGATCAGGGGCAGCAGGCGCTCCAGCAGCGGACGCAGTTCATGGGTCACGACGCGCCAGACGATCTCGGGATCGACGTCGGGATACTCGTGCACGATCCGGTGCCGCATGCCGGCCATGGCCTGCCAGGGAACATCCGGGTGGGCAGCCTAGAACGCCGCGGTCATCCGCCAGGCCGATTCACCGACGACGCCGACGACACGGGCGATGGCTTCCTGATGGAGTTCGCTGGCGAGGAAGGCAGCCTCGTCGAGTCCCTCGGCGAAGCGCAGCGCCGCGTTCGCGGCCTTGACCATGTCGCGCAGCAGCGCCGCGTCATCCTTGGGGCCCCGCGTCACGACGCGAAGACGAGTTGGGCGTCACCCAGGATGGTGGCGCGGCGGATGGGGTTGTGGCTCTTCTCGATGGCGGGCCGGTCGATCAGGTCCACCTCGCGCCCGAACAGCGCCTCCAGCGCATCCTTCAGGGCGGCGAAGGCGGCGAAGTCGAAGCGGGCCTCGGGTGTGAACTCCACCAGCAGGTCCACGTCGCTCCGCGCCGGGTCGAAATCGTCGCCGCGGGCCGCCGATCCGAAGACCTCCAGCCGCGTCACGCCGAAGCGGCGGCAGAGCGCCGCGATGGCGTCGCGGTGGCGGAGGATCTCCGGGTGCACGGGTTACTCGGCGGCCTGCTGCTCGGCGGCCTGGGCCTCGGCGGCCTTGGCCGCCTTCATGGCGTCCGCGCGGGCCTCCACCAGGCCCACGATGTGCTCGACCATCTCCTCGGTCCGCACCGTGTGGCTGGTCTTGCCCATGCCATAGACCATGTGGGTGCCGGCGCCGCCGCCGGTCAGGCCGATATCGGTCATCAGCGCCTCCCCGGGCCCGTTCACCACGCAGCCGATGATGCTGAGGCTGATGGGCTGGTCGATATGGGCCAGGCGCTCCTCCAGCTTCTCCACCGTGCGGATCACGTCGAAGCCCTGCCGGGCGCAGGAGGGGCAGGAGATGACCTTCACGCCGCGGTGGCGGATGTGGAGCGACTTCAGCAGTTCCCAGCCGACCGAGACCTCCTCCTCCGGCTCCGCGCTCAGGGAGACGCGGACGGTGTCGCCGATCCCGGCCCAGAGCAGCGAGCCGAGCCCGATGGCCGACTTCACCGTGCCGGCGCGGCGGCCGCCCGCCTCCGTGATGCCGATATGCAGGGGATGGTCGCAGGCCTCCGCCAGCTGCTGGTAGGCGGCGACCGCCAGGAAGACGTCGGACGCCTTCACGCTGATCTTGAAATTGTCGAAGCCTTCCTGGAGGAGGTGGTCGGCGTGCCACAGCGCGCTTTCGACCAGCGCATCCGGGTTGGGCTCCCCGTACTTCTCCAACAGGTGCTTCTCCAGGCTGCCGGCATTCACGCCGATGCGGATGGAGCAGCCATGGTCGCGGGCGGCCTTCACGACCTCCTTCACCCGCTCCTTCGACCCGATATTGCCGGGATTGATGCGGAGGCAGGCGGCGCCGGCCTCGGCGGCCTCGATGGCGCGGCGGTAGTGGAAGTGGATGTCGGCGACGATCGGGACGTTCACCTCCCGCACGATCTCGGCCAGCGCGGCGGTCGCTTCCTCGGTGGGGACGGAGACGCGGACGATGTCCACGCCGGCGAGTTCGCAGCGGCGGATCTGCTCGATCGTCGCCTTGGCGTCCTCGGTCGGCGTGTTGGTCATGGTCTGGACGGTGATGGGGCTGTCGCCCCCGACCGGGACCTTGCCCACATGGATCAGCCGCGACTTGCGGCGGGCGATCTGCTGGTAGGGGCGATAGGCCATGCTGCGTCCGTGGTCCCTGGTTCCTTGGCCCCAAGCATAGGGTGCCGGGGGCCGGGATCACAGGGGGAAGCGGCGGGCCGTCAGTTCGTGCGGATGGTCGCGGGCGGCGGCGCGTTGCTGGCGGTGGCCGGGACCAGGCGCTGGCGCAGGCGGTCGGGGTCGAGGGACACGTTGCGGCGGACGCCGATGATGCCCTCCAGCGCCGGGGAGAGGGTGTTCTCCACCACGATCTCCAGCGCATCGGCGCGGCCGGTATCCAGCAGCAGGCCATCCCGCACCGGCACGGGCCAGTGTTCGCCGGCGCGCAGCACGCGGTTCAGCAGGACCTGGCCGTTGCGGGGGTCCCGCACCTGCAGCCAGACGCCGTTCTCGCCGCTGTTGGCGCGGGCGCGGAGCGCGACCTTCGTGCCTTCCGGCAGCCCGGCGATGAGGGGCGGCGGCGGCGCGGGCGGCGCCGGGGCGACGACGGGCGGCGGCGGCGCGGCCGGCACGGTCGCGGCCTGGGCGGCGGTGTTCGCCCCCGGTGCGTTGATCCCGCCGGGCGGCGGCAGGGCGGAAAGCGGCAGCGGCCCCGTGGCATCGCGCGCGCCAGGCAGCTGGGCGCGGCCCTGTTCCGCGGCAGCCTCCAGGCGCGGCGGCACGGGCGGCACCACATCGACCGTGCGGTTGCCGCCACCCGTCCAGTTGAACCAGGCGACATAGGCGCCGATCGCGATGACCGCGCCGATGCCGATCACGCCGCCCGCGGGCATGCCGCGTTCCGGCACGGGTTCCGGGAAGACGAGGGTCGTCTTGCGCGTCACCGCGGCGCCGGAGAGGTCGCGGAAGCGGCGCACCATCTCATCGGCGTCGAGCCCGAGCGCCACCGAATAGGTGCGCACGAAGCCGACCGCATAGGCGGCACCGGGCAGGTCCGCGATGCGGCCTTCCTCCAGCGCTTCCAGATAGGGACGGCGGATGCGGAGGCGGACCGCCATCTCCTCCACCGACAGGCCGAGGGCCAGGCGGGAGTCGCGGAGTTCCTCGCCCACCCGCGCGGCCTCTGCGCCGGTGGAGTCGGGCTTTCGGGGGATGCGCTTCAGATCGTAGGGCACGGCATGGACACCTAGCGCGCGACCGCGGAGGCCGCAAACCGAATCACGCGCGGGACGGCGCGCGTCATGCAGCTGTCAGGATATCGTCGCGGTCAGGCCGCCTGGCGCGCCGCGATGGCCGCGGCCGCCTGCCAGACCAGCTCCTGCACGATCTCCGCCGCGGGCTGCTCCCGCGTGACCATGCCGACGCTCTGCCCGGCCATCAGGGACCCGTTCTCCACATCGCCATCCATGACGGCACGGCGCAGCGCGCCGGCCCAGAAATGCTCGATGTCGAGCTGGGCCGCGGCCTTCTCGACCTCGCCTGCCAGGAAGCGGCGGATCGTCTCCGCCTGGTGTTCCAGGAAGCGCTTGGTGCCGCCGTTCTGCAGCGCGCGGACGGGGATGACGGGGAAGCGCTCATCGAGCTGCACCGTCGGCAGCGCATCCCGCGCGGCGCCGCGGATGAAGGCGCGCTTGAAGTTCGGATGGGCGATCGATTCGGTGGCGCAGACGAAGCGCGTGCCGAGCTGCGCGCCGGCCGCGCCCATCTCGAGGTAGGAGAGGATCGCCTCCCCCCGCCCGATGCCGCCGGCGACGAAGACGGGGACGTCGCGGATGAAGGGCAGGATCTCCTGCGCCAGCACCGTCAGCGAGACGGGGCCGATATGGCCGCCGGCCTCCGCGCCCTCGATCACCAGCGCATCGGCGCCGGAGCGGATGAGCTTTTTCGCGAGTGCCAGCGCGGGCGCGAAGCACACCACCTTGGCGCCGCCATCCTTGGCCGCCTTGATGGCGGCGCCCGGCGGGATGCCGCCGGCGAAGACGATGTGGCCGACCTTGTGGTCGAGGCAGGTCTGGACCAGCTGGTCCAGCCTGGGGTGCATAGTGATAAGGTTCACGCCGAACGGCTTCTGCGTCAGCGCCTGCGTGCCTTGGATTTCTTGCGCGAGCCGGTCCGGTTCCATCGCCCCGCAGGCGATGACGCCGAAGGCGCCGGCATTGGACAGCGCGGCGACCAGGTTGCGCTCGCTCACCCAGGACATGGCGCCGCCCATGATGGCGTAGCGCGTGCCGAAGAAGGCGGCGCCTCGGGCCATCAGGGAATCGAGCCGCGCAAGCGCCTCGGCCGGCGGAGCCTGGGGGGGGAGCGCGTCCATTGTCTCAGCCCTCGCCGCGGCGGGCAGGCTCGGGCCCGTCCAGCCCATAGGCGGTGTGCAGCGCGCGCACCGCGAGTTCGGTGTAGTCGGCCGGGATCAGCACGCTGACCTTGATCTCGCTGGTGGAGATCACCTGGATGTTGATCCCCTTCTCCGACAGCGTCTTGAACATGGTCGTGGCGACGCCGGCGTGCGTCCGCATGCCGATGCCGACGACGCTGATCTTGGCGACGTCCGGGTCGGCGATCATCGCCTCGAACCCGATCGCGGCCTTCTCCTTCTCCAGCAGGTCGCGGGCGCGGGGCAGGTCGGTGCGGCCCAGCGTGAAGGTCATGTCCGTGCTGCCATCGGCGCCGATGTTCTGGACGATCATGTCCACATTCACATTGGCGGCCGAGAGCGGGCCGAAGACGGAGGCGGCGACACCGGGCCGGTCCGGCACGCGGCGGAGGGTGACCTTCGCCTCGTCACGGGAATAGGCGATGCCGGACACGATGGGCTGTTCCACGATTTCGTCCTCGTCAACCACCAGGCTGCCTGGCTTGTCCTCGAAGCTGGAGAGCACCTGCACCCGCACGCGCTGCTTCATGGCCAGTTCCACGGAGCGCGTCTGCAATACCTTGGCGCCGACCGAGGCCAGTTCCAGCATCTCCTCATAGGAAATGCGGTCGAGCTTGCGGGCGCGGGGCACGATGCGGGGGTCGGTCGTGTAGACGCCGTCCACATCGGTGTAGATGTCGCAACGGTCCGCCTTCACGGCGGCGGCGATGGCGACGGCGGAGAGGTCCGACCCGCCGCGGCCGAGCGTGGTGATGCGGTTGCGGCTGGGCTCCAGCCCCTGGAAGCCGGCGATGACGGGCACCTGGCCGGCCTGCATGCGCTCGATCAGCAGGGAACCGTCGATGCTCTCGACGCGCGCCTTGCCATGCGCCTGGTCGGTCAGGATGGGGATCTGCCAGCCCTGCCAGGACCGCGCCTCGACGCCCACGGTCTGCAGCGCGATGGCGAGCAGGCCGATGGTCACCTGTTCGCCCGTTGCGACCACCACGTCGTATTCGCGGGCGTCATGCAGGGGAGAGAGGTCCTGGCACCATTTCACCAGCTGGTTCGTCGTGCCGGCCATGGCGGAGACGACGACGGCGACCTCATGGCCGGCCTCGACCTCCCGCTTCACGCGGTTGGCGACGTTGCGGATGCGGTCGAGATCGGCGACGGAGGTGCCGCCGAACTTCATCACGATGCGGGCCATGGTCGGTCGGGGATGCCGTTCTGAGAGGTCCTGGGAGCGGATCGGACGGGGTGGACCCGTTGCGCCCCGCCGGGGGGCGGACAGATAACGGGGGGCGGGCCGGCGGGCAACCTCGCCATGGTAACCAGCGGTTTCATCGGGGGGTTCGGCGATGGCGGGCACGGCGGTCGAGGCGGAGATCCGGAAGTTCGGCGCGCTGGCCGAAAGGTGGTGGGACCCGAACGGCCCGATGAAGCCGCTGCACCGGATGAACCCGCTGCGGACGGGCTGGATCGCGGAGCGCATCGCCCGCGCCCATGGGCGGACGGGGCGTGACCTGTCCGGCCTGACCCTGCTGGATGTGGGCTGCGGCGCGGGCCTGGCCTCCGAGGCCTTTGCCCGGTTCGGCGCGCGGGTGACGGGGGTGGATGGGGCGGCGGAAGCGCTGGCGGCGGCGCGGGCCCATGCCGCGGCCGGCGGGCTCGACATCGAATACCGGGAGGGCGGGCCGGAGGATTTGCTGGCCGAGGGGCGGCGCTTCGACGCCGTCGTGGCGCTGGAGGTGGTGGAGCATGTGGACGACCGGGAAACCTTCTACGCCGCGCTGGCCGGGTTGGCGGCGGGGCCGGTCTTCCTCTCCACGCTTAACCGCACGGCGCGGTCCTTTCTGATGGCCAAGCTCGGCGCCGAATACCTGCTGCGGCTGCTGCCCGTGGGCACCCATGACTGGCGGATGTTCGTGACGCCCGGGGAACTCGGCGCCGGGCTGAAGCGCGCGGGGCTGCGGGTGACCAACATCGCGGGGGTGACGATGGACCCGCTGACAGGAGGATGGCGGGAGAGCCGGGACCTGGGCGTGAACTACCTGGTCATGGCGCGGGCGGCGGGGGCGTAGCGGAGGCTGCTCCCACCCGACCAGCCTTCGACGTGGCGGCAGTGCGGTGCCGCGCCTCGCCATCGCGGTGACGATGAACCGGGTCCGCGCGTGAAAGCCCTGGCCTTGGCGCGCTCAGCCCGGCGGTAGCGCGGCGCGGGTGATGCGGCGGGCGCCGTGGAAGATGCGGAGGATCTGCACCTACTCCGCCGTTACGCGGTAGAGGATCAGGTAGGGGGCCTCGGTCAGGCGGCGAACGCCAGGGCCGAGACGGGGCACGCGCTCCCCTGCCTCCGGATGATCGGCCAGCAGGCCGACCCGATCGACCAGCAGGTCCACCAGCGGTCCCGCACTCGCAGGGCGGTGGTCCGCCACATAGGCGCGCAGGTCTACGAGGTCGGCGATCGCCGCCGGGAAGAAGCGGAGCCGCAGCACCTAGCGGGGCCGCAGCGCCGCGCCGTTCAGGACGTGGTCCTTGAGGTTTTCGAGATCGACCTCGATGGGCTCGCCGCTGGCCAGCCCTTCCTCATAGGCTTCCCGCAGCCAGGCCTCGTCATCCTCAGCCAGGCTCGCTTCCGCCACCTCCAACTGATGCAGCGCCTCCCGCAGCACGGCGTCGGCGGAGGGGAAGCGGCCGCTGGCGACTTTCTCCTCGATGATCGCGACCAGGTCGGGGGAGAGGGTGATGGTCATGCTCGGCCTCCTCTCCCCCCATAACACGTGGGCCTCGCTGGCGTCGCGCGCTACGCCACCGCCGCGCTGGCGACGAAGCCGCGGACCTCGTCGCGCAGGCGCTCCGCCTGGCGGGAGACGTCGGAGGCGGCGCCGAGGACCTGGTCGGCGGCCGTGCCCGCGTCATTCGCGGCCTCGGTCACGCCCTGGATGTCGGTGCCCACAAGCTGCGTCGCCTCCACCGTCTGCTGGACGGTGCGGGCGATCTCCTGCGTCGCCGCGCCCTGTTCCTCCACCGCGGAGGCGATGAGGGTGGCGATCTGGCTCACCTCCTCGATCCGGCCGGCGATGGCCTGGATGGCGGCGACGGCGTCCTTGGTCGCGGACTGGATGGTGCCGATCTGGGCGCCGATCTCCTCCGTCGCGCGGGCCGTCTGGCCGGCCAGCGACTTCACCTCGCTCGCCACCACGGCGAAGCCCTTGCCGGCCTCCCCGGCCCGCGCGGCCTCGATGGTCGCGTTCAGCGCCAGCAAATTGGTCTGGCCGGCGATGGAGGTGATGATGCCGACGACGTCGCCGATGCGCTGCGCACCGGCGGCCAGCGCCTGCACGGTGGCGTCGGTGCGGCGCGCATCCTCCACCGCCGCGCCGGTGATGCGGGCGGATTGCGCGACCTGGCGGCTGATCTCCCCGATCGATCCGCTCAGCTGCTCGGCGGCGACCGCCATGCTGCGCACGCGGGCAGTGGCGTCCGTCGCGGCGGCGTGGACGCTGTCGGCCTTCGCATTGGTCTCGGTCGCGGTGCCGCGCATGGATCGCGCGGTCCCCTCCAGCTCCGCCGCGCGGCCGGCCAGCAGGGCGACGGTGCCGCCGACCTTCTCCTCCAGGTTCGCAAGCATCCCGCGCAGCGTGCGCTGGCGTTCGGCGGCGGCTTCCGCCTTCAGCCGTTCCTGGTCGGCGGCCAGGCGCGCGCTGTCGGCCATGCTGGTCTTGAAGACGGCGACGGCCTTGGCCATCGCGCCGACCTCATCCGCCCGGTCCTGGCCCGGGATCGCGGCGCCGAGGTCGCCGCGCGCCAGGCGCAGCATGGCATCCGTCAGGCGCTTCAGCGGCGTGATGGCGCGGAGCGACCAGAAGGCGATGGCGCCCCCGATCAGCAGCCCCGCGGCGACGAGGGCGATCATCAGCGCCTGGAAGCCTTCCGCCACGCTGCGCGCTTGCGTCGCCACGGCGCGGTTCTTGGCTTCCTGCAGGTCGATGAAGCGGTTGATGCGGGCCAGCCATTCGACAAAGGCCGGGCGCGCGTCATTCATCAGCAGGCGATGGGCGGCGGTGGCGTCGCCACGGGCCTGCGCCTCGATCACCTGGCGGATCAGCGGCATGGTGCGGGCCTCGATCTCCTTGATCGAGGCGAGGATCGCCTGTTCGTCCGGCGTCACGCCCGCGCCGCTCGCCATGATGGCGTCGAGTGGCGTGGCGCTGCGGGCGTAGAATTCCTCGAGCCGCGTGATCTCGGCCAGCGCGGCGCTGCGCTCGGCCGGGGTGGCGACGAGGACGACGTCGCGAAGGCTGATGGCGCGGTCATGCACGCTGCCGCGGAAGTTGATGGCGTAGCGCTGCTTGACGCTGTTCACGTCGTTGATGGTGGCAAGGCTGGCGCTGATGGCGTTGACGCGGTTGGTGGCGATGACGCCGAGCGCGGCGATCAGGGCCAGGACGAGCCCGAAGCCGATCGACAGGCGAAAACCGATACTGCCGCGGCGGGAGACCGCGGTGACGGTGGCGGGCATGGAAGCGAATCCTCGATTGGCGACAGCTCCTGGCGGGAGCGGGGCCGCGGGGGTTACCGGCGCCGCGCGGGGCGGGCCAGTCGAGGATTGTCGGGTAGGTTCATTGCCGAGACGTGAAATATCAGCAACAAAATTGACCGTCAGCCGTCCGCGCGGGGCACCCAGGGCAGGCGGGCGATGTCGATGCCTTCCTCGGCCAGGGCCTCGGCCTCGGCGTCCGACGCCTCCCCGTAGATGCCGCGGGCCTCGGCTTCGCCATTTGCGATCTTGCGGGCCTCATCGGCGAAGGCGGGGCCGACATAGTCGCAGGATTTCTCCACCTCCGCGCGCAGGCGCTGGAGCATGGAGAGGAGCTGAGCCGGGATGGGGCCGCCGGCGACCCGTTCGGGGTTGCCCTGCGGCACGGGGGCCGGTGGCGGCGGCGCGGCAGGCGCTTCCGCGCCCTCGGCCGGGGGCGGCGGGGCGGGCAGCGCCTTGCGGCGGGACTTGCGGATCGCGGGCGCCATCAGCGCGCGCTCCACCTTCACGCTGCCGCAATGCGTGCATTCGACCAGGCCGGCCCGGGCCAGGGCCTCGAACCCCGAGCTGTCCTGGAACCAGCCATCGAATTCGTGGCCGGCGTGGCAGCGCAACTGGTAGTGGATCATCCCCTGGTGTCCTGGTGGCCCGATGGGGCCGTCTTGTCGCGCGTCATTCTGGCAGTGCGATGGCGTGCGGGCCAGCGCCTCATACCAACGGCCGCCTGCAGCGGCTCGTTGCTATCGCCTTTCCATGCCTCAGTCGCCGGCGCCCGCTCCGCGGGCTTGGCTGCGCGGCACTGGCCGCGGGCCGCGGTCGCGGCCTCGGCCTCGGCCGACGTTGTCGGCCGCAGGTCAGGCCATCGTGCCGCTCGCCTCACCCTGCCAGAAGCGGGTCGAGCCCGCCCTGGCGGTCGAGCGCCATCAGGTCGTCGCAGCCGCCGATATGGCGGCCATCGATGAAGATCTGGGGCACGGTGGTGCGGCCGCCGGAGCGCGCCTGCGCGTCGCGCCGGGCGTCGGAGCCGTTGGGCGCCCAGATTTCCTCGAAGGGGACGCCCTTCTTCCGGAACAGCCCGACCGCGCGCGCGCAATAGGGGCAGAAATCCTGGACGTAGATCTCGATCTTGGCCATGGGCGTCAGATCGTCCCGCCGGGCGCGCGGGTCAAGCCTCCGCCTGCAGGCGGGGGTCGGGGACGCGGGCGGCGGCGAGCACATCGACGGCGGCGGCCCCGGCTTCCAGCAGGGCGCGGGCGCAGGCATCGACGGTGGCGCCGGACGTCATCACATCATCCACCAGCAGCACGCGGCGGCCGCGTAGCCGGGCGATGGCGCCCGGGCGGATGGCGAAGGCGTCCGCCACCAGCGCCGCGCGGGCGGCGGCGCCGAGGTCGCCGAGCGGCGGCGTCGGCCGGCGGCGGCGCAGCAGGTCCGGGATGCAGGGGCGATGCGCGGCGCGGGCCAGGCGTCCCGCCAGCAGGGCCGCCTGGTTGTAGCGGCGGGAGAACAGGCGCCGCCAATGCAGCGGCACCGGCGCCACCAGGTCGCAGCGCCCGAGCAGCACCGCGCCGGCACGGGCCATCTGGGCGGCGAGCGGCCCGGCCAGTTCCGGCCGGTCCGCATGCTTGAAGGGCAGGATCAGCTTCTGGCTGCCCGTGTCGTAGCGCAGCGCGGCGCGGGCGGTGTCATAGGCCGGCGGGTGGTCGAGGCAGCCGGGGCAGAGCCCCCCCGTACCCCCCTGCCCGCCATGCAGGAAGGGCACGCCGCAGCGTGGGCACATCGGCGCCGTGATGGGATGCAGGCCCCGGAAGCAGCCGGCGCAGAGCGTGCCCTGCGTCTCCACCGCTTCCTCGCAGGTCAGGCAATGCGGCGGCATCACGGCGTCCAGCACGCCGAGGCCGAGGCGCTTCAGGAGGGCCGTTGCGCTACCAGGCACCGAAGGGGGCGTCGCCGTCACGCTCCACGGCATGGACCAGGTCGATCTCCCAGGCCAGGTAGTCGCGCATCGCCGCCTCCACGCCGTCATTGCGGTCATAGGGGCGGAGCCAGGTGTCGATGCAGGCCTCGTCCGGCGGGTCGCGGCGATCGGCCGCGATCGGCAGGCCGGCGGCGGCCCAGGCGGCGGTGCCGCCTTCCAGCACCGCGACGGGCGCCGGATGCAGAGCAGCGAGTTCGGCGGCGGCGAGGGCGGCCAGGTTCGGGTCGGGCGCCGCGACCACCACCATCCGGTCCGCGGGTAGGCCGGCGGCGAGGGGGGCGAGGCGGGTCCGCACGCCCCAACGCGCGCCCGGGATGTGGCCGGCGCGGAAGGCCAGGCTGCGGCCGCAATCGACCACCGTGGCGCCGCCGGCAGCGAGGCGCGCGGCGAGGTCGGGGGCGGTGATGGTCGCGGCCTTGGGCAGGCCGGGGATGGCGGGCGCGGGGTGGCCGGCCTCCAGCCGTCCTTCCATGGCGTCGGTCAGGCAGAAGACCTCCCACCCGCCGAGCTGGCGAAGCCAGCCGCCGGTCATGGCGGCGCGGGTGCCGGTATCGTCGGCCAGGATGATGCGGGCGTGACGGGTCGCGACCCAGCCATCGGTGGCCTGCACCAGCTGCCCGCCGGGGGCGGAGACGGCGCCGGGGACGTGGCCCTCCGCGTATTCGGCGGGGTCGCGGACGTCGAAGAAATGGGTGGTGCGCGAGGTATCGGCGAGCAGACCCGCAAGCTCCGCGCGGGTGATCCAGCGCACGCCGGACTGGTCCGCGAAGTGGCGGGCGCGGGCCAGGGTCTCCGCCGCATCGGCGGGCGTGCCGGGGGCGTAGCGGTCGTCGCGGCCGCGGTTGCAGGTGAAGCCCGCCAGCTCCCACCCCATGGTACCATTGCGCAGCGCCACGACCGGGTTGGGCAGGCCGGCGCGGCGCAGGCTCTCCGCCCCCAGGATGGAGCGGGTGCGGCCGGCGCAGTTCACGACGACGGTGGTGGTCGGGCGTTCCAGCATGGCGGGGACGCGGTAGGCCAGCTCCGCGCCCGGCACGTCGATGGCGCCGGGGATGGACATGGCGCGGAATTCGCCGATCGGGCGGCTGTCAACGATGATCATGTCCCGGCCCTCCGCCTGCATGGCGGCGAGTTCGGCGGCATCGATCGAGGGCGTGCCGTAATGGTGCTCCACCCATTCGCCGAAGGCCTTGGAGGGCACGTTGAAGCCGGAGAAGAGCTCGTAGCCCGCATCCGCCCAGGCGGCGTTGCCGCCTGCGAGGATGTGGAGGTCGGTGCAGCCGAGTGTGGCGAGGAAGCTGGCGAGCCTCTCCGCATAACCCCCCTCCCCGCCATCGACGCAGACGATGCGGGTGGCGCGGCGGGGCAGCAGGCGGGGGGCGCGGAGTTCCGCCTGCGACAGCGGGCAGGGGATGGCCCAGAAGAGGTGGGAGGCGCTGAACTCGCCTTCCTCCCGCGCATCGAGGATGGCGAGCTCGGCGCCGTCGCGGAGCCAGGATTTGAGGGTCGCCGGGGTGATCTTGGGGGGCATGGTCGGGGTCCGCGGCGACGGTGGTGGTGATGGTGGCGCGCCCCCCTCACCCAACCCTCTCCCCCCGGAGTGGGGGGAGAGGGCTTTCGGGGCGCGGGGTTCGGAACTCAGGCCTTGGGCTGGCTCGTCGGCTTCATGAAGTTCTTGTTGTAGAGGGTGACGGCGCCCGTCTCCTCGTCATAGCCCTTGCGGTCCTCCAGCTTCTCCAGCGCCAGGCCGTACATGTGCAGGTGGCGGGTGGGGACGCTGCCGGTGGTGTGGATGGAGTGGATGTCCTCCGGCATCAGGCAGATGCCCCGGCCGGGCTCCACCATGATCTCCTCCGCCACATGGATCTGGCAGCGCTCCGGGTCCGATCCGTCATCGGTGCGGGCATAGACCTTGTTCAGCTCCTGCCCCTCCACCGCCACGACCACGGCCCAGGTGGTGTGGTCATGCGGCTTGGTGCGGTTGCCGGGGTTCAGCGCGTTCAGATAGAGCGCGAAGCGGTTGTCCGGATCCTCCTGCAGCAGGTAGCGGTTGGCGCCCTTGGCGCCGGCCTCGGGCGGCGGGAAGACGTGGCTCGGGAACAGATGCTCCTGCGCGGCCAGGGCCAGCAGCTCCGCGCGGATCTTCTCCAGCGCGGGCCGGGTGACGCCCATCGCGCCCTCGATGGCGCGGATGCGATCGATGGTGGAAGCGACGGCGGCAGCGCGGGCGGCCGAGGCATCGGTGACGTTCATGGGGGCCATCCTCCGGTTGTCCGGGAAGCCTAGCGCGGCTTGCCGCCGGGGCGAAGCGGGCGCATCTCCGATCCCATGGATGCGATGCGGGTGTTCGACCGGGCCCTGGTGCGGCGGCGGCGGGACAGGGCGGCGGGGACGGTCGGGCGCGTGGCGCCGGTGCTGGAGGATTGCGCCGACCGGCTGCTGGATCGCCTGGACGACACGACGCGGCGCTTCAAGCGGGCGCTCGACCTCGGCGGGCGGGGCGTGGTGGCGCCGCGGCTGCGGGCACGGGGCATCCCCTTCGTGGTGTCGATGGACCTGTCGGCGGCGATGCTGCGGGCCGGGATGCGGGAAGCGGGCGGCGAGAGCCTTTCCGTCGCGGGCGACGAGGGTCTTTCCGTCGCGGGCGACGAGGAGTTTCTTCCGTTTGCCCCGGGGTCCTTCGACCTGATCGTGGCCTCCGTCTCCCTGCATTGGGTGAACGACCTCCCGGGCGCGCTGATCCAGATCCGGCAGGCGCTGGCACCGGACGGGCTGTTCATCGCCTCCCTCCCCGCGCTCGGCACGCTGCAGCCGCTGCGCGACGCGCTGGGCCAGGCGGAGGCGACGCTGCGGGGCGGCATCTCGCCCCGCGTCTCGCCCTTCCCGGAACTGCGGGACGGCGCGGGGCTGCTGCAGCGCGCGGGCTTCGCGCTGCCGGTGGCGGACCTGGAGAACGTGGCGCTGGCCTACCGCACGGCCCTCGGCCTGTTCGAGGATCTGCGCGCGGCCGGGGAGGCCAATGCGGTGCTGGCGGCAGATCGCCGCGTGCCGCCCCGCGCCCTGCTGCCCATGGCCGCGGCCAGCCTGCCCAAGGGGCCGGAGGGGATCGACCCCGTGCTGCGGCTGATGGTGCTGACGGGCTGGTCCCCGCACGAGAGCCAGCAGCAGCCCGCGCGCCCTGGCAGCGCCACGCATCGCCTGGCGGATGCCCTCGGCACCGTGGAGCGCAAGACCGGCGAGCGGCCGGGCGGATAGCGCATCCCTGGCTTGCGCGCGCTTGCAACGCGGAAGGCCGCGGCGCATCTATTGAGCAATCCTCACGCAAGCCCGGACGGTCACACCACGATGGAGCAGCAGGGCGGCGAAAGCCGCCGCATCACGATCCATTCCCCCTCGGATTTCGAGGGCATGCGCCGCGCCGGCCGCCTGGCGGCGGAGACGCTCGACATGATCACCCCGCATGTGAAGCCGGGGATCACGACCGAGGCGCTGGACCGGATCATCCACGATTTCACGCTGGCCAACCACGCCATCCCCGCGACGCTGGGCTACCGCGGCTACACCAAGTCATCCTGCACCAGCATCAACCACGTCGTCTGCCACGGCATCCCTGGTGAGCGGGTGCTGCTGGACGGGGACATCATCAACATCGACGTCACCGTCATCCTGGATGGCTGGCACGGCGACAGCAGCCGGATGTACGTGGCGGGCACCGCCTCCACCAAGGCGAAGCTGCTGATGGACGTGACCTATGAGAGCATGATGCGCGGCATCGCGGCGATCCGCCCGGGTGCCACGCTCGGCGATGTGGGCCACGCCATCCAGACCTTCGTGGAACGCCACCGCTTCAGCGTGGTGCGCGACTTCTGCGGCCACGGCATCGGCCGGCGCTTCCATGAACCGCCGAACGTGCTGCATTTCGGCCGCCCCGGCGAAGGGCCGACGCTGAAGCCCGGCATGTTCTTCACCGTGGAGCCGATGGTGAATGCCGGCCGGCCGGAGGTGAAGATCCTGGACGATGGCTGGACCGCCGTGACTCGGGACCGCAGCCTCTCCGCACAGTTCGAGCACATGGTGGGCGTGACGGAGGACGGGGTGGAGATCTTCACCGTCTCCCCCAGCGGCCTGCACCGGCCACCCTACGGGGCCTGACCCCCCCGACTACGATGCGGCGATCGCGCCCCCTCCCCACCGCCGGGGAGGGGGCTTTTCGTCTTGACCGCCCGTCGCAGCTTCTTTATGTAAATGTGCATCACATACACATCAAGGACCGCGTATCGTGACACTCGCCCCGCTGCTCGCCGCCCCTGCCATGGTGCAGGTCCATGCCTTCGCCGCGATGTCGGCGGTGGGGCTCGGCCTGGTGCAGTTCCTGGCGCCGAAGGGGACGCTGCCGCACCGCCAGGTCGGCTGGGGGTGGGTGGCGCTGATGGCGCTGGTGGCCCTGTCCTCCTTCAGCATCACCAGCGCCTCGCACGGGAACCATTATTCCTGGATCCACGGGCTGTCGGCCTATGTGCTGGTGGTGCTGCCGCTGGCGGTGCTGGCGGTGCGGCGCGGCAACGTCGCGCGTCACAAGCGCGCCATGGCGGCGCTGTTCTTCGGCGGGCTGATGATCGCGGGCGCCTTCACCATGATGCCCGGGCGGATCATGGGCGCGGTCGTCTTCGGCTGGTGAACGCCAGGGTTGAAGAACTCCCCCTTATCGTTGCACCTTCGCGGTCGATCACCGCGGGGGCCCGATGGCGCGCAAGCCGCAATTCTCGGAAGCGACGGCGGGGCTGGAGGGCCTGTTCCCCGACACCGTCTCGGTGCGGGAGGAGGAAGCCCCGCCCGGCCATCTCGGCCACCGCGCGCGGATGCGGACCCGGCTGCTGACGGCCGGCCCCGATTCGCTGCTGGACCATGAGATGCTGGAGATGCTGCTGTTCCAGGCGCTGCCGCGGCGGGACACCAAGCCCATCGCCCGCGCGCTGCTGGCCCGCTTCGGCAGTTTCGCCAACGCCATCGCCGCGCCAGCCCGCGAGTTGCAGGAGGTGGAGGGCATGGGGGAGGCCGGGACCGCCGCGCTCAAGACCGTCCACGGCGCGGCGCTGCGGCTGATGCGGGCCGAGGTGCGCGACCAGCCCGTGCTGAACAACTGGGACCGGCTGATCGGCTACCTTAACGCAGCGCTGGCGCGCGAGAGCATCGAGCAGTTCCGCGTCCTGTTCCTGGACAGCAAGAACCGGCTGATCGCGGATGAGGCGCAGGCCCGCGGCACGGTGAACCACACGCCGGTCTATCCGCGGGAGGTGGTGAAGCGCTGCCTGGAATTGCAGGCGACGGCGCTGATCCTGGTCCACAACCACCCCTCCGGCGACCCGACGCCGTCCCGCGCGGATATCGAGATGACGCAGGAGGTGAAGGCGGCGGCGAAGGTGCTGGGCATCACGGTCCATGACCACCTGATCATGGGGAATGGGCGGCATCTGTCGTTCAGGCGGGAGGGGCTGCTGTAGGCGCCCGATGCCCCCCTCACCCAACCCTCTCCCCCCCCCGCCGGGGGGAGAGGGCTTTTCAAGTCAGGGCGCCCGGCACTCGAAGCTTTCGGCGCGCTCCGGGTCGCCGCCGGTGTAGTGGGCCTGCTGCGGGTAGGGGCAGTGGGGGCGGGTGCGGCCGGGGAAGCTCGCGCCGCGGGCGACGATGCGGGCGGGGGGCTCGTTGCGTTCCACCCAGGCTTCCAGCGCGGCCAGCGGGTCGAAATCCTCCATGGCGGGGCCGCCGCCGCAATGGGCCATGCCGGGCACCATGAACAACCGCGCGAAGGCGCCGAGCGACTCCGCGCCGCCATTGTCCCGCGCCAGGCGGTCCCAGTAGGCGGTGATGTCGTTCGCGCTGAAGACCGGGTCGCTGTTGCCGTGGAAGACCAGCAGGCGCGATCCGCGGTTCGCGAAGCTCGACAGCATCGTCCCCGTCGCGTCGTTGATCGCGGCGGTCTCCGCCGTCAGCGCTGTGTCGCGGTCGAAGTCGAAGGCCAGAAGGTCGAGGTCCGGCCTCGGCGGCGTCAGGAAGAAATAGCCGAGGGAGGAGGCGGCCAGCGTCGCATTCAGCGCATTCGGCCGCCCGGTCTGGGAGGTGCCGAGCTTCCAGGCGCGCCAGCCCGGGGAGGCGATGCCGGCATCCCAGGGCCAGCTCGCATAGACGGCCTCGCCCCGGCTGTTGCGGGCGCCGCCGAAGACGGTCTGCAGCGCCTCCACCTGCGCGGTCGCCAGGCAGGTCCCGGTCTTCTCGGCCGTGGGGCAGCGCAGGCTCGCCGGGTCGAAGCGGCAGGAGGTGGGGGCCTGAATGAGGCCGTCGCGGAGGCCATCGGCGCCGTCGCAGGCCTCCAGCACCGCATTCGCCACCAGCGTCATGTCGGCCGGCGTCAGCGACGCCGCCAGCACGGGCTGGCCCTCCGCGTCGCGCGGTGCCGCGCGCAGCAGCGCCTGCACGTCCCAGGCCTGGGCCACCGCGGCGCGGCTCAGCCGGAAGCCGGGATTGCCGGCGACGATGCCGTCGAAGAGCAGCGGGTCCCGCTGCGCCGCCAGCATGCCCTGCCGGCCGCCATTGGAGCAGCCCATGAAGTAGTGGCGTTCGGGCGCGCGGCCGTAGCGGCTGGCGAGGATCGAGGTCGCCTCCCGCGTCACCGCCGGCACGGCGCCCTGCGCGTAGTCGTAGCGGGCCTGCTGGTCGAGCCCGAAACTCGCGTCGCGCGTGTCCCGCCCCTGGTGGCCGGCATCGGTGGAGACGGTGGCGTAGCCCCGCATCAGCGCGGGCGCCGCGGTGGCGCCGGCGATGGGGACGACGCCCGTCGCCTCCACCACCACCCCATCCATCCCGCCGCCGCCCTGGAACAGCAGCCGGCCGTTCCAGTCATCGGGGAGGCGCAGTTGGAAGCCGGTGCCGAAGGAGACGCCGCCGACGCCGGTGCGCGGCGCGATCATGCCCTCCACTACGCAATGCGCCGGCATCGGCGCGCGGTCGGGCCCGGCGAGCGCCGCGCGGCCGCGATTCTCGGCGGGCAGCGTGCCGGCGGGCACGGCCTCCGCGCGGGTGATGCGGAGGTCGGGGCGGGCCAGGGCCGAGAGGTCGGCGCAGGCGCGGGTCTGCGCGAAGGCGGCGCTGCCGAAGGCGCCGGTCAGCGCGAGCGCCGATCCCAGCAGCCTGGCGTGGCGGGACATCATGGTGCGGGCCCTCCCCCTCACGCGGCGCTTGGCGCGCCGCCTCGTTGATGATTATGATCTATAACAATCAACGGCACCGGCGCCAGGATTTCCTGCGACGACCGGCGAAGGGAGGGTGACGATGGACCGGATGATCGCGCGCCGTGGGGCGCTGGGGTTGCTCGGCATGCTGGCATCGGGCGGCGCGCTGGCGCAAGGCGCGGGGCCGCTGGAGCCGAACGTGCCGCTCGTGCTGCCCCGCGGCGAATTCGTGTGGGAGGCGCTGGTGGAGCTGGCGCCGACGCTGGCGATGGGCGACGGGCCGCTCGGCGAACGGCGCATGGTGCCGATCACGGGCGGCGTCTTCGCGGGCCCCCGCATCCGCGGCCGCGTGCTGCCCGGCGGCGCGGACCGGCAGTTGGTGCGGCGCGACGGCGTGCGGCGGCTGGAGGCGCTGTACGAGATGCAGGCCGAGGACGGCGCCATCATCACCGTGCTGAACAAGGTCGTCGTGGCACCGCGCGAGGGCGCGGAGGACTACCGCTTCTCGACCGTGGAGGTGACGGCCCCGGACGGCCCGCATGCCTGGCTGAACCGGCTCGCCTTCGTCGGCACGCTGCACAGCCTGCGGCCGCGGCAGGCGGTGCTGGTGCGGGTGTACAGCCTGGCCTGAGCGTTTCGCGCTGTTTCGGCATGGTTGACCGGGATGGCGGCGCGCCGCCATCCTGAGGGACCATGAACCTCCGCACCGCCCTGCTGCCCGCCCTTCTCCTCGGCCTGATCGGCGGGGGGGATGCGATGGGGCAGGGCAAGCCTGCCCCGGCCGCGCCGGGCGGCGGGCCCCAGGCCTCCTTCCCGCCGCTACCGACCACCAAGCCGCCGCCCCTGCCGCCCGGGCCCCAGGCCGGCGTGCCGGGCAAGCCGGGCGCGCCGCAGCCCGGCGCCTCCGCGGGGCGGATGGTGTCGTCGGGCACCGGCTTCGTCGTCGCGCCGGGGCGGGCGCTGACCAACCACCATGTCATCGAGGATTGCCGCGCGGTCCGCGTGCGCGTCACCGGCGGCGCCGACCTGCCCGCCCGCGTCATCGCCAGCGACCGGGACCGCGACCTGGCGTTGATCGAGGTGCCGGCGGATGCAGGCCCTCCCCTGCCCTTCCGGCGGGACGTGAACGTCCGCCGCGGCGAAGGTGTCGTCACCTACGGCTTCCCGCTGGCGGGGCTGCTCTCCTCCGGCCCCACGCTGACGACGGGGGAGATCTCGGCGCTCGCCGGCCTCGCCGACAACCAGCGGCAGTACCAGATCAGCGCGCCGGTGCAGCCCGGCAATTCGGGGGGGCCGCTGCTCGACATGTCCGGGCAGGTGGTCGGCGTCATCGTCTCCAAGCTCAATGCGCAGCGCATCGCGCAGCGCACGGGCGACATCCCGCAGAACGTGAACTTCGCGGTGAAGGGGACGGAGGCGCTGGCCTTCCTGCGCGCCAACGGCGTGAACCCGACACTCGCCGAACAGCCCGCGCGCAGCGCGGCGGAGGTGGGGGAGATCGCGCATCCCTCCACGCTGTTCATGCGCTGCATGGGGTAGCGGCGCGCCCGGCTGTCGCGGCGGGTTGACACGGCGTTAGCAACGAAGGGCCAGCCTCCTGACCCTGCGTCCCGGGCTTCGGGACCGCATGATCCGGGACGCCCCAACCGTGTCGCTACGCCTGAAGATCCTCCTGCCGGTCCTGCTGCTGGGCGCCGGCGTCGTGCTGCTGCTGGGGGAGGCCGGCTTCGCCGCCTACCGCCAGGCGGAGCGCGCCGTGCAGCAGCGGTCCGTGAATGACCGCGTCGCGCTGATGGTGGAGGCCGGCGTCGCGCTGGCCGTCGAACGCGGCACCATCAACGGCATCCTGACCAACCCCGCCGCGGCGACGCCCGCTGCGCTCGGCACCGCGCGGACGGCGCGCGACCGCGCCGAGCAGGCGCTGGCGGAGGTGCTGCCGGCGCTGGCGGGCCATGCGGCGGCGCGCGGGCGGCTGGACCAGGCACGGGCCACGGTCGCGGCGATGCGCGCGGCCATCGAGGCGCCGCGCGGCCCGGACGTCCCGGCCCTGCCCGCGCCGCCCGCCTGGTTCGCCGCCACCACCGCGCAGATCGACGCGCTGTCGGCGCTGCGGGGCCTTCTGGAAGCGCAGTCGCTGACCAGCACCGATTCCGTCGGGCAGCTGGCGTCGCTGCGCGCCACGCTGGCGGAGGCGGCGGAACAGGCGGGGCGGGAGCGCGGCATGATGAACGGGCTGATCGCCCAGGGCCGCGCGCCCACGCCCGCGGAACACCGGGCGCTCGGCGGCTTCGCCGCGCGGGCGGAGGAGGCGCTGGCCCGCGCCACCGCCCTGTCCCAGGACCTGCCCCCCACGGTGCGCGACGCGCTGCGCCAGGCGATGGCGGGGTGGGAGGAGACGCTGGTGCCGCTGCGGCGGTCCGTCATGGCCGCGGCCGACCGGGCGGAGCCCTATCCCGTGGCCGCGCCGGCCTGGTTCGCCGGATCGACCCGCGCGATCGAGGCGCTGGTCGCCGCCCAGCGTGCCGCCGGCGAGGCGCTGGCGACGGTGGTCGCGGCGCGTCAGGGGGACCAGCAGGGCGACGTGGTGGTGAACGCCGTGCTGGCGCTGGGCGGCGTCTGCCTGGTGCTGGGCGTGCTGGCCTGGCTGGGCCGCGCCGTGGTCGGCCCGCTGCGCCGCGCCGTCTCCGCCCTGGCGGGCGTGGCGCAGGGCGTGGTGGACCAGCCGATCCCGCAGCGCCGCGCGACGCCGGGGGGCGACGAGGTCGATGGCGTGCTGGCGGCGGCGGAGGCGCTGCGCCTCGTGACGCTGCGCGCGCGGGAGGCGGATGCGGAGGCCACGCGGCAGCGCCTGCAGTCGGAGGCCGAGCGCGCGGAGGCGATCCGCGCCATGGCCGACCGCGTGGACCAGGAAGTGCGCGCGGCGATCGACCAGGTGACGGACCGGATGGAACGGCTGCGCGTCGGCGCCGATTCCGTCGGCAACTCGGCCGAGGCGATCGCCCGCGACGGCGCATCGGTCGCGACCGCGGCGGAGCAGTCGCTGGCGGCGTCGCAATCCGTGGCGGCGGCGACGGAGCAGCTCACCGCCTCGATCGGGGAGATCTCCGCCCAGGTGGCCCGCACGGCCGGCGCCGCGCGGGGCGCGACGGAGCTGGGCGAGCGGGGCGCCGAGGCCATCCGCGCGCTGTCGGAGACGGTGGCGCGGATCGGCGGCGCCGCGGCGCTGATCGCCGACGTCGCCGCGCGCACCAACCTGCTGGCGCTGAACGCGACGATCGAGGCCGCGCGGGCGGGGGAGGCCGGGCGCGGCTTCGCCGTGGTGGCCGGGGAGGTGAAGCAGCTGGCGGCGCAGACCGCGCGGGCGACGGACGACATCACCCGCCAGATCGCCGAGGTGCAGGGTGCGACGGAGGCCGCGACCGGCGCCGTGCGCGCGATCGCCGGCGCCGTCGGGCAGGTGGATGTCGCGGCCTCTGCCATCGCTTCCGCCGTCGAGGAACAGGCGGTTACGACGCGGGAGATCGCGGGCATCATCGGCCAGACCACCGGCACGTCGCGGGAGGTTGCGGCGAGGATCGCCCAGGTGTCGCGGGAGACGGCGAACACCACCGCCCTGCTGGCCGGGGTGCGGCAGGAAACCGCGCTGGCCGGCGATGCGGTGGCGGCGCTGAAGCAGACGCTGGTCAGCGTGGTCCGCACCTCCACCCCCGAGGCCGACCGGCGCATGTCGCCGCGGCGGCGCTACGACGCGCCGGCGACGGTGACGGGCACCGATGGCGTGACGGTGGGCGCGCGGGTGATCGACATCGCGGAGGGTGGCATGGCGCTGGCCGTGGAGCTGCGCGCGCGGCCGGGCGACCGCTGCCGCGTCAGCGTGCCGGAACTCGGCATGGCGGGGGTCACGCTGCTGGTGGTGGCGGCGGAGCCCACCATGCTGCGCGGCCGGCTGGAGGGGCTGGAGGAGGCGACGCGCCGCCGCCTGGCCGGGCTGGTCGCCGCCGGGCAGCCGAAGGCGGCGTGAGCTACCCGCCCATCGCCGCCTTGTACCGGGCCTTTGTCGCGGCGTCCGGGGGGTAGGTGCCCTCCAGCGGCGCGCCCTTGGCGATCTCCTCCAGGATCCAGGCCTCCAGCTTCTCCTTCTCCACCGCCTCCGCCGCGATCTCCGCCGCGATGGCGCGGGGGATGCAGATAACGCCGGAGGCATCGCCGACCATGATGTCGTCCGGGAAGATGGCGACGGGGCCGATCGCGACCGGCAGGTCCCGGTCCACCACCATGACGGCCGCGCCCGAGGGCACGGGGGCGGAGCCGCCGCCATGGAACACCGGGAAGTCCATGCCGGCGACGGTCGGGAGGTCGCTGACGCCGGTATCCACCACCATGCCCGCCACGCCCTTCCGGTGGAGCGCCATGGCGATGATGTCGCCGAGCACCGAGGTATGGGCGGCGCCGCCCGTCGCGAAGACCACCGCCGCGCCGGGCGGCACCTCCGACAGGAAGCGGCGATGGAGGTTTGGCGCTTCGCCCTTGAGCACGGCGTCGCGCAGATCCTCCCGCACCGGGATGGCGCGGATGGTGACGGCGGGGGCGACCAGGCGCGCGGCAGCGGGGTTGGCGGGGATGATGCCGTGCAGGAAGCGGGTGCGGAGCCCCCGGGCGTAGAGCATGGCGGAGAGCGTCGGCACCGCAACGGCGGAAAGCTGCGCGACCAGCGCGGGGTCGATCGGCGTCATCAGGGCGAGGCCATCACGATGTCCCGGCCCACCTCATCCGCCTCGCGTTCGGCGCGGGCGCGCCATTCGCGCATCAGCGGGCTGTCCATGGCGCTGGCGATGAAGTCCATGCTGTCGGGCGCAAGCTCGATCCCATAGGTGATGTAGCGGCTGCACATCGGCGCGAAGGCGGCGTCGGCGAAGCAGAACTCGTCGCCCGCGATGTAGGGGCCGCCATAGCGCGCGCGGGCGTCGCGCCACATCGCCTCCATCCGCTCCGTGCCGGCGCGCACGCCAGGGCGGGCCATGAGCTTCACGTTGCTGGGCAGGCCATCGCGGATCGGCCAGCGCTTGATCAGGTTCATCGGCAGGCCGTTGCGGACATCGTCGAAATGGCTGTGGACCTCGGCGGCGACGCAGCGGGCATAGGCGCGCTTCACGGGATCCTTCGGCCAGATGGCGCAGGTGGGGTCGCGTTCCCACAGCCACTCCGCGATGGCCAGGCTGTCCCACAAGACCATCCCCTCGACATGCAGCGCCGGCACGCGGCCGGAGGGGGAGACGGCCTTCAGCTTCGGCGGGGAATCGGGGCGGGAGAGGAAGATCCGGTTCTCCGTGACCGGAAGGCCGCCGAGGCGGCAGGCCATCCATCCCACGATCGACCACGATGACGACCAGGCACTGCCGAGATGGAGGACGGGCTGCATGCATTTCTTCCCCGGATGTCCGGACATGTTGCGGCCGTCATGCTGCATCGCGCAACATGGGTTCGGGACAGACGGAGAATGACGCGATGACGACGCGACGCGTGTTGCTGGCCGCCGGCGCCGGCCTGCTGGCGGCCCCTGCCGTGCGGGCGCAGGACAACTGGCCGACGCGGCCGATCCGCTTCGTCATCCCCTGGCCGCCCGGCGGTGCCACCGCCAACATCGCGCGCATCGTGGGGGATGCGATGACGCCGCATCTCGGCCAGCCGCTGGTCTATGACCACCGCGCGGGCGCCGGCGGCGCGATCGGGACGGAGAACGTCACCAAGTCGCCGGCGGATGGCTATTCCATCCTGATCGCGGGCGCGGGTTCCTTCTATCGCCCGCTGATCGAGCGTGACACGCCCTGGAACCCCGACCGCGACTTCAGCTTCATCGGCCCGATCGGCGACGGTCCCTTCGCGCTGGTGACGCGCACGGGCCTGCCGACGACGCTGCGGGGCTTCATCGAGCATGCCAAGGCCAATCCGGGGACGCTGAACTTCGCCTCCTCCGGCCAGGGATCGACCAGCCATTTGACGGCGGAGGCCTTCAACACCGCGGCCGGCATCCGCGCCACGCACGTCCCCTATCGCGGCTCCGCCCAGGCGACGACGGACCTCGTTGCCGGGCGGCTCGACTACTATTTCGACGCCTTCTCCACGGTGCAGGAGAATGTCCGCGCCGGCCGCATCCAGGCGCTGGCGGTGACGACGGGCGTGCGCGCGGCGCAGGCGCCGGAGGTGCCGACGATTGGGGAGGCCGCGCTGCCCGGCTTCACCGCCGCCCCCTGGTGGGGGATCGTGGGCCCCGCGGGGATGCCGGCGCCGGTGGTGGCCAGGCTATCGGCCGCGCTGAAGCGGGCGACGGAGACGCCGCAGGTGGTGCAGCAGCTGAACGACAATGGCTGCCGCGCCTTCTTCCTGGAACCCGCCCCCTTCGGCGACTTCGTCCGGTCCGAGAACGCCAAATGGTCACGGGTGATCGAGGCCGCGGGGCTCAAGGTGAGCTGACCCGCGATTGCGGTGGACAGGGGCGCGGCATGCGCCCATGTCCCGCGCATGGACTGGATCATCATCCTCGGCGCCGTCGGGTGCCTTGCAGCCTGTTTCGCGGCGGCCTCCACGGGCGCCATCTTCACCCCTGGCGAGTGGTACCGGGGGCTGCGCAAGCCGTCCTGGAACCCGCCGGACTGGCTGTTCCCGGTGGCGTGGTCGATCCTCTATCTGATGATCGCCACGGCCGGCTGGCTGGTGTGGCGGGTGGAGGGGATCGGCACGGCGCTGGTCGTCTGGGGCGTGCAGCTGGTGCTGAACGCCGCCTGGTCCATGATCTTCTTCGGCATCCGCTGGCTGGGGATGGCGCTGGCGGAGGCCGTGCTGCTCTGGGCCTCGATCCTGGCCTGCATCATCCTGTTCTGGCCGGTGTCGCAGCTCGCCGCCTGGCTGATGGTGCCCTACCTGGTCTGGGTGAGCTTCGCCGTGGTGCTGAACGCGACGATCTGGCGGCTGAACCCGGGGCCGCACCCCGTGATGAAATGGGCCGAGGCGGGGTCGATGGGGCAGCGGGTCAGGTAGAGCCCCTGCCCCCTCCCCCGCGCTTGCGGGGGAGGGAGAGCGGGTCAGCGCGCCCAGTAGAGGCGTTCGGGGTTGTCGACGGTCACGCGCCTGATGAGGTCGGCGTCGTCCGTCATGGCGCCGAGCAGATCGACCAGGTCGCCGTCATTCGGCATGTCGCCCGCGATGTTCGGATGCGGCCAGTCCGTGCCCCAGAGGCAGCGATCCGGCGCCGCGGCCAGCAGCGCCTGGGCGAAGGGCACGGCATCGGTGAAGGGCGCGCCGGCAGAGGAGACCCGTTCGGAGCCGCAGATCTTCACCCAGGCCAGCGGGTTCTTCATCAGCTCCAGCAGCTGCAGGAAGGCGGGCTGGCCGACGCCATCCTTCGCCTTCACCCGGCCCATATGGTCTATGACGAAGGGCACGCGGATGGCGGAGATCACCGGCGCCAGCGGCACGATGTCCTGCGCATCCAGGTGCAGCACGACGTGCCAGCCCATCGGCTCCACCTGCGCCAGCACGCGCTGGAAGAACGCCATGTCCGGCATGCCGCCGAGATGCTTCACGAAGTTGAATCGCACGCCGCGGATGCCGCCGGCATCGAGGCGCTCCAGCTCCGCATCCGTGACGCCGGGGTCCACCACCGCCACGCCCTTCATGGCGCCATTCGACCGGGCGATGCCGTCCAGCGTCACCGTCATGTCGCTGCCGTGGCAGGAGGCATGGACGATCACGGCGCGAGAGACGCCGAGCGTCCGGTGCAGCGCGACCAGCCCCTCATAGGGCGCATCGGGCGGCGTGTAGGCGCGGTCCTCCGCATAGGGGAAGACGGCGCCGGGGCCGAAGACGTGGCAATGGGCGTCGACGGCGCCGGGCGGCAGGACCAGGCGCGGCTTGCGGGTATCCGGGTCCGGGCCCTTGCAGGTCGGGATCACACGTTGGGTCAC
The DNA here is from genome assembly GCA_027482245.1 of Acetobacteraceae bacterium. GTDB lineage: Bacteria > Pseudomonadota > Alphaproteobacteria > Acetobacterales > Acetobacteraceae > Falsiroseomonas. Next base: position 32,296 of record JAIXWG010000031.1, on the reverse strand, counting down.
TGGCGTTCGATTCCTGCCTTCTCGATCACTTCGGCCCAGCGCGCGGTGTCCGCCGCCAGCAGCTGGCCCATGGCCTGGACGGTGCCGCCGCGCGGCTCCACGCCGACCTGGGTCAGCGCCTGGCGGAGGTCGCCGCTGGCCAGCGCCTCATTCACCGCGGCGTTGATGGCGGCGATCGCCTCCGCCGGCGTGCCGGTGCGCGCGACGATCGCGTTCCAGCTGGCGACGTCATAGTCGGGCACGCCGGCTTCCGTCAGCGTCGGCACGTCGGGCAGCGTCGGCGCGCGCGTCGCGGCCGTCGTCGCCAGCACGCGCACGGCGCCGGAGGTCACCTGGCCCGCGATGGGGCCCGTGATCTCGAAGGCCGCATCGATGTCGCCGCGCAGCAGCGCCGTCATCAGCTGGGGCGTGGCGGGGAAGGCGATGGTCTCGAAGCGCGTGTTGGTGCGGATCTTGAACAGCTCCGCCGAGAGTTTCTGCGTGCTGCCCGCGCTGATCGTGCCGATGTTGAGCCGGCCGGGATTGGCGCGGAGCCGCGTGAGCAGCGCCGCGATGGTGGCGTCCGGCGAATTGGGCGCGTTCACCACGGCGATCGGGAAGGCGCCCATGGTCACCACCGGCGCGAAGTCCCGCAGCGGATCGAAGGGAAGCTGGCGGAACAGCGCGCGGCTGATCGCGGTGCCGTTGGAGGCGACGAGCAGCGTGTGCCCATCGGCGGGCGCGCCCATCAGCGCCTGGCCGGCGACGATGCCGCCCGCGCCGGGGCGGTTATCGATCACCACGGGCTGGCCGAGCCGTTCCGCGATGCGCTGCGCCACGGCCCGCGCGGTGAGGTCCGCGACGCCGCCGGCGGCGAAGGGCACGACCATGCGGATGTGGCGGTCGGGCCGCCAGGCGGCCTGCGCGCGGGCGGAGAGCGCGGGCAGCGCGAGCGCGGCGCCCAGCAGGAGGCGACGGCGCATCATGCGGCACTCCAATCGGCGGGGACGTAGCGGAAGCCGGCGCCGTCTTTCGCGATGAAGCCATGCGCGGGGAAGGGGAAATGGTAGCCCGTGACGTGGATGCGGTCCGTCGCCACGCGATCCAGCATGCGCTTGCGCGTCTCGACCGCCGTGGTGGGGTCGAAGTCGAACATCACCTGGAGTTCGGGGCGACGGGCGAAGAGTTCCGGGCGATGCGTGATGTCGCCCAGCACCATCAGCTGCGCGGCGCCGTCGCTGACATGCCAGCAGGTATGGCCCGGCGAATGGCCGAAGGCGGAGACGGCGCGGATGCCGGGCACGGCCTCCTGCCCGTCCTGCACCTGCCTGATCTTCCCCTGGTAGGGGCCGAAGCGGCGCGCGGTATTCGCGAAATTGGGCTTCTGACGGGCGGGCGCGGGGCCCTCGTTGGAGGCATCGGTCCAGAAGCGCCATTCGGCGGCGGGGACGACGATCTCCGCATTCGGGAAGACCGCCTGGTTCTGCGCGGTGGTCAGCCCCGTGATGTGGTCGCCGTGGAAATGCGTGAAGACGACATGGGTGATGCGCGCGGGGTCGAGGCCCGCCGCCGCCATGTTGGCCGCCATGCGCCCGGCCTGGGGGGAGAGCTGGCCGCCGGTGCCGGCGTCGAACATCACGGTGGCGCTGCCCGTCTCCACCACCGTGACGGTGTAGGGGGTGAGGTAGTGGTCGGTCGGCAGGAAGCTCTCCGCCAGCACGGCCTGGACCTCCGCGATGGGGGCGTTGCCCACAAAGCCATCGAGCGTCAGCCGCGCGGTGCCGTCGAACAGCGTCGTGACGGTGAAGCTGCCGATCTTGAAGCGGTGGAAGCCGGGATTGGTCAGCGGCGCGGGCTGCGCCTGCGCGCCGCGAGGCAGCGCGGACGCGGCGAGCGCGGCGGCGCCGAGCAGCGCGCCGCCGCGGCGGGTGATGAGGGTCATGTGGTCGCTCTCCCTGTGTTTCTTCTTCAGTCAGGCCGCATGTTCGTCGCGCGGATCAGCTCGCCCCAGCGGGTGCGCTCGCGGGCGATCAGGTCGCGATACTCCTCCGGCGTGCCGGGCGCGGCGTCGGCGCCCTCGGCCTCCAGCCGCGGCCGCAGGCGCGGGCCGTTCAGGATGCGGGTCTGCGCCTCGTTGATCCGGTCGATGATCGGCCGCGGCGTGCCGGCGGGCGCGACCAGGCCATACCACTGCGTCGCGTCGAAGCCGGGCACGCCCTGTTCCGCGATGGTCGGGATGTCCTGCGCGGAAGACAGGCGCCGCAGCGAGGAGACGCCGAGCGCCTTCACCAGGTTGCTGCGCGCCGCCGGCAGGGCCGCGGGGCCGCCCGTCAGCGTCAGGTCGATGGTGCCGCCGATCAGGTCGTTCATCATCGGACCCGTGCCGCGATAGGGAACGTGCTCCATCTCCGTCCCCGTCGCCTGGCAGAAGGCGACCATGGCGGTATGCGCGGCGGAGCCGTTGCCGCCGGAGCCGTAGGTGAGCGTACCGGGCCGGCGCTTGGCCAGCGCGATCAGTTCCTGCACGTTGTTGGCGGCGACCTTGCGCGGGTTCACGACCAGCACGTTCGGCACGATCGCCATCAGCCCGATGGGCGCGAAGGCGGTGACGGGATCGAAGCTGAGGTTGCGGTAGAGCGAAGGATTCACGGCCAGCGTGCCGATATGGCCCATCATGATGGTGTAGCCATCGGGGGCCGAGCGGGCCACGACTTCCGACCCCACCGTGCCGCCGGCGCCGCCCCTGTTCTCGATCACGAAGGGCTGGCTGAACACCTCCTGCAGCTCCGCCGCGATGGCGCGGGCCAGGATGTCCGTGCTGCCGCCCGGCGTGAAGGGGACGATGACGCGGACGGGGCGGTCCGGCCAGGTGCCCTGCGCGACCACGAGGCGTGGTGCCGCGACCAGCGCGGTGGCGGCGGTGAGAAGCGTGCGGCGATTCATGGTGTTTCTCCCGTTATGTTTTCAGCGCGCCGTGCTGCGCGAGTTCCTTGATCTCATCAGCCGAAAAGCCCGCGGCTTCCAGGATGGCGGGGCCATCGGCGCCGAGGCGGGGCGCCGCCGGCAGCGGCGCGGCCATGCCGCCGGAGAGCTTGTTGGGCGCGCCGATCGCGAAGGTCGGGCCCTCGGTCGGGTGCTCCTCCTCCCGCACCATGCCCGTGGCGCGCAGATGGGGATCGGTCAGCAGGCTCTCGATGGTGTTGTAGGGCATGGCGGGCACGTCGTAGCGCGTGAAGAGGTCGAGCCACTCCGATGTCGGCTTGCCCGTCAGCGCGGTGGCGCGCAGCGCGAAGTAGTCCTTGGTGTTCGCGGTGCGCGCGGTGACCGTGGCGAAGCGCGGATCGGTCTTGAGCTCCGGCCGGCCGATCGCGTCGAAGAAGCCATGCGCCTGCGCATCGGTATTGGCGGAGACGCAGATGTAGCCGTCCTGCGTCTTGAGCGGCCGTGCCTCCGGGCTCAGCACGCGGAGGTCGCCGGGCACGCCGAGCGCGGGGCGGAAGGACATGGCGCCGAGGTGTTCCTGCAGCACGAAGCCCGCCATGTTCTCGAACATCGGGATCTCGAGGCTTTCGCCCCTGCCCGTCTTCTCCCGCCGGTAGAGCGCGAAGCCGATCTGCTGGGCGGCGATCAATCCGCAGACATGGTCGGCGACGAGCATGGGGACGTAGCGCGGCTCGCCGGTGCTGGCCTCGAAGCAGCCGGCGACGCCGGAGACGCCCTGGATGACCGTGTCGTAGGCGGGTTTTCCCGCGTAGGGGCCATCGGTGCCGAAGCCGACGATCGAGCAGTGGATCAGGCGCGGCGCCGCTTCCGCCATGCTGGCCGCATCGACGCCGAGGCGCTTCTGCGCGTCGGGGCGGATATTCGTCACCAGGATGTCGCAGCGCAGCGCGATGCGGCGCAGCACGTCCTTCGCGCGGGGGTGCTTGAGGTCGAGGCAGATGGACCGCTTGCCGCGGTTGAAGTTGAGGAACTTCCCGGCCATGCCCGGCGTCCGCCCCTTGCCGCCGAGCTTGCGCAGCAGATCGCCTTCCGGGCTTTCGAGCTTGATGATCTCCGCGCCCTGCTCCGCCAGCACGCCGGTGCAGACGGGGCCGACGACCACCGAGGAAAGATCGAGGACGCGAAGTCCTTCGAGCGGGCCTGCCACGTTACGAAATCCTCGCCTGGATGCGCAGCGCCATGGCGCCGGTGTCGTCCACGACCCAGAGGGTGCGGTTGCCCTGATCATCAGGCGCCGTGCCGCAGAGCGTCGCGGGGCGGTTGCAGGTCAGCGGCCGCATGGTGCGGATATCGGCGGCGTGCAGCGTCGCACCGGGCGCCTGCTTCATCGCGGCGTCGAGCAGCATGGTCGTGCTGAGGCCGCCATTCACGACCAGGCCGGGATAGCCTTCCGCGTCGCGGGCATAATCCACGTCGTAGTGGATGCGATGGCCGTTGTAGCAGAGGGCGGAGTAGCGGAAGAGCAGCACGGGATCGGGCGTGAAGGGGACGCGCCAGGCGGCCTCGGGCTTCGGCGTGGGCGCCTCAGGCTTCGCGGTGGCGGCACCGGTCGAGGCTTCGCGGTAGGCGATGTCCTGTTCCTCGGTTGCCACCACGCCATCGGGGCCGGTGACGGTGTGCAGGACGGTGACGAAGCAGAGTTTCCCGCTGCGGCCTTCCTTCGGCGTGATGGCAGTGATTTCCGACCTGCGCGTCAGCGCCTGGCCGATGCACAGCGGCGCCAGGTAGCGGAGCCGCCGCCCCGCCAGCATACGCCGCGGCAGCGGCACCGGCGGCAGGAACTCCCCCTTCTCCGGATGACCATCGGCGCCGAGGCGCGACTGGGGCTGCGCATCGTCGAAGAGGATCGCGAGCCAGAACGGAGGCACCGCGGCACCGGGCGAGAGATCCGGCGCCGCCTGGTCCAGCATCGCGGCCATGCGCCGCGCGGCGGGGGCGGACATCTTGTCCGCCACCTCCCGCGCGCGGCCCACCCAGCCCTGCAGTTCCTGCACGATGCTTACGCCAGCTCGTCCAGGATGGAGGGGAAGAGGCGCTGATAGGCCTCGCCATACACCATCGCCTTGCCGGAGTTGCGGCCGCCCTGCATGCCGCGGTTCAGCGCGACACGCTCGTAATACGCCCAGAGGTGCTTCTGCGCCGGCAGGCATTCGAAGGCCTTGCGCTTCGTCTCCCAGGCCTCGTCGATGTTCAGGATGACGTTGGGCTGGAAGCCGCATTGCTCGGGCTGGTGCGGCTCGAACAGGAAGACGGGGGGCGCGGCATAGCTGTAGCCGGGGCCGGGCTTGTGGCCCATCGCCTGCGCCACGATGCGCGCGGCCTGGGCGAAGCGCGTGGCCTCCGGATGGTCGAGGTTGTAGGGATCGTTCAGCGAGTGCGTCAGCACCCAGGCGGGGTTCAATTCGCGGAACAGGTCGATGGCGCGGTCCATCATCGCGGGCGTCGTCACCAGCGGGTAGTCGCCGGCATCCATGAACTCGATCTCCGCGCCGAGCACGGCGGCGGCGGCCTCGGCCTCCGCCTTGCGGGCGGCCTTCACGGATTCGAGGGTCGCGGAGGGGTCCTTCCAGGCGAACTGGCTCTCGCCCCGCTCCCCGAAGGACAGGCAGAGAATCTTCACGCGCCAGCCGCGCTTCGCGTGCAGGGCGATGGCGCCGCCGGCGCGCCAGACGAAATCGCCGGGATGGGCGGTGACGACAAATCCGGTCTTGGGCATGCGCTTCCCCTGGGTGAGCCGATTGCGCGCCATATGGCGCCGGGCGCGTCATGCGACAAATGGAAAGAACGGTGGGATTATGCAGGGATGTGCATGAGTGGCGGTTTGGGTGAGCCCCCCCTCACCCAACCCTCTCCCCCCGACGGGGGGAGAGGGCTTTCGCCCCTGCCGGCCTGAAGCGCTGCCGCAGCAAAGCGAGCAGCGCCTCCGCGGCCGGGGAGAGCGGCACGCCGCGGCGGGAGACGACGCCAAGGCGGCGCACCACTGCCGGATCGCGCAACGGCACGGCCACCACCCCCGCGGTGCCGGCGGCGTCCACCGCGAGGCGCGGCACCACGGCCAGCGCGATGCCGGCCTCCACCATGCTGATGGCGGTGGCGAGGTGCTGGACCTCGTAGCGCCAATCCATCGCCTCCCGCCTCGCCCCCAGCGCCTCATCCAGCAGGGCGCGGTTGCCGGTATGCGGCGCGACGCGCACCAGGGGCTGGCCCTCCAGATCCGCCCAGGCGAGGTGCGGGCGCTGCGCGAAGGGATGCGCGGCGGGACAGGCCAGGACGAAGGCCTCCGTCATCAGCGGCACGATATCCAGGTCCCACCGGTTCGCGGAGACGATGGTGATGCCGAACTCGGCCTCGCCCCGCGCCACCCGCTCCGCGATCTCACTCGCGGAATTGTCGAAGACCTTCACCGTGACAGCCGGATGAGCGGCGGAGAAATCGGCCAGCAGGCGCGGCACGTGATGCACGGCAATGGTCGGCAGGCAGCCGATCGTCACGCTCTGCTGCGCCGAACCGGCGCCCGCCCGCAACTCCGACAGCGCCGTGTTCAACGCCTCCACCGGCGCCCGCGCCCGCGACGCCAGATCCAACCCCGCCGGCGTCAGCGTCACCTGCCTGGTGGTCCGCGCCAGCAACCGCAGGCCCAACCCCTCCTCGAACTTGCGGATGCGATGGGACAAGGCCGTCTGCGACAGATTCAAATGCGCCGCCGCCTTGCGGAACGACCCGCGCTCCGCAATCGACAGGAACGCCTCCAGCCCGAGGAAATCGATCGCCATGACCGGTGGCGTGTAGCACGGCGGGGCGGGGGTGGGGACGAGGGCGGTGGCGGGTGGCGCCGGTGGCCCGGGGAATGGGCTCAGCCCCTTCCCCGATACCCCTTCCCCGCCAAGGGCCCGGCGGCCCTTGGGAACCCATGAGATCGGTGGATGGAGGGAGGGGCACGGAACGCCGTCCGGACAGGCGGTCGCGCGGCGCCCCTCCCTCCATCCACCGATAACCTCGCGGTCCAGGGTCCCGCTGGACCCTGGCGCGGGAGAGGTCTGGAGAGGGGCGCGCAGCCCCTCTCCAGGATCACCCGCGCAACACGGCCACCCCGCTCACCCCGCCCCGCACAGCCGCGCCACCGCCTCGATCATCGCGGTCGGGTTCGCCTGGCCGCGGCCGGCGATGTCGTGGCCGGAGCCGTGGGCGACGGAGGAGAAGAGGACGGGCGCGCCGATGGTCAGGCCGGCGGTGCGGTGGGCGGCGACCATCTTGGCGGCGATGTGGCCCTGGTCGTGCAGCATCACCGTGAAGGCGTCGTAGCCGGACTTGTGGAACATGGTGTCGGCGCCGAAGGGGCCGTCCACCTGCGCGCCGGCGGCGCGGGCGGCGGCGATGGCGGGGGTGGTGATGGCGTCGTCTTCCGTGCCGAAGAGGCCGCCTTCGCCGGCATGGGGGTTGAGGCCGCCGACGGCGATGCGCGGCGCGGGGATGCCGAGGCGCTTGAGCGCGCTGTCGGCGGCGAGGATGGCGGCGGTGATGCGGTCCTGGGTCAGGAGTTGCAGGGCGCGGGCGACGGGGACGTGCAGCGTGATGTGGACGATGCGCGTGTTGTCGAAGCAGAGCATGAGGAAGACGTCTTCCTCCGCCATGCCGCATTCGCGGGCGACGAAGGTGGGGTAGCCGTCGAAGGCGATGCCGGCGGCGGCGATGGCGGTCTGGTTCATGGGCGCGGCGAGCACGGCGTGGGCCTGGCCGGCGCGGGCGGCGGCGATGGCGGCGCTCGCGCTGTCCAGCGCCGCGCGGCCGTTCTGGGCGGTGACGCTGGATAGCGCGAATTCGCCGGGGGCGAAGTGGTGACGGGGCAGGATATCGACGGTGCCGGGCGCCGCTTTGGCGGTGGCGGCGTCGGTGCGTTCCACCAGGCACGCGGTGATGCCGGCGCCGGCGGCGTGGATCGCGATGACGCCGGGATCACCGACCAGGATCGGGCGGCAGAGGTCGCGCGTGCGGGGATGCAACGCAGCTTTCAGGGCCAGTTCAGGGCCGATGCCGGCGGGATCGCCGAGGGCGATCGCCAGGACGGGAAGGGTCATACCGCGTAATGCCCGGCCTTGGGGTCGATGCAGACCTGGCCGTCCTGGATCACGACATCCCAGACGCGGACGGGATCGATGCAGGGGGCGGCGGTGGCGGCGCCGGTGCGGATGGCGAAGCGGCCCTGGTGGAAGTCGCACTCCACTTCCTCGTTCTCGATGAAGCCGTCGCCGAGGTTGCCGGGGCCGTGGGTGCAGGTGTTGTCGAGGACGAAGAACTCGCCGCCGAGGTTGAAGACGGCGAAGGCGCCTTCGGGCGTGTCCACGCGTTGGCCTTCCCCATCGGCGATGGCGGTGGTGGCGCAGAGGGGCAGCAGGGGCATGGTCTCGGCTTTCCTATTCGGCGCGGACGCCGGCGGCGCGGGCGATGGGGGCCCAGCGCGCCGTCTCCGTCTCGATGAATCGGGTGTATTCGGCAGCGGTCATGGATACGGCCTCCGTGGCGTCCGCTTCCAGCCTCTCGCGGATGCGCGGCAGTGCCATGGCGCGGACGACCTCCCGGTTCAGGCGCTCCACGATGGGCGCGGGCAGGCCGGCGGGGCCCGACAGGCCGAACCAGGTCATGGCGGCCAGCTGGGGAAAGCCCTGTTCCGTGAAGGTCGGCAGGTCCGGGAAGGCGGCGGCGCGGGTGGCGGTGGTCAGGGCGAGGGCGCGCACCTGGCCGCCCCGGATGGCGCCGGCGGCGGAGGAGAGGGTGATGGAGCCAGCCGGCACGCTGCCGCCGATGATGTCGCCCATGGCGGCGCCGGCGCCGCGATAGGGGATGTGGTCCATCTCGAACCGCCCGGCATTCATGAAGGCGATGCCGAAGAGGTGCCCATGCGTGCCGGCGCCGGGCGAGCCGAAGGCGAAGCGCTGGCCGCGCCGGGCGAGGGCCACGAACTCCGCGAGGTTCCGCGCGGGGACGCTGTTGTTGACGATGAACACGGTGGGCGGCCCGCCGAGGAAGGCGATGTGGGAGAAGTCCCGCACGGGATCGAAGCCGGCCGCGCTGTTGATGGCGGGGGCGACGACGTGGCTCGCGATGCCGGATATGACGAAGGTGTAGCCATCCGGCACGGCGCGCGCGACGGCGAGCGAGCCGAGCACGCCGCCGGCGCCGGGCCGGTTCTCCACCACCACGGACTGGCCGAGCGCAATCTGCAGTTCCTGCGCCACCAGGCGGCCGAGCGTGTCCGCGCTTCCGCCGGGCGCGAAGGGCGCGATGATGCGGATGGGGCGGCTCGGCCAGGCATCCTGCGCGCGGGCGGGGATGGCGGCGGCGGCAAGGGGCACGGCGAGCAGGGCGCGGCGGCGCAGGCTGGTCATGGAACGTTTCTCCTCGGGGCCGCCACGCCCTGCTTGGGGCGCGGTCTGGCCGGTTCAGCGTAGCAGGGCGCGAAGGTCGGTGGCGGGGTCCGCGAGGCGCGCGGGATCGGGGCGCGCGCCGGCGGCGATGAGGCGACGGGCGACCGCCATGGCCTTGCTGTCGCCCAGCGTCGCGGCGCCGACCAGGCGGCCGTCCTCGGCCAGGTGCCAGCTGGATTCGGTGGGGGCGGGGCGGAGGATTTCCTGGCCTTCGCCGGGCAGGCCCTCCACCAGCAGGCGCGTGCCGTGCTGGTCGGACCAGAAGCCTGGCACCTCGTCGTAATCGGGCAGCGCGGGGTCGAGCAGCGCGGCGGCGGCGTGGCGCGCCTGGGCTTCGGCATGGCGCCAGCTTTCCTGGCGGATGGTGACGCCGAAGCGCGGCAGCGGATGGCGGGCGACGTCGCCGATGGCGAGCACGTCCGGATCATCCAGGCTGCGCGCATGGCCATCGACCAGGATGCCGTCCTGCGTGCGCAGCCCGGCCGCGGCGGCGAGGCCATCATCCGGCGCGGCGCCGATGCCGAGCACGATGCCATCGGCCTCGATGCGCTCCCCATTGCCGAGCGTGGCCACGATGCCGGCGCCGGCCCAGTCCACGGCGATGACGCCGGTGCCGAGGTGGACCTCCACGCCGCGGGCGCGGTGCAGCGCCAGCAGGCGGTCCGCCATGGCGGGCGGGCAGCCGCGGGGCATGAGGCGGGGCGCGAGTTCGACGACGACGGGATGCGCGCCGAGGGAAGCGGCGGTGGCCGCGACCTCCAGCCCGATGACGCCGCCGCCGACCAGCAGGATGCGGCGGCCGGGCGTGAGGATGGCTTGCAGCGCGGCGGCATCGGCGAGGCTGCGGAGCGCGAAGACGGGCAGGTCGGGGTCGGTTAGCGCGGCCAGGCGGCGCGGGCGGGCGCCGGTGGCGATGACCAGCGTGTCGTAGGGGACGGGCGCGGCGCCGCCCGCGGGCTGCACGCGCTTTGCGCCGCGGTCGATGGACTCGGCGCGGACGCCTTCCAGGATGTCGATTCCGAGCGCGGCCCAGTCCACGGGGATGCGCGTGCTGTCCGGCGCCGCCTTGCCCGCCAGCACATCCTTCGACAGCGGCGGGCGTTCGTAGGGCGCGTGGGGCTCCTCGGCGAGCATGGTGATGCGCGCGTCGCTGCCGCCCTTGCGCAAGGCTTCGGCGAAGCGGCCACCGGCCTGGCCGCCGCCGATGATGACGATGTGTCGGGTCACGCGCGCAGCGCCTCCAGCATCGCGGCCACGTAGTCCGTACCATCGGCCAGGACGAGCATCCCGGCATGGGGACGAAGCGCGGCCAGGCTGCGTTCCAGCGCCGCCGGATCGGCATCGCCGCTGTCGAGCACGACGGCCGCGATCATGCGGCCCCTCGCCTGCGCGGCCTCCGCCACCACGGCCGCCGCGCGGGCATCGGCGCCGGCGGTGGCGACGAGGAGCACGAGGCTTGCGGCCTCGATCGCCGTGACCAGGGCGCGGGTGCGGGTGGGGAGTTCGGCGATCCAGTCGCCGCCCTGGTCGAGTGCGACGAAGATCGCGTGCTGCCAGGGGCCGTCGCGCAGTTCCGCCAGCGTCGCTGCCGCGGCCTGGTCGAGCGGCACCACCGCCGTCGTGCGAGGCGATGAGTTGGGTGCCGCGACGCGGAAGCGGGATTCCTCGGCGCGCGTCTCACGGGCGGATTGCGATTCCATCAGACGGAGGATTGCTTGATGCCTTCGCGGACCTTGAGGTCCTCCGAAGCCGCGTCCTTGAAGGCCTGGTCGGGCGGGAGGATGACGGCGGCAGAGCGGACGCGCTGGTGCGCCGCGTCACGGCCCGGCGGCAGCACACCCTTCTCCGCCAGCGCCTTCGCGGCGCGCATCAGGCGGTGGCGGGCCATGATGATGCCGTTGTCGGTGGAGACCAAATTCTCCTTCGTCCGGTCCACGATGGGGCCCATGCTTTCCTGCAGCGACGCATCCTGCATCGCGATGCCCGCCACGCCCGAATAGGTATCGCCCCGCTTCTGCGCGGCGCGGTCCATCAGGTAGTCATTGTCCTTGTTGGCGGCGGGGCGATAGGTGCCAGGGACATAAGTCACATGGATGCCGTGGCCATCGATCATCGCCTGGCGCTCATGCTCCGTCAGCGCGCGGGTCGGGTGGTAGTCGAAGGACCAGGCCCAGCAATTCTCGTCGTCGATCGGGATCCAGAAATGGCCGTGCACGGGGTGGTCGCCGCGCGGCGGCACCATGGTGAAGCTCGGCATCACCCAGGGCGTGATGCGCCAGTAGTACTTGCCGTCCTCCGCATTGCGGCGCGCGCCGATGTAGAGGCCGCCAGGCGCTTCCACGACCTCGAAGACAGGCTTCGCGTCCTTGAGGTTGTACTGGTTGCCCTTCGCGCCCTTGAAGAGCGGGTCGGAGTTCAGCGCGCCGCGGTGCAGCCAGGAGACGTGGGAGCTGTCGATGCCGCCTTCCATCGCCTGCAGCCAGTTGCATTCCTGCAGGCGCTTGCTGGTGAAGGTCTGGGGCGCGGGCACGCGGGCGAATTCCCATTCGGGCAGCGGCGGCTCGCGCTCCGCCGGGCCCATATAGGCCCACAGAATGTCGCCGATTTTCACGAGTTTGTAGCCGGTCAGCTTGATCTTGCTGCAGAAGCCGTTCTCGGCGGGCTCGGACGGCACCTCAACGCACTGCCCGGTCACGTCGTATTTCCATCCGTGATAGGGGCACCGGATGCCCCCTTCCTCGTTCCGACCGAACCAGAGCGAGACGCCGCGATGGGCGCAGAACTCATCGATCAGCCCGTAGCGGCCCTCGCTGTCCCTGACCGCCAGCAGGCGCTCCGACAGCAGCTTGATGCGGACGGGCGGGCAGCCATCCTCGGGCAGTTCCTCCGCCAGCAGCGCGGGAATCCAGTAGGAGCGGAAGAGCTGGCCCATGGGCGTGCCGGGGCCGGTGCGGGTGACGAGCTCGTTCTGCTCCTGGCGCAGCATGGTGCTTATTCCTTCGAGGACTAAGCACTATCAGGGGAAGCCGCCCTGCCCTGTCAACCCGCCCCTATTCCGCGGCGATGCGACCGCGTCCGGGCAGCGCAAGGCCGACGAGGTCCGCGCTGCGGGCGAAACCGCGGCGGGTGCAGAAGTCGCGCAGCCCCTCGATCACCTGCACCATCGCCGTCGGGCTGATGAAGCTGGCCGTGCCGACCTGCACGGCGGTCGCGCCCGCCATCATGAACTCCACCGCATCCTCGGCGCTCGCGATGCCGCCGACGCCGATCACGGGGATGCGCACGGCCTGGGCGCATTGCCACACCAGGCGCAGCGCGATGGGCTTGAAGGCGGGGCCGGAGAACCCGCCCATGCCGGCGCCGAGCTTCGGCTGCGCGGTCTCGATATCGATGGCGAGGCCGAGGATCGTGTTGGCGACGACGATCGCATCCGCGCCCGCTTCCTCCACCGCCCGCGCCACCGCGGCGATGTCGCCGGTGTTGGGGGAGAGCTTGGCCCAGATCGGCAGGGCGCAGCGCGCGCGCATCGCGGCGATGGCGGCGGCGGCGCTGTCGGGGAACATCGCGAAGGCGCGGCCATCCTCCTCCAGGTTGGGGCAGGAGATGTTGGCCTCGATCGCGGCGATGCCGGGCGTCTCCGCCAGGCGCGCGGCGGCCTCCGCGAAGGCGGCATTGGTGCCGGCGGAGAGCGAGACGACCAGCGGCGGGCGGAAGCGGCGCCATTCCGGAATGGCCTTGGCGATGAAGTGGTCGAGCCCCTTGCCCGGGATGCCGATGGAATTGAGGATTCCGGCCTCCGTCTCGCACAGCCGCGGCAGGGCGTTGCCGGCGCGGGGCTCCGGCGTGACGGATTTCGTGACCATCGCGCCGAGGGCATCGAGGTCGAAGACCTGCGCGAGTTCGGGGCCGAAGGTGCCGGATGCCGACATGACGGGGTTGGCCAGCGTCAGCGCACCGATGCGCGTCGAGAGGTCTACCATGCCAGCGCCGCCTGCAGGTCGAAGACGGGGCCTTCCGCGCAGACGCGGAGATTCACCACATCCCCGTCCGGCGCCCGGATCGGCCGCACGCAGCAGAAGCACATGCCGAGCCCGCAGCCCATCTGCTGTTCCAGCGCGATCTGGCCGGGGATGCCGTAGGCCGCCGAAAGACGTTGCAGCAGCAGGAACAGGCGGTTCGATCCGCAGGTGAAGACGGCATCGGGGCGCGCCGCTTCGAAGCGCGCGCGCAACAGCGCCTCCACGCGGCCGGGATCGCTGCTGCCATCGGCGTCGAAGACGGGCGTGACCGTGGCGCCGGAGCGGCCTGCGAATTCTTCCGCCATCAGGTCGGCGGGATCGCGGGCGGAAAGCACGGCCTCCACCGCGATGCCGAGCCGCGCGGCGGCATCCGTCAGCGGCGCCAGCGTCGCCAGCCCCACGCCGCGCGCCAGGATCAGGATGCGCCGCCAGACGGGATCGAGCGAAAAGCCCTGGCCGAGCGGCCCGACCATCGACAGCCGGTCCCCCGCCCGCAGCGCCGCCAGCGCCGTGGTGCCCTTGCCCTTCACATGGAACAGGAAGCCGAGCGGCTCCTGCGGCCCGCAGCGCCAGATGCTCATCGGGCGCCGCAGATAGGGGCCGTTGCCGCCGCCATCGCGGCAGAGCAGGTGGAAGAACTGGCCGGGGCGGCTGAGCGCGGAGAGGTCCGGCGCATCCAGGCGCAGGCGATGGTAGCGGCGCCCGACCGGGACGCTTTCGATCACCACCGCGCTGCGTTCGGCCACCGGGAACGGTGCCAGGTCCATGCTCGGCCCTGTTGCTTCAAGGGCCGGATCGTCGCGCGTGGCGGCCCGAAGTCAACCCTCAGCGAAGCAGCGCGCGATTCCGCCGCGGCGTCGGGCCGCGCAGATGCGGGTTGGGCGCCGCGCCCAGCCCGACGCGAATGCCGAGCCGGCGGATGCGCGCCTTCCGCCAGGCAAGCGCGGCCAGCGCCAGGTCGCCGATCGCCATGCCCTGGATGATGGCGAGCACGTTGTCACCATCCCCGGTGCGGCCGGGCTTCGCGCCGCCGACGACCTCCCCCACATCGGCGTCGAGCCGCGCGGTCACGGCTTCTGCCGTCAGGGCGCCGCTGCGGACCCAGCCGCCGGCATTGCCGGTGGTGAGCGCGAAGGCCAGGTCATCGACGACGAAGCGCGTGGCCCAGCCCAGCAGGTCCGCGCGGAATTCGATGTCGCCGAGGCCGATGACCGTCGCGCCGGGCTTCACCATCGACGCGTCGAGGAAAGGCTCCGTCGCGCTGGTGATGGTGATGACGATGTCGGCATCGCGCACGGCCTCCGCGATGGAAGGCGCGGCGTGCAGCGCCAGGCCGGCGGGGGCCTTGGCGATGAATTCCTCCACCGCCTCCGCCCGCCGCGCGGCGACGTGAAGTTCCGTGAGGCCGGGCAGCGCGGCGGCGAGGCAGGCGGGCACATGCGCCGCGATGCGGCCCACGCCGACCAGCGCGGCCCGCGTCGCGCCGGGGCGCGCGAGCCACTTCGCCGCCAGCGCGCCGGTCGCCGCCGTGCGCAGGCAATGCAGCCAGTATTCGTCCAGCATCGCGATCGGCCGGCCGCTGGCACTGTCCGCCAGCCAGAACCAGTCCTGCGCGCCGCCGGCCGCATCGGCGATCATGCGGAAGCCCGCGAGGCCCGCCCCCGGCAGCACCGCGCCCTTCACCTTGAAGCTGGCATCCTGGCCCTTCAGCCCCAGGGCGGGGGGCGTGGAGAGCACCTCGCGATGGGTCGCGTAGTCCCGCCAGGCATCCTCGATGGCGTCCAGCGCTTCCTGCGGCGTGACGAGACCGGTGGCTTCGCCGCTGCGGAGGATGAGGAACTCGTCGTTGTCCATGGAGCGCCCGGTTCGGTGTGGCTGTGATGGTGGGTCGCCCCGGCGCCGCCGCCAAGGGGTCCCCTGTTCTTGCCCAGATCAGCGCGCCGCGCCAGCATCCCCCGATGAACACGCCTCTGCCCGCCATCGCACCCGACCTCGCCCGCCTTGCGCGCGGGCTGTTCGACGCGTTGCGGGAGGCACATTTCGACGGCACCGGCATCACGCGGGAGACCTATGGCGCCGGCGAGACCGCCGCGATGCGGCGCGTGGAGGCGATCGCGCGCGAGGCCGGGCTGGATTGCGCCTGGGATGCGGCGGCGAACCTCCGCATCACGCTGCCGGGCACTGATCCGTCGCTACCGGCCGCGGCTTGCGGATCGCACCTCGACAGCGTGCCGCAGGGCGGCAATTTCGATGGCGCGGCGGGCGTCATCGCAGGGCTGCTGGCGCTGCTCGGCGCGCAGCGGGCGGGCCCCCGCGCGCGCAGCCTGGTGCTGTTCGTGATGCGCGGGGAGGAAAGCGCCTGGTATGGGCGGCCCTACCTCGGCTCCTCCGCCCTGTTCGGCGCCTTCGATCCCGCCTGGATGGACCTGCCCTGCCTGCAGGACCCGACGCTCACGCTGCGCGCGGCCATGGCGCGGGAGGGGGCGGATGTGGACGCGGTGGCGGCGGGGACGCGGCTGGTCGACCCCGCCGGCCTCTCCCACTTCGTGGAGCTGCATATCGAGCAGGGGCCGGTGATGGTGGCGCGGGGCGTGCCCGTCGGCCTCGTCTCCGGCATCCGCGGCAACCACCGCCATCCCCATGCGAGGGCGATCGGGGAGGCCGCGCATTCCGGCGCGGTGCCGCGCTGGCTGCGGCGGGATGCGGTGCTGGCGACGGCGGATTTCGCCATGCGGCTCGACGCCACCTGGCGCAATGCGCTGGAACGCGGCGACGACCTGGTGATGACCTTCGGCATCCTGACCACCGACCCGAAGCAGCACGCGATGACGCGCGTGCCCGGGGAGGCGCGCTTCACCCTGGAATACCGGTCGGAGAGCGAGCGGACGCTGAAGGACTTCCAGGCGCTGGCGGAGGCCGAGGCGCTGGAGATCGCGCGGGAGCGGCGCGTGCGGATCGACCTCGGCCTGCCCGTGCGCACGCCGCCGGCGGTCATGGATTCGCGGCTGCTGGCGCAGGCGAAGCGGTTGTGCGAAGCCGGCGGCATGGCGCATGAGGTGCTGGCGAGCGGCGCGGGGCATGATGCCGCGATCTTCGCCAATGCGGGCGTGCCCTCCGCCATGGTCTTCGTGCGCAACGAACATGGCAGCCACAACCCGCGGGAAGCGATGGAATTCAACGATTTCCTCAGGGGTGCGGCGGTATTGCAGGCGATCCTCCTGACGGGCGCGGAAGCGGTGGGGCGATAGGCATGGAACGGGACGCGATCGCGCGGCGCACGGCGCAGGCGCTGCTGGATACGCGGGCGATCCTGCTGCGGCCGGAACGGCCCTTCATGCTGTCCTCCGGCTGGGCGGCGCCCGCCTATCTCGACATCCCGCGCGCGCTGTCCTTCCCGCTGGCGCGGCGTGCGCTGCTGGAAGGCGCCGAGTCGCGTATCCTGGCGGAGGTCGGCCATGCCGGCTTCGATGCGGTGGCGGCGACGGAACAGGGCGGCATCGCCATCGGCGCCATGCTGGCCGAGCGCTTTCATCAATCCTTCGCCGTGGTGCGGCGCCGGGCGCAGGGATTCGGGGCGGATGCGCATATCGAGGGTGCGCTGCGGCCGGGATCACGCGTGCTGCTGGTCAGCGACGTGACGACGGATGGGCGCAGCAAGGGCGCCTATTGCCGCGCGCTGGAACGCGCGGGGATGGAGGTCGCGCGAATCGTCGTGCTGTTCAAATGGGGCATCTTCGATCGCGTGGTCGATGACGCCGCGCCGGGCCTCTTCGCCCTGGCGACCTGGGACGACGTGGTGCGGGAGGCCGAGGCGCGCGGCGCGCTGCCGGCGCCGGACCTTGCGGAGCTGCGCCGCTACCTCGCCGATCCCGTCGCCTGGTCGGCGGCGCATGGCGGCATCGCCGGGCTGGAAGCCACGCCATGACGGTCCTGCTGCGCCACTACGACATGGAAGGCCCCGGCGATGCGCGGGGCCTGGCGCGCGCGCTGGCCGAATTGCCGCCAGGGCGCGTGCGGCGGATCGCGGTGCTGGGCAAGACGGAAGGCACGGCGACGCTGAACGACTTCTCCCGCGACCTGGCCATCGCCGCCACGCAGGCGGCGCTGGGGGACCGGGAGGCCACGCTGATCTTCTCGACGGGCTGCGAGGGCGTGATCACACCGCATGGCACGTTGATGGTGGCGATGGAGACGCCGCGCGATCCGGCGGGGCCGCCGCGGCTGGCGCTGGGCGTCGCCTCGACCGCGCCGATCCCGGTGGAGGATTACGGCGGCCGTGGCCATGCGGCTTCGGTGGCGGCGGCCGTGCGGCAGGCGATGGCGGATGCCGGCGCCACCGCCGAGCAGGTGGCGCTGGTGCTGGTGAAGAGCCCGGTGCTGCCGCGCCGGCACCTGGCGACGCTGCCGCCGGAACGCGCGGCCCGGGCGGGATCGACGCCGACCTCCCGCGCCGTCGCGGCCCTCGGTGCGGCGATCGCGCTGGGGGAGGTGGAGGAGGACCGCGTGACGGATGCGGCCATCCTGCGCGACACCAGCCTGCACAGCCGCCGCGTCATGGCCTTCTCCGGCACCGAGCTTGCGCATTGCGAGGTGATCCTGCTGGCCAATGTGCCGGGCGCGGGCGGTGACCTGATGATGGCGACGGAGCCGCTTTCCGACATCATCGATGCGCCGGCGCTGATGCGGCTCGCGCGGCGCGTGGGCCTTCAGCCCGATGCGGATGGGCTGTTCACGAGGAGCGCGCCGGAGGCGCTGCTGCTGAAGGTCGGCGTGCGGCCGGGCGGCGCGGTGCGGGGTCGGCGCACGACGGTGTTCGAGAGCGAACTCGACCCCGACAAGCACATGCGGCCCGTGGCCTCCGGCATGGTGGGCGCGATCTTCGGCACCACGCGGGTCTTCATCAGCGGCGGCGCGGAACAGCAGGCGCCGCCGGGCGGGGGCCTGGCCGCGATGGTTACAAAGGCGGGGTAGGCGCGGGCGGCAGCGCGGCCTCCACCATCGCGGCCAGCGTCAGCAGCGCCGCATCCTCCCCGGGTGCGGCCAGCAGGTGCAGGCCGAAGGGCACGCGTTCCGCGGCATAGAGCCCGGCCGGCAGCGTGATGGCGGGCGCGCCGGCGGCATTGGCGGTGCGGACGAAGATGGATCGGGCGGGGTCGAGCGGGATCGTTTTTCCGTCCATTTCGACCGTCTCGGCCTCGATCAGGGGGGCGGCAAAGGGCCAGCTGGGGGTGGCGATGGCGCCGCCATCCCGCAGCGCGTCGCGCAGCGCCTGGGTGAAGGCGCTACAGGTGGCGCGGGCCGCCGTGACTGTCGCGGGATCCAGCGCGCGGAAGGCTGCGCGGCGGGCGACAAGGCGGGGGCCGATCGGCGCATCCGCCGGCAGAAGGTCCAGCCAGGCGCCGCCCTCGGCCAGGGAGATCACGCCACAGGCCGCATCCGCCTCCCGCCATAGCGGGATCTCGGCCTCGATGGTCTCGATCCCCGCGGCGCGGCAGCGATCCAGCGCGGCGGCGAAAAATGCGCGTGTGGCGCAATCGGCGCTAGTCGCGATCAGTGTCGCGGGCACCAGGAGCCGGGGCGTCGCGATGCCGCGCGGCGTGCCGAGCACCGCGGCGCCGCGCGCCAGCGTCGCGACGTCGCGGGCGATGAGGCCGAGCGTGTCGAGGCTCGGCGCAGGCTGGGTGACGCCGGTGTAGTCCCAGGCGCCGAGGCTCGGCTTGAAGCCGACGACGCCGCCATGCAACGCGGGGTTGCGGACCGACCCGCCACTGTCGGTGCCGAGGCCCAGCATCGCCTGGCCCAGCGCCACCGCGACGCCGCTGCCGGTCGAGGACCCGCCAGCGGTGCGCGTCACGTCGAAGGGGTTGAGGCCCATCGGCTCCGCGGCGTTGTCCGGCGCATACATCGCCATTTCCGACAGCGTCGTCATCCCCACCACGACGGCGCCGGCCGCCTTGAGGCGCGCCACGCAGGCGGCATCCTCCGTCGCGATGCGGGTGGCGAAGACGGCGCTGCCCTCCGTCCAGGGAAGGCCTGCCACGGGGATGTTGCCCTTCACGGCGAGGGTGACGCCGGTGAGCGGGCCCGGGGAGGGCGCGGCGGGGCTGGCGACGCGGTGGGAGAAGGCGCGGAAGTGGTCCATCGGCACAGCATGGGGGCGATGCCGGGATGCGGGAAGATGGACGCCGCGGCGCGGTCCGCTAGCCTGCACGGCATACGGGGCGGAGGGCAGGATGATGATTCGACGCAGGGTGGTTCTGAGCACGGCGCTGGCGCTGCCGGCAGTCTCGGCCCGGGCGCAGGGGGCCTGGCCGCAGCGGCCGATCCGGCTGGTGGTGCCCTTCGGCGTCGGCGGCACGGCCGACATCTTCGCGCGCCTCGTCGGCCAGCGGCTGCAGGAGCAGCTGGGCCAGGCGGTGGTGGTGGAGAACCGCACCGGCGCGGCGGGCACCATCGGCACCGACAACGTCGCGAAATCGCCGCCCGATGGCTACAGCTGGATCGTCTGTACCAACACGCAGACGGCGAACGAGACGCTGATGCCCGGCCGGCCCTACGACCTGCTGCGGGATCTCGCGCCGGCGGCATCGTTGAACATCATGCATCACGCCGTGGTGGTGCATCCGTCGCTGCCCGTGAACTCGATCGCGGAGCTGATCGCCCATGCGAAGGCGAATCCGGGTCGCCTCGATTTCGGATCGCCCGGCATCGGGTCCGGCCACCATCTGGCGGCGGAGGTCTTCAAATCCCAGGCCGGGATCGAGATGCAGCACGTGCCCTTCCGCAGCAGCGACCAAGTGCGCACCGCCGTCGTGGCGGGGCAGGTGCCGCTCTGCTTCGATCCCATCCCCTCGATGCTGGAGACGATCCGCACCGGCCGCGTGCGCTGCATCGGCACCACCGGGCCGCAGCCCAATCCGGTGCTGCCGGGGGTGGGGACCGTGGCGGATGTGCTGCCAGGCTATGAGCAATCCGTCTGGGTCGGGCTGCTGGCCCCTGCCCGCACGCCCGCCGCGATCCTGGACCGGATGCAGGCGGAGGTGGGGAGGATCCTGGCCGACCCCGCCATCCAGGACCAGCAGGCGCGGACGGGCGCGCAGGTGATGCCGATGAGCGTTGCCGACTTCACCGCCTTCGTCCGCCGCGACGTGGAACAGCACCGGGTCTGGATCCGGGCGGCGCGGATCGAGCCGATGTAGCGGGCTTGCCCCTGGCGCCCAGGGCCGCGACACTCCCACCCAAGCAAGGATGGGTGGGGAAACGGGATGGAACTGGGCCTCCAGGGGCGGCGCGCCCTCGTGACGGGCGCGAGCCAGGGCATCGGCCGGGCGGTGGCCCGCGCGCTGGCGCGGGAGGGTGTGACCGTCGCGGCGGCTGCGCGGCGCAGCGGGCTGGTGCAGGACCTCGCGGATGCCGTGCGGGCGGAGGGCGGCGCGCCCATCATCCCCATCGCCATCGACCTGACGGAGAAGGACGCCGCCGCGCGCCTGGCCGATGCGGCGATGCAGGCGCTGGGCGGCATCGACATCCTGATGAACGCGGCCGGCGGCAGCCGGCCCCTGCCCTTCGATGCCTCTCGCGCCGATTGGGACGAGGGGATGGAGATCAACTTCCACCGGTTGCGGGAGCTGACTCATGCCGTGATGCCGGGCATGCGCGCGCAGGGTTGGGGTCGCGTCGTGAACTTCACCGGCACATCGGAGCCCAAGATCATCAACGCCGCCTTCGCCGCCAAGGCCGCGGTGCATGTCTGGGCGAAGGGGCTGTCGCGCGACGTCGCGGCGGATGGCGTCACCATCAACTGCCTCCAGCCCGGGCGCATCCGCAGCGAACAGATGGCCAAGCGCTACCCGACGCCGGAGAGCGAGCGGGAATTCGCGGAAGCCGAGATCCCCATGAAGCGCTTCGGGGAGGCGGAGGAGATGGCGGATGTGGCGCTGTTCCTCGCCTCCGACCGCGCCGCCTATGTCACCGGCACCGTCATCCCCGTGGATGGCGGCATGTCCCGCTTCGCGTTCTGAAGGAGGGTCGCATGATGCACAGCACTCGACGTTCGCTGCTGGCGGCTGGTGGCGCGCTGCTGGCCGCACCCGCCCTCGCGCAGGCGAACTGGCCCGACAAGCCGATCCGCTTCGTCGTGCCCTTCGCGCCCGGCGGCACCACGGACATCCTGGCCCGCGTGCTGGCGCCGCGGCTGACGCAGGGGCTCGGCGTTTCCGTCGTGGTGGAGAACCGCGGCGGCGCTGGCGGCACGGTGGGGCATGAGGTCGTCGTGCGATCCCCGCCCGATGGATACACCATCATGCTCGGCCATATCGGCACGCTGGGGGTGAACCCCAGCCTTTATCCCAGGCTCAGCTTCGACCCGATCGGCGGCGTCGCGCCCGTGTCCATGGTGGCGCTGGTGCCGAACATCCTGGCAGTGCATCCCTCCGTGCCCGCGCGGAACCTGCAGGAGCTGATCGCACTCGCGCGGGCGAAGCCGGGGGAGCTGACCTATGGCAGCGCGGGCAACGGGAGTGCGGCGCATATCGCGGCGGCGGCGCTCGGCCATGCGGCGGGGGTGGAGTTCACGCATGTGCCCTATCGCGGCAGCGGGCCGATGGCGAATGACCTGATCGCCGGCCAGATCAGCTTCACCATGACGGGCGGCACCGTCGTGATGCCGCTGGTGCGGGACGGGCGGCTGCGGGCGCTCGGCGTGTCGTCGCGCAGCCGGATGCAGGCCGATCCCTCCATCCCGACCATCGCGGAACAGGGCCTGCCGGGCTTCGAGACGACGCAATGGTACTGCGTCGTCACCACCGCCGGCGTGCCCGCGCCCATCGTCGCGCGGCTGAACGCCGAAGTGCACCGGGCGATGAACGATCCCGAGGTGCGGTCCCGCCTGGCGACGGAGGGCGCGGAGAGCGCGCCGGGCACGCCGGAGGAACTCGGCACCTTCATGCGGGCGGAAGTGGCGCGCTGGGCGGAGGTGATCCGCATCACCGGCATGAAGGCGGATTGAGCGGCATGGATGAGATCGAGAAGCCCGTCGCCTCGCCCGCCGGCAGCGCCTGGGGCAGCGATGCCGTGGCGCGGCTGGTGCAGGCCATGGGCTACCGACACATCACGCTCAACCCCGGCGCCAGCTTCCGCGGCCTTCATGACAGCCTGGTGAACGACACGGGCAACCGCGACCCGCAGATGATCCTGTGCCTTCATGAAGGGAACGCGGTTGCCATCGCACATGGCTGGGCGAAGGTGACGGGCACGCCGATGGCCGTGGTGCTGCACAGCAATGTCGGGCTGATGCATGGCACGATGGGGCTGTTCAACGCCTGGTGCGATCGCGTGCCGATGCTGGTGCTGGGCGCGACGGGGCCGGTGGACGCCGCCGCGCGCCGCCCCTGGATCGACTGGCTCCATACGATGAGCGACCAGGCCGCACTGGTCCGCCCCTTTCTCAAGTGGGACAATCAGCCGGCTTCCGTGCCCGCGGCGATGGAGGCGCTGCTGCGTGCCAACCTGCTGACACGCAGCGCGCCCTGTGGGCCGGTCTACATCAACCTCGACGCCGCGCTGCAGGAATCGCGGCTGGAGGCGCTGCCGGCGCTACCCGACGTGGCGCGCTACGCGCCGCCGCCGCCTTCCGTGCCCGCGGCCGCGACGATCGAGGCGGCGGTCGCGATGATCCGCGCGGCGAAGCGGCCGATGATCCTGCCGGGGCGCGGCGCGCGCAGCACCACCGACTGGGCGCGGCGCGTCGCGCTGGCGGAGGCGCTGGACGCCACCGTGCTGACCGACTTCAAGGTGGGCGCCGCCTTCCCGACCGATCATCCCCTCCACGCTGCGGCGCCGACCACCTTCCTGACCGAGAAGGCGCAGGCCGCGCTGCACGAGGCCGATTTGGTGCTGGCCTTCGACTGGGTGGATCTGGCGGGCACCTTGAAGCAGGCCGGCGGCTTCGCGGGCCGCGTCATCCACGCGACGATCGACCAGCAGCTGCACAACGGCTTCGGCATGGAGCATTTCGGCCTGCCGCCTGTCGACCTGCATCTCGCCTGCGAGCCCGCCATCGCGCTGCACGCCATCGCGGATGCGCTGGGCGCCGGCCCCGGCACGCCACCCGGCGACCTGCCGGCCTGCCCGGCCCTGCCGCCCGCGGCGCCCGATGCGATGCTGGATGTGGGAACGCTGTCGGCGGCGCTTGGCGAAGGGTTGCAGGGTGTTGCCGCCTGCCTGGTGCGCCTGCCGCTGGGATGGCGGGGGGAGACCTGGCATTTCCGCCATCCGCTTGACTACCTCGGCGGCGATGGCGGTGCGGGGATCGGCGCGGGGCCCGGCATGCTGATCGGCGCGGCGATGGGGCTTCAGGGCACGGGGCGGCTGCCCGTCGCGGTGCTCGGCGATGGCGACACGCTGATGAGTGCCACGGCCTTCTGGACTGCCGCCCATTACCGCGTGCCGATGCTGGCGGTGATCTGCAACAACCGCAGTTTCTACAATGACGAGGTGCACCAGGAACGCGTCGCCAAGCAGCGCAACCGGCCGGTCGAGAACAAGTGGATCGGCCAGCGCATCGCCGACCCCGACATCGACATCGCGGCGCTGGCGCGGTCCCAGGGCGCGACGGGCATCGGCCCCGTCCACACCGCGGGCGAGCTGGCCACCGCCGTGCGAGATGCCGTGGCGCGCGTGCGGGCCGGCGAGACGGTGGTGATCGATGCCCGCGTGGCACCGGGCTATTCGGCGGCGATGACGGCAGGACTGACGAGGCACAGTTGAACCAGGGTGGGCTGACGGCCGGAAAGGCCGCGGCAACAGGGAGGAGAAAGGCGATGCAGCGACGTTCGTTCCTGGGCGCGGCCATGGCCATGGCGGCCTCGCCCGCGCTCGCGCAGGACTTCCCCGCGGCCAACCTCCGCATGGTCGTGCCCTTCACACCCGGCGGCAGCAACGATCTGATGGCGCGGCTGATCGCGGAGAAGCTCGGCGCGCGCTGGGGCCGCCCCTTCGTGGTGGAGAACCGGCCCGGTGCGGCCGGGAATATCGGGACGGAGGTGGTGGCCCGCAGCACGCCGGACGGCGCCACCTGGCTCTTCGCGCCAAACCAGGTGCTGACGACGAACCCGCTGACGATGCGCACCAGCTTCGACCCGCTGCGGGACCTGGCGCTGGCCGCGCGGGTGGCGCGGGTGCAGACGCTGCTGGTGGTGAACCCCGCGACCAATATTCGCGACGTGCGCGGCTTGGTGGCGGCGGCGAAGGAGAGGCCGGGGCAGCTCTCCTACCCGTCCTCCGGCGTCGGCAGCTTCCAGCATATGGGGGTCGGCCGGCTGGTCGGCGACGACATGGTGCATGTGCCTTATGGCGGTGCGGCGCAGCTGATGCCGGATCTGCTGGCGGGGCGGACGCATGCCTTTTGCGGCGCGCTGAACAGCCTGCTGCCGCATGTCCGCGCCGGCGCGCTGCGGCCGCTGGCGGCCATGACACCCGCGCGCGCGACGCTGCTGCCGGAGGTGCCGACCATCGCGGAGGCCGGCTTCCCGGGCGAGGAGACGGAGATCTGGGCCGGCGTGGTGCTGGCCGGCGGCACGCCGCGCGCCATCGTCAACGCCGTGCATGCGGCACTCGCCACGCTTTTCGCCGAACCCGATGTGGTGGCGAAGCTGGCGGAGCAGGGGATCGAGCCCGCGATGCAGGGGCCGGAGGAATTCGTGGGCACGGTGCGCACGGAACTCGCCGCGAATGGCGCGCTGGTGCGGCGCATGGGATTGAGACAGGGATAGAAGAATGTCGAACACGCTGCCGACGGCGCGGCTTGCCTATTTCTCCCACTGGATGGATCCGGTGGCGCTGCGCGTGCTGGGCGCGGAGCCGAACATCGCGCTGGATCACCTGCAATTCGCCATGCCGCGCGCCACGCTCGACGCGGCCTTCGCGACCGCGCATGGCTACCACGCGCTGCCACGCGTCGAGATCCAGGAGCCCTGGTTCTGCGATGCCGCACTGCTGGCCCGCGCGCCGAACCTGCTGGCTGCGTGTTCGTCCGGCGCGGGCTTCGACGTGATCGATGTGGAGGCCTGTACGAAGGCGGGCGTGATCGTCTGCCACCAGTCCGGCACCAACAAGGAAGCGGTGGCGGAGCATGTGCTGGGCCTAATGCTGGCGCTGTCGAAGAAGATCGGCGTCGCGGACAAGATGCTGCGCCGCCAGGCCGGGCTCGACCGCTTCGCCGTCACGGGACGCGACATCCGCGGCAAGACGCTCGGGCTTGTGGGCATCGGGCAGATCGGCACGCGCGTGGCGGAGCTGTGCCGCGGGCTGTTCGGGATGGAGGTGCTGGCCTGCGATCCCTATCTGAATGCCGCGGAAATCGCGTCGCGCGGCGGCGTGAAGGCCTCGATGCAGGAAATC
Organism: Acetobacteraceae bacterium; assembly: GCA_027482245.1. Taxonomy (GTDB): domain Bacteria; phylum Pseudomonadota; class Alphaproteobacteria; order Acetobacterales; family Acetobacteraceae; genus Falsiroseomonas. The sequence goes on along the minus strand of JAIXWG010000031.1, from coordinate 6,474 downwards.
TTCGCCCGGGCCGACTTCGTCTCCGTCCATGTGCCGCGCAATGCGGAAACCTTCGGCATGATCGGTGCGGCGCAATACGGGCTGATGAAGCCGACGGCCTATTTCATCCAGACGAGCCGCGGCGGCATCCATGACGAGGCCGCGCTGGCCGAGGCGCTGGCGGCAGGGCGGCTGGCGGGGGCGGGGCTCGACGTTTTCCTGAAGGAACCGCCGCCGCCCGATCATCCGCTGCTGGGCTTCGCCAACGTGATCGTCACCCCGCACAATGCGGGCATCACGGAGGAAGCGCTGCACGACATGGCGGAAGGAGCAGCGCTGCAATGGGCGCAGATCTTCCGGGGCGAGGTGCCGCCGCGGCTGGAGAATCCAGAAGTCTGGCCATTGTACTCGAAGCGCTTCGAGGCGGCGTTCGGCTTCGCGCCGAAGGCGCTGGGCTAGCGGACCACCGGCCGGTTGCCGTGGCTTTCAGCCGGCACGCCGCGTTCGAGCGACAGGTGGCTGTGCACGGCGATCCAGCCGTCGCCCTGCCGCATGAGTACCAACGTGGCGCGGCCGGGGCGGGGGAAAGGCGTGCCATCGGCCTGGAAGCCGGTGCTGGTGAAGGGCGCGATGGCGATGGCCATGCCGGCATCGGCGCTGGCCAGGACGCGGGCTGCGCTCTCCATGAAGGTAAAGTCCTCGGTGCGAGGCCAGACGCTGTCCCATTGGCGGTCGCGGAACTGAGAAAGGCCTTCGAGCACGGCCTGGTGGGTGCCGAAGGCCAGGACCTTCTCGTGCTATAGGGGCGTCGCCGCGCGGTAGTCCACCGCACGCACCGCGGCGGCGAAGCGCGCCATCCATTCCAGCACGCCGGCGCGGGTCGTGGCATCGGCCTCGGGCAGCGTGTCCATCATCCTGGTCCCCGGTTTGCGCGGTGTCGCGGGGAAGGGTAACGCTTGTCGCGCGACCAGGGCCAGGAGCGGTGCATGACGGCGAAGCGCGTTGTTCTCGTCACGGGCGCGGGGTCCGGCATCGGTGCGGCCTGCGTGCGGCGCCTGGCCGCGCCCGGCACGGCGATGGTGCTGCACACGCGCAGGAATGCGGAGGGGCTGGAGCGAGTGGCGGAGGCCGCCCGCGCGGCGGGCGCGGAAGCCGCGACGATGCTGGGCGACATCGGCGATGCCAGCCTGCCGGCCGCGCTGGTGGCGCGCGCCGTGGAGGCCTTCGGTGGGCTTGACGTGGTGGTGACGGCCGCGGGTTTCGCGGACAGGACGCCTTTCGCGCAGGCGGATGACGCGATCTTCCAGAAGTCGATCGATGGCGTGCTGTGGGGGTTCCTGCGCACGGCGCGGGCCGCGCTGCCGCACCTCTCGGGGCGCGGCGCGCCGCGGATCATCGCCATTTCCTCTTTCGTGGCCCACGTCTTCCGCACGGATGTCAGCACCTTCCCAGCCAGCGCGGCGGCCAAGGGCGCGGTGGAGGCGCTGGTGCGGGCGCTGGCGGTGGAGGCGGCGAAGGGCGGCATCACCGTGAACGCCGTGGCGCCGGGCTATACGCGCAAGGACCCGGGCGCGCATGCCGCGCTGAGCCAGGCGCAATGGGATGCGGTGGTCGCGAAGATCCCGATGGGACGGCTCGGCACGCCGGACGACGTGGCGGAGGCGGTGGCCTATTTCGCGTCACCCGCCGCGGGCTACGTCACCGGGCAGGTGCTGCATGTGAATGGCGGGCTGATCTGATTGACGCTGTGGCGTGGCGTTGGCCACGGCGCCTCCACCCCGACCCTCCCCCGCAAGCGCGGGGGAGGGAGTGATCAGGCTACTCGTTCGGGCGGAGGTTGTTGCGGCGGGCGACGGCGCCCCAGCGGTCCAGCTCCGTCGCAACGAAGCCGCGGAAATCGGCGGGCGACATCGGCGTGGGCAGCGCGCCCTCATCCGCCAGGCGGGACAGCACCTCCGGATTCTTCAACGCGGTCTGCGTCGCCTCCGCCAGCCTGGCCACCACCTCCGGCGGCGTGCGCGATGGCGCGACGATCCCGTACCACTGCATGGATTCGAAGCCGGGCAGCGTTTCGCTGATCGCGGGCACGTCGGGCGTCAGGGCTAGGCGGTCCTTCGCGGTGGTGCCGAGCGCGGCGACGCGCCGGTCCCGCACCAGCGGCAACGCGGCGGGCGTGCCCGTCATGCCGGACTGGATGTTGCCGGCGACGAGGTCGATCACCATGGGGCCCGACCCGCGATAGGGGACATGCACCATCTGCAGGCCCGCCGCCTCCAGGAAGGAAATCATGCCGATATGGACGTTGGAGCCCGCGCCGGAGCTGCCATAGGTGATGGTGTCAGGGGCGGCCTTCACGCGGTCGATGAAGCCGCGCAGCCCGCCCTCCGCCAGGTTCTGCTGCGCCAGCAACACCATCGGCACCTTCGCGATCATGCCGATATGCACGAGGTCGCGCATGACGTCCGCGCGCATGCGGTAGACATGCGGGTTCACGGCCAGCGTGCTGATCATGCCGATGCCGATGGTGTGGCCATCGGGCTGCGCCGCCGCGATGGCTTCCGTCGCGATCACGCCCGCGGCGCCGGACCGGTTCTCCACCACCACGGACTGGCCGATGCTGGCGGCGATGTTCTGCGCCATGACGCGGGCCAGGATGTCCGTCGCGCCCCCCGGCGCCGCGGGCGCGATGAAGGTCAGCGGCCGGCGCGGCCAGGCGGGCTGCGCCAGGGCGGGCATGGCGAGGGTGGTGGCGAGGGGCAGGCTGCCGAGCAGCATGCGGCGAGAGACGATCATGGCGCTTCCCCATCGGCCCGCGATGTCCCTCGCGGCGCCGTGAGGCGAGGCTACGCCCCCGCGGTTGGCCGCGACAAGCGGGCATGAAAAAGGCCCGGCACCTTTCGGCACCGGGCCCCCATCGCGGCCGTCCGGATCAGCGACGCATGCGGACGTGGCGGAGTTCCAGATCCTCCTGCACCCGCAGCGGCAGTTCGGCGACGGTGTCGCGCACGCCGAAGATCTGCGGTTCCTGGTGCAGCGGGATCATGGGCAGCAGTTCCTTGAACCGCGCCCAGTACTGGGACGCCAGCTGCTGGCGCTTCGCCTGGTCGATCTCCACCGCGATCTCCCGCAGCAGTTCCGCCATCCGGTCATCCTGGAAGCGGCCCCAGTTGAAGCTGCCCTCGCCCAGCAATTCGCGGCCGGGGTTCGTCATGTCGAAGTTCCCAGGCGTCCAGCCCAGCAGATAGAACTGGTATTCGCCATTGGCGCCGCCCTGCAGGAAGCGGCCGAAGGGCACGGCGTTGAGGCGCGCCTGGATGCCGACGCGCTGGAGCATGCTGACGGCGGCCTGGCAGATGGCCTCGTCATTCACGTAGCGGTTGTTCGGGCAGTTCAGCGTGGTGCGGAAGCCCTGCGGGAAGCCGGCCTCCGCCAGCAGGCGGCGCGATGCCTCCGGGTCGAAGGGCAGGCGTTCGTTGGAAGCGGCGTCGAAGCCGCCGATCGCCTGGCCGATCGGGATGCCAGCGGCGACGGTGGAATTGCGCAGGATCACGCGGGTGATCGTGCCCATGTCGATCGCCTGGTACATGGCGCGGCGCACGCGCGGGTCGCGCATGGGGTTCGGCGTGCCGGGCGCGTCCATGTTCTCCGGCCGCGACGTGTCCATCGCGAAGTAGATGCTGCGCGCGGTGGGGCCCTGGATCAGGCGGATGCCCTGCGCCTGCGACACGCGCTGCACGTCCTGCAGGGGCACGTGGTACATGACGTCGAGTTCGCGCGACAGCAGCGCTGCCACGCGTGTCGGCGCGCTGGCCACGGGGCGGAAGACGGCGCGGGTAATGCCGTGCTGCATCGCGGCCGCGTCCCAGTATTCCGCGTTCGGCACCAGCACCGTGCGCTCATCCGCCAGGCGCTCCACCAGGCGGAAGGGGCCGGTGCCGTTGGTGTTGAGCTGGACGAAGGTGTTCGTCGCACCCGGCTGGCCGGCGCGGGCCACGGCCATGGCGTTGTTCGTGCGGACCCAGTTCGCGTTCATGATGAAGAACAGCGTCAGGTCCTGCAGCAGGATCGGGTTCGGGCCGCGGGTGTCCATCTCCACCGTGAAGTCGTCCACGGCGCGGACGGCGGTGACGCTCTGCAGCACATAGGCCATGTCGTTCTGGCGCACGCGCTCGGCGGACATCACGACATCGGCGGCGGTGAACGGCTCGCCCCCATGGAAGCGGACGTTGCGGCGCAGGTGGAAGCGCCAGGTGGTCGGGTTCACCTGCTCCCACCGCTCCGCCAGCGCCGGGCGGACGGTGCCATCGGGCTGCCGCTTCACCAGCGGCTCGTAGATGTTCTCCTTCATCGTGTTCGTCACGCCGTGGTTGTTGGCGTGCGGGTCGAGGCCGAGGATGTCGTTCGCGGTCGCCCAGGTGAAGGTGCTGGCGGCGGCTGGCGCGGCGGGGGCCGTCGCAGCGAAGACGGCGCCCAGCGCCAGCGCGGAGACGGCGCCGCGCAGAAGGATGCGGAGGGGTGAAGCCTGCATGTTCTTGTGTCTCTTCCCGGTTCGGAGGGGGCCGGAAGATGCGTGAGCCCCTATTCCCTGTCCAGGGTGGAAAACCCAGCTACCGCCTGGGATGCAGGTGGTGCGCCAGGGTGCTTTCCTCGACCATCGCGGCGTAGGTCATGGTCGCCCGGTGCGCCCAGATGTTGTCCGGCACATGCAGCGGCAGCACCGCCATGTCCTGCCCCATGGCGACCCTCTGCGCCTGGCGGATCAGCGCATCCCGCGCCGCCGGGTCGCCCGTACCCCTCGCCTGTTCCATCAGCCCGTCGAAGGCCGGGCTGGCGTAGCGGCCGCGGTTCAGCCCGCCCAGGCCCCGCGCCGCATCGAAGCTGTGCAGCACCTGCGCCATGCCGAGCCAGGCATCGCCGGTGGAATGCCCGAAGCCGATCAGGAAGCTGCTGAATTCCCGCCGCCCGGCGCGGGTGAAGAAGACGTTGGAGGGCATGACCTCCACCCGCGCATCCAGCCCGATCCGCGCCCAGAACTGCGCGACGGCCTGGGCGGTCTTGTCATCCTCCACATAGCGGTTGTTGGGGGAATGCAGCGTGATCCTGAAACCCTCCGCATACCCCGCCGCAGCCAGCAGCCGCCTGGCCTCCGCGGGGTCATAGGCCGGGGTCGCGAGGTCCGGGTCGAAGCCCAGCTGGCCCTCGATCGCCAACTGCCCGGAAGCGCGGGCGGCGCCGGACATCACGCGCTCCACGATCGCAGCGCGATTGATGCCGAGCGACAGCGCGTGCCGCACCCGCGCATCCTTCAGGGGATTGCCCGCCAGCGGCCGCCCGTCCCGCGCCGTGACGAAGGGGGACGGATCATTCGCCTGGTCCAGGCCGATATAGATCATCCGGTTGGAGGAGGCGGTGGAGACCGCGACCTCCGGCCGCGCGCGCAGCCGCGCAACCTCCCCGGGCGGCACCGCGTCCACCAGGTCGGCATCCCCGGCCAGCAGCGCGGCCAGGCGCGCGGCATCGTTCGCCACGGGGCGAAGCGTGGCGCGGGCGAAGGCGGGCGCCTCCCCCCAATAGCCATCGTTCCGCGCCAGGCGCAGCGCCGATCCCGGCTGCCATTCCACGAAGCGCCAGGGGCCGGAACCCACCACCGCACGCCCCGCATTGAAATCCGCGGTCGTCGCCGTGGCCGCGATCCGCGCCGGGATGATCCAGGCCGTCATCGCATTCAGCGGCACCGACGGATCCACGCCACGCGACCGGATGCGGATGGTGCGGCTGTCCACCACCTCCAGCGCCGCGATGCTGCCGGCCAGGCGGATATAGGGCGCGGGACTGTTCGGCACGCGCGGCATCCGCTCGATCGAGGCGCGCACATCCTCCGCCGTCACCGGCGTGCCATCATGGAACCGCGCATCAGGCCGCAGGCGGAACTCCCACACATCCGGCTCCGGATTGGAGAACTTCGAGAGCCCCGCGATGGGGCGCAGATTGCGGTCCGACGCCACCAGCGGATCGAAGAGATGCCGCATCACCGCCTGGTTGGCCCCCACCAGCGCGAAATGCGGATCGAGCGACGACGTCTCCGTCTGGATCGCCACCCGCGCCTCCTGCGCCGCAGCGACCAGCGGCGCCAGCAACGCCACGCCCAGCATCAGCCAACCACGCATCGCCGCTCGCCCCCCAGGTGGTGCGGGACAGAGCCTAGACCGGGGGCGCTGCGTTGGGCGAGGGCGGTGCCATCGCCGGGGAAAAGGGCTCCGCCCTCTTCCCCGGACCCTTTCACCCGCCGAGGGCCTGCGGGCCCTTGTGTCTTGGCGATGGTGCATAGTGTGACCGCCGGTGCTGGGCTGCAGCCCAGCACCGGCGGCGCGATCTCGAGGCCGTCGGCCCCTCGGTCCTAAGACCGTTTCTGAGCTTGGCCCGGATCCGTCTCCCTTTGAACCCGAACGGTTGCCTGGGGTGCAACCCCGAACGGCAAGGATGGGACGGAGGATC
>JAIXWG010000063.1 GCA_027482245.1 Acetobacteraceae bacterium | reverse complement strand
CAGCCCGGAACCGGGCGATGCTGCTGGTCACCCATTGGGCCGGCATGCGTGTTGGTGAAGTTGCTGCGCTGCGGATTGGCGACGTGCTCGGGTCGGATGGACAAGTGAAGCCGGAGATCAGGCTCGACGCCTCGCAGACGAAGGGACGGCACGGCAGGGTGGTGTTCGTCTCGGAGAAGCTTCGCCGAGAGTTGGGGGCCTATGTTGAGTGTCTCAAGCGTCGCGCGCATGGCGAACGCCTCTTTCGGACGCAGAAGCGCGACGGCTTCTCGGCCAACACCCTTTGCCAGACGCTGAACGCGATTTATCGGCAGGCTGGGTTGGATGGGGCAACGAGCCATTCGGGACGCCGAACGTTCATCACTACACTGGCCAGCAAAGGGGTCGGCGTTCGTGTGCTCGCTGCCCTCGCTGGCCATCGCTCCTTGTCCTCGACGCTTATCTATATCGACGCAAATGATGACATGAAGCGGGCTGCGGTGGAGCTAATAGCTTGAGTAGCTCAACAAAATTCTCGTCGCCTGAGCCCAACCTCCAACTAAACTAGCGCCTAAACGGGATGGTGTTGTTTTGCACGAAGTGTTCACCCAGCAGATTGTTGGCATTCAACGCCCACCGCATTTGTGCCGGTTCGTTGAGCCGATCCTTTACGGAATGCGCGAAAGCACGCACCCGATCCCGCAGTGTTTCAACCTGTACGGCTGTCATCACCCGCATGTTTGCGGGAGGCGTGGCTAGCCGGTCCAACGTAGCAGAGGGATGAATGATAACTGGCGTCGCCGAAAAGGTATGATCGTACTCTTCGGTGAACCAGTTGGCCGAGCCGCCCACTTCGTCACAATAGTGCTTCGAGATCGTCCCGGACACTGCGCCACTCTTACAGGGCAACAGCAGGTAAGTCGCATTACCAATGCCCCAAAGCACGTCGAGATTCGAGGTGCCATCCTTCTCTGGGCGCTGCGAACGAAATCCGATGTGAAGCCCAATATCATATAAGGCTTGCTCGAACTCTTCCGATTCATCTCGGATGAAGACGAGATCACTTAGGATGCCGTTGATTCCCATAAGCAGCTTGTTGCCGTCGCCACCGTACGTCTCGGTCAAAAACTGGGAAGCCTGCGTCGCCTGATTCATCCCGACGGTTTCGACGCGCCTGTAGGCAATGGCCGCAATCGGCTTCGTGACGAGACTGTTCTTCTCGATAGCCGAGTGCAGGATTTGCTGGCTACGAACCTTGTCCAAGTGATGGACAGCGGCGGCGACCTGATCGAGCAGCCACCCCTTCACCTTCCTGTCCGTTTGGCCCCCCTCTGCCGCCCGGAGTGCCGCTTCCGCCTGATCAGCGCGATTGATCCTAAGTGCCTCGAACGCCGCGCGCTGTGCGGCAGCAATCGGGTCAATGGTTGTTCGATCCGGATAGGTCACGGGGATCAGGGTGTTACGCGCTGCGGCCACCCATCCAGGGTCGCGCGCCCAGAGGTCTTGAAATGCTTCCTGGACCGCCGGCAAGCCCCGGTTAGCCACCTGCGTGCTGACCTGGAGCGAGAGTGCGACCTGAGCGGCTGTGGCGGGCGAGAAGTGCGCTTCCGCCCCAGTTGCGTAGAGAGCGCGGATTAGCCCAGCTCCCATGAGGAGCACGGCACAGTAGTCATCGTTAGAGCGGATGCCGCGACCCATGCCCTGTTCGATGCGCTGTATCTGCCCTGCGAGCGTCCGGTCGCTGTGGCGAAGGGTGCTTTGGTCATATCGATCCAGCAGGCTTCGTACATCGGGCACACCATCGACAACCAGTAGGCGGCAAGCGTCTTCCGGCAGATCGACGCCGTCGTACTTGTTGACGAGTACCGCAAGGAGGCCGCCCTTCGATGCCCGGAGCCGATCAACACCAGCCTGCAAATTGCCGGCTGTCAGCGTCATGCCGGTACTCACCACATCCGCCCAGAACTCCGCTCTCTTCTCAGACGGCACTATGACGACGACATTCCTGTGCGGCTTAATGTGAGTTGCGATGTACTCCTTGATCTCTACATCGGTCAGCCCCGGATTGAGTTGCTGGGGAACGAGAATCATCCGCTCCCCCAGGTCACTGGCAGACCGTGGCGTGATAGGCCGAGAGACACTTTCAGCATCGGCACCGAAGTGGCTAACAAGGATCGAATCGTCAGCTAGCGTTGCCGTCATGTAGATACGTCGGGCAGCCATCTCGAAGCCGGGCAATACGCCGATAGGCAGCGACCGGTACGATATTTCGACCTTCTGCGGAGTGAAGAAGCACCGGCACTGACCCAAGTCTTCCTTGATGAGCGGCCACGTATACTCAAACTCGGAATCAGCGGCATGCGGTGACAAGGCACGTAGCACCTGAGGCTGCTTTTCGATCCAGGCGTAGAAGGGGACTTGAACAAGCCCGCCGCCAGTACCCTGCTCGATTTCCACCGCTCCAGTCATGGTCTGGCTGCGAAGGTCTTCATCGAACAGCGCCTGGAGCTTTTTGTACCCATCATGGGCGCGCGGGAGCGTTAGCGAAAATTGATCTTCCGCAATCCCAAGGCAGGCGTGAGCGTCATCGATGACAAAAGCACCAAGCCGAATTTCCGATTGTGCTCCGTAGCCGACGCCAAACCGGCACTTACCGTTGATAAGTACATGGATCGGCGCAACAAGAATCGCAGCGCCAGACTGGTACTCAGTTTTGCGAGGATCATCGGTAGTTTGAATGCCGAGATTAGCCGCCTCACGGATAACCTGGGAGCACAGGTATTTATCCGGGCAGAAGTATGCCGCTGGCCGCACACCCTCGTTCAGGCACGACTTGAGCATGAGCAAGCCGACAGTGGTTTTCCCGCCACCCGTGTTCATCTTGATGACAACATCACGCTGCTGCGCACGTTGCAGGTGCCAAGCACCGAGCACCTCGCCTTGCACGTCGCGCAGGTAGGAGTACGCCTTTGCCTTGTTGGGCAGGGCTTGAAAAAGCTTTTGCGGATCGGTGACGGTATTCGCGGAAGGACCGGCGCCCATCCCTGTGTAGTTCAGAGCCATTGCATGACCTCGTATTCGTTTCGCGATTCGGTGGCAAAAAGGCCGCTGATTTAGAGAGAAACTACATCGGCTGCGATACGAATGCTAGGTTGTGGGGCAGCTCGGGGATAGGCGACATGGTTTGGAAGGACAGGACGGTCAGGGCCATTGCCGAGATGATCGCGGTACACCCCAACTTCCCCACTCCCCACTTCGTCTATCGCAGCAGCTCGCACCTGACCCGGTTCTTCGAAGATGCTGGCACCGACTACGCGCATGACGGCACGACGCGGGGGGACTGGACCGCCGGCGTGCTCAGGAAGATTCTGGAGGAGCCCCACGCGGACGACCTGACACCGCCGGATGCCTTTTGCCGCGTTATCGCTCGCCTGATGGACCAGGCTGACGCGAAGGACGAGCCGGAGCAGCGACCGGCCGCACTCAAGACCCTGAATCTGGCGCTTGGGCGGGAAGGGTTCGAGGCGTTCTATGCCGAGGACAAGCAGTGCTACATCCGGCACGTTGGCACGCAGAAGGTAGCGGGTATCTCCACCAACCCGCACCGCCCTCTTTCAGCCGTCGAGGCAGCCAGGCGTTTGCAGCTCGCTGCCTACCTGGACAAGTGCTCGGAGGATGATCTCATCGGTGAGGTGCTGATGCCGTTGCTCAAGCACGCTGGCTTCCACCGCATCACCATCGCCGGACACAAGGACAAGTCTAACGAGTTCGGCAAGGACATCTGGATGCGGTATCAGCTACCCACCCAGCACTACATCTACTTCGGCATCCAGGCGAAGAAGGGTAAGCTCGACGCCTCCGGAGTTACGAAGGCCGGCAATGCCAATATGGCTGAGATCCACAACCAGGCATTGATGATGCTCGGCCATGAAATCTTCGATCCTGAGACCAATCGGAAGGTGCTGGTGGACCATGCCTTCATCGTAGCTGGAGGCGAGATCACCAAGGCGGCACAGCAGTGGCTCGCGGGCAAACTAGACGCTAGCAAGCGCAGCCAGATTATCTTCATGGACCGCGAGGATATCCTCAATCTTTATGTGGTTCGGAACGTGCCCCTGCCCGCCGGCGCGCTACCTAAAGCGCCATCCGAACTTGATGACGATATTCCGTTTTAGACCATTTCTGTGGGGAATTTGATATTGTTCTCTATTTTCTATCAATTTGCGTCGTTTGATTCCTTGTTACTCATTCAGAAAATAGGTATACGCCCATCTTATCTGGAAGTGCCACGACTGGGGCGGACTAAACTGTCTGCGATGTCGCTGGCACTAATTCGCAAATTCGACCATGAGTTGCTGGCTCCCAAGCTTAATATCGGCGCCGATGGACAGGTTAGCTTAGCTGCGTCGGCTCAACGTCTGTTTCCGTGGGCGGCGGTTTGAAGCCGCCATTCAGCTTCCGGTCAAAACCCAACCTCTGCTACGGTCGCCGGGTGTCAGATTTTATTTATTAGGGCGAAACCGCAATACGCCGAGGCTGACCGCGGCTCGTCAGCAGCGCACAGTGGCAACGCGTGATGAGCGTTGGTCCTTTGGTTGAGCTTGGAGAGTGAAGAGGCTAGCGTATCACGAGCCAGCTGTATGGAGCGGCGGACATAGGCAAAAGCTAGGCATGTCTAATTATGGCGAAAAATAACCTTCTGTTTCAACTGTTTAAGGCGAAAGCTTGGCAGTACAAGCACTGCCACGGCAAGGCCTGACCGCGCCGCGCTGATCAACGCACGCCAACGGCGGGTTGTCCTCCGCCGGCGCCTGGGCCAGTCTTCCCCCCAGGGGACAGTCCAGGCGGCGGAAAGCGATGTCGGCGCGCAGCGACGATCCGATCCTGTTTGCGGACCCGACGGAGATCCGCGCGGCGCAGGAGGCGAATTTCGCGGCCACGATGGACCGCGTCTTCGCCGGCCACGCCTTCTACCGGGAGATCTTCGCAGAAGCCGGCCTGACCCGTGCCGATTTCCGATCGCTGGATGACCTCCGGCGCCTGCCGCCTACGCGCAAGACCGACTACATCGCGCGCCACCAGGATTTCGTGCTCTCCGTCACGGAAGGGCCGCTGGAGGAGCGGGTGGTGTGGGAGACGCTCTACACCACGGGATCCACCGGCGCGGCCACGCCCTTCGTCTCCACCTCCCACGATTTCTACAACATCCTGACCACCTACCGCCGAATGCTGACGCTGCGCGGCATCGGCCAGGGCGACGTGCTGGCGAACCTCTACCCGATCACGCAGTATCCGCAAGGCGCCTATATCCGCGTGATGAACGCGGCCAGCGCGCTGCACATCCCGGTCATCGCCATGCTGCCTGGCCGCCCGGCGCCCAGCTTCAAGACCGGCAGCGGGCGGGAACAGGTGGCGACGGCGCTGGCGACGCAGGGCGTCACCGCGGCCTGGGGCGTGCCCTCCTATGTGCGCCTGGTGCTGCGGACGGCCGCCGAACTCGGCCTCCGCCTGCCGACGCTGAAGCATCTGCTGGTGAGCGGGGAGGAACTGCCGGAGGCCGGCCGCGCCAACCTGGTGGAGGCCGCCGCCGCCGTCGGCGCCGATGCCGTGGTGCGCGCCAGCTATGGCGCGACGGAACTGCAGGGCGGCTTCGTCGAATGCACGCCCGGCAGCGGCTACCACAACCCCGCGCCGGAAGAATACTGGACCGAGATCCTGCACCCCGAGACGCATGAGCCCCTGCGGGATGGCGAGGAAGGGCTGGTCGCGATCACCCATCTCAACCGCCGCGGCACGGTGCTGCTGCGCTACCTCATCGGCGACATCGCCGTGCGCAGCCAGGCGCCCTGCCCGCATTGCGGCGCCACGGTGGACCGCATCGTCACCCAGCCGCGCCGGGCCGACAGCTTCGTCAAGATCAAGGGCATGCTGGTGAACCCCGCCTTGCTCGACCGCGCCATGGCGGCGGATGCGCAGGTGCTCGACCACCAGTTCCGCCTGTGCCGCAGCGATCCCGCCGACCCCTTCTCGATGGATGAGCTGGAGCTCGCGGTGTCGCTGCCCGCCGGCACGCCGGCGTCGCATGACGACACGCTCGCGGCCGCGGTGAAGCAGGCTGTCGGCATCACGCCTCGAATCGTGCGCGTGTCGCACGCCGATCTGGTCGATCCCGGGCGCGCCTGGAAGGCCCGGCGCTTCATCGACCTGCGCAATCGCCTGCCTTGAAGGATCCCCGCCGCATGCACGCGCTTCCCGCCATCGACGCCGTCTGCAACCTCAATACCCAGGAGGTGGCGGAAGCGCGGCCGGAGTGGATCAACAAGTTCCACACCACGAAGTTCGGGCGCGCACCGGGCGAGCTGCAGCGGGAGACGCTGGAGGACATGCTGCGGCTGATGGATGCCAGCAACATCCAGATGGCGTTCCTGCTGGCCGCGAAGGTCGGCCAGCTGGGCCTGGAGGGCAGCTGGCACATCCCGATGTCGGCCGTGGCGGATGCGGTGAACCGCTATCCCGACCGCTTCCGCGGCATCATGGGCGTCGATCCGACCGAGGGCATGAAGGGCGTGCGGCAGCTGGAAAGCGCCGTGCGGAACCACGGCTTCATCGGCGCGCATCTCTATCCGCACTGGTTCGAACTCGCGCCCGACCATGCGCGCTACTATCCCTACTACGCCAAATGCGTCGAACTCGACGTGCCGATCCAGATGCAGGTCGGGCAGTCCATGGTCTATGTGCCGGACCGCCCGCTGCGCAGCGTCGGCCGTCCCATCACGCTCGATGCCGTCGCCTGCGACTTCCCGGAGCTGAAGCTCGTCGGCATCCATGTCGGCATTCCCTGGGCCGACGAGATGATCATGATGGCCTATAAGCACCGCAACGTCTTCATCGGCAGCGACGCGCATGCGCCGAAATACTGGCCGGCCTCCTTCGTGAACTTCATCAACACCTACGGCCAGGACAAGGTCTTCTACGGCACCGACTACCCCGCCTTGTCCTTCGAGCGCACGCGGCGAGAGATCGACGACCTCGGCCTGCGGGAGGTGCCCTATCGCAAGTTCATGTTCGAGAACGCGAAGCGCATCTACAAGCTCGACATCTGAGGCGGCGATGACCCCGATCCGGTCGCTCGATGACCTCGCCGCCGGCATGGTCTTCGACCTCGGCGGCTTCGTGCTGACGCGGGAGGAGGTGCTGGACTTCGCGCGCCGCTACGACCCGCAGCCCTTCCACCTGGATGAGGAAGCGGCCCGTGATTCGCTGTTCGGCCGCCTGGTCGCGAGCGGGTTGCACACCTACGCCGCCGCCTTCGGCCATCTGATCCGCAGCGGCCTGCTCGGTTCCTGCAACCTCGGCGCCGGCGGTGCCGAGCTGAAGTGGCCCGCGCCGCTGGCACCGGACGAGCCGGTGACGATGCAGGTGGTGGTGGAGGAGGTGCGGCCGAGCCGCAGCAAGCCTGAGATGGGAATCGCCCGCCTGCGCTACGTCCTGCGCAAGGTCAGCGACGGCGTCGTGGTGCTCGACGTCGTCGCCCCGCATTTCCTGCGGCGCTGAGCCTTCAGCCGACGCGGATGCCCGACCGGCGCACCGCGTCTGCCCATTGCTGCCGCTCCTCCTGCAGGAGTTGCGTGAAGGCGGCGGCGGTGTTGGGCGTCGGCATCGCGCCAAGCTCGTTCAGCCGCGCCGCGACATCGGGCATGGCCAGCACCTCGTTCAGGACGGCGTTGAGGCGCGTGACCGCGGCATCCGGCGTGCCGGCCGGCACGATGAGGCCGGCCCAGAATTCCGCGCGGTAGCCTGGCAGCATCTCCGCGACCGCGGGCAGGTCGGGGTACCGGGCCATGCGGGTCGGCGTCGCCACCGCCAGCAGGCGCGCCCGGCCGGCCTGGATCTGGGGCAGCAGCTCGATCTCCGCCGTCAGCATCACGTCCACCCGGCCGCCGGCCAGGTCGATCATCGCCGGGCCGCTGCCGCGATAGGGCACGTGCAGCAGCTCCACCCCCGCGCGCTGGCGCAGCAACTCGGTCGCGACATGGGTCAGCGAGCCCTCGCCGACGGAGGCGTAGCTCAGGGCGCCCGGCCGCGCGCGGGCCAGCGCCAGCAACTCGTTGAAGCTCTGCGCCGGCAGGTCCGCCCGGACGCCCACCATCATGGGCGCGGTGGTCATCTGCCCCACCGCGCGGAAGTCACGCTCGGGGTCATAGGGCAGGCTGGCGAAGGCGAACTGGGTGATGACGAAGGGGGAGGTCGCGACCAGCAAGGTGTGGCCATCGGCCGGCGCGCGCGCGACCTCCGCCGTGCCGATGGTGGAGGTGGCGCCGGCCCGGTTCTCCACCACCACGGGGCGGCCGAGCCGGGCGGAGATCGCCTGCGCGACCAGGCGCGCGCTGACATCCGTGCTGCCGCCGGGCGCGAAGGGCACGATGATCCGCACCGGGCGGTCCGGCACCCAGCCCTGCGCCGAGGCGCGACCGGCGGCGGCAATGAACGGAAGGGCGAGCGACGCGCGTCGGGTGATGGTCATCGCGATCTCCTGCAGGCCACCCGTGCCCGCGGCACGCGGCCCAAATGCCACATCGGTTCAGTCGCGCTGCCAGCAGGGTTCGGGTGGCCGAAGCGCGTGTCAAGCACGTCGCCCGGCATGAAAAAGGCCCGGTGCCGATGGCGCCGGGCCTTTCCCATCTCAGCGTCCGCGCCGCCCCTGGCCGGGGCCGTCGGACGGGTCGCTATCCGTCAGCCCCGTGTTCCGCCCGCGGCCATTGCCCGGCCCGTCGCTGGGGTCGCTGTCGGTCAGGCCGGTGCCGCGCGCGCGGCCGCGTCCGTTGCCGGGACCGTCGCTGGGATCGCTGTCGGTCAGGCCCGTGCCGCGCGGGCGACCACGACCATTGCCGGGGCCGTCGCTGGGGTCGTTGTCGGTGATCCCGGTGCCGCGCCGCGCGCCGCGACCATTGCCGGGGCCATCGCTCGGGTCGCTGTCGGTCAGGCCGGTGCCACGGCGCTGGCCGCGGCCATAGCCGGGACCGTCGCTCGGGTCGCTGTCATTGATGCCGGTGTAGCGGCCCTGCACGGGGGTCGCCCCGGTCTCCGGCCCCGCCTGGCGCGCCGGGGCGGCGGCGGCGCCACCCGCCAGGGCCAGGCCCGGCGCCGCGGCACCCAGGCAGATGACCAGCAGGCGGCGCCCGAGGTCCTGTGGCGATCTCTCTGTCATGCGATTGGTTCCTTCCCCGCACCAGCCTGCGGGCAGGGGGCCATCCTGGGCAACATCCTGTGACCCAGGGTTGAATGAATTCTCGGCAATCTGGTTAAAAAAGAAACCGCCGGATCAGACCCGCTGCAGCGGCACCCGCGTGCAGAGCCATGCCGCCGCGCCCGTCAGCAGCGCCGCGGCGCCGAACAGCGCCCGGAAGGCGTCCAGCAGTTCCGACTGGAACAGCGCCCGCCCCGCCGGCGGCAGGGCGGCCAGCGCCGCCGCGCCCTGGTTGACCAGCGTGACGAAGAGCCCGGCCGCATCGCCCGGCGCCACGACCAGCGCGCCGAACAGCACCGCCCCCAGCAGCGCCGTGCCCGTGGCGGCGCCGAGCGAGCGGCTGAACTGGACGGAGGCGGTGGCGCTGCCCAGCCTCTCCCGCCCCGCCGCCACCTGCACGGTGATCTGCACCATGGGGAAGGAGGATCCGAACCCCAGCGACGCCACCGCCAGCAGCACGGCCAGCACCGGCATCGGCAGCACGCCCGCCCCCATCGCGATGGCGACCAGGGCGAGGGAGGCCGCTGTCAGCCCGATGGTCGGCCACAGCATCGTCCGCCCCGTCCGCGCCAGGCCGGACCCCGCCATCAGCGCGCCGAAGCCCGAACAGGCGGAAAGCGGCAGCAGGGCGAAGCCGACCTCGGAGGGGCTGAGCCCGCGCACCGTCGTCAGGTAGATCGGCAGGAAGGCGATGGTGCCGACGAAGGCGCCGTTCACCAGCCCGGTCATCAGGTTGGTGCGCCAGATCGTCGCATCGCCCAGCAGGGTGAGCGGCAGCAGCGGGTCCGCCGCCCGCTTCTCCTGCCGCAGCAGCAGCCACAGCGCGACGCCCGCCACCACCGCGAGACCCGCCGCCACCAGCAGCGGCAGCGTGGTCAGCCTGCGCGCCTGGTCCAGCGCCAGCAGGGCGGGCGCCACGAACAGGCTGAACAGCACCAGGCCCCGCCAGTCGAAGGCGAAGCCCCGCGGCGATCCCTTGGCCGTCGCGGTCAGCCGTGTGACGGCGAGGTACGCCGCCAGGGCCGCCAGCGGCAGCTGCAGCATGAAGACGCTGCGCCAGCCGAACTGCCCCGTCAGGAACCCGCCCAGCACCGGGCCGAGCGCGCTGGCACCGGTGAACACCGCCGCGATCCAGGCCTGGAATCGCCCGCGTTCCCGCGGCGGCACGACCTCCGCGATCAGGGCGACGGACAGGCTGATCAGGCCGCCGCCCCCGAAGCCCTGCACCACCCGCGCCGCCGCCAGCCAGGGCAGGGATGGCGCGATGGCGCAGGCCGAGGCGCCGGCCGCATAGAATCCCAGCGCCACCAGCAGCATGCGCCGCCGCCCGAAGGCGTCGCCGAGCCGCCCATAGACCGGCGCCGCCACCGTATTGGCGACGAGGTAGAGGACGACGATCCAGGAGACGCGCTCGACCTCGCCCAGGCTGCGCGCAATGGCCGGCAGCGCGGCCGCGACCAGTGTCTGGTCCAGCGCCGCGCCGAACATGGCCAGCGCGACGGCGGGGAAGATGCGGAAGAAAAGCCGTTTCAGCTCGGCGGGCGGGATCGGCGCATCGGCAGGGGGCATGCGGGCCCGATCATCCCAGGTGCAGGCCGGTCAGATGACGCCGGTCCTGCCCATTTCAAGAAACTTCTCGCGCCGCCGGGCGCGCAGCGTGGCGCCGTCCAGGGTCATCAGCGGCTCCAGGCAATCCCACACCTGGCGGGACACGGCGGCCAGCATCATGCCGTGGTCGCGATGCGCGCCGCCCAGCGGCTCCGGGATGATGGCGTCGATCAGCGCCAGCTTGCGCAGATCCTCCGCCGTCAGGCGCAGCGCCTCCGCCGCCTGGGGGGCGTTGGCGGCGTCGCGCCACAGGATGCTGGCGCAGCCTTCCGGCGAGATGACGGAATAGATGGCGTGTTCCAGCATCAGCACGCGGTCGGCCGCGGCCAGCGCGATGGCGCCGCCCGACCCGCCCTCCCCGATGATCGTCGCCACGAAGGGGACGGGGGCGTCGAGCCCGGCCTCGATGGAGCGCGCGATCGCCTCCGCCTGGCCACGGGCCTCGGCTTCGATCCCCGGGAAGGCGCCGGCGGTGTCGACGAAGCTGATGATGGGCAGGCCGAATCGGCCCGCGAGTTCCATGATCCGCTTGGCCTTCCGGTAGCCCTCCGGCCGCGCCATGCCGAAATTGTGCTTCACGCGGCTTTCGGTATCGCGCCCCTTCTCCGTGCCCAGCACGGCGACGGCGCGGCCCCGGAACCGGCCGAGCCCCGCCAGCACGGCCGCGTCATCGGCATAGGCGCGGTCGCCGGCGAGTGGCGTCCATTCCTCGATCAGGCCGCGGATGTAGTCCGCCGCCTTCGGCCGTTCCGGGTGGCGGGCGACCAGCGCCTTCTGCCAGGGGGTGAGCTTCGCGTAGGTCTGGCGGAGCAGCGCTTCCGCCTTGTCGCGCAGCTTGCCGACCTCCTCGGCAACATCGATGCCGCCGGCGTCGGTCGCCCGGCGCAGCTCCTCGATCTTGCCTTCGAGCTCGGCGATGGGCTTTTCGAATTCCAGGAAGTGGCGCATGGCGGCGGAGGCTTAGCCCGGAACGGTGCCGGGCGGAAGCGCCGCCACCGGCCGATCATGCCTCAGTCGCCGGCGCCCGCTCCGCGGGCTTGGCGTCGCCGGACTTCCGGCGGGCCGCCAGTCTCTCCCTTCGGCCGGTGGTCTCAGTCCGGCGTCGCGCCGGAGGCGCGGACGATGGGCGCCCACTTCGCCGTCTCGTCCCGGATGAAGCGCGCCAGCTCCTCCGGGGAGGAGGGGGTGGGCTCCACGCCGTGGCGGGCCAGGTGGGCACGCACGTCCGGGTCGGCCAGCGTGCCGCGCATGGCGGCGTTCAGCTTCTCCACGACCGGGGCGGGCAGGCCCTTCGGCCCGACCAGCGCGTACCAGTTGCCGACCTCGTAGCCCGGCAGGGTTTCCGCCACCGTCGGCACGTTGGGCATCAGGGGGGACCGCTGCAGGGTGGGGACGGCCAGGGCCCGGAGCTTCCCGGCCTCGATCTGCGGGATGGCGGTGGGGGCGGTGGAGAAGGCGTAGTCGATCTTGCCGCCGACCATGTCCGTCATCAGCGGCCCGCCGCCACGATAGGGCACATGCACGGTCTTGATGCCGGCCATCTGGTCCAGCAGCGCGCCGGCCAGGTGCCCCGCGCCGCCGACGCCGGAGGAGCCGTAGGTGATGGTGTCGGGCCGCGCCTTGGCGGCCGCGATCAGTTCCGCCGCCGTCCGCCAGGGCCGGTCCGCCGGCACCACCAGCACATTGAGGATGGACCCCGCCTGGCTGATCGGCGTGAGGTCCGCCTGCGGGTCGAAGGGCAGGTTGCGGTAGATGGTGGGGTTGATGGCCAGCGCCGCGATGGTGCCCATCAGCAGCGTGTAGCCATCCGCGGGCGCACGGACCGTCAGCTCGGTCGCCAGGTTGCCGCCGGCGCCCGGGCGGTTGTCGATCAGGATGGTGCCGCCGAGCAGCTGCTGCAGCTTCGGCTGCACCGTGCGGGCCGAGAGGTCCGTGCCGCCGCCGGCGGCGAAGCCGACGATCATGCGGATGGGCCGGTTGGGATAGTCGCCGGCGCCCTGCGCCAGGGCAGGGCGGGCCAGCGTGGTGGCGGCCAGGCCGGCCGGGGCCAGCGCGGCCAGGCGGCGGCGGGTGATGTTCATTCGTTTCCTCCAGCGGTGTTTTTTTTCAGTTAAGCCCGCCGCGGGCCCTGGCGGTAGCCGGAAGCGATCAACTCTCCCGCCAGGGATGGGCGTTCCACAGCGTCTGGTAGCGGGTCTGCAGCGCGCGGAGTTCCGCCGCATAGGCATCGGGCGCCAGGAACCGCAGCGGCAGGTTCTGCTGCGTGGCGGCGGCCTGGAACTCCGCATTCTCCACCGTGCGGCGGACGGACAGCGCCAGGCGGTCCAGCATGGGGGCGGGCAGGCCGGCCGGCGCCGCCATGCCGCGCATCGAGCCCTCGATCACGTCGAAGCCCTTCTCCCGCAGCGTCGGCACCTGCGCCAGCGGCTGCCAGCGCGTCTCCCCCATCTGGGCGAGGGGGCGCAGCACGCCCTGGTTCATCTCGGCCACCCCCTCCGCCACGTTCATGACGCCGACGGGAATGGCGCGGGACAGCAGGTTCTGCTTGACCTGCGCGCTGCCGCCGAAGGGCACGTGCAGGAACTTGGCACCGCTCGTGCGCTCCAGCGCCAGCATGGCCAGGTGGTCGTCGGACCCGATGCCGGTGGTGCCGTAGCCGATCGTCTCCGGCCGCGCCCGCGCCGCGGCCAGCAGGTCCTCCAGCGTCCGGTAGGGGCTGTCGGCCAGCACCCAGAGCCCGCCCGGGTCATCGACGATGTTGCCGATCAGCGTGAAGTCGGAGAGGGCGAAGCGCGTCCGCCGCTCGATCGGCAGGGTCACGATATGGGGCGTGTTGATGAAGCCGATCGTCAGCCCGTCCGGCCGCGCGCGGGCCAGTTCGGTGAAGCCGATCTCGCCCCCCGCGCCCGGGCGGTTCAGCACCACCACGGGCTGGCCGAGGTCGCGTTCCATGAAGCGGGCGATGGTGCGGGCGGCGAGGTCCGTGCCGCCGCCGGCCGCGAAGGCCACGATCATGGTCAGGCCCCGGTCCGGCACCCAGGCGCCTTGCGCGCCGGCGGCACGGGGCAGCAGGGCAGGCGCGACCAGCGCGGCCGTCAGGGCGCTGCGGCGGGTGAGCATGACGTCGTCTCCCGGTTGGGTCGTTAATCCTCCGTCATGTGACAGCGCCGCCGCCGCCGGGCAAGCACTTCAGGGCAGCAGGATCGGCGCCAGGCCGTGGCGCGTGGCGGACCGGGTGATGGTGCCGTCCAGCCGCGCGCGTTCCAGGAAGGCGTTGACCTCGTTCAGCCAGGCCGCGTCGTTGCGCTGCACGGCATAGGCGTAGAGCGTCTCCCCGAACCGGCCCGGCGGGTCGATCACGCGCGCCCAGTCATGCATCAGCACCATGCGGCGGGTGTAGGGGTAGTCCGACATGAAGACGTCGGCGCGGCCGGACAGGATCTCCCCCTCCCGCGTCCGGGGCATGCGGACCACCATGAGTTCCGCGTTGCGCAGCGCGTCGCGCATCAGCGGTTCCATGATGGTGCCGGCGGCGACGGCCACGACGGTGCCGGCGCTGTCGATGTCCCGCCAGGACTGGATGCGGGTGTTGGTGCGCGTCGTCACCGCGTAGACCGGGCTGGCCAGGTAGGGCTTGGAGAAGGCGATGCGCTGCGCCCGCGGCGGCGTGATGCCGACCGCCATCATGGCGATGTCGCAGGTGCCGTCGTCGATCCGGTCCATGAACTCGCCGAAATTGGTCTCGACGAAGGTCAGGCGGACAGCGAGCCGCGCGGCCAGGGCGCGGGCCATGTCGATGTCGATCCCCTCCAACTCCCCGTTCCGGGGGTTGCGGTAGGAGATGGCAAAATATTCCGGCCACATGCAGACGCGGATTTCGCCCCTGGCGCGAATAACGGGCATGCGCTCGGGCCGCGGGGCGGCGGCCTGGGGCGTGGCGGCGGGGGGCTGCGCCGAGGCGGCCGGGGAATTCTGAGCCAAAATCAACGGTGTGTCGGTGGCGGACCGTTGCGCTCCCGATGTTTGCGCCAGAACGCCTTCACCGCGCTCGCAAAAAAAGACGAATAGGCCGATAATGGCCGTCGCAAAGATGGTCCCACGCATCGCCCAACTCCGTGCAGCCTTCAGGCGTTCGCTTGGCCTCGGTGCGCCGAAGCCGAGCGAGCCGCGTCCCTGGCTGCTCTTCTCCGCCGCGGTCGGCCTCGTCGCCCTATGCCTGCTCGGCATCTACAGCATCTTAATGCACCGCGGCCAACAGGATGCCATCGCGGAAGCGGAACGGCTTACCCAGGGGGTCGCGGCCGGGCTGGCGGACCAGCTGACGCGCGCCATGCAGACCGTGGACCTGGTCGTGATGGACGCCGCCGACCGGCTGGCGGAGACCGACCCCGCCACCGTCACCCGCCAGATCACCGGCCGCATCCGGGACGTGCCGCAGATGCGCGCCCTGCTGATCACCGACGCGCAGGGCTTCATCATCGCCAGCTCCGTGGAGGGGCTGCGGGAGGCCTCCGTCGCCGACCGCGAATGGTTCCGCCTGCTGCGCTTCGGCAACCAGGCGCTGCGGCTCGGCGCGCCGGAACCCGGGCGCTTCATCGGGCCGCAGGGGCGGTCCATCGCCCAGGCCGGCGGGCTCTATTCCATCCCCTATGCCCGCGCCATGCGCGGCGCGCGGGGGGAGTTCCAGGGCGCCATCGTCGCCGTGCTGAACCCGGACTACCTGGTCGGCGTCGCGCGGCGCCATGCCGATGCCTTCGGCGCCATCGTCCGCGTCCACTCCTTCCAGGGCCTGCTGCTCGCGCGCTCCGACGGCGCGACGCAGGGCGTCGGTGAACTCAACTCCTCTTCCTGGATCTTCCGGGACTTCCTGCCGCGGCGGGAGACCGGGACCTGGGCCGGCGTGGACCAGGACGGGTCGGAGGTCGTCGCCTCCTTCGCCGTCACGCGCCAGGGCACCTTCGTGGTGGAGACGGCGCGCAGCCGTGCCGATGCGCTGGATACCGCCAACCGTCTCGGCGCCCTGCTGGCCGCCGGCGTCGCGGCCGCGGCCGTCGTCACGCTGGTCGCGCTCTGGCTGCTGGTTCGCCAGGCGCAGGCGCTGAAGATGCAGGGCCAGCGCCTGGCGGAAAGCGAGCGCGCGGCGGTGGCCGCCAGCCGGGCGAAGGAGGAATTCCTCGCCTCCATGAGCCATGAGATCCGCACGCCGATGAACGGCGTGATCGGCATGACGGGCCTGCTGCTCGACACCGGGCTCGATGGCGTGCAGCGCCGCTATGCGGAGACGATCCAGGGCAGCGCCGAGCACCTGATGATGGTGCTGAACGACATCCTCGACTTCTCCAAGCTGGAAGCCGGCGCGCTGCAGCTGGAAAGCGTGCCCTTCAACGTGGAGCAGGAGATCGCGACGATCGTCGAGCTCTTCGCCCCCCGCGCCGCGGCGAAGGGGGTGGAGCTGGTCTGCGCGCTGGCCCCCGACCTGCCGCACAAGGTGGTGGGGGACCCCGGCCGCATCCGGCAGATGCTGTTCAACCTGGTGGGCAACGCCATCAAGTTCACCGAGACCGGCTGGATCCAGGTCGCGATCTCGATCGAGGCGGAGCTGGACTACTGGCGGCTGCGCGTCTCCGTCTCCGACACGGGCATCGGGATCGAGCGCGACAAGATCGGCATGCTCTTCGAACGCTTCACCCAGGCCGATGCCTCCATCCGCCGCAAGTATGGCGGCACCGGCCTCGGTCTCGCGATCTGCAAGCGTCTGGCGGAGGAGATGGGCGGGGGCATCGAGGCGGTGCCGCGCCTGGCCGGCGTGCGCAATGGCGGCGGCAGCATCTTCCGCTTCACCGTCAAGATCGGCCGCGTGGAGGGCGACCAGCTGCCGCTGACGGGCCTGTCCGGCCGCCGCATCCTGGTGGTGGACGACCTGCCGCTGAACCGGGAGATCATGGTCCGGCAGCTTGCCGGCATGGGGGCGGAGGCGATCGCGGTGGCGGATGGCGGCACCGCGCTGGCCGCGCTGCGCCAGGCCGCGACGCTCGGCCGGCCCTTCGAGGCCGCGGTGCTGGACGGGCAGCTGCCGGATGGCGACGGGCTCGCCCTCGCGCGGCGCATCCGGCAGGAATGGGACGCCTTCGGCCGCCCGCGTCTGCTGCTCTGCGCCTCCGGCTCCACCGACCCGCGCGAGGCGAACGGGCAGGGTGTGCTGGACGGGCTGCTGCTGAAGCCGGCCCTGCCGACGCGGCTGCGCGACGCGCTGCTGGTGGCGGTGGCGCCGCCGAAGCCCGTCGCCGCCGCCCCGCCGCCGCCGCCCGCCCCGGTGCCGGAAGCCCTGGCCGAGGCCGGGCCGCAGGTGCGGGTGCTGCTGGTGGAGGACAACCCGACCAACCAGCTGGTGATGAAGACCATCCTGAGCCGCGCCGGCGCCGCCGTGGTCGTGGCTGGCGATGGCCAGCAGGCCGTGACGGCGGCCCGCGCCGCCCCCTACGACGTGATCCTGATGGACCTGCAGATGCCCGTGATGGACGGGCTGGAGGCGACGCGCAGCATCCGCGGCCATCCCGGGCCGAACCGCCGCACCCACATCATCGGCCTGACCGCCGCCGTCGGCCCCGAATTCGAACGGCAGTGCCGGGAGGCGGGGATGGACGACTATGTCGGCAAGCCGGTGCAGCGGGACCTGCTGCTGCGGAAGCTCGGCTTGGCCGCCAAGGCCGCCGGCTCCCAGGCCGCGTGACCCTGGGATAAGAGGCACTAACCCTTTTTAGCACTTTTAGCACCGATTCTGCGGTGTCTGCCGGGGGCCCTCCCGGGCGCGGCTCAGGCGGTGATGTAGGTATATTGTCCTGATCGCCCGGCGGCGTCAATCGAGTTCCAGCCCCTCCAGCGCCACGGCCGTGCCGCCGCGCGCCTCGCGCTGGGCCGTGGCGGCGATGCCGCCTACCGCCCAGCCATCCCCCTGCCGCACCAGCAGCGGCCCGCCGGAGGAGCCGCGCGTCGCGGCGCAATCATGCCGGAGCAGCCAGCGCTGGCTGGAATCGCGGTGGCGCCCCTCCACCCGGCAGGCGGTATCGGCCAGCAGCGCATGGGCGCGGTCCTGCTGGAAGCCGGCCAGCATGGCGGGCGTGCCGGGGGCGGGCAGGGGGGCGCGGGGCATCACCGGGCCGGGCAGCGGGGAGGCGAGGCGCAGCAGCGCCCAATCCGCCCCTGTCGGCCCGCGCGCGGCGGGGTCGAAGCTGGGGCCGATGCGGAAGGCCAGCACCGTCGCATGCGCCCGGAACTCGCCCCGCTCATACCCCGCCAGCACATGCGTCCGGCCGGGCAGCACCAGGTTGCCCGTGCGGGGCGCGACCAGGCAGTGGGCGGCGGTCAGCACGCGGTCCGGCGCGATCAGCGCGCCGGTGCAGCGCGTGCCGGCCTCCGTCTGCACGCGCACCAGGCTGGACCAGGGGGGAAGGCGGATATCCACGGCCTGGCGCGCCTCCGCCGCGGGGTCGAGGCCCGGGCGGGGCAGGGGCTGGGCGAGGGCGGGCGGCGCGAGAAGCAGGGCGAGGAGGACAAGGGCGCGCATCCCGGGCAGGCCTCACCAATCCAGGCCAAGCCGCCGCAGGGCCAGTTGCGACCCGGGATTGCCCGCGCGCGCGGCCTGCCGGTGCCAGCCGATCCCGGCCTCGCGGTCCGGTGCCAGACCGCCGCGGCCTTCCAGGGAGAAGCGGCCGAGGTTGAACATCGCGACGTCGTCGCCGCGCGCGGCCGTCTCCCGGTAGTGGCGCAGCGCCGCGGCATCGTCCCGCGCCAGGCCGCCGCGCCCTTGCTCATGGAAGACGCCGATGCTGTTGAGGGCGAAGAGATCGCCCCCCTCGGCGGCCAGGCGATAGAGGCGGAGCGCCTCCGCCTCATCCTCCGTGACGACCACCTGGCCGTTCACAGCGAGGCCGTGCTGGTGGAGCAGGGCGAGGCGCGACTGCGCCGGGGCATAGCCACGCTCGGCCGCCAGGCGGAACAGCCGCGCGCCCTCGATCTGGTCCGTCACGAGGGAATCGCGCTGGCCGAAAAGGGGCTGGTGGTCGCCCATGCGAAGCCGGCCGAAGGCGAAGAGTGCTTCCGGCGTGCCGCCCTGCGCGGCGCGGCGCAACAGGCGAAGCGCCTCCGCCTCGTCGGGAGGGATGCCGGGCGCGCCCAGGGCCAGCAACTCCGCGGGGCCGATCAGGGCGGGGTCGCTGCCCCCCTCGGCGGCCTGCCGCAGCAGGCGAATCGCCTCCGCCGGGAAGCCTGCCGCATCCATCCGCGCCAGCCGCAGCATGGCGGCGACATGGCCGAGCCGCGCGGCCTCCCGATACAGCGCCACGGCTTCCGCCTCCTGCCCCACGCGTTCGCGCAGGCGGGCGAGCTGGAACGGCAGGCGGGCGATGTCGGGCGCCTCGCGCCCGGCCTGTTCGCAGACCGGTGCATCGGCGGGGTCCAGCCGGTCGAAGAGCACGCCAGGGACGCCTTCGGGCCGCGTCGGGTCGTGCGGCGCAGCGGCGGCACGGTCGCAGGCAAGGATGCCCGGCGGCACGGCAGCAGGCTGCGCCTGCGCCGCGGTGGCCGACAGCAGCAAGGCGGCCGCCACGCGCCGCAGCGCGGTCATGCCAGCAGCTCCGCCACGAAATCCGGCACCAGCCGCGTCGCCGGGCCGTGCCGGGCTTCGTCGAAGCGGCTGCGGCCGGCGCTGGGTTCCAGGTTCAGCTCCAGCGTGCGGGCGTGGCCCGCGACCTCCGCGGCGAAGCCCGCCGCCGGATAGACGTGGCCGGAGGTGCCGATGGAGACGAAGAGGTCGCAGGAATCGAGCGCCGCGCCGATGCGCTCCATCTGCATCGGCATCTCCCCGAACCAGACGATGTGCGGGCGGAGCCTGCCCACCGCGCCGCAGGCGGGGCAGGAGGTGGCAGTGGAGAGATCCTCCGCCCAGGGCTGCACGGCCCCGCAGGCCAGGCAGCGGATCTTGGCGAGTTCACCATGCATCGCGACCATCCGGCGCGACCCCGCGCGGGCATGCAGGTCATCCACGTTCTGCGTCACCAGCAGCAGCTCCCCCGGCCAGCGCGCATCGAGTTCCGCCAGCGCAAGGTGGGCGGCGTTGGGGGCGATGGCCGGGTCGCGGATCTGCGCGCGGCGGGCGTTGTAGAAGGCGTGGACGCGGGCGGGATCGCGGGCGAAGGCCTCGGGCGTCGCCACATCCTCGATCCGGACCTTGGACCAGAGGCCGTCCTTGTCCCGGAAGGTGGCGAGGCCGCTCTCCGCGGAGATGCCGGCGCCGGTCAGGATGACGATGTTTCGGGGCTTCATCCGCCGAACCTAGCGCTTGGCGCGGCCGGCCCGAAAGGCGAGGCTGCTTGCGGGATGGAATACGACACCGTCACCCCCTACAACCGCGGGTTCCGGGAGTTCACGGAGGCCTATGAGGCTTTCGGGTTCGAGGAGATCCACGCCGGCGCGATGCCCTTCCTGCCCGCCGCGCCCGGCCTGGTGCTGGATGTCGGCGCCGGGTCCGGCCGCGATGCCGCCTGGTTCGCGGATCGGGGGTGGGAGGTGGTGGCGGTGGAGCCCGCCGCGGCCATGCGCGACACGGCCCGTGGCCTGCACCCGACCGCCGCCATCCGCTGGGTCGATGACCGCATGCCGGCGCTGGCGCAGGTGCATCGCCTGGGGCTTCAGTTCGACCTGGTCTGGGCCAGCGCGGTCTGGATGCATGTGCCGCCGGCGGACCGGCCGCGGGCCATGCGCAAGCTTGCGACGCTGCTGAAGCCGGGCGGGCGCCTGGTGCTGACGCTCCGCCACGGGCCGGCGCCGGAGGACCGGCCGATGTGGCCGATGGAGGCGGCGGAGGTGGAAAGGCTCGGCCTCGACCACGGGCTCGCGCTGCGGGTGGCGACGGAGCGGGTGGAGGACCGGCAGGGCAGGGCGGATGTGCGGTGGCAGACCGTCATCCTCGACCTGCCGGATGATGGCGCGGGCGCGCTGCCGCTGCTGCGGGGCGTGATCCTGCGGCAGGAGAAATCGGCCACCTACAAGCTGGCGCTTCTCCGCTGCCTGGCGCGCATCGCCGATGCCTCCCCGAATGTGGCGCGGGAGGCCGGCGATGCGGTGGAGGTGCCGCTCGGCCTGGTGGCGCTGTTCTGGCTGCGGATGTTCAAGCCGCTGGTGGCGCGCGGGCTGCCTCAGCTGCCGGGCGACCGCATGGGCTTCGTGCGGGACGCCTTCCGGGCGCTGACGCCGCTGGCCCCGGCCGAGCTGCGCCCGGGGGCGAGCTTCGGGGCCGAGATGGGGGCGGCGCTGCGGCTGGCGCTGGGCGATGCGGCCAAGGTCATCGCTACCATGCCCGCCACGCACCTGACCTTCGCCGATGACCGCCCGGTCTTCCCGACGCGCTATGGCCGCCTGCCGCCACCCGCCGCCGGGCTGCGGCTGGACCAGGAGACGCTCTGGACCTACGGCGCCACGACCGTGCCGCTGGCGGTGTGGCAGGCGCTGCGGCGCATGGCCGCCTGGATCGAGCCGATGCTGCTGGCGGAATGGGTCCGCCTGACCCAGGGCTACGCCGCCAGGGCCGGGCGCGTCGTCTCGACCGATGAGGTCCTGGCCGCGCTGCAATGGCTGGAGCCGGAGCGGGAGACGGGCTTCGTCCGCGCCCTGGTGGCGGACCGCCTGGCGCGCGGCGCACCCGTCGATTGCGTCTGGACGGGGCAGCGGCTGCGGCCGGGGTCCATCGACATCGACCACTGCCTGCCCTGGTCGGCCTGGGCGTGCAACGACCTCTGGAACCTGCTGCCGGCCTCGGCTGTGGCGAACCGCAGCAAGGGCGGGCTGATCGTGGGTGCCCGGGCGCTGGAGGCCGCGCGGCCGCGCATCATGGGCTGGTGGGAGGAGGCGTATCTCGGCGCCGATCCCGCGCTGCGCGCGCGCTTCGCGGAGGAGGCGCGCACGACGCTGCCCATCGCCCAGGACCGCGACCCGGGCGTAGAGGAACTGTTCGCCGCGCTCGATTTCCGGCGCCTGCGGCTGCGCCAGGAAACCCGCATGGCGGAATGGCAGGGGGCGGGCTGACCGGTATCAGCCGCGCCGGACCGGCAGCCGCCAGATCAGCGCCGTCAGCCCCACCCCAAGCCCCGCCAGCAGCCAGGGCACCACCCAGGGCCCGCCGGCCAGGTCCGCGCCCAGGCCGAGGGCGGCGGGGATGACGGCGACGCCGATGGTGGCGGCGGCCACCTGCAGCCCGACCGCCTGCGCCGCCAGCGCCGGGCCGACGCGGGTGGGGGTGCGGGCCATGACCGTCGGGAAGATCGGCGCCAGCGCCACCGCGCAGACCGCCAGCGCCACCAGGTCCGCGATGCCGGATGCGAAGGCCAGCAGCGCCAGCAGCGCCACGGGCGTGAACAGCCGCAGCACGCGATCCGCGCCGAGGCGATCCAGCACGAAGCCCAGCGCCAGCCGCCCGCCGGTGATGGCGGCGAAGAACAGGGTGGCGGCGATCGCGCCCTCCGCCGGCGTCGCGCCGCGGGCGCCCGTCATGATGGTGGCGGCCCATTGGCCAGCCCCGGCCTCCAGCCCCGTGTAGAGGAAGAAGACCGCGACCTGCAGCCGCGCCACGGGATGGCGCAGCACGGCCAGCGGGTTGGCCCGGGTGGCGGCGGGGCGGGGGGTACCGTCCTCCCACCGCCCGCGCGTTGCCAGGAACAGCAGGGTCAGGGCGCCGAGCGCCAGCGCCACGGCGGCATAGCCGGCCTGCCAGCCGAAGCCCGCGGCCAGCAGCGCGGCGGCGGTGGCGGGGCCGATCGTCGCACCGACGCCCCAGAAGCCGTGCAGCCAGTTCATGTGGCCTGGCTTGAAGCGGGAGGCGGCGAAGAGGTTCATGGCCGAATCGACGGCCCCGCCGCCGAAGCCCGCCAGCACGGCCAGCGCCACGAAGCCGGCCCAGGGTGGCGCGAAGGCCTGCCCCGCCGCGGCCAGGGTGGTGGCCGCCAGGCTGCCCACCAGCACGCCCCCGATGCCCACCGCCGCGATCATCTGCGCCGTCAGCATCCCCGCGAACACATAGCCGGAGGCCACCGCCGCCAGCACCAGGCCGAGCGCCGCGTTCGGCACCCCGTAATGCGGCCGGAGCGAGGGCCAGAGGCTGCCCGGCATCGGGTCCGGCAGGCCGAGGCCGATGAAGGCGAGGAAGGCAAGGGCGAGGAGGGGCACGCGGCGAACTACACTGGAACGGCCCCCGACTCCACCAAGACGGGCTCCACCAAGGCGGGCTCCATCGGCTTGCCGTGCCGCGCGTCCTGGGGGCAGGCTTGCGCCACACACAGGGAGGAACCGCCATGCCATTGACGGTGAAGGACATGCTGGCCGCGGCGAATGCCGTCGTGCCCCGGATCGCGCCGGCGGAGGCCGTGGCGATGGCCGAACAGCCGGGCGTGCTGCTGCTGGACGTGCGGGATGCCGCGGAAGTGAAGGCGAGCGGCAAGGCCGCGGGCGCCCTGGCCGTCAGCCGCGGCCTGGTGGAGTTCCGCGCGGACCCCGACAGCCCGATGCACGACCCCGCCCTGAAGCAGGCCGCGACGATCCTGGTCTATTGCGCTTCCGGCGGCCGCTCCGCGCTGGTGGGCAGGACGCTGAAGGACATGGGCTACGGCGATGTCCGGAACCTCGGTGGGTTCAAGGACTGGGTCGAGGCCGGCGGCGCGGTGGAGCCGGGGTGAGTGGCGGAACCCCGGACCGGCCCTGCGGCCGGTCCGGGGGGATGGGCCTCAGGCGGCGTCGCCCGTATCGGCGGTCAGGCCGGCGGCGGTGATGCCGGCCACGGCGCAGACCTCGTCCTTGTCGGAGGCATCGCCGGAGACGCCGACGGCGCCCAGCACCGCACCATCGGCACCGCGCACCAGCACGCCGCCCGGCACCGGCACGGCGCGGCCGCCGGCCAGGTCGGACAGCGCGTTCATGAAGCCCGGCATGGCGGTGGAGCGGCGCGCCAGCTCACGCGACCCGAAGCCCAGCGCCATGGCGCCGAAGGCCTTGCCCCAGGCGATGTCGGGGCGGAGCAGGCTGCACCCATCCTCCCGCATCACGGCCTTCAGGTGGCCGCCGGCATCCAGCACCACGACGGTCAGCGGCGCGAGGCCGAGTTCCCGCCCCTTCGCGAGGGTGGCGTCGAGGATGGTGCGGGCGGCGGCGGCGGTGATGCCGTGCTGGAACCCGGCGGGGGCGGCGTTGCTCATGCGTGTGTTCTCCGGTGATGGGGCTGTCTGCCCTGCCGCGGCCGCGCCGTGAAGCCACCCGCCGGTCAGCGGATCGGCAGTTCCAGCGGGTTGGACCTCGTGCCATCGGCGAAGACGGCGACCAGGATCACGGAGCGCGCATTGGGCGGCGCGGCCATCTCCACCACCGCGCGGGGCGGGTCGCCGGCCAGGATCACCTCATCCGGCACGTTCACCGGCACCACGCGGGGGCGGCGTTCCACGTCCGTCGCCCATTCGATGGCGATCAGCCCGGCGCGCAGATGCCCGGCAACGGCGAAGTTGTTGAGCCGCCCGCCGGCGAGCCGACCTGGCGCGTAGTTCGCGAAGGTGCCCTGGCGCTGCAGCGTGCGCTGCGCCTGGTCGCGGATGGCCTGGGCGGGGTCGAAGGTCACCGACACCTCCGGCGCCATCACCCCGTCCCGGTCGATGTAGCGGAAGCGCATGGGCTGCACCCGCCAGGGGCGGTTGATGCGGAGCGTCGGCGCCGGTTCGCCGGCGCGCTGCGCCACCTCGGCCCAGACCGTGCCCTCGGCATCCGTGCCGCGGACGAACTGGACGGAGGTCGCGGGCTCCGGCGCCACGACACGCAGCAGGATGGGCTGGTTGGGCTGGCCGGGCGGGGGCGCGAGGGCGGTGATGGTCAGGCGGCGCTGCGCCACGTCCCGCGTCCAGGCCAGGCCCAGCATCTCCTCCTGCAGCCGCGCGACCGCGGCCTGGTGCAGGAAGCGCGCGGCGAAGGCGGGCAGGCGGTCCTCATCCTCGAAGGCCGAGATCAGGGTCGCGATCCGCCCCGCCGTCGCGACCGTCGGCCCCTGGGGGAGGGACGCGGCGATGAGGGAGCGGGCCAGCGCGGCGGTGGCCAGCAGCGCCTCCGGATCCTGTTCCACCAGGCGGGTCAGGGCGGTGATGCGCTCCGCCCCTTCCGGAAGGGCCATCGCCTCCACATGGTCGCGGAAGGCGGCGGGCAGGTTGGCGGGCAGGGGGGACAGCGCTTCCCGCACTGCGGGCAGGCCGGTCGCCATCAGCCCGTCATGCAGCAGCAGCGCATCGGGGCGCGGGTCGGCGGCGCGGCGGATCGATTCGGCCAGGGCGCGGGCGGCCATGACGGGTTCGTCGCGCGTCCGCAGCAGGATGGCGTTGTAGAGGAACTCATCCGCCGAGGCCGGGCGCGGGCGCAGCGCGGGCTCCGCCTGGTCCAGCGCGGCGCGCAGCTGTTCCAGCGCGGCGACGTCGTGGCGCGGCTCCCCGAACCAGCGATCCTGCCGGGCGGCGATGCTGGCGGAGAGGCTGCCGAGCACGCCGCGCTCGACTCCCGCCGCGTATTGCAGGCCGATCAGCAGCAGGAACCCCGCCAGCAGCAGCGCGGCCGTCGCCATGATGCCGTGCGGCCAGGCGGCCTCCCGCTTCGCACGCGCCAGGCCGACCCCGGCGGCGAGCCCGATGGCGGCAAGCGCCGCGAGGATGGCGGTGGCGGGCAGGGCGGGCTGCAGCAGGTCCGCGATGATGCCGAGCACGACGAGCGCGCCGAGGGCGATGCCGGTGAGGGCCGGACGGTCCAGGAAGGGTCGGATCAGGCCACGCATGGCGGCGTGATATGGGCTCACGAGGCCGTGGGCAACCGTCGCGCGGGCAGGCCGGACGATATGGCGACGAAGGCGTGAGAGGCGGCTCGCCTTGTGGGCGAGCGGTGCAATCGGGGGTTGGTGGGGCAGCTGGTGAAGCCCCCACCCCGACCCTCCCCCGCAAGCGCGGGGGAGGGAGCAGCCAGCGCCATTCGCGCCCCCTCCCCCGCGCTTGCGGGGGAGGGTCGGGGTGGGGGAAACTGCCCCCGCTACATCCCCCCGATGGTGTTCGGCCCGCCGCCGCCCGGGTGTTCCGAGGTGGTCGGGCGGCGGCGGTCTGTGGTTGCCCTACATCCCCCCGATGTAGTTCGGCCCGCCGCCACCCTCCGGCGTCTTCCAGTCGATGTTCTGCGTCGGGTCCTTGATGTCGCAGGTTTTGCAGTGGACGCAGTTCTGGGCGTTGATCACCAGGTGCATCTCGCCTTCCGCGTTGCCGGCCTCGCTGCCCACGGCCTCATAGACCGCGGCGGGGCAGTATCGGCTTTCGGGGCTGCGGAACTTGTCCCAGTTCGTGCCCTTCCAGCGGCCGGGATCGCGCAGCACCAGATGGGCGGGCTGGTCCTCCTCATGGTTCGTGTTCGACAGGAACACGGAGGAGAGGCGGTCGAAGCTCAGCACGCCATCGGGCTTGGGATAGACGATCTTCGTCGCCTCGGCCGCGGGCTTCAGCGTCTCGTGGTCCGCATGATGGCCCCAGGTCCAGGGCGCCTTGCCGCGGAAGACGTAGGTGTCGAGCGCCGCCGCCGCCATGCCGCCCCAGAAGCCGTACTTCGCGAAGCCCGGGCGGATGTTGCGGACGCCCTGCAGCTCCTCCCACACCCAGCTGGCCTTGATGCCGGCCTCGTAGCTGTCCAGCACCGCCGGGCGGTCGCCCGCCAGCGCGGCGGCGATCGCCTCCGCCGCCACCATGCCGGACTTCATGGAGGTATGCGTGCCCTTGATCTTCGGCACGTTGAGGAAGCCCGCCGTGTCGCCGGCCAGCATGCCGCCGGGGAAGACCAGCTTCGGGATGGCCTGGATGCCGCCCTCGTTCAGCGCACGGGCGCCGTAGCTGATGCGCTTGCCGCCCTCCAGGAAGCCGCGCACCGCCGGGTGGGTCTTGAAGCGCTGGAACTCGTCGAAGGGGGAGAGCCAGGGGTTCGGGTAGTCGAGCCCGATGACGAAGCCGATGCTGACCAGGTTGTCGCCCAGCATGTAGAGCCAGGACCCGCCATAGGTGTCCGACGGCAGCGGCCAGCCGGTGGAGTGCCAGACCAGGCCCGGGGTGTGCTTCTCCTTCGGGATCTCCCACAGCTCCTTCATGCCCAGCGCGAAGGTCTGCGGCGCCACGCCGGCGCGGAGGTTGAAGGTCTCGAACAGCGTCTTGGTGAGGCTGCCGCGGCAGCCCTCCGCGAAGACGGTGTAGGTGGCGCGAAGCTCCATGCCGGGCTGGTAGTTCGGGCCCTTGGTGCCGTCGCGCTGGATGCCCATCACGCCGGCGACGACGCCGCGGACCTGCCCGTCCTCGATGATCGTCTCGGACGCCGCGAAGCCCGGATAGATCTCGACGCCCAGCGCTTCCGCCCTGGCGCCGAGCCAGCGGCAGACATTGCCGAGGCTGACGACGTAGTTGCCCTCGTTGTGCATCTGCGGCGGCGTCGGCAGCTTGAAGGCCTTCGTCTCCGTCAGCAGCATGAAGCGGTCATCGGTGACGGCGGTCGCCATGGCGGGCGGGTCGTCGCGCCAGTCCGGGATCAGCTCGTCCAGCGCGCGGGGTTCCAGCACGGCGCCGGAGAGGATGTGCGCGCCGATCTCGCCGCCCTTCTCCACGACGCAGACGGTGGTGTCCGGGCTCAGCTGCTTCAGGCGGATGGCGGCGGCGAGGCCGGCGGGGCCACCGCCCACCACCAGCACATCGAACTCCATCGCTTCGCGCTGCTCGGTATCCCCGCTCATTCCGCTGTTCCTTCCGGCGTATCGATGCCTGTTGGGTGGCTTGGCTTGGCTCGGCTAAGCGGCCTCCCTTCGCAGATAGCGTCGCAGGCCATTGCGCGGAACCCCGCCGCGCGCCGATATCACCGCCATGGAGGCAGGATATCGCGAGGAGCTGCTGGCCGCGCTGCGGCTGCAGCTGGAATGGGGGGTGGACGAGGCGCTGGAAGACGCGCCGGTCGATCGCTTCGCCGCGCGCGCGCCCGTCCCCGAAGCGCCGCCGCCCACCCTGGCCGCCCCCGCCTTGGCCGCCCCGGCCGCGAGGCCCGCCGCGCGCGCCGTGCTGCCGCTGGTGCCGCCCCCCGCCGCCGCGGCCGCCGCCCTCGCCGCCGCCGCGCAGGACCTGGCCGCGCTGAAATCCGCGATCGCGGAGGCCGACAGCCCGCTGCGCGACACCGCCACCAACCTGGTCTTCAGCGACGGGGTGGCGGAATCCGGCCTGATGATGGTGGGCGAGGCGCCTGGCGCCGATGAGGACCGGCTTGGCCGCCCCTTCGTCGGCGTCTCCGGCCAGCTGCTGGACCGGATGCTGGCCAGCATCGGGCTTGACCGGACGAAGAACTTCTACCTGACCAACATCCTGCCCTGGCGGCCGCCGGGCAACCGCACGCCGACCGATGCCGAGATCACGCTCTTCCTGCCCTTCCTGATGCGGCACATCGAGCTGGTCCGCCCGCGCCACCTGGTGCTGCTGGGCGGCGTCTCCGCCAAGGCGCTGCTGCGGTCGAAGGACGGGATCACGCGGCTCCGCGGCCGCTGGCACCAGGTGGAAACGCCCTCCGGCCCGCTGCCCGCGCTGGCCACGCTGCACCCCGCCTACCTGCTCCGCACCCCCTCCGCCAAGCGGGAGGCCTGGTCCGACCTGCTGCTGCTGCGACGGACACTTGATGGTGATGCCGCGCCGCGGTGACGATTTCCAACAGAAAAAGCGCTGCAAGAATCGCCCGTAACCGGCTGATTCCATGAACGGTCGTCTCAATATGTGAGAATCGTTCCGGATTCGGGGGTTGCCAGCCCCTTTTGGTGGCGTCTAGGGGTTCCGGGCCATGCAAGCGATCTGCCCCATGGCCCTGCGCCGCCGCCCAGCTTCCGCGTCACGCTCCCTCGTGATGGCGGCCCTGGTCGGGGCGACGATGATCGCGGGGGCTCAGGTCCCCGCCTTCGGGCAACGGGCCGACCAGACCGCCATGAGCGTCCCACGTCCTGCGGTGCAGGGCGGGGTCGCCGGGTTCCCGCAACCCCTAGCGCCGTCCGATGCGACGCGCCTCCGACGCATATTCGAGCTCCAGTCCCGGGGCGAGAATGCGCTGGCGGTGCGGGAGATCGAGCGGCTGGATGACCGTCGCCTGGTCGGCCATGTGCTCGCCGACCGATGGCTGCGCGGGCATGAACCGCCCTTGCCGGAGCTCCTGGCCTGGCTGACGGACTATGCCGACCACCCGGATGCGCCGCGCATCCATGCCATGCTGGTGCGTCGCGCGCCGCGGGGCATGGCCCTGCCGCCGGCGCCCTCCCAGGAAGTCCTGGCCGATGGCGCCGAGGTGGTGCCGGAGGAGCGGGAGCCGCCATCCCGCAGCATCACCCGCAACGCCGCGCTCGACCGCACGGTGCGGGACCGCGCGGGCAATGGCGACGATGCCGGCGCGCTGGCCGCCATCGCCCGGGCCCGGGTCGATGCCCCCTATGCCGCGTTGCTGCGGGCGGAGGTCGCGCAGGCCCTGCTGCAGGCCGGGCGGGACCAGGACGCCTTCCGCATCGCCTCCGACGCCGCGCGCAACTCCGCCGGCACGGCATTCCCGGGCTACATCGCGGGCCTCGCGGCCTGGGCGCTGGACCGGCCGGATGTCGCGCTGGCCTATCTGGAA
This sequence comes from Acetobacteraceae bacterium, assembly GCA_027482245.1. Classification (GTDB taxonomy): domain Bacteria; phylum Pseudomonadota; class Alphaproteobacteria; order Acetobacterales; family Acetobacteraceae; genus Falsiroseomonas. The sequence continues at coordinate 91,531 of JAIXWG010000063.1, read as the reverse complement.
CACGCCGCGCGGTCGGAGATCGCGTCGCCTGCCATCCGCGCCGGCGCCGCCTTCTGGACGGCGCGCGCCGCGGTCCGGGCGCGGCGGCCCCAGGCCTATGTCCCCTGGATGATGCAGGCGGCGCAGGAACCGCGGACCTTCTACGGCATGGTCGCGCGCCGCGCGCTCGGCCTGCCCATGGGCTTCGCCTGGGAACGGGAGATCGCCGGTGAGGGCGAGGCCGCGGCCGTCGCCGAATCGGCCGCGGGCTGGCGGGCGCTCGCTTTGCTGCAGATCGGGCAGCGGGAGCGGGCGGAAGCCGAGATGCGCGCCCTCTGGCCCCGGGTGCAGGGCAATGCGGGCGTGCTGCGGGCCATGCTGCTGCTGGCGTCGCAAGCGGGCATGACCGATCTGGCGGCGCAGCTGGCCGCCCTGTCCCAGACCGCGGATGGCAGGCCGCGCGACTTCGCGCGCTTCCCGCTGCCGCGGCTGGAGCCGATGCTGGGCTTCCGCGTCGACCCCGCGCTGCTCTACGCGCTGGCGCGGCAGGAATCGAATTTCGACCCGCGCGCGGTCTCACCGGCCGGGGCGCGCGGCCTGCTGCAGATCATGCCGGCGACGGCCAGCTACGTGACCGGCGACAGCAGCCTGCGGGGGTCCAACGTCTCCCGCCTCCATGACCCCGGCTTCTCGCTGGAGGTCGGGCAGCGCTACGTCCACTACCTCGCGCGCAGCGAGAACGTGAATGGCGACCTGATCCGGCTGCTGGCCTCCTACAATGCCGGGCCGGGCAATCTCGGCCGCTGGCTGCCGGCGATCCGGCACCGGGACGACCCCTTCCTGTTCATCGAGAGCATCCCGGTGGGGGAGACGCGGCAATTCGTGCAGCGCGTGCTCGCCTATTCCTGGATCTACGCGGCGCGTCTCGGGCTGCCGTCGCCCAGCCTCGATGCGCTGGCCACGGGTCGGTTCCCGCAGTTCCAGGACACCCAGGCCGTGGCGGCCATGCTAACACCGCGCTGAAGGGCGGCCTGCCCGACGGAACGAGCCCTCTACCCCCACCGGGGGGAGAGGGTTGGGTGAGGGGGGGCGGCGGCGATGCTGCGCAGGCCCCCCTCACCCGCTCCGGCTGACGCGCTGCGCGCGTAAGCCTGCGCGACCCTCTCCCCCCGTTGGGGGGCGAGGGTATGCGTTGCCGGCCAGGCCCTGCCGCGTGAGGGAGTGGTGCCATGCCGATCGACGACTCGAGAAAATTCGTGCCGGTGAACATCGCGGTGCTGACGGTGTCGGACACCCGTGACCTGGCGAGTGACCGGAGCGGGGAGACGCTGGCCGGGCGCATCACCGCGGCCGGGCACCAGCTGGCGGCGCGGGAGATCGTGAAGGACGATGCCGGGCTGATCGAGGCGGTGCTGCGCCGCTGGATCGCGGATCCCGAGGTGGATTGCGTCATCACCACCGGCGGCACCGGCATCACCGGCCGGGACGTGACGCCGGAAGCCTTCGCCCGGGTGCTGGAGAAGGAGATCACCGGCTTCGGAGAGCTGTTCCGGATGCTCAGCTACCAGAAGATCGGCACCTCCACGATCCAGTCGCGGGCCATCGGCGGCGTGGCGGGCGGGACCTACCTGTTCGCCCTGCCGGGCAGCACGGGCGCCTGCAAGGATGCCTGGGACGACATCCTGGTCTGGCAGCTCGACAGCCGCCACCGCCCCTGCAACCTGGTGGAGCTGATGCCGCGGCTGCTGGAGCATCTGAAGGCCGCCTGAGGCCCGGGGCGGCGCATGGCCGCCCCGCAACCATCCCGGTTGGTCGGCGCCGGCCCTGCTGCCAGGATGGCGGCCCACAGACCGAGGCCGCATGTCCCGCCCCCTGCAAGGCGTGCTGATCCAGATCGCGGCGCTCGCCCTGTTCGTCACCATGGATGCGCTGCTGAAGCTGCTGGTCGCGCGCTACGCCGTGCCGCAGCTGATGTTCGTGCGCTTCGTCTTCCACCTCATCCTGGTCTTCGCCGCGGTGCGGCTGCTGACCGGGCGGCTGCCCTTCCGCAGCCGGGCGCCCTGGCTGCAGGCCGCGCGCAGCGTCACGCTGGCGGTGGCGAACTTCTTCTTCTCCCTCTCGCTCATCCACATCTCGCTCGCCGATGCCACGGCGGTGTCCTTCGCCGCCCCCGTCTTCACCGTGGCGCTGGCCGCGCTGCTGCTCGGCGAACAGGTCGGGCGGGTGAAGTGGATCGGAGTCGGGCTCGGCATGGCCGGCGTGCTGGTGGCGCTGCGCCCGCCCTTCCTGACCGGGGAGCCGCTGCACTGGGCCATGCTGCTGCCCCTGGTCACCGCGGCGGCCAATACCGCCTACCAGCTGCTGACGCGCCGGCTGGCCGCGCTGGATGACCCGCACACCACCTTCCTGCACACGGGAATCGCGGCGGCCTGCGTCTCCGCCCTGGCGCAACCCTTCGTCTGGGTGGAGCCCGCGGCCTGGGACTGGCCGTTGTTCGCGGCACTCGGGCTGCTGGGCGGGCTCGGCCATTGCCTGCTGGTGCTGGCCTTCGCCCGCGCGCCCGCCAGCGTGCTGGCGCCCATGTCCTACACCCAGCTGGTCTGGGCCGGGCTGGCGGGCGTGCTGGTCTTCGGCGACTGGCCGGATGGCTGGACGCTGCTGGGTGCCGCCATCATCGCGGCGGGCGGCATCCTGGTCGCGATGCCATCCCCTGCCACAAAACAGCCGCGCTCATCGTCTTGAAGGCGCTGTTGATACCTCGGTGGCATCTTCGGGCTTGCGCGACCCTGCCCGAAGGGACTAGCCGGGGGCACCCTTCGCAGACTGGCCAGGCATGACCATCCGCACCGACGCTCCCGACCGAGACCACCCCCGTGCCGCGCTGGATGCCGATGGCGTCCGGGACGCCTACAGGCGCTGGGCAGGCGTCTATGACGCGGTCTTCGGCGGCGTCTCCGCCTATGGCCGCCGGCGCGCGGTGGCGGAGGTGAACCGCCTGGCCGGCACCCGCGTGCTGGAGGTGGGCGTCGGCACGGGCCTCGCCCTGCCGCGCTACCGCGGCGACAAGCGCGTGGTCGGCATCGACCTGTCGCGGGAGATGCTGGAGAAGGCGGCGGAGCGGGTGCGGGAGGAGAAGCTCGGCCACGTCGTCGGCCTGGCGGAGATGGATGCGGAGCACATGGCCTTCGCCGATGGCTCCTTCGACATCGCGGTCGCCATGTTCACGGCCAGCGTCGTGCCGAACGCCAAGGACCTGTTCGCGGAGATGTCGCGCGTGGTGCGCCCGGGCGGCCACCTGCTGTTCGTGAACCACTTCGCGGCGGAAGACGGACCCCGCTGGTGGGTGGAACGCGCCATGGCGCCGCTGTCCCGCCTGCTGGGCTGGCACCCCGACTTCGCGCTGCGCGACCTGCTGGACCCGGCCACCGTCCAGGTGGAACTGATGGAGCCCTGCCAGCCGGCGGGGCTGTTCACGCTGGTCAGCGTGCGGAACCAGCCGATGGGGGCACTCGCCGCCGCGGCGTGAGCGCCCGGGGAAGGCGCTGCCTTCCCCGGACCCCATCCGCCAGGGCCGAACCGGCCCTGGACCGTCTCAAGTTGAGGCGACGACCGGGCGGGAGCGCTGGAAGCCGGCGCGGACCAGGGCCGCGACCGCCACCATCACGCCGCCCAGCGTGCCGATGACGCCGGCGGCATTGAGCGAAATCTCCAGGCCGAGCGCCGCCGGCACCGGCCCGGCCAGCGCATAGCCGACGCCGCCCAGCGCCGCGCCCAGCGCGGCACCGCCCAGCACCTGCGCGCCGTAGCGGTCCGTCATCAGCCGCAGCGCCGCCGCCGGGCAGACCAGCATCGCCACCACCAGGATCGAGCCCACCGATTCGAAGGCCGCGACCGCCGCCGCCGCCACCAGCAGCGCCAGCCCGAATTCCAGCGCGCGGGACGGCATGCCGAGCGCGGTGGCATAGCCGGGGTCGAAGCAGATCAGCTTCAGCGGCCGCCACAGCAGCGCGACCAGCACCGCCACCACCACGCCGACCCCGGCCAGCAGGCCGAGCTGCCGGGGTAGCCCCTCCAGCGCCACCGGGTCCAGCAGGGAATGCAGCCCCTCCGCCTGCGCCCAGACCAGCGTCTCCAGCTGCCCGAACAGCACGCAGTCGAGGTCGAGGTCGACGCTCCGCGCGCCCGTCGTCTCCATCAGCACCAGGCCGATGGCGAAGAAGGTGGTGAAGATCGCCCCGATCGCCGCCCCCGGGTCCAGCCGCGCGGCGCGCTGCACGACGGAGATCAGCACCACCGCCAGCAGCCCCGCCACCATGGCGCCGGCCAGCATCGGCAAGCCGCTGCGCGCGCCGGTGATGGCGAAGCCCAGCACGATGCCCGGCAGCACCGCATGGGACAGCGCATCCCCCACCAGCGATTCGCGCCGCAGCACGAGGAAGCTGCCCAGCAGCCCGCAGGTGGCGCCGGCCATCAGCGCCGCCAGCAGGGGCGGCAGGTCCAGCATCAGGAAGTCCCGGATCGTCATGGCCGCTTCCTCTCGCCCAGCTGGTGCGGGCTGGCCGGCAGGGCGGAGGGCTCCGGCAGCAGCCGCGCCGCCATCTCCGGCGGCAAGCCGTGCTCGACCAGGTCCGCCAGCCGGTCGGCGGAGGCGATGTCCGTCGCGCCGGCCGCCAGCAGATGATGCTCCACCGCGCGATGGGCGCGCACCGCCCGGCGGGCGGCGGCGGCCCCGCGGGGCGTCAGGTGCACGTGGCCATCGGCGCGGGCGACCAGGCCCCGCTGCGCCAGCCAGAAGGCGAGCCAGCGGGCGCGGCCGACCGTCCATCCCCGCGCCGCGGCCACCGCCGCGATCGGCGCCCAGCGGTCGCCCGCCGTGCCGGGGCCGGCCCCTGCGGCTTCCTGCGCTTCCCAGGCCGCGCGCAGGAAATGCTCGGTATCGGCGGCGAGGCGCCGGCGCAGATGGGTGTAGACCTGCGCCAGCAGCCCGCGTTCCGGCGCCAGCAGCAGCGCCACGGTGAACACCGCCGCCAGCGCCAGCACCACCGCGGCGCCCGTCGGCAGTTCCGGCCGCAGCGCGGAAACCCAGGCCCCGGCCGCCCCGCAAAGCGCGCCGATCACGGCGGAGATCGCCAGCATCCGCGGCAGCCGGAAGGTGAGGAGGCGGGCCGTCGCCGCCGGCAGCACCAGCAGCGCCACCACCAGGATCAGGCCGACCGCCTGCAGCCCCGCCACGCAGACCAGCACCAGCAGGGCCAGCAGCAGCAGGTCCACCTTCTGTACGCCAAGCCCCTGCATCCGGCAGAAATCCGGGTCGAAGCAGACGGCGCGCAGTCGCTGGAAGGCGACCAGGCAGACCAGCAGGCAGACGCCGGCGACGGAGGCCGCGACCAGCGCATCCTCCGCCCGCATCGCCGCCGCCTGGCCCAGGATGAACTTGGACAGCCCCGCCTGCGCCGCGCCCGGCTGGGTCTGCAGCCAGGACAGGATCGCGACGCCGAGCGCGTAGAAGGAGGAGAGGACGATGGCGATGGCCGCGTCCTCCCGGATCCGTCCCGTGCGCGCCAGCGCCTGCACGGCCAGCACGCCGAGCACGCCGGCCGTCGCGGCGCCGGCCAGCAGCGGCGGCAGGGCGCGCGGGTCGCCGCCGAGCGTCGCCACGATCAGCGCCGCGACGGCGACGCCGGGCAGCGCCGCATGCCCCACCGCATCCGCCACCAGCGCCCTGCCGCGGAGCAGGGAGAAGGTGCCGACGGTGCCGGCGGCGAGCCCCAGCAGCGCGCAGCCCAGCAGGACGACGGCGGTGTTGTAGGCGATCACAGCGCCTTGGCCTCCGCCGCCCGGACATTCGCCTGGTCGAGCAGGGCGAGGCGCGCGCCATAGGTCGCGCCGATATTCGCGTTGGTGAAGGTTTCCGCCACCGGCCCGCTGGCGAAGACCCGCGCATTGATCAGCAGGACACTCGAGAAGTAGTCAGGGACGGTGCCGAGGTCGTGGTGCACCGCGACCACATGCCGCCCGCGCGCCACCAAATCCCGCAGCACGGTGACGATCGCCTGCTCGGTCGCCGCATCCACCGCCGCGAAGGGCTCGTCCATCAGTACCAGGTCGGCATCCTGGGCGAGCGCCCGGGCGAGGAAGACGCGCTGCTGCTGGCCGCCGGAGAGCTTGCCGATCTGGCGCTCCGCGAAGCTTTCCATCCCCACCTGGGCCAGCGCCGCGCGCGCGGCGTCCCGGTGCCGCTTCGGCACCGGGCCCCACCAGCGCATCCGCGGGTAGCGCGCCATGCAGACGACATCGAGCGCGGTGGCCGGGAAGTCCCAGTCCACGCTGGCGCGCTGCGGCAGGTAGCCGACGCGGTCCCGCACCTCCTCCAGCGGCCGGCCGAAGAAGCGCACCTGGCCGGAGAGCGCCGGCACCAGGCCGAGCGTCGCCTTGAGCAGGGTGGACTTGCCCGCGCCATTCGGCCCGACGATGGCGGTGAGCCCTGTCGGCGCATCCCAGGTCACGTCCCAGACCGCGGGGCGCTCCCCATAGGCGACGGTCAGGTGGCTGACGGAGAGCGGGGGCGCGATGGTCATGCCGCCAGCCTGCCATTGAGCCCGCGCGGCGGCACTTGGCCGCCCAGCGCGCGGACGATGATCGTCACGTTGTGGTCGATCATGCCCTCGTAGGTCCCCTCATAGGTTCCGGCCTTGCCCATGGCGTCGGAGAAGAGGTTGCCGCCGAGGGCCACCCGCTGCCCGCGCGCGCCCGCGCCCTCGATCAACGCGCGGACGGCACGATCGGGCACGGAGGTCTCGGCGAAAACCGCCGGGATGCGCCGGGTGACGAGCTTGCTGACCAGGGCTTCGATCGCGGCCAGGTTCGCCTCCGACTCGGTGGAGATGCCCTGGATGCTCTCCACCTCCAGCCCGTAGCGGGCGCCGAAATAGCCGAAGGCGTCATGGGCGGTGACGAGGACGCGGGCATTGGCCGGGATCGTGGCCACGGCGTCCCGCGCATAGGTGTCGAGCCGGGCCAGGCGCTCCCGGAACTTCGCCAGGTTATCGGCGAAGGCCTCCCGCGCATCGGGCACCAGTCGGCCCAGCGCCGCCGCGGCCTCGACCGAGGCGATGGACCAGAGCGAGGGGTCCATCCAGAGATGCGGGTCCGCCGCATCCGGGTATTCGGGGTTCGCCCGCAGCCGGTCCCGCGGCACGCTTTCCGCGATCAGGATCACGGGCTTGCCCGCAGCCCGCACGCGGTCCAGCACATCCCCCATCCGGCCTTCCAGGCGATGGCCGCTGGCGAAGACGGCATCGGCGGAGAGCAGGCGGGCGATGTCGGCCCGGGTCGGGCGGAACAGGTGAGGGTCCACCCCCTCGCCGATCAGGGTCTCCGCCCGGATCCGCCCGCCCGAGACCTCCCGCACCACGTCGCCGACCATGGCGACGGTTGCCAGCACGCTGCGCAGCGGCCGCGGCGTGGATTGCGCCAGGGCGGGGAGGGGGAGGAGGGCGCCGAGGCCGGCGGCCAACAGGGAGCGGCGGGGCGCCACATATGAACGTGTGTTCACGTGTACTCCTATTGATGTCTTGGGCTCTTCAATTCTTCATATATCCAAGCTTTTTCAATAACTTGGCGTTGTCTCCCACATGGAATGGCGCGATGCTGCCGTCAAGCGCCGCTTTACCTTTCGGCAAGGTGGCGCGAGGCTGAGGTCGCGCGGGCCAACCGCGATACGGGGGTCCAGGCAGGCATGGCGGTTCGCGGCGCGCGCATTCCCGAAGACCAGGTCGTGGAACTGGCCGAGATGTTCCAGATGATGAGCGACCCGACGCGGCTGCGGATCATCCTCGCCTGCCTCGACGCGCCGGTGTCGGTCGGCGACATGGCCGACGGGCTCGGCATCTCCGCCTCCCTCGTCTCCCACCATCTGCGACTGCTGCGCGCGGCGCGGCTGCTGACGGCGGAACGGCGGGGGCGGCAGGTCTTCTACGTGGTGGGGGACAGCCACATCCGGTCCATGCTGACCGACATGCTGGACCATGTGGCGGAGGGGGAGGCCGAGGCCGAGCAGGCGCCCGGCGGCTAGGCGAGACGGGCCGCGCAGCGCGGCCGACGTGGCTGTTTCCTTAACCTTTCCAGCGTGACACTCGATGTCGTCATCTTGCGATGACGGGGAAGGCGCTCACTTGTGCGGTGCGGCACCGACAACTATGGTCGCGCCGCGGCAGCCTCTCCCCGCTTATGCGGGTGAAGGGCTGTGAGCACGGCCATCGGCGGGCGGGTCGCCCGATGGTTGGGGAGCGGAATTCGGGCGCGCCTGGCGCGCCTACGGGACGACAGGATGCGGCACGTGATCAGTGCGTTTCGAGGTTTCGCGGGGCGGGCCATGTCCGCCTTCGCCTGGGCGTTGGTGGCGATGCTGGTCGCGGGCGGGGATGCCCTGGCGCAAGGCATGGTCGGCGCGCCGCAGCCCTGGGGCATGGGGCTTCAGGCCTCCGGCGGGCCGATCAAGGACGCGATCTCGTCCTTCAACTCGCTGGTCTTCTGGATCATCGTGATCATCACGATCTTCGTGTTCCTGCTGCTCTGCTACGTCGTGTTCAAGTTCCGCGCGGCGGCGAACCCGAACCCGTCCCGCACCAGCCACAACACGCTGCTGGAAGTGGCCTGGACGGTGATCCCGGTGCTGATCCTGGTGGTGATCGCCATCCCGTCCTTCCGCCTGATCTACTACCAGGACCGCGCGGTGGACGCCGACCTGACGATCAACGTGCAGGGCCGCCAGTGGTACTGGCACTATGGCTACCCCGACCACGGCAACTTCACCTTCGACAGCTACCCCGTGCAGACGGCCGACCTGCAGCCGGGCCAGCTCCGCAACCTCGACGTCGACAACCCCCTGGTCATCCCGGTCGGCGCCACCGTCCGCATCCTGACCACGGGCCAGGACGTCATCCATAGCTTCTTCGTCCCCTCCCTCGGCGTGCAGAAGTACACGATCCCGGGCCGGACGATGGAAACCTGGCTGCGCGCGGACCGCGCCGGCACCTTCTACGGCCAGTGCAACCAGATCTGCGGCGTGAACCACTACTTCATGCCGATCGTGGTGCGCGCCGTGCCGCCGGCCGAATTCCAGGCCTGGGCCGAGCAGGCGAAGACCCGCTTCGCCGAAGGCCTGCCGCCCGGCCCGGTGCCGGCCCTTGCCGCGGCCCCGGCCGCCACCACCCTGAATGTCGCGGAGGCCCGCCGGTAAGGCGGGGCTCCAGAGCCAACACGAGAAGCGGACAAACCCCCGATGGCGACCGCGGCGCACGACGCACACGACCATGATGCCCATGGGCATCACGACCACACGCCTTCCTTCGTGAACCGGTGGCTGTTCTCCACCAACCACAAGGATATCGGCACCCTCTATATCGGCTTCTCGCTGATCGCCGCGATCGTTGGCATCGGCCTGTCGCTGCTGATGCGCATGGAGCTGCAGCAGCCCGGCATGCAGATCTTCGCCGATGGCCAGATGTGGAACGCCTACGTCTCCGCCCACGGCCTGATCATGGTGTTCTTCGTGATCATGCCGGCGCTGATCGGCGGCTTCGGCAACTGGTTCGTGCCCATCATGATCGGCGCGCCGGACATGGCGTTCCCGCGCATGAACAACATCAGCTTCTGGCTGCTGGTGCCGGCCTTCCTGCTGCTCGGCTCCTCCCTCTTCGTGGGTGGCGGCGCGGGCGCGGGCTGGACGATCTACCCGCCGCTGTCGGATGACACCTACCAGACCGGCCCGGCCATGGACTTGGCGCTGTTCGGCCTGCACCTCGCGGGCGCCAGCTCCATCCTCGGCGCGGCGAACTTCATCACCACCATCTTCAACATGCGCGCGCCGGGCATGACCCTGCACAAGATGCCGCTGTTCGTGTGGTCGATGCTGGTCACCGCCTTCCTGCTGCTGCTGTCCGTGCCCGTGCTGGCCGGCGCCATCACCATGCTGATCACGGACCGCAACTTCGGCACGGCCTTCTTCGACCCGGCCGGCGGTGGCGACCCCGTGCTGTTCCAGCACCTGTTCTGGTTCTTCGGCCACCCCGAAGTCTACATCATGATCCTGCCGGCCTTCGGCATCATCAGCCACGTCATCTCGACCTTCAGCCGCAAGCCGGTGTTCGGCTACCTCGGCATGGCCTACGCCATGGTCGCGATCGGCGTCGTCGGCTTCATCGTGTGGGCGCACCACATGTACACCTCCGGCATGGACGTCGACACGCGCGCCTACTTCATGGCCGCGACGATGGTCATCGCCGTGCCGACGGGCATCAAGATCTTCTCCTGGATCGCCACCATGTGGGGCGGCAGCCTGACGCTGAACACGCCGATGCTGTTCGCCATCGGCTTCATCTTCCTGTTCACGGTGGGCGGCGTCACGGGTGTCGTGCTGGCCAATGCCGGCATCACGCAGATCCTGCACAACACCTACTACGTGGTCGGCCACTTCCACTACGTGCTGTCGCTGGGCGCCGTCTTCGGCATCTACTGCGGCATCTACTACTGGCTGGGGAAGATGTCCGGCCGGCAGTACGACGAGAAGCTCGGCAAGATCCACTTCTGGCTGACCTTCATCGGCGTGAACCTGACCTTCTTCCCGATGCACTTCCTGGGCAACCAGGGCATGCCGCGCCGCTACCCGGACTACCCGGACGCCTTCTGGGGCTGGAACCTGGTGGCTTCCGTCGGGTCCTACATCTCCGTCGCCGCCTTCCTGTTCTTCTTCTACGTGATCTTCCACACGCTGACGAAGGGCGCGAAGGCCCCCGCCAACCCGTGGGGTGAGGGTGCGACGACGCTGGAATGGCAGGTCTCCTCGCCGCCTCCGTTCCACACCTTCGACGAACTCCCCCGCATCCGGTAACGGTGATGAGCGGAGCAACGATCGAGCCGAAGGGGGCGCAAGCCCCCTTCACTGCATCCGGCGCGGACCTGTCGGAGGTCCGCGACTGGGTCGCGCTGCTGAAGCCGCGCGTCATGTCGCTCGTCGTCTTCAGCGGCCTGGTCGGGCTGCTGGTGGCGCCGGTCTCCATCCCGCCGGCGCTCGGCTTCGCCGCCATCCTCTGCATCGCGGTCGCCGCTGGCGCCGCGGGCGCCATCAACATGTGGTACGACCGGGACATCGATGCGCTGATGCGCCGCACGGCGCGCCGGCCCATCCCGGCCGGGCGGATCGAGCCTGGCGCCGCGCTCGGCTTCGGCATCACGCTCGCCGTCGCCTCCGTGGTGCTGATGGGGCTTGCCACCAACTGGGTGGCGGCCGGCTGGCTCGCGGTCTCGATCCTGTTCTACGTCTTCATCTACACCATGTGGCTGAAGCGCCGGACGAGCCAGAACATCGTCATCGGCGGCGCCGCCGGCGCCTTCCCGCCGATCATCGGCTGGGCCGCGGCGACGGGCGACGTCACGCTGGTGCCCTGGCTGCTGTTCGCCATCATCTTCGCCTGGACGCCGCCCCATTTCTGGGCGCTCAGCCTCTGGGCCCATGGCGACTATGCCCGCGCGGGCGTGCCCATGCTGCCGGTGGTGGCCGGGGCGAAGGAGACGCGGCGCCAGATCCTCTATTACACCATCATCCTGGCGCCGCTTGGCCTCTCCCCCTGGCTGGTCGGCTTCTCCAGCCCCGCCTATGCGCTGGTGGCCGCGGTGCTCGGCGGCATGTTCCTGATGCACGCCGTGCGCACGCTGCGGGAGCCCCAGGATGATGAGGGGCGGAGCCTGGCGAACGACGCCGCCGCGCGCCGCACCTTCAGCTTCTCCCTTCTCTACCTCTTCCTGCTCTTCGGCGCGCTGGCCGTGGACAAGCTGGTGTTCGGCTGATGACGCCCGAGGAGAAGGCGGAATTCGAGCGTCGGCGCCGCGCCCGCAACTGGGCGCTGCTGTCGGTGCTGATCGCGCTCGTCATCCTGTTCTACTTCATCTCCACCGCCCGCCTGCTGCGGGGTTGAGACGCGGCAGAGGCCCAGGTGCACCGCATGGAACCCGACCGGCAACAGACGCTCGCCCGCCGCAACCGCCGCACGGCCATGGCCGCCTTCGGCATCGTCGCGACCATGGTCGGCGTCAGCTTCGCGGCGGTGCCGCTGTACCAGCTGTTCTGCCGCGTGACCGGCTTCGGCGGCACGCCGATGATCGGCGGCGCGCCGGCGCCCGGCGCCGGGCAGCAGACCATCACGGTCCGCTTCAACGCCAACACCCAGCCCAACCTGCCCTGGCGGTTCGAGGCGGTGCAGACGAGCCAGACGCTGCATGTCGGCGAGGAAGGCGTCGCCTTCTACCGCGCCCGCAACACCGGCACAGGGCCGGCCACCGGCGTCTCCACCTACAACGTCACGCCGGAATCGGTCGGCCGCTACTTCCACAAGACCGCCTGCTTCTGCTTCGAGGAGCAGACCCTGACCCCGGGGCAGGAGGTGGACATGCCGCTCGCCTTCTGGATCGACCCGCGGATCGCGGAGGATCCGAACACGCGCGGCATCCGCACCATCACCATCAGCTACACCTTCTTCCGCACGCTGGCCGATGCGGAACGGTCGGGCGCGCTGGCGAATGCGGGGCCGCATGTCGGGCGGCGGGACGCGCCGCAGCAGGCGACGCCATGAGCAAACGGGCCGTGAACGGCGCCAAGAATTGACGCTGAGACAAGGCCCCAAACCCCACCGCGACCCTTGATCCGGCGGGGCTTTTGGGGATTGATGCAGCGCGATAATCCGGGGGGCGCGGGCGCCCCGGAAGGCTAAATCGGGCGCCCCGGCGCCCCAATGACCACCAGGACGAGCGATGGCGAGCACCAGCGAGACGGGCCACAGCCCCTACAAGCACCCCTACCACCTGGTCGATCCGTCGCCCTGGCCCCTGCTCGGCGCCTTCGCCGGCGGCGCGCTGGTGCTCGGCATCGTCTTCATCGCCCATTTCGGCACCTACTGGATGGCCGCGATCGGCCTGCTGGGCGTGCTGGGCACGATGTTCGGCTGGTGGCGCGACGTCCTGAAGGAAAGCCGCACCCCCGGCATCCATTCCCCCGTCGTGCGGCTGGGCCTGCGCTACGGCATGGTGCTGTTCATCGCGTCCGAGGTGATGTTCTTCGTCGCCTTCTTCTGGGCCTTCTTCCACTTCGCGATCTACCCGGACCACGTCTCCGGCGCCGCGAAGGCGGTGTGGCCGCCCCAGGGCGTGCACACCTTCGACCCCTTCCACCTGCCGCTGCTCAACACGATGATCCTGCTGCTGTCCGGCTGCACGGTCACCTGGGCGCACCATTCGCTGATCGAGGGTGACCGCCGCGGCCTGATCACCGGCCTGGCGCTGACGGTCTTCCTCGGCATGTTCTTCACCTTCTTCCAGGTGGTGGAATACATGGAGGCGCCGTTCCACTTCACCGGCGGCATCTACCCCTCCACCTTCTTCCTCGCGACCGGCTTCCACGGCTTCCACGTGCTGGTCGGCACCATCTTCCTGGCGGTCTGCCTGGTGCGTGCCATCCGCGGCCACTTCACGCCGGAGAAGCATTTCGGCTTCGAGGCGGCGGCCTGGTACTGGCACTTCGTGGACGTGGTGTGGCTGTTCCTCTTCGTCGTCATCTACTGGTGGGGCGCCGGCGAGATCGCCGCGGGCCACTGAGCCCCTCTCCGCGATGACCAACGACACGACCCCGCCCGTACCCACGGGCGGGGTCGCTCCGTTCTGGAAGGCCGCGCTGGCCTGCCGCTGCCCGCGATGCGGGGAGGGGCGGCTGTTCAAGGGCCTGCTGGACGTGGCGCCGGCCTGCAGCGCCTGCGGGCTCGACCTCTCCGGCCAGGACTCCGGCGACGGGCCCGCGGTGCTCGGCATCTTCGTGCTCGGCGCCCTCGCCATGATCGGCGCCTTCCTAGTGGAATTCCGCCTCTCGCCGCCGCTCTGGGTCCATGCCGTGATCTGGCCGGTCCTGCTGATCCCCTCCGCCATCGTCATGATGCGCAGCGCCAAGGCGGCGCTGATCTGGCTGCAATGGCGCCACAGGCGGGGCGAGGGCGTGTAGAACACCGCGCATGCAAGCGCGCCGAGTCCTGATCCCCATCCTCGTCATGCTGCCCGTGCTGGCCGTGCTGCTCGGCCTTGGCACCTGGCAGGTCCAGCGCCTCGGCGCCAAGAACGCCCTGCTGGCGGAGATCGCGGCCGGGGAGGCCGCGCCCGCCCGCCCGCTCGGCACCACGCCGCCGCCCGCCTGGACCAAGGTTTCCGTCAGCGGCCGATTCGACCATGAACGGGAGGTGCTGCTGGGGCTGGAGGTCCGCGGCCCGATCCTGGGCGCGCGGCTGGTCACGCCCCTGATCCGGGATGGCGCGCCCCCCGTGCTGGTCGATCGCGGCTGGGTGCCGATGGACAGGTCCGGCGCCATCGCCCGCCCGGCGGGCCCGGTGACGCTGGAAGCCTATGCGCGGCCCGGGGAGACGGCCGGCATGTTCTCCGCCACCGACGACCCGGCCGGGCGCCGCTTCTATACCTTCGACCCGCCCTTGATCGCCCGCAGCCTCGGCCTGCCGGCGCCGGAGCCCTTCGGGCTGGTGGCGCTCGGCCCCGGCCCAGGTCTGCCCGACCCCGCGCGGACCCTGCCGCGCCCCACCAACAGCCATCTCGGCTATGCCGTCACCTGGTACGGGCTGGCGTTGTCCCTGCTCGGCGTCTTCGCCGCCTGGCTGCGCCGCCGCCTGAAGGAGCCCGCATGAGCAGCACCACCGACGCCTATGCCCGCCTCGTCGCCCGCTTCGGCCGCATCGGCGCGATCGGGGAGGCCGCGGGCATCCTCTCCTGGGACGCCTCCGCCATGATGCCGCCGGGCGGCGGCGCGGCCCGGGGGGAGCAACTCGCGGCGCTGGCCGGCATCCGGCACGACCTGCTGGTGGCGCCGGAGGTGGCGGATGACCTCGCCGCCGCCCGCGCCGAGGGGGAGTGGGATGCCGCCAATCTCCGCCTGATGCGCCACGCCCATCGCCGCGCGACCGCTTTGGACACCAGCCTGGTGGAGGCGATCGCCCGCGCCAATTCCGACTGCGAAAAGGTCTGGCGCGTCGCCAAGCGCGATGCAGACTTCGCCAAGGTGAAGCCCCTGCTGGAGGAGGTCGTCCGCCTGGCGCGGGAGGAGGCGCGCGCGCTGGGGCAGGCGCTGTCCCTCTCGCCCTATGACGCGCTGATGGATGGCTACCAGCCCGGCGTCACCGCGGCCGATGTCGATCCGGTCTTCGCGGCCTACGAATCCTGGCTGGCGGAGGCGCTGCCACGGGCGGAGGCGATCCAGGAAGCGCGCGGCCCCGCCACGCCGCTGGCCGGGCCCTTCCCGGTGGCGCAGCAGCGGGAGCTCTGCGCCGCCATGGCCGCGACCGTCGGGCTCGACTTCGCTCATGCGAGGCTCGACGAAAGCCTGCACCCCTTCTGCGGCGGCAACCCGAGCGACGTCCGCATCACGACCTTCTATGACGAGCAGAACGTCGCCAAGGCGCTGCTCGGCGTGCTGCATGAGACGGGGCACGCCATGTACGAACGCGGCCTGCCCGCCGGCTTCGCCCGCCAGCCGGTGGGGGAGGCCGCGGGGATGGCGGCGCATGAATCGCAGTCGCTGATCGTCGAGATGCAGGCCAGCCGCTCCGACGCCTTCCTGCGGTTCCTGGGCCGCCGGCTACACGAGACCTTCGGCGGCGATCCCGCGCCCTATCAGGCCGCCAATCTCGGCAAGCTCTGGCGCCGGGTGGAGCGCGGCTTCATCCGCGTCGATGCGGATGAGATGACCTACCCCGCCCATGTCATCCTCCGCTTCCGGCTGGAACGCGCGCTGATCGAGGGCGGGCTGGAGGTCGCGGACCTGCCGGCCGCCTGGAACGAGGGGCTGCGCAAGCTCCTCGGCATCACGCCGCCGGATGATGCGCAGGGCTGCCTGCAGGACATCCACTGGCATGACGGCGCCTTCGGCTACTTTCCGAGCTACACGCTGGGCGCCATGGCGGCGGCGCAGCTGATGGCGGCGCTGCGGCGGGCGGAGCCCGGCCTCGACGCGCAGCTCGCGGAGGGCGACATGGCGCCGATGATGCGCTGGCTGAACCAGGCGGTGCATGCGCAGGGGGCGCGGCTCGGCTTCCAGGATCTGCTGCGCCACGCCACCGGCAAGGCGCTCGACCCCGCGGATTTCACGGCGCACCTGACGGCGCGCTACCTGGCGGGGTAGCTCAGCGCTCCCGGTCCGCGGCGGGCCAGGCGAGGGCGTCGAAGCGCAGCACCGGGATGCGGGCCACGGCCAGGGTCCGGTCCTGGATGGTCAGCGGCAGTTCCACCTCCGGCTGGCCGGCGGCGTTGGGGCGGCTCATCAGCGGCAGGATGGCGCGCGCGGTGGCCGCCGCGCGGCGGCCGACCAGCCCGGCTTCGGACAGCGCGTCCAGCGCATCGCCGGCGCCGGTGACGCGGAGCGAGCCCGCGCCCATCGGCTGCAGCCCCTCATCCAGCGCCAGCGTGGCGGCGGCGGTGGCGCCGACGGGCCCCCAGCGCAGCGACAGGCTCTTCAGCTCCAGCGTCCCGCCGGCATCCCGCCAGCTTTCCGCCCGCACCACCGGGAAGCGGCCGGGCGGCACCGGGCCGCTCAGCGCCATCTCCGCCCCCAGCGTCGCGATGCGGCGGCCGAAGGCGGCGGCGCGGCCGGCGGGGGCGGCGGGCAGGTCGATCTCCTCCACCGCCACCGTCACCTCCAGCGCCGGCTCGGCCTCCGTCGCGGTGGAGGAGGTGTCGAGCGTGACGCGCGCATTGGCGACTTCCATGGGGCCGGCGGGGGTGGACAGGCGCAGCCGTTCCGCCACCACCTCCCCGCCCCGGGGCGGCGTGCCGCCTTCCAGCGGCAGCAAGGCCACCAGCGTATCGGCGGCGAAGCGGAATTCGTCATCGCCGAGGCGCAGCCGCTGCGCGCCCGGCATCTCCACCCGCAGCCGGTCGAGCCGCGGCAGCGTGACGCGCAGCACCGCGCGTTCGGCCTGCAGCACGAAGCCGCCGGGCAGGGTGGCGTCGCCCCCCTCGATCCGCAGGCTGGGCAGGACCAGCGCGGCGGAAAGCGGGTAGCCCGCCCGCACCGGCGCGGCATGCTCCACGCGCCAGCCCTGGGCGCGGCGGACCTGCACCCAGGTGGCGAAGCCCTGCTCGATCTCCGTCGCCATGGCGCGCCACAGCAGGGCGTGCCCCGCCCCCAGCGCGACCAGCGCCACCAGGACGCCGAGCGCGATCCGGGGCGCGAGGGGACGGCGGCGGCCGGGCGGCTTCATTTCCATCGTGGCTGGGGGTATAGCCCGCCCCTGCCCCCCCGTGCAGACCTCATCCACCCTTCCCCCGGCCGACGCGCCGCTCGACCCCCCTCTGGCCCCCTGCGGGCATATGTGGGTCTTCGCCTATGGGTCGCTGATCTGGCGGCCGGGCTTCGAGCATGCGGGCAGCCAGCCCGCGCTGCTGCAGGGCTTCCACCGCCGCTTCTGCCTCTGGTCGCACCACTACCGCGGCACGCCGGAAACGCCGGGGCTGGTGCTGGGGCTGGACCGGGGTGGCGCCTGCCGGGGCGTTGCCTTCCGCGTGCCGGGGGCGACCGCGGCGTCGGTGCTGCGCTACCTCGATGACCGGGAACTGCCGGATGGGGCGGAGGTGGTCTACCACCGCCGCGTCCTGCCGGTGCGCCTGGTGGGTGAGGGGAAGGGCATGACGGTGCCCGCCGTGACCTATGTCGCCAACCGCGCCTGCCGCCTCTACGTCGCGGCCCTGCCGCCGGAACAGGCAGCCGTCACCATCGCGCGGGGGGTCGGACGGATGGGGACGAACCGCGACTATCTGCTCAACACCTTGAACCATCTGCAGGCCATGGGCGTCCGCGATGCGGGCCTGGCGCGGATTGCGGCGCTGCTGCCGCAGGGCTGAGCGTCCGCCATTCATCCACCGCGATCGGGTGTGGCGAATGCAACCCGAAGTTGGTGGACAAGGCGTGAATCAACGCCTTGGCGTTCATCCCTGCAACACGAAAACTTTTGTCTGAAATCAAGTGCTTGATTCGTGCCCGTGCCGAGGTTCTCAACCCACCGGTCATGATGCGCCGCAAAATACCGGGCTGTCCCAGGCGCTTGGCCCCCTGCGCTACGGCAAGGGGCGAATGCACAACCCACAGACTTATCCACAGGATTATCCCTGCGGCTCCGCCATCAATCGATCCGTTTCCGTCTCGATTTGCTCCTCCAGTGCCGAGAGCAGCTTCGCGCGGTTCAGGCCGGCGGGGAGGGGCGGCAGGACCGAGATGCGGATGGTGCCGGGATATTTCATGAAGGCGCGGCGGCCCCAGACGCGGCCGCTATCCGTCGCCACCGGGACCACGCCGGTGCCGGTCGCCGCGGCGATGGCGACGACGCCGGGCTGGTAGGCCACCCGCTCACCCACCGCCGTCCGCGTGCCCTCGGGGAAGATCACGACCTGCCGACCTTCCTCCACCGCCAGGGTCGCGGCGCGCAGCATGGCCCGCAGCGCCGGCCCACCGCCTTCGCGGTCCACCGGGATCATGCCGGCCCGCCGGGCGTAGTGGCCGTAGAGGGGGATGCTCAGCAGTTCCTTCTTCATCACATAGGCCGGCTGCTTCAGCAGGCCGAGCCAGACGATGGTGTCGAAGGCCGACTGGTGCTTGGCGGCGATCACGACGCCGCCGGGCGGGATGCGGTCCCAGCCGCGGATGTCGATCTTCACGCCGACGACGAAGCGCAGCGCCTGGATGACCAGCCAGGACCAGAGGTTGGCGGTGCGCATCGCCGCTTCGCGCGTCGTGAACAGCGTCGGGATCGCCACCAGCACCATGACGATGGTGATGCCGAAGAACAGGATGTTGAACAGCAGCGACCGCAGCCAGATCACGGGCAAGGATCTCATCGTCGGGCAGACTCCCTGGCCGGCAGGTAGCGGGTGAGGCCGGCGGCCGCCGTCCCATACTTCACAAACTCGCCGAACAGCAGGGCCCATCGGCGTTCGCGCGGCAGCGCGGCGAAGGAAGCGGGCCGCACGGGGTGCGGCTGCAGCGCCACGCCGGGCAGCGCGCGGCGGAATTCCAGCAGGGCGCGGGGCATGTGGTAGTCCGCCGTCACCAGGCGGAGGGAGCGGATGCCGCGGGCCTGCGCGAAGGCCGCGGCCTCCGCCGCATTGCCGATGGTGGTGGCCGCGGCATGGCCCAGCACCACGCGCCCAGCCAGGCTGCCCGGCGCGCGGCCCGTCACCCGCGCCAGTTCCGCCACCGTCAGCGTGGCATGGGCGCCGGAGACCAGCAGGACGGGCGCTGCCCCCTGGTCCAGCAGCCGCAGCCCCGTCTCAACCCGTTCCGCGCCGCCGGTCAGCACCACGATGGCCTCCGCCGGCGCCGCATCCGCGTCCGGCGCGGCACGCACCGCGGCCAGGAAGGCGGCGAAGCCCGATCCCACCGCCAGGGCCAGCAGCCCCGCGATGCCGAGCGCGATCAGGATCCGCCGCATGGCCGGTCAGGGAAGCCGGTGCAGCCAGCGGCGCACCGTCGCCTGGGCCGTCGCCCAGCCCACCAGGAAGGCCACCGGCGGCAGCGCCACCAGCCACGGCCAGGGCAGGCCCGCCAAGCTGTCCATGGCGCCGGCGCTGCCGAGCCAGGGGCCCGCCAGGTCGATCAGCAGCGCCAGCGCCGGCACCGCCGCCGCCGTGCCGACCAGCGCGCCGCCGGCCGCCAGCAGGCCGAGTCGCCGGGCGAAGCGGCCGGCGATGTCGCCATCCCGCGCACCCAGGCCGTGCAGCACCTCGATCGCGTCGCGCCGCGCCGCCAGCCCGGCGCGGGTCGCCACCGCGACGACGGCGGCCGCCACCAGGCCGACCAGAACCAGCACCACCAGCGCCAGCGCCTGCAGGCTGCGCGCCAGCGCGGCGAGGCGCTGCACCCAGAGGCCATGCGCCTCCACCAGCGCGCCCGGCACGGCTTCCGCCAGCCGGTCGCCGATCAGCACGGGATCGACCCGCGTGTCGCGCAGCCGCAACTCCAGCACGCCCGGCACGGGGATGGAGGGCGCGGCGCCGAGCCAGGGGCGCAGCAGCGCGGCCAGCCTGTCCGGGTCCATCGCCTGCGCATCCGCCACTTCCGGCATCGCCCGCAGCGCCGCCAGCGCCCGCTGCACGCGCGCCGCATCGGCATCGGGGATCTGCACCGTCACGGCCGCCGCCGCACCCCGCTGCCAGCGATCCGCCAGCGCCGCCGCGCCCTGCGCGCCCGCGAGCGCCAGGGCCGCCAGCAGCGCCATGGCGGCGACGAGCCCCGGCAGCAGCAGCCCCGACAGCGCCCGGCGCAGGCCGAGCGGATCGCGCGAGTAGCGACGCCTAGCCAAGGTCGGGGTCCCGGCGCGGGGGCGGGGGCGCGGGGGGTTCGGGCACCGCCGCCGCCTCCTCGTCCTCCGCCGGCGGCGCGAAGCGGTCCGCCGTCAGGTCCGCGCCGATGCCGCGCGCGCCGTCGGGGTCGTGAAGCCGCCCGTCCCGCAGCACCAGGGCGGGGGCGGGGAAGCGCGCGACCAGGTCCTCGTCATGCGTGGCGACGACGACGGTGGCGCCCAGCCGGTTCATCTCCCGCAGCAGGGCCAGCAGCCGCCGCGCCTGGCGGTTGTCCAGGTTGCCGGTCGGCTCATCCGCCACCAGCAGGGCCGGGCGGTGCACCACGGCGCGGGCGATGGCGACGCGCTGCTGCTCGCCCCCCGACAGTTCCGGCGGCAGGCTGGCCGCCTTTCCGTCGAGGCCCACCCATTTCATGATCTCGTTCACATCGGCGCGGAGCGACGCCTCCGGCCGGCCCGCGAGGCGCAGCGGCAGCGCCACGTTGTCGAAGGCGGAGAGGTAGGGCAGCAGCCGGAAATCCTGGAACACCACGCCGATCCGCCGCCTGACCGGCGCCAGCGCGGCGCGGGGCGCGCGGGACGACCGCAGGCCCAGCACCTCCACCTCCCCCCGCGTCGGGCGCAGGGCCAGGTGCATCAGGCGCAGCACGGAGGATTTGCCCGCCCCGGAGGGGCCGAGCAGCCAGGTGAAGGACCCCGGGGGCAGGGCGAAGGTGACGTCCACCAGCGCCTCCGGCCCCCAGGACCCGGTATGCGGGCCGCCGCCGGGATAGCGCAGGCCGACGGCTTCGAAGCGGACCATCCGCGCTGTCTGCCACGGGTGCGCGGTGGCGCCAAATCATGATCGCGCCCCGCCTGGCGCACCCCGCCTCACGCGGGGGTGTATCATGCGGCGCAACAAGCCGCCTGGACGAAGGGGCGCGGGTAACGTCACTCTGGCGGACCGATGCGAATCGCCTGCCCGAGCTGCTCCGCCGAATACGAGGTCCCCGACGCCGCCCTGGCGGCGGGGCCGCGGACGCTGAAATGCGCCCGCTGCGGCCACCAGTTCCAGGCGGCCCTGCCCGAGGCACCGCCCATGGCCGCACCGGTCGCGGACCCGGCGCCGGAGGCCGACTCCGCGCCGGCGACCGGGCCGGTCACGGCGCCGGCGGACCGCCCGCCGCCCTCCCGCGGGCCGCGCCAGTCCAACCCCATCGACCCGCCGCTCCCGCGGCTCAGCGATGCGCCGGCCAGCCCGCCGGACCGCCTGGCCCTGGCGGGCTGGGTGATGACGACGGTGGTCCTCGCCCTCGGCCTTTATGCCGGCTTCGCCTTCCGGGGCGAGATCATCGAGGCCTGGCCCGCTTCCGCGCGGCTCTACCAGGCGCTCGGCCTCAGCTGATCCCGAGCACGCGGCGGGCGTTCCGCGCATCCGCCGCGATCGCGTCCTTCAGCGCCTGCAGCCCGTCGAACTTCGCGTCGGCGCGCAGGAAGGCGCGGATGCGCACCCCGATCTCCTGCCCGTAGAGGTCGCCCGAGAAGTCGAAGAGGTGGACCTCCAGCCGCGTCACCGGATCGCCGCCCAGCGTCGGCCGGCGGCCGACATTGGCGACGCCGGGCACGAGGCGCCCATCCGCCAGCCGCACCGTCACGGCATAGACGCCGCGGGCCGGTTCCAGCTGGCGTCCGAGCAGGATGTTGGCCGTCGGCCAGCCGAGCTCGCGGCCGAGCTTGTCGCCGTGGAAGACCTCCCCCCGCAATTCCCAGTCCCGCCCCAGCATGGCGGCGGCCAGGTCCGGATAGCCGTCCTGCAGCACGCGGCGGATGCGGGTGGAGGAGATGGGGCCGGCGGCATCGGCGATGGCGGGGACGACGGTCAGGCCGATGCCGCGCTTCTCCGCTTCCCGCGCCAGGAAGGCCACGTCGCCGCCGCGGCGGTGGCCGAAGGCGAAGTCCGCGCCGCAGGCCAAGTGCTTCGCGCCGATGCCCTGGTGCAGCACCTCCTCCACGAAGGATTCCGCGGACATGGCGGCGAGCTTTTCGCCGAAGGGGATGGCGAAGACGGTGGCGGCGCCGAGTGCGGCCAGCGCCTCCGCCTTCGCGGCCAGCGCGGTCAGGCGGAAGGGCGGGTCCTCGGGGCGGAAATGCTCCCGCGGATGCGGCTCGAAGGTCAGGGCCGCGAGCGGCAGGTCCGGCCGCGCGCCATGCGCCGCCCGCAGCACGGCGGCATGGCCGAGATGCACGCCGTCGAAATTGCCCAGCGCCACCGTGGCCCCGCGCGCCGCATCCGGCACGCCGTGCCAGTCATCGACGATGGTCATGCCTGGCTCGGCCGCAGCCAGGGCAGGACCTCCGGCGGCGGGCGGAAGGCGGCGAGCTTGTCGAGCGCTTCCTCCACGGTTGCCGCCTGCATGGCGAGCGGCCTCTGGCCGGGGCGGACGAAGCCTTCCTCCAGCATGAAGTCGAGCGTCCTGAGGAAGGGCTGCCAGAAGCCCTCCACGTCGAGGAAGACGACGCCCTTGGCCTGGATGCCGAGCTGCGCCCAGGTCAGCGCCTCCACCGCTTCCTCCAGCGTGCCGAAGCCGCCGGGCAGGACGATGAAGCCGTCGGAGAGGTCCGCCATCATCGCCTTGCGTTCGTGCATGGTGTCGACGACGTGCATCGCGACGCCGCCGCCATGGCCGACTTCCCGCTTCAGCAGGCCGTGCGGGATCACGCCGATCACCTCCGCCCCCGCCTGCAGCGCGGCATCGGCGGCGATGCCCATCAGGCCGACGGCGCCGCCGCCATAGACCAGGCCGATGCCCCGCCGGGCCACGGCGCGGCCGAGTTCCCGCGCGGATTCCGCATAGGCGGGGCGGACGCCGGGCGCCGATCCGCAGAAGACGCAGACGCGCTTGAGGCTGCTCATGCGGCGGCTCCCTTGCGGGCGGGGACGAGGACCAGGGCCTCGCCCTCCAGCACCGGGTTTCCCTTCACCAGGCAGACGGTGCGCAAGGTCGCGCGGTGCTTCAGGGCGTCCAGGGCGGTGATCTCCACGATGGCGGTGACGGTGTCGCCGATCCGCACCGGGGCGCGGAAGCGCAACGATTGTGACATGTAGATGGTGCCCGGTCCCGGCAATTGCGTGCCCATCACCTTGGTGATCAGCCCCGCCGCCAGCATCCCATGGGCGATGCGTTCGCCGAACACCGACGTCTTCGCGTATTCGGCATTCAGGTGCATCGGGTTGGTGTCCCCGGTCACGGCGGCGAAGAGGACGATGTCGGCCTCTGTGATCGTCTTGCCGAAGCTGGCCTTCTGGCCGACCGACAGATCCTCGAAGAAGCAGCCTTCCTCCATCCGCGCCGTTCCCTGCTGCACCGCATCCCGTTAGCCCTGGGATGAGAGGTGGGCAAGCATGGACAACCCCGCGCTTGCTTGCGAGAAACCCCGCCCGAACGAAGGACCGACACCCCATGCCCCAGACCCAGCTTGGCACCGCGGAGCAGCTGCTCGCCGAACTCCGGGGCTGGGTGGAGCATGAGACGCCGACCACCGATGCCGTCGCCGTGAACGGGCTGATGGACCGCTGCGAGGCCGACCTCCGCGCCGTCGGCGGCGCCATCACCCGGCTGCCGGGCCGGGACGGGTTCGGCGACACGCTGATCTGCCGCACCCCCGGCACCGGCGCGCCGGTCGTCGTGGCCGGGCACCTCGACACGGTGTGGGACCACGGAACGCTGGCCGGCCCCATGCCTTTCCGGATCGAGGGTGACCGCGCCTATGGCCCGGGCATCTACGACATGAAGGCGGGATCCTTCATGGCCTTCCATTCGGTGCGGGAGATCCTGCGCCAGAAGATCGTGACGAAGCGCCCGATCACGCTGCTGCTGACGCCCGACGAGGAAGTCGGCAGCCCGACCAGCCGCGAGCCCATCGAGGAAGCGTCGCGCGGCGCCCGCGCCGTGCTGATCCCGGAACCCGCCGGCGCCGGCGGCGCCTGCGTCACGGCCCGCAAGGGCGTCGGCCGCTTCGTGATCGAGGTGCGCGGCGTCTCCGCCCATGCCGGCGGCAACTGGGCGGAGGGCCGGAGCGCCGTGGTCGCGCTGGCGCGGCTGATCCTGAAGATCCACGGGATGACGGACCTCGATGCCGGGATCACGACGAACGTCGCCCCCATCTTCGGCGGCACCCGCCCCAACGTGATCCCGCCCGAGGCCGGCTGCGAGGTCGACCTCCGCGTGCCGACCATCGCGGAGGGCGAGCGGATGGAGGCGATGATCCTGGGTCTCGCCGGGGAGAGCGACGGCATCACCGTGACGGTGACGGGCGGCATGAACCGCCCGCCCTTCGCGGAGACGGACGCGATCGTCGAGCTCTACAACCGCGCGGCCTCCTTCGCGCAGCAGCACGGCTATGCGCTGCCGACGCAGCATCGCGGCGGCGGGTCCGACGGCAACTTCACCGCGGCCCTCGGCATCCCGACGCTGGACGGCCTCGGCTGCACGGGCGCGGGCGCGCATGCGCCGCATGAGCACATCATCTGGCGCGACCTGGCCGCGCGGTGCTCCACGCTCTGCGGCCTCCTCGAGACCATCGAGTGAGGCCGCAGAGCCGGCTTCCCCGCGCGCCTGCGGCGCGACGCGGATTGCTGGAGACGATCGACTGAGCGCGATCGCGCTCTACGCCCTGGCGGCGGTCGCCGAGATCGCGGGCTGCTTCGCCGCCTGGGCGGTACTGCGGGACGGCCGCAGCGCCTGGTGGCTGCTGCCGGGGCTGCTGTCCCTCGCCCTGTTCGCGGTTCTCCTGACCCGCATCGACGCCGCCTTCGCCGGCCGCGCCTTCGCTGCCTATGGCGGCATCTACATCGCGGCCTCGCTCGGCTGGATGTGGGCGGTGGAGGGCGCCAGGCCGGACCGCTGGGACCTGATCGGGCTGGCGCTGTGCCTCGCCGGTGCCGGGGTCATCCTGCTGGCACCGCGCGGGGTGTCGTAGTCGGCGCAAGGCATCGATGACCCCCACCCCGACCCTCCCCCGCAAGCGCGGGGGAGGGAGTGCGCCATATCTCCCTCCCCCGCGCTTGCGGGGGAGGGTCGGGGTGGGGGTCTGCGTGCCATCATGAGCCCCGACCACCAACTCCCCGGAGCACCCCCATGCCCAACCCCCGCGCCCTCATCGTCGGCACCGGCCCCGGCTTCTCCGCCAGCCTCGCCCGCAAGCTGGCGGGGCAGGGCTACCGCGTGGCGCTGGCCGCCCGGAACACCGGCAAGCTCGCCGCGCTGGCCACCGAGACGAACGCCACGCTGCACGAATGCGACGCCAGCGACCCCGCCCAGGTCGCCGCCCTGTTCCAGCAGCCGGAGGCCGCGGAGACGGAGGTCGTCCTCTACAACGCCAGCTTCCGCGTCCGCGGCCCGACCATCGACCTCGACCCGGAAGACGTCCGTCGCACCATCGAGGTCTGCGCCTTCGGCGCCTTCCTCGTCGCCCAGCAGGCCGCGCGCCACATGCTGCCGCGCGGCCGCGGCACCATCCTGCTGACCGGAGCCTCCGCGGGGGTGAAGGGCTTTCGGCAGTCCGCCCCCTTCGCCATGGGCAAGTTCGCGCTGCGGGGCCTCGGCCAGGCGCTGGCGCGGGAGCTGCACCCGCAGGGCATCCATGTCGTGCACATCGTCGTCGATGGCGGCATCCGGTCCGAACGCCGGCCGGACCCCGGGGCCGATACCCTCATCGACCCCGATGCGATCGCCGATGCCGCGCTGCACGCCATCCGCCAGCCCCGCAGCGCCTGGTCCGCCGAGATCGAGCTTCGCCCCTGGGTGGAGACGTTCTGAACCCTGGGCTAGCCTTCCCCGCAACGAGGAAGGACGCCACCCCATGCAGGACGCCCAGGGCCAGAGTCTGACCGTGGCATCGGACGACGCCGCGCGGGCCTTCGACCACGTCATCGCCGGTTTCCTGAAGTACCGCTTCGACACCGGCCTGCGCCTGAAGGCCTTCCGGACCGCCGACCCGGCCGCGCCGCTCGGCCAGGTCCTGTCCGGCTACTTCGCCATGATGGCCTATGACCGCGCGGTGGCGCCGCGCGCCATCGCCGCCGTGACGGCCGCGGAGGCGATGCCCGCCAACCCGCGCGAACGCGCCCACATGCACGCGCTCCGCGAATGGGCGGAGGGAAGGCCGGAAGGCGCGCTCTCCGCCTGGGAGCAGATCATCGCCGACCACCCGCATGACCTCCTCGCCTTCCGCCTGCACCATTTCTCCGCCTTCTGGATGGGCGAGCCCGGAAGGATGCTGGGCGCGGTGGAGCGCGTGCTGCCCGCCTGGTCGGAGACGATCCCGGGCTATGGCAGCGTGCTCGCCTGCCGCTGCTTCGCGCATGAAGAATGCGGCGACTACCTGATCGCCGAACAGGCCGGCCGCCAGGCCGTGGCGATGGACCCCGCCGACCTCTGGGCCGCGCATGGCGTGGCCCACGTCCTGGAGATGCAGGGCCGGCGGACGGAGGGCCTCGACTGGATCCGCGGCCTGGAGCCGAACTGGGATGGCGGCAACAACCTGATGCACCACCTCTGGTGGCACCAGGCGATGTTCCACATGGAACGCCGTGAGTTCGGCGCGGTGCTCGACCTCTACGACACGCGATTCCGCAACCTGGAGAGCAAGGTCACCCAGGCGCAGCCCGACCTCTACATCGACATGCAGAACGCGGCCTCCATGCTGTTCCGGCTGCAGCTGCGGGGGCTCGACGTCGGCGACCGCTGGGGTGAACTGGCGGAGAAGGCGGAGGCGCGGATCGGCGACACTCTCTCCGCCTTCACCCAGCCGCACTGGATGATGGCGCTGGTGGCGACGGGCCGCCGCGAGGCCGCGACGCGCCTGCTGGCGGCCCTGGCCGAGGCCGGGCGCGCGAACACCCACCACGCCGCCATCCTGCGCGACGCCGCGCTGCCCGCCTGCCAGGCCGTGATGCTGCACGGGGAGGGCCGCTTCGCGGAGGCCGTTGCCGCGCTGCGCCCGGCGCTGGGCTCGCTCCATCGCCTCGGCGGCAGCCACGCGCAGCAGGACGTGCTGGAGCAGCTCTTCCTGGATTCCGCCATGAAGGCGGGCAGTGCGGAGGATACCCGCCTGGCGCTGGAGCGTGCGGCGGGGCGCTACAGCCTCTCCCCGGCCCGGCGCATCGGCTATGCGGAGGCCGCGCTGGCGTTGCCCTTCTGATGGCCGCGAAACAATCAGGCGATCCTGCCCTCCCACAGCCGGAAGTTGTTGTCGCGCGCCGCGCCCGCTGATACGGATTCTTCCAACAAGCCGGGACATGTTTCCGGCAGGCGGCGGGAGAGAACGGGATGGCCAAGCTCAACGTGAACGGGCGCGTGATCGACGTGCAGGTGGAGGATGACACCCCCCTGCTCTGGGTGCTGCGCGAACAGCTCGAACTCACCGGGACCAAGTATGGCTGCGGCATCGCGCAATGCGGCGCCTGCACCGTGCATGTCGATGGCGCCGCGGTCCGCGCCTGCTCCATGCCCGTCTCCGCCTTCGACGAGAACCAGAAGATCGTGACGATCGAGGGCCTGTCCCCCGACAGCAGCCACCCGATCCAGCAGGCCTGGCTGGCACTCGACGTGCCGCAATGCGGCTTCTGCCAGTCCGGCATGATCATGGCCGCCGCCGCCCTGCTGGCCGCGACGCCCCGCCCGACGGAACAGCAGATCCGGGAGGAGGTCACCAACATCTGCCGCTGCGGCACCTACAACCGCGTCATGGCGGGCATCCAGCGCGCCGCCGGCACCGCCGGCGCGGCCGGCTGAGGAGCGCGCATCATGAACGCCATCACCAAGCCGTCGCGCCGGGGCCTGCTGGGCACCGCCGCCGCTGCCGCCGGCGCCTTCACCTTCGGCTTCCGCTTCCCCGCGCCCACCAAGGCCCTCGCCCAGGGTGCCGCTGCGCCGGCGACGCCGGAGGTCAATGCCTGGGTCGTCGTGAAGACCGACGACACCGTCATCATCCGCATCGCGCGGTCGGAGATGGGGCAGGGCACGCTGACGGGCCTCGCCCAGATGGTGGCCGAGGAGCTGGAATGCGACTGGGCCAAGGTCACCACGGAATACCCGACCCCCGGCCAGAACCTGGCGCGCGGCCGCGTCTGGGGCAGCATGTCCACCGGCGGCAGCCGTGGCATCCGGGAGAGCAACGAATACGTCCGGAAGGGCGGCGCCGCGGCGCGCATGATGCTGGTGCAGGCCGCCGCCAATGCCTGGGGCGTGCCCGCCGGTGAATGCCGCGCGGCCAACAGCATCATCACCCACCAGCCTTCGGGCCGCACCACGACCTTCGGCGCGGTCGCCGAAGCCGCCATGCGCCTGCCCGCGCCGGCCGCGGCCGATGTACCGCTGAAGGACCCGCGCGACTGGAAGCTGATCGGCCAGCCCGTCGCGCGGCTCGACACCCGCGCCAAGCTGAATGGCAGCCAGGTCTATGGCATGGACCTGAAGCTGCCGGGGATGCTGAACGCCGCCATCCATGCCTGCCCCGTCTTCGGCGGCACCGTCGCCGCGGTGGACAGCGCGGAGGCCGAGCGCATGCCCGGCGTGAAGCGCGTGCTGCGCGTGGGCCAGGATGCCGTCGCCGTCGTCGCCGATACCTGGTGGCACGCGAAGAAGGCGCTGGATGCGCTCAAGATCACCTGGAACTACGGGGAGCACGCCAACGCGTCCTCCGCCTCCTTCCGGGAGGTCATGGTGGCGGGCTTCGATGCGCCGCAGGCCGCCGTCGGCAACCGCAACGGCGACGCCCCCGCCGCCATTGCCGGTGCCGCGCGCAAGGTGGAGGCCGTCTACGGCTACCCCCACCAGAACCACGCCTGCATGGAGGTGATGAACGCCACCGCCATCTGGACGCCGGAGCGCTGCGAGGTCTGGACCCCGACCCAGAATGGCGAAGCGGCGCACGCCGCCGCGGCGGAAGCCGCAGGGCTGCCGCCCGCGCGCTGCGAGATCCACAAGATCCACCTCGGCGGCGGCTTCGGCCGGCGTGGCGCGGTGCATGACTGGGTCCGCCAGGTCGTGGACATCGCCAAGCAGATGCCCGGCACGCCCGTGAAGCTCCTCTGGACGCGGGAGGAGGACATGCTCCAGGGCCGCTTCCACCCCGTGACGATGTGCAAGATGACGGCGGGGCTCGACGCGCAGGGCAACATCACCGGCCTGCACATGCGCATCAGCGGCCAGTCCATCGTGGCCGGCATCTTCCCGCAGAACATCCGGGATGGCCGCGACCCCGTGGTCTTCCAGGGGCTCAACGCCAGCGGGGGTGAGGCCGATATCGGCTACACCTTCCCGAACCTGCTGATCGACCACGCCATGCGCAACCCGCATGTGCCGCCGGGCTTCTGGCGCGGCGTGAACCTGAACCAGAACGCCATCTACCTCGAATGCTTCATCGATGAGGTGGCGCATGCGACGGGGAAGGACCCGCTGGCCTTCCGCCGGTCCCTGATGGCGAACCACCCGAAGCACCTGGCCGTGCTGAACGCCGTCGCGGAACGCGCGGGTTGGGGCACGCCGGCGCAGCCCGTGAACGGCCAGGCCGTGCATCGCGGCATCTGCGTCACCCATGGCTTCGGCAGCTACGTCGCCGCGGTGGCGGAGGTTTCCGTCAGCGACGCCGGGGAGGTGAAGGTGCACCGCATCATCGCCGCCACCGACCCGGGCTATGCGGTGAACCCGCAGCAGATCGCGGCGCAGGTGGAAGGCAGCTTCGTCTATGGCCTCTCCGCCGCGCTGTATGGCGAATGCACGGTGAAGGACGGCCGCATCGAGCAGACGAACTTCGACACCTATCCCGTCATGCGCATGATCGACATGCCGAAGGTGGAGACGATCGTGGCCCCCACGGGCGGCTTTTGGGGCGGCGTGGGCGAGCCGACCATCGCCGTCGCCGCGCCCGCCGTGCTGAACGCGATCTTCGCCGCGACGGGCAAGCGGGTGCGCCAGCTTCCGCTGCACCAGGCGGATCTGCGCCGGACGTGAGGGCGCTTGCGCTGGCGCTGCTGGTGGCGGCGCCAGCCTATGCGCAGGAGGCGCCCCCGGGCGCCTCCACCTGCCTCGGCTGCCATGCGCCGACGCGCAGCGACGCCGCCATCCCCTCGCTCCGCGGGCGCGATGCGGCGGAAGTCGCGGCGGCGATGCGCGCCTTCCGGGAGGGCACGCGCCCCGCGACGCTGATGGACCGCCTTGCGCGCGGCTTCACCGAGGAGGAGACCCAGGCCATCGCCGCCTGGATCGTCCGATGAGGATCGCGCGGCGCGCCCTGGCCGCGGCGCTGCTGCCGGCCCCGGTGCTGGCGCAGGCAGCGCCCCGCGTCGTGGTCGTGGGCGGCGGCTTCGGCGGCGCCACCGCCGCGCGGTCGCTCCACCGCGCCGGTATCGCGACGACGCTGGTGGAGGCCAACGCCACCTACACCGCCTGTCCCTTCAGCAACGCCGTCATCGCGGGCCTCCGCCCGATGGCGGCGCAGCGCTTCGGCTACGATGCGCTGCGGGCGGAGGGCATCGCCGTGGTGCACCAGCGCGCGGTGGGGGTGGAATCCCGGCGCGTGACGCTGGCCGATGGCACGGCGCTGCCCTTCGACCGGCTGCTGCTCTCGCCGGGCATCGAGATCCGCTACGACGCTCTGCCAGGCTACGACCAGGCCGCGGCCGAGGTCATGCCGCACGCCTGGCAGGCCGGCGCGCAGACCGAATTGCTGGCGGCGCAACTGCGCGCCATGCCGGACGGCGGCACAGTCGTGATGGTGGTGCCGCCCAACCCCTATCGCTGCCCGCCCGGGCCCTATGAGCGCGCCTCGCTGATCGCGCATTTCCTGAAGACGCAGAAGCCTCGGTCAAAGCTGCTGGTGCTGGATGCGAAGGACGTGTTCAGCAAGCAGCGGCTGTTCGAGGCCGCCTGGGCGAGCCTCTATCCCGGCATCCTGGAATACGTGCCCCTCGCCATGGGCGGCCGGGTGACGGAAGTGGATGCACGCAGCCGCACCGTCACCACGGATTTCGGCACGCAGGATGGCGCGGTGTTGAACGTCATCCCGCCGCAGCGCGCCGGCGCGATCGCGCAGGCGGCCGGCGTCGCCGACCGCTCCGGCTGGTGCCCCGTCGATCCCGCCAGCTTCGAGAGCCGCCAGGTCCCCGGGATGCATGTGATCGGGGACGCCATCATCGCCGGCGCCATGCCGAAATCCGCCTTCGCCGCCAATGCGCAGGCGCGGGTCGCCGCCGCGGCCATGGTGGCGCTGCTGGCCGGGCGTGCCGTGCAGGCGCCGAAGCTGCTGAACACCTGCTACAGCCTGGTGGCACCGGAGTACGGTATCTCCGTCGCGGGCGTCTATCAGCCCGCGAACGGGCTGCTCACCGACGTGCCGAACGCCGGCGGCACCAGCCCGCTGGACGCACCCGCCGGCGTGCGGGCGGCGGAGGCGCGCTACGCCGAGGACTGGTTCGCGACGATCACGGCCGATGTGTTCGGGTAGGATGATGGGCCGTTGAGTTCGGTGTCCGCCGCGGAACAGGCATCGGGTTGTGCAGACCCCCACCCCGACCCTCCCCCGCAAGCGCGGGGGAGGGTCGGGGTGGGGGATGCCGCACGTGCGGCCACACACGCCGCTTTCGTGCTGACCCTCCTCCTCCTCGCCACCCCCGCCCGCGCCGACGAAGTACCCCTGACCTCCACCCCCGGCGACGCACGAAACGGCCGCGCCATCGTCGCCGACCGCACGCGCGGCCTCTGCCTGCTGTGCCATTCCGGCCCCATCCCGGAGGAACGCTTCCAGGGCAATCTGGCGCCGCCCCTGGATGGCGCCGGCCTCCGCTGGTCCGCCGCCGAACTCCGCACGCGCCTGGTGGATGGCAAGCGCTTGAACCCGGACAGCATCATGCCCTCCTACTACCGGACCGAGGGCCTGCACCGCGTGGCGCCCGCCCAGCGCGGCCGCCCCATCCTGGCGGCGCAGGAGATCGAGGACGTGATCGCCTATCTGCTGACCCTGCGCGAGGAAGCCCCGCGATGATCGTGCCGACCCGCCGGCTGCTGCTGGCCGCGCCCGCCCTGCTGCTGATGCCGCGTCACGCCGCGGCGACGCCGGAGGCGATGGCGGAGGCCGTGCGCGGTTTCACCGGCGGCGCCGCGGTCACGCCCGGCCGCGTCGCGCTCGACATCTCGCCGCTGGTGGAGAACGGCAACACCGTGCCGCTCTCCGTCATCGTGGACAGCCCGATGACGGAAGCCGACCACGTCCGCGCCATCGCCGTCTTCAACGAACGCAACCCGCAGCCGCATGTCATCACCGTGCAGCTCGGCCCCCGCGCCGGCCGCGCGCTGCTCTCCACCCATATCCGGCTCGCGACGTCGCAGACGCTGCTGGCGGTGGCCGCGCTGTCCGATGGCAGCTTCTGGTCGGATCGCGCGCAGGTCGTCGTCACGCTTGCCGCCTGCATCGAGGGTTGAGCCATGGCCCGCGTCCTGATCAACGTGCCGCGCAGCGCGAAGCGCGGCGACATCATCACCATCCGCACGCTGATCCAGCACACGATGGAGACGGGCTATCGCCCGAATGCGCAGGGGGACGTGATGCCGCGCGACATCATCCGCCGCTTCACCTGCACCTATGACGGCGCTGTCGTCTTCAGCGCGGAATTATCGCCCGCCATCGCCGCCAACCCTTTCCTCTCCTTCACCACCGTCGCGACGCAAACCGGCACGGTGACGATGACCTGGGAGGGCGACAACGGCTTCGCGCAGACGGAGACGCGCCCGATCGAGGTCACATGAGGCGCGCCCTTGCGCTGCTGCTGCTGGCGCTGCCCGCCTCTGCGCAGGACCGGCGTTCGGGCTTCGAGGACATGGCGCGGGAGACGCAGGCCATGCAGCGCGACGACATGCAGAACCCCGGCATGCTCTGGGTGGCGGAGGGCGAGGAACGCTTCAACCGCGATTGCGCCGCCTGTCATACCGAAGCCTCGATGCGCGGCGTCGCCACGCGCTATCCTGCCTGGGACGAGGCGCGGGGCGCGCCCATCGACCTCGCCGGCCGCATCGCGAACTGCGTCGAGACCCACCAGCGCGCGACGCCCCCGGCGCGGGAGAGCCAGGCGCTGCTGGCGCTGACCGCCTATGTCGCGCACCAATCGCGCGGCCTGCCGATCAGCCGGCCGACGGATCCGCGCCTGGCGCCGGCACTGGCGCAGGGACGCGCGCTGTACGAGGAACGCCGGGGGCAGCTCGACCTGTCGTGCGTCCAGTGCCACGACGACAATGCGGGCAGGCGCCTGGCCGGCAGCGTGATCCCGCAGGCGCATCCCACGGGCTATCCGCTCTACCGACTGGAATGGCAGGGCGTGGGGTCGCTGCAACGAAGGCTGCGCGGCTGCATGACGGGCGTGCGGTCGGAGCCCTTCGCCTATGGCGCGGCCGAGTACGTCTCGCTGGAGATTTTCCTGAACGACCGCGCCGCTGGCATGGCCATCGAGACTCCCGCGGTCAGGCCTTAGACTCCGCGATCAACCGCGCCCGCAATTCGCGCCGCAGCACCTTGCCCATGCTGTTGCGCGGCAGCGTCTCCACGAAGCGGATCTCCTTCGGCACCTTGTAGCGGGACAGCTTCTCCCGGCAGAGCGCCGTCAGCGTGGCGGCATCGACGTTCATGCCGGGGCGCAGCACGACGAAGGCGGTCACGGCCTCCCCGAAATAGGGATGCGGCGCGCCGGTCACGCCGCATTCGGCGGCGGCGGGATGGGCCAGGATCACCTCCTCCACCTCCCGCGGGTAGATGTTCTCGCCCCCGCTGATGACCATGTCGTTCTTGCGATCGACCAGGTAGACGAAGCCTTCCTCATCCTGCCGCGCCAGGTCGCCGGTGACGAACCAGTCGCCCCGCGTGCCGGCCGCCGTCGCCTCCGGCATGTTGAGGTAGCCGGAGAACATGTAGGGGGAGGAGACCCAGAGTTCGCCGACCTCGCCCTGCGGCACCTCGTTCCCGTCGCCGTCGCAGATCCGGATCTGCGTCGCGGGATAGGGAAGCCCGACGCAGGCCTGCTTGCGCAGCTGGTCGCGCGGGCCGAGCGAGGTGGCGATGGAGGTCTCCGTCGTGCCGTAGCGCTCGAACAGCTTGCCCTCGCCGAAATAGGCGACGATGCGTTCCTTGGTGGCCTGCGGCAGCGGCGCCGTGCCGCTGATGGCGGCCTTCATCGACCGCATGTCCCACTGCGCCCGCTTCTGCTCCGGCAGCGCGAAGAGCGCGGCGAAATGCGCCGGCACGATATAGGCGCTGGTCGCCTGGAAGCTCGTGATCGTGCCCATCAGGCTTTCGATGTCGAAGCGCGGCAGGATCTCCACCTGGCCGCCGAACCAGATCGGCGTCAGCGCCATCAGGAACCCCGCGCCATGGAACATCGGCGTGGTGGCGACGGCGCGATCCTCCGGCGTGTAGCAGCGATGCTCGCCCGCCATCGCATAGCCCGACAGCACCCGGCCGCGATGCGACAGCTGCACGCCCTTCGGCCGGCCCGTGGCGCCGGAGGTGTAGGGGACGGAGAAGATGTCGTGCTCCGTGACCTCGACAGGGCAGGGGCCGGGCGAGGCCTCCGCCAGCAGGGCCTCATAGGCCGGGCCGATGACGACGAAGCGCTCGACGGAGGGCGCGGCGGCGCGCGCCACCTCCTCCAGCGCCGCGCTCACGAACATCACGCGGGCGCCGCTATCCTCGACGATGAAGCGGATCTCGGGCGGTGCGGCGGCGGGGCCGATGGTGGCCGCGGCGACGCCGGCTTCCGCCATGCCGCAGACGATCTCCATGTATTCGAGGCAGTTCGCAGAGAATACCGCCGCGCGTTCGCCATGCCGCAGGCCGAGCCCCGCATACACCAGGTTCGCGACGCGCCCGATGCGATCGACCAGCCGCGCATAGGTCAGCGACCGCCCGCTTTCCCGCATCGCAATGCGATCCGGGGTACGCCCCGCGGAGGCACGGATGCCGTCGGAGATGAGCATGTGGCGCGCGGCGCCGCGTCGCGTGAAATCGGGCATGGCGCGGAGGATCGTGGCCGCGCGCGCGTGCTGTCAATCCATCGCCGCTTGACAGCGATGCGGCGCGGGTGCGCGATGCCGGTCATGGCACGTCCGCACATCGAATGGATCCAGGCGCAGGCCCTGCCGTGGCAGCGCGATGCGATCGCCGCGCGCGAAGGCGCCGATGCGAAGATTCTCTCGCGCGATGCCGAGACCGGCGCCCTCTCCTGCATCATCCGCTATCCCGCGGGCTTCGCGCGCGGACCGGAATGGCTGGCGGCGGATGAGGAGTTCTGGGTGCTGGACGGCAGCATCACGATCGATGGTGTCGAATACGGCGAACACACCTACGCGCATCTGCCGAGGGAGATGCCGCGCAGCGGCTTTTCGTCAGAGCATGGCGCCGCTGTCCTGACCTTCTTTTCCGCGACGCCCGTTGCGACGCCGGGCGGGCAGGGACGTGCCTTCGATGAGCGTCGCCTGGTGCGGCGCCTCGCCGCCGCGGACAACATCTGGGATGGCGATTTCGCCGCCATGGGCCTGCAATCCATGGCCAGCACCGCGCGCATGCGCCGCCTGCGCACGGACCCCGATACGGGGGAGATCACCTACCTGACGGCGACCATCGCCTTCCGTCAGGGCGAGCGCAGCGAACGCCATCCCGTGGTGCAGGAGTTCTTCCTGATCTCCGGCGAACTGGCCGGCGACCTCGGCACGATGCACTCCGGCGCCTATTGCTGGCGGCCGCCCTTCTTCAAGCACGCGCCTTACGGATCGCCGACCGGCACGCTGCTGCTGTTCCGCAGCATTGGCGGTCCGCAGACCACTGACTGGGAAGACCCCGACCAGCCCTTCACCTGGAAGCCGGACCACAAGCCCGTGCTGCCGCCTGACCTCGCGCCGCTGATGGCGAAGCCCTGGCCTCGGCCGGAGCGGTATTGAGCGCATCGGGCGTTGACTGGGATGCAAGCTGGACGTTAGCGTTGTCCGAACAACCGAGATAAGGCGAGACCGCGCCATGCCGAGCCCCCGTCGCCTGCTGGTCGCCACCGCCGCGCTTGCAACCCTGATCGGCTTCACGCCGGCGCAGGCGCAGGACCGCACCATGGTCATGGCCATGGTCTCCACGCCGCGCGGCTTCGATCCCGACATCTGGGTGCCCGGCCAGATCGAGGCCTCGGTCAATGTCTATGAGGGGCTGACGCGCTTCGCGACGCGCCGCGGCGAGGGTGGCCGCACGGAGGTCGATCCCGGCCGCGTGGAGCCGCATCTCGCGGAATCCTGGACGGTGTCGGAGGACGGGAAGGAGTACGTCTTCCGCATCCGCCCTGGCATGCGCAGCCATTTCGGCAATGAGCTGACGGCCGCCGACGTCGTCTGGACCTACGAGAAATCCAACGCCCAGCGCCGCACGGGCCTGTTCATGCGCAACGTCGCGCTGATCGAGAGCGTGGAGGAGATCTCCCGCTTCGAGGTCCGCTTCCGCCTGACCGGCGGCAACCGCATCTTCCTCAGCGCGCTGACGCTGCACATCCCCGCGCTGTTCGACAGCACGGAGGCGAAGAAGCACGCGACGGCGGAGGATCCCTTCGCCGCGCGCTGGCTCGCTTCCAACACCGCGGGCTTCGGTCCCTATCACGTGGAAAGCGTGACGGCGGGGCAGCAGGCGGTCTTCGTGCTCAACCGCGGCTACCAGTTCGAACGCCCCTTCTACAGCCGCATCGTGTGGCGGGAGGTGCCGTCGCCCGCGACGCGCGTCGCGCTGGTGCGCACGGGCCAGGTGCAATACGCCGAACAGCTGCCCCTGCAGCAGATCGCGGACCTGCGGCGCGACCGCAACGTGCGCGTCGAGAGCGTCGCGGCACCCGGCAGCGCCACCGTCCGCATGAACCCGCGCATCGCGCCCTTCACCGATGTGCGCGTGCGCCAGGCCGTCGCCTATGCCACCGACTACCGCGCGATCGGGGAGGCGGTGTTTCTCGGCCTCGGCACGCGCAGCCGTTCCATGCTGAACCCGCCGATCCCCGGCGCGATCGATGCCTATACCTTCGAGACCGACTACGACCGTGCCAAGGCCCTGCTGGCGGAGGCCGGGCATCCGAACGGCCTCGACGTCACGCTGGAATACAGCACCAACTGGTGGTGGGAGGAGCCGCTGGCGCTGCAGATGCAGGCGAGCCTGGCGCGCGCCGGCATCCGCGTGACGCCGCGGCGCATCCCGGCGACCGAGATCACGGCGCGTCGCGCCGTGAATGTCTGGACGCTGCCCTTCATGACGCACCTGACCTCCTCCTTCGTGCCCGATCCCTCCTACAACATGTTCCTCACGGCGCATTCGCGCGGCGGCTCCAACGTCAACGGCAACAACAACACGGAACTCGATGCGCTGATCGATGCCTCGGTGGGCGAGCGTGACGATGCGCGCTGGCTCGACATCGTGGCGCGGGCGCAGCGCAGCCAGGCGGAGAGCGCGACCTTCGTGGAGACCTTCCTGCCCGGCACGCATGAGGTCTTCGCCGCCTGCATGGAGGGCTTCATGTGGCGGCCGCATAACCGCCTGGTCTGGAAGGATTTGGCCTGCCGGCGGTGAGCGTTTCGCGTTTCCTGCTGCGGCGCCTGCTGGTGGCGGTGCCGGTGCTGCTCGGCATCCTGTTCCTCACCTTCATGCTGGTCCGCATCGGGGATCAGGATCCGGTCGCGATGCTGGCGGGCCCGATGGCGGATGCGCCGATGCTGGCGCGCATCCGCGCGGAGCTGATGCTGGACCAGCCGCTGCTGACGCAGTTCTGGGGCTACCTGACGCGCCTGGTGCAGGGTGACCTCGGCATGTCCTGGCAGGGTAATGCGGCGGTGACGAAGGAAATCGCGGCGCATCTGCCGGCGACGCTGGAACTGGTGACGCTGGCCGTCGGCATCGGCACCCTGGTCGGCGTGCCGCTCGGCCTGCATGCGGCGGAACGCCCGAACGGGTGGTTCGACCAGCTGTCGCGCTTCGGCTCGCTCTTCGGCTTCTCGCTGCCGACCTACTGGCTCGGCCTGATGGCGATCTTCGTCTTCTTCTACCTCCTGGGCTGGGCGCCGGCACCGATGGGGCGAGTCTCCATGATGGTGACGCCGCCGCCCACCGTCACGGGGTCGGTGCTGATCGACAGCATCCTGGCCGGGAACGGCGAGGCCGCGCTGTCCGCCGCCTCGCAGCTGATCCTGCCCGTCGGCTGCTTCGCCATCGTCGCCACCGCGCCCATCATCAAGCACACCCGCGCCATCGCGATCGAGGTGATGGGCAGCGACTACATCCGCTACGCCCGCGCCTGCGGCTTCCCGCGCCGCGTCATCCGCCGCATCGCGCTGCGCGCCGCGCTGGTGCCCGTCATCACCTTCGTCGGTTCCGAATTCACGTCGCTGCTGGCGGCGGCGAGCCTGATCGAATTCGTCTTCGCCTGGGGCGGGCTCGGCCATTGGGGCCTGAACGCGATCCTGCTCGGCGATTTCGCGGCGGTGCAGGGCTATGTGCTGACGCTTGCCATCGCCTCCGTGTTGATCTTCGCGCTGGTCGATCTCATCGTCCTGCTGCTCGAGCCGCGAGCGCGGGCATGAGTACCGCCACGCTCGACCGCGTCGTCGGCACCGCGCGCCGCAGCCCGACCTTCGCGGTGGGCTTCGGCATCATCCTGGTCTTCGCACTGCTCGCCGCCTTCGCCGATGTCATCGCGCCGATGCCGCCGACGCTGTCGCATCCCTATGAGACGCTGAAGCCGCCGGGCAGCGGGCCGTTCATCCTCGGCACTGATGGCAACGGGATGGACGTGCTGTCCCGC
This sequence comes from Acetobacteraceae bacterium, assembly GCA_027482245.1. Taxonomy (GTDB): domain Bacteria; phylum Pseudomonadota; class Alphaproteobacteria; order Acetobacterales; family Acetobacteraceae; genus Falsiroseomonas. The sequence goes on along the minus strand of JAIXWG010000063.1, from coordinate 52,321 downwards.
GTCATCCATGGCGCGCGCTACGCCTTCGGCATCGCGCTGCCCGCCGGCGCCATCATGGCCATCGTCGGCATCCCGCTCGGCCTCATCGCCGGCTGGCGCGGCGGTTGGGTGGATGAGGTGCTGCTGCGCGTGCTGGACGTGCTGCGCGCGTTCCCGACCATTATCCTGGCCCTCGCCATCGTCGCCGCCACCGGCCAGGGTTTTCTCAATGTCATCCTGGTTGTGGGGTTCCTGGATAGCCCGATCTTCGCCCGCATCGTGCGTGCGGAGGTGCTCGCCCTGCGCAACGCCACCTTCGTGCGCGCCGCCGTCGCCGCGGGCAATCCGGAATGGCGCGTGCTGCTGGTGCATATCCTGCCCAACGCGATCCTCGGCGCCACCGCGCAGCTGCCGCTGCGCATGGCGTGGGCGGTGCGCATCTCCGCCACCCTCGCCTTCATCGGCATCGGCGTGCAGGCGCCCGCGCCGGAATGGGGCGCGATGATCCGGCAGGGCGCGGAATACGTGATCTCCGGCGAATGGTGGGTCGCGCTCTTCCCGGGGCTCGCGCTGATTGCGATGGTGCTGGGGCTGAACCTGGCGAGCGATGGATTGTCCGACCTGCTCGACCCCAAGCGGCGGGCGACGGGCAAGTGAGGCTGCTCGAGGTCGAGAACCTGCATGTGGAGTTCGCCGCCCGCGGCCTCGACAACCGCGTGCGCGTCGCACGCGCGCTGAACGGCGTCTCCTTCACCGTCGATGCCGGGGAGATCGTGGGCCTGGTGGGGGAGACCGGGGCCGGCAAGTCGCTGACCGCGCTGGCCGCCATGGGCCTGCTGCGCGCCCCTGCTCGCATTCCGCAGGGTTCGATCCGGTTTGAAGGCGGCGATATCCTCGCCATGTCCGACCGCCAACTCGAGAAGATCCGGGGAAGGCGGATGGCGATGGTGGTGCAGTCGCCGCTCACCTCGCTCGATCCGCTGAAGCGCATCGGCGACCAGTTGGTCCGCATGCAGCGCGTGCACGGCACGACGAGCCGCGCGGAGGCGCGGGAGCGGGCGGAGGCGACGCTCGCTGCCGTGCGCATCCCCGATCCGAAGCGCCGCATGCAGGCCTGGCCGCATGAGCTCTCCGGCGGCATGGCGCAGCGCGTGCTGATCGCGATGGCGCTGGTGAACGAACCCGCGCTGGTGATCGCGGACGAACCCACCACGGGCCTCGACGTCACGGTGCAGGCGCAGGTGCTGGACACGCTGCGGGACCTGGTGCTGGCGCGGAACCTCGGCGCGCTGGTCATCACGCATGACCTCGGCGTGGTCGCGCATTACTGCCAGCGCGTCGCTGTGATGTTCGCCGGCCAGATCGTGGAGGACGGCCCCGTCGCGCAGGTCTTCGCGCGCCCCGCCCATCCCTACACCCAGGCGCTGATCGCGAGCACGCCGGGCCGCATCGCGCAGATCGGCTACACCGTCACCGGCGGCACGCCGCCCGACCTCTATGACCTGCCGAGCGGCTGCCTCTACCGCGACCGCTGCCCGCGCGCGACCACCGCCTGCCTCGCGCCCCCGCCCCGCATCGCGCTGGACGCGACGCATGGTGCCGCCTGCCACTATGCGCAGGAGGCCGCATGATCCTCGATGTCCGCAACCTCGTGCATTGCTTCCCCGGCGGCGTGCAGGCCGTGAACGACGTCTCCTTCTCCATTTCGGCCGGGGAGACGCTGGGCCTGGTCGGTGAATCCGGCTCCGGCAAATCGACCATCGGACTGCTCGTCACGCGCCTGCTGGCACCGACGGGTGGCACGATCCTGTTCGAGGGTGAGGACATCACGACGCTGCCGCCCGCCGCGATGCGGAAGCTGCGCGCCCGGCTGCAGATCGTGTTTCAGGATCCCTGGGGCTCGCTCAACCCGCGCATGACGATCGGCCGCCTGCTGGAGGAACCGCTGGCGCTGCACACCACGCTCGACAGCGCGGCGCGCCTGGCGGAGGCACGGCGCCTGGCGGATCGCGTGCGCCTGCCGGTCGCGTCTCTGTCGCGCTACCCGCATGAACTCTCGGGCGGGCAGCTGCAGCGCGTCTCCATCGCGCGCGCCATCGCCAACCGCCCGAAGCTGGTCGTGCTGGATGAGCCGACCTCCTCGCTCGACCTCTCCGTCCGCGCCGGCATCCTGCAATTGCTGGATGAGCTGCAGCGGGAGACCGGGATCGCGATGCTGTTCATCAGCCATGACCTGGAGACGGTCCGCCTCGTCTCCCATCGCGTCATCGTGCTCTATCTCGGCCGCATCGTGGAACAGGCGCCGGCGGCGCAATTGTTCGACACGCCCGCGCATCCCTACACGCAGGTGCTGCTGTCGGCGCATCTGCCGCCCGATCCGGCAGTGCGGCTGAAGCGTCACGCGATCACGGGCGAGATTCCATCCCCCGTGAACCTGCCCCCCGGCTGTTTCTTCGCCGGCCGCTGCCCGCTGGTGCTGCCCGCCTGCACCGCCGCGCCGCCCGCCACCGTGATGCTGGAGGACGGCCACGGCGCCGCCTGCATCCGCATCGCCGACCACACCAACATCATCGATCCTGTCGAGGAACGCGCATGACCGTCTTCAACCCCGCCACCACCCGAACGGGCTATGGCGCCATCGACATCGTCGTGAACGTCTTCACCCCCGAAGCCTTCGCCGAGGGCCGCATCCCGACCGATGGTCGCTTCCGCGAACAGGTGCGCACCAAGGCGGAGGATCGCCGCGGCGTCTCGATCGAGGACTACCTCCGCAAGATGGATGCGGCGGGCATCGAGCGTTCCTTCCTCATCGCCGTGCGCTGCGGCGACCTGCGCGTGAAGGGCTCGATCGAGATCCCCTATGAATGGGTGCGCGACATCTGCGCGAAGTATCCGGACCGCTTCAGCGGGCTGGCCGGCATCGATCCGACGCGCGGCATCAAGGGCCTCAAGGAACTCGACGTCGCCATCAAGGAATACGGCTTCGTCGGCGGGCACCTCTATCCGCACTGGTTCGGGGAGGCGCCGGACAGCGCCATCTACTACCCCTACTACGCCCGCTGCGCGGAGCTGGAGGTGCCGATCATGATGCAGGTCGGCCATTGCCTCGTCTACCAGCAGGACCGTCGCCTGCCGACGGTCGGGCGACCGATGACGCTCGACAAGGTCGCGATCCATTTCCCGGAGCTGACGATCATCGGCATCCATCTCGGCTATCCCTGGACGGATGAGATGATCTCCTGCTGCACCAAGCATCCGAACGTCTACATGGCGGGCGATGCCTATGCGCCGAAGCACTGGCCGCCGCAGGCCGTGCACTACGCCAACACCTATGGCCAGGACAAATTCCTCTTCGGCACGGACTGGGCCGTCATCGACCCGGAGCGTGCGATGAAGGAGATGCACGACCTCGACTTCCGGCCGGAGCCGCTGAAGAAGATCCTGCGTAACAACGCCATCAACATCTTCAAGCTGGCCGACAAGCCGGCATGAGTGACCTGGTGGCGGCGCTGCGCGCATCGCTCGGGGAGGCGCATGTCGCGACCGATGCCGCGTCCTGCGCGCTCGCCGCCTCCGACCTCTTCGACTGGCCCGATGCCGCGCCGGCAATGATGGTGGTCCGGCCCGGCAGCACGGCGGAATGCGCGGCGGCGCTGCGGATCGTGGCGCAGCACGGCGCGCCGGTCGTGCCGAGGGGTGCGGGCCTCTCCTACACCGCCGGCGTCGTGCCGACGGCGCCTGCGGTCGTCGTCGATACGGCGCGGCTCGACAGCATCCGCATCGATGCCGCCAACCTGACCGCGATCGTCGGCGCCGGCACGACCTGGCAGAAGCTGGCGGAGGCGCTGGCGCCGCATGGGCTGCGCTCGGCGCAGGCCTCGCCCATTTCCGGGGCCGCCAGCACTGTCGGCGGCCTGGCCGCGCAGAACCTGCCGGGCAGCATGGATGGCATCATCGGCCTGGCCGTCGTGCTGGCCGATGGCAGTGTGGCGCGCACCGGTGCGCTGGCGATGCGCGACGAGCCGCGCTTCTGGCGGCACATGGGTCCGGACCTGACGGGCCTGTTCCTCGGCGATTGCGGCGCCTTCGGCGTCAAGACAGAGATCGCGCTGCGCCTGGCGCCGGAACGCGACGCGGCCTTCGCGTCCTTCGCCTTCGAGGACGGCGGCGCGATGATGGGCGCGCTCGTCACCATCATGCAGAAGGGCCTGGTGGCGCGGGCGCTCGCCATGGACCCGGTGCGTGGGCAGTCCGCGACGAAGGTGGAGGCGGGTGAGGCGCTGCGCACCGCCGCCGCCGTCGCCGCCCGCGCGGGCTCCGTCATGCAGGCCATGCGCGATGTCGCGGGCCTGGCGCGCGCGAAGATTGCCGATCCTGCCTGGACGCTGCACCTGACGGCGGAAGGCGTGACGGTGCCCGCCGCGGAGGCCGGCATCGCCGCCGCCCGCGCGATCGCCACCGCCGCCGGGGGGCGGGAGGTCGAGGCCGCCATCCCCCGCGCGCTGCGGGCGCGCCCCTATTCCATCCGCGGCTTCGTGGGGCCTGACGGTGAGCGCTGGGTGCCGGTGCATGGCATGATGCCACTCGGCACCGCGCAGGCCTGCCTGCACGCGCTGGAGGCCCGCCTGGCGACGCTGCCGCTGGCGGAGCACGGCATCAGCGTCAGCCACATCATCTCCTCGCTTGGCGCCTATGTGACGATCGAGCCGATGTTCTATTGGCGCGACGCGCTGGACCCGCTGCACATGCGGCACCTGACGGAGAAGAACCGCGCGCGCTTCGGCGCCTTCCCGGCCAATCCCACCGCCCGCGCCGCGGTGCGCGACGCGCGCAAGGCGCTGGGCGCGGTGCTGGATGCGCATGGCGCCGTGCACGCGCAGATCGGCCGCCACTACGCGTTGGCGGAGCGCATGACGCCGGAAGGTGCGGCGCTGCTGCGCCAGGTGAAGGCGATGCTGGACCCGGATCGCCGCATGAATCCGGGCGCGCTGCTGCGGGAGGAGACGCCATGAGGATCACCAAGCACTTCCTGACCGTCGGCCATCGTCGCGTCCACTATACCCGTGCCGGCAGTGGCCCCGCGGTCTGCCTGCTGCACGCGTCGCCCTGTTCGGCGAAGGTGCTGCGCGAGCCTCAATCCGTCTTTGCCGGTTCCTTCACGGCCTTCGCCTTCGACACGCCGGGCTTCGGCCTCTCCGACCTGCTGCCGCTCGAACAGCCGGAGATCGAGGATTTCGCTGATGGCCTGGCGGAAGCGCTGTCGGTGATGGGCGTGGACCAGGCCGCGACCTACGGGCGCCACACCGGCGCCTCCATCGCCGTGGAATACGCGTTGCGCCATCCCGACCGCTGTTCCATGGCGCTGACCGACGGTTTTCCTGTGTTTTCGGTGAAGGCGGCGCAGGAGCGGCTTTCGAAGTACCTGCTGCCGATCGTGCCATCCTGGGATGGCAGCCACCTCGTCTGGCTGTGGTACCGCTATCGCGACCAGCACGTCTTCTGGCCGTGGCACAACCAGACCCTCGCCTTCCGCGCCGACACCGATGCGCCCGACACCGAGTTCAACCACCGCGGCGTGCTGGAACTGCTGGAAGCCGGCGATGGCTACCGCATCGGCTACAGCGCGGCGTTCCGGCATCGGGGGCTGGAGGTCCTGCCGGAACTCCGCGTGCCCGTCTGCTTCGGCAACCGCCCCGGCGACAGCCAGCACCGCACCATGGCGCAGTATCCGGCGACCGCGTGGCAGCAAGAGATGCCGCGAGACCCGCTGGCCGCCGCCGCCGTGGAGCGCCAGATCCTGCTGCGCCATCCCGCGCGCGGCGAACCGCCGCCACCACCCCTCGCCACGCCGATCGCCGGCCGCAGCACGACGAACTACCTGACGATCGGCGACGACCAGGTGCTGGTGCGCGTGATGGGCGACATCCACGCCGCGCCGCCCCTCGTCATCGCGCCGCATGTGCCGGGATCCTCCGCGCTGTATGAGGATCTGCTGCGCGCGCTCGATGTCCCCGCCATCAGCTTCGATCCGCTCGGCCATGGGGAGAGCGATGACAGCGCGGATCAGTCGCCCGAGGCCTGGTCGCGGACGCTGTGGCAGGTCTGCGACGCGCTCGGCGTGACGCAGGCGCATCTGCTCGGCCACAACAGCGGCGCCGCGACCGTCGTCGCCGCTGCCAGCGCGAGGCCCGATCGTGCGTTGTCCGTGCTGCTCGATGCCCCCATCGCGCTGCCCGCGCGGCTGCGCGCCGAATGGGCGGATCGCTGGGCGCCGGATGTGACGCCGTGCTGGGATGGATCGCATCTGCTGAAGATGTGGCACATGCGCCGCGACATGGGGCTGTGGTTTCCCTGGTGGGATCGTCGCCTGGCGAATGCGCGTGGCGTGGAGCCGCGGATCGAGCCCGATCGCCTGCAGCTGGAGATCCGCGAGCAGGCCAAGAACCCGCATCGCTTCGCCCCGGCCTGGCGTGCCGCCATCGCCTGGCCCCTGCCGGAACGCCTGGCCGCGCTGCCGCATCGCGTCGCGCTGCTGTCGGCGGAATCGGACGCCTTCGTGCAGTGCCTGCCGGACGCCGCCGCGGTGCGCCCCGATGCGACGGTGCATCGCTACGGCGACAGCACGGCGGATCACGCCGCCGCCATCCGCGCCGTCATGTCGCGCTAGATGCCCTTCGACGCCGTCTTCCGCCTGCATCGCCGCTCGCGACCCGACAAGGTCGCGATCATTGATGGCGACCGCCGCATCGACTACGCGACGCTCGACCGGATGATCGACGGCGCCTGCCACGCGCTGCACGCCAGGGGCGTGGGGCGAGAGATGCTGGTGGGTCTCGGCCTCGCGGACCATGCCGAGCATATCGTCGCGATGATCGCGCTGGCGCGGCTCGGCGCCGTGATCCTGCCGATGGATTGCCGCTGGCAGACGGAGGAGAAGCGGCGCTTCGCGGAGGCCTTCCAGCCCGACATCGTGCTGCTGGAAGCCGATGATCCCGCGCTGCCCATGTCGGGCTGGCAGGCGCTGGACCCCGGCTGGATCGCGCCCTCCGACACGCTCTACCACGACGCCGCCATCACGGATGACAGTCCGCTCGTGCTGTCGCTGTCCTCCGGCACCACCGGCCTGCCCAAGGGGCCATGCGCGACGCACCGGCAGTTCGAGGCGCGCTTCATGGTCTATTGGCTGAACATGGGACTGAACGCGCAGGACGTGTATGTCTCCGTCACCCCGCTCTATCTCGGCGGTGGCCGCGCCTTCAACCTCGCGATGCTCTTCGCCGGCGCCACCATCTCCGTCCTGTCGCCGCGCACGAAGGTTGGCGCGCTGTCCGCGCATCTCGCGGCGATCGGCGGCACCGTGCTGTTCCTCGTGCCGACGATGATCCGGCGCCTGCTGGATGAGAAGCCGGCGACGCTCGCCTTCCCGACGCTGCGCGTGCTGATCTCCTCCGGCTCCGCCCTACATCCGGAGGAACGCGTCGCGATCCGCACGCAGCTCACGCCCAACCTCTTCGAGTTCTACTCCTCGACCGAGGGCGGCGGCGTCTCGATCCTCACCCCCGCGGATTGCGAACGCCATCCCGACAGTGTCGGCCGCCCCGGCTTCCGCGTGGAGGTCGAGATCGTGGACGAGCACCACGCGCCGCAACCCCCCGGCACCATCGGCCGCCTGCGCTACCGCAGCCCGGCCTCCGCCCGCGGCTACTGGCGCGCGGAGGATGGCGACGCGTTCCGCGATGGCTGGTTCTATCCCGGCGACCTGGCGCGGCTGGACGAGGAAGGCTTCCTCTACCTGCATGGCCGCGCCAAGGACATGATCATCCGCGGTGGCGTGAACATCTACCCGCAGGACATCGAGCGTGTTCTGCGCGAGCATCCCGGCATCCGCGACGCCGCCGTCACCGGCGCACCGTCCCGCGAGATGGGGGAGGAGGTCGCCGCCTTCATCGTCGCCGATGACGGCGTCACAGATGATGCGCTGCGCGACCGCTGCCGCGCGAACCTCGCGCCCTACAAGGTGCCGTCCATCATCCATCGCCTGGCCGAGCTGCCGCGCAATGCCGGCGGCAAGGTGGTGAAGGCGGAGCTGCTGAAGCTGCTGAACCCGGGAGCCCGATCATGAACCAGGTCCTGCCGCGCCGCCTGCTGCTAGGCGCCACCGTCGCAACGCTCGCCGCGCCTGCGCTGGCGCAGGGGGCCTGGCCGAACCGCCCGATCCGCTTCATCAGCCCCTGGCCGCCCGGCGGCCCCGCCGACCTGATCGCGCGCCCGATCATCGAGAAGGTGAGTCAGGCGCTCGGCCAGCCCGTGGTGCTGGAAACGCGGCCCGGTGCGGGCGGCACGCTGGCCGTCGCCTCCGTCGCCCGCGCGGCGCCGGATGGCTACACGGTGCTGTTCTCCCAGGCCGGCCCCAACGCCATCACGCCAGCCTTCCGCAGCGTGCCCTATGATCCGATCCGCGACTTCATCCCGGTGACGCAGCTGGTCTCCTCCGGCCTCGTCTTCGTCATCCGCCCCGGTACCGCGGCGAACAACGTGGCGGAGTTGGTGAACGTCGCGCGGGCGTCGAACCCGGGCCTGAACTTCGGCTCCATCGGGCCCGCCAGCACCACGCATCTGGCGGGCGAGATGTTCATGCGTGCCGCGGGCATCAACCTGCTGCACGTGCCCTATACTGGATCGACGCAGCCGATCACGGACATGCTGGCCGGCCGCATCGACATGGGCTTCTGGAACATCGGCGCCGTCATGGGCTTCATCCAGTCCGGTCAGCTGAGACCGCTGGCGGTGACGACGCTCGGCCGCAGCAGCCGCCTGCCGGATGTGCCGGCGATGGCGGAAACCTATCCGGGCTTCGAGATGAATTCCTGGTACGGCGTCCACATGCCCGCGGGCACGCCGGCGCCGATCATCGAACGCCTGCACACGGAATTCGTCGCCACGCTGCGCGCGCCCGAGGTCAGCGCGCGCCTGGTCGAGAACGGGCTGGAGATCGAGGGCACGAGCCCCGCGCAATTCGCGCAGAAGATCGCGAGCGACCTGCAACGCATGCAGGAGCTGCAACGCGCCACGGGGCTGCGCGCCGAATGATCCGCCGCGGCTTCACGGAGATCGCCGAGGGCCAGGTGCATTACCGCGCCGCGGGCGCGGGCGGCGTGCCGCTGGTGATGATGCATGCCTCGCCAGGGTCGGCGAAGCTGCTGGAGCCGCTGATCGGCGCCTTCGGTCAGCACCGCCGCGCCATCGCCTGCGACACGCTCGGCAACGGCGATTCCTGCGTGCCCGGCACGAAGGACACCACCATCGCCTATTTCGCCGATGCCCATCTACGCGCGCTTGATGCGCTGGGGCTGGAGCGCTTCGACCTCTATGGCAGCCATACCGGCGCGAACATTGCGGTGGAGATTGCCATCGCCGCTCCGCATCGCGTGCGCCGCCTGGTGCTGGACGGCGTCTCGCTCTACGCGCCGGAGGAACGGGCGGACATGCTGGTGCACTACGCGCCGGGCGTGACGTTGGACCAGAACGGGTCGCAGTTGCAGTGGATCTGGAACTTCGTCCGCGACGCCTACCTGTTCTGGCCCTGGTACAAGCGGGATGCCGCGCATCGCCGCCCGCTCGGCCTTCCAAGTCCCGAGGAACTGCATGAGAAGGTGGTGGAGGTGCTGAAATCCGCGCGGACCTATCACCTCAGCTACAACGCCGCGATCGGCTACGACAAGGAACCGCGGCTGAAGCTGGTGACGGTGCCGACTCTGCTGGCCTGTGCGCGCAGCGACATGCTGTTCGAATACTTCGACCGCGTGCGCGCCCTCATGCCGCAGGCGGAGCCGCTGGTCACCAACGGCACCGGCACCCCGACGGCCTTCGCGGAGACGGTCGCGGCCTTCCAGGCCTTCTACGACGGCGCGTGATCAGGACGCCGGTTCGGGCTGCATCACGCCGGCGGGCAGCACCACGCGCAGGGCTACGTCGCGATCGGCGCGCAGATGCAGGCGCATCAGCTGCTCCGCTTCCTCCGCCTTGCCGGAGACGAGCGCATCGATGATGTGGCCATGTTCCAGCAGCGCGCGTTCGACGCGGCCGTGGCGCAGCGTCAGCAGGCCGAAGCGATGCACCTGGTCGCCGAGCTGCCCCATGAAGGCCGAGAGCCGCGAATTGCCGGCGAGGCCGATGATCCGGCTGTGCATCAGCACGGAGAAATCATAGGCCGCGCGCAGCCGTCCCGCCTGCATGTGGGACACGGCCTCCCGATGGTCCGCGCGCAGCGCCTCCGCATCCGCGGGCCCCATGCGTTCCGCGGCGATGCGCACCGCGAAGCCTTCAAGCTGCTCCCGCAGCTGATAGACCTCCACGATGTCCTGCACCGAGAGTTCGGAGACGATGATGCCGCGCTGGGGCAGGATGCGCACCAGGCCGCCGCTGGCGAGTTCACGCAGCGCCTCCCGGATCGGCGTGCGGCTGATGGCGAGTTCGTCGGCCAGCTGGTTCTCGCTCAGCAGCGCGCCGGGGGCGTAGCGGCTGTCCAGGATGCCCTGCTTGATGGCGTCATAGGCCTGTTCCCGCAGGCTGCGCGGTGCCTCTCCGCCGACGCCCTTGCCCCGTGTCATGGTCCGCCCGTCACCCGTGCCTGAATCGCTGGACCAATCTGTATGCCAGATAAGGGTTGGCCGCAAATCGCATACGACGTCCTGGCCTGCCCTTGTCCGCCGCACTTGTATCCCAATACCATCCCAGAAACCGCGCCACGGAGGGACCCGCGCATGGCCTATTCCATCGCCGCCATCGATGCTGTCACCAACTACGAATTCGCCGATCCGGAGCTGGAGCGGAAGGGCTGGCAGGAGAGCTTCATCAGGGGGAAGATCGGTGCCGAGGAATCCCGCATCAAGGGACTGACGCCCGAGGCCTTCATCGAGAAGATGGACCGCGCCGGCGTGGAGCACTGCTTCCTCCTCGCCATCAAGGCCGGCAGCGCGCTGACCACCATCAACCGGCGCGTGCCCTATGAGAAGGTGGCGGAGATGGTGCGCCGCTATCCCACGCGCTTCAGCGCGCTGGCCGGCGTCGATCCGACGGAAGGCATGCGCGGGCTACGGGAACTGGAATATGCGGTGAAGGAACTCGGCTTCATCGGCGCGCATCTCTACCCCCACTGGTTCGAGATGGCGCCCGACCATGCGCGCTACTACCCGATCTATGCGAAGTGCTGCGAGCTCAACATCCCGATCCAGATGCAGATCGGCCATTGCCTCCGCTACTCCGAGGAACGTCCGCTGAAGAGCGTCGGCCGCCCCATCACGCTCGATACGATCGCGTGCGACTTCCCGGAGCTGAAGCTCGTCGGCATCCATATCGGCTGGCCATGGACGGAGGAGATGATCGCCGTCGCCTACAAGCATCCCAATGTCTATATCGGTACGGATGCCTATGCGCCGAAGCACTGGGACGAGAAGTTCGTCCGCTACATGAACAGCTTCGGGCAGGACAAGGTGATCTTCGGCACCGACTATCCCGTCATCGACCTGGAACGCGCGCGCGTGGAGTTCGAGGCGCTGGGCCTGCGCGAGGCCGCGAAGCGCAAGGTGCTCCGCGACAACGCGATCAGGCTGTATGGGCTGAAGCTGCCTTTGTCAGAGGAGTGAGCGCGGCACGTAGCGCCCGCTGCCCACGGCCGTGTCGTCCAGTGCGCCATCGCGCATGACGGCACGGCCGCGCACGATGGTGTGGACAACCTGGCCCGTCAGCGTCCAGCCCTCATAGATCGAATAGCCGGCGGAGGAGAGCACGCCGTCGCGCGTCACGGTCCAGCGGCGACCGGGATCGACGATGGCGAAGTCCGCGTCCATGCCCGGCGCGATGGCGCCCTTGCGATGCAGGCCCATCGCCTTGGCCGGGTTGGTCGAGACCAGCTCCACGATCCGCGCCAGGCTGAGCCCGCGCTTCATGTGTCCCTCGCTCAGCAGCACGGGCAGCATCGTCTCCATCCCCGGGCAGCCCGGGGACGCCGCCCAGATGCCGCCCTCCTTGCCCGTGAGGTCGCGATGCACGTGGTCCGTCGCGACGGTGTCGATGCTGCCGTCGAACAGCCCGCGCCACAGCGCATCCCGGTCCGCTGCCTCGCGCAGCGGTGGGTTGATCTTGCCGGTGACGCCGCCTTCCCAGGTGACGTCATGCGTGAGGTAGTGCGGGCAGGTCTCCACCCAGACCTTGCCGCCGGCCTGGCGACCACGCTTCGCGGCCTCCAGCGCCTCGGCGGAGGAGGTGTGGACGATGTAGAGGGGTGCGCCCGCCTCCTTCGCCACCAGCGCCGCGCGCTGCACGGCATCGGCCTCCACGAAGGGGGGGCGGGACGCGTTCCAGCTGGCGAGCCCGCCCGTGCCCTCGGGGTCCTGCGCCATGATCTGCTTGCGGCGCACCCAGGCGAGCTCGATCGTCTCGGGATGCGGGCAGACCATGCCGCCATGCGCGGCGACCGTCTCGCAGAGCCGCAGCAGGAAGCCGTCATCGATGTCCGGCAGGCCCAGGCGCTTGCCCTCGCCGCCGCGGTTGTTCATGAAGATCTTGAAGCTGGGCGCGCCGAACTCCTCGACATAGCGCCTGATGCCCGCAAGCTGCGCCTCGGTCGAGATGATGGGGTGGTAGCCGAAATCGATGCGCGACCCCGCTTCCGTGACGGCGATGACCTCGTCCCAGAAATCCTCGAAGGGATCGGTCGCCATCAGATAGGGGATGAAGCAGGTGATGCCGCCGGCGGCCGCCGCGGCACTTTCCTGCGCCGCATCGCCCGGCACGCGCGGCCGGCTGATGTCCTTGCCGTGACCGAGATGGAGATGGACATCGACCGCGCCTGGCATGGTGACGAGGCCGGAGACGTTCCACTCCTCCTCCGCTTCCGCCGCCGCGCCGCGCGCCAGGATGGCGGCGATGCGGCCATCCTTCACCGCGATCTCGCAGGTGGTCGGGCCGAGGCCCGGCAGCACGGCGCTGCCGCCGCGCAGCACCAGGTCGTAGCGCATCAGGCGGCGTCCCGCGGCGCCAGCTGGCCGAGTGCCGCGACCGCCTCCTCCGTCGTCATGACGTCGGCATATTTCGCGGCCATGTCGAAGAGGTTGACGGCGTGGCTGGTCGCGCTGCGGTCATAGACTGCGTCCTGCGGCACGACGACGCGCCAATTATAGGCGAAGGCATCGACGACGGAGCCGCGCACGCAGCCGCTCGTCGTGCAGCCCGTCACCACCAGCGTATCGACGCCCAGATCGACCAGATAGCTCGCCAGCGGCGTGCCGAAGAAGGCGCTGGGGTGCTTCTTCGGCAGCAGGATGTCGCCATCGCGGGGCGCAACTTCCGCCACGAAGCCGTAGCTGTCGCGCGGCACCGTCATCAGCGCCGGCACCTTGGCGGCCAGGCGCCCGCTGTCGAAGCTCTCCTTCGGCGAGACATGCGGGTAGAGCACCGGCCAGCCCTTGTCACGGAACAGCGCGAGCAGTTCCTGGATGCGCGCGACGGCGGCCCAGCCGACCTCGCCGCAGCTGGTCGGGTATTCCTTGATCGCCTCCCAGAACGGCATGGGCTTCGTGCCGACGGTGCGGTACTGCACATCGATGATCAGCAGCGCGGGCCGGCGCCCGAGGCCCGAGCGCCGCCCGAATCCGGCGGCGCCATAGGCGCGTTGCTCTTCCTCAGAGATGATTCCATCCCAGGGCTTCATGCGGCTCTGTCCGGTTGTTCCTCTGACCCGAGGCTAGAGGATCGGTTGCAGCCACACAAGATGTATCCTAGTTGCGCGACAAGACGGCGCCGAAGCGCCGCCGGCGGCCTTAGCGTGCCGCCCAGCCTGAGGCCGCGAGGATGTCGTGGCTGGCCTTGATGTCACCATCGGGATCCGCGCCCGGCGTCAGCGCGTCGGTGATGATCTCCAGCACCGTCATGCCCTGGTAGCCGATCTCCTTCAGAGCGGTCGCGGCCGGCGCAGGCTCCACGATGCCGGTGCCGAGGCGTTCATGCTTGAAGACGGCGTAGCCGCTGTCGGAGATGTGGACGTTCTTGATCCGCTTGCCGAGCATCCGGATGGCGGCGGGCACATCCTCCTTGATGTAGGCGCTGTTGCAGACGTCGAAGTTGATGCCGACCTCCGGCCCGATCTCCTCGGCCACCGCCAGCATGTCGCTAGCCTTGGGGAGGAAGGTGAAGGGCACGTTCTCCAGGATGATCTCGACGCCGGAGCCCTTCGCGAAATCGACCAGTTCGCGCATGCCCTCGATGAACCAGGCGCGCATCCAGGGCACGGGCGGATCGATCAGGGAGTTCACGGGGCCGGGGATGGCGCAGACATAGGGGCAGCCCCAATCGGCGGCGAGGTCGATCGCCTCCCGGTACCGGTCCAGCGTGTAGCGCCGCATCTTCGCGCAGACGCTGTTCGGGTTGTTGTCGAGCAGCGGGTAGCAGAAGGAGGTGATGGCGGAACCGCTGTCGGCGAGCCAGGACTTGTATTCGCGGCGCTTCGCCGGCGTGAGCTCGGAGGGCCAGCAATGCGGCGGGAAGATCATCATCTCGAAGGCGCGGTAGCCCTGCGCGTGCAGGTGCTTCAGCGCGCCGAGCCCGTCATGCGAGTAGAGGAAGGGGAAGGTCGAGGCGGCAACGCGAAGATCGGCCATGGGGGGCTCCTCTAGAGGCTGTGTTCGGAACGCGTGTTGACGATGAGCTCGGCGATGGTCGCAGTATCCGGCAGCCGCAGCAGCAGCGACACGATCTCCGCGATCGTGGCCGGCGACAGGCGGTTGGCGGAGATGCCCGGCAGGCCCGCGAGCAGTTCGGTATCGATGGCGCCGGGGCAGAGCGCGGTGACGCGCACGCCTTCCTCCCACCCCGCCAGCTTGGTCGCCTGGCTGAGGGCCATCAGCGCATGCTTGCTCATGGCATAGCCGATGGAGACGGAAGCGTCGCGGATGCGCTTGCCGTCCGTGGAGGCGATGTTGACCACGCGCCCATGCCCGGCCGCGCGCAGATGCGGCAGCGCCGCCTTGGTGGCGCGGAAGGGCGACTTCACGTTGACGGTCCAGAGCTCGTCGAGCTCTTCCTCGCCGCCCTCGTCCCAGGTCACGCGCCGCAGGATGCCGGCATTGTTGATGAGGCCATCGAGGCGCCCATGCGCCGCGATAGCGGCCTCGATCCACGCCTCCGCCGTCGCGGGACGCGTCGCGTCATAGGCATGGAAGCTGGCGCGTTCCGTGAAGCCCAGCCGCGCCCGCGCCGCGCCGGGATCGCGCACGCCGAGGGCCAGCGTGTAACCTTCGCCATGCAGCTTCCGCGCGATGGCGGCGCCGAGTCCGCGCCCCGCGCCGGAGATGGCGATGACGCGGCCCGCGGCGGGGATGAGTTCCGCGTCACGCATACTCAGAACAGGCCCTGGTAGACGCCGCCATCATTGACGATGTTCTGCGCCGACATGAAGCCCGCCTGCGCGCTGCAGAGATAGGCGACGAGGTCACCGCATTCCGAAGGATGCGCGAAGCGTCCCGCGGGGCAGCCATTGATGCGGTCCTCGACCATCGCCTCATACGTCGTGCCGCGCCGCGCGGCATGGCCGTGCAGGTTGGTGCGCAGCGCATCGGTATCGAACAGCCCCGGGCAGACCGTGTTCACCGTCACGTTGTGCGGCAGCAGTTCGCGCGCGATGGAGCCGATGGCGCCGGAGAGCGCCACGCGCGCGGCATGCGAATGGGCGAAGCCAACCTGCGGGAACTTGATGAAGCTGACGGAGATGCTGACGACGCGGCCGAACTTCCGGTCGCACATGCCCGGGGTGACGCGGCGGATCAGCTCCATCGAGGAGTAGAAATGCACGTCCCACCAGCGCAGCCATTCATCGCGCTCCCAGCCGCGGAAATCGCCCGGCACCTGGCGGACGCCGGGGTTGCAGACCAGGATGTCCGGCGCCGGGCAGGCGGCCAGGATCGCGTCGCGCCCCTCCGGCGTGTTCACGTCGGCCGCCACGGTCTGGACGGTAACGCCGGTGTCGCGCCGCAGGCTCTCCGCCGCTTCGTCCAGCGCCTCCTGGCCGCGCGCGACGATGGTGAGGTTCACGCCTTCCTGCGCCAGTGATCGCGCGCAGGCCTCGCCCAGTCCGCGGCTGCCGCCGCAGACGATGGCGTGGCGGCCCCTGATGCCGAGGTCCATCTCAGAGCAGCCCCATATCCGTGAGACCCTTGCGCAGCCCCTCCAGCGGCGCGCCCGTCAGCGCACGCAGCGGCGGCCGCGGCGTGCCGCCGCCGGCAAAGCCCATCATGTCCATCGCCGCCTTGGTGGCGGGGTAGAGCGTGCGGCCACCGCTGGTGAAGAGGTCGGTCAGCTTGCGCCCGGCCTCCTGCAGATCAGCGGCGTCGCTGCGGCCATCGCGCGCGGCGTAGTAGAGGTCCAGGCAGCCGGTCCAGACATTCGGGAAGCAGTCCACCGTGCCATCGGCGCCGAGCGCCACGGCCGGCACGCCGAAGACGGAGGAGGGGCCGCAGAAGACGCGCAGCCGATCCTTCACCGCCAGCATTGTCGCGTAGAAATTGTTCCAGTCGCCGGAGGATTCCTTGATGGCGACGACCTTCTCGAGATCCGCCAGGCGATCGGCCAGCGCGGGAGAGATCGCGTTCACCGCATTGCCGGGGATGTTGTAGACGACGATCGGCAGCTCCACCGCATCCGAGACCGCCTTGTAGTGGGCGAAGATCTCGTCATCCGTCAGCTTCACGAAATAGGGCGGCAGCACCAGCACGGCATCGGCGCCGACCTGCTTCGCATGCTTCGCCAGCTCGATCGTATCGGCTTCGCCCACGCAGCCCGTGCCGACGATGACGGTGCCGCGGCCGGCGGTCGCGGCAACGGCCTCGGCATAGAGCGCCTTGCGCTCCTCCATCGCCAGCGCCCAGAACTCACCCGTGCAGCCGCAGGCGACGATGCCCGTGGCGCCGGCATCCAGCATGCGCGTGACATTGGCGCGGAAGCCCGCATTGTCGATGCGCCCCGCCGCATCGAAGGGCGTCGTCAGCGCCGGCATCGGGCCGGTCCAGTCGACGTCGTCGCGGTTCATCAGACACTCTCCTCAACGGTCATGGCGCGCGCATCCAGGCGCGCCTCGCTTGTGGCATCGAACAGATGCAGGCGGTCAGCGCGTAGCGCGAAGGAGACGCTGTCGCCAGGGTTCAGGTTCGCCTCCGCCGGCGCACGGGCCGTCAGCGGCGACCCGCCGGCATCGAGCATCACGATCGTCTCATGCCCCGTGGGTTCCACCACGCGGACCGTGGCGCGGTAGGGCCCCTGGCCGATCAGCACGTCCTCCGGCCTCACGCCCAGCACCACCTTGGACGGCGCGCCCGTCACGGCGAAGCGGGCCGTGATGGCGGGATGGCTGAACGTGCCATCGGCGAAGCTGCCGGGCAGGGTATTCATGGGCGGCGTGCCGATGAAGCCCGCGACGAAGAGGTTGGCGGGCCGGTCATAGACCTCCCGCGGCGGCGCGAATTGGCGCAGCTCCCCACCCTCCATCACAGCGATGCGGTCCGACATCGTCATCGCTTCCAGCTGGTCATGCGTGACGTAGACGAAGGTGCGGCCGAGGGTGCGATGCAACTCGATCAGTTCCGCCCGCATATGCGCGCGCAGCTTGGCGTCGAGGTTCGACAGCGGCTCGTCCAGCAGGAAGACCTTCGGGCTGCGCACCAGGGCGCGTCCCAGCGCCACGCGCTGCTGCTGCCCGCCGGAGAGCTGCCGCGGCTTGCGGTCCAGCAGCGCCTCCAGCTTCAGCATGGCGGCGATGCGCGCGACATGCGTGGCACGCTCCGCCTTCGCCATGCCCTGCTTCTTGAGGGGGTAGGCGATGTTCTCGCCGACCGTCATGTGCGGATAGAGCGCGTAGGACTGGAACACCATCGCGATGTCGCGCTTGCCTGGCGCCACGGCGTTCACGACGCGGTCGCCGATCATGATCTCGCCGCTCGTCGGGAACTCCAGCCCCGCCAGCATCCGCAGCGTCGTCGTCTTCCCGCAGCCCGAGGGGCCGAGCAGGGAGACGAACTCGCCCGGCCTGATCGCGAGGTCGAGCCCCTTGACCGCGACAGCCTCCCCGAAGGCCTTGCGGACGCGGGTGAAGGTAACCCCCGCGGCGCTCATCCCTTCACCCCGCCGGCGCCGAAGCCGCGCGTCAGGTATTTCTGCAGGACGGCAAAGATGATGATCAAGGGCACACTCATCATGACGGAGGCCGCCATCAGCAGCGACCATTCGATGTTGAAGGAGGAGACGAGCATGCTCATGACACCCGTCGTCAGCGGCCGCGCGCTGTCCGTGTTCACGAGGACCAGCGCGTAGAGATATTCGTTCCAGGACAGGATGAAGGTGAACAGCGAGGTCGAGATGATGCCCGGCAGCGCCTGCGGCAGGATCACGTCGAAGAAGGCCTCCATCCGCGTCGCCCCATCGACCAGCGCCGCCGATTCCAGGTCATCCGGGATGCCCTGCATGAAGCTCCGCAGCAGCCACAGCGCATAGGGCAGGGCGAAGCTGGTATAGGCAATGACCAGGCTGAGCAGCGAGTTCGCGACACCGAGCCACACCATCATAAGGTAGAGCGGCAGGATCAGCACGACGGAGGGCAGCAGGTAGGTGAAGAGCACCAGCTGCGCCAGCCTCTCCCGCCCCGGATAGCGGAACCGCACCAGGCTGTGGGCGCCCAGCGTCGCGACGCCGACCACCAGAACCGTGGTCGAGAAGGACAGGATCAACGAGTTCCGCATGAAAGTCAGGAACGGCGTCTCCCACAGCAGGCGCCGGTAGTGTTCGAAGGTGATCTCCTCCGGCCAGAAGGTTGGCGGGATACGGAACAGCTCGAACTGCGGCTTGACCGAAGTGATCACCATCCAGATGAGCGGAAAGGCCGTGACCAGCACGATGGTCCAGGCCATGAGGTTGAAGGCGATGCGCTTCATCGCGCTTCCTCCTTCCCCATGCGGCGGAGGTACAGCACCATGAAGACCAGCATCACCGACATCATCGCGACCGCAACGGCCGTGGCGCGGCCCATCGCATCCAGGCCGAAGGCCTCCTTGTAGACCATCAGCGGCAGCGTCTGCGTCGCGATCAGCGGCCCACCGCCCGTCATCAGGTAGATCAGGTCGAATTCCTTGAAGTCCCAGATGGCGCGCAGCAGCACCACCACCATCAGCACGTCCTTCAGCTGCGGCAGCGTCACATCCGTGAAGCGCGCCCAGGCGCCGGCGCCATCGATGGTCGCGGCCTCATAGAGCTGGTCGGGGATGGTCTGCAGGCGGGCGAGGATCGCGATGACGACGAAGGGGAAGTACTTCCAGGCGCCGACGAGCACGATGCTGACCATCGCATTCGGCATCGATCCCAGCCAGTCGAGCGGCATCTGCAGCAGGCCCGACCAGATCATCAGGTGATTAAGAATGCCGTAGAGGTCATTGAACAGCCAGCGCCAGACCAGCACGGCCACGACGGTCGAGACGAAATACGGGAACAGGATCAGGCTGCGCGCCAGCGCGCGGAAGACGATCGCCTGGTGCAGCATCAGCGCCGCCGCGACACCCAGCACCACCTGCAGGAACAGCGTGCAGACGGTCCAGACCAGCGTGTTGAACAGCGACCGCCAGAACTCCTCGCCCGCGAAGAGCTCCGCGTAGTTCTTGAAGCCGACGAAATTGCCCTGCAGCGTCGGGGTGAAGATGTTGAACAGGCTCAGATAGACGGCCGACACCAGCGGATAGACGATGACGGCGCAGAAGATCAGCACGCAGGGGGCGATCAGCATCACCCCCAGCATCGCATCCCGCCGGTCGAGGGGATTGCCCCTCGCCGGCCCGCCGGCCTTGGACGTCATGCGCCAGGATCAGCCGCGCATCAGCGCTTCGAGGCGCTGCGCCGTGGTGGAGACCACGGCCGCCATCGGCTCGTTGTTGATGACATAGCGCTGCACGGCTTCCGCCAGCACATGGCTCGCGATGATGCGACCCGCTGCCGTGTTCGGCTTGTGCTGCGGCGATTCCCAGCCGAGGTTGTGGCCCGCGGCGGCGCTCTCGCTCATCAGGTCCACTTCGGCGCGGTACTTCTGGATCAGCGCATTCTCCTGGTAGGCCGGCATGCTGCTGATGGTCTTCAGCACCGGCAGCACATGGCCAGGCGCCGCATGCAGCTGGCGGATGTACCCGTCCGCGCGGAACAGATGCGCCGCGAAGCGCTTCGCCAGCGCCACGTTCGGCGCGACCTTCGGGATCATCACGCTCGGGAAGTCGTTGAAGGTCCAGGGCGCGACATTGGCCGAGATCGTCGGATAGCGCGCGCAGGTGACGCTATCCGCGATCCGCGGGTTCTGCGCGGCGACATTGGCCAGCACGCGGCCGGTGTAGATGCCGGTCGCCGTGGCGCCGGCCACGAAGGCCGTCAGGCTCTCGCCCCAGGAATAGTTGGTCGCGCCGGGCGGGCAGAGCTCCCGCATCGACTTGTAGAACTCAAGCGCGTTGCGGAACGCGTCGTTATCCACATTCACCTGCAGGTCTGGCGTGAAGATGTTCCCGCCGGCGCCATGCACGAAGCAGATGAAGATCAGGCTGGTCATGGAGTTGCGCGCATAGGGCAGGGGTGCCCCGAAGACGCCGCCGCCCTGCATCCGGCGGCACGCATCGCGCAGCTGGTCCCAGGTGCGCGGCGCTTCCGCGATGTTGGCGCGCTGCATGAGGTCCTTCCGCAGCCACATCATGTTGGCCGCGGAGTTGCCGATGCCGGTGCCGGCATACTGGCCGGGCGTGATCTCATAGATGCGGTTCGCGCCCTCGTAGAAGTTCGACGTGCCGATCATGTCGATTACGTCGTTGAAGGGCTCCAGCAGGCCGTTCTGCCAATAGGTCGCGACGGCGAAGTGGGGCAGGTGCGTCACCACGGAGGGCACCTGGCCGGAGGCGAAGGCGGCCGCCATCTGCGCGGGATAGCCCTCATCGGACGTCGCCTCGAACACCACGCGCACGCCCGGATTCGCTTCCTCGAAGGTGCGGATCTGGAAGTTGTAGGCTTCCCGCTGCGCAGGCGCGGTCTGCGGCGACCACCAGCGAAGCGTCGTCGGCGTCTGCGCGCGGGCGCCACCAGGCGCTGCCAGCGCCATGGCGCCGGCACCCAGCGCGGTGCCCAGGCTGCGGCGAGAGAGGCCGCTGCGGGTGGTCTCGGTCATGTCTCTTCCCTTTGCTTCCCTGCTTCCGTCACCCGCCGGCGGCGACCGCACAGCGAACGCATGACCGCAGTGTGAAACAGCACATGACGAAACCGCAAGGGGCTTTCCGAGGATTTCCAGCGTTGACCGCCCGGAATCCTGCGACCTATGTTCGCGCTGCGAACAGCCTGACCCGATGGGCAAGACCACCATGGATGATGCGATCCCGCGTGACCTGCACACGCCCGAGCCCCGGGAGGATCGGGAGATCGTGCAATCCGTGCTGCGCGCGCTCGACGTGCTGCGCAGCTTCGACCGGCAGTCGCCGCGCCAGACCCTGTCGCAGGTGGCGGAGCGCACCGGCCTCAGCCGTGCCACCGCGCGCCGCTTCCTGCTGACCTTCACCCATGCCGGCTACATGGAGCAGGAGGGCGGGCGATTC
Source organism: Acetobacteraceae bacterium (assembly GCA_027482245.1). Classification (GTDB taxonomy): domain Bacteria; phylum Pseudomonadota; class Alphaproteobacteria; order Acetobacterales; family Acetobacteraceae; genus Falsiroseomonas. Next base: position 30,695 of record JAIXWG010000063.1, on the reverse strand, counting down.
CGTCCGACGGCGAAGCTGCTCGAACTCGGTCACTCCGCGGTCGCCTCGCTCGGCCTCTGGGACATCGCGCGCCCGATCATGGTGGACCTGTCCGTGCGCCTCGGCGAAGCGGCCTTCGCGGCGGTGCTGGATGGGGAGGATGCCCTCTACGTCGCGCATGCGCCGTCACCGGGTCGTGTCGTCGCCGTGGGAATCGCGGTTGGGCGGCGCCTGCCGGCATATGCGACCTCGGTCGGCCGCGTGCTGCTGGCGGGGCTGAGCGACCAGGCGCTGGCGCAGGCGCTGGCGACGATGAAGCCCTCCGCGCTGACGCCGAACACCGTGACGTCGAAGGCGAAGCTGCGCGCGATCATCGACGATGTGCGCCGCAACGGCTTCTCGATCGTGGATGAGGAACTGGAGGTCGGCCTGCGCTCCGTCTCCGTGCCGCTGCGCGCGCCGGGCGGCGCGGTGCTGGCCGCGCTCAACGTCTGCGGGCCGTCGTCCCGTGTCACGGCGGATGTGCTGCACAGCCGCTTCCTGCCGGAACTGCTGGACGCCGCGGATCGCATCAACCGCTCGCTCCGCGACTGAAGCGGTCCGGCGTGAAGCGCGCCACGGGGAAGCCGGGATCGCGGCCCAGCAGGATGGCGGCGGCCATGTCGGCCACCAGCGGGCCGAGCGTGTAGCCCGCATCGCCCGGCACCGCGATGTGCACGCGGGGCTCCGCGCCGAGCGGCCCCAGCACGCATTGGCCATCCGTCGTCGTGTTCACGCCGGCCCATGTGCGCAGCAGCCGAAGGTCGCGCACGCTGGGCACGATGTGCTGGGCGAGCGAGAGATTGCCAACCAGCGATTCCATCCGCACCGTCGGCGCCTGGTCCGGACCCGCGAATCGCGCCGGCCAGCCGCCGCCGATCACGACCTGACCGCTAGCCAGCTGCTTCAGCGTGATCATCCGCTCCGCATGCTGCACCAGGTGCTTCACGAGTGGCGCGGCGGCTTCGGTGATGTTCATGTGCAGCGGCTCCGCGACCGTCGGCACATGGCCACCAATCTGCGCCGCGAGCCGCCCCGTGCCCGCACCGGCCGCGAGCACGACGGTGCCGGCACGCATGACGACGCCATCCGACAGCGTGAGCGTCATCGCCGCGCCATCGCGCTCGATCCGCTCCACCCAGACCTTCAGCCGATGCGGCACGCCGCGCGCGCGTAGGTCGCGCCACAGCGCCTGGTTCGCCAGCAGCGGGTTGAGCTTTCCCTCGTCATGGCAGAGCTCCGCGCCCACCACGGCATCCCCGAGATAGGGCGCGATGCGCCGCACCGCCGCGCGGTCCAGCATCTCCACGCGCAGGCCCAGCTCCTCCTCCCGCGCGCATTTCCGGGCGAGGAACTCGTAGCTCGTCGCATCCTCGCAGACCATCAGCCCGCCGGACTGGCGCAGCTCCACATCCGCGCCGATTTCCTCCGCGAGCGTCCCCCAGCGCCGCGCCGCCGCGGGGTAGAGCGGCAGCGAGGCTTCGAGATTCGGCACCAGGTCCGGGTACATCCGCAGGAAGCGGCTCTGCATCTGGACGTGCAGGCTGCCGGCATTGGCGTTGGTGCCGCCATGCCGCCCGTCATCCAGCAGCAGCACGTTGCGCCCGGCGATGGCCAGGTTGCGCGCCAGGCAGAGCCCGACGATGCCGCCACCGATGATGGCGACATCGGCCTGCTGGATCACTCCGCCGCCTGCTGCGCCAGCGCCGCCCGCTTGCGCAGCCACGCGCGCCAGGTCGTCGCCCAGCGCGCGGGATCCTCCGGCGCCTCGCTGTCCACGCGGCCGATGGGGGCGTTGTGGGGCGCGGTGCGGACCATCTCAGGGTCGGTGCGCGCTTCCTCGCAGACCTTCGCCAGCACGTCGCACCAGAGGTCGATATCCTCCTTCGACCACAGCTCGCCCGCCTCCGGCGTGAAGGGCTCCGCCACAACCCAGGGCTCATGCGACAGCCAGGGCGCGTCGATGCCGTAATCCGTCATGCGGTTGCCGACTTCGATGACGCCGAGGCCAGTTTCCTCCTTCAGCGGGCCGAGACCGTAGCGCGTCATCTCCATGCGCCAGGTCTTGGCCTCGGGGTTGGATCGCGCGACGCCCGGGATCGCGAGGAGGCGCTTCTCCATGTAGTTGTTGGCCAGCACGGCAATGTCGGCCGCTTCCTTGATGCCATCCGCGCCCATCGCTCGCGCCCAGGCATAGGCGCGCATGACGATGTGGAGGTTGCCCAGGAACTCCCGCACCTTGCCGACCGAATCGGGCCGGTCGTGGTCCATGCGGTAGAGGCCCGCCGCCTCATCCTTCACCACGATCGGTTTGGGCAGGAAGGGCGCGAGCTCCGCCGAGCAGCCATAGGCACCGACAGCCGGCCCGCCGCCGCCCTTCGGGCCACCGAAGGTCTTGTGCAGCATGAACATGCAGGCGTCGAAGCCGAGTTCGCGCGCCCGGATGCGGCCCATCACGCCGTTGAAGTTGGCGTGGTCGTAGAAGGCGAGGCCTCCGGCCTGCTTCACCAGCTTCACCCATTCGACGATCTGCGGGTTGTAGACGCCCATGTCGTCGGGGTTGTTGATCATCAGCGCCGCGGTGCGGTTGGACAGCGCGGCCTTCAGCGCCTCGATGGAGGGATAGCCGTTCTCCTCCAGCATCAGCGTCACCACCTTGAAGCCGGCGGTCGCCGCGGTGGCGGGGTTGCAGGGGTGCGCCTGGATCGAGGTGATGATCTCGTTCCGCTGCTCCAGCTCCCCCTTCGCGGCGAAATAGCCGCGCGTGACGCAGGTGTGGGTGTAGGCGGCGTCCGCGCCGCCCGCAGCCTGGAAGACGAACTGGTCCATGCCGGACAGCTCGCGCAGGATCAGGTCGAAGCGGTAGACGATCTCCAGCAGACCCTGGATGGTGCTGTCATCCTGCAGCGGGTGGATCTCCGCCATCTGCGGGCGCAGGCCCAGCGCCTCGCTGACGCGCGGGTTGTACTTCATCGTGCAGGTGCCGAAGAGGCTGACGCCCATCATGCCCAGCACCTGCTGCGAGAGATGCAGGTAGTGGCGCAGCACGTCGTGCTCCGTCATCTCCGGCAGGGCAGGGGCGCTGCGGCGCCGCATGCCGGGCGGCACCAGCGCCGCCGCATCGCCCTCGGCCTTGGGGAAGACGATGCCGCGCCGCCCCTTCACGCCCATCTCCATCACGACGGGCTCGTTCCACCGCGCCTGGTGGATCAGCTTCGGCGTCCCGCTCATCGCACGATGTCCTCCAGCGCCACGGCCAGTCTTTCGATGTCCTCGGCCGTGTGGATTTCCGTCACGGCATAGAGCGCGCTCTGCCCGAGCGCCGGGATGTCGGCCGAGAGGTCCTTGCCGCCATAGATCCCCTTGGCCAGCAGCGCCTTGTTCGTCGCGGCGACCGTCTTGCCCGTCGCGCTGAAGTCGACGACGAACTCCCGGAAGAAGCCGCCGCCCCAGCGCACCGATACACCTGGCACGGCGGCGATCCGCTTCGCCGCCGCATGCGACCGCGCCAGCACCAGCTCGCCCAGTTCCCGGAAACCTTCAGGCCCCAACAGCGACATGTAGACGGCATTCGCGATGGCGGTGAGGTAGACGGAATTGCCCGTCCAGTCCTTGCCCTGTTCCCGCATCCCGTAGCTCGACTGATGCGCCAGGCTCAGCGCGAAGCCGTGCTCGCCGGGATTGCGCGTCGTGGTGATGGAGATGTTGAGCGTCGGGTATTCGCGCGCATAGCGCTCCTCGTCGCGGGACGCGATGAAGCCGCCCGCGCCGCCGCCGGCATTCATGTGCGCCCCCAGCGTCTGCGTCGTGCCGACGACGATGTCGGCGCCATAGTCCGGTGGCGGCGCCAGCAGGCCGAGGCTGATTGGATCGACGCCGACGATCACCTGCGCGCCCGCCTGGTGCGCGATCTGCGCGATCGCCTCGCCCTGCGTCTCGATCAGTCCGAGGAAGGAGGGATTCTCGAAATACACGGCCGTGACGCCGTCGCTGATCTTTGCGCGGAGGTCAGCAAGGTCCAGCAGCCCCGTCGCCGCATCCTGCGCCACCGTCACCACGGCGATGTGGCTCGCCATGCCCTCCGGCTCGCAATATTGCCGGATCACCGCCAGGCGTTCCGGGTCCATCCAGGCCGGCACCAGCACGCGTCGCCGTCCGTTCAGGCGTGAGGCCAACCGGATGGCGTTGCCGGCGGCGCAGCCCCAGGAATAGACGGGCAGGCCGACGAAGTCGCAGGCCACCAGTTCGCCGAGCTGGGAGCAGAATTCGAACCAGGCCTGGTTGCGGCCATGGTCCGACATGGCCGTGCCCCAGACGGAGGTCAGGAATTCGCTCCGCCCCGCCACCTCATCCACGATGGCCGGCACGTGATGCTGCCAGATCCCGGCGCCGAGGAAGGAGAGGTTCTCCTCGCAGGACCGGTTCTTCGACAGCAGCTGCAGCATGTGCCGCCGCAGCTCCACCTCCGACCGTAGCGCGGGCGGCAGTGCGAAATCGTGCTTCGTGCGATGGCTGTCGGGGATCTGCTCGAACAGCGCCTCGATGGAGGGCGCGCCGATCTCCTTCAGCATCGCCTCCTTGATCGCCGGCACCGAATTGGCCATCCAGGGATGCGCCGTCATGCTCTCTCCTGTCACGTCCCTCATCTCCCTCAGGCGGCGATGCGGATCATCGCGCTGCGATCCGGCGCGGTGCGCACGGCGATGTAGCCCGCCAGTTCCGCATCCATCGCCGCATCGCCCGTATCGACATGCAGGCAGGCGGGATCGAGCGCCGCGAGCTTCATCGCCCCTGCCACCACCATGATGTTGCCGCGCCCGATCCGCCGCAGCACCGCCGCGCTGACCTGCTGGTTGCCGCGGCCGAGCAGGAAGCCTTGGCCGCCCGTCACGCCGAGGATCGCCGTCGCCGGCGCCTGTTCCGTCAGCCGCAGCAGCTGCGCCTCCGTGACATCGGCGGCGAGCAGCCTTCCGTCGAGCGCGACGTCGACGCCCATCAGCGTGCCCTCGAAGCCCATCGCGCGCTTGATGCGCCGCATCGTCGTCCCGCAGCCCAGCACATAGAGCCGGCCGCGCTGCATCTCGCCCGCGATGCGCCGGGCCAGCGCCTCCAGCGCTGCCTCGTCCGGCACGGCGGCGCCGGCCTTGCCCGCCTGCATCAGCGCGCGTTCTTCCGGCACCCGCGCTACGCCATGCAGGCGTGGGCTGACGCGACCGGCGCGCAGCGCTTCCTCGTCCAGATCCATGACTTCGGCTTCGCGGAACCGCGCGCCGCCTTCCATGACGCGCGCGGCGAGCCGTCCGGCGGCGGCGGGGCTGGTCGCGAAGACGGCGGATTGCATCTTCACCCCCGTCGGGATGCCGAGCACCGGGACGCGCGTGCCGACCACGCCCGTCACGTCCCGCGCCGTGCCGTCGCCGCCCGCGAAGAGGATCAGCACGACGCCGGCCGCCTCCATCGCCCTGGCGGCGTTGCGCGTTCCCTTGGCATCCGGCGACACGCCATCCAGCACATCGCAGGGGATGCCCGCTGCCGCGCAGGGTTCGGCGCCCATGGCGCCCGTGGCCGCCAGCACCGCCACCCCCCGCAACTCCGCCAGGGCCCGCGCGGCCCGCAGGCCGGAGACCGGCTCCGCCCCCAGCGCCCGCGCGCGCGCGAGCACATCCGGCCCATCGGTGCCCTTCAGCCCGACCCTGCCGCCCATGCCCGCGATCGGGTTGACGATGACGCCCAGCCGCCCCACTGAACCCCCATGCGTTCGCATGGCGAACGCCGATGCGACAGGCGCACAGTCTGAGGGGCTTCCGCTGGCGGCGCAATCCCGAAGATGAAGCATCCGACATCTGGCGCCGCGCCGCCACAGGGTTGTGGCGCCGCGCCCGCCGGTCCTAGGCTTGACGCGATGCAGCAATCCGCCCCCGAACCCGAAGGCCTGCTTGCGCTGGAGGCGCGCCTCCGCCGCGAGATGATGCTGCTGAACCTGCCGCCCAAGGCCTGGGTGCCGGAGACGCGCTTCGAGGGCGGCGAGTTGCTCGACGTCGTCGTCATCGGCGGCGGTCTCTCGGGCCTCTGCGCCGCCGCCGCTCTGCGCTTCCTCGGCATCACGCGGGTGGCGGTGCTGGACCGGGCGGAAGCCGGCACGGAAGGCCCCTGGGTGACGACGGCGCGGATGCGCACGCTGCGCACGGCGAAGGAGGTTGCGGGCCCGGCGCTCGGCATCCCCTCGCTCACCTTCCGGGCGTGGTTCGAGGCGCAGTGGGGCGAGGCCGCATGGGCCGCGATGTTCCGCATCCCGCGCCCGATGTGGATGGACTACATGGTCTGGTACCGCCGCGTGCTGGACCTGCCCGTCCGCAACGGCGTCGAGGTTTCGGCCATCGAGCCGCAGGCCGAGGGCCCCGTCCGCATCGCGACCAACCACGGCGTGCTGCACGCCCGCCGCGTCGTGCTCGCCACCGGCATCGACGGGCTGGGCGGCCCCGCCGTGCCCGCCGTGGTGCGCGGCCTGCCGCGCCGCTTCTGGGCGCATTCGGCGGAGGCGATCGAGATCGCCTCGCTCGCCGGCAAGCGCGTGGCCGTCGTCGGCGCCGGTGCCTCCGCGATGGACAATGCCGCGGTGGCGCTGGAGGCCGGTGCGGCTTCCGTGGACATGCTGATTCGCCGCCCGCAGATGCCGCGCATCGACAAGTTCACGGGCATCGGCAGCAAGGGCATGGCGCATGGCTTCATGGGCCTGCCGATGGAGGAGAAGTGGCGCTTCTTTCGCCTGGCGAATGACGCGCAACTGCCCGCGCCGCGGCAATCCGTGCTGCGCGTCTCCGCCTTCCCGAATGCGCGTTTCCTCTTCGGCTGCCCGATCCTGGCGGCGCGGGAGGATCGCGGCGCCATCCGCGTGGAGACGCCACGCGGCACGCTGCGGCTCGACTTCCTCATCCTCGCCACCGGCTTCGCCATCGCGCCGGAGACGCGGCCGGAATTGCAGGCCATCGCGCCGCATATCCGGCGCTGGGCGGACAGCTACACGCCGCCGCCCGAGGAGCGTGACGAGGCGCTGGCGCAGCACCCCGACCTCGGCGCAGGCTTCGAGTTCCAGGAACGCGTGCCCGGTGCCTGCCCGGGCCTGTCGCGCATCGCCTGCTTCACCTTCCCCGCGGTGCTGTCGCACGGCAAGCTCACCAGCGGCATTCCCTCGGTCAGCGAGGGGGCGCGCCGCGTGGCGGAGGCGATGGCACGCAGCCTCTTCGTCGAGGATCGCGCCCGCATCCGCGATCAGTTCGACCGCTACGACACCGCCGAATTGCAGGGCGACGAATGGACGCCCTGGACCGGGCCCCTGGAGAGTGACAGCGATGCCGCAGCCTGAGATCCTGGTCTTCTACGGCATCTCCTCCCCCTGGGCCTATCTCGGCACGCCGCAGCTCTGGGCGATTGCGAAAAAGCACGGCGCGCGCATCGTGCTGCGGCCGATTCGCGTGATCGAGGCGAATGGCGGCATCCCGCTGCGGACGCGGGCGCAGCCGCGGCAGGACTACCATGCGCTGGAGCTGTCGCGCTGGCGCGCGCATCTCGGCATGCCGCTGAACCTCACGCCGCGCTTCTACCCCTGCCGCACGATCGAGACGGCGGCGCAGGCCGTCATCGCCGTGCAGGAGGCGGGGCTCGACGCGCCCGGCTTCAGCTTTGCCGTGCAGCGTGCGCTCTGGGCCGAGGATCGCGACATCGCCGACCTGGACACGCTGCGCGAGATCGCGCGCGCCACGGTGGGGGAGGGAGGTGCGGCGCTGGTGCGCGATCCCGCGCTGCCCCGCCACATCGAGACCTGGCACGGCAACCTGGCGGAGGCCGAGCGGCGGGGGATCTTCGGCACCCCCACCTATGTCGTGAATGACGAGCTGTTCTGGGGCCAGGACCGGCTCGACTTCGTCGATCGCGCGCTGGCGAAGGCCGCGTGATGCTGGCGCATGAGGATCCCGCCATCATGGCACGCGCGGCCGCGCTGCATGCGCGCGCCGTGGTCTTCGATGGCCTTTCCACATGCAACTGGTCCCGCACGATCTTCGAGGAGATGAAGACGGGCGGCGTCACCTGCGTGAACGCGGCCTCCGTGCTGTGGGAGGATCTGCGCGGGGGCCTCGACAACATCAGCGACTGGCGCCGGATGCTGGCGGAGAATGCGGACCTGCTGCGGCCCGTGAAGACGGTCGCCGACATCCACGCCGCCAAGCGGGAAGGGCGCACGGGCATCAGCATCGGCTGGCAGAACACCTCCCCAATCGAGGACCGGCTGCAGGATATCGGGATCTTCAAGGATCTCGGCGTCGGCATCATGCAGCTGACCTACAACACGCAGAACTATTCCGGCGCAGGCTACCTCGAACTCACGGATTCCGGCCTGACCGGCTTCGGGCGGGAAGTGGTGCATGAGATGAACCGCGTCGGCGTGCTCTGCGACCTCTCCCATGTCGGGGAGAAGACGAGCTTCGACGCCATCGCCTGGTCGAAACAGCCCTGCGCCATCAGCCATGTCCTGCCGCGCGCGCTGCATGACGTGCCGCGCAACAAGACCGACGCGCTGCTGAAGGCCTGCGCGGCGGCCGGCGGCATCATCGGCATCAGCCTCTTCGCCCCCGGCCTCCGCCGCGGCAATGATGCAACGGTGGAGGACTACATCGACGCGATGGAGCATGTGATCGCGCTGGTCGGCGAGGATCATGTGGGGCTCGGCGCCGATTTCAGCCTGGACCATCCGCGGCCCGGCCCCTACCAGAACTATGCCAGCCGGGACAAAGGCACGGCGCGCAACCTGACCGAATTCGCCACGGCCAAGATCAACAAGCCCCGCGGCATCCAGCGCATCCATGAGATGCCGCACATCACCGCCGCCATGGTCCGGCGCGGCTGGGACGAGGCGCTGATCCTCAAGCTGCTCGGCGAGAACTGGCTCAGGCTGCTCGGGCGCGTCTGGGGCGGCTAGGCGTTCCTGTCCCAGCTATCATCCGTGGCCCGCGAAAGCCTGTGCTTCATGATGCGCTGGCTCGGCGTGCGCTCGAACGCCTCCACCACCGCGATGTAGCGCGGCCGCTGGTGGCGGGCGAGGCGCGGCTCCAGCCAGGCGGCGAGCGCCGCGGCATCCAGCGTCACGCCCGGCTTCGGCTGCACGAAGAGCTTGATCTCCTGCTCCCCGACCTCGGCGGCGACGCCGACCATGGCGCAATCGGCGATGTCGGGATGCTGCGTGGCGATGCTCTCCACCTCCCAGGCCCCGACGTTCTCGCCCCGCACCCGCGCGCTGTCGGACATCCGGCCGTGGAAGAACAGGTTGCCCTCGGCATCGAAGGATCCGTGGTCGCCCGTATGCAGCGCGCCATCGCGCAGCGCCTTCGCGGTGGCCTCGGGGTTGTCCAGGTAGCCCTGCGTCAGCGCGAGGGGATCGCGGGCGCGGACGATGATCTCGCCGCGCTCGCCCGGCGGCGCGTGCAGCGACACCTCGAACCACGGCATGGCCGTGCCGACGGAGCCCTGCGCGCCGTTGCGGTTGGCGGTGCTGAAGCTGCTCGCCTCCGTCATGCCATAGCATTCGCGCAGTTCCACGCCGAAGCGACCCCGCACCGCGTCCCAGATCTCCGCTGGCGCGCCGCCGCCCCAGGCCACGCGCACCCGATGCGCGCGTTCCTTCGCGCTCGGCTCCTGCTTCAGCAGGATCTGCAGGATGCCGCCGAGGTAGTGGATATGCGTGGCGCCGGCCGCGATCACCTCGTCCCAGAAGCTTCTGGCGGAGAAGCGCGGCACCAGATGCAGCACGGCGCGCCGCAGCAGCGGCACCACCACCATCTGCGCGCCGCCGATGTGGTACAGTGGTTCCCACATGAACATCACGTCGCCGTCGCGCGCATCGGCCACCAGCAGCACGCCTTCGCCCGCCAGTCGCAGCATGCGATGGGACACGCGCACGCCCTTGGGCGGGCCGGTGGTGCCGCTGGTGTAGCCGATGGCGAAGTCCTCGGCGGGGTCGGGCAGCGTCTCGCGGAAGGGCGCGCCGGGCGGGCCCTCCAGCGCGGCCGGCTCCACCACCGTCGTGGCGCCCGCCTCCCGCAGCGTCGCAACCAACGTTGGATCCGCGACGACGAGGCGCGGCTTCGCATGGCCCAGGATGTAGCGCAGCCCGTCGCCGACCAGCGCCGTGTTCAGCGGCACCCAGACCAGCCCCGCCTTGGCCAGGGCGAAGACCAGCGCCAGGGCCGGCACGCCGTTCGGCAGCATGACCGCCACGCGATCGCCCCGCACCGCGCCAAGCCCGCGTAACGCCCGCGCCATCGCATCGCTGCGCGCATCCAGCGCGCCGAAATCCAGCACCGTGCCGTCCACGATGGCGAAGGGGCGCGTCGGCTCCGCCGCGGCGATGGCGCCGAACATCTCGATGAAGCCGCCGGGGGGCGGCACGGGCTGCGGCATGGCGGGAACTCCTCCGCGGATCGTCCCGCGCGCCGCCTGGGCCTGTCAATCGACGCGCCCCTCGCTTGACGCTGAAGCGGAGCCGGCGCCAAGAACCCGCAACCCGAGGAGCCGCACCATGTCCGACAAGCCCCGCCACGCCGTCGTCACCGGCGCCAGTTCGGGCATCGGCGCCGCCATCGCGCAGCGCCTCCTCGCCGATGGCTGGCAGGTCACGGGCCTCAGCCGCAAGGCGCCGGACTGGGCGGGCGCGGGCTACACGCATCGCAGCGTCGATCTCCTCGATGCCGATGCGCTCGCCCCCGCGCTGGATGGCCTGGCGCCGGATGCGTTGGTGCATGCGGCCGGGCTGATGCGGGCGGAAGCGCTGGGCGTGATGAAGCCGGAGACAGGAGACCAGCTCTGGCGCCTGCATGTCGACGTCGCCGCGCGCCTGGCCGATGCGCTGATCCCGCGCATGGAAGCCGGGGGCCGCGTGGTCTTCGTGGGGTCCCGCACCTCCGGCGGCGCGCCGGGCCGCGCCTATTACGCCGCCACCAAGGCCGCGCTGGTGGGCCTGGCGCGGTCCTTCGCCGCGGAACTCGCGCCGCGCGGCATCACGGTGAATGTCGTCGCCCCCGGCGTCACGGACACGCCCATGCTGCGCGACCCCGCCCGCGCCTCCATGCAGCCCAAGGCGCCGCCGATCGGCCGCTTCATCCGGCCGGAGGAAGTCGCGGCCCTGGTGGCCTTCCTGCTGGGGCGGGAGGCCGCGGCCATCACCGGGCAGCAGATCATGATCTGCGGCGGCGCCTCGCTGTAGGCGCCTTCCGCTTGACGGCCGAAACCGCGCGGGAGTAACGCTAGGCGGAGATTCCGAACAAATGTTCGGAATCCGATAATCCAGGGGAAGGAACGCCACGGCCGATGAGCCTTGCGCAGGACAGCGACCGGGATGCCAGCCCGCGCAGCGCCTCCGCGCGCGCCATGGACAACCCGAAGAACCAGGTCCAGTCCGTCGCGAAGGTCTTCGCCGTGCTGCGCAGCTTCACCGCGGACCACCCGGAGCAGACTTTGGCAGAGGTCGCGGCCCGCAGCGGGCTCGACCGCGGCACCGCCTATCGCCTGGTGCACACGCTGGCCGATCTCGGCCACCTGCGCGCGGTGCCGGATACGCGCCGTTTCCGGCTGACGCTGAAATGCCTGGAACTCGGCTTCGCCGCGCTCTCCGCCGATGATCTTCCGGGCCACGCCACGCCCTTGCTGAAGGAAGTCGTGCCCGCCCATGCCGATGCCGCGTCGCTCGGCGTGCTGGAAGGGGGGGAGGTCGTCTACCTCGCGCGCGTCGAGGCTGGGCTGGAACGCCATGGCCTGGTGCGCCGCGCCGGCACGCGCATCGGCGCCTATGCCACCGCGCTGGGCCAGGCGATGCTCGCCTGGCTGCCGGTCGTGGAGCAGCACGAACACCTGGCCGCCGTGCCGCGCCTCATGCTGTCGGAGCGTACGGTCACGGACCTCGATGCGCTGCTGGCGCGCCTCACGCAGGTGCGGGCGCAGGGCTACGCGGTGTCGGACGGGGAGAATGCCTATGGCCTCCGCACCGTCGCCGCGCCGGTGCTGGATGCGCGCGGGCGCCCGATCGCGGGCGTCAGCATGACCATCGCCGCCGGCCGCGCGCCGATTGGTGATTTCGTCGCCGACGCCGTGCCGCAGGCGCTGCGCATCGCGCAGGAGTTGGGTGAGGGCGTGCGCCTCTCCCTCGGCGCCATCGGCGTGGCGCGGGGCGGCCGCTGATGCTGCGCCTGCTGGCCGATGACCTGACCGGCGCGCTGGACAGCGCCGCGGAGTTCACCGGCCTCTTCGGTCTCGTGCGCGTCGTGTGGGACGGCGCGGCGCAGGGGAGCCTCGCCATCGATACGGGCACGCGGGAGGCGACGCGCGACGCGGCGCTGGTGGCCACACGTGCCGTGGCGCCGATCCTCGCCGGCGCCAGCATCGCCTTCAAGAAGCTGGACAGCCTGCTGCGCGGGCATCCCATGGCGGAGCTTGCAGCTTGCCACGATGCCTTCCGCACTGTCGTGCTGGCGCCGGCCTTCCCCGCCATGGGCCGCATCACGCGCGGGGCCACGCAATACGCGCGGGAAGGCGAGGGCTGGGTGCCGCGTGCCGCCCTGCCGGCGCTGCTGGCGAAGGAGGGGCTTCAGGCCAGGCCCCTGCCCGAAGGCGGTGCGCTGCCCGCCGGCATCGTGATCGCCGATGCAGAACGCGACAGCGATCTGGCGCGCATCGTCGCGCGCGGCCTGGCCGCCGACGGTCCCGTGCTGTGGTGCGGCAGTGGCGGCCTCGCGGGCGCTCTGGCAGCCACACGCCCCGCCCCGCGCGATGCAACGCTGCGCGGTCCCGTGCTCGGCCTCTTCGGCTCCGACCAGGGCGTCACCGCGCGGCAGCTGGCGGCCTGCGGGCCGCTTGCGTTGCGCCTGCCCGATGGCGGTGCCGAAAGCGCCGCGCGGGTCCGCGCCCTGATGCAGGCCGAGGGCGCCGCCCTGGCCGGCTTCGCGCTGCCGGAGGGCACGCCGCGCCCGGCCGCCGCGCAGGCCATCGCGGCGGCGATGCAGGGTCTGGTGGCGGCGTTGCCGCGCCCCGGCACGCTGGTGGTGGCGGGCGGCGAGACGCTGCGCGCGCTGTGCCGGGCGCTCGGCGCCACCGCGCTGGAAACCACCGGCCTCCTCGCCCCCGGCGTGCCGCGTTCGCGCCTGGTCGGCGGGCGCTGGGACGGTGTCGATGTCATCTCCAAATCCGGCGCCTTCGGCGGGGATGCGCTGTGGCGCGACCTGCTGGCGGCGAACGGCATCCTGACGGGAACCGAAGCTGCATGAGCCGCCACCTCGCCATCACCATGGGCGACCCCGCCGGCATCGGGCCGGAGATCATCGTCAAGGCCTGCGCGGCACTGGCGCCGCGCATCGCCGCGGGTGACCTGAAGCTGCTCGTCATCGGCCATGGCACGGCGCTGGAACAGGCCCGCGCCGCCGCCGGCGCGCCCGCCATCCCGCATGTGCCCGTCGATGACGAATGGCCCGCGCTGGCCTTCCTGCAGGCGGGCGAGGAGCGCGCGCCGATCGTGCAGGGCCAGGTGGCGGCGGAGGCCGGGCGCTTCGCCTACCTCGCCATCGAGCAGGGCGTGAAGCTGGCGATGCAGGGCCGCGTCGGCGCCATCGTCACCGCGCCGCTCAACAAGGAAGCGCTGAACAACGCCGGCTACCACTATGCCGGCCATACGGAGATGCTGGCGGAGCTCACCGGCGTGAAGGGCAGCGTCATGCTGCTGGCGCACGGCAACATGCGCGTCAGCCATGTGACGACGCATTGCGCGCTGGAGGATGTGCCGAAGCGCGCGACGCCGGAACGCATCCGCCGCGTTCTGAACCTGACCCATGGCGCGCTGAAGCGCCTCGGCATCCAGAAGCCCCGCATCGCCGTCGCCGCGCTGAACCCGCATGCGGGGGAGGGCGGGCTGTTCGGCCGCCAGGACATCGACGTGACGGAGCCGACGATCGCGCAGGCCGTGGCCGATGGCATGGATGTGCTGGGCCCCATCCCGGGCGACACCGTCTTCGTCAAGCTGCGCGCCGGCCAGTACGACGCCGTCGTCGCGATGTACCACGACCAGGGCCACATCCCGGTCAAGCTGCTCGGCTTCAACGTCGATCCGAAGACCGGGAAGTGGGAGGCGCTGTCAGGCGTGAACGTCACGCTCGGCCTGCCGGTGATCCGCACTTCCGTCGATCATGGCACTGCCTTCGACATCGCGGGCAAGGGCATCGCCAGTGAGACGAGCCTGATCGAAGCCATCGAATACGCCGAGCAACTCGCCGCCGGAGCCGCCTGATGACCGACCTTTTGCGACCCATCGAGATCCTGCGCCCCACGCGCCTCGAATTCGGCGCCGGCACCGTCGGCATCGTGGGCCAATGGGCGAGGGAGCAGGGCATCACCCGTACCCTCGTCGTCAGCGGCGGCTTCAACGCGAAGCGCGTCGATGTGCTGGGCCTGCCGGGGGAGGTCTCGGTCTTCGGCCAGGTGAAGCCGGAGCCCGACCTGCCGAACCTGGATGCCGCGCTGGCGATGGCGGAGGACTTCAAGCCGCAGCTCGTCGTCGGCCTCGGCGGCGGCAGCGCGCTCGATCTCGCGAAGCTCGTCGCCGTGCTGCCGGGCAGCGGGCAGACGCTGCATGAGGTGGTGGGGCCGGAGAAGGTGCGCGGCCGCAGCGTGAAGCTCGCCCAGGTGCCCACCACGGCCGGCACGGGCAGCGAGGCCGGCACGCGATCCCTCGTCACCGATCCCGCGACGGAGCAGAAGCTGGCGGTGCAGAGCCGCCACATGCTGGCCGACCTGGCCGTGGTGGACGCGGAACTCACCATGAGCGTCCCGCCCGCCGTCACCGCCGCGACCGGCGTCGATGCCATGGCGCATTGCGTGGAGGCCTTCACCAGCAAGCGCGCGCATCCGCTGATCGATCTTTATGCGCTGGAGGGCATTCGCCTCGTCGGCCGCTACCTCGCACGCGCCGTCGCCGATGGCAGTGACACGGAAGCGCGCGCGGGCCTCATGCTCGCCTCGCTCTACGGCGGCTATTGCCTCGGCCCGGTGAACACCACGGCCGGCCATGCGGTGGCCTATCCGCTCGGCACGCGCCAGCACATCGCGCATGGCCATGCCTGCGCCCTCGTCTTCCCGCATACGCTCGCCTTCAACGCGCCGGTGATGCCAGCGAAGACCGCGCTGGTGCTGCAGGCGCTCGGCCTGCCCGCGAGCAGCGACGAAAGCGTGGTGCGCGACTCGACGCACGCCTTCTGCGCGAAGCTCGGGATCGAGATGCGCCTCTCCGCCCTCGGCGTGCCGGAGTCCTCGCTGGAATCGATGGCGACGGAAGCCCACGCCATCCGCCGCCTGCTGGACAACAACCCCCGCGACATCAGTGCGGCGGAGATCCTCGCGATCTACCGCCGCGCCTTCTGAGGAGACGCGCGATGGACACCGGCATCATCGACAAGCCCGAGACGCTGGCCGCCGCGCCTGGCGACCCCGCGCGCCGCGAATGCTTCATCCCGACGCCCTGCGTGCAGAACCATGCATCGTTCCTCATGGAATTGCCGGGCGGGGACCTCGGCTGCGTCTGGTTCGGCGGCACGCAGGAAGGCGTGCCGGACATTTCCGTCCGCTTCTCCCGCCTCGCCCCCGGGGCAACGCGCTGGTCGCCGGCGCAGACGCTGTCGGATGACCCGACGCGGTCGGAGCAGAACCCGCTGCTGTTCCCGGCCCCGGACGGGTCGCTCTGGCTGCTCTGGACCGCGCAGGTCAGCGGCAACCAGGACACCGCCCTCATCCGCCGCCGCATCAGCCATGATGGCGGCGCCAGCTGGGGCCCGATCGAGACGATGATCGGGGAGCAGCCGGGCTTCGGCACCTTCATCCGCCAGCCCATCATCGTGACGTCGGAAGGCAACTGGCTGCTGCCGATCTGGCGCTGCACCAAGCCGCCCGTCGGCGCCTGGACTGGCAACCTCGATACCTCCTCCGTCATGCTGTCCTCGGACGAAGGCCGGACCTGGACGGAGCACGCGGTGCCCGACAGCACCGGCACCTGCCACATGTGCATCCTCGACATGGAGGATGGCACGCTGGTCGCCTTCTATCGCAGCCGCTGGGCGGACTGGGTCTATCGCAGCACGTCCAGCGATGGCGGCCGCAGCTGGACCGCGCCGCAGCCGACGACGCTGCCCAACAACAACTCCTCCATCCAGGCCATCCGCCTGGCCGATGGCGGCATCGCGATCCTGTTCAACGACAGCAGCGCGAAGGACGCCACGGATCGCCGCGTGTCGCTCTACGACGACATCGCGGACATGGAGGAACCGGTCGCCCCGTCCAGCGAAGGCCGCAGCGCCTTCTGGGGCGCGCCGCGCGCGCCGATGACGCTGGCCGTCAGCTACGATGGCGGCCTCACTTGGCCGCATCGCCGGAATCTCGAAACCGGTGACGGCTTCTGCATGACCAACAATTCGAAGGAGAAGCTGAACCGGGAGTTCAGCTACCCCTCGCTCCGCCTGGCCGCCGATGGCTCGCTGCACATCGCCTACACCTATTGGCGCCAGGCCATCAAATACGTCCATGTGCCCCTCGACTGGGTGCGTGGTTGAAGACCCGAACAAGGAGGAACAAGAAGATGCTTCGCCGCACCCTGATCCAGTCCGCCGTCGGCGGCCTCGGCCTGCTGGCCGCGCCCGTCGTCCATGCCCAGGCCGCCTGGCCGCATGGCCGCACCATCCGCGTGGTGTGCCCCTGGCCGCCCGGCGCCGCGAATGACGCGCTGGCCCGCCTGCTGGCGCAGAAGCTGCAGGAGAAGCTGGGCGCGACGGCGGTGACGGAAAACCGCACCGGCGGCGCCGGCCTGGTCGGCACGCGCGAAGTGCTGGGCGCGGCGCCGGATGGCTACACGCTGCTCGCCTCCGCCTTCAACACGGCCGTCATGCCGATGGTACTGCGGGGCGCGAACTTCGATCCGGAGCGCGACCTGGAAGTCATGGCCCGCGTCGCCCGCGCGCCGCTGGTGATGGTGATCAGCGGCAGCCGCCCGCAGCGGACCATCGCCGATGTGGTTGCCGCGGCGAAGGCCAATCCGCGGGACTGGAACATCGCCATCTCCTCCCTCGGCTCCGCCGGGCACCTCGCCACCATCGAGTTCAACCGCCGCACCGGCGCCGATCTCGACATGGTCGCCTATCGCGGCACGCAGCCCGCGCTGACGGATCTGATGGGTGGCAGCGCGCAGCTCCTCATCGATCCCTCCTTCGCGCTGCTGCCGGCCACGGGCGATGGGCGCATCCGTGCGCTGGGCATCGCCGCGGCGGAGCGTTCGCCGCTGGCGCCGAATGTGCCGACCATGGCGGAGGCCGGGCTGCCCGGCTACGAGTTCCAGTCCTGGTATGCCTCCTGGGCTCCGAAGGGCACGTCGCAGGAGATCTGCGGCCGCGTGAACGCGCTGATGCAGGAGACGATGCGCGACCCCGCCATCGTCGCCCGCCTGACCAACCAGGTGCTGGAGCCGGTGACGGAGAGCATCGACGAGACCAAGGCCTTCATCCGCAACGAGATCAGCCGCGCGACGGAGCTTCTCCGCAGCGTGAACTACCAGCCCGAGTAACCTTCCCGCCGGTCGCCGCGAAGCCCCCGTCAGAAGCGGAGGCAAGGCGGCGATGATCCGGGATGCACGAGGGCTGGAGGTGACGAGCGCGGCGCCGGCAGCGGTGGCCGCGCTGGATGGCGCGGTGCTGTCGCTGCTGGCGCACCGTGCCGATCTTTCGTCGATGCTGCAGCAGGCCCTCGCGCTCGATCCGGGCCTGGTGGCGGCGCATGCGCTGGCGGGTTTTGGCGCGCTGGTCGCGGCCCGCGCCGAACTCCACCCGCAGGCCCTGCATCACCTGGCCGCCGCCCGCGCCGCGCTGCGCGACCGCGGCGGCACGCCGCGCGAACACGCCCTTGTCCGAACCCTGGCTGCCTGGGCGAAGGACGGAGACATGGAAGGCGCCGCGACGCTGCTGGAAGGCGTGCTGCGCGCCGCACCGCTGGACGCGATGGCGCTGAAGCTGGCGCATGCCATCCGCTTCATGCTGGGCGACGCCACCGCCATGCGCCTTGCCGTCGAATCCGCGCTGCCGGCCTGGGACCGGTCCATTTCCGGCTACGGCTTCGTGCTGGGCTGCCACGCCTTCGCGCTGGAGGAGACGGGCGATGCCGCCGCGGCCGAACTCACGGGCCGTGCCGGCGTCGCCGCGGCACCCGATGACCTCTGGGGCGCGCATGCCGTCGCGCATGTGATGGAGCGCGAGGGCCGTGCCCGCCACGGCCTGGCCTGGATCGCCGCACTGCATCCGGGCCTGGCGCAGGGCGGGTCCTTCGGCCGCCACCTGCACTGGCACGCCGCGCTGTTCCACCTTCATCTCGGCCAGGTCGACGCCGCGCTGGCGCTGTTCGACCGCGACATTGCAGCCCTGCCCTGTGAGGATGTGCGCGACTTCGCCAATGCCGCGTCGCTGCTGTGGCGGCTGGAGGCACAGGGTGTGGCCGTCGGCGCCGCGCGCTGGGACGCGCTGGCGGACCTCGCCGCGCGGCGCGCGACGCAGCCCGGCCTCGCCTTCATCGACCTGCATCACGTGCTGGCGCTGGGCGCGGCGGGACGGCATGGCGCGCTGGCGGCGAAGCTGGAGGCGATGCGCCACCGCGCCGCCACGCAGGTGGACAGCCAGGCCCGCGTGCTGGCGCTGGTCGGGCTTCCCGCCGCGCATGCCATCGCCCTGCTGCAGGACGATCCGGCGGAGGCGGTGGCGCTGCTGCTGCCGCTGCGCCACCGTCTCCGCGCGCTCGGCGGCAGCGACGCGCAACGCGACCTGTTCGAGCGCATGCTGATCGAGGCCGCGCTGCGCGCCGGTCGGAAGGCGCTGGGCGCGGCGCTGCTCGGCGATCGTGCCGCGCAGCGCGCGCTCGGCGCGTGGGAGGCTCAGCGCGGCGCCATGTCCGCCGCGCGCACCCAGTCATCGCCCCGCGCCTGCCAGGTGACTCGGTTGGAGGTCGCGTAGGTCACGGGCTGGGTGAATAGGAAGAGCACCGGCGATTCGTCGCACATGCGCTGCGTTGCCTGGGCGTAGAGCGTGCGGCGGCGCGCCGCATCCGTCGTCTGCCGCGCCTGGCGCAGCAGCGCCGTGAAGGGCTCGTCGTTCCAGTAGGCATAGGGGCTGCCGCTTTCGAACAGCGCCAGCAGCCCATCCGCATCCAGCGTCGGCCAGGCCTGGGAGAGATACGCCATCTGCCCCATGGTCGGCGCGCGGAGGTATTTGTTCATCCAGGCGCCGAATTCCATCTCGACGATCCGCGTCCGGACGCCGACTTCCTCGAGCTGCGCGGCCACGGCCTGGGTGATCTCCTGCGCCAGCAGGTAGGGGCCGACCGGCACCTCGAACTCGATCGTCAGCTGGCCGGGCCGCACGCCCGCTTCCTGCAGCAGGCGCCGCGCGCGGGCGGGGTCGTAGGCGGGCGCGCGCAGCGATTCGTTGTAGCCGAAATAGGCGGGAGTCAGGACCTGGCAGGTGGAGACGCTGCCGATGCCGTTCCAGATCGCGTCGCGGATCGCTTCCCGGTCCACCGCCGCGTTCAGCGCCTGGCGCAGCGGCCGGCTGTCGCGGAAGGGCTGCGTCAGCAGGTTGTACTTCACGAAGACGCTGCGGATGGAATCGACATGACCGGACCGTGCGCGGCCGGACTGGTCGATGCGCCGCATCTCGCTCGGCGGCACGCCGGTGATGAGGTCCACCTCGCCCGCCATCAGCGCGGCGATGCGCGCGCCGGCTTCGGGAATGACGCGGAAGGTGATGCTGTCGAAGGCCGGGCGATCGCCCGTCCAGCCCGCCCGCGCCTGCAGCACCGCGCGGTCGCCGCTGGCGAATTGCCGCAGCTCATAGGGGCCGGCGCCGACCGCGGCATTGGCCGGGTTGTTGGATTGCGTCCAGCGCGGCGGCAGCAGGAAGAAGGTGGAGAGCTGGTCGGCGAGGGCAGGGTAGGGGCTGCGCGTCTTCACCTCGATCTCGGTGGGCGAGATGACGGAAACCTCCGACACCAGCGCGAACCAGGGCCGCACCCGCGCATTGTTGGCGGGGTTCATCACCCGCTCGAAATTCCACTTCACCGCCTCCGCGTCCAGCGCTTCCCCGTTGGAGAAGGTGACACCGGATCGCAGCGTGAAGCGCCAGGTCGTGTCGTCCACCGCCTGCCACGCCGTCGCTAGTTGCGGCTGCAGCTTCATGTCAGGCCCGCGCACCAGCAGCGCCAGGTGGATGTGGCTGATGACGGAAAGATCGGTCCCGATCGTCGTGGTGTTGTGCGGATCGAGCGTGTTGACGTTGGTGGACAGCGCGATGGTCAGGTTCCGCGGCTGCGCCGCCGCGCCCGTGGCCAGGCCGGTTGCCAGCAGCGCCGCGAGCGCCGCGCGACGCGCGAAGGGGATGCTTCTCATGACCTCTCCTATGCCCCGTGTTCCGCCAGGAAGCGCCGGATGCGCGCCAGCACCGCGTCCCGCGCCTCGACATGCACCGAATGGTTGGCACCCTCGACCATGAACAGCTCGGCCTTCGGCACCGCGTCCGCGATCAGCCTGGACTGGGATGGCGGGCAGATCCAGTCCGCCGCGCCGCAGACGACGAGGGTGGGAATGGTGATCTCCGGCAGCCGGGGGCGCAAATCGTAATCCTTCTCCGCGAAGAGGTCGTTATGCGTCTTCGCGTGGAAGGACATGGTCCGCGTGCGCTCCATGGAGGCATCGGGATCGAATCGCTCGTAGTAGAGGGGCTGCAGCGCCGCCCAGATCAGCCGCAGCTCCGTGTCGTCCACCACCTCGTCGGAGAACATCTTCTCCACCATGCGGACCGATGCGCTGGTCGCCTTGTGCAGCCGCGCCTTGATGTTCTCGACCGCCTCGGCCTCGTGATGATGGCTCGGCGCCGTGCCGCGCAGGATCAGATGCGTCGCGCTGCCGGGGTGGCGCAGCGTGTGGGTCAGCGCGATCATGCCGCCGAAGCTGCCGCCCTGGATGATGCAGGGCGCGCCCACCAGCGTTTCGCGCAGCTCCTCCAGGTCATCCGCCAGGCGGTCGAAGGTGAAGGGCGGCGTCAGGGAGGATTGCCCGCAGCCCCGCTGGTCATAGGCGATGACGCGGTATTCGTCGGCCAGCGGGCGATAGGCCGCCATCTCCCCCGCATGGTCGCCGATGCCGCGCCCGCCATGCACCAGGATGATCGTGCCGCGCCTGGGCTCCCCGATATCCTCGACGAGGAGTTCGGCGCCGGCGATGGGGACGCGCTTCATGCCTCGCCCCGGATGCGCGCACCGATGCGCGCCAGCAGCGCGGTATCGACGGGATGGCGGATGACGCAGCCCGGGGCAATCAGCACGCCCGGCCCGCTGGTATTGATCGCCGCCAGGTCCTCCTCAATCGCGCCCATGTCGCCCTGCGTGATCGGCGTGCGCCGCAGCCCGCCGAGGATCGGCTTGCGACCGCCCGCCGCGCGATACTGCGCGATGGACGGTGCGGTCTCCCCAATATGCCAGTTCAGCACTGGAACCGGCAGTTCGCTGAGCAGGTCGAAGAGGATGTCGTCGCCATGCATGTGCACGGCGTTGAACCAGCCACCCTCAGCCCCTTCCAGCGCCGCCAGGTCATGCGCCAGGAAATCGCGGCGATAGGCGGCCTCGCCGACCGCGCTGGTCGCGTCCTGCACCGCGAAGAAGACGCCCGCGCAGCCCAGCGCGATGGCGGCCCGGCTGAAGGCGGCGGTGGTGGCCGCCATCTCCGCCATCGCCGCCTGCACCAGCGCGGGATGGTCGCGCAGATGCGTCGCGAAGCCGTTGCCGCCGATAAGCTTCTTGGCGATGGTGACAGGGGAGAACACCGTCGCCAGCACCGGCACCTCAGGCCCCAGCGCTTCCACCAGCAGCTTCAGGTGCCGCAATTCACGCCCCAGCACGCCGGCCGTCGGGTCCAGGCGCTTCACGCGCGTCCAGTCCTCCGGCACCTGGATCGGGCTTGCCGTCACCTTGGCGACGCCACCCGCGGCGATCTCGGAATAGTCGGCGCGGACGCCCCAATCCTCCACGACATAGAGACCGTTCGGCATGGACTTCACGAAATCGGCGCCAGTCGCGCGGGTGAAGGCCACTGTCTCCCGCGCGATGGCGTCGGGGTCGAGGTCGATGCCCGGGAAATGCGTCCAGAAGGAGAAAGCGGGCCGCGGCGTGGCCTCTCCCGCAATCGTTGCGCGTACCAGGTCGGCCGGCTTCATGCCGCATCTCCCATCAACACGAAATGACCACCGCCGGTGTCGCGCAGCGCGGCGCCCGGCGGGAAGGAATAGCCGCCGGCATCGAAGGCGAGCCGCTTGCGCCCGCGTTCCCGCGCGGGATCGGGGATCGGCACCGCGGACAGCAGCGCCTGGGTGTAGGGATGTTGCGCGTTGCCGAACACCGCCTCGGTCGGCCCCATCTCCACGATCCGCCCGCGCAGCATGACCGCGACGCGCGAGCAGAGGTAGCGGACCATCGACAGGTCATGCGCGATGAACATCAGTGCCAGGCCCATGCTCTCCTGCAGGTCCTGGAACAGGTTCACGATCTGCGCCTGGATGGAGACATCCAGCGCCGTAATCGGCTCATCCGCCACCAGGAATTGCGGCCGCAGCGCGATGGCGCGCGCGATGCCGATGCGCTGGCGCTGGCCGCCGCTGAATTCATGCGGGAAGCGCTGCATGAAGGCGGGGTCGAGGCCGACGGTCCGGAACAGCGACGCCACGCGATCAGGGCCGGATTCCATGCCATGCACGACGAGTGGTTCCGCCACGAAATCGCCGACGCGCATGCGCGGGTTCAGCGCGGCATAGGGGTCCTGGAAGACGATCTGCATGCGCCGGCGGAAGGGCTTTCGCCGGGAAGCGGACAGCGCCGTGAGGTCCGTACCGTCGAAGACGACGCGGCCGGCATCCGGCTCCTCCAGCCCCATCACCAGGCGGCCCGTCGTGCTCTTGCCGCTGCCGCTTTCGCCGACCAGGCCCAGCGTCTCCCCGGGCATGACGTCGAAGCTGACGTCATCGACGGCGCGCGTGACGTATCGGGCGCGGCCGAACAACCCGCCGCCGCTGGCGTAGTGGCGTCGCAGGCCCTCGACGCGGAGCAGCGGCGCGGTCATGCGAGCAGCGCCGGCAGATCGTACCACGCCGCCACCATGTGCCCCGGCGCGCTGCCGTTCACGGCGCGCAGCGGCGGCGCCTCCACCTGGCAGCGCGGGGTCGCGAAGGGGTTGCGCGGCGCGAAGGGATCGCCGGGCGGTGGCGCGAAGATGTCAGGCGGGGAGCCGGGGATCTGCATCAGCCGCCCGCCCGGCGGCCGGGCGCCATGCGGCAGGGATTGCAGCAGCCCGTAGGTATAGGCGCTGCGCGGGCTGGCGAAGACGGCATCGACGGGGCCGCGTTCCATGATGCGCCCGGCATACATCACCTGGATCGTGTCGGCGATGCCGGCGACCACGCCCATGTCATGCGTGATCCAGACCATCGTCATGCGCAGCCGCTCCCGCAACTCCGCCATCAGGTCCAGGATCTGCCCCTGCACCGTCACGTCAAGCGCCGTCGTCGGCTCATCCGCGATCAGCAAGGCGGGCTCGCAGGAGATGGCGATCGCGATCATCACGCGCTGGCGCATGCCGCCGCTGAATTCATGCGGGTACTGGGACAGCCGGCGTGCGCCGTCGCGGATGCCGACCAGCGCCAGCAGGTCCGCCGCGCGGTCCAGCGCCTGGCGCATCGACATCGCCTTGTGGCGCATCAGCGGTTCCGCGATCTGCCGGCCGATGGTCAGCACCGGGTTCAGCGCCGTCATCGGGTCCTGGAAGATCATGCCGATGCGACCGCCGCGCAGGTCCCGCAGCCGCGCCTCCGGCATCGTCAGCAGGTCAGCGCCATCGAAGACCGCGCGCCCGCCCAGGATGCGCCCCGGCGGCTGCGGCAGCAGGCCCAGCAGCGCCAGCGCATGCACGCTCTTGCCGCTGCCGCTTTCGCCGACGATGCCGAGCGTCTCGCCCGCCTTCACGCTGTAGGTCAGCTCGGGGATGACGCGTGCGAAGCGGCCTTCCCGCGCGAAGCCGACGGACAGGCCCTCGATCGCCAGCAGCGCCATCACCGCACCGCCAGTCGCGGGTCGAAGAAGTCCCGCAGCCAGTCGCCCAGCAGGTTCACCGCCAGCACCGTCAGCATCAGCGCCAGGCCCGGGAAGGTGATGATCCACCAGGCGGAGGAGATGTAGGTGCGCCCATCCGCCAGCATGCGCCCCCAGCTGGGATCGGGCGGCTGGATGCCGAGGCCGAGGAAGGAGAGCCCGGCCTCCAGCACGATCACCCGCGCCAGTTCCAGCGTCGCCACTACCAGCGCCGGTGTCAGCACATTCGGCAGGATGTGGCGCAGGATGATCCGCGCATGCGACGCGCCGATGGCGCGCGCGCTCTGCACGAATTCGCGTTCCCGCACCGCCAGCACCTGGCCCCGCACGATGCGCGCGTAGCGGACCCAGGACACCAGCGCGAGCACGCCGACCAGGTTCCGCAGGCTCGGCCCCAGCGCCGCCACCACCATCAGCGCCAGCAGCATCAGCGGCAGCGCCAGCTGGATATCGACCAGCCGCATCAGGATGCGATCCACCCAGCCGCGGAAGTAGCCGGAGACGAGCCCAAGCAGCGTGCCCAGCACGCCGCCCAGCACCACCGCCGCACCCGCGACCATCAAGGTCACGCGGCTGCCCGCCACGATGCGGGACAGGATGTCGCGCCCCAGCTGGTCAGTCCCCAGCGGATGCGCGCCGAGGCTCATCCATGATAGCGTCGGAGCCACCATGCGCGCGCGGAGGTTCGTCCGCGTGGGATCGGGCAGGTCGAGCCAGGGGCCGAAGATCGCCAGCAGCACCAGCACCACCAGCAGCGTGGCGCCCAGCAAGCCCAGCCATCCGGATCGGCGCGTCAGCGCCCGCCAGGCTTCCCTCATCGCCGTGCCCTGATGCGCGGGTCGAGCAGGCCGTAGAGCATGTCCACGAAGAGGTTGATGACGACGAAGATGGTCGCGATCACCATCACGCCGGCCTGCACCACGGGAAAGTCCTTCGCCTCCATTGCCTGCACGATCAGGCGCCCGACCCCGGGCCAGGAGAAGACCGTTTCCGTCACGACCGATCCGCCGAGCAACTCCCCGGCCAGGATGCCGACCATGGTGACGACGGGGATCAGGGAGTTCCGCGCGACATGCCACAGGAAGACCGTGCCCGGCAGCAGCCCCTTGGCGCGCGCGGTGCGCACATGGTCGTCCTTCATCACGTCCAGCATGCCGGACCGCAGCAGCCGCGCGATGCTGGCGGTGGTGAAGGTGCCGAGCGTCAGTGCCGGCAGGATCAGGCTCGCCGGACCCTCATAGCCGCCGGTCGGCAGCAGGCCGAGATCGACGGCAAACAGCAGGATCAGCAGCAGCCCGAGCCAGAAGACCGGCGTCGCCTGGCCGAGCAGCGCCAGCAGCATCACGACGCCTTCCACGATGGTGCCGCGGAACAGCGCCGCCATGGATCCCGCGACGGCGCCCAGCACCACGCCGACCAGCAGCGCCGATCCCGCCAGCGCCATCGTCGCCGGCATGCGTTCCAGCACCACGGACAGCGCCGGCCGCATGAACTGGAAAGATTGTCCGAAATCGCCCTGCGCCACGCCGCCGAGGAAGGTCAGGTACTGCTGCCAGATCGGCCGATCGAGGCCAAGGCCTGCGCGCAGGGCCTGGAGCTGTTCCTCGCTCGCCCCCACCGGCAGCAGCAGGATCGCGGGGTCGCCCAGAAGGCGGGAGACGACGAAGACGATCGTCACCACGCCCCAGATCGCCACGATGCCGTCGCCGAGGCGGGAGAGGAGGAAGCGCCCCATCAATCCTCCAGCCCGTAGATGGCGCCGGCGGCTTCCGCGCTGATGCGATCCTCCCGCAGGTCGCGCCGCACCGCGTCCCGGTCCCGTGCGCGCGGATCGCCGCGGCCGCCGCCGCCGGAGGTCACGGCCGCGCCCGATCCACCATCGGGAATCAGCCCGTCGCGCCGCTTCAGCGCGGCCACGCCGGCGGAGAGTTCCACGCGCGCGAGGCCGCCGGACAGCCCGCCCTCCAGCCCCCAGGCCGGGACGATGTTGCAGGGCCCGCCGAGATTGACTGTCGCCTCATGCCCCACCGCGCGCACGCGACGCCTGATGCCCATGCCGCCGCGGTAGCGGCCGGGCCCGCCGCTGTCCCGCACCAGCTCATAGGCCTCGACCATCACGGGCTGCTCGGATTCCAGCGCCTCCACCGGGATGTTGGCGGAGTTGGTGGTGTGGACGTGCACGCCATCCATCCCGTCCTGCCCCGCCCGCGCGCCGAAGCCGCCACCCATGCTTTCGTTGTAGACGTAGTAGCGGCCCGTGCGGGGGTGCATGCCGCTCATCGTCAGCACCGTCACGCCGGTGGAGGCCGCGGGCACGCGATCCGGGATCGCCTCCGCCAGCGCGGCGAAGCACATGTCCACCAGGCGCTGCGCGACGTCGTGGCGGCTGTAGACGGCGGCCGGCGGCAGCGCGTTGACGATGGAACCAGCGGGCGCGCTGATGCGGATGGCGCGGTGGAAGCCAGCATTAGCAGGCGTGTCCTGGTCCAGCAGCGTCTTCACGACGTAGTAGACCGTGGCCTGCAGGGCCGTGAACACCATGTTGAGGCCCGACCGCGTCTGCGGCGGGTTGCCGGCGAAATCGAAATGGATCTCGTTGCCTGCGACCTCGATCGCCACCGCCAGATGCAGCAGCTCCGGCCAGAGGCTTGTGTCGAAGGGGGCGCTGAATGAGTAGCGGCCGTCGGGGATGGCGGCGATGCCGGCGCGGGTCTTGCGCTCGGCATAGTCCAGCAGTTCCCGCGTCGCCTGATGCAGCACCCGCACGCCGTATCGCGCCGCCAGCGCCTGGTAACGCTGCACGCCCAAACGGTTCGCGGCCATCTGCGCCCGAAAATCGTTCACGCGTTCCCGCGGCACCTGGCAGTTCAGGAGCACCAGGTCCAGCACATCCTGCTGCAGCACGCCCGCGCGATAGAGGCGGATGGGCGGGATGCGCAGCCCCTCCTGGAAGATATGCGCGTGGCCACGATCCACGAAGTCGGAGTGGTGCGCGAGGTTCGCCACCCACGCCACCAGCGCGCCGTCCACGAAGACGGGTTCCAGGAAGACGATGTCGTTGAGATGCGTGCCGCCACCGGTATGCGCGTCATTGCCGATGAAGACGTCGCCCGGCTGGATCGCCGCCACATCCGTGGTGCCGAGCACGCGCTCCGCGATGCCGAGCAGCGATCCCAAATGCAGCGGGATCTGCTCCGCCTGCGCGATGATCCGCCCTCGCGTGTCGAACAGGGCGGCAGAGCAGTCGCGGCGTTCCTTGATGTTGGCGGAATAGGCGGCGCGGATGATGGCCTTGCCCATCTCCTCCACGATGGTGGAGAGCGCGCTGCCGATCACCTCGACGGTGATGGGATCGATGCGGTCGCTCACGCCGCCTCCTCCACCATGAGGTTGAGCCAGGGATCGACGGTCGCGACCTGGCCGGGCAGCAGCAGCGTGGTGCTGTCCATCTGCTCGATCACCGCGGGGCCGGCCACGCGATGCCCGGGACCGAGTTTCGCGCGGTCATGCAGCGGGCAGGGGACCACGGCGCCGGCTTCGGGCAGCCAGACCTGGCGCGTGCCGATGATGCTGTCCTCCACGGCGGTTTCGGCCGGCGGATGCGCGGCGATGTCGGCCTTCGGCACGCGGCCCGTCGCTTCCAGCCGCAGCGTCACGACGCGGATCGGCTCCTCCGGCGAGGCATAGCCATAGACCTGCTTGTGCGCGGCCTCGAAGCGCCTTGTCACCTCGGCCAGCGCGGCCTCATCCAGCTTGCCGTCGGGGCAATCCACCATCAGCTCATGCCCCTGGCCTTCGTAGCGCAGGTCGATGCTGCGCGCCGTCGCGCGATCCGCTTCCGCGATGCCCTCATGCGCGAACCAGGTCGCCGCCTGGGACTCCAATCGCGAAAAACCGTCGCGCAGGCCGGAAAGCCCGTCCGGCGACAGGGGCAGCATCCGCCCGGCCGAGAGATGCGTGCGCAGATCGCTGAGCAGCAGCCCCATGGCGCAGAGGATGCCGGGATTGCGCGGCACCAGCACCCGCGCCATCCCCAACTCCCGCGCCAGCCGCGCCGCGTGCAGCGGCCCCGCGCCGCCGAAGGCCATCAGGACATAGTCGCGCGGATCATAGCCGCGCTCGACGGAGATGACGCGGATCGCCTTCGCCATGTTGGCGGTGACGACGCTGATGATGCCCTGCGCCGTCCGCATCGCATCCAGCCCGATGCCCGCGCCGAGCCGCGTGATCGCGGCCTCCGCCCGCCCGCGATCGATCGCCATGCGCCCGCCCAGCAGATGCGTCGGGTTCAGCACGCCGAGCACGAGGTTCGCGTCCGTGACGGTCGGCTCCTCGTTGCCGAGGCCGTAGCAGACCGGCCCCGGGAAGGCGCCCGCGCTGCGCGGCCCGACCTTCAGCAGCCCGCCGCTATCCACGAAGGCGATCGATCCGCCGCCCGCGCCGACCGTGTGGATGTCCAGCATCGGCACCCTCAGCGGATTGCCATGCACCGCCACATCCACCGCCATGCGCGGCCGCCCGCCATCGATCAGCGCGACGTCGGACGACGTGCCGCCCATGTCGAAGGTGATGATGCCCGGCACACCCGCCGCACGCCCGATCGCCAGCGCGCCCGTCACGCCCGCTGCAGGCCCCGACAGCACCGTCCGCACCGGGAAGCGCGAGGCGGCCTCCGCCGAGATCACGCCGCCATTGCTCTGGGTGAGGTGCGGCGTCGCCGCCACGCCCATCGCCGCCAGCCGCGGTGCCAACCGCCCCAGATAGCCCCGCATCACCGGGCCCAGCGCCGCGTTCACCGTGGTGGTGGAAAACCGCTCATACTCTCGGAACTCCGGCGCCACCTCATGCGACGTGCTGACGAAGGCGCCCGGCATCTCCTCCTCGACCAGCCGCGCCACCAGCGCCTCATGCGCCGGCGCCAGGTAGCCGAAGAGGAAGCAGATGGAGACCGCCTCCACCCCCGCATCCCGCAGCCGCCGCACCGCGGCGCGGGCCTCATCCTCATCCAGCGCCGTCTCGACGCTGCCATCGAAGCGCAGGCGCTCCGCCACTTCCAGCCGCAGATCGCGCGGCGCCGGCGGCTCGGGCTTCCGTGCCTGCAGGTCATAGAGCGCGGGCCGCATCTGGCGGCGGATCTCGATCACGTCGCGGAAGCCGCGCGTCGTCACCATGCCCGTCCGCGCGCCCCGCCCCTCGATCAGCGCATTGGTCGCGACCGTGGTGCCATGGCCGAAATAGGCGACTTCCGCCCCCGCACGCCCCGCCTCCGCCAGCGCCTGGCCGATGCCGGTCGCGATGCCCTCGCTCGGATCGCCGGGCGTGCTGCTGACCTTCCAGACGGAAAGCCGCCCCGCCGCGCCATCCCACAGGCAGACATCCGTGAAGGTGCCGCCGGAATCGACGCCGATACGCAGGGCAGGGGGAAGGCTCATGCCGCGTCCTTCTGGATTGGCGCCAATTTTGATGCCATGATCGGCGCCGCATGGTCAACCGCACAAGCGCGCCAGGAGACACCGCGATGCAGGCCGCCGCCCCCGCCCGCACCCGCGACCTCACCCGCCTGCTGGAACAGGACATCCATCTCGGCCGCCTCGGCCCCGGGTCCTGGCTGCGGCAGATCGACCTGGAAGCCGCCTACAACGCCACGCGCCTCGACATCCGCCAGGCGCTGGACCGCCTGGTGGAGAAACGCCTGGTCCGCCACATCGCCCGCCGCGGCTACCAGGTGGAGGATTTCGACCCCGCCCGCGTCGCCCAGGTGATGGAAGTGCGCGCCGTGCTGGAAGTGGCCGCCGCCGCGCTGGTGATCGACCGGCTGGACGACACCGCCCTTTCCACCATGCAGCACCACGCCGAACGCTTCGCCGCCGCCCTCGAATCCGGCACAGTCGAGGACCAGGAAACCGCGAACATCGCCTTTCACACCACGATGCTCGCCCCCTGCCCGAACCGCGAACTCGTCGAACTGCTCTTCGACCTCCGCGCCCGAGTCCCCGCCGCCGTCATCCGCCGCCGCAACACGATGGACCTGCTGCGCCGCGGCGCCGACCACCACTTCGCCATCATCCGCCTCATCCGCGCGCGCGACCTGCCGGCCCTCCAGCAGGTGATGCGGGACCACAACCTGAGCCCGGGGGCGCCGTAAGGCGCGGGGGCGGCGCTGTCCCGGAGAGGGGCTGCGCGCCCCTCTCCGGACCTCTCCCGCGCCAGGGTCCAACGGGACCCTGGACCGCGGGGTTACTGGTCGCGGAAGGGAGGGGCCCCGAGCGCGCTCCGGACAAGCGGTTCCGCGGTGCCCCTCCCTTCCGCGACCAGTCTCATGGGTTCCGAGCAACCGTCTTGCGGAGAGCGTGGCGGGGTCAGGCGGTCTGGTGTTTGCAGGCGGACCAGGGCTGTCGGTTGCGCATCATGGCGTTCAGCGTGACGACGAGTTT
>JAIXWG010000037.1 GCA_027482245.1 Acetobacteraceae bacterium | reverse complement strand
GGCTGAAAAACTGGCGCCGTATCGCCACTCGCTACGACCGCCTCGCCCGAAACTTCCTCGCCGCCCTCGCTCTCGTCGCCAGCATCAGCGAGTGGGTCAAATGAGTCCCCTACCTAGTGCCGGCAGGTCAGCGCCAGCCCCTCCGCCAGCGGCCGTCCCACGACGCCCAGACGTTCGCGCATCTCCGTCACCGGAAAGGCCTTGTCCTCCACCAG
The DNA here is from genome assembly GCA_027482245.1 of Acetobacteraceae bacterium. Classification (GTDB taxonomy): domain Bacteria; phylum Pseudomonadota; class Alphaproteobacteria; order Acetobacterales; family Acetobacteraceae; genus Falsiroseomonas. Next base: position 10,542 of record JAIXWG010000037.1, on the reverse strand, counting down.
CCGCCGCACTTCATCCGCGCCGATCTTCGGCACGCGCGGCACCCAGCGCGTCAGCGGCGCCACCGCCTCCAGCAGAGCCACGGGCACATCCACCACGCGTGGCGGCTTCAGCCCGGCGGCGGCGGCGACGGCCAGCAGGAAATCGCGATAGGGCAGGGGCTCCGGCCCCGCCACCACCATCACCTCCGCATGCCGCCACTCGATGTCGATTGCGGCCAGGATGCAGCGCGACAGATCCTCCTGGTGAATCGGCTGCACCAGTGCCCGCCCGCCCCCCGGCAGGGGCGCCACCGGCAGGCGCTTCAGCAGGGCCGCCAGGCGCTGGACATTGTCCTCCCCCGTCGCGCCGTAGATCATGGTGGGGTGCAGCATCACGCCGGCGCGGCCGGAGGCGAGGAAGGCTGCCTCGCCCGCCCGCACCCCATCCCCATGCGCATCCCGCCACTGCGAGAATCGCCGCGTGGACCCCAGGAACACGAAGCGGGCCTCCGGCGGCGCCGCCGCCAGCACGGCCGGCGCATGGCGCGCATGGGCGGTGTTCACCACCACCGTCGCACCGGCCAGCGCGGCCTTCAGCGCCCGCGCATCCTCGAGGTCCGCGAAGACGCCCTCCGCCGAGATCCCCGTCGCGATCCAATGCGCGGCATTGCGCACCACGGGGATGAAGGGGCGCCCCTGCGCCTTCAGCGCGCGGCACAGCGCCGCGCCGCTGCGCCCCGAAGCCCCGATGACGGCGATCAAGGTGCCGCCTGCAGGAACCGCAGATCGGCCCCCTCCGGCGCCTGCGTCACCTGCTCATGCACAAGCCGGTCCCAGCCCCGCTTCGGCGCCGGCGCGGGCTGCCAGGCGGCGCGGCGGGCGGCCAGCGTCGCCTCGTCCACCAGCAGGTCCAGCTTCCGGTCCTTCACCGACAGCCGGATGCGGTCGCCGGTCTCCACCAGCGCCAGCGGCCCACCGACCGCGGCTTCCGGGGCGATGTGCAGCACGATGGTGCCGAAGGCGGTGCCGGACATGCGGCAGTCGCTCATCCGCACCATGTCCTTCACGCCCTGGCGCGCCAGCTTCTTCGGGATGGGCAGGTAGCCCGCCTCCGGCATCCCCGCGGGGCTGCGCGGCCCCGCACCCTTCAGCACCAGGATGTCCTGCGGCGTCACGTCGAGATCCGGGTCGTCGATCCGCGCCGAAAGGTCCGCGAGCCCGTCGAACACCAGGCAGCACGCCTCCGTCTCGAACAGGGAGGGCGTGGCCGCCGACCGCTTGAGGATCGCGCCATCCGGCGCCAGCGACCCGAACAGCGCGACCAGCCCGCCGACCGGCGACACCGGCTTGGCGCGTTCCCGGATGATCCGCCGGTCCACGAAGTGGCTGCCATCGCCGATCCGGTCGGCCAGGCTCACGCCATCCAGGTCCTTCGCCGTCAGATCCAGCAGGTCCCGCAGCTCCCACAGCAGCGCCTTCATGCCGCCGGCCGAATGAAAATCCTCCATGTAGCCATCGCCGGTGGGCTTGAGGTCCACCAGCACTGGCGTCGTCTCGCTCAATTCGTCGAGCCGCTTCAGGTCGAGGCTCAGCCCCGCGCGCCCCGCGATCGCCGCCAGGTGGACGATGGCGTTGGTGGAGCCGCCGAGCGACAGCAGCACGCGGATGGCGTTGTCGAGGTTCCCCTGCGTCATCAGCGACAGCGGCGAGACGGGGTTCCGGATCAGCCGCACCGCCTGCGCGCCCGCCTCCTCCGCGATGCGCAGCCGGTCGGCATGGACGGCGGGGGCGGAGGCGGCGTCGAGCGGCATGAAGCCGAGCGTCGCCGCCAGGCAGGCCATGGTGCTCGCCGTGCCCATCACGCCGCAGGTGCCGGCCGTGGTGGCCAGCTTGCCCTCCAGCAGGCCGATCTTCTCATCCGTCACCTCGCCCGCGCGGTAGCGGGCCCAGTAGCGGCGGCAATCCGTGCAGGCGGAAAGCCGCTCACCCTCGAACGCCTGCGCCAGCATCGGGCCGACGACGAGCATCACGCTGGGCGTGCCGGCGCTGATCGCCGCCATCAGCTGCGCCGGCACCGTCTTGTCGCAGCCCCCCACCAGCACGGCGGCGTCCATGGGCTGGTTGGCCAGCATCGCCTCCGTGTCCAGCGCCATCAGGTTCCGGTAGTGCATGGAGCAGGGGCTGAGCGAGGGCTCGCAGAGGCTGACCGTCGGGAAGGACAGCGGCAGCCCACCGGCTGCCAGCACGCCGCGCTTCACCGCCTCGATCAGCTCCGGCACCGTGCGGTGGCAGTTGTTGTAGTCGCTGGCGGTGTCGGCGATGCCGACCACAGGCTTGTCCAGCATGGCCTGGCTGTAGCCCATCGACTTGGCGAAGGACCGCCGGAGATAGAGGGCGAAGGCCGGATCGCCGTAGTTGGAGGCATTGCGCCCCAGCCCATGCGCCTTCTTCTCGGTCATGCCGTCATCCCCCTGCGGCCACGCGGGCCGCAGCCCTATCCCGGGCGGTGGCAGGCGCAGCCGATCTTGTTGCCGTCGGGGTCCCGCAGATAGGCCCCGTAGTAGTCGGCATGATAATGCGGCCGCGGCCCGGGGCTACCCTCGTCCCGCCCGCCCGCTGCCAGCCCCGCGGCATGGAAGGCATCGACCGTCGCGCGGTCCGGCGCCTCGAACACCACCGTCACGCCGTTGCCGACGCTGGCGGGCCGGCCATCGATGGGACGCATCAGCCAGAACTGGGGCGTCGCCTCCGCCGCCAGGGCGTAGCCGGCCATGCCGTGTTCCAGGCCGGTCTCGTGCCGGGTGACGCCGAGCGGCGCCAGCACCTGGTCGTAGAAGGCGATGGCGCGGGGCAGGTCGTTGGTGCCGAGGGTGACGTGGCTGAGCATGGAAGCCTCCTGGCGGTTGGGCTCCCTCCCTGCCATGGCGGCGCTTGACGGGTGTTGCGGAGATTGGCGGTACCCCGATACCGCCACGCCCAAACCGGCCTCAAGCCTTGACTTTCCAGCCTCCGGCCGCGATAAGCCGCCCCCAGTTCACACCGGACAACCGACACATCCATGCTCACTCGCCAGACAACCTCGATCAAGCCCGCGGAGGTCTCCAAGGGCTGGGTCCTGATCGACGCGGAGGGCCTCGTGCTCGGCCGCCTCGCGGCCCTCATCGCCAACCGCCTGCGCGGCAAGCACAAGGCGCAGTTCACGCCGCATGTCGATTGCGGTGACCATGTGGTCGTCATCAACGCCAAGAAGGTGAAGGTCACCGGCCAGAAGGCCGAGCAGTCCGTCTTCTACTGGCACACAGGCTACGCCGGCGGCATCAAGGGCCGCACGGTGGCCGAGCGCCTGGCCAGCCCGCACCCGGAGCGGGTGATCGAGAAGGCGGTGGAGCGCATGATCACGCGCGGCCCGCTCGGCCGTCGCCAGATGCGCAACCTGCACGTCTATGCGGGCCCGGAGCATCCCCATGCCGGCAACACGCCCGCCGCGCTGGATGTCGCCGCCCTGAACCGCAAGAACCTGGCCGGTGGCCCGGCGAAGAAGGTTGCCTGAGATGAGTGATTCTCCCCGCACCGGCGGTTCGCTGGCCGAACTGAAGGACCTGGTGAACGCGGCCGGTGGCCCCGCCGCCGTCGCCACCGCCGCGCCGGTCGAGCCGAAGCGCGACGCACTCGGCCGTTCCTACGCCACGGGCCGCCGCAAGAACGCCATCGCGCGCGTCTGGGTGAAGCCCGGCAAGGGCACGATCCAGATCAACGGCAAGCCGTCCTCCAAGTACTTCGCGCGCCCCGTGCTGCGGATGCTGATCAGCCAGCCCTTCCTGGTGGCCGACCGGTACCAGCAGTTCGACGTCTTCGCGACCGTCGTCGGCGGCGGCCTGTCCGGCCAGGCCGGCGCGCTGCGCCACGGCATCTCCCGCGCGCTCACCTACTACGAGCCGGGCCTGCGCGGCATCCTGAAGAAGGCGGGCTTCCTGACGCGCGACAGCCGCGTGGTCGAGCGCAAGAAGTACGGCAAGGCAAAGGCCCGACGTTCCTTCCAGTTCTCCAAGCGCTGACGCCCTCGGACCGGGCGTCACGCCCGGCCCGCATGGCTGGTTATCCGAGAGGGGCAGGTCCGCAAGGATCTGCCCCTCTTGCTTTTTCCGCCTGTTTCCATCCCCATCCCCGTCGCGTGACAGGATCAGCACCATGCCCAAGGGACCCATCCCGAGCGTCTTCATCGATGGCGAGGCCGGCACCACCGGCCTGCAGATCCGCGAACGCCTGGAACGCTTCCCCGGCATCGCGCTGCGCAGCATCGCCGATGCGGATCGCAAGAACCCGGAGGCGAAGCGCGCCCTGATGGCGGAAGTGGACCTCGTCGTCCTCTGCCTGCCCGACGCCGCCGCGAAGGACAGCGCCGCCATGGCGGCCAGCCTGGGCGCGGATGCGCCGAAGCTGATCGATGCCTCCACCGCGCATCGCGTCGATCCCGACTGGGCCTATGGCTTCGCGGAACTGCCGGGCCAGGCCGCCGCCATCGCCGCCGCCAGCCGCGTCTCCAACCCCGGCTGCTATCCCACCGGTGGCATCGCGCTGCTGCGCCCGCTGGTCGATGCCGGCATCCTGCCGAAGGACTATCCCGTCACCGTCAACGCCGTCTCCGGCTACACCGGCGGCGGCAAGTCGATGATCGCGGAGTTCGAGCCCGCCCGCACCGCCGCGCCCTTCTTCCTCTACGGCCTGGGGCTGGAGCACAAGCACGTCGCGGAACTGCAGCGCTACAGCGGCCTCACGCGCCGCCCGCTCTTCGTCCCCTCGGTCGGCGACTACGCGCAGGGCATGCTGGTCAGCGTGCCGCTGCACCTCGACCTGCTGAACGGAAGCCCGAAGCCCGGCGACCTGGAAGCCTGCCTGCGGAGCGCCTATGCGGGTTCCGGCTGGGTGCGCGTGGAGGCCGCGGACGGCAAGGCGCGGCTGGCGCCGGAGGAGTTGAACGGCTCCAACTGGCTCGAACTCCGCGTCTTCGGCAATGAGGCGCGCGGCCAGGCGGTGCTGGTCGCCAGGCTCGACAACCTCGGCAAGGGGGCGTCCGGCGCGGCCGTGCAGAACATCGGCCTCATGCTCGGCGTCGACGTCGCGCCGGCGCTGCCGCTCTCCCTCGCCGCCGAATAGGAACCGTCCATGACCGAGAACACCGTCCCGGGCGCGCTCCTGCCCTTCGAGGACAAGACGCCGAAGCTCCACCCCACTGCCTGGGTCGCACCGACCGCCGTCGTCATCGGCGATGTCGAGATCGGGGAGGAGAGCAGCGTCTGGTATCACTGCGTGCTGCGCGGCGACACCAACATCATGCGCATCGGCGCCCGCACCAACATCCAGGATGGCAGCATCCTGCACCTGAATGCGGGGGCGGAGCCGCTGATCATCGGCGATGACGTCACCATCGGCCATGCCTGCATCATCCACGCCTGCACGCTGCACAACCGCGCCTTCGTCGGCATGGGCGCCACCGTGCTGGACCGCGCGGTGATCGAGGAAGGCGGCATGCTGGGCGCCGGCGGCATGCTGCCGCCGGGCAAGCGCATCGGCCCGAACGAGCTCTGGATGGGCAGCCCCGCCAAGCTGGTCCGGGTGATGGATGCGGAGGAACGCGCGCGGTTCGACCGCACCGCGCCGGCCTATGTCGCGCTCGCCAAGCGCCACCGCGGCAGCCTCGCCAAGCCAGGCTGACAACGGGCTGACATTCCGGGGGCGGCGCTTGTCGCTGCCCGCGGCAGGCGCAAGATCGGTGGGGCCGGATCCAACCAGGAGGCCCCCATGCTCCGCCGATCCATGCTTCTTCTCCCGCTCCTCGCCGCCTGCGCTCCGACGCCGCGGCCGGAATCCGTCTTCCTGCCCGCCGCCGCCGCCTTCCAGGGCGCCGGCGACCCGACGCGCGGCGCCATCCTCGCCGCCTCCTCCGCCTTCGCCAGCCCGGCGAGCGTCGCGGGCGATCCGGCCGCGGTCGCGACGGCGCTCGCGCAGCTGGAATACCTCGCCGTCGCGCTCGATGGCGGCGAGTGGCGCGACATGGATGCGCTGGTCGTGCCGATGCTGCGCCAGGGCCGGGCGGAAGCCCGCGCCGCCTTCGGCTTCCGGCCCGATGCCAGCGCCCAGGCGGCGGTCGATGCGCTGTACGGCGCGGCCGCGGCACTGCGCGCGCACAACCAGGCAGGCGCCGAAGCCGCGCTTCTGCCGCTGTCCCCCGATGGCGGCGCGCTGCCGCGCCTGGCCAGCCTTCCGACCCTTCCGCAGGCGATTGCCGGAACCACGCGGGCCCGCGCCGCGCTGGTGGGGAGGGACCGGGGAGGCCGCAATGGGCGACGCACGCTGTGACACCATCCGGCTGATCGCCGGCGCCGCGTTCGTGCTGACTCTCGCCGCCTGCGCCCCGCAGGCGGCGCGACCGGGCCCGGCGGCCAGCGCAGGCACCGTCCCGCTGCCCGCCATGACGGGCGCGGGCGATCCCATGCGCGCCACCATCACCAGCGCCGCCTACGCCTTCGGCGACGTCTCCCGCCTGGACGGCCGTCCGGCGGAAGCGGCGCGCGCCGTGGCGCGGCTGGAATGGATGGCGACGGAACTGCCGGCGGACCCCAGCTGGAATGCCGCCGCGCCGATGGCCGCCGGCCTGCTGCGCCAGGGCAGGGACGCCGTGCGCGACAGCATCGGCATCCCCCGCACAGCCCCCGCCGATGCCGTCGCCCGCGCCATGCTGGACGCTGCCGGGGCGCTCGATTCCGGCAACCGGGAAGCGGGCGCCGCGGCCCTCGCGTCGGTCTCCGGCGGGCCAGGCACGGCGGTGCTGGCGCGGCTCGACCACCTGCCGCCCTCGCGGGAGGCGACTTCCGCCACGGCGATGGCCTATGGCGAACTCATCCGCCTCGGTCGCGACACGGGGCTGAACGAGTAGCGCCCTTCCGCGACCTGTCCGGCATCGGCTACACCAGGGGCGTCGGGAAGGGGATGAGCCCATTGCGCCGCGGCCGGAATGCCCTGTTGTTGCTGGCGATGGCTTTGAGCCTCGTGGCCTGCGCGGAGATGCGGACGCCCGCCCCCGTCGCCCGCATCCCCGCCGTGCTGTCCGCCGGCAGCGCCGATCCCGTGATGGACCTGGTGAACGACACCGCCGTCGATTTCGAGGATGCGGGCCGGTCGCTGGCCAATGATCCCGCCCGCATGGCGCGCGCCGCCGCGCGGCTGGAGGTGATCGGCGCGGAATTCGCCCGCGATGCCCGCTGGGCGCCGCTCTCCCCCAGCGTGGGGTTCGAGATGCGGGGGGCCCGCACGGAGATCCGCGCCGCGCTCGGCATCCGCGCCGGCGCCGCGCCGGACGCCGTGGCGCGCGCGCTGTCCACCGCCCATGTCGCGCTGGTCCGCGGCGACCGCGCCGCCGCCATCCGCGCACTCGACCCCGCGCTGTTCGAACCGGGCGGGGAGGGGACGCTGGGCTTCCTCACCCGGCCCGGGCCCCTGCCGCAGGCGCGCATCGCGACCGCCCTGGCCCGGGACGAGGCCAGCCGCCTGGCGCGCAGCAATGTCTGGGGCCTGACCGGCGCGCTCGACCCCGATAGTGGCTGGCTGGACCCGCTGCCGGGCCGCGGGATGTCGATCGGCCCGCGCTGACGGGGCGCCTACCGGCGCCATTGCTCCCGCAGCCGCGTCACCACCTCGCAGAAGACGCTGGCCACCACGGCCGCATTCTCGGGGTCCTGCAGCAGCGTGCCGTCCCGGCGATGGCCGCGCAGCAGGGTCGGCAGCACATCCTCCCCGATGCCGTCCAGGTAGCCGATCGGGTCATGCTGTGCCCGCATCGCCTCCCGCAGCGCTGCCTCCAGCGCCCGCGACAGCGCGCCACGCACCTCGTCACTCATCGGATCAGGCCCATCCCGAGTCCCTGCGGCATGCCATCTTTCGCCGCCGTGCAAGGGCACGATCCGCGATCCTGTTGATCGCGCTGCCGAACACGATAGCGGAAAGAACGTGTCAAGTAATGGCAGGATTACTCGAAATTGACTCGCCGGATAGTGGCCCGGAGACAGTCCGATCGCGTGGCGGTTGCAATGAGAGGGGCTGGAAACCGCGCTGAACCACCAGAAGGCGAATGTTCCGCACGATTTCGCCTTTCGATCAATCTTTCGCCATCACGGTGACGTAGGTGCCCGGCGCATCCGCCAGCGGTTGAAGCGCCCCATCCCCCGGCACCCGCGCGGGCACCGTGGCGCGGTCCTGCGCCGTCACCCAGCGCTGCCAGTCCGGCCACCAGGACCCCGACAGCTCCGTCGCGCCCTTGAACCACTCATCCGGGTCGGGGGGCAGCGTCTCGTTCACCCAGTGGCTGTACTTGCCGCTGTCCGGCGGGTTCACGACGCCCGCGATATGGCCGGAGGCCGCCAGCACGAAGCGCACCTTGCCGCCATAGATCTGCGTGCCGCGATAGGTGGATTTCCACGGCGCGATGTGGTCCTCCCGCGTCGAGATCATGTAGGTCGGCACCTTGATCTTCCTGAGATCCAGGGCGACGCCATCCAGCTCGATCCCCCCCGGCTTCACCAGGTCGTTCTGCTGGTACATCCGCCGCAGGTAGAAGCTGTGCATGCGCGCCGGCATGCGGGTGCTGTCGTCGTTCCAGTAGAGCAGGTCGAAGGGGAACGGCTCCTGCCCCATCAGGTAGTTGTTCACGACGAAGGACCAGATCAGGTCGTTGGCGCGGAGCATGTTGAAGGTGGTCGCCATCTCGCGCCCCTCCAGGAACCCCTTCTTCTGCATCTTCTCCTCGAGGCCCTGCAGCTGTTCCTCGTCGATGAAGACGCCGAGTTCGCCGGCCTCCTCGAAATCCGTCATGGTGACGAAGTAGGTCGCGGTCTTGATGCGCGTGTCCTTGCGCGCCGCCATGTGCGCCAGCGTGCAGGCCAGCAGCGTACCGCCCAGGCAGTAGCCGATGGCGTTGATGGCCTTCTCCCCCGTCGCCTGCTCGATCGCATCGAGCGCGGCGTAGGGACCCTCCCGCATGTAGTCCTCGAAGCCCTTCTCGCTGAGATGCTCATCCGGGTTCACCCAGGACGCCACGAAGACGGTGTGCCCCTGCTCGGTGGCCCATCGGATGAAGGAGTTCTTCGGCCGCAGGTCCAGGATGTAGAACTTGTTGATCCAGGGCGGCAGGATCAGCAGCGGCCGCTTCAGCACCGTCTCCGTCGTCGGCGCGTACTGGATCAGCTCCATCAGGTCGTTGCGGTAGATGACCTTGCCCGGCGTCACCGCGATGTTTTCGCCGACCTTGAACTTGGTGTCGTCGGTCATCCGGATGCGGAGGTTGCCCTTGCCGCGTTCCAGGTCGGACAGCAGGTTGGACAGGCCCTTCAGCAGGTTCTCCCCGCCCGTCTCCGCGGTGCGGCGCAGCACCTCCGGATTCGTCATCAGGAAGTTGGACGGGCTCATCGCATCCACGAATTGCCGCGTGTAGAAATCGACCTTCTGCGCGGTCTTGTGGTCCAGCCCTTCGGCGCCCTGCACGACGTTGGTGAAGAAGCGGGCGCTCAGCAGGTAGGACTGCCGGATGAAGTCGAAGACCTCGTTCTCCCGCCACGCCTCGTCCTTGAAGCGGCGGTCGCCCTTCGGCTCCTCGATCACCGGCGCCACCGGGTCGCCCATCATGCGGCGCGCGGTGTTCTGCCAGAGGGTCAGGTAGTCCTGCCAGAAGCCGATCTGCGCCTGCATGAGCCGCGCGGGGTTGGTCATCAGCCGCGTCGTCATGTCGAGGAAGGCGGAGCCGATATGCGCGGGGTCCGGCCCCGTGGCGCTGCCCTCCGCCTGGCGCTTCAGGAAATCGGTGACGATCCGCTGCCCGCGTTCCGCCACATCGGCCATGGTGCGGGACACCAGGGCCGGGTCGGGCAGCCGGAAGGCGCCCTTGTCCACGCCACCGCGATCCGTGCCGCCATGCTGCGCCCCGCTACCCTGAGCCATGCGCCCCCTCTTTGCCGGGACGGTCCCGGCGCGTCCTGTTTGCCCGATTATGCGCCGCCGCCCGCCATCCCGCCATCCGGGCCTTTCGGGCGCCTGGTACAGTGACGCTTTCGCCGGCCGGTGGTTCGGGGTAACCCTCGCCTCGCGCCCTCGGGTCGCGAAGGATGGGAAGCCATGCACCCGCGCGTCGATCGCCCCGCCGCCAGATACCAGGCCCGCGCCCGCTATGGCCGGGTGCTGCCGCTGCTGCTGCCGCTGCTCGCCACGGCCTGCGGGGGCGTCCCGCGCGACCTGCAGCCCAGCTACTGGTGGCGCAATGTCACCGGCGCCTACCTGGATGAACGCCTGCCGCCGCCCGGCATGACGGCGCCCTACCCGAACCTGGCCACCGTGCCGCCGCGGCTCGTGCCGCCCGATGCGGCGACCCGCGCCGCCGTCACCGCCGCCCTGGCGGGCGACCGCGAATTCGCCCGCACCGATCCCGCCGCGCGCCCCGCCGGCCGCCCCGATGGCCCGCCCGGCCTGCCCGCGGCCCCGGCCGATGGCGCGCTGCCGCCCCCGCCGCCCCGCCTGGCC
>JAIXWG010000033.1 GCA_027482245.1 Acetobacteraceae bacterium | reverse complement strand
TCCGGCGAGAACGGGCCGGAGGCCATCACCGTCGCGGGGCCGCAGGCGGCCATCGCCGCGCTGCTGGACGATCGCACGCTGGCGGCGGCGGGGCTGGAGGCGCGGCCGCTCGCCGTCTCTCACGCCTTCCATTCGCGCCTGCTCGACCCGATGCTGGACGGGCTGGAGGAAGCGGCGCGCGCGATCCCGCACAACCCACCCGCGATCCCGGTCATCGGCAACCTCGCGGGCAGCGTCGTCGCGCGGCACGACGCGGCCTATTGGCGCGCCCATGCCCGGCAGCCCGTGCGGTTCGCGCAGGGGCTGGCCACACTGGCCGCGATGGGCGTGACGCATGCGGTGGAGCTCGGCGCCATGCCGGTGCTGGCGGGCCTCGCGCGCGCGGCGATGCCGCAGCTGGTCACGCTGCCCTCGCTCGCCCGCGCGCGGGCCGGGCAGGATGGCGCGACGCTCGGCTGGACGACGGCGATGCAGGGCGTGGCGCGGCTCTGGCAGGACGGCGCGGAGATCGACTGGGCCGCCTTCCACCAGCCCTATCCGACGCGCACTACCGCGGCGCCGACCTATCCCTTCCAGCGTGAACGGTTCTGGCTGGCGGACCCGACGCTCGACCGCCCCGCCGCGCCTGCCACGGCCGACCGCGCCGCGCCGGAGGTCGGCGACGAACGCGTCACCGGCTTCTACGACGAGCTCACCACCATCGCGAGCCACTACGCCGATCCTGGCGATGGCAGCGAAGGGCATCTCACCTTCGGCCTCATGCCCGCGCCGCGCGCCGGCTTCTCCTGGCTCCGCGCGCTCTTCGCCGGGCCGTCGGAGCCCGAGGGCTACGCCCTGCTCCGCCGCGCGCAGCACGCGCTGAAGCAGGCGATCTTCGCGCCCGTCGACTTCAACCGCGCGCGCCGCGTGCTCGATTTCGGCTGTGGCCACGCGGCCGACCTCTGCGACATCGCGCTGCGCCACCCGCATCTCCGCCTCGATGGCTGCACCATCTCCGCCGAGCAGGTGCAGGTGGGCCGCGCCCGCGCCGCGCGCGCCGGCCTGTCCGATCGGCTGCGCATCCATCACCGCGACAGCGCCCGCGATCCCTTCCCCGGGCGCTACGACGTGATCTTCGGCGTGGAGGTTTCGGGCCTCATCGAGGACAAGGCCGGCCTCTTCGACAATATCCGCGACCATCTGGAGCCCGGCGGCGCGCTGGTCATCGCGGATTTCGTCGCCGCCGGCGACGGCATCGCGGCACCCGACACGGCCTCCTTCACCTCCACCGCGGAGGAATGGGCGCGGCTGCTGGCCGATCGCGGCCTGCGGCTGACGGATTGCGTCGATACCAGCGCGGAGGTCGCGCATTTCCTCGACGACCCGGGCTTCGAGGCCGAGGTCGATCGCCTCGTCGTGCGGCATGGCCTGTCCGACCTCACGCGGCGCCACCTGCTGTCCAACGACAATATCGGCCGCGCGCTGCGCCGCGGCGTGATGCGCTACGTGCTGCTGGTGGCGCGGCAGGACGCGACGGCGCCGATCACGCGCCTGCTCGCCGCCAACCGCGCGCGGCTTGCCGCGCCCGATCGCTGGGAACAGGCGGAACCCTGGCGCGGCTGGTTCCACCACCTCACCTGGCAGCCAGATCCCGTCGCGCAGGCTGTGGCGGAGGGTGCCGCGCTGCTGGCGGCTGCCGCAGATGCCGCGGCCGCGACGGACCGCCTGGCCCGCGCCTGGATCGGCGCCGCGCGCCTGGCCGATTGCGTCCCCGCGCCGCGTTTTACGCGGCTGCATGCCCATCTCTCGCGCCTGGCCGCCAACGCGGAGGACCCCGCGACGCTGCCCGTGCCGGACCTGCCGGAGGCGCTGCTGCTGGCGCGGAGCGGCCCGCATCTCCGCGCCGTGCTGGAAGGCCGCGCCGATCCGCTCGACCTGCTCTTCGGCGATGGCGGCGCGGCGGCCGAGGCGCTCTACGCCGCCTCTCCCGCCGCGCGCGCCGTCAACGGCATCGCCGCCGCCGCCTTCGCCACGCTGCTGGAAGGCCGCGGTGCCACGCGCGTGCTGGAAATCGGCTGCGGCACCGGCGGCACGACGCAGGCGCTGCTGCCGCGGCTTCGCCCCGGAGACCGCTACCGCGTGACCGATGTCTCGCCCGCCTTCGTGCAGGCGGCGCAGAGGCGCTTCGGGCTGGAGGGCGAGGTGCTGGACATCACCGCGCCACCCACGGCGACCGGCAGCGCCGATATCGTCGTCGCCGCGAATGTCCTGCACGCAACCCCCGACCTTCGCCGCACGCTGCGCCACGCGATCTCGCTGCTCGCCGAGGATGGCGCGCTGCTGCTGGTGGAGAATGCGGGCGAACTCGCCTGGGGCGACCTGACCTTCGGCCTGACCGACGGCATGTGGGCCTTCGCGGACACCGACCTCCGCCCCCACCATGCGCTGCTACCGGCCCCCGCTTGGGTCGCACTGCTGGCGGAGCTCGGCTTCGTCGCGGAGGCGCATCAGCCCGGCGATGCCCGCACCGCCGCCCTCAGCGGCCAGTTCGTGCTGGTCGCGCGGCGCGCCCGCGCCACCACCGACATCGTCTGGCGCGCGCCCCGCGGCGCGAGCGCGGAGGCCGTGCTGGCGGAGGCGCTGCCGATGCTCCAGCAGGCGGCATCCCAGCCCTCGCCGCCGCGCATCTGGATCGGCACGGATCGCGCCCGCGCCGTCGCGGCCGGCGAGACGCCCGATTCCGCCCAGGCCGCGCTCTGGGGCCTCGCCAATGCGCTGGCCATCGAGGCGCCGGAGCTGCGCCTGACGCTCGTCGATTCCGATGATCCCGCCACGCTCGACCGCGAGGTCGCCGCCGGCACGGCGGAGACGCGCATCGCCTGGCGCGGCGGGCATCGCCACCTGGCGCGGCTCGATCGCCTGGCGGCGCCGGAGGCCGCGCCGGTCCTGCGGGCGGAAGGCACCTGGCTCGTCACCGGCGGCCTCGCCGGCGTCGGCCTCGCCGTCGCGCGCTGGCTGGCCGACCAGGGTGCAACGCATCTCGTGCTGCTCGGCCGCACGGCGCATGACATCGGCGCCTTCCCACCCGGCACGCGCGTCACCACCGTGATCGGCGACGTCGCGGATGAAGCCACGCTGGCAGCGCTGTTCGCGGGTATCGAGCGCGATGGCCCGCCGCTGATCGGCGTCATGCATGCGGCCGGCGTGCTGGATGACGGGCTGCTGGCGCAGCAGACCCCCACGAAGATGGCCGCCGTGCTGCGCCCGAAGCTGGAAGGCGCGCGGCTGCTGGACCGGCTGACGCGCCGCCTCGCGCCGCGCCACTTCGTGCTCTTCTCCTCCTCCGCCGCGCTGCTCGGCTCCGCCGCGCAGGCCAACCACGCCGCCGCCAATGCGGCGATGGACGCGATCGCGGAGGCGCGGCGCGCGGAAGGCCTGCCAGCCCTCAGCATCGCCTGGGGCGCCTGGGACGAGGTCGGCGCCGCGGCGCGGGCCGGCGCGGGCGTCGCGCGCCGCGGGCTGCTGCCCATGGCGCCCGACCAGGCGCTGGCCGCGCTCGGCCTCGCGCTGTCGGCGGAGCAGGCGACGCTCGGCATCCTCGATGTCGATTGGGGCCGCTTCTTCGCCCGCTTCGCGCCGCATCCGGTGCCGCCCGTCTTCGCCCGCTTCCGCGGCACTACCACCACGGCCGCCACGCCCGACGCCGCGCCGCGCCAGCCCGTGAGCGCGACGCTGCGTGACCGGATGGAGGCCGCGCCGCAGGCCGAGCGCGCCGCGCTGCTGCTGGCCGCGGTGCGCGACACCGTCGCGCGCATCCTCGGCCTCGCCGCCGGCACGCTGCCGCCGGCCGAGGCGCCGCTGCGCGAACTCGGTCTCGACTCGCTGATGACGGTCGAGCTCCGCAACGCGCTCGCCGCTGCCTGCGAGGTCAAGCTGCCCGCCACCCTCGTCTTCGAGCATCCGAGCTGCGACGCGCTGGCGCGTCATCTCGGCGCCACCGTCTTCGCCGCGCTCATGCCCGCCGCCGCCGGCGATGCACTGGATGCGATGGAGGAGGATGAACTCGCGGCGCTGCTCGAAGCGGAACTCGGCGCAGCCGGCGCGAGCCTGGGCGCCAGCGCATGAGCCTGGCGCCCGAGGACCGGATGCGGGAGGCCGTGCGCACGATCCAGGCGCTGCGCCGGCGCGTCGATGAACTCGCCGCCGCGCGCAACACGCCGATCGCCGTCATCGGCATGGCCTGCCGCTTTCCTGGCGCCGAGACGCCCGCCACGCTGTGGGACTTGCTGGCGGCTGGGCGCGACGCAGTGGGGCCGATCCCCGCCGATCGCTGGGATGCGGAGGCCTGGCATTCCCGCGATCCCGACGAGCCCGGCCGCATCGCCTTCCGGGAGGGCGGCTTCATCAGCGACGTCGACGCCTTCGATGCCGCCCGCTTCGGCATCGCGGCGCGGGAGGCCGCGGGGATGGACCCGCAGCACCGGCTGCTGCTGGAACTTGCCTGGCAGGCGCTGGAAGCGGCGGCGCTGAAGCCGGACGCGCTTGGCGGCAGCGCGACGGGCGTCTTCCTCGGCCTCAATGCGGGCGATCACCTCCAGGCCGTGATGACCGATCCCGCGCGGCTCGGAACCCATGCGCTGGCGGGCGCGGTGGCCTCGCTGGCCGCGGGGCGCATCGCCTATGCGCTCGGGTTGAACGGGCCCGCGCTGGTGGTGGACACCGCCTGCTCCTCCTCCCTCGTCGCCACGCATCTCGCGGTGCAGGCGCTGCGGTCGCGTGACTGCGACATGGCGCTGGCGGGCGGCGCGCATCTCATGCTGGCGCCGCAGGTTTCCGTCGCGCTGAGCCGCGCGCGCATGATGGCGCCCGATGGACGCTGCAAAGCCTTCGACGCCAGCGCCGATGGCTTCGGCCAGGGCGAGGGCGGCGGCATGGTCGTGCTGAAACGCCTGGCGGATGCGGAGGCCGCGGGCGACCCGGTGTTGGCCGTGATCCGTGGCGCGGCGCTGAACCAGGACGGCCGCAGCGCCGGCATCACTGCGCCGAGCCTCGGCGCGCAGCAGGCGGTGATCCGCGCGGCGCTGGCCGATGCGGGCCTCGCCCCCGCCGATATCGACGCGATCGAGGCGCATGGCACCGGCACGGCGCTCGGCGATCCCGTGGAGCTGCACGCGCTGGCCGCGATCTTCGGCCAAGGCCGCACGCGGCCGCTCCGTGTCGGTTCGCTGAAGACCAATATCGGGCACACGGCGGCCGCGGCGGGTGTCGCGGGCCTCATCAAGGCGGTGCTGATGCTGGATCGCGGCGCGGTGCCGCCCAGCCTGCATTTCCGGCGCCTCAACCCGCATGTCGATCTCGGCGCCGCGCCGATCGAGGTGCCGACGGCGCTGGTGGCCGAGGCCCCGAGGCGCGTCGGCGTCAGCGGCTTCGGCTTCTCCGGCACCAATGCGCATCTCGTGCTGGAAGCGGCGCCCAGGCTGCCCGCGCGCCGCACGCCTCCGCCGCCGACGCCGCTGCAGCGCCACATCTTCCCGCGGCTCCGCGCCGCGACGCCGGAGACGGCGCTCTTCCCCGGCCGCGTCATCGACAGCCCCGCCGAGGCCCGGCAGGTGGAGGCGGTGCTCGATCTGGCGCTGCTGCCCTGGCTGGCCGACCACCGCGTGCAGGGTCGCGTCGTCGTGCCTGGCGCGGTGATGATCGCGCTGCTGCTGGCCGCCGCCCCGCCCGGCACCACGGCCCTGACCGACATCGCCTTCGCGGAGCCCGTAGTGCTGGAAGCGGCGCCGGTGCGCCTCGTGGTGCTGGGCGAGGCCGATGGCGCGTTGCGCGTCGCCTCCCGCGCTGGCAGCGGTTGGCTCACTCATGCGACGGCGCGCGTCGCCGCCCCGGCCGCGCCGCTGGCCCTTGCCGCGCCACCGCCCGCAACCACCGACACCCGCGCGGCCTGGATCGCGCATCTGGCGGCGCTCGGCATCGATATCGGCCCGGCATTCCAGGGCATCGCCCGCATTGCCCGCGGCGACCTCACGCGCGCCGACATCGACCCGCTGCCCGCCATCCCCGGCGCGCCCTTCCACCCCGCGCTGCTCGATGCCGTGCTGCAGGCCGCGGGCGGCACGCTGCCGGCGGAGCCGGTGCTGCCCATCGGCATCGCGCGGCTCGATCTGCATGCGCCACTCGCCGGGCCGCTCAGCGTCATCGCGCGGCGGCAGGGCGAGACCGTTGACCTGCTCGCCTCGGCGGCGGCGCCCATCGCCTCCGTCCACGGCCTTGCCATCCGGCGCCTGGCGGAGGCGAACGCCACGCCGATGTTGGCCGCGTTGTCCTGGATGCCGGCGCCGCCACCCGCGCCCGGCCTGGCAGCGGCGACGAGCATCGATGGCAGCCTTAGGGACGGCCTGTCGCTGGCGCAGCGCGCGCTGGCCGCACCCGGGCCGATCGCCTTCGTGACGCAGGACGCCACCGATCCCGACCAGGCGCTGCTGCACGGCCTTGCCACCGCGCTGGCGGCGGAACGGCCGGAACTGCGCCCGCGCGCCATCGCCGTCGCACCCGATGCGCCGCCAGCACTGCTGCGCGCGGAGATCGAGGGCGATGGCGCGGAACCCACGGTGATGCTCCGCGCCGCGGGCCGCTTCGTGCCGCGGCTGGCGAAGCTGGATGCGCCGGCCGGCCAGGTACGGCTCTCCGGCACCGTGCTCATCACCGGCGGCCTCGGCGGCATCGGGCGGCAGGCGGCGCGCTGGGCGCTGGACAGGGGGGCGGAGGCGCTGCTGCTCATCGGCCGCACCGCCAGCGAGGCCCCCTTCCCCCATGCGCGCGTGCTGGCCTGCGATATCGCCGCGCCCGACGCCACGGCCCGCATCGCCGCCGCGCTGTCAGGCATGCCGCCGCTGCACACCGTCATCCACGCCGCCGGGGTGCTCGACGATGCGATGATCGAGGACCAGACCGAGGCGCGGATGCAGCGCGTCATCGCACCGAAGCTCAGGGGTGCCGAAGCACTGCACGCGCTGCCCCAGCAGCCCACCCATTTCCTGCTCTTCGGCTCCGTCGCCAGCGTCATCGGCGCGGCCGGCCAGGCGGGCTATGCCGCGGCCAATGCCGCGCTCGATGCCTTCGCGCTCCGGCGCCGCGCGCAGGGCCTGCCGGCGCAATCCATCCTCTGGGGCCGCTGGGCGGAGGTGGGGATGGCGGCGGCGCTCGATGCCGCCCGCGCGACGCGCGTCTCCGCCCGCGGCCTGTTGCCCATGGCGCCGGATCGCGCCATGGCAGCGCTCGACGCCGCCATCCTCTCCGGCGAGGCCGCGGTGATGATCGCCGCCTTCGACTGGGCGCGCTTCGCGGAGACGGCGCCGCCCGCCTTTGTGCCCCTGCTGCCCGCGACCGCGACGACCGAGGGCCCTGTCAGCGACCAGGTGGCCGACATCATCCGCCAGATCCTGGGCGAGGTGCCGCCGCCCGGCCGCGCTCTCGTCGCCTGCGGGCTCGACAGCCTCATGGCCATGGACCTCCGCAACCGGCTCAACCGGCGCTTCGGCACGGCGCTTGGCCTTGCGGACCTGCTCGGCGGCGCGGATGCCGCGGCGCTCGCCGCGCGCATTGAGGCCGAGGCGGAGGAGACGGAGGTGCTGACGCTGTGACCACAGCCGCCTTCCTCCAGGATCTGGAACGCCGCGGCGTCACGCTCTCCGCCAGCGGCGACGACCTGTCGCTGCGCGCGCCGCGCGGCGTGCTGACGGAAGCCGATCGCGACCGGCTGCGCGCGGAGAAGGCCGCGATCCTGGCCCTGCTGCGAGGCGAGGACGTTGCCGCCGACGAGCCCTTCCCGCTGACGGAGATCCAGCAGGCCTATCTGGTCGGCCGTTCCGCCGAACTCGAACTCGGCCGCGTCGGCTGCCACGCCTATCGCGAATTCGAAGGCGACAGCATCGACCTCGACCGGTTGGAGGACGCCTGGAACCGCCTGGTCGCGCGCCACCCGATGCTGCGCGCCGTCGTCACGCCGGATGGCCGCCAACGCGTGCTGCCGGAGGTGCCGCGCGTCACCATCGCACGCATCGACCTGCGCGAGGCTGCCGATGCAGCGGCCGTGCTGGCGGCGGAGCGGGAGTCGCGGTCGCACCATGTCTTCGACCCGCACAGCTGGCCGCTCTTCTCGCTGAAGGCCGCGCTGCTGCCGGGCGGTCGCGTCAGGCTCGGCGTGGGCATCGACCTGCTGCTGGCCGATGCGGCCGCACTCGTCACGCTGTTCCGCGACTGGGGCGCGCTCTACGCGGCGCCGGAGGCCGTGTTGCCGCCGCCCGCCGCGCGCTTCGCCGATCACGCGCGGCGCCTTCCCCAGCCCAGCGATCGCGACCGTGCCTATTGGCAGGCACGCCTCGCCGATTTCCCGCCCGGGCCCGACCTGCCGCTGCTGCCGGTGGCCGGCCCGCCGCGCTTCACGCGCCGCACGCACCGCATCCCCGCCGCCAATTGGCAGGCGCTCCGCGCCGCCGCCGCCGCGCGCGGCATCACCGCCTCCGTCCTGCTCGCCACGGCGCTCGCCGATGCGCTGGCAGGCTGGAGCCGGCGGGCGCGCTTCGCCGTCACGCTCACGCAATTCGCCGCGCCGCCGGGGATGGAGGGGGTCGTCGGCGACTTCACCTCCACCATCCTGCTGGAAGCGGATGTCACACCGCCCCGCTTCGAGGATCGCGCCCGCGCGCTGCAGGCGCGCCTCGCCGCCGATCTCGACCATGCGTCCATGAGCGGCGTCGCGGTGCTGCGGGAGATCAGGCGCCTGCGGCCGGAAGCCGCAGCCGTGCCGGTCGTCTTCACCTCCACCATCGGGCATCCCTCGCTCGGCGGCGCGACCTCGCCGCTCGCCTGGCTGGGGGAGACGGTCTTCGCGGTGACGCAGACGCCGCAGGTCGTGCTGGACCACCATGTCTTCGAGGAAGCGGGCGCGCTGGTGCTGGGCTGGGATGCGGTGGAAGCCGCCTTCCCGCCCGGCGTGCTGGATGCACTGGTCACCGCGCAGGCCGCGCTGCTCGCCGCCCTGCTGACGGAGGAAGGCTGGGCGCGCGATGCCAGCGCCTGCCGCCCGGCCCAGCCCCGCGCCGCGCTGCTGCCCGCCGCCACGCCCCGCCTGCTGCATGCGGCGCTGGAGGAGGCGGCCCTCGCCATGCCGAGCCGCCCGGCGGTGATCGATGCGGAGCGCGTGCTGGACCACGCGACGCTGAACGCCGCCGCCGGCCACCTGTCCGCAACCCTACGCGAACGGCTGGGCGGCGAGACGCGGGATCGCCTCGTCGCAATCGTGCTGCCCAAGGGTTGGCGGCAGGTCGTGGCCGTGCTCGCCGTGCTGAAGGCCGGCGCCGCCTACCTCCCCGTCGATCCCGCGCTGCCGGCGGAGCGTCGCCGCCACCTGATCGCGCAGGGGGAGGCGCTGCCGATCGAGGACGCCACCGAGGTCGATGCCGCGCTCGCCGCCGCCCTTGCGGGCCCGCCGCCCGTGCTGCCGCCGGCCGAGGATCCCTCGCGCCTCGCCTATGTCATCTACACCTCCGGCTCCACCGGCCACCCCAAGGGCGTGATGATCGAGCACCAGGCCGCGGTCGCGACGGTGGAGGAGATCAACCGCCGCTGGGCGATCGGCGCGGAGGATCGCACCTTCGGGCTTTCGGCGCTGGGCTTCGACCTCTCGGTCTGGGACATCTTCGGCCCGCTGGCGAAGGGCGGCGCGGTGGTGCTGCCGCCGCCAGAGGCCGCGCGCGATCCCGGCGCCTGGGCCGCACTGCTGGCACGCCATCGCGTCACGGTCTGGAACAGCGTGCCGGCGCTGATGGCGATGCAGATGGAACACGGGCTGCCCGGCGGCCATGCGCTGCGGCTCGTGATGATGTCGGGCGACTGGGTGCCGGTCGAGCTCGTCCGGCGCCTCCAGGCGGCATTGCCGCAGGCGGCGCTGGTCGCGCTGGGCGGGGCGACAGAGGCCGCGATATGGTCCAACGCGCAGGAGATCGGGGGCCTCGATCCCGCCTGGCCCAGCATCCCCTACGGTCTGCCGCTGGCGGGCCAGATGCTGCATGTCGTCGATGCGCGCGGCGCGCCCTGTCCCGACTGGGTGACGGGCGAGATCGAGATCAGCGGCGCGGGCCTGGCGCGCGGCTACTGGCGCGACCCCCTGCGCACGGCGGAGCGCTTCGTCACCAACCCCTTCACCGGCGAACGCCGCTACCGCACCGGCGACCTCGGCCGCTTCCGCCCCCATGGCGACGGCACCGGCCCGACGCCGATCGAATTCCTCGGCCGCGAGGATTTCCAGGTGAAGATCCAGGGCTACCGGATCGAGCTCGGCGAGATCGAGGCCGCGCTTGAAGCGCATCCGGAGGTCGCAGCCGCCTGCGCGACCGTGGTCGAGGGCCCCGGCGGCAAGGCGCTGCACGCCTTCGTGGCGCCGCGGCGCGAGTCCTGGGACCGCGCCCGCCGCGTCCTCGCGCGCCCCGGGCTGCGCCGTGGCGAGGCGTCGCGCCTGCCCCTGCCGCATCGCGCGAGCGAGGAAAGCTACGACACGCGCCGCACCATCCGCCGTTTCACCGAAAGCGCGCCACCACCGTCAGCGCTGGCGGCGGTGGTGGCTGCGGCCGGCATGCAAGTGACGGTGCTGGCGCGCGGGGCGGAGGCGGGCTGGCCCGGCATCACCATCCCCGATCCCGCCACCGCCCGCGTCGCGGCGGCCGCCGGCGCGCTGCTGCTGCTGGAGGCACCGCGCAGCCGCGCCACGCTGCTCGCCGCCGGCCGCGCCGGGCAGCGGATGATGCAGGAAGCCGAGGGCCAGGGACTCGGCCTCTGCGCCATCGGGCTGCTGCTGCGGGATGGCGCGCCGGTGCTGCACGCCTTCGCCTGCGGCGTGCCCGCCACCGAGGTCGCGGGCATCGACCTGGCCGGCGCGCTGCGGGAGCACTGCGCCGCGCTGCTGCCCGCCTACATGGTGCCGCGCCAGCTGCACCTGCTGGAATCCCTGCCCCTCAGCAGCAACGGCAAGGTTGACCGCGCCGCGCTGAAGCCACCGAGCCTGGAGGCCGCGGCCCCGGCCGGTGCCACGGAATCCGGCGTGGCCGCGCTGGTGGCAGAGGCGCTCGGCCAGCCCGTCGCTTCGCAGCGCAACCTCTTCGATGCCGGCGCCACCTCGCTCCACATGGTGCGGCTGCAGCGCCTGCTGGCGGAGCGCATGGGCAGCCGCCTCTCCGTGGTGGACATCTTCCGCCTGCCGAGCATCGCCGCCATCGCCGGCGCCCTGGCCGGGGAAGCGGCAGAGGGCGCCGTGCAGGGCGGGCTCGACCGCGCTGCGCGCCGACGCGCGGCCCAGCGCCGATGAGCGGCATCGCCATCATCGGCATGGCCGGCCGCTTCCCCGGCGCGCCGGACCTCGCCGGCCTCTGGTCCCTGCTGGAGGCAGGGCGGGAGGGCATCACGCGGCTCGACCGCGCGACGCTGCTGGCGGAAGGCGTCCCCGCCGCCGCGCTCGACGATCCGCGCTACGTCCCGGCGGCCGCGGTGCTGGAGGGGATCGACCGCTTCGATGCCGGCTTCTGGGGCATGGCCCCGCATGAGGCCGCGCTGATGGACCCGCAGCAGCGCGTGCTGCTGGAGGCCGCCTGGCATGCCTTCGAGGATGCGCATTGCGACCCGCGGCGCATCGTGGGCCAGGTCGGCGTCTTCATCGGCAGCGCCATCAGCACCTACCTGCTGTTCCGCCTGCGCGGGCAGATCGAGGGGCCGAGCCGCGCGGGCCAGCTCCTCGCCATGGCGGGGAATGACAAGGATTACGCGGCGACGCAGCTCGCCTATCGGCTCGACCTCAAGGGCCCGGCCATCGCGGTGCAGACCGCCTGCTCCTCCTCCCTTGTCGCCGTGCACCTGGCCTGCCAGAGCCTGCTGTCCGGCGAATGCGACGTCGCCATCGCGGGCGGCGTCAGCATCCGCGTGCCGCATCGCGTCGGCTACCGGCATGAGGAAGGCGGCATGCTCTCGCCAGACGGGCATTGCCGGAGCTTCGCGGAAGGCGCGGCCGGCACCGTCTTCGGCAGCGGCTGCGGCCTGGTGGTCCTGAAGCGCGCGGAGGATGCGGGGCGCGACCGCGTGCGCGCGATCATCCTCGGCAGCGCCGTCAACAACGACGGCAGCCAGAAGGTCGGCTTCGCCGCGCCGAGCCAGGACCGCCAGGCCGCCGTGATCGCGGAGGCGATGGGCGTGGCCGGCGTCACGCCCGCCGAGATCGGCCATGTCGAGGGCCATGGCACCGGCACGCCGCTCGGCGACCCGATCGAGGTCGCGGCGCTGGCCGCCGCCTTCCGCGGCGCGGTACCCGGCAGCGTTGCCCTCGGCAGCCTCAAGAGCGTGATCGGGCATACGGAGACGGCGGCGGGCGTCGCGGGGCTGATCAAGACGGTCATGATGCTGGAGCGCGGCGTCATCGCGCCGACGCTGCATGCGGCCGAACCCTCCCGCCGCATCGACTGGGCCGGCACGCCCTTCCGCCTCGCGTCCGAGCCTCGCCCCTGGACGGAGCGGCGCATTGGCGGCGTGAGCTCCTTCGGCATCGGCGGCACCAATGCCCATGCGGTGGTCGCCGCCGCGCCCGCCCGCGGCCCCGTCGCGCGCCAGGCCCGGCCGCGCCTGATGCTGAGCGCGAAGGACGAGGCGGCGCTGGAGGCGCTGCGCAGCGCCTACACCGCGCGGCTTGCAGAGCCCGGCGCGGACTTCGCCGCCATCGCCGCCGCCGCCGCCCGCCGCCCCCGCCTGCCGATCGCGCTGGTCGCCGACAGCGCCGCGGCGCTGGCGACCGCGGTTCCCACGCGTGACCTGCCGCCCGAGGCCCCGCCCGAGCCGGGCGTGCCGGTGGACCTGCCCCCCTACCCGTTCCAGCGCCGCCGCCACTGGGCCACGACGCCGCGCCTCGCCGCGCCCATCGCCCTGCCCTCCGGGGAGACGCTCCGCCTCGCGACGCCGGAGCCCTGGCTGCGCGACCATGTCGTGGACGGCGTCGCCCTGCTGCCCGGCGCCTGGCACCTGGCGCTGATGGCGGAGGCCGGGGCGACCACCCTCGCCGACCTCGCCTTCACCGCGCCGCTGCCGCTCGATGGCGCCGGCGCTGTCCAGCTCTGGCAGGACCAAGGGGGACGCTTCCGCGTGATGGCGGAGGTCGAGGGAAGCTGGCGCCAGGTCGCGGAGGCCCGCGCCGCCGCCGCCGCGCCGCCGGGCGAGCGCCTCGCCGTCACCGCCGCCGACACCATCGATGGCGAGGCCTGGACGCGGAGCCTGGCGGAGGCCGGCCTCGCCTTCGGCCCCGCCTTCCGCCGCATCACGCGCCTCGGCCGGGCGGAAGGCGCGGTGGTCGCGGAGATCGCCGAGGAGAGCGAGGAGGTCGCGATCCTCGATGCCGGGCTGCAGGCGCTGGGCGCGGCGGTGCGGGATGCCGCGCTCGGCTTCCGCCCGGCCGCCATAGCCCGCTTCGCGCTCCACGCGCCTGTCGCCGGCTGCCGGCGCATCGTCGCGCGGCTGACCGAGGATGGGGCGGAGACGAAGACCGGCGACGTCCTCTGGCTCGATGCCGCCGGTGCGCTGCTGGCGGAAGCGCGCGGCGTCGCCTGCCGGCGCGCGGGCGGCACCACCTCCCGCCTCCTCTTCACGCTGGGCTGGCGCCCGGCCGCGGACCCGGCGCTGACGGCGCCGCATGAGGCGCTGGAGCGCTTCGCCCGGATCTTCGCGCGGGATGCGCTGGCGGCGGTGCCGGACCCGGTGCGGCCGGCGCTGCGCGCGCTGCTGGCGCCGCATGCCGCTGCCGCGACGCCGGAGGATGCGGTTGCCGGCTGCGCTGCCCTAGCCCGGCAATTTCCGGCGCAGGCGGCCGAGATCGACCTCGTCGCGCGCTGCGGCGCGGCGCTGCCGGATGTGCTGGCCGGGCGGCGCGATCCGCTCGACCTGCTCTTTGGCGATGGCCGGCCGGATGGCGCCTATCGCGACAGCCCCCTCGCCCGCCACCTGAACGGCGCGGCCGCCGCCGTTGCCAGGGGCGCGCGGCGCGTGATCGAGATCGGCGGCGGCACCGGCGCCACCACCGCCGCGCTGCGCGCCGCGCTCCCGGGCGCGCGCTACCTCTTCACCGATATCGGCACCGGCTTCCTCGATGCCGCCGCGCGCCGGCTCGGGGTGGAGACGGCGAGGCTCGACATCAGCGCCGACCCCGCCGCGCAGGGGATCGAGACGGGCGCGCATGACCTGGTCGTCGCTGCCAATGTCCTGCATGCGACACCGGATCTCCGCACCGCCATCCGCCACGCTGTGGCGCTGCTGGCGCCGGGCGGAAGGCTGCTGCTGGTGGAGGGCACGGGCCCGCTCGCGCGGCTCGACATCACCTTCGGGCTGACGGAGGGCTGGACGAACCGCCACGACCACGACCTCCGCCCCGACCACCCGCTGATCCCGGCGGATCGCTGGTGCGACCTGCTGCGGGAAGCGGGTCTCGACAACCCGACGGTGGTCGCCGACGTAGGCGGCCAGGTCGTGATCACCGCGACGCGTGCGGCAGCGCCCTGGGTCACGCTGGCGCCCGGTGCCGCGCTGCCCGCGACGCCCATCGCCGGCGCCATCGTGCAGGCGCCGCTGGCGCCGGAAGCCCTGGTCACGATCGCCGATGCGCTGGCCGCACGGCCGGAGGCCCCGCGGCTGCTGCTCGCGACGCGCGGGGCGGAGGCGGTGGCCCAGGGCGAGACCCCCGACGCCGACGCCGCCGCGCTGGGCGGGCTGCTGCGGACGCTGGCGCGCGAATATCCGGGGCTGGCCGCCCGCGCCGTCGATCTGGACGGGACGGATGATGCCGCGGCGCTGGCCGTCGAGGCCGCGCTGCAGGATGGCGAGGATCGCGTCGCCTGGCGCCAGGGCCAGCGCCACCTCGCGCGCCTCGTGCGGCCCTGCCCCGCCGCGCTGCCGGGACCGGTGGTGCTGACTGCTGGCCTCGACCTCGCCCCGTGCGACCCGCCACGCCCGGGGCCGGGCGAGGTGCTGCTTCGCGTGCGCGCTGCCGGGCTGAACTTCAAGGATGCGCTGACCGCCGCCGGGCATGTGCCGGCCGTCGGCCCCGGCCTCGGCGGCGAGGCAGCCGGCGAGGTGGTGGCGCTGGGCGAGGGCGTGACGGGCCTGCGGGAGGGCGATGCCGTGGTGGCCGTCGCCCCCGGCGCGCTGGCGACCCACCTGCTCGCCGACGCGCGGCTGGTGCTGCCCCTGCCGCGCGGCCTTTCCTTCACCCAGGCGGCCGTCCTGCCCATCGCGGGCGTCACCGCCTGGCATGCGCTGCGGCACCTCGCGCCGCTCCGCCCGGGCCTCCGCGTGCTGGTCCATGCCGCGACGGGCGGCGTCGGCAGCATCGCGCTCCGCCTGGTGCGTGCGGCGGGCGCCACCCCCATCGCCACCGCCGGCAGCGAGGTGCGCCGCGCCGCCCTGCGCGAAGAGGGCATCGCGGAGGTGCTGGACTCCCGCGGCAGCGATCTCGGCGCGACCGCGCCGCTCGATGTCATCCTCGGCGCCCTGCCCGCTTCCCTTCGCGATGCGGCGCTGGGCCGGCTGCGCCCCGGCGGGACCTACATCGAGATCGGGCGCCTCGGCATCGCGAGTCCGGCCGAGATCGCCGCGCGCCGCCCCGACATCGCCTACCACGTCGTGGCGCTGGACCAGGTGGAGGCGCCGGTCTTCGCCGCGCTGCTGCGGGAATTGCTCGCGGCGGTCGCAGCCGATCCGTCGCTGCTGCCGCCGGTCACGACCCTGCCGCTCTCCGCCGCGCCGGCCGCGCTGCACGCCATGCTGCGGGCGGAGCATCGCGGCAAGCTCGTCGCCATCCCGGACCTGCCGCGCGCCATCCGGCGGGATCGCAGCTATCTCGTCACCGGCGCGGGCGGCGGGCTCGGCCCGGCCATCGTCGAATGGCTGCGGGCGCGCGGTGCGGGTGGCGTGCTGCGCCTGGCGCGGCGCGGCGATCCCGCGCCCGACCTCGTGCTGGGCGACGTGACCGATGGCGCGGCGCTCTCCGCCATCACGGCACGGGCTGCGAGCCTCGGCCTGCCGCCGATCGGCGGCGTGATCCATGCGGCGGGGCTGCTGGAGGATGGGCTGGCCGCACGCCTCGCCCCCGACGCTTTCGACCGCGTCGCGGCGCCAAAACGCGGTGGGCTGGCGGCCATCCTGAGGGAATGGCCGCATCTCGACCTGCTGGTCGGCTTCTCCTCCGCCGGGGCGCTGTTCGGCTCCGCTGGCCAGGCCGCGCATACCGCCGCCAGCGCGGGGCTCGATGCCGCGCTACGCGAAGCGGCGGCCTCGGGCATCAACGCGGTCGCCGTGGATTGGGGCGCCTGGCGCGGCATCGGCGCGGCCGCCGCGCGTGGCGTCGACGTCACCGCCGCCGGCATGGGGGATTTCAGCGCGGCCGAAGCCTTCGAGGCGCTGGATCAGATCCTTGCCCACGCCGTGCCCCAGGCCGCCGTACTGCCGCTGCGGGAGGAGGCACTGCGGGAGGCCGGCGCCCCGCCCCTGCTGCGGGACCTGCTCGACACCCAAGCCGCGCCCGCACCGGAGCCCGCGCCCGATGCCGCGGCGCCCGAGATGCCTCCGGAGGATCGCCGCGCCTGGCTGCGGGACCGCATCGCCTCCGAATGCGCGGGGCTGCTCTCCCTCCCCGGCCCGATCGACCCGAAGCGACCGCTGCAGGAATACGGGCTCGACAGCCTCGGCTCGCTCGAGCTCCGCAACCGCCTGTCGCGCCTCGCCGGCGCCGCCCTGCCCGCCACGCTGCTCTTCAACCACCCGAGCATCGCCGCCATTGCGGAGCACCTTGCCGTGACGCAGTTCGGCGTGCCGTCGGAAGCCCCGCCAACAGCGCCAGAGGCGGTGGAGACGCCCGACGACCTCGCCGCCGCCTCCGACGAGGAACTGGATGCCGCGCTGGCCGGCTTCGCCGCCCTGCTGGGGGAGGAAGCGCGATGAGCACCGACCGGCAGGTGAAGGAACAGGCCGTCCGGCTGCTTCAGCGGATGCAGGAGAGGCTCGACGCGTCGGAGGCCCGCTTCCGCGCGCCCATCGCCATCATCGGCATGGGCTGCCGCTTCCCCGGCGCCGACGACCCCGACGCCTTCTGGGCGATGCTGGCGGAAGGGCGCGATGCCGTGCGCCCCGTGCCGCCGGATCGCTGGGCCGCGCCGGCCGAGGGTGGCACGGCGCAGGGCGGCTTCCTCTCGGGCATCGACCTGTTCGACGCTGCCTTCTTCGGCATCGCGCCGCGCGAGGCGGCGGCGATGGACCCGCAGCAGCGCCTGGTGCTGGAAGCCGCCTGGCGCGCGCTGGAGCATGCCGGCATCGCGCCCGATCGGCTGGAGGGCACGCAGACCGGCGTCTATCTCGGCTGCTGCACGGCGGATTACGCCCGCATCGGCGACCCGGCCGCGATGTCGGAGGAAGGCTATGCCGCGACCGGCGGCGCACCGGGCGTCGCGGCCGGGCGGCTCGCCTATCTGCTGGGCCTGCAGGGGCCGGCGCTGGTGGTCGATACCGCCTGCTCCTCCTCCCTCGTCGCGACGCATCTCGCCGTGCAGGCGCTGCGGGCGGGGGAATGTTCGCTGGCGCTGTCGGGGGGCGTGAACCTGACCCTGCTGCCCTGGGGGGCGGCGACGCTCGACCGGCTGCACATGCTCTCCCCGGACGGGCGCTGCCGCGCCTTCGATGCGGCCGCCAACGGCTTCGTCCGGGCCGAGGGCTGCGGCGTGCTGGTGCTGAAACGCTTGGCCGATGCGAAGGCCGATGGCGACCGGGTGCTGGCCGTCATCCGCGGCAGCGCGGTCAACCAGGATGGCCGCAGCAGCGGGCTGACGGCACCGAACGGCCTGGCGCAGGAAGCGGTGATCCGCGCGGCGCTGGCCAATGCCGGCCTCACGCCCGACGCCGTCGACGCGATCGAGGCGCATGGCACCGGCACCACGCTCGGCGATCCGATCGAGATGCAGGCGCTGCGCGACGTCTTCGGCGCCGCGCGCGACGCGCCGCTCCGCGTCGGCTCGGTCAAGACCAATATCGGCCATGCGGAGGGCGCGGCCGGCATCGCGGGGCTGGTGAAGGCGACGCTGATGCTGCGCCACCAGGCGGTGGTGCCGAGCCTGCATTTCACGCGCCTCAACCCGCACATCGACCTCGGCAATGCCGCGATCGAGGTGCCGGTCGCGACCGCGCCCGCCACGCTCCGCCGCGTCGGCGTCAGCAGCTTTGGCTTCTCCGGCACCAATGCGCATCTGATCCTGGAAGCACCGCCGGAGACACCGGCGCGCGAGGCGGAATTGGCGCAGGCGCCGCGCCTGCTGCTCAGCGCCCGCACGCCCGATGCGCTGCGCGCGATGGCAGCGGCCACACTGACGAAGCTGCGCGAAGGTGCCTTCAGCTTCGCCGATGCCTGCCACACCGCCGCCGTCGCACGCCCGCGCCTGCCCTGGTGGATCATCGCCGACAGCGTGGAGGCGCTGGCCACGGCCGAGCCCTCCGACGCGCCGATGCCGGACCTGCCCGTGCCGCCCGGCCGCCGCGTGGATCTGCCTGGCCATCCCTTCGACCGCCAGCGCTTCTGGCTGGACGAGGCCGAACTGCTGCCGGGCCGCCGCCTGCCCCAGGCCGGCCCGGCCCCGGTCTTCGAGGCGCTGTTGGCGCCCGGCGCGCGGCTGCTGGCGGACCACCGCGTGCGCGGCACCGCCCTGCTGCCGGCCGCCGACATGCTGGAACGCCTGCGGGCCGCGGCGGAGGCAGCCGGCCGCGGCGGCGCGCTGGCCGACATTTCGCTGGACCGCCCCCTGCCCGTCCTCGTGCCGCGCCGCGTGCAGGTCGTGGCCGGGGAGGAGTTGGCGCTCTTCGCGGAGGCCGCCGGAGGCTGGGACCGCCACGCCGCTGCCCGCGCCACCCCCGCCGTCGCGCTGCCCGACCAGCCCCTCGCGCCGCTCCGCGCCGCCTGCGCGGAGGCGCTGGACACCGACGCCTTCCATGCCTGGCTGGCCGAGGCGGGCATCGAGTTCGGCCCGCATTACCGCTGCATCGAGGGCCTGTGGCGTGGCCGCGGTCAGGCGCTGGCGAAGCTCGGCCCCGCGCCCTTCCCCGTGCTGCTGGACGCCGCGCTGCGGACGGCGGGCGCCATCGCGATGGGCAGCGGCGGTGCCGCTCGCCTGCCGGCCGGCGCCGCCCGCTACGCCCGCGCGCCCCGCGCGCCTGGCGCCGCCTGCTGGGCGCATGCCGTCATCACCGGCGATGCCGGCGGCGTCACCACCGCCGATGTCCGGCTGGTCGAGGAAGACGGCACGGTGCTCGCCGCGGTGGAGGGGCTCCGCCTCGCCGCCGCGCCGGAGGCCTGGCGCGGCTGGTGCCACGCCATCGCCTGGACGCCGCGCCCCGATCCCCGCGCCGAGGTCGCGGCGCTGACCGAGGGCCTTGACGATCCCGCCCGCCGCCTCGCGCTGGAAGCCGCCGCGACGCGCCATGCCCGCGCCGCCCTTGCCGCCGTCGCGGCGGAGGAGGTCGCGCCCCGCCACCAGCGCCTGTTCCGGCACCTGGCGCGCCTCGCCGCGCGGCCCCTGCCGGAGGCGACACCAGGCCTCGACACGCCGGAGGCCGCGCTGCTCGATCGCTGCGGCGCCGCGCTCCCCGCCGTGCTGCGCGGAGAGGCCGATCCGCTGAAGCTGCTCTTCGAGGGCGATGGCGCGGAACAGGTCTATCGCGACAGCCCCGCCTATGCCGCCGCCAACCAGGTGATGGCCGCGCTGGCCGATGCCGTGCTGCCGCCGACCGGCCCGCTCCGCGTGCTGGAGATCGGCGCCGGCACGGGCGCCACCGCGGCCGCCGTGCTGGCGCGCCTCGATCCTGCGCGGGTCGACTACTGCTTCACCGATATCGGCCGGTCGCTGGTGGAACGCGCCCGCGGCCGCATCCCGGCGCAACGCTTCGCCGTGCTGGACATCGAGGCCGATCCGGTCGCGCAGGGCATGCCGGAGGCGGGCTTCGACCTCGTCATCGCCGCCAATGTCCTGCATGCGACGCAGCACCTGGAGGAAGCGCTCCGCCACGCCGCCCGCCTGCTGGCGCCGGATGGCCGGCTGCTGCTGCTGGAGACCGATCCCGAGGGCCTGCCCGGTGATGCGACGCCGGGCGGCTGGGTGGACCTCGTCTTCGGCCTGACCGAGGGCTGGTGGCGCTTCGCCGACCCCGCGCTCCGCCCCGACCACCCGCTGCTGGCGCGCGCCGCCTGGCTCGCGCTGCTGGACCGGCTGGGCTTCGAGGCGACGGCCATCCCCGGCCTGCCAGGCAACACGCTGCTGGTGGCGCGCCCGGCGGCACAGGCGGTGACCTTCACCGACCCCGGCGGCCCGGCCGAGGCGCGTTGCGCGGCCTTCCTCGCCACCATCCAGGCGCTGACACCAGGCCAGCGGCGCCTGACGCTGATGACGAAGGGCGCGCAGGGCCCGGCGCCGACCGACCCCGCCGGCGCCGCGCTCTGGGGCATGGCGCGGACGCTGCGCCAGGAACGGCCGGAGCTCGACATCCGCTTGGTGGATGGGGAGGCCCCGCCCGCCTTGCTGCTGGCGGAGCCCGAGCTGGTCGCCCGGGACGGCGCGCTGCTCGTGCCCCGCCTCGGCCCCGCCGCGGAGGGCGCGCCCGCCGTACTCGACCCGGACGGCCCCATCCTCCTCACCGGCGCCTTCGGCGGCCTTGGCCGCTTCGCCGCGCAGTGGCTGGTGCGCCGCGGCGCGCGCCATCTGGTGCTGGACGGTCGCCGCATCCCCGACGATCTCGGCTGGGTGGAGGCGCTGCGCGAGTCCGGCGTGACCGTGGTGCTGGAAGCCTGCGACCTCGCCGATGCCGCCGCCCGCGCTGCGCTGATCGCTCGCCTGCCGCGGCTTCGCGGCATCGTCCACGCCGCGGGCACTCTCGCCGATGCGACGCTGGCCCAGGCGACGCCCGCCGATTTCGCGACCACGCTGGCGCCGAAATTCGAGGCCGCGCGGGACCTCGACGCCGCCTTCCCCGACCTTGACTTCTTCCTCTGCTTCTCCTCCGCCGTCGCACTCTTCGGCCAGGCGGGCCAGGCCGCGCATGTCGCGGCGAGCGCGGCGCTGGATGCGCTGGCGGCGTCACGGCGCGCCCGCGGCGGCCGCGCCACCAGCCTCGGCTTCGGGCTCTGGCGCGAGATCGGCTCCCAGGCCGGCAATGCCGCGCTGCTGGCGCGCCTCGCCGCCCAGGGCCTCGGCATCATCCCGACCGAGGCGGGCGAGGCGCTGCTGGACTGGGCGCTGGCGACGCCGGAAGCAGCCCCCGCCATCCTACCTATCGACCGTCCCCGCTTCCTGGCGAGCTTCGAGGCCACGCGCCCGCCAGCCTCGCTGCGTGGCTGGCAGGCGGAGAAGCCTGTGGCCGCAGCGACCATCGCCGCGCCGCAAGCCGCCCCGGGCGCCGCGCTGGCCGACCTTATCGCCGCGGAGGCCGCTTCCGTGCTCGGCGTGCCGCCCGGGCAGGTGCTGGACCGCCGCGCCAACCTCTTCGAGCTCGGCCTCGACAGCCTGATGGCGGTCGAGCTCCGCAACCGCCTGCAATCCCGGCTCGGCCGCGGGGCGTTGAGTGCCACGCTGCTCTTCGACCACAGCAGCGTCGCGGCCCTGGCCGCGCATCTGGGCGACGCACCCGTCTCGGCCGCCGCGCCCGCGCGGGCAAGCGCGAGCGAGGAGCCCATCGCCATCATCGGCATGGGCTGCCGCTTCCCCGGCGGCGGCGACGACCCCGACGCTTTCTGGCAGGCGCTGGCCAAAGGCCGGGACGGCATCATCGACCGACCGGAGGGCCGCAGCCTCGGCCCGCAGGATTTGGCCGGGCCGCAAGCCGGCTACCTGCCGGATGTCGCGGGCTTCGACCCCCTCGCCTTCGGCATCGCCCCGCGCGAGGCCCCCTTCATGGACCCGCAGCACCGCCTGCTGCTGGAAGTGGCGTGGGAGGCGCTGGAGGATGCGCTGATCCCCGCCGACAGCCTGGCGGGCAGCAGCACCGGCGTCTTCGTGGGCCTCTGCAACTACGACTACGCGCAGCTCGCCGCGGCCGCGGAGGGCTCGGAGGCCTTCGCCGGCACGGGCGGCGCGCCGAGCATCGCCGCCGGGCGCATCGCCTATCTGCTCGGCCTCAACGGCCCCGCGCTGGTGCTGGACACCGCCTGCTCCTCCTCCCTCGTCGCGCTGCATTTGGCGGTGCAGGCGATCAGGCGCGGCGAATGCGGGATGGCGCTGGCGGGGGGGACGAATCTCGCGCTCGGCAGCGGCACGACCAGCGCCTTGCAGGGCCTGTCCATGCTGGCGCCCGATGCGCGCTGCAAGGCCTTCGACGCCCGCGCCGATGGCTTCGTCCGCGCCGATGGCTGCGGCGTCGTCGTGCTCAAGCGGCTCAGCGACGCGCAGGCGGCGGGCGACCGCATCCTCGCCGTCATCCGCGGCACCGCCGTCAACCAGGATGGCCGCAGCAGCGGGCTCACGGCGCCCTCCGGCGCCGCGCAGGAAGCGGTGATCCGCGCGGCGCTCGCCGATGCCGGCCTGCCGCCTGACGCCATCGACGCGATCGAGGCGCATGGCACCGGCACCGCGCTCGGCGACCCGATCGAGATGCATGCGCTCCGCAACGTCTTCGGCCCGGGGCGAGACCGGCCGCTGCTGGTCGGCTCCGTAAAGACCAATATCGGCCATGCGGAGGCCGCGGCTGGCACCGCGGGCCTGATCAAGGCGGTGCAGATGCTGCGCCATGGGGAGGTCGCGCCGAGCCTGCATTTCGGCACGCTGAACCCGCATATCGACCTCGGCGGCGTCGACCTTCGCGTGCCCGTGGCGCGCGCCGCGGTCGCCTTCCGGCATATCGGTGTCAGTTCCTTCGGCTTTTCCGGCACCAATGCCCATGCGGTGCTGGAAGCGGCCCCCGCACCGCCGCCCGCGCCGCCGCCCGCGCCTCCGCTGGCCGCCGCGCCGCGCCTGCTGGTGACAGCGCGCAGCGAGGCAGGCCTGAAGCGCCTGGTCGCCGCCTACCAGGCACGGCTGGCGGAGGGCGCCGATTTCGCCGCGCTCTGCGCCAGCGCCGCCACGGGCCGCGTGCGCCATGCCTGGTGGGTGCTGGCGGAGACGCCGGAGGCGCTCGCCACCGCCGTGCCGAGCAACGCGCCGCCTCCCGACCTGCCGCCGCAATCCGGCGCGCGCATCGCCCTGCCGCTGACGCCCTGGGACCGCCAGCGGCACTGGGCGAAGCCCGCCCGCGCCGCGCTGCCGCCCAGCGCCCATCCGCTGCTCGGCCGGCGGCTCCGCAGCCGTCGCGGGGAGCGCCTTTTCGAAGCCGATCTCGCCCCCGACCGCCCCGCCTGGCTCGCCGACCACGCGCTGGCCGGCCGTGTCGTGCTGCCCGCCGCCGCCATGGTGGAGATGCTGCTGGCCGCCCTGCCGCCGGAAGCGCCCCCGGTGCTGGAAGACATCACCTTCGACCGCCTGCTCTCCCCCGCCGAGACGCCGGTGGTGCAGACAAGCCTGGAGGCCGGCGCGCTGACCCTCGCCGCCGCCGCCGAGGACCCCGAGGCGGCGTTCGAGACGGTGGCGACCGCCCGCGCCGGCCAGCCTGGCGCGGCGATCGCGCCCCCGCTCTCCGAAGCCCGCGCCCGCTGCACGCGCGCCATCGACATCGCCGCCCTCTATGACCGCTTCGCCGAGGCGGGGCTCGCCTATGGCCCCGCCTTCAGGGGGCTCCGCGCCCTCTGGGCCGGGGATGGGGAGGCGGTGGCGGAGCTGGCGGAGGGCCAGCCCGGCTTCCGCCTCGACCCGCGCCTGCTCGACGCCGCCTGGCAGGCGCTGGCCGCCGCGCTGCCGCCGGACAGCCGCGACGCGTTGGTGCCGAAGGGGCTGGCGCGCTTCACCCTGCTCGGCGGCACGCCCCGCCACGCCGTGCTGCGGCTCTCCGCGCCGGACCGGGCGGAGATCGCGCTTTACGACGCGGCCGGCACGCCCGTGGCGCTCTGCGAGGGGCTGGCGCTCGCCGTCGCGCGCCCCGGCACCGTGGTGCAGGAGACGGCGTGGGAAGCACTGCCCCCTGGCACCGAGACGCCCGCCTGGCTCGACCTGCGCGCGGAGATCGATCCCGTCGCCGCCGCCTGGCGTGTGCTGGAAGCCGCCCGCGCCGCGCCGCCGCGGCTCGCCGTGCTGGCGACGCTGGAAGCCGGCCCCGCCCAGGTGGCGCTGGCCGGGCTGATGCCGACGCTGGCGCTGGAACATCCCGAGCTGCGCCCGGTGCTGCTGGACCTGCCGGCCGGCACCGCGCCGCCCGCCATCCCGGCCGAGTGCCCCCCGGTGCTGTCGCTGCGCGAGGGCACGCTCCACGCCCGCACCCTGGCCGCGCGGCCGACCCCCGCGCCCGTGCCGCCCCCCTTCGTGCTGGCGCGCGGCGAGGATGCCTCGCTGGAGGCGCTGCGCTGGGACCGCGCCGCCCGCCCCGCACCCGGCCCGGGCGAGGTCGAGATCGAGATCGCCGCCACCGGCATCAATTTCCGCGACGTGATGAACCTGCTCGGCGTCTATCCGGGCGATGGCGGGGCGCCTGGCGTCGAATGCGCGGGCCTCGTCACCGCGATCGGTCCGGGCGTCGCGGGCCTCTCGCCCGGCGATGCGGTGCTGGCCATCGCGCCCGGCTGCTTCGCGAGCCATGTGGTCGCCGATGCGCGGCTGGTGCGCCCATTGCCGGAAGGCCTCGGCTTCGCGGAGGCCGCGGCGCAGCCCGTCGCCTGGCTGACCGCGCGGCTGGCACTTCTGGAGGTGGCACGGCTGCAGCGCGGCCAGCGCGTGCTGATCCATGCCGCGACCGGCGGCGTTGGCCTGGCCGCCGTGGCGGTGGCGCGCGCCGCCGGCGCCACGGTGCTCGCGACCGCTGGCAGCGCCGCCAAGCGCGCGCATCTGGCCGCACTCGGCATCACGGAGATCCATGACAGCCGCGGCACGGGCTTCGCCGCCGCCGCGCCCGTCGATGTCGTGCTGAACAGCCTGACCGGCGCCGCGATCCCGGCCGGGCTCCGCCTGCTGAAGCCCGGCGGCGTCTTCCTCGAGATCGGCAAGGCGGAGATCTGGGATAACGACCGGGTCGAGGCCATCCGCCCCGACATCCGCTACCGCCCGGTGGCGCTGGACGGCCTCATCCTCTCCAACACCGCCCGGGTGGGGGAGATGCTCGGCGCCCTCTGCGACGACCTCGCGGCGGGCCTGGCGCCGCTACCCGTCGAGCGCTGGCCCTTCGCGGAGGTGACGCCGGCGCTCCGCCGCATCCAGGGCGCGCGGCACATCGGCAAGCTGGTGCTGGCGCGCAGCCTCTTCCGCGGCGACGCGACCTACCTGGTCACCGGCGGGACCGGCGCGCTCGGCCAGCATCTGGCGCGCTGGCTGGTGGCGCGCGGCGCGCGGCACCTGGTCCTGCTGGCGCGCAACCCCGGCGAGGTCGCGATCGAGGGCGCAGAGGTGCGCGTCGTCGCCGCCGACATCGCCGATCCCGCCGCGCTGCGCCGCGCGCTGGCGGGCCTGCGGCATCCGCTTCGCGGCATCTTCCACCTGGCCGGCGCGCTGCACGACGCGACCGCCGCGCGGCTGGACCGGGAACGCCTGGCCGCCGCCTTCCCCGCCAAGCTCGCGGGGGCGGAGGCGCTGGACCGCATCGCGAGCGCGCATCCGATCGAACATTTCGTGCTCTTCGGCTCGCTGGCAGCGCTGCATGGCTCGCCCGGCCAGGCGAACTACGCCGCGGCCAATGCCGCCCTTGCCGCGATCGCCGCGCGCCGCCGCGCCCGGGGGGAGCCCGCGACGCTGCTGCACTGGGGCGCCTGGCAGGGCGCCGGCATGGCGGAGGGCCGCGCGGGCCTGTCGCCGGAGGCCGCGCTGGCCGCGCTCGATTCCGCGCTATCGGCGGGGCTGGCGGAGGTCGCCGTCTCCGCCGCCAGCAGCGCCGCCGCGGCGCCGCGCCTCGCGCTGCAGGAGAAGCTCGCCGCCGCCATCGGCAGCGCGAAGCGCGATGCGTTGGCGGATGCGGTGGCGGAGGCGATAGGCCGCATCCTCGGCCTGGGCGACATGCCGCTCGACCGCGCGCGGCCGCTGGCGGAACTCGGGCTCGACAGCCTGATGGCGGTGGAGCTGCGCAACACGCTCTCGGCCGCCATCGGCAAGCCGCTCCGCGCCTCGCTCGTCTTCGACCATCCGAGTGCGGAGGCGCTGGTCGCGCATCTCGCCGCCGAACTCGGGCTCGGCGCGGCGCCGCGGGCCGAGACGCCGCCGCCGCCACCGCCGCCGCCTGCCGAAACCCCGTCCGACGACGACGACGCGATGCTCCTGCTGCTGGAACGGAAGCTGGCCCATGCCGGGTACTGACACCGCCGCCCGCGAAATCAGCGCGGTGCGCCGCGCCCTGGCGATGATCCAGGACCTGGAGACGCGGCTGGAAGCCGCCGGCCGCGCGGCGCGGGAGCCCATCGCCGTCATCGGCATCGGCTGCCGCTTCCCCGGCGGTGCGGAGGGGCCCGAGGCCTATTGGCAGCTGCTGTCGCAGGGCCGCGACGCGGTGACGGAGGTGCCGGCGGATCGCTGGGATGGCGCC
This sequence comes from Acetobacteraceae bacterium, assembly GCA_027482245.1. Classification (GTDB taxonomy): domain Bacteria; phylum Pseudomonadota; class Alphaproteobacteria; order Acetobacterales; family Acetobacteraceae; genus Falsiroseomonas. The sequence goes on along the minus strand of JAIXWG010000033.1, from coordinate 1,053 downwards.
GCGCTGTTCGACGCCGATCCCGATGCGCCCGGCCGCGCCAGCAGCCGCTGGGGCGCCTTCCTGGATGCCATCGACCGCTTCGACGCCGCGCTCTTCGGCATCTCCCGCCGCGAGGCCGAGGCGATGGACCCACAGCACCGGCTGCTGCTGGAGAATGCCTGGGCGGCGCTGGAGGATGCGGGCATCGCGCCGGATCGCCTGGCGGGGCAGCCGGTGGGCGTCTTCGTCGGCCTCAGCACGGCGGATTACGGCACGCTGCTTGGCCGGCAGCGGGATCTCGGCTGGATCGATGCCTATGCCAGCCTCGGCAATGCGCCCTCCATCGCGGCGGGGCGCATCGCCTATGCGCTCGGCACGCAGGGGCCGACGATGGTGGTGGATACCGCCTGTTCGTCGTCGCTCGTCTCCACGCATCTCGCGGTGCGGGCGCTGCGCAGCGGGGAATGCAAGATCGCGCTGGCGGCGGGGGTGAATGCGACGCTGTCGCCGGAGCTCACCATCGGCTTCTCCAAGGCGCGCATGCTGGCGGGTGACGGGCGCTGCAAGACCTTCGACGCCGCGGCCGATGGCTATGTCCGCGGCGAGGGCTGCGGCGTGGTCGTGCTGAAGCGGCTGTCGGATGCCGTCGCGGCCGGCGATCGCATCCTCGCCGTGATCCATGGCAGCGCCGTGAACCAGGATGGCCGCAGCGCCGGCCTCACCGCGCCCTCCGGCCCCGCGCAGGAAGCCGTGCTGCGCGCGGCACTCGCCGATGCGTCCCTCGCGCCCGCCGACATCGACGCGATCGAGGCGCATGGCACCGGCACCGCGCTCGGCGATCCCATCGAGATGCATGCGCTGCGCAGCGTCTTCGCTGGGCCGCGCGATCGCGCCCTCGCCGTCGGCTCCGCCAAGACCAATATCGGCCACACCGAGGCCGCCGCCGGCATCGCGGGCCTCATCAAGGCCGTCCTCATGCTCCGCCACCAGCAGGTGGCCCCCAGCCTCCACTTCACCCGCCTCAACCCGCATATCGACCTGACCGGCGCCCGCATCGACGTACCGACGCGGCTC
>JAIXWG010000028.1 GCA_027482245.1 Acetobacteraceae bacterium | reverse complement strand
GAGGGTAGTCGGGCCTGCGGGCCCGCGGAGGGTAGTCGGGCCTGCGGGCCCGCGGAGGGTAGTCGGGCCTGCGGGCCCGCGGCGGGTAGTCGGGCCTACAGGCCCGACAGCACTTCCCGCTTCAGGCGCTGCAGCGGCGTGCCGCGATGCGCGGCATCGGTGCGGGCCAGGTAGGCGCGGCTGGTTTCCGTGTGGCCGTACAGGTGTTCCGTGCCCGGCTTCGGGCGGAAGCGGTGGGCCAGCGCGAGCGCCGCCGGCGCGGCGCGCAGGCCCTGCACCAGCACGCGGTTGCGCAGCCCCTTGGCCTGGTAGGCCATGAAGCGCGGCAGCAGCGCGGCCGGGTTCGCGCCGTGCTTCATCGCGATGTAGAGGCGGTTGCGCACGAAGTGGAACCAGCGCGTGCCGCCCCAGGCCACGCGCGCCTCCGGGCTCACCTTGTGCAGCACGGCGATGTCGCCGCGGTAGCGGATGGTGCGGCCCATGTTGATGAGGCGGAGCGCGAGGTCGTACTCCTCCCACGCGAAGAACAGCGCGTCGTCATAGCCGCCGGCGGTCTCGAAATCCTCGCGCCGCAGCGCGTGGCCGGCGCCGACGAAGGTGGCGACGTCGAAGGTCTCCGCCGATCGCGGCAGCAGGCCCTTGGGATAGCCCCAGGAGGAGAGGTCGTCCTGCCCCGTCGCATGCACCAGGATGCGGCAGGCGATGGCGCCGAGCTGCGGGCTGGCATCCATCGCCGCGACGGCGCGGGCCAGCGTGTCGGGGGTGGCGAATTCCGCGTCGTTGTCGAGCGCGAAGACGATGCGGCCGCGGCCGAGCGCGGTGGCGCGGTTGCGCCCGCCGGCGACGCCGTGGTTGCGGTCCAGCCGCACCAGCGTGGCATCCGGCGCGCCCTGCACCGCGGCGCGCAGCCGCGCCATGGCGATGTCGCTGCTGCCCTGGTCAGCGATCCACACATGCTTGCGCACGCCCTGCTGCGCGCGGGCGGACGCGATGGCGGCGATCGTCTCCTCCGCCCGTTCCATCGACAGGATGATGACGTCCACATCGACCGGCAGCAGGGGCGCGACGGCGCCGGCCACGTGCTGAGGGGGCGGATAGGCCGGGCCGTCGTTCATCGTCTTGTCCATCATCTCGGGGGGAGCGCGAAATCGGGGGCGGGGATGGCGAGGTAGGCTATGCGCTTCGCCTCCATCCGGCCGCGCGTCACGGTGTCCAGGATCAGGCCGCAGGCCAGCGACAGGAAGGCCAGCAGCATGAGGCCGGTGGAGAGCACGGCGGTGGGCAGGCGCGGCACCAGGCCGGTGGCGAGGAAGGTCTGGAACACCGGCACGGCGATGCCGACCGACACCACCGCCAGCGCCAGGGCCAGCAGCGCGAAGAAGGGCAGCGGCCGTTCGCGGCGCACCAGCAGCGCGATGGTCCGCAGGATGCGGAAGCCGTCCCGCCAGGTGTTGAGCTTCGAGGTGCTGCCGGGCGGGCGTTCGCGATAGGCGGTCACGACCTCCCCCACCGGCATGCTGAGTTCCAGCGCGTGGACGGTGAACTCCGTCTCCGTCTCGAACCCCTCGGCCAAAGCGGGGAAGGATTTGGCGAAGCGGCGGGAGAAGACGCGATAGCCCGACAGCATGTCGGAGATGCGGTCGCCGAAGATCAGGCGCACCACGCCGGTCAGCACGGCATTGCCGAAGCGGTGGCCAGGGCGATAGGCGGCGGCGGCATCGGTGACGCGCGTGCCCGTCACCATGTCCAGCCGTTCGTCCAGCAGCAGGCGGATCATCGCGGGCGCGGCGGCGGCATCGTAGGTGTCGTCGCCATCGACCAGGACGTAGACATCGGCCTCGATGTCCGCGAGCATCCGCCGCACGACATGGCCCTTGCCCTGCAGGCGTTCGGTGCGCACCACGGCGCCGGCGGCCTGCGCCGCTTCCCGCGTCCGGTCGCGGCTGTTGTTGTCGTAGACGAAGACGGTGGCCTCCGGCAGCGCGTTGCGGAAGCCCGCGACAACGCGGGGGATGGCCACTTCCTCGTTGTAGCAGGGCACCAGGACGGCGATGCGGGGCGCCGCCCGATGGGTGTCGTTGCGGGTATCGTCCCAGCCCGTCCCGGGCCTCGTTTCCAGGCGTTGCATCACCGTCACCTCCCCGCGGGCCATGCGGGCGCTACAGCGCGTTCCGCATGCAGGCCACCGCGAGCAAGGTGCGGAGGATGATGGTGATATCAAGCCAGGGCGACCAGCGTTCGATGTATTCCAGGTCGCTTTCCACCCGGCGGATGATCTGCTCCTCCGTGATGGTCGGGCCGCGCCAGCCGCGCACCTGGGCCAGGCCGGTCAGGCCGGGCTTCACCTGGTGGCGGGCGGCGTAGTTGGCCACGACCTCGTCGAAGCGGCGGCCGGCGGCGCGGGTGCCGGGGGCATGCGGGCGGGGGCCCACGAAGGACATGTCGCCCTTCAGGATGTTGAAGATCTGCGGCAGCTCGTCCAGCGAGGTGCGGCGCAGGATGGCGCCGACCGCGGTGACGCGCGCATCGCCGGCGCGGACCTGGCGCAGCACCTCATGGTCCGTCGCCTCCGCGTACATGGTGCGGAACTTCAGCACGTCGAAGGGCTGGTCGTTGAAGCCGGTGCGGCGCTGGCGGAAGAAGACCGGGCCGGGGCTGTCCAGCTTGATGGCGAGGGCGATCAGCAGCATGGGCACGGCGGCGACGGCCAGGGCCAGGATCGCCATCGTGTAGTCCTCCACCACCTTCACCGCGGCGCCGAGGCCGGAGATGGGGCGGGCGCGCAGCAGCACGGGACCGGCGGGGCGACCGCTGGCGGGCAGCCGATCCATCAGCAGGTCCGGCGCCAGGCGGATCTCCACGGGATAGCCGCTGAGTTCCTCCAGCACGGCGGCGATGCGGGCCTCGGCGGACCAGGGCAGGGCCAGCACCACCACATCGACCTGGCCGGCGCGGATCATCGCGGCCAGCTGCACCATGCCGCCAAGCCGGCGCAGGCCGTCCGGCGTCTCTCCGCCGCCGCGGGGATTGCGTTCATCGACGAGGCCCAGCAGGCGCAGCCCGCTGCCGCCCTCGCGCTTCATCGCCTCCGTCAGCCGTGCCGCCTGGGGGCCAGCGCCGAGGATGACGGCGCGCTGCGCGCTGCGGCTGCCATCCTGGCGCAGCAGGGCGGCGACGGCGGTGCGCGCGGCGAGCAGGCTGAAGGCCCCGAGCCCCGCGGCGGCGCCGAGCCAGGCGGCATCGATCCGGCGCTGGGCGCCGAGGGTGAAGGCAACCAGGACCAGCACCACGATCGCGGCGGCCAGGCCCTGCAGGGCGCGGCTGCGCTGCGGCCCGGCGCGGTGCAGCGCCGCATGGTCATAGGCACCGAGCGCGCCGCCGAAGGCGACGGAGAGCCCCGCCAGCAGCCCGGTCATGGCCGCGTGGCGCGCGCCGGTGCTGTCGATGAGGGCATCGGCCAGCAGCCCGGCGCCGCCGACCGCCACCAGGTCCAGCAGCAGGACCAGCGCGGCCACGGCCACGGGGGGCAAGGGCGGCGACGCGGCCTTCACCGGCACGGGGAACGTCTCCGTCCCGATGCCCGCGAGGAAGGGCGTCACGGTACCCCCGCGGCCGTCATCCGGCGCACGGCTGGCTTGGTTTCGCTTCGGCATGGAAGCGGCTCCGCTGGTGGCGTGGGCTGGAAGGGCGGGGCGCAACGGGGGGGCGGCCTGGGGGGTCGAGATGCGCATCCTGCCGTGTCTTGTTCAGGGGCTACGAAGGCGGGTTTCGGGGCACTCAATCCCCTTTCCCATCCACGAATACGTAACGTCGCGACAGGAGAAAGTTCCCGACCATGCCGGCCAGTGCCCCGGCCGCGACGCCGATCACGGGGTGTTCGGCAACGGCCGGGACCCCCGCGACCAGCGCGGCGTAGGTGCCGTAGTTGCATGCGAAGCCGATCAGGTTCACGACAAGGAACAGGGCCCATTGCCGGGCAACCGGACCCTGCCCGCGGCCGCGGAAGGTCCAGGCGCGGTTCAGCGCCCAGGTGGTCGTCGCCGCCGCCACATAGGACAGGGCACGCCCGGAATAGAGGCCGAGGCCGACCGCGAGCCCCGCATAGAGGACGGCGGTGTCCACCAGGAAGCCGACGGTGCCCACCACGCCGAAGCGGAGGAATTCCATCAGCGCCGCGGTGCGCTCGGGGCCGAGCCGGCTGCGCAGGCGCTGGGCCGGGCCGGGAAGGGTCTGTTCGGACATGCATACTCCTGCTGCACCGCAGCATGGCGATTGGGCAGCACCGGCACAAACCACGGCATGGTGACCGAAAAGCGGCAGGCCCCCCTGGCTTGCCCGCCCGGGGGCCGGCTGCGACCCTCACATTTCCGGTGGTTGGGCCGGTGGCTGGGATGGATGGATGATGCGGATCGGGATCGTGGGCCTTGGCCATATGGGCGGGGCCATGGCGGGAAGGCTGGTGGGGACCGGCGCGGTGGTGACCGGGTTCGACCTGCACGGGCCTTCCGTCGCGGCGGCGATCGGCAAGGGGGTCACGATCGCGGGGGCGGTGGCCGGGGTGGCCGCGCCGGTCGTCATCCTCTCCCTGCCGCAGGAGCGGGCGGTGGAGGCGGTGCTGGCCGCGCTGCTGCCGGCGCTGGAGAAGGGCGCGGTGGTGGTCGATACCTCGACGCTCGACCCGCTGGCGGCGCGGCGCTTCCAGGCGCTCTCGGTCTCCTTCGGCGTCGATTACCTGGACGCGCCGGTCTCCGGCGGGCCGGCGGGGGCGGCGGCGGGGACGCTGGCGATGATGCTGGGGGGCGACGCGGCGGCGATCGACCGTGCCAGGCCGGTGCTGGACCGGATGGCGGCGAAGATCATCCCGGTCGGCGGGCCGGGGGCGGGGCAGGTGGCGAAGCTGGTGAACAACCTGCTGGTCGCGACGCACCTGGCCGTGGCGGCGGAGGCGCTGCGGATGGGAGAGGCCGCGGGGGTGACGGCGGAGGCGCTGCTGCCGGTCGTGAACGCGGCATCCGGCCGTTCCGCCGCGACCGAGGTGAACTTTCCGAAGTGGATCACCAGCGGCGCCTTCGATTCGGGGTTCTCGGCGGGGCTGATGCGGAAGGATGTGCGGCTCGCTCTCGGCCTGGCCAAGGCGGTCGGCGCGCCGCTCGATGCCTGCGCGGCGGCGGCGGGGCTGTGGGAAGGCGCTGACGTGGTGGATGCCGCGGACTTCAACCGCGTGCCGGCGGCGATCCTGGCCGGGGAGGCTGCGTGATGGCGAATGCGGGATTCGCGGCGGCGGCGGTCGCGGCGCGGGGCGTGGCGGCGCTGCTGGGCGGGCGCGTCGGCAGCGTGGTGGATGGGCAGGTGGTGGAAGGGCAGGGGGCGGCGATCGGCCTCGATGACCCGGCCACGGGGCTGCCGCTGCTGGGCTATGCCGATGCCGGCGCGGCGGTGGCGCGGCAGGCCGCCGCCGGCGCGGCGCGGGCGCAGCGCGCCTGGATCGCGCTGAGTGCCGCGGAGCGCGGGCGGCGGATCTGGGCCTTCGGCGCCGCCATCCGGGCGGAGGCCGAGGCGCTGGCCCTGCTGGAATGCGCCAACACCGGCAAGCCGCTGCGGGACTGCCGGGGAGAGGTCGCGCGCGTCGCCGAGATGGCGGAGTACTGGGCGGGCTGGTGCGACAAGGTGGAGGGACGCGTCGTCAGCGTTCCCTCCGGCCATTTCGTGACGGTGCGGCGGGAGCCGATGGGCGTGGTGCTGGCCATCACGCCCTGGAACGCGCCGCTGTTCACCGCGGGCTGGAACGTGCTGCCCGCGCTGGCGGCGGGGAATGCGGTGGTGCTGAAGCCCAGCGAATACACGCCGCTGACCTCCGCCGCCTTCGGGCTGCTGGCCGTGAAGGCGGGGCTGCCGGCGGGGCTCGTGCAGGTCGTGGCCGGCAACGGCGCGACGAGCGGTGAGGCGCTGCTGGGCGCGCCGGAGGTCGCGATGGTGACCTTCGTCGGCGGCGCGGCGAGTGGCGCGCGGATCGCGGGCGCCTGCGCGGCGCGCATGATCCCCTGCGTGATGGAGCTGGGCGGCAAGTCCGCCAACATCGTCTTCGCCGATGCCGACCTGCCGGCCGCGGTGCAGGGGGCGCAGCAGGCGATCTTCGCGGGCAGCGGGCAGTCCTGCGTGGCGGGATCGCGCCTGCTGGTGCAGCGGTCCGTCCATGACCGCTTCGTGGCGATGCTGGCGGAGGCGTCGTCGCGCATCCGGCTCGGCGATCCGCTGGACGGGGCGACGGAGGCCGGGCCGGTCTGCAACGCCCGGCAATTCGCCCATGTGCGCGGCCTGGTGGAGGCTGGCGCGGCGGCGGGGGCGGATGTCTTCACCGCGCCGCGCGGCGGGGTGCCGGAGGCCGGGTTCTGGGTGCCGCCCACGATCCTCGCCGGCGTCACGAACGACGCGCGGGTGGCGCAGGAGGAGATCTTCGGCCCGGTCGTCGCCGCCATTCCCTTCGAGGATGAGGCGGAGGCGATCGCCATCGCCAATGCCACGCCCTTCGGCCTGGCCGGCGCAGCCTGGACCCGCGATGTGGGGCGGGCGCATCGCGTGGCCGCGGCGGTGCGGGCGGGCACCTTCTGGATCAACGGCTACCGCACCATCCATGTCTCCGTCCCCTTCGGTGGCTTCGGGGCGAGCGGGCATGGTCGGTCATCGGGGCAGGAGGCGCTGATGGCCTATACCCAGGCGAAGGCGGTGTGGGTGGAGACGGGCGTGGAGCCCGCGCTGGGCTTCGGGCATCGCCCAGCGGGGGTTGGGGGATAGGCCGGGAAACCCCCACCCCAACCCTCCCCCGCAAGCGCGGGGGAGGGAGTGACGGCGCCTCCCTCCCCCGCGCTTGCGGGGGAGGGCCGGGGTGGGGGCCGTGCGGCGCCCGCCGCCTCTCCCCTTGCATCCCGCCCGGTAACTCTGTTCCTTACGCCGGATTGAACGGGCCGGGCGTATCGACGCCTTGCCAAGCCATGCCGGGGGGCACCGAGGAACCATGAATCGTCGCCAAATCCTGTCCGGGGCCGGTGCGGTCCTCGGCGCATCCGCGATGGGGATGCCGGCCCTTGGCCAGGGCACCAGCGGGGCGTCGCGCCTGCTGAAGTTCATCCCGCAGGCGGACCTGGCCGTGCTGGACCCGATCCTGACCACGGCCTACGTGACGCGCCACCACGGCTACATGATCTGGGACACGCTCTACGGCTTCGACCAGGACTACAAGCCGCAGCCGCAGATGGTGCAGGGCCATGTCGTCGAGGATGACGGCAAGCGCGTGACGATGACGCTGCGCGACGGCCTGCGCTGGCATGACGGAGAGCCGGTGCGCGCGCGGGACTGCGTCGCCTCCATCCGCCGCTGGGGTGCGCGTGATGCGCTGGGCCAGGTGCTGCTCTCCGTCACGGACGAACTCTCCGCGCCCGACGACAAGACCATCCTGTTCCGCCTGAAGCGGCCCTTCCCGCTGCTGTTCGAGGCGCTGGGCAAGCCTTCGACGCCGGTGGCCTTCATGATGCCGGAGCGCCTGGCGAGCCAGGACCCGAACCAGCCGCTGCGCGGCGACCTGATCGGCAGCGGGCCCTTCCGCTTCGCGGCCAGCGAACGCGTCCCCGGCGCGCGCGTGGTCTATACGCGCTTCGATGGCTATGTGCCGCGCAGCGAGGGGACGCCGACCTGGACGGCGGGGCCGAAGCGCACCTTCCTCGACCGCGTCGAATGGCACGTGACGCCGGACCCCGCCACGGCATCGGCCGCGCTGCAGAACGGCGAGATGGATTGGTGGGAACAGCCGACGGGCGACCTGCAGCCCGTGCTGCGGCGCAACCGCAACGTGGTGCTGGAGATCCCGGACCCTACGGGCCTGCTGGCGGTGGCGCGCTTCAACCACCTGCATGCGCCCTTCGACAAGCCGGCGGTGCGGCGCGCGCTGCTCGGCGCCGTCAACCAGGCGGATTTCATGACGGCGGTGATCGGCACGGATCGCAGCCTGTGGCGGGAGAATATCGGCTTCTTCCCGCCCGGCACGCCGCTTGCCTCCGATGTGGGGCTGGAGGCGCTGACGGCGCCCCGCGACATGGAGAAGGTGAAGCGGGACCTGGCCGCCGCCGGCTACAATGGGGAGAAGGTGGTGCTGATCGCCGCCTCCGACTTCCCGAGCCTGAACGCGCTGGCGCAGGTCACGAACGACATGCTGCGGCGCGCGGGCATGAACGTGGATTACGTCGCGACCGACTGGGGCACGGTGGTGCAGCGCCGCGCGAGCCGCGAGGCGCCGGAGCGCGGCGGCTGGAGCATGTTCTGCACCTTCTGGGCGGGTGTGGACATGTTCAACCCGGGCGTCCACCAGAGCCTGCGCGGCCATGGCCAGGCCGCCTGGTTCGGCTGGCCCACCATCCCGCGGATCGAGGAACTGCGGAACGCCTGGTTCGATGCGCCGGACCTGGCGGCGCAGCAGGCGATCGCGCGGCAGATCCAAGAAGTGGCCTTCCAGGAAGTGCCCTACCTGCCGCTCGGCCAGTATTTCCAGGCGACGGCATACCGCCGTGGCATCAGCGGCGTGCTCAAGGGCCTGCCGCTGTTCTGGAACGTGCAGAAGTCCTGAGCAGAACCGGCGCGGGGAGGGCATTCTCCCCGCGCCTGACGACTTGCGGGATCGCGCATCCCCTGTTCTCATCCCCCGCAACAGGGCCGGACGGGAGAACAAGGGCATGCAACGCAGGAACCTGCTGAAGGCAGGCGCGGCGGTGGCTGGCGCATCCGCGCTGGGCCACGCCGCCATCGCGCAACCCGCGCAGAACCGCGTCCTCAAGATGGTGCCGCAGGCGAACCTCACGAGCCTGGATCCCATCTGGACGACGGCGAACATCACCCGCAACCACGGCTACATGGTCTACGACACGCTCTACGGCATGGATGCGGATTTCCGCCCCCAGCCGCAGATGGCGGAAGGCGCCGTGACCAGCGATGGCGGGCTTCGCGTCACCATCACCATCCGGTCCGGCATGAAGTTCCATGACGGGGAGGCGGTGCGCGCCATCGACTGCGTCGCCTCCCTCCAGCGCTGGATGAAGCGGAGCCCGATCGGGCAGAAGCTGGAGACCTTCGTCGATGCGGTGGAGGCCGATGGCGACCGGCGGATCGTCTTCCGCCTGAAGCGCCCCTTCCCGATGCTGACCGCGGCGCTGGCGCAGGTATCGAACAGCCCGGCCTTCATCATGCCGGAACGCATCGCCCGCACCGATCCCTTCCAGCAGATCCGTGAGACGGTGGGCAGCGGTCCCTTCCGCTTCGTGCCGGGCGAGTTCAATTCCGGCAGCCTCGCCGTCTACGCGCGCAACCCCGACTACAGCCCGAGCCCGGTCGGCACGCCGAGCCTGACGGCGGGGCCGAAGGTGGTGCATTTCGACCGCGTGGAGTGGCACATCATCACCGATGCCTCCACCGCCGCAGCCGCGCTGCAGACCGGCGAGATCGACTGGTACGAGCAGCCGCCGCCCGAGATCCAGATGCTGCTGCGGCGGAACCGCAACGTGGTGATCGAGGCGGTGGACCCGCTGCCGCTGATCGGCATCCTGCGCTTCAACCACCTGCACCCGCCCTTCAACGACAAGAAGCTGCGCCAGGCGCTGCTGCCCGCCATCGTGCAGTCCGACTTCATGAGCGCGGTGGTGGGGCCGGACGCGTCGCTCTACATGGACAATGTCGGCGTCTTCACGCCGGGCACGCCGCTGGCGAATGATGCGGGGCTCGACCCGCTGAAGGGCCCGCGCAGCGTCGATCGCGCTCGCGCCCTGATGCGGGAAGCCGGCTACACCAACCAGCTGACGCGCCTGATCGGTCCGACGGACATCCTGGCGCCATCGGCGATGACGCAGGTGGGGGCGGACCTGCTGCGGCGGCTCGGCTTCAATGCCGACAACGCCTTCAGCGACTGGGGCACGACCGTCACGCGGCGCACCTCCCGCGAACCGGTGGAGCGCGGCGGCTGGAGCATGCTGTTCACCAGCTTCTCCTCCTTCGACTTCGTCGATCCCAGCGCGCATTTCCCGCTGCGCGGCAACGGCGCCAATGCCTGGCCGGGCTGGCCCAACATGCCGCGGCTGGAGGAGTTGCGCGACGAATGGTTCGTGGCGCCGGACCTCGAGGCGCAGAAGCGGATCGCGCGGGAGCTGCAGACCGTCGCGATGGACGAACTGCCCTACATCCCCGTCGGCGCCTACATGTCCATGACGGCGCATCGGCGGAACCTGGCGGACCGCGTGAAGGGCATGGCGCTGTTCTGGGGGCTGCGCCGGACCTGACCTGGCGTGCGTGAACCCAAGATGGAGGCAGCGATGATCGGCAGGCGTGGGCTGATGGCGGCAACGGCCGCTGGTGTTGCGATGCCGAGCGTGGTCGGCGCGCAGGGAGGGGCCGCGCGCACGCTGCGGGTCATCCCGCAGGCGAACCTCACCTCGCTCGATCCCGTCTGGACCACGGCGGTGGTCACGCGGAACAACGCCTTCATGATCTACGATCAGATCTGCGCGCAGGACGCCAAGGGCGACATCCGGCCGCAGATGGCGGAGGGGTGGGAGGTGGCCGATGGCGGCCTTTCCGTCACCTTCACGCTGCGCCCCGGGCTGGTGTTCCATGACGGGGAGCGCGTGACGGCGCGGGACTGCGTCGCCTCCATCGATCGCTGGTCGAAGCGCGATCCCTTCATGCAGGTGCTGCAGCCCTTCGTGGCGGAACTGACGGCGCTGGATGACCGGCGCTTCCGCTTCCGGCTGCACCGGCCCGTGCCGCTGCTGCTGGCGGCGCTTGGCCAGACGCAGTTCCCCTGCTTCATCATGCCGGAACGCATCGCCCGCACCGACGCCTTCACCCAGATCCGGGAAGCCGTGGGCAGCGGGCCCTTCCGCTTCCTGCCGAACGAATGGAACCCCGGCCAGCGATCCGTCTGGGCGAAGCATGACGGCTACGTGCCGCGGCAGGAGCCGGTGGATGGCCTGGCGGGCGGCCGCGTGCCGCGGATCGACCGCGTCGAGTGGACCGTCATCACCGACCCCGCCACCAGCGCCAATGCGATGATGCTGGGGGAGCAGGATTACTGGGAATACCCGCTGCACGACCTGCTGGGCCTGATGCGGCGGAACCGCGAGCTGGTGATCCAGCAGCGGCTGATGGATGGCACCTACGGCATCGCGCGCTTCAACACGCTGCACCCGCCCTTCAACAACCCCGCCATCCGCCGCGCCGTCGCCATGGGCCTGGACCAGCGGGACTATCTGACCGCCGTGGCCGGCAGCGATCCTGCCGGCTGGGGCGTGTGCGAGGGCGTCTTCACCTGCGACACGCCAATGGCGAATGAGGCCGGCAGCGAGGTCCTGAAGACGCGGAACATCGAACGCGCGAAGGCCGCCCTCGCCGCGGCCGGGTACAATGGCGAGAAGGTGGTGCTGATCGCGCCGGGCGACTATCCGCAGATCAACGCGCTGTCGCTGGTGACGGCCGATCTGCTGAAGCGCCTCGGCATGAACCTGGAAGTGGTGGCAACGGATTGGGGCACGCTGATCCAGCGCCGCGCCAGCAAGGAACCGGTGGAGCGCGGCGGCTGGAGCATCATCCACACCACCTCCTCCGGCCAGTCGCTGACGCTGCCGGTAACGCATCTGTTCCTGCGCACCAACGGCGCCAATGCCTGGTTCGGCTGGCCGGATGATGCGGAGATCGAGCGGCTGCGCGCGGAATGGGTGGCCGCCGGCGACGCGGCGGAGCACCGGCGGATCGCGGAAGCGCTGAACAGGCGCGCGATGGAGACGATGCACTACCTCCCGCTCGGCTACTACTGGCAGCCCAGTGCCTGGCGCCGCAACCTGACCGGCGTGTTCCGTGCGCCGGCAACGGTCTTCTGGAACATCGGGAAGGCGTGATGGCCATGATGCAGGTTTCACGACGCGCCGCGCTGGCGCTGGCGGGCGGCACGCTGGTGGCGCCGCGCATCGCGGATGCGCAGGCCAATGCGCGCACGCTGCGCTTCGTGCCGCAGGCCAACCTCTCCAACATCGACCCCGTCTGGTCCACCGCCGTCGTCGTGCGGAACCACGGGCTGATGATCTACGACACGCTCTACGGCCTCGGCGCCGATTTCCGCCCGCGGCCGCAGATGGCGGCGGGGCATGAGATCACGGAGGAAGGGCGGCGCTGGACGATCACGCTGCGGCCGGGCCTGCGCTTCCACGACGGCGCGCCCGTCACGGCGCGGGACTGCGTCGCCTCCATCCAGCGCTGGGCGAAGCGGGACGTGCTGGGGCAGCGGCTTGACGGGTTGATGGATGGCATCGCGGCGCTGGACGACACGCGCTTCGAGATCCGGCTGAAGAAGGCGTGGCCGGGCCTCGCCTTCGCACTGGGGAAGCCGTCGGCCAACATCTGCGCCATCATGCCGGAACGCGTGGCGCGCACCGATCCCTTCACGCAGATCACGGACTACACCGGCAGCGGGCCCTTCCGCTTCCGCCAGGACCTGTTCCGCCCCGGCGACCGCATGATCTATGACCGCTTCGACGGCTACGCGCCGCGCAGCGAGCCCGCGGATTTCCTTGCGGGCGGCAAGCAGGTGCATTTCGATCGCGTCGAGTGGATCGTCATGCCCGATCCCTCCACCGCCAGTGCCGCGTTGCAGAACAACGAGGTGGATTGGTGGGAGACGCCGCTGCCGGACCTGCTGCCTCTGCTGCGGCGGAACCGGGAGATCCAGACGGACCTGGTGAACACCGCCGGCAATCTTGGCGTGCTGCGCTTCAATTTCCTGCAGCCGCCCTTCGACAATCCCGCCATCCGCCGTGCCGTGCTGCCGGCGATCGACCAGCGCGCCTTCATGAATGCGGCGATCGGCACGGACCCCGCGCTCTCCACCGTGCCGGCCGGCGTCTTCACGCCGGGCACACCGCTCGCGAATGATGACGGGCTTTCCGTGTTGTCCGGCCCGCGGGACCTGGAGGCTGCGCGGCGTGCGCTGCGGGAGGCCGGGTATCGCGGCGAACGGGTCGCCATGCTGTCGGCGACCGACCTGCCGGTGCTGCAGAACCTGGCGGAGGTCGCGGCCGACACGCTGCGGCGCATCGGCTTCAACGTCGATCTCCAGGCGATGGATTGGGGCACCCACATCCAGCGGCGGACGAATCGCGGCACGGTCGATGCGGGGGGCTGGAGCGCCTTCTGCACGACCTGGGAAGGGCTCGATGTCTCCGTCCCCGGCAGCCACATGCCGATTCGCGGCAATGGCACCAATGCCTGGGCGGGATGGCCGACGCTGCCGCGGCTGGAGGAGCTGCGCGACGCCTGGTTCGAGGCGCCGGACCTGCCCGCCGAACAGGCCATCGCGCGGGAGATCCAGCGCGTGGTGTGGCAGGAAGTGCCCTTCGTGCCGCTCGGCCAGGTGCTGCCGCTGATGGCCTATCGCCGCAGCATCACCGGCGTGGTGAAGGGCGGCCCGGCGCTGTTCTGGGGCGTGCGCCGGGCCTGAGGCCGGCTGGCACGGGATGTGCTGACCAGGGTTGCGTACCGCGTCCCCCCGCCGAGTCCCGGGCGGGGGGTGCTGGCGCGTAGCACAGGGATAAGGCAGTCTGCCCAGAACAAGGGCGGCTGGCCCATAACAGGGGGTAGTCTCGAATGGATCGCAGGTCGTTCATCAAGGCCGGCGTGGCGGCGGGTGCCGTCGCGGCCGGGGGCGGGGTTAGCGCGCCGGCGCTGTCGCAGGGCGCCAATGCGCGCACGCTGCGCTTCGTGCCGCAGGCCAACCTGGCGAATTTCGACCCGATCTGGGGCACGCAATACGTCGTCCGCAACGCCGCCGTGCTGGTGTGGGACACGCTCTACGGCTTCGATGACAAGCTGGAGCCGCAGCGCCAGATGGTGGAGGGGGAGGAAGTCTCCGCCGACGGCAAGACCTGGACCTTCAAGCTGCGCAGCGGGCTCCGCTTCCACGACAATGAGCCGGTGCTGGCCAAGGACGTCGTCGCCTCCATCGTCCGCTGGATGCCGCGCGACCCGATGGGCCAGATCCTGCGCCGGCTGAACGAGGAGCTGGTCGCGACGGATGACCGCACCATCCGCTGGCGGCTGTCCGCGCCCTTCACCAAGATGAAGATGGCGCTGGGCAAGAACGCGACGCCGATGTGCTTCATCATGCCGGAGCGCATCGCGACGCGCTTCGACAGCTTCACGCAGATCAACGAGTATGTGGGCTCCGGCCCCATGCGCTTCCTGCGCAACGAATGGGTGCCCGGCGCGCGCGCCGTCTTCCAGAAGTTCGATGGCTATGTGCCGCGCAATGAGCCCGCGAGCTGGCTGGCCGGCGGCAAGCGGATCATGGTCGATCGCGTCGAGTGGATCGTTATGCCCGATCCCGCCACGGCCTCCGCCGCGCTGCAGAACGGCGAGGTGGATTGGTGGGAGAACCCGATCACCGACCTGGTGCCGGTCCTCCGCCGCAACCGCAACATCGCCGTCGATATCGCCGACCCGCTCGGCAACATCGGCGCCTTCCGCATGAACCACCTGCACGCGCCCTTCAACAACCTGAAGGTCCGCCAGGCGGTGATGACGGCGCTGAACCAGGAAGACTACATGACCGCGCTGGTCGGCAACGACCGCAACCTGTGGAAGGTCATGGGCGGCTTCTTCACGCCGGATACGCCCCTCTACACCGAGGCCGGCGGCGCCATGATGAAGGCGGCGAACCTGGAGCGCGGCCGCCAGCTGCTGCGGGAATCCGGCTACAACAACGAACCGGTGACCTGCATCGTCGCGCAGGACCAGCCCATCACCAAGGCGCTGGGCGACGTGACGGCCGACCTGCTGAAGAAGCTCGGCATGAATGTGGACTTCGTCGCGACGGATTGGGGCACCACCGGCCAGCGCCGCGCGATGAAGAACCCGCCCGGCCAGGGCGGCTGGTCAATGTTCCACACCTGGCATGCGGGTGCCGACGCCATCAACCCGATCCTCTACAACGCGGTGCGCGCCAATGGCGACGGCGCCTGGTTCGGCTGGCCCGACGTGCCGGCGGTGGAGGCGGAGGTGCCGAACTGGCTCGCCGCGTCCAGCCTGGCGGAGGAACGGGCGGCGATCGATCGCCTGAATGCCGCGGCGGTGGAGAATGTCGTCTATTGCCCGACGGGCTTCTTCCTGACCTACCAGGCCTGGCGCCGGAACGTCTCCGGCATCGTGAAGGGGCCGATTCCCTTCGCCTGGGGCGTCAGCAAGACCTGATCTGAAGGAAGCCTTCCCGGATGTTCGCTTACATCGTCCGCCGAATCCTCGCCACGATCCCCGTCATGGCGATCGTGGCGCTGTTCGTCTTCTCCCTTCTCTACATCGCCCCGGGCGATCCGGCCGCGGTGATCGCGGGGGATCAGGCGACGCCGGCGGATGTGGAGCGCATCCGGGCCAGCCTCGGCCTCGACCGCCCCTACCTCGTGCGGTTCGGGGCCTGGCTGTGGGACATCCTGCGGGGTGACCTCGGGACCTCGATCTTCACCAACCTGCCGGTCTCGACCATGATCCAGCAGCGGATCGAGCCGACGCTGTCGCTGATGATCGTGACGCTGATCCTGGCCGTTTCCATCGCCGTGCCGATGGGCGTGGTGGCGGCGTGGCGGCAGGGCACCTGGATCGACCGCGCGGTGATGGGCTTCGCGGTGCTGGGCTTCTCCGTCCCCGTCTTCGTCGTGGGCTACGTGCTGGCCTATGTCTTCGCGCTCGAGCTCGATTGGCTGCCGGTGCAGGGCTACACGCCCTTCAGCCGCGGCTTCTTCCCCTGGCTGGAGAACCTGATCCTGCCGGCGGTGGCGCTGGGGTCCGTCTACATCGCGCTGATCGCGCGCATCACGCGGGCCACGATGCTGGAAGTGCTGCAGCAGGACTACATCCGCACCGCCAAGGCCAAGGGCGTGGGGCAGCGCTCCATCCTGTTCATGCATGCGCTGAAGAACGCCGCCGTGCCGATCGTCACCGTTATCGGCATCGGCATCGCGTTGCTGATCGGCGGCGCCGTGGTGACGGAAAGCGTCTTCGCCATCCCGGGCCTCGGCCGCCTGACGGTGGATGCCATCCTGCGGCGCGACTACCCCGTCATCCAGGGCGTCGTGCTGCTGTTCTCCTTCATCTACGTGCTGGTCAATCTCGCGATCGACCTCGCCTACACCCTGTTCGACCCGAGGATCCGGTATTGAGCACCGCGACCATGGATGGCGGCCGTACCGCCCCGCTTCCGCCCGGCGTGAACGTGGCGCCCGAGATGGGCGACATCATGCCGCCGGTGAAGGCCCGGAAGGGCTTCATCGGCTTCCTGCGCCGCAACCCGACCATCGCCATCGGCGGCTTCCTGGTGCTGCTGATGGTGTTCGTCGCGGTCTTCGCGCCCTACCTGGCGCATCGGGACCCGACGGCGCTGGCGCCGGCGCTGCGCACGCGCGAACCCTCCGCCCAGTTCTGGTTCGGCACGGACATGCTGGGCCGCGACGTCTATTCGCGCGTGCTGCATGGCGCGCGGGTGTCGCTGACCGTCGGCTTCTCCGTCGCCTTCTGCGCCTCCATCATCGGGCTGGCGATCGGCCTCGTCTCCGGCTTCATCCGGCTGGCGGACAGCATCATCATGCGGTTCATGGACGGCATGATGTCCATCCCGCCGATCCTGCTGGCGATCGCGCTGATGGCGCTGACGCGGGGCAGCGTCGGCAACGTCGTGCTCGCCATCACCATCGCGGAGATCCCGCGCGTGTCGCGCCTGGTGCGCGGCGTGGTGCTCTCGCTTCGCGAGCAGCCCTATGTGGATGCGGCGGTGGCTTCGGGCACGCGCACGCCGATGATCATCCTGCGCCACATCCTGCCGAACACGCTGGCGCCGCTGACGGTGCAGGCCACCTATATCTGCGCCAGCGCCATGATCACCGAGGCCATCCTGAGCTTCATCGGCGCCGGCACGCCGCCCATCATCCCGTCCTGGGGCAACATCATGGCCGAGGGCCGGGCGCTGTGGCAGGTGAAGCCCTACATCGTCTTCTTCCCGGCGGTGTTCCTCTCCATCACCGTGCTCGCCGTGAACCTGCTGGGTGACGGCCTGCGCGACGCCCTCGACCCCCGTATGGCCAAGAGGCTCTAAGCCATGTCCGCACGATGGATCGGGTCGGCCTGGCGGGTCTTTTCCGCCCCTGCCGCGTCAGCGGACTTGCCGATGCAACCAGCATCGGCTGCGTCCACTTCCTTGCAGGGACGAAAAATCCCTCGCCATTCCTCAACCGCCCATCGTGCGGACAAGGCTTGAACCATGGCCCTGCTCGAAGTCGAGAACCTGCAGACCCACTTCCGCACGCCGGATGGCATCAACCGCGCGGTGGATGGCGTGAACTTCCACGTCAATGCGGGGGAGACCGTCGCCATCGTCGGTGAATCCGGCTGCGGCAAGTCCGTCACCGCCATGTCGATCCTGCGGCTGATCCCGGAGCCGCCCGGCAAGATCGCCGGCGCCATCCGCTTCAACGGCAAGAACCTGCTGGAAGCCTCCGACAAGGAGATGCGGGCGATCCGCGGCAACGAGATCAGCATGATCTTCCAGGAGCCGATGACCAGCCTGAACCCGGTGCTGACCGTCGGCCGCCAGATCGGGGAGACGCTGCGCCTGCACCAGGGCCTCTCCGCGCAAGCCGCGGAAGACCGGGCGGTGGAGATGCTGAACCTGGTCGGCATCCCGGAGGCGAAGCGGCGGGTGAAGGAGTACCCGCACCAGCTCTCCGGCGGCATGCGCCAGCGCGTGATGATCGCCATCGCGCTGGCCTGCAACCCGAAGCTGCTGATCGCCGATGAGCCGACGACGGCGCTCGACGTGACGATCCAGGCGCAGATCCTGGAGCTGATGCGCGACCTGAAGCACCGCGTCGGCGCGGCGATCGTGCTGATCACGCATGACCTGGGCGTGGTGGCGGAGGTCGCGGAGCGCGTCATCGTCATGTATGCCGGGCGGAAGGTGGAGGAGGCGGCCGTCGGGCCCCTGTTCCGCAACCCGCGGCACCCCTACACGCAGGGGCTGCTGGGCTCCATGCCGAAGCTCGGTTCGTCCCTGACCGGGGAGGAGACGCGGCTGGCGGAGATCCCGGGCTTGGTGCCGAGCCTGAAGAAGAAGATCCCCGGCTGCGTCTTCGCAGGCCGCTGCCCCAAGGTCACCGACCTCTGCCGGGAATACGCCCCGGCGCTGGAGGAGAAGGCGCCAGGCCATGTCGCGGCCTGCCACTATGCGCTGCGTGAGGAGGTCGTCGCGGCATGAGCCAGCCCCTGTTGCAGGTCAACGACCTCAAGAAGCACTTCCCGATCAAGGCCGGGTTCCTCGGCGGCACCACGGGCTATGTCTATGCCGTGGATGGCGTATCCTTCGACATCGCGAAGGGGGAGACGCTGTCGCTGGTGGGCGAGTCGGGCTGCGGCAAGTCCACCGTGGGGAAGGCGCTGCTGCGGCTGTTCCCGCTGACGGCCGGGCAGGTCGTGCTGGGCGGCGACCGCATCGATGACATGCCGAACGGCACGCTTCGGCCGCTGCGGCGGAAGATGCAGGTGGTGTTCCAGGACCCCTTCAGCAGCCTCAACCCGCGCATGAAGGTGCGGGACATCCTGGCGGAGCCGATCCGCAACTTCGGGCTCGCGAAGGATTCGGCTGATCTCGAGAAGCGCCTCGAGGGGCTGATGGACAAGGTCCGGCTGCCGCGGGACGCCATCAATCGCTGGCCGCATGAATTCTCCGGCGGCCAGCGGCAGCGCATCGGCATCGCCCGGGCACTCGCCGGTGAGCCCGACCTGATCATCTGCGACGAGGCCGTCTCGGCGCTCGACGTCTCGGTCAAGGCGCAGATCGTCAACCTGCTGCAGGACCTCCAGGCGGAGCTCGGCCTGGCGCTCCTCTTCATCAGCCACGACCTGGCGATCGTGGAGCACATGACGCACCGGGTCGCGGTCATGTACCTCGGCAAGATCGTGGAGGTGGCGCCGAAGCGGTCCCTCTTCGGCGCGCCGAAGCACCCCTACACGGAAGCCCTGCTCTCCGCCGTGCCCGTCCCCATGCCGGGCGCGCAGCGGGAGCGGATCATCCTGAAGGGCGACGTGCCGAGCCCGATCAACCCGCCCAAGGGCTGCCGCTTCCACACCCGCTGCCCCTATGCCTTCGACCGCTGCCGGTCGGAGGAGCCGCAGCTTCGGCCGGTGGCGGACGCCATGGAGGGGGGGCACATCGCCGCCTGCCACCTGCATGACCGTCCGGCGTCTGAAAATCCGCTCTCGGGCTCCAAGGGCGCGCAGCTTCTCGCCCTTGGCTGAGGGACGAAAGCCGCCATTCAGTCACCCTCGCGCCGCTTGACGTTCGGCGGGGCGGGGGCGACTCTCTGACCCAGGGAGCGGCCCCCAATCCGGGGCCGGTCAATCGAATCTGGGGAGAGGCGCGATGCCGCAGGTCAGTCTGACGGTCAACGGCACCAAGCACACGGTCGAGGTCGAGGCCCGGACCCTGCTGGTGGAACTGCTGCGGGAGAAGCTGCGGCTCACCGGCACGCATGTGGGCTGCGATACCAGCCAGTGCGGCGCCTGCGTCGTCCATATGGGCGGCGACAGCATCAAGTCCTGCACCATCCTGGCCGTGCAGTGCGAGGGTGCCTCCGTCACGACGATCGAGGGCCTGGCCGCGGCCGATGGCACGCTGCACCCGATGCAGGAGGCCTTCCGCGAATACCATGCCCTGCAGTGCGGCTTCTGCACGCCCGGCATGGTCATGTCCGCCATCGACCTGGTGAACAAGCACCCGGACGGGCTGTCCGAGAAGGAGATCCGTGAGGGGCTGGAGGGCAACCTCTGCCGCTGCACGGGCTACCACAACATCGTCAAGGCGATCGCCGCCGCCAGCGATGTGATGCAGGGCCGGACGGCGGAACTGACGCCGGCCGCGGCCGAGTAGTCTTCGCCGGTTGGGTGCTCCGCCGCGCCAAGGCCCCGGGAGAGGGCCGCGCGGCGGCGGGCCAGCCTGTTGCACGTCAACGGGGAGGATAGGTTCATGAACGTCGTGCAGCCCTTCGAGGGCATTGGCGCCAGCGTGCGCCGCAAGGAAGATTTCCGGTTCCTGCAGGGTCGCGGCATGTACACGGACGACATCAACCGTCCGGGCCAGACCCACGCCTTCATCCTGCGCAGCCCGCATGCGCATGCGACGATCAACGGCATCGACACCGCGGCTGCCAAGGCCCTGCCGGGCGTGCTGGCGGTCTTCACCAGCGCGGACATGACCGCGATTGGCGGCATCCCCTGCGGCTGGCAGATCCACAACAAGGACGGCACGCCGATGGCGGAGCCGAAGCACCCGGTGCTGGCGGAGGGCAAGGTCCGCCATGTCGGCGACCCCGTCGCCGTCGTCGTTGCGGAAACCCGCGCCCAGGCGCGGGACGCGGCGGAGGCGATCGTCGTGGACTACGCGCCGCTGCCGGCCGTCTCCGCGACCGAGGCCGCGATCGCGCCCGGGGCACCCGCGGTGCATGACGGTGTGGCGGGGAACCTCTGCTACGACTGGCACATCGGCGACAAGGCGGCGACGGACGCCGCCTTCGCCAAGGCGGCCAAGGTGGTGAAGTTCTCCACGACCAACAACCGCCTGGTGCCGAATGCGATGGAGCCGCGCTCCGCCATCGGCGAATACGATGCGATGAGCGGCGACTACACGCTCTACACCACCAGCCAGAACCCGCATGTGATCCGGCTGCTGATGGGCGCCTTCGTGCTGGCGATACCGGAGAGCAAGCTGCGCGTCGTGGCCCCCGATGTCGGAGGCGGCTTCGGCAGCAAGATCTACCACTATGCCGAGGAAGCGATCGTCACCTGGGCCTCGGCCAAGGTGAAGCGGCCGATCAAGTGGACCGCGGACCGCACCGAAAGCTTCATGTCGGATGCCCATGGCCGGGACCATGTGAGCACGGCCGAACTGGCGCTGGATGGCGAGGGGAAGATCCTCGGGCTGAAGGTGCACACGCTGGCGAATATGGGCGCCTATCTCTCCACCTTCGCGCCCTGCGTGCCGACCTACCTCTACGCCACGCTGCTGTCGGGCGTCTACGCGACGCCGGTCATCTACGCGGAGGTGAAGGCGGTCTTCACCCACACCGTGCCCGTCGACGCCTATCGCGGCGCCGGGCGTCCGGAGGCGACCTATCTCCTCGAACGCCTGATGGATGTGGCGGCGAAGGAGATCGGGATGGACCGGGTGGAGTTCCGCAAGAAGAATTTCATCCCGACCGCGTCCTTCCCCTACCAGACGCCGGTCGCGCTGCAATACGACAGCGGCGACTACTTCTCGACCCTCGCGGGCGCGCTGGAAACGGCGGGCTGGGCGACGTTCGAGGAACGCCGGGCGGAAGCCAAGGCGCGTGGCAAGCTGCGGGGCATCGGCATCTCCACCTATGTGGAGGCCTGCGGCATCGCGCCCTCCGCCGTCGTGGGCAGCCTCGGCGCGCGTGCGGGGCTCTATGAGGTCGGCACCATCCGCGTGCATCCCACAGGCAGCGTCACGGTGCTGACCGGCACGCACAGCCATGGCCAGGGGCATGAGACGACCCTGGCGCAGCTGGTGGCGGACAAGCTCGGCGTGCCGATGGCCAACATCGACATTGTGCATGGCGACACCGCCAAGGTGCCCTTCGGCATGGGCACCTATGGCAGCCGGTCGCTGGCCGTCGGCGGGTCCGCCATGGACAAGGCGATGGACAAGATCATCGCGAAGGGCAAGCGGATCGCCGCCCACCTGATGGAAGCCAGCGTCGAGGATGTGGAGTTCGAGCGCGGCACCTTCCGGGTGGCGGGCACGGACAAGACCAAGTCGCTCACCGACATCAGCCTGGCGGCCTATGTGCCGCACAACTACCCGATCGATGAGATCGAGCCGGGCCTGGACGAGACGGCCTTCTACGATCCGAAGAACTTCACCTATCCCGGCGGCTGCCATATCTGCGAGGTGGAGATCGACCCGGATACGGGGAAGGTCTCCGTCATGGGCTTCACCGCCGTGGACGATGTGGGGCGCGTGATCAACCCGATGATCGTGGAGGGCCAGGTGCAGGGCGGCGTCGCCCAGGGCATCGGCCAGGCATTGCTGGAAGCCGCGGTCTATGACGCGGAAGGGCAGCTCATCAGCGGGTCGATGATGGACTACACCATGCCGCGCGCGGATGACCTGGCGCCGGTCTCGGTGGCGACGCACACCACGCTCTGCACGCATAACCCGCTCGGCGTGAAGGGGTGTGGCGAGGTGGGGGCGATCGGGTCGCCGCCCGCCGTCATGAATGCCGTGGTTGACGCGCTGCGTGATTTCGGCGTGAACCATGTGGAGATGCCGGCGACGCCGGCGAAGATCTGGAACATCATCCACGGCCACCGCCTGGCGGCCGAGTGAGGGACGAGAGCCATGTATGATTTCGAATACCACAAGCCGTCCTCCGTGGCCGATGCGGTCAAGATCCTGGCCGCCGATCCCGATGCGCGCGCGATCTCCGGCGGCATGACGCTGCTGCCGGCGCTGAAGCTGCGGCTGAACAAGCCGACCTCGGTGGTCGACCTGTCCGGCATCGCGGACCTGCGCGGCGTGAAGCGCGACGGCAACAAGATCGTCATCGGCGCGCTGACGAAGCACTACGAGGTCGCGACCTCCGCCGAGGTGAAGGCGGCGATCCCGGCGCTGGCGGCGATGGCGGCCAGCATCGGTGACACGCAGGTGCGCAACCGCGGCACGATGGGCGGTTCGGTCGCCAACAACGACCCCTCCGCCGACTATCCGGCGGCGCTGCTGGCGCTGGGTGCGACTATCCAGACCGACCGCCGCACGATCAGCGCCGACGACTTCTTCCAGGGCATGTTCGCGACGGCGCTGGAAGTGGGGGAGCTGGTGACGGCGGTGCACATTCCGGTGCCGGAGAAGGCGGGCTACGCCAAGATGCGCAACCCGGCGAGCCGCTACTCCATGGCGGGCGTCTTCGTGGCCAAGGGTCCGGCCGGCGTGCGCGTTGCCGTCAATGGCGCGGGCAATAACGGCTCCTACCGCAACGCGGCCATGGAAGCGGCGCTGTCCGCGAACTGGTCGGCCGATGCGGTGGCGGGGATCAAGGTCGATCCCGCCGGCATGAACGGCGACATCCATGGCAGCGCCGAATATCGCGCGCACCTGGTTACGGTGATGGCCAAGCGCGCGGTCGCCAACGCGGGCTGAGCCTGCGCGATCCGGCAAGGGGGCGTGCCGCAGGGCGCGCCCCCTTTTTCGTGCCTATCGCATGGTGGGTGAGAGTTGCAGGTCCCGCCATGCCATGCGCGACAGCAGCGTCAGCGCCGCGGCGTAGTAGTCCGGCGCCGTGCCGATGCGCGGCATCACGCTGGCATCGCCCCGCGCCAGGATGGCGGCGGTGGAGAGCCTGGCCACGGCGACGATGCCGGAATGGGCGGGGTAGGGGGCCAGCTGCCCGCTGCGGAGGTCCGTCCAGGCCGGGGTGGCGCGGTGGTCGGGGTCCGCCCAGAAGCCGACCGCGGCGTTGACGCTGGGATGATCCGCCAGCCCCGCCCAGACCATGTTCAGCGGGATGCGAACGGCGTCGAAGGAGAAGCGGGCCGGCCAGCCATCGGCAGGCGTGACGTCACCATTGGCGCGCAGTTCCAGCCAGTCCGGCGGCAGGCCGAAGCGGCCGAAGCGGGCCTGGCGCAGCAGGACCAGCGCATCCTCCTCCAGCCTGCCCCAGACGGGGTCGCCGACCTCCCGCCCCAGGGCCCGCATGGCGGCGAAGGCGTAGTAGGACAGGTTCAGCACGGTGCGGCTGCGGCCCTGGAAGCCGTAGGCACCGGGCAGCAGCACCCAGCGCCCGTTCTGCTGGCCCGTGCAGGACCGCAGCAGGTCCCGCGCGATGGCGATGGCGCGGCGGCGATGGTCGGCATTGCCCCAGCGCGTGCCGGCCTCCAGCAGGGCCCAGGCGATGAAGAGGTCGCCATCCGTCGCGTTGTTGGGATCGGTGACGTTGGGCTGCTGGTCCGGCTGGTAGCGCCAGGAGCAGAGGTTGTCCTCTCGCCGCTTCAGGTTGGCCAGCGTCCAGGCCAGCATGCGCCCGAAGCTGCCCTGGTCGTCCGCCCTGACGGCGGCGAGCATCGCATAGCCCTGGCCCTCGGAATGGGAGACGTTGCGGTTGCCGGTATCCACCACGCGCCCTTCCGGCAGCAGGTAGCGGCGGCGGAATTCCACCCAGTCGTCCTGGGCCGTGCCGATGCCCTGAGGCGGGTCCGCCGCGGCGGAGGGTGCGCGCGCGGCGGGGGGGCGCTGCGCGCGGCCGGTGGTGGCGACCAGCGCCAGCACGCAGGCGGCGCCAAGGCGCAGCAGCCGGCGCCGGCCAGCCGCAACGGCACCTTCCTGGAAGCTGGGCCCGAAATCCGGGGGCGGTTTTTTCCGCAACATCGCAGAATGCAGCCTGCTGCACTTCGCGGTCAGGAGATAGCCCAGGTTGTTGCCGAGTTCTTGCTGCGTCTCAATTTGTCGCTGGACGATTCCTGAGAAGCTGCGACAGATGGCGCCAAGCATGGAGTAGCAGGATGCCTCGCCTTGCCTTGCTGGTCGCGCTGATGATGCTCGGCGCGCATGCCCCATCCGCCCGCGCGGACCAGGCGCAGCCGCCGCCGGCCTCACCGCCGGCCGATCCGGCGCCGGCGGACGGCTTCCCGGCGCTGCGCGTGCTGTCCGTCGCGCGGCAGGTGGAGCTCGACATGTCGGCGGCGGAGGCGAGTGCCGTGCTGCTGGATGGCGGCCTGGTCATCGACCAGGTCAGGGACCTGCCGCCGGATGGGCTGAGCCGCCTGATCCTGGCCGTGCCCGACGATGATGACTGCATGCCGCGCGGTGCCCAGCTGGTCTGCCCCTCCGTCCGGGTCTTCCTGCTCAACGACCCGCAGCGCGGCTACCGCGTGACGCGCGTCGAGGCCTTCCAGCGGGTGGAGACGCGGCTGACCGTGGCGCAGGTCTTCGAACAGGCCGCGACGGCGATGGGCCCGGCGCTGCAGACGGAGATGTGGCCGGAACAGGTGCGCGGCGGTTCCGTGGTGGTGTGGCGCCAGCGCTGGCGGGAAGACCTGGCGGATGGTCCCTCGACCGAGGTGATCGCCACGCAGGACCCGCCGGACCGGCCGGTCTTCGGCATGGCGGACCCGAATGCGCGCGCCACGGGCGTGGGCGTCGTCATCGCCAATGTCGATGTGGAGGGCTCCTTCGCCTCCGTCCGCCGCCGGCTGCAGATCCGCCCACAGCGCTGACCCGGCAGCGCTAAGATCAGCGGAAGATAGGCGCCACCGCGGGGGTGCCGCGCAGGTAGCGCTCATGGATGTCGGCCAGGGAGCCGTCGGCGCCCCGCAGGTACAGGAAGGTGTTCAGGAAGCGCAGCAGGTCGTCGTCGCCGAGCCGGACGGCCAGCGCGTGGTGCGCGTGGCTCATGGTGAAGCGCTGCTCGATATCGAGGTCGGGGCGTGACAGCGACAGGTCGCGCAGCAGCCAGCCATAGCTGACCGCGGCATCCACCCGGCCCTGCGCGACGGCGTCGATGCAGGCGATCAGGTCGGGCATCATCAGCTGCGTGGTGTCGGGCGGCAGCAGGGTGCGGGCTTCCTCCGCCGCGAAGGTGTT
This sequence comes from Acetobacteraceae bacterium, assembly GCA_027482245.1. GTDB lineage: Bacteria > Pseudomonadota > Alphaproteobacteria > Acetobacterales > Acetobacteraceae > Falsiroseomonas. Next base: position 45,557 of record JAIXWG010000028.1, on the reverse strand, counting down.
GTCCGGCAGCGCCACGCGCAGCCTGGCGAGATCGGCGAGGGACCGCACCGCGCTGGCGCGGCGCGTCGCGACGGAGACCGCCAGTTCGCCATGCGGCGCGGCGAAGGCCACGTGGCGCAGCGTGGCGGGCACCACCGGCACCAGGGCGGCCAGGATGTCCACGCGATCCTCCTGCAGTGCCGGGATGCGGTCGCGCACCTCCAGCCGCTGCAGCCGCAGCCGCGCGCTGAGGTCGCGCGCCAGCAGGCGCGCGATCGCGACCTCCGCCCCGTCCGGCGTGCCGTCCTGGTCGTAGCTGCCCCAGGGCGGCGCATCGAGCCAGACTCCGATGCGGACGAGGCCGCTGCGGAGGATGCGGCCGAGCGTGCCCGTCGCCTCCCCGGCCGCGTGCGCGGGACCGGCCAGGGGCAGGGCGAGCGCGGCGGCCAGCGGGGCCAGGCGGCGGCGGGGCAGGGCGATCGGCATCAGAAATAGGGGGGCCTTGGCAGGGGGCGTTCGTAGAAGGCCTGGTGCAGCTGCTGCAGCGTGCCGTCCTGCCGCGCGATGTAGAGCAGGGTGTTCACGGTGCGCAGCAGATCGTGGTCGCCGAAGCGGCAGGCGGGCGCCAGCCAGACGGTGCCGAGGCTGAGCTTCACCTCCAGCGCCGGATGCAGGGCGACGATCCGGGTGGCGATGGGGGAGGTGACGATCGCCGCCTGCGCCCCGCGGTCGAGCAGGGCGCCGGCCAGCGCGCGCAGGTCCGGCAGGGGCAGGACGTCCATCTGGTCCACCGGGACGCGGGAGGGCAGCAGGTACTGCGCCCGCCCGGCCTGCACCGCCACGCGCCGGCCGCGCAGCGCGGCGAGGGAGGCGAGCGGCAGCAGCCGCGGCGCGACGAGGACCAGGTCCAGCGCGGCATAGGGATCGGCGTAGAGGATCTGGCGCGCCACCTCGATGCTCAGCGGGGGCGCGTTCAGCAGCAGGTCGAATCGCCCGGCGCGGAGGTCATCCACGCCGCTGGCGGCCGTGGTCGGCACCAGGTCGAGCGTCACGCCCAGCCCCTCCGCGATCAGTTCGCCCACCTGTGGCGCCATGCCGCCGGGGGCATCGGTGACGTCGCGATAGGCTGTCGCGGTATCCTCGATGTCGATGCCGGCGCGGAGCGACCGCAGCGACGGCACGCGAATCGGCGGCAAGGCGCCCTGCGCGCGGGCCCGGCCGGCGCCCAGGGCCGCCAGGGCAAGGGCGGCGAGGAGGCGGCGGCGGTCAGCCATGGGCGGCCTTCATCGCGGACCAATGCGCGGCAAGGCGCGCCATGGCGGCTTCCGGCGGCAGGCGGGCGGCCAGCATGGCGCGGAGGTCCGCGGCGCCGGCCCGGCTCCATTCCGCGAGCCAGGGCGCCAGCGTGTCCTTGGCGCGGGACAGGGCGGCCTGGCGCTGCAGGATGGCGGCGTCGCCGGACCAGCGGTCGAGCGCGGCGCGCACCTCCGCATCTCCCTCCAAGGCCAGGCTGCAGGCGGGCAGCCCGCCCTGCAGCAGCAGGTGGCGCTGCACGGCGAGGCCCCGGCCGTTCTCCTCGCCGGCCAGATGGGCCAGCAGCGCGGCCGCGCCGGCGCGGCGGGTGTCGGATTCGAGGGCGGCTGGCGTCGCCGCGAAGAAGCGCACCCAGCCGCAGGTCTGCTGCGTGCCGCGCGGGCCGCCGCGCGGCATCATCGCGACCTGGATGCGGCCGGCGACGCTGGAGAGCGCGGCATCGTTCAGCGTCCGCAGCCGATAGCTGGGGGCCAGGCAGAAGGCGTGCTCGCCATCGGCCATCGCGTCCAGCACATCGGTCTCCGACAAGGTCGGCGCCTGCGGAGGCAGGATGGCGTGGCGGTGCAGGGCATCGACCAGGAAGCGCAGCGCCGGCACCGCGCCGGCCGTGTCATCCTGCATGACGGGGTCGAGGGACGCATCGACGAGCGACCCGCCGAAGGCATAGACGAGCGCCGTCAGCACCTCGATCTGCCAGGGATCGGGGGCGAGGGGCAGGGCGAGGGCGTGGCGCACCAGGCCGCTTCGCTGCAGCAGCAGCGACTGCGCCACCACCTCCTCCCAGCTCTCGGGCGGTGCCGCGATGCCGGCGCGGTCCCGCAGGGCGCGGTTGCAGAGGAAGACGATGCTGTCGGTGTAGTAGGGCACGCCATAGGTCCGGCCGCGCCAGCTCATGCCGCCGGTGCAGGCGGGCCGGATCCCGCCGGCGGCGCCCGTCGCGCCGGGCAGCGAATCGAGCGGGGCGAGCCAGCCGCGCTCGGCGAATTCCGGCAGCCAGAGGTCGGCCATGGCGCAGACATCCATCTCCGCGCCGCCCATCAGGCGGGCGGCCAGGGCGTCGCGATAGGCTGCCCAGGGGACGTGCATCAGGCGCAGGCGCTGGTGCTGCGCGGCCTCGAAGCCCGCCAGCGTGGACCTCAGCAGCGGTTCCACGGCGGTCCAGACGAAGAACTGCACGGCGCGCGACGGCGCCTGGGCCCCGGCGCCGGCGGCCGCCATGCCGAGGGGCAGGGACAGCGCGGCACGGCGGCCGAGCGGGGCCATCACAACGGGGCCATGGGCGGCAGGGGGAGGCCGGTCTCCCGCCGGAACAGCGCGGCCAATTCGCCGTCGTGCAGCATCTCCGCCAGGCTGGCATTGATGGCGCGCAGCAGGTCATGGGCCCCGAAGCGCAGGGCCGGCGCGTAGGTGAAGGTGCGCAGCGTGAAGCGCGGCGACAGGCCGGCGCCAGGGTTGCGGGCGGCCAGGGCGCGGGCCTGCGGCGTCGGCAGCAGGGCGGCCTCCACCTCCTCCGCCAGCAGCGCATCCTCCATCGCCGAGAGGTCCGGGACGCGGCTGACCAGCGCGGCGGCCGGGATGCCGGCATCGTCGCCGAAGGCCTGGGCATGGCTTGCCAGCAGCCCGACCCGGAGGCCCGCCAGCGATTCGGGCCCGCGCAGCCGGCGCGGGGAGGCCGAGAGGATGACGGCATCCATGATCGCATGGGGCTGGGCCAGCAGCACGCGGCTGGCGTTGCGGGGGCTGAGCAGGGCAGGCAGTGCGACGTCGCCTTCGCCGCGGATCAGCGCGGGCAGCGTGCCGGTCGGGGGCATGACGACCAGGTCGCAGCCAACGCCGAGTTCCTCCGCCAGGCGCTGGGCGATGGCGGCGTTGAAGGAATCATGCACGCGCCGCCCCGCCCCGCGCGCTTCCGCCGGCACGGCCATGGTCGGGCCGTTGAGCACGCGGAGGCGCCCCCGCTCCACCACCCCCGCCAGGGAGCCATCGCCCGCGGCCTTCGCGCCACGCGCCAGGAGGGGGAGGGCGATCAGCGCGGGCAGGCACCGCCGCGACAGGCGGAAGGCACGTCCGGGCAGGGGGATGGGCGAGCGCAAGTGGGGCATCCAGCCGAGGTCGCGACCCCGGCCCGGGCCCGAAAGCCCAGGGCCGGCGTCACCCGGACTGTATGGCGGGCGCCACGATGCCGCAATTGATCCGTATCAAACCGGAGACGATGGCGCATGGGACGACATGCGTGGCTCATCCGTATCCGGGCTGGCAGTGCATTGAATTCGGTCGGGGTATCCGTTTCGCGCCGGATTCATCGACGGTCCCGGCGGCCGGAGCGCCCCGTGCGCCCCGGCGTGTGATGCAACCGGAGGTGGTAATTCCGGCGGAGCGGCTCAGGCAGCCAGGGGCACCTGCAGGCAGAGGCTCTGCGTCGGCAGGACATCGCGCCAGGACTCGATCAGTCGGCGATAGGCGAGGCCCACGCGGCGCGGCTTGCGGTCGAGGTCGTAGAGGCCGCGCGGGTTCACGTCGCCCTTCTGGATGCGCAGCGCATGCGTCCAGTCGATCTGGTCCGTCAGCGAGTACCAGGTGAAGCCGAGCACCGGGATGCCTTCGCGCCGCAGGCGGAGGATGCCGGCCCACTGCTTCCACAGCCAATGCTCGGCCTCGTCGCCTCGCGGGCCTTCGTCGAGGTTGGTTTCCGTGTGCATCACGGGCAGGCCGTAGCGGGCGTGGTAGTCGCGGGTCACGGTGTCGTAGCCGAAGACCTCGCCCGCCCAGCGGCCATGGCCTTCCGCGTTCAGCAGGTGCTCGTTGGTCTGGTACCAGTCATTGCCCATGACGCAGTGGCGCTTCAGGGCCGGGGCCTCCCGCTGGAAGAAATGGTACTCCTCCCGCGTCATGCCGCTGTCCATCAGGAACTCGTACATCGCGCTGTCCACGCGGCGGCCGTAGTTGAGGTCCAGCGTCAGGAAGCGCTCGGCATTGCGGAAATCGGCGTGCGGCACGGCGCGGGGGCATTCCGCGTGGAAGGCCTCCGTCGATTCGGACTGGATGAAGATGGCGTCCGGCCGGAACTTCAGGATCTCCCGCATCGCCAGCACATTGGCGCGGACGATGTTCTTGATGGCGGTGACGTAGCTGCGGTCATCCGTCTTCTGCTCGTTCCACCAGCCGTAGCGGGCGGAGAAGACGGCGGTGATGAACATCTCGTTCACCGGGGTGTAGAGCTGCACCCAGGGGAAGCGGCGGGCGAAGGCGCCGGCGTAATCCGCGAAGAGCTGCGGGAAGTCCGGGTTCTGGAAGTCGCCGATCCAGTCCGGCACGCCGAAATGGCAGAGATCGACGATCGGTCGGATGCCGAGGCGCTTCAGCTCCGCGAAGCCGGCATCGGCGAAGGACCAGTCATGCAGGCCCGGGCCGCGCAGCGTCGTGTGCAGCTGGGGGCCGTAGCGCAGCGCGTCGCAGCCCAGCTCCTTCACCAGGGCCAGGTCTTCCTGCCAGCGGTCGTAATGGCCGCATTCGCGCAGCTGGTCGCGGCGGATGCGGCCACCCTCGATGGTGGGGGCGCTGTTCTCGATCCCCGTGGCGAAGAGAAAGCCATGATGGGGGGCGAGCTGGGGACGGAGGGGAGCGTCGAGGCTGATCGCGGCGTCGAGCATGGGCCGGGGTCCGTTCGCGGGAAGCCGATGGAAGGGGGCTTGGCAGGCTGGCGCCGGGGTCCACCCGGTCACGGACTATTGTGTACGATATTTCTCACGTTCCAGTGAAGCGGATTCTGCATGCCATTCCGCAGTCTCTTTGCAGCGGGGACGGGTGGGGGCAGGCTGGGGCGGCCACGACAGGGGAGAGCATGGCGTGCGGATCGACGACCCGGCGGTGATCGCGGAGGCGAGGGCCGTCTTCGACCGCTACGAGGCGGCGCTGATGGCCAACCGGACGGAGGAGCTGGACGCCATCTTCTGGGCCGATCCGCGGACGGTGCGCTTCGGGATCACGGAGATCCTCTATGGCCACGACGCCATCCGTGCCTTCCGCGCCAGCGTGAAGGCCTATGCCCAGCGGGTGCAGAAGAGGGTGCAGATCACGGCCTTCGGGCCCGACGTCGCGGCGACACATCTGGAATATGAGCGTGTCGGCACGGGGCTGATCGGCCGGGAGACCAAGATCGTGGCCCGCATCCCGGGGGAGGGATGGCGGGTGGTGTCCGCCCATGTGTCGTTGCTCGCCGGCGTCGATCCCGGCCGGCAGGAGAAGCCGGCATGAGCGCGGCAGAGATGCAGGTGGTGCCGGGCGGCGGCCCGCACCTGGTGGTGATCGGCGCCGGGATCGTGGGTGCCGCGACGGCGCTGGCGGCGCTGCGGGAGGGATTCCGGGTGACCATCCTGGAACCCGGGGAGCCCGGGGGCGAGCAGGCGGCGAGCTACGGGAATGGCTGCTGGCTGAGCCCGATGTCGGTGATCCCGCCGTCATCGCCGGGCCTGTGGAAGAAGGTGCCGAAATTCCTGGCGGACCCTCTCGGGCCGCTCGCCATCCGCTGGTCCTACCTGCCGCGCGTGCTGCCCTGGCTGGTGCGCTACCTCTGGGCCGGATGGACGGAGGCGAAGGTGGAGGCGACGGCGCGGGCGCTGCGGCCTTTGCTGGTCGATGCACCGGCGCTGCACAAGGCGCTGGCGGAGGAGGCTGGCGTCGCGCACCTGATCGAGCGCCGCGGCCTTGCCTATATCTATGAGAACCGGGCGCAGTTCGAGAGCGAGGCGATGGCCTGGCGCATCCGGAAGAAGGTGGGGATCGAGTGGCTGGAACTCGGCGCCGACGAGATGCGGCAGCGGGAGCCTGACCTGGACCGCCGCTACACCTTCGCGGCCCTGGTGGAGGAAGGCGGCCATTGCCGCGATCCCGGCACCTATGTCGCCGCGCTCGTCGCGCAGGCGCGGGCGGAGGGGGCGGAACTGCGCCGCCAGGCCGCGACCGGTTTCCGGATCGAGGGCGGTCGCCTGATGGCGGTCGAGACCGGGGAAGGCGAGATCGCCTGCGACAAGGCGGTCATCTGCGCGGGCGCCTACTCGAAAAGGCTCGCCGCCGCGGCCGGGTCCCGCGTGCCGCTGGAGACGGAGCGCGGCTACCACGCCATGGTGGTGGACCCTGGTGTCGGGCCGCGGACGCCGCTGATGCCCTATGACGGCAAGATGTCCGTCACCTGGACGGACAGGGGCCTGCGCTGCGCGGGGCAGGTGGAGATCGCGGGGCTGGAGGCGGCGCCGAACTGGAAGCGGGCCGAGATCCTGCGCGACCACCTGCTGCGCAGCTTCCCGGGTCTGCCGCGCGACCTGCCGGCGGATCGGGTCAAGGTCTGGATGGGGCACCGGCCTTCGATGCCGGATGGGCTTCCCTGCATCGGGCCGTCCGGGTCATCGCCGGACGTGCTGCTGGCCTTCGGGCACGGGCATGTGGGGCTGGTGGCGGCGCCTCGGACGGCGCGGCTGGTGATGGCGCTTCTGGCGGGGCGGCAACCTGAAATGCCCGTGGAGGCCTTCCGCCCCGCTCGATTCTCTTGACAAAGCGTTCCCTCCCGCAATTTTGCTGGTTTTCCTTGCGCCGGGGTGCCATCTTGCATGGTGGCGGCCCTGCATCGTGTCGGGTCGTGTCCACAAGTACGGATCGCATAACATCGTGTTTCCCGACAACGAACAGGGCGGCGCCGGGTCCGTCGAAGCCGAAGTGAAGTGGTACAACGCCCGCAAGGGCTTCGGCTTCGTCCTCGGTCCCGATGGGCAGGACGTCTTCTTCCACGCCTCGGCGCTGACCGAGGCGGGCATCGAACCGCCGGACACCGGTGACAAGTTGACGTGTGAGATCGGCACGGACCGTCAGGGTCGTCGCCTGGTCACGCGCATCTACTCCGTCACCAAGGGTGCCGGTGGCGGCGACCGTCCGGCCCGTCCGGGCGGCTTCGGCGACCGTCCCCCGCGCCGTGATTTCGGCGGCGGTGGTGGCGGCTTCGGCGACCGTCCCCCGCGCCGTGACTTCGGTGGCGGCGGCGGCTTCGGTGGCGGCGGCGGCTTCGGCGGCGGTGGTGGCGGCTTCGGCGCCCCGCGCGGCGGCGGCTTCGGCGATCGGCCCCCGCGTCGCGATTCCGGCCGCGACGAAGGCGGCCCGACCTATGCCGTCGGCGGCACGGTGAAGTGGTTCGACCAGGTGCGCGGCTTCGGCTTCGTGACCCCGGACGATGGCGGCCAGGACGTGTTCCTGCACTCCTCCGTCCTGCAGCGCGCCGGCAAGGCCGATGTGCAGCAGGGTGAGAAGGTGAACCTGGACGTTCGTGACGGCCAGCGCGGCCGCCAGGCGGTCAACCTGAAGGAATAATCCCCGCCCCTCGGCGCGGATGATGGAAACCCCGGTCGCCCCAGGCGGCCGGGGTTTTTCGTGGCCGCGGGGCAACGATCGGTTGTGCCGATCCCGTCAATTTGCGGCGCGTTAACCACTTTCGCGATTCGTCGCCGTTGTGTCCCGTTTTTCTTTACGATCGCTTTACCAATGCGGCGCAAATCTGCCGTCGGTCCTCGGAACGTTCCGGGACTCCGGGGCTGCCCCGGTCCGGGAAAAACCCGAAGGGAACCCGCGATGAACGTGACGCCATTCCCCGGCTCCGCCGGCAGCGGCATCGGACCCGCCCTGCGCGCGGCACGCCGCCAGGACACCTTCGGCGCGCTGCGCTGGCGCGACATCGCAACCCCGGATGGCTGGAACCCCGCCCCGGCCACCACGCCGGCGGAGACGCCGACCCTGGTCCTGGCCCGCGCCGTGGCCGGCATCGTCGCCATCGCCGTGGAACGGGCGCGGGAGGCCGGCGAACTCGCGGTGCTGCGGGAACAGGTGATGCGGGTGCTGGATCAGCCCGGCGAAGCCTCCAGCCCCGACCCGCGGGAGGGAGACCAGCCGGAGCCGCCGCCCATCACCGATGCCGATCCGCAGACGGAGGTGGAGCGCCTCGCCTCGCTCCTCCGGCAGCAGACGGAACGCTGAGTCAGCCGAAGCGGCGCGGCCTCAGCCCGCCGTGGAACCAGTTGATCATCGTGTAGATGTCGTAGACCGGCAGGCCGATTTCCGCCTGCAGCGCCGCCGCGTAGGGCGGCATGTTCGTGCATTCCAGCACAATGGCGCCGACCTCCGGATGGCGGGCCACCAGGGCGCGGCCGGCATCCAGGATGTCCTGCTCCGCCAGCGCCACATCCATGTCCACCTTGGCCGACTGGATGAGCACGCGGAAGAATTCCCGCCCGTCCTCCGTCCCCTGCAGCGGCGTGTCCAGCGGCACCCCCGCGGCTTCCAGATGCGCGGGCGTCAGGGATGACTTGTTCACGGTGATGACGCCGACGCGCTTGCCCGGCGGCAGCGTCGCCTGCACCCAGGGCACCTGCATGAGGGAGGATGTCGCGACCGGGACCTGCACGGCGGCCGCCAGCTCCCGCTGGAACAGCGACAGGAAGCCGCAATTGGTGGTGATGGCCTCCGCGCCCAGGTCCACCAGGTCCCGCGCCGCCTCGATGAAGGCGGGCAGCAGGCCGGGGGCGCCGTTCAGCACCACCCGTTCCGGGCTGGCGCCGCGCACCACGCGGAACAGCACCGGGAAGGGCCAGGTGGTGCCGTTGCCCATGTCGCCGGGGATGCGGGGAAAGCGCGCTTCCAGCATCAGGATGCCGAGCGGCGCGCCATAGACGGATTTGCCGCCGCGGGCGATGCGGGGCGTGGGGGAAGGGCCTGTCATGGGCGGAAGGGTCGCGCGGCCGGTCCGGCCAGGCAAGCCACACGCCGTTGCGAGTTGACAAGGATTAACCATCGCCATCCGCTGCCCTGGCTGAACAGGAGCAAGCGATGCCCATCCGCGACAGCGACATCCCCGGCAGCGACGGGATGACCTGGCTGGCCGACACCTACTGGTACTGCCCGGCGCCGAACCTGGCCGCCATCCTCGTGGTGAACGGGCCATCCGGGCCGGTGGTCAGCACCGTGCAGGACCAGACGGTCTGGCACTTCACCGTGGCGGCGGGCGGCTACCTGTTCGGCCAGGCGGCGACCAATATCGGCGGCGTGTGGAGCTATTCGACCATCGCCGGCTCCGTCACCCCCGAGGGCGGCGTTTCCCTTTCCTTCGCCGTGGAGGGCGGCCTCCAATTCGGGGCGAGTGGCGTCGAGGCGCCGCCGCTGACGATCGGCACCGGCACGCTGACGACGGTGGCGGGGGCGCCATCCTTCCTGATGCAGATGTCGTCCGGCACCGCCGCGGTGGGGCTCACCCACTGGGCCTATATGCTGCAGGCGAACCCGGGCGACGCGGCCTGGCTCGACCTGCCCGGCAGCGTGCCGCGCGGGATCGAGGAGGTGTTCCGGGTCGGCAGCACGGCCGGTTCCACGGTCCCGGGCATCGATGCCACCGGGGATCGTCGCGCGGAGCTGATCATGGGCAGCACGCGGGCGGACAATCTGTTCGGGGCGGGCGGCGCCGATACGCTGGTGGGCGCACAGGGGCAGGACACGCTTTCGGGCGGGGCGGGGAATGATGGGCTGCTCGGCGGGGATGATCGCGACCAGCTCTTCGGCGGGGCCGGCGATGACCGGCTCGAGGGCGGCGCAGGTGCGGATCGTCTCACCGGGGGTGCCGGCGCCGACACGCTGGTAGGCGGGCTGGGTCGGGACACGATGAGTGGCGGCGCGGGGGCAGATGTCTTCGAGCTTTCCTTCGGGGAAACGCGCACTTTCCCCGAACCCGTTATCATCGACCGCATCCTGGATTTCGAGGCGGGCCTGGACCGCATCGTGATCGACGCCAGCGTCTTCGGCGGCGGCCTCGCGCCCGGCGCGCTGCCAGCTGCCGCCTTCGCGGCCAACGCCACGGGGGTTGCGCCCGACGCCGCTGTCCGGTTCATCTATGAAACCGACCGCGGTTTCCTGTGGTACGATGCCGATGGCACCGGGAAGGCCTACCCCTCCGTCATCGTTGCCCAGTTCGTCGGGATCCCCGCCCTGACGGCCGCGGATTTTGAGATCATCGCCTGAGGCGCCTCGGGCCGGGAGCCACCATGAGCATCAGTCGTCGCCTGCTTGCCCCCCTCCTCGCGCTGCTGGGGGGCGCCGCGGCCCCGGCCCTGGCCCAGGAAGCGCCTTGGCCCAACCGGCCGATCGAGTTCCTGGCCGGCTTCCCGAACGGGTCGGGCGTGGACATCTACCAGCGCCGCCTGGCCGGGCCGCTGAGCCGCGCGCTTGGCCAGCCGGTGGTGGTGAACAACCGGGTGGGGGCGGGGGGTAACATCGCCTCCGACGTCGTCGCCAAGGCGCGGCCGGATGGCTACCTGATCCTGTTCGGGACCGCCGGCACCCATGCCATCAACCAGACGCTCTACCGGCGGCTGCCCTTCAACGTCATCACGGACTTCACGCCGATCGCGCATCTCGGCGACGTGCCGAACATCATGACGACCAGCATCGAGCGCCGGCCGAACTACCGGACGTGCCAGGACGTGATCGCGGATGCGAAGGCGCGGCCGGGGGCGCTGAACTACCCGAGCACGGGCAATGGCGCCTCCACCCACCTGGCCGGCGCGCTCTTCGCCGCGCGGGCCGGGATCGATGTCGTGCATGTGCCCTTCCCCGGGCAGCCGGGGGCGGTGACGTCGCTGCTGGGCGGGCAGACCGACTACTTCTTCAACCAGGTCGGCCCGGCGATCGGCATGATCCAGCAGGGCGCGGTGCGCGGCCTGGCGGTGACGACGCGGGCGCGCATCGCGGCGCTGCCGGATGTGCCGACGGTGGCGGAGGCCTGTGGCCTGCCGGATTTCGAGAGCACGACCTGGTACGGCGTCTTCGGCCCGCCCGGCCTGCCGGAGGCGATCACGCGGCGCCTCAACGAGGAGATCGTGAAGATCATCGAGGAGCCGGAATTCCGCCGCTGGCTGATCGACACCCAGGGTATCGACCCGCCCACGGTCCGCACCCCCGCGGAGTTCCGTGCGGTGCAGGAGCGTGACGTGGCGCGCTGGGCGCAGGTGGTGCGCGATGCGCGGGCGACGGTGGACTGAGGCAGTACGCCGTTACCCGCGCCTCCATGGCGCGGCAAGTCTGAAGGATCGTGGGCGTCTTGCCGAAAGCTTCGGTGCGGCGCCCACTTCGATCGCAAGGCACCGGATCCAAGCGTCATACGCGGTTCGTACCTCAGACGATGAGGGAGGCCGCGAAACTGCGACGAACGCCGTCCACTCTTCCTTCCACTTCGGCCCTAGTTGGGATTGCAGAAAGCTGACATCGAGCCGCAATTTGGCCGGGGCACCAGCGCCCTGAAACTCGGCAAAGCACGTCTTCATAAAGCTGACGTAGTGCTGCGAGCAGGCATCGGACCAAAAGAACTTGTACCGGTGCATTGTCTGGTCGATTTTGCGTTTTCGCTGGATAACTGCGCTTGGATCGAGTTCCGCCCAGTGGCCGACACCCAGAAAGAAACAATAGATATCGTTCGCAAGCGGCACGACGTCGTCATAGATCGCAATCCGCTTGCTGACCAATCCGCCGTTGATCTGCTCTCGCTTTTTGATCCACCAGCCAACCGCCACCAGTGCAACGGGCGTTGAAGCCGATGCGACGAGCTTGCAAATCTCGAGGGAGTTCCAAACGCTACTCATGGCGGTAACATCCAGGCTGGAAGCAGCGGAACATCCTGCATTAGATCAGCCTGCGGCCCTTCTTCGGCCGTAGCTGGCTAGTTTCGGCGGCGGCGTTCCGCGGCCTCGTCGCGGCGCATCTGCAGAAACAGCTCGTATTCCTCGTGCCGCGCCGGCACCCAGCCTATGACGTTGCCGCGTTCAACCGCACGGTGGATCTCGGGCGCGGCACTCGGCAGCGCCAGGTGGAAGGCGACCATGTCGTCCTTGAAGGATTGCGGCAGGTCGCGGCGGACGACGATGGGGCCGTTCTCGATCGGGCCGCTGCGCCAGATGATGCGGACGTCGCGCATGTTGAGCATGCCCTTCTCCGCCGTGGCGCGCAGCATGCCGCGGTTGAAGCCATCCTCCGCATTGCCGACGCCGGATGCCCAGGTGACGCCGGCATCGAATTGCCGGCCCATGACGGCGACGATCGCCTGTTCATGCCCGCCGGCGAAGCCGGTGCGGCCGAAGAAGGTCTCCGGGTTCACGCCGGCCTGGCGCAGCGCAGCGCGGGGGATCAGGAAGCCGCTGGCGCTGTTGGGATCGGCCCAGGCCATGGAACGGCCGCGCATCTGCTCCAGGCTCGTGATGCCGCTATCGGCGCGGGTGTACATCACCGCGACGTAGCTGGTGCTGCCGTCCGCTTCCTGCGTCTTCAGGATGGGCTCGACATTGCCGTTCGATTCCATCCAGGACGCGGCATAGGCGGCGGGCGACATGCTCGCGATTTCGATGTGCCGGCCGGCGAAGGCCTGCACGACGCCGCCATAGTCGCTGGCCTGGAACAGGCGGACGGGGATTCCGAAGGTCTCCTCGATGAGGCGCGCATAGCCACCATAGCGGCCGATGCGGTCGGCCTCGTTCTCGCCCCCCAGCACGCCGATGCGGAGAGTCGGGATCTGCTGCGACCAGGCGCGGCGGCCACGCTCCGGCATGGCGACAGGTGCGGCGGGGGTGGTCTGGGCCTGCGCCGCGAAGGGCGCGACCAGCCCGGCGGCGAGCAGGGAGCGGCGGGGGAAGGGCATGGCGGGCGGCTCCGGCTGGGGGGACGGTTCGGTGACCATATTGCGGCACCTTCCCCGTCCTGCCAGGGCGGAATCGCCCGATGGGCTCACCAGGAATACGAATCCTTCCGCAGGATCGCCTTCGTCGTCGCCGCCAGGTTCCGCGGTTCCGGCTTCGGCATCACCGGCTTCTCCATCCGGCCCCAGCCGGGGGCGTCCATCACCTGGCCGTCCTGCATCACGATCCGGCCGCGGACGATGGTCGCGACGGGCATGCCGACCGTCTCCATGCCCTCGAAGGGTGTGAAGCGGCTGCGTTCGCTGTGCAGATCGGCGCCGCGGATGATGCCGCGCTTCGTGGGATCGACGATGGCGATGTCGGCATCGGCGCCGGGCTGGATGACGCCCTTGCGGGGGTAGAGGCCGAAGGCCTTGGCCGGCGCACTGCCCGCCATGCGGACATACTGCTCCATCGTCATCCGCCCCTCATGCACGAAGGTCAGCATGAGGCGCATGGAGGTCTCGACCCCCGGGAAGCCGCAGGCATTGTCCCAGTAGCTGGGCTGCTGCTTTTCGGACATGGCATGCGGCGCATGGTCTGTGCCGAGGATGTCAATGGTGCCGTCCAGCAGCGCCTGCAGGATGGGTTCGCGCTGCCGGCCTTCGCGGATCGGCGGGTTGAGGCGGCCGATGCGGGCGGCGTCACCGGTCAGATCCTCCGCCGCGATCAGCACGTATTGCGGGCAGGTCTCCACCGTCATGGGCACGCCTCGCGCCTTGGCGTCCCGGATGATCGGGATGCTGCGCATGCAGCTCTCATGCACGATGTGGATGCGCGCGCCGGTCCACTCCGACAGGGTGATGGAGCGGTTGAGGCTTTCCAGCGCGGCCACGTCGCTGCGCGCCGCCAGATGCGCGAAGGCGTCGTCGCGGCCGGCGGCCTTCATCCGGTTCTCCCGCCAGAACAGGATCGGCGAGTTCTCCGCATGGATGGAGCAGCGCAGGCCGAGCTCCGCCAGGATCTCGAACCCCTCCAGCACCGCGCCGTCATTGGGGGCGGGGTTGTTGCCGGTGGTGTTGCCGTAGAAGAGCTTGAAGCCGATGACCCCGGCCTCCGCCAGCACCGGCAGGTGGTCGAGCGAGCGTTCGTCGAGGATGCCGTAGAGGCCGTAATTAACGATGGCCTGGCGCTCGGCCGCTTCCCGCTTGGCGGCGAGGGCCTCCACCGTCGCGATGGCGGGCTCGGTGTTCGGCATGTCGAAGACGGTGGTGACGCCGCCGGCCGCCGCGGCACGGGTGCCAGTGCGCCAGTCCTCCTTCTGCTCCATGCCGGGTTCGCGGATATGCGTGTGCACGTCGATGGCGCCGGGGATGACGAATTTGCCGCTTGCGTCGATGGTGGTCGTGGCCCTGGGGGCGAAGGCGGGGTGGCCCACGAAGGCGATGAGGCCGTCCTTCACCGCGACATCGGCGACGAAGCGCCCCGTCTCGTTCACCACCGTGCCGCCGGTGATCAGAAGGTCCGCGATGAAGCCGTCCTGCGGCATGTGGTGTCTCCCCGTCCGTCCCTGACCGGATAGGCGCGGCGCCCAGGGCCGTAAAGCCGGGGGCCGTAAAGCGGGGAACGAAAGCGGGGAACGAAAGCGTCCGTCCTGCGCTGCGCGATGGCGGAGGATCACGGCGTGGACGGATTCTGGGCGGCCGCCTTCTGGGGCGGGTTGAGCGGGTCGGCGCTGGTGCTGGGCGCGGCGATCGCGTGGTGGGCGAAGGTGCCGGCGCGGGTGGTCGCGGCCACCATGGCCTTCGGCAGCGGCGTGCTGATCTCCGCCCTGTCCTTCGACCTGATGCAGGAGGCCTTCCACCAGGGCGGCTTCGCGGCCACCGCGGCGGGCTTCCTGGGCGGGGCCGCCGTCTTCACCGCGGCCAACATGGCGATCGCGGGGCATGGCGGCACCGGGCGCAAGCGATCCGGCGACCAGCAGGTGAAGGCGGAGGAGGGCGGCAGCCTCGGCATCGCACTCGGCGCGCTGCTGGATGGCATCCCGGAGGCCATCGTCATCGGGGTCAGCCTGCTGGGGGGCAAGGGGGTGTCGGTGGTCGCCGTGGCCGCCGTCTTCCTTTCCAACGTGCCGGAGGGGCTGTCGAGCACCGCGGGGATGAAGAAGGCCGGGCGCGGCGCGGGCTTCGTCTTCGGCGTCTGGGGCGGGATCGCGGTGGCGACGGCGGTGGCGGCGGGGGTGGGCTACCTGGCCTTCGATGGTGTGGACGCCGCCTGGATCGCGGCGGTGAACGCCATCGCCGCCGGCGCGATCCTCGCCATGATCGCCGACACCATGATCCCGGAGGCCTTCGAGACCGCGCATGACTATGCCGGCCTCATCACCGTCGCCGGCTTCCTCGCCGCCTTCGCCCTCACGAAGCTCGGCGGCGAATAGGCGGTCTCCTCAGATCACCCAGCCGCCATCGACGGCCAGGTCCTGGCCCGTCGTCTGGCGGGAGAGGTCGGAGGCCAGGAACAGCACGGCATTCGCCACGTCCTGGTCTGTGCTGATGCGCTGCAACGCGTATTCGGAAGCGTGCTTGCGGCGCGCCTCCTCGATGCTGATGCCTTCCTTCCGCGCCATGGTCGCCCGCACCTGTTCGAAGCGCGGGCCTTCCACCATGCCGGGGCAGACGCAGTTGACGTTGATGTCGTAGGGGCCGAGTTCCAGCGCGGCGGATTTGGTGATGCCGCGCAGGCCCCATTTGCTGGCGGAATAGGCGCTGCGCCCGGCGCGGCCACGCAGCCCGAAGGTGCCGCCGACATTGACAATTTTTCCCCTTTTTGCCGCGATCATCGTCGGCGCGAAGGCCCGCATCGTCATGAAGCAGCCGGTGACGTTGAGGCGCAGGATCTCGTCGAACTCCGCCGGCGTCGTCTCCCAGAAGGTCTTCCCGAGCGGCCCGCGGCCGCCGGCGATGTTCACCAGCACATCGACGCGGCCGAACGCCGAGAGCACCGATGTGGCCATCGTGTCCACGCTGGCGGGATCCATCAGGTCACAGAAGAAGATCTCCGCGCGGCGACCCATGGCGCGGCATTCCGCCTGCACCTCCTCGATCGCCTTGGTGTCGCGGCCGACCAGCGCGAGGTCCGCGCCATGCTCCGCCAGCAGCCTGGTGCAGGCGGCGCCCATTCCCTTGGCGGGGCCGGTCACCACGGCCACGCGGTCCTTCAGCAGCATCACGACGTCTTCCCCTATTCCGCGCGCAACAGGCGCTTCGACCTGGTCCAGCCCTTCGCGAGGGACCGGCAATGGCAGGCGACATGGGGCGCCAATTCGTGGCACCAACCCTTCACCTCCGCATTCACCGCGCGCAGTCGCTCTGCGGCTTCATTGGCCTCGGCGGCGAGCTTGGTTTCGTCGAGTCCCAGCACCTTGCGGTCGCGCAGCTTCCAGTCGCCGCCGATCATGACATCGACGACGGCGGCGCCATCCTCGGTCCAGACCAGCTGGTTGGCGGCATCGTTCAGCGGCGCCCAGTTGATGTGGTCGAGGTCGAGCAGCACGAGGTCCGCCGCGCGCCCGGCCTCGATCACGCCGCCATCCAGGCCGAGCAGCTTCGAGGAGCCGGCCGTCGCCAGCTGCACCGTCTCCGCCGTGCCGAGCCAGTCATCCTCCTCCGAATCCTCCCAGAGGCGGGAGGCGAAGGCGGCGAGGCGCATGGACTCGAACATGTTCTGGTTGTCGGAGGAGGAGGAGCCATCGGTGCCGATGCCGACGGTGACGCCGGCCTTGATGGCCTTGCGCGCCGGCGCGATGCCGGAGGAGAGGCGCATATTGGCGCCGGGGTTGTGGGAGAGGCCGCCGCCGCGCTTGGCCAGCAGGTCGAGGTCGCCATCGGTCAGCCAGACGCCATGCGCGACGCTGAACCAGTCGCCGACCAGGCCGAGCCGGTCCATGTGTTCCAGCATCGTCGCGCCGTCATAGCGCAGCACGCCGCCAGCCGCCTGGAAGCGGCTTTCGGCGACATGGGTCTGCATCCTCATGCCGTATTCGGCGGCGAGTGCGCGGCAGCCCTTCATGAAGTCGTCGGTGCAATGCAGCGGGATGGTCGGCGCGCAGCCCAGCACGATGTTCTTTGACCCGTGCGACCAGGTTTTCGCGGCCGTCGCGATGGCGTCCAGGATCTGCTGCGGCGCGGGCATGCGCATGCCCTCGGCCCGCGCGCGGAAGGCGGGGGGCAGGGATTCGGGCAGGCCGGGCGTCGCCTGGAAGAAGGTCAGGTCCGCCACCATCGGCGCCAGGATGGCGCGCAGGCCGACGCTGCCATAGGCGTCCGCCATGGCGTCGAGGCCATCCGGCGTCGGGCAGGGGAATTCGGCCGGCAGGTCGAAGACGGCGGTGCAGCCCTTCTTCAGGTTCTCGACGGCGTTCAGCGCGGTGGACAGCCACTTGTCCCGCAGCACGCGGTTGCCGCTGATCCAGGGGGCGTGGGCCAGCAGCAGCGGCAGGTCCCATTTGTCGCCGGCGCCCTTGGCCAGGCCGCCATGGCCATGGGTGTGGCCATTCACCAGGCCGGGGATGATCAGGCGCTTGCTGGCGTCGAAGACCTGCGCGGATTCGACGCGCGTGCCCGGCGGCAGCAGCGCGGCGATGCGGCCATTCTCGACCAGCACCTCGGCAAAAGGCGCGGAAAGGGCATCGGGGGCGAGGACGCGCGCGCCGGTGAGGAGGGTCTGGGGGGCGGGCATGGGAAGGGTCCTCCGGAGACGGGAGGGGTGGGCGTTACCCCCACCCCGACCCTCCCCCGCAAGCGCGGGGGAGGGGGATTGGCGCGTCTGACTCCCTCCCCCGCGCTTGCGGGGGAGGGTTGGGGTAGGGGTTGTCCCGCCCTTACAGCCGGCGCTCGGAGGCGGGCGGCAGGTAGCGGTCGGTGAACATGGTGCTGGCCGCCGGCGGGTTGGCGACGCCCAGCGCCTCGGCATTCACCGTCACCAGCTGCTGCGCGCGGTCCATGTCCACATGGCCCATGCCGTGGGCGCGGCTGTTCGGCGTGATGATGGAGCGGTCGCGCGTCATGGCGAAGCGGCGGGCTTCCAGCGCCTCATCGAACAGCGGCTCGCGGCGCTTCAGGCTGGCCATGCCGCCCGGGACGTCGTTGAGCAGCGCCTTCAGGCCATCGATCGAGGCCTTCACGAAGCGGGACGCAACCTCCCCGTTCCGCTCCAGCCACTCCGCCCGGCAGAAGACGCCCGAGCCGTAGAGGTCGAGGCCGTGCTCGGCATAGGGCCAGGAGAGGATGTCATCCTCCGGGATGCCGAGGCCGACTAGGTTGAAATGCACGGTGAAGAGGAAGCCCGTGACGGCATCGACCTGGCGCGTGCGCAGCATGGTGTCGCGCAGGTTGGCCGCCATGGAGGTCCAGCGCACGCGGCTGGCATCGATGCCGGCGACGCGGGCGAAGGCGGGGAAGAGCAGGCGCGAACCCTCGCCTTCCGGCGCGCCGAGGTTCTTGCCGACGACATCCTGCGGCTTCTCGATCCCCCGCCCCTTCATGGTGACGATGGCGGCCGCCGTGCGGTCGAAGACCGGGTAGAGCATGACCAGGCGGCTGTTCGGGTTCTCCGCGTTGAACTTCACCGCGCCGGAGAAATCCGCGAAGCCGATGTCATAGGCGCCGGAGCCGACCTTCACGAGCGCGTCGCCGGAGCCGAAGCCGCGATCCATGCGGACCGCCAGCTGTTCGCGGCGGAAGATGCCGCGATCCTCGGCCAGGGACCACATGCCGTGGTTGCCCTGCAGCGCCCAGTCCAGCGTGAAGCGGACGGCGGATTGCGCCGCGGCGGTACGGATCGTGGGCAGGGACAGGGCCGCGCCGGCGGCGGTGGCCAGAAGGGTGCGGCGGTTCAGGCTGGTCATGGTCTTCGGTCTTTCCTCGGGACTGGCGTTACTGGATGCGCCGCAGGGCGGCGGCGGGCAGGAAGCGGGTATCCAGGATCTCGGCTGCCGCGGGCACGCGGGGCAGGCCGAAGCCCTGGGCGACGATGCCGATGGCGCGGTTCAGGCGCTCGGGCTCGACATGCCCGATGCCGTTGGCCAGCGCTTCCGGCGTGCGGATCTGGTTGTCGATCACCCATTGCAGGCGCTCGGTCTCCAGCGCCGGGTCCAGCAGCGCCTCCCGCCGCGCGATGTGCTGCACGGCGGCGCGGGGGTCGCGGATCGCCTCCACCCAGCCGCGGGTGATGGCGCGCACCAGCCCGGCCACCACCTGCGGGCGGCGCTCGGCCATCTCGGTCGAGACCAGGATGGAGTTGGACAGCACATCGACCCCGTGGTCGCCGTAATACATGAAGCGGACATCCTCGCGCCGCACGCCGAGGCCCTTCAGCCCGAACCATACCGTGGAATCGAATCCTGTCACGGCCTCCACGTCGCCACGGACCAGCAGGGTCTCCCGCAGCTGGGGGGTGACGGACTGGAAGTTCACCCGGGCGGGGTCGATGCCGGCCAGGGCGGCGAAGGCGGGAAACAGGCGGAAACCCGTGTCGTTCTGCGGCGCGCCGACGCGGCGCCCGGCCAGGTCCTGCGGCCGGTTTATGTTGGCGCGCGCCAGGCTGACCACCGCCATGGGCGGGCGGGTGTAGAGCACCATGGCCGTGACCACGCGGCGTTCGGGCTGGCGGGCGGTGAACTCGATCAGCGTGTTGATGTCGCCGAATCCGGCGTCGTAGGTCCCGGCGGCGATGCGGCCGATGGGCGCGGAGGAACCCTCGCCGGGGTCCATGCGCAGCGTGATGCCTTCCTCTCGGAAGAAGCCGCGATCCTCGGCCAGGAAGAAGGGCGCGTTCGGGCCCTCCAGCCGCCAGTTGAGGATCATGCGCACATTCTCCTGCGCGAAGGCGGGCGCGGCGGCGAGGAGGCCGGCGGCGAGCGCCAGGGCGCGGCGTGCAAGTGCTTTGGGCATGGGCTGCTCCTTCGGCGTGCAGAATCCCATGCCGCGACACGGAGGCGCGCGGGCGGGACGATGCGTCGCCGCCGTCGTCCGCAAGCCCCGTGCCAGATCAGGTCACGCGCCAGCCACTCGCGTAGTCCTTCAGCCGGTACCAGCCGGTGACGAGGGGCATGAACCAGGGCGTGCCGCGGTAGCCCGGCAGGGTCGGCATCGCCATGCGGCTGAAGGCGGAGGCGCGGTTGTCGCCCCCCAGAATCATGCGCGCGGCGACGGTGCCGAGATGCGTCATGGTCACGACCCCGCTGCCATTGCAGCCCAGCGCGTGGTGCACGCCGTCCTGCACGCCGACATGGGGCAGCATGTCGAAGGCGAAGGCGACATTGCCCTTCCAGCCATGCGTGATCCGGACGCCCTGGAGCGCCGGCAGCAGGTGCGTCATGTGCTGGTGGAGCCAGCGCGCGCCGATGCGGGGATCGGTGTCCGACAGCGTGGCCCGGCCGCCGAACAGCACGCGGGTGCCGTCCGGGGAGGGGCGGAAGTAGTAGAGGATCTTCTTCGTGTCGCCATAGACGCGGCCCTTCGGCAGCACCGCCGCGACGCGGTCCGCGCCGATCGCCTCCGACGCCACCATGTAGGAGGCGACGGGCACCACCCGGCGGCGATGCCACGGCAGGGCGGCGCCGGTATAGCCATTGGTCGCCACCATGACGTGCCGGGCGCGGATGACGCCGGCGGAGGTGGAGACGAGGAAGCCCGCGCCCTCCCGCGCCATCCCCTGCACCGTCACGCCGCCGGCGAGCGTCGCGCCGGCGCGGCGCGCGGCCTCCGCCAGGCCACGCGTGTAGCGGGCGGGGTGCAGGCTGGCGGCGCGGTGGTTCACCATCCCGCCGTGGTAGTGCGGCGTGCCCAACTCCTCCGCCATGCGGGCGCGGGGCAGGATCTCCGCCGTGCCGGGGAGGGCGGCGTTCAGCAGCGCGGCGCGCTTTGCCAGGGTCTCCATCGCCGCCGGGCTGTGGGCGCCGACGAAGCGGCCGCGGCGGGCGTAGTCGCAGTCGATCGATTCGCGGGCGAGCAGCGCCTCGAAGCTGTCGAAGCTGCCCTCGGCCTCCTCCACCATCGCGGCCAGCAAAGCGGGGTCGAGGCCCTTGGCGACGTCGGACTTGGCGCGGCCCAGGCTGCCCGCGCCGGACAGCGCGCCGCCGTTGCGCGATGACGCGCCCCAGCCGATCGCCTCCCGGTCCAGCACCAGGGGCTTCATCCCGCCGCGGGCCAGTTCCAGCGCCGTGGATAGGCCGGTGATGCCGCCGCCGATCACCAGCGCATCGGTCGCGTCGGGCAGGGCGGTCACGGTGGGGGAAGGCGGGGCGGCCGCCTCCCACCAATAGGGCGTCGTCTTGAAGCCGGGGGCGAAGATGGCGTCCTCCGTCATGCCGGCCGTCCCGCGCTGCGCGCCAGGTAGAGCGTCGCCGCCACCATGATGAGTGTCCCCCAGACCAGTTCCCAGCCCGGCCTTTCGGCGAAGGCCACCATCGCGATCACGGCGGAGGCCGGGATCTGCACATATTCGATCGGCGCCAGCAGCCCGACCGGCGCCCGCCGCGCGGCCCAGGAGGCGCAGAAATCGCCCAGGATCGCGAGGATCGACCCCGCCACCAGCATCGCCGCGGCGAAGGCCGTGGGCGTCTGCCAGACGAAGGCGGAAACCGGACCCCAGACGATGACGGACGCCAGCGCGTACCAGGCGACGACGCGGGAAGGCGGCTCCGTGGAGGACAGCGTCTTCACCGCGATCAGCACCAGCGCGCCGGTCAGGCCGCCGAGCAGCGCGGCCAGCGTCCCGGCCGAAACCTCCCCCTGCAGTCCGCCCTGGCCGCCGACGATGACCAGCACGCCGGTGAAGCCGATGGCGGCCGCGATGGCGCGGTCCCAGCCCACCCTCTCCCCCAGCAGCAGGAAGGCGAGTGGCAGGGCCCAGAGGGGGCGCGCATGCATGATGGCGACCGCATCCGCGAGCGGCAGCCAGAGGATTGCCAGCATGTGGACGGCGAATCCCACCAGCCCCGCCCCGCAGCGGAAGAGATGTGCGCCGGGCCGCCTGGTGTGCAGCGCCTGCGGCCCCATCCGGACCAGCCAGGGCAGCATGACGAGGGTGGTGAACAACCCGCGGGCGAAGGGGACAAGGGGGACGGGCAGGCCATCCTGCATCGCGGCGCGGAAGCAGGCGCCCATGGCGGCGAAGGAAAGGCAGCAGGCCAGCATGAGGCCCATGCCCGCCAGAAGGCGCCGCGCTTCGCGTGTCTCATGGCCTTGCGGCGCGGTCCCGGCGTTCATCCCGGGCGAAGGCTAGGCCCTGGCAGGGGCCAGGGAAAGATGGGGGTGACCCGCCGGGCCACCCCCGAACGGCCTAGCGGCGATCCGCCGCCATCTCCGCCTCCAGCTCCTTGATCCGCGCCACCAGCGTGGCGCGGAGGGAGGATGAGGCGGTGGGCTTCATGCCGGCCAGGGTTTCCTTGAGTTCCGCCAGCAGGCGCTTCTTCTCCTGCGGGCTGCGGCGGATGGGGCGGTTGTCGGAGAACTGGCCCTCATGCGATCGCATCGGCGTGTCCTTCCCGGGCTGTTGTTGAGCGCACGGGTTAGGGGGCAGCCGCCGCGCCGTCAACGCGGGCAGGGGTTGCCTCACCGGGATGCAACTGGTGTACAGAGCCGTGCCGGATGTTGTCCGGACAGCTTGCCTGAAACGCCGGGGCGGCGCAGATATCACGCCGCGCGGGCTGCCGCGTGACAGGGAAAGACCTCCGGGGAACCAACGCAATGCCGAACACGATCCTCCAAGGCGTGACGCCGTCCCGCCGCGCCTTGATGCTCGGTGCCGCGGGCGCCCTGGCTGCGCCGGGCGTGCTGCGGGCGCAGCCGGCGCCGATCAAGGTCGGCATCCTCCAGCCTGTCACCGGCGCCCTGGCGCAGGATGGCGAATACGGCCGCCTTGGCGCCGAACTCGCGATCCAGGAGCTGAACGCGACGGGTGGCATCAAGTCCATCGGCGGCGCGCAGATCCAGATGGTGTTCGGTGACGCCCGGTCGAACCCCGAAGGCGGCACGGCGGAAGTGGAGCGGATGCAGGCGGAAGGCGTGGTCGCCATCGTCGGCGGCTTCGCGAGCCCGATCTGCCTGGCCGCCAGCCAGGCGGCGTCCCGCTACGACCTGCCCTACATCGTCGATGTCGGCGTCAGCGACCAGATCGTGTCCCGCGGCCTGCGCAACACCTTCCGCTTCAGCCCGGGTGCCGCCAGCATCACGCGCGCCGCGCTGGACAACCTCGTCAAGCTGAACGAAGCCGCGGGCAAGCCGGCCAAGACCGTGGTCCTGGTGCATGAGGACGGGCTGTTCGGCACGGGTGCCGCGCGCACCATGCAGGCCGAGCTGCCGCCGCGTGGGTTCGAGATCCTGGACACGATCAGCCACCCGTCGCCGGCGCGCGACATGTCCAACATCGCGCTGCGCATCCGCAGCCTGAACCCGGACCTGATCATCCCGTCCAGCTACTACAGCGAATTCGTGCTTCTGAGCCGCACGCTGCAGCAGCGCCGCATCCGGCCGAAGGGCATCTACGCCATCCTGAACGGCGCCGCGTCCAACTTCCGCTTCGTGCGGGAATTCCCGGAAGCGGCGAACCTCGTGATGGACGTCAACCACTGGGCCGACCCGCGCAAGCCGAAGACGGCGGAGCTGCGCCGCGCGGTGGAAGCGCAGAACCGCTTCTGGCTGTTCAACGTGCCGATGAACTACTCCGCCGTGATGCTGCTGGCCGATGCGCTGGAGCGTGCCGGCCGCGCCGACCGCAACGCGGTGATCGAGGCGCTGGCCAGGACCGATGGCAGCTTCACGCGCCACATCATGCCCTATGGCCCGACCAACTTCGTCAACGGCCAGAACCAGGCGGGCCAGGCCGTGAACACGCAGATCCAGAACAACGACGTGAAGGTGATCTTCCCGACGGAATTCGCGGATGCCCAGCCCATCTTCCCCTGGCCGGCCGGCTGAGCATTGAATTCCCTTCCGCTTGAGATCGTGCTGGAGGCCGTGGCGAACGGCCTCCTCACCGGGGCCGTCTACGGGCTGGTCGCACTCGGCCTGACGCTCGTCTACGGCGTGCTGCACATCATCAACTTCGCCCATGGCGCGCTGCTGACCATGGCGATGTATGCGGCCTGGGTGGCCTGGGCGGTGTTCGGGCTCGACCCCTATGTCGCGATCCTGCCGCTGGTGCCGATCTTCTTCGCGGTGGGCTACCTGCTGCAGCGCTTCGTCATCATGCCGGCGAGCCAGGGGGATGACAGCAACATCCTGCTGGTGACGCTCGGCCTCTCCATCGTGCTGGAGAACGCGATGCTCGCGATCTTCCGGTCCGACACGCTCTCCGTGCAGGTGCCCTACGCGATGGAGGTTATCGAGGCCGGGCCGATGCTGCTCTCCTTCCCTCGTGTCGTCGGCTTCGGCGTCACGCTGGCGGTGGCGGTGGTGCTGTTCCTCGTGCTGACGCGCACCGACACCGGCCGCGCCATGCGCGCCGTGGCGAAGGAGAGGACGGGTGCCGCGCTGGTCGGCATCGATGTGCGCCACGTCTATGCCGTAACCTTCGCGATCGGCTGCGCCTGCCTGGCGATTTCCGCCTGCCTGCTGCTGCCTTCCTTCTACGTGAACCCCCGCGTCGGCAATGCCTTCGTGCTGGTGGCCTTCACGATCGTCGTGCTGGGCGGCATGGGCAGCGTGCCGGGGGCGCTGGTGGGCGGGCTGTTCATCGGCGTGGTGGAGAGCCTGTCGGGCCTCTACCTCGGTGACAGCCTCGGCCAGCTCGGCATCTTCGTGATCTTCATCCTGGTGCTGCTGTTCCGGCCGACCGGGCTGTTCGGGGCGCGCGCGTGAAGGACCGTCAGCTCCCCCTCATCCTGGCCTTCGCCGCCGTCGCGGCGCTGGTGCCGCTGTTTGTCACGGCGGGCACCTGGCTGAACTTCGCGGTGTTCACGCTGATCCTGTGCCTGGCGGCGCAGGGGTGGAACATCCTCGGCGGCTATGGCGGGCAGTACAGCTTCGGCCATGCCGCCTTCTTCGGCACTACCGCCTACCTGACGGCGGTGCTGCAGTCCCGCTACGGCATCAACCCCTATGCGGCCTTCGGGATCGGCATCGCGGCGGCGGCGGCGGTCGGCTGGGTGATCGGCTTCCTGTCCTTCCGCTCCGGCCTCAAGGGCAGCTACTTCGCGCTGGTGACGCTGGCCTTCGCGGAGGTCTTCCGCGTCGTCGCCAATGCCTCCGACATCACCGGCGGCGCGGCGGGCACGCTCATCAAGCTCGATGTCCGTCCGGAGAACTTCCAGTTCGCCTCCCGCGGCACCTTCTTCTGGGTGGTGCTGGGCATGGTGGTCTTCGCCATGCTGCTGACCCGCGCACTGGAACGCTCGCGGCTTGGCGCGCAGATGGTGGCGGTGCGGGAGAATGAGGATGCGGCGCGCGCGCTCGGCGTCGATGCGCTGCGGGTGAAGCTGGCCGCCATCGCGCTGTCGGCGGCCATCACCGGCGCGGCAGGCGGTCTCTACGCGCAGTATTTCCTCTACCTCGACGCCACCATCGCCTATGGCACCTGGATCAGCGTGGAGGCGCTGCTGGCGCCGATCGTGGGCGGCGCGGGCACGGTCTTCGGGCCGGTCGTGGGCTCCATCGTGCTGCACAGCCTGTCGGAATTCACGAAGAGCCTGGTGGGCCGCATCCCCGGCATCGACCTGGTGATCTTCGGCATCATGCTGATCCTGGTGGTGCGCTTCCCGCCGCGGAACATACCCGGGCTGATCCGGCGCTGGAGGTCGGGCCGATGATCGAAGCCGATCCCGCCTTCCTCGCCGTGCGCAACGTCTCCATGCGCTTCGGTGGACTCCTTGCCGTGTCTGATGCTTCGTTCTTCGTGAAGGAGGGCAGCATCACTGGGCTGATCGGGCCGAATGGTGCGGGCAAGACGACGCTCTTCGCCATCGTCTCCGGCTTCCAGAAGCCGACCTCCGGCCATGTGCTGTGGAAGGGGGAGGAGATCACGGCGCGGCCGCCGCATCTGCTCGCCCGCGCCGGCATCGCGCGCACCTTCCAGATCGTGCAGCCCTTCGCGGGCTTGAGCGTGCGGGAGAACATCGCGGTCGGCGCCTTCCTCCGCCATGCGCGGCGCGACGATGCGATCGCGCTGGCGGAGAAGGTGGCGGAGCGTGTCGGCCTGACGGCGGAACTCGACAAGCCCGCGGCGGCGCTGACGGTCGCGGGCCGCAAGCGCGTCGAACTCGCCAAGGCGCTGGCGACGGAGCCGAAGCTGCTGCTGCTGGATGAGGTGCTGGCCGGACTGAACCCGAGCGAGGTGCGCGACATCGTCCCCGTCGTCCGTGCCATCCGCGATTCCGGCGTGACGGTGCTGATGATCGAGCATGTGATGCAGGCCGTGATGAATCTGTGCGAAGCCGTGCATGTGCTGGCGCAGGGCCGCATCATCGCCAGCGGCACGCCCGCGGAGGTTGTGGCAACCCCCGCCGTCGTCGAAGCCTATCTCGGTCATGGCGCCGCGACGCGCCTGTCAGGCAAGCGCGATGCTTGAGGTCAGGGACCTGGTCGCGGGCTACGGCCTGACCCGCGTGCTGGAAGGCGTCTCGCTGGAGGTGAAGGCCGGCGAGATCGTGGCCGTGCTCGGATCGAACGGCGAGGGCAAGACGACGCTGAACATGACCATCAGCGGCCTGGTGAAGCCGCGCGGTGGAGAGGTGCTGTTCGACGGCCAGCGCATCACCGGCCTGTCGCCCGCACAGGTGATGGAGCGCGGGCTGATCCAGGTGCCGGAAGGGCGCAAGATCTTCCCGAACCTGACGGTGCGGGAGAACCTGGAGCTCGGCTCCTACCGCCGTGCCAAGCCCAACCGCGCGCGGAACATCGAGAAGGTCTTCGCCACCTTCCCGCGCCTGCGCGAACGCGTGGCACAGGCCGCCGGCACGCTCTCGGGCGGTGAGCAGCAGATGCTCGCGATCGGCCGCGGCATGATGGCGGAGCCGCGGCTGCTGATCCTGGACGAACCCTCGCTCGGCCTCTCGCCGTTGCTGGTGGAGGAGATGTTCACGCTGATCCGCAAGCTGCATGGCGAAGGGCTCGCCATCATGCTGGTGGAGCAGAACGTCGCGCAGTCGCTGGAGATCGCGGACCGCGCCTATGTGCTGGAACACGGCGTCTTCGCGCTGTCGGGCACGGCGGAGCGGGTGCGCGACGATCCGGAATTGAAGCGGGCCTATCTCGGCCTGTAACGGGGAAGGAAACAAAGCCATGGCCATGCTGACGCCGGGGGTTGCCGCGGCAACCGCGCTGCTCGCCACGCCACCCTCGCCATGGCTCGG
Organism: Acetobacteraceae bacterium; assembly: GCA_027482245.1. Classification (GTDB taxonomy): domain Bacteria; phylum Pseudomonadota; class Alphaproteobacteria; order Acetobacterales; family Acetobacteraceae; genus Falsiroseomonas. Next base: position 18,227 of record JAIXWG010000028.1, on the reverse strand, counting down.
CGAATGGTCGCGCTTCGCGGCCAAGGTGCGGTTCACCGACCTCTCCGCCGACGTCGTCGCGCGCACGCGCCTCGCGCTGCTCGACTGCATCGGCGCGATCGCGTCGGGCGCGCAGGAACCGGAATGCCAGGCGCTGGCGGCGCGGATGATCGCCCGCGAAGGCGCCGGCGATGCGCCCGTCATCGGCTATGCCGGCGGCGCGCGGCCGGGCACGGCGGCCTTCCTGAACGGCACGGCCGGCACGATGCTGGAACTGGATGAGGGCAACCAGTATGCCCGCGGCCACCCCGCCATCCATGTCGTGCCCGCGCTGCTCGCCGCGCCGCGGGGCGATGGTGCCGCGCTGCTGACGGGCCTCGCGCTGGGCTACGAAATGGGCAGCCGCGTCGGCATCGCGAGCAAGCTGAACGTTGCGATGCACCCGCATGGCACCTGGGGCACGCTGGGTGCCGCGACCGGCATCGCCAAGCTGCATGGCGCGACGGCGGAGAAATTCCGTGGCGTCATCAACATGGCCTCCACGCTCGGCCTTGCCACCTCGCGCAAGACGATGCTGGAGGGCGGCACGGTGCGGAACACCTATGCCGGCGTCGCCAACATGCTCGGCATCACGGTGTGGGACCTGGTGCGGGCGGGTTTCGAGGGGGAGCGCGACGGCGTCGCCACCATCTTCGGCCATGTGAGCGCCAACGACTTCCGGCCGGAGGAGATGGTGGCCGATCTCGGCACGCGGTGGGAGATCGCGCGCAACTACTTCAAGCGCCACGCCGCCTGCCGCTACACCCATGGCGCGCTGGACGCGCTGGCCAACATCGTGGCGCAGCATGGCGCGCTGCAGCCGGACCAGGTGAAGTCTGTGCAGGTGCACACCTATGTGTGGGCCGCGCAGCTGGACAGCCCCGCGGCGCCGAACATGCTGGCCGCCAAGTTCAGCATCCCCTTCGCCATCGCGACCTTCATCCGCCACGGCGCCGCGACTGTCCCCGCCTTCCGCGGCCCGGCGCGGGAGGATCCCGTGACGCTGGCGCTCGCGCAGCGCGTGACGGTCGATGAGGATGCGTCGATGACGGCGATGCTGCCTGGCCTGCGCCCTGCGCGCGTGGCGATCACGCTGAACGACGGCCGCGTGCTGAGCGCGGAGGTCACGACCAATCGCGGCGACACCGAGGACCCCTTCACGGAGGCCGAGGTACGCGAGAAATTCCATGACCTGGCCGATCCGGTCTACGGCCGCGATCGCGCCAAGGCGATCGAGGAGGCGGTGCTCGCGATGGGCCCGCATGTCGAAGCGACTTCACTGGTGGAATTGCTGGCACGATGAGTCTTGCTGATGTCCGCGAGCGCGGGGCGCTCGACGCCGTGACGCTGGCCGTCCTCAAGGGACGGCTTGAGCAGATCGCCGACGAGATGGACGCGACGCTCTATCGCAGCGCCTTCAATCCGATCATCGCGGAGGCGCGCGACGCCTGCCACGGCATCTACCATGCGGAGACCGGCGCGACGCTGGTACAGGGAACGAAGGGGCTGCCGATCTTCGTCGGCGCCATGTCCTTCGCCGTGCAGGCCGTCATCAAGCGGGTGCAGGCGGGTGCGGGGCTGGAGCCCGGCGACACCTTCATCTTCAATGATCCCTATGAGGGCGGCACGCACCTGAACGACTTCCGCCTGGTGCGGCCGCTGTTCCGGCAAGGGAAGCTGTTCTGCTGGCTCGCCAGCGTCGGCCACTGGCTCGACATCGGCGGCAACGTGCCCGGCAACTACAATCCGCGCGCGACGGAAAGCCACCAGGAAGGCGTGCGCTTCCCGCCGGTGAAGCTGATCCGCGCCGGCGTGATGCAGCAGGACATCCTCGACATCCTCGCCGCCAACAGCCGCGTGCCGCAATCCAACTGGGGCGACCTGAACGGCCAGCTGAATGCGCTCGACCTCGGCGAGCGGCGCCTCTCCGCGTTGCTGGATGAAACCAGCGAGACGACGGTGGAAGCCGCCTTCGTCGCGCTGGCGGACCGCGCGGCGGCACTGATGCAGGCGGAGGTCGAGGCGCTGCCCGATGGCGACTATGCCTTCGAGGACTACCTCGACAATGACGGCGTGACGGATGAGCGCCTGGTCATTGCGCTGGACATGAAGGTGCGCGGCGGGTCGATGCTGCTCGACTTCTCCCGCAGCAGCGATGCCTGCCTCGGCCCGATCAACATCAGCCGCGCGACGACGGTCGCGGCCTGCTACGTCGCGCTGAAGCACGCCTTCCCGGATGTGCCCGCGAATGCGGGCGTGCTGCGGCCGATCGAGTTCGTCATTCCCGATTCCTCGCTGCTGGGCGTCGGGCCGCCGCGGCCGGTGGCGGGCTATACCGAGACGATCCTGCGCCTGATCGGCGTGATCTTTGGTGCGCTGGGCAAGGCGGTGCCGGAACGCGCGACGGCGGCGCCGTTTGGCACCATCAACGCGCTGTCGCTCTCGGGCCAGCGCAAGGATGGCACGCGCTGGGTCATGTTCTCCTTCTTCGGCGGCGGGCTCGGCGGCAATCCGGAATCGGATGGGCTGCACCACGCCAACAACCCGATCTCCACCGCGACGATCCCGCCGGCGGAGATCCTGGAAGCCGCCTATCCCGTGATGTTCACGCAATGGGCGCTGCGGCCGGATAGCGGCGGCGCGGGGCTGCACCGCGGCGGTGTCGGCGCGGTCTATGAGATCGAGGCGCTGTCGCCTGGCACCACGGAAGTGGCGCTGCTCGGCGAGCGCGGACGCTACGCGCCCTTCGGCGTCAGCGGCGGCCAGCCGGCGGCTCTGAACACCTTCGCCTGGCAATCGGCGGAGGGCTGGAACACGCCGCCCATGGCCAGCAAGATCGTCGGCGTGAAGATCGAAGCCGGGCAGCGCGTGCGGCTGGAAGCGCCTGGCGGCGGCGGATGGGGCGACCCGATGCAGCGGCCGCGTGAAGCCGTGGCGCGGGACATCAGGCTGGGCTTCGTCAGCGCGGAACGCGCGGCACAGGACTACGGATACCGGGCATGAGCAGCGCACCCATCGTTGGCGTGGACGTCGGCGGGACTTTCACCGACCTCTTCCTCTACGACCCCGGCACCAGCAGCTTCCGCACCGCCAAGGTGCCGTCGAACCGGGGCGATGAGGCCGTGGGCTTCATGAACGGGCTGCGCGCGCTGGGCGGGCCGGCAGGGTTCGAGGCGATCGTGCATGGCACGACCGTCGGCACCAACGCGCTGCTGGAACGCAAGGGTGCCAAGCTCGGCGTCATCACCACCGCGGGCTTCCGCGACGTGCTGGAGATGCGGCGGCGGGACCGGCGCAACACCTGGGGCCTTTGGGGCGAGTTCCTGCCCATCACGGATCGCGACCTGCGGATGGAAGTGCCGGAGCGCACGCTCGCGGATGGCACGGTCCATACCCCCGTCGATATCGCGGCGGTGCAGGCCGCGGCGCGGGAGTTGCTGGCGCGCGGCGCGGAGGCCTGCGCCATCGTCTTCATCAACGCCTATGCGAGCGGCGTGAACGAAGCCGCGGCCGCAAAGGCGGTGCGCGCGATCTGGCCGACGCCGCATGTCAGCGTCAGCAGCGAGATCCTGCCGGAGATCCGGGAGTTCGAGCGCGCTTCGACCACCGGCCTGAACGCGTACCTCCAGCCCGGCGTGGCCAGCTATCTCGGCAAGCTGGAGGGCGCGCTGGGGGAGGCCGGCTTCGGCGGGCGCTTCCATATCGTGCAGTCGAATGGCGGCATCATGTCCACCGCGACGGCGCGCAGTGTGCCGGTGCGCACGGCCCTGTCGGGCCCCGCGGCGGGCGTCATCGCCGCAGCGGCGATCGCCAAGGCGGCGGGGTTCGAGAACGCGATCACCTGCGACCTCGGCGGTACCTCCTTCGACGTGTCGTTGGTCGCGGGCGGAGAGATGGCGCTGGCGGCGCAGGCGACGATCGATTTCGGCCTGGTCATCCGCAGCCCGATGATCGAGATCACGACCATCGGCGCCGGCGGCGGCTCCATCGCGCATGTCGATCGCGGCGGCCTGCTGCAGGTGGGGCCGGAAAGCGCGGGCAGCCGGCCGGGGCCGGTCTGCTACGGCCAGGGCAATACGCGGCCGACGCTGACGGATGCGAATGTCGTGCTCGGCCGCATCAACGCCGACAAGCCGATCGGCGGCGCGCTGTCGCGCCTCGACGTGGAGGGTGCCAAGGCCGCGCTGCTGAAGCATGTGGGCGAGCCGCTGGGCATCGATGCCATGGCGGCGGCGGAAGCCGTGGTCCGCGTCGCCAATGCGAAGATGGCCGGCGCCATCAGGCTCGTGTCCATCGAGCGGGGCCATGATCCTCAGAAATTCGTGGCGCTGCCTTTCGGTGGCGGCGGCGCGCTGCATGTCGGTGCGCTGATCAAGGAGGTTGGTCTCCAGGCGGCGCTGGTGCCGCGCTTCCCGGGCGTGACGAGCGCCATCGGCTGCGTCATCGCCGATGTGCGGCACGACCAGGTGCGGACGCTCAACCTCAACCTCGATGGCATCGATGCTGCGGCGCTCGACCGCCGCATGGTGGAGGAGGCGACCGCTGCGCGTGCCGTGGTGGATGGCGCGGGCCTGCCGGTGGAACGAACGGAAATCCGCTTCGAACTCGACATGCACTATGCCGGGCAGACTCACACCGTCGGCGTGCCGCTGCCCGTGCATGTCGTGAACGGCACGACGGGCGTCAGCGAAGCCATCATCCGCATGGCCTTCGAGGCCGCCTACCAGACGGCCTTCAGCCGCCTGCTGCCGGGCCTCGGCATCCGCATCGTCTCGCTCCGTACGGCGGCCATCGGCATCCGTCCGGATTTCGACCTGACGACGCTGGCCCCGCCCAAGGACGCGACGGTGGAAGGCGCGGCGCGCGGCGCGCGGCAGGTGTGGTTCGACGGTGCCTGGCATACGGCGACGGTGTGGTCGCGGCTCGACTTGCCGGAAGGTTCGCGTGTGCATGGCCCGGCGATCCTGGAGCAGGGCGATGCGACGGTCGTCGTCGATCCCGACCTGGTCGCGCGCACCGACCGCTTCGGCAACCTGATCATCGAACGGGAGTGACGGCGATGGCCGAGGCGGCGATCCCCATCAGCCAGACCGCGCTGCTGCTCTGCGACCTGCAGAACGACTTCATCCATCCCGATGGCGCCTATGGCCGCGCGGGCTACTCGGCGCCAGCCATTGCCGCCATCCCGGCGCGGCTGAAGCCGCTGGCGGATGCGATGCGGGCCAAGGGCGGGTGGATCGCCTCCACGCACTTCACGCTCTTCACCGGCAAGGGCGGCGAGCCCTGGATCGATCCGCACCTCAAGGCCATGCGGCCCTTCCTGAAGAAGGGCGACTTCGTCATGGGCGGCTGGGGGCACCAGGTAGTGGAGGAACTGGCGCCCTCCGACCTGCCGGTCGAGAAGGTCGGCTATGACGCCTTCTACCAGACGCGCCTCGAATGGGTGCTGCGCAAGGCGGGGATCCGGAAGCTGCTCGTCAGCGGCATCGTGACGAATGGTGGCGTCGCTTCCACCGTCCGTGGCGCGCATGTGCGCGAGTTCGAGGTGACGGTGCTGGAGGATGCCTGCGCGGCCTTCACGGAGGAACTGCACCGCACGGCGATCGAGGCGCTGCGGCCGGTGGCCAAGATCAGCACCATCGCCGAGGAGCTGGCGAAGCTGCCATGAGCATCGGCCGCGTCGTCACCGAGGTTGATCCGGCGTTCGAGATCGAGGTTCCCGTCGCCATCATCGGCGCTGGCGCAGCGGGGTTGGTCGCGGCGCTCTCCTGCCTCGATGCGGGGGTGGAGCCGCTGCTGCTGGAACGCGATCCGGTGCCGCGCGGCAGCACGTCCCTCAGCGCGGGCCTCATCCCGGCCGCGGGCACGCGCTTCCAGCGCGCGCATGGCATCGAGGATGATGTCGAGACCTTCGCCCGCGACATCCAGAAGAAGGCGCATGGGCAGGCGGAGCCGACGACCGTGCGCACGGTGGCGGAGAATGCGGGCCGCGCCATCGAATGGCTGGCGGATCGCCACGGGCTCGACTTCTCCGTCGTGCACGACTTCTCCTATCCCGGCCACACGCATCGCCGCATGCATGGCCTGCCGAGCCGGAGCGGCGCGGAGTTGGTGGACCGGCTGCGCAGCGCGGCGGAAGCGGCTGGCGTGCCGCTGCTGACGGAGGCGCGCGTCACGACGCTGGTCGCGGACCAGGCGGGGCGGCTGCGCGGCCTGGTCGCGACGCGGCCGGATGGCAGCGAGGAACGCATCGGCGCCAAGGCCATCGTCCTCGCCTGCTGCGGCTATGCCGGCAACAAGGAACTCGTCCGCAAATACATCCCGGAACTCGCGGAGGCCGTCTATTTCGGCCATCCGGGGAATGAGGGCGAGGCGCTGTCCTGGGGCGAGCAGATCGGCGCGCAGCTCCGCGACATGACCGGCCACCAGGGCCATGGATCCGTCGCGCATCCGCAGGGCATCCTCGTGAGCTGGGCCGTCATCATGGAAGGCGGCTTCCAGGTGAACACTGAGGGCCGGCGCTTCTGGAACGAATCCTCGGGCTATTCGGAAGCGGGCGTCGCGGTGATGGGCCAGCCAGGCTCCATCGCCTGGGACGTCTTCGACAGCCGCATCGCCGGCATCACCGCGCAGTTCGAGGATTTCCGCCAGGCGCAGGCGCAGGGCGCGGTGCTGACCGCCGAAACGCCTGCCGATCTCGCGCGGTTGATGAAGGTGCCGGAAGACGTTTTCCTCGCGACCTTCGAGGATGTTGCGCGCCTGAAGCGGGACGGCGCCACGGATGGCTTCGGCCGCAACTGGCAGGGTGTGGCGCCGCTGGCCGGGCCACTCTGCGCGGTGCGCGTCACCGGCGCGCTGTTCCACAGCCAGGGCGGGCTGGTGGTGGATGAGGCGGCGCGCGTGCGGCTTGCCGCGGGCGGGATCATCCCCAACCTGTTCGCTGCTGGGGGCGCGGCCTGCGGCGTTTCCGGGCCGGAGGCCGGCGGCTACCTCTCCGGCAACGGGCTGCTTAGCGCCGTGACGCTGGGGCGGATCGCGGGGCAGGGGGCCGCCGCGGTCGCCGGGACTGACTAAAGAAAACACGAGGGAAGACGTTCGATGGACCAGATGGTGGGCGACCAGTTCGGCATCGGCCAGCCCGTGCGGCGGAAGGAGGATGTTCGCCTCCTCACGGGTCGCGGCACCTACACGGATGACATCAACGTCGGTGGCCAGGCGCATATGGCGGTGCTGCGGTCGCCGCACGCCCATGCGCGGATCGTGTCCATGAACCTCGATGCGGCGCGCGCCGCGCCGGGCGTGATCGCGGTGCTGACGGGCCAGGATGCGGAAGCGGATGGCATCGGCCTGTTCCCGGTGATGGTCGAGGTGCCGGCGATGGACGGCACCCCGCCGCTCTACGCGCCGCCGCGCACCATCCTGCAGACGGAACGCGTGCGCTTCGTGGGTGACCTGGTCGTTGCCGTCGTGGCCGAGACGCGCGCCCAGGCGCAGGATGCCTGCGAACTGGTCGAGATCGAGTACGAGCCGCTTCCCGCCATCACCGACACCGCCCGCGCGCTGGATGGCGATGCGCCGGTGATCTGGGAGGAGAATGGCAGCAACCTCTGCGTCCACTGGTCCAATGGCCGGGAAGCCGAGGCCGATGCCGCCTTCGCGACGGCGCACCGGATCGCTCGCGTGGAGCTCGTGCAGAACCGCGTCGTCGGCAACCCGATGGAGCCCCGCGTTGCCATCGGCCGCTGGGATGCGGAGCGCGAGCGCTACCAGTTGCACAGCCCGAGCCAGGGCGCGATGAAGGTGCGGGAGTCGCTCGCGAAATACGCCTTCAAGGTGCCGCTGGAAAAGGTGCGCGTCATCTCCCGCGATGTCGGCGGCGGCTTCGGGCTGCGCGGCAAGAATTTTCCGGAATCCGCGCTGGTGCTCTGGGCGGCGAAGCGGCTCGGGCGGCCGGTGAAGTGGCGCTCCGACCGCAGCGAGACCATGGTGAGCGACCCGCATGGGCGCGACCACGTCACCAAGGCGGAGATGGCCTTCGACGAGAATGGCAAGGCGCTCGGCATGCGGGTGCGCAGCATCGCGGCCATGGGCGCCTATCTCTTCGATTTCGGCCCGCGCATCCCGACCGTTGCCGGCGCGCGCATCGCGGGCACGGTCTATGACCTGCAGGCGGTGAACCTCCAGGTGCGCTGCGCCTTCACCAACACCGTGCCGACGGATGCCTATCGCGGCGCGGGACGGCCGGAGATCGCCTACACGATCGAAAGGCTGCTCGATATCGGCGCGGCGCAGTTCGGCATCGGCAAGGACGAGATCCGCCGCCGCAACTACATCCGTGCCGACCAGATGCCCTACAGGAATTGCGTCGGCAACGTGCTCGACAGCGGCGATTTCGCGGGCACCCAGACCATGGCGCTGAAGCTCGCGGATTGGGATGGCTATCCCGCGCGCAAGGCGGCCTCCGAAGCGGCGGGCAAGCGCCGCGGCATCGGCATCGGCTATTTCGTGGAGGCTTCGGGCGGCCAGCCGCAGGAATGGGCGCGCGTGGTGATGACGCCGGAAGGCAAGGCGCGGCTGCATGTCGGCACCTTCAGCCACGGCCAGGGGCATGAAACGGCCTTCGCGCAGATCGTCCATGCCCGCCTCGGCATCCCCTTCGAGGATGTGGAGCTGGTGCAGGGCGACACGGATGAGGTGGAGCAGGGCTTCGGCACCGGCGGCTCCCGCTCCTCCCAGATGGGCGGCGTCGCTTCCTCGCGCGCCTCGGAAGCCGTGCTCGCGAAGGCGAAGCGCATCGCCGCCCATCTGCTCGAAGCGGGCGAGGCCGATATCGAACTCGTCGCCGGGCGCTTCACCGTCGCGGGCACCGACATGGCGGTCAGCTGGAAGCAGGTAGTCGCCGCCTCGCTCGATCCCGCGAAGCTGCCCGCCGGCGAGAAGACCGGCCTCGACGAACAGGTGCTCTACAAGCGCAGCACCGAGTGCAACTTCCCGAATGGCTGCCACGTGGCGGAGGTGGAGATCGACCCGGAGACGGGGCGCCTCACCGTCGATCGCTACGCGGCGGTGGACGATGTGGGCAACGTCATCAACCCGATGCTGGTGCATGGCCAGTCGCATGGCGGCATCGCGCAGGGGCTCGGCCAGGCGGTGCTGGAACACGCGGTCTATGACAGCGAGAGCGGCCAGTTCCTGACCGCGACCTTCCAGGACTACGCCATGCCGCGGGCGGAGGACCTGCCGGACCTCGCCATCGACTTCAACATCGTGCCGACGCCGATCAACGACCTCGGCGTGAAGGGCGCGGGGGAGGGCGGCGCCTGCGGCGCGCCGCCGGCCATCGTCTCCGCGGCGTGCGAGGCGCTGGGCGTGGACCACATCGACATGCCGCTGACGCCGGAGCGCGTCTGGCGGGCGCTCGCTGCCGCGGCGGGCTGATCAGTCGGTGAACGTCAGGCGCAGCTCCTGCCCGCCATCGGGCAGGGCGCGCTGGTCCACCGTCTCCGCCTGACGCGTCGCGAGCCAGAGGGCGAAGGCCTCCTGTGCCGTGGCGGGACCTTCCAGGTCATCGACCGAAGGTCGCGCCGCCGGGCGGGGCAGGCTGGCGCCCTGCCACGCAGCCGTCACCAGGATGCGGTCCGTGGCGTAGTGGGCCTGGATCCGCACCTCGCCCACGCCGCGCTCGGCCAGCACCTCGGTCACCTCCAGCAGCGCGTGGCCGATATGGTCCATCGCCTCCCGCCGCGCGCCCCAGCCGCCGCCCAGCGCCTCCACCCGATCCAATAGCGCCTGGTTGTCGCCGGGGCGGATGGTGAAGGCGCCGCGTTGCGCGACCAGCGGCGCGGTCAGCAGGTTCAGCAGGATGGCGGCCAGCGCGCCGGCGGTGACCGGCGCCAGCAGCATGGGCGGCAACAGCTGGCGCATCGTCGGCACGTCGATCAGCGTGGCGAGCCCGATGGCGATGCCGAGGCCGACGGTGAAGGTGCGGCGGGGGTCGAGCATGCGCGACCCGATCAGCTGGCAGCCCGCCGCGATCATGAAGCAGCAGACATAGAACAGCATCGCCGCCTTGACCGGGTCCGGCACCGCGAGCGCCACGGCCAGCAGCTTCGGGCAGCAGGCCAGCGCCAGCAGCGCGACGGAGCCCCAGATGGCGACGCGCCGGGCCAGCACGCGGGTGGAGATGGACAGGCCGACGCAGGCGGAGGAACTGCCAGGCGGCATCGCCCCCATCAGCCCGGCCAGCGCCAGCGCGGCGCTGTGCGCCAGCAGGCCGCGCCGGATCGGCGGCGTGTCCGGCCGGCGCCAGCCGCCATCGGCGGCGCGCTGGAAGGCCACCAGGTCGCCCGTCCAGGATGCGAAGCAGGCCAGCAGCGCGACGATGAAGGGCGGCAGCAGCGCGGCATCAAAGCCACCGAAGCCCGGCAGCGCGGGGATGGGCACGGCGAACCAGGGTGCCGCCTGCAGCATCGCGCCATCGGACAGGCCGAGCCCATAGGCCAGCGCCACCACCGTGCCCGCCACGGCGCCGACCAGTACCGCGAAGCGCGCCAGCGCGCCGCCCTTCAGCGCCACGCCCATCATGATCGCCAGCGTGACGCTGGCCAGCACGGCCTGCTCGGTCGTGTTGCCCATGGCGGCGAAGGCGCGGGGCAGCAGGCTGACGCCGATCAGCAGGACGACGACGCCCGCGACCTCCGTCGGCACCACCTTCTGCAGCCGCCGCAGCGTGCCGGCCAGCACCAGGCCGAGCAGCCCGGTCAGCAGCGCCGCGGCGCCGACCACGGGCAGGCTCGCCCCGGGCGTCGCTGACAGATAGACCGCGACGAAGACGGGGGTGGGGATGGAGGCGATGGGATAGCCCGACCCGATCGGCCCCCGCGGCAGCGCCTGCAGCAGCCCCGCGATGGCGATGGCCGCGACGGACAGCCCCACGAAGTTCAGCACATCCAGCGGCAGCAGGCCGAACTGCGCGCCGACCAGGCCGGGCAGGATCAGGTAGATCGACTGGATGCCGATCTGTTGCGCCGCCAGCGCGGCGGCCTGGGCCGCGCCCGGGCGGCCTTCCACCCCATGCTCGATCTGCGGCGGGTGTTGCGTCGGCCGGTCCGTGCGGGCGGCCAGGAAGCGGCGCGGCATCAGGGGTGCGCGGCCGCCGGAGAGGGGAACGAGGGAATGCGGTAGCGTCCTTGTGGCGCCCGCACTGCGGGCCGGATTGCGACACCAAGGCTACATGGCGCGGTGCCGGGGCCGCAATCCACGCCGGAGCGCCGCGGCGCGCGAACCGCGGCGGTTCAGCCCGGCGCCGGTGCCAGTAGCAGCGCCTGGCGGCGCGTCAGCCACACCATCCGCTCGAACAGGGAGGTGGCGCGGAACAGCACGTCCTGCGCGCCATAGGGCAGGTTGGGCTCCGCGCGGGACAGGCGCCGCCGCAGCCCGTCCATCATGTCGCTGCGGTCCGCCGTCATGGCGCCGATCATGGCCAGCGTCTCGGCATCCCCCTCGCTGCCGAATTCCGCCAACTGGCCGAGCAGCAGGTGCAGCGCTTCCGCCAGGCGGTGGATCACGGGCAGCAGGGTCGCGGCCTCGGCCTCGCCGACGGCTTCCGCGACCTCCCCGAATTCGCCGAGCGTCTCCCGCAGCGCGCGCAGGCCATCCAGCGCCGCTTCCAGCGCCACCGCGCGGTCCAGCTGTTCGGGCCCGCAGCCGCGGGAGAGGATGTCCTTCAGGAAGGTGCCGATCCGCGCCTCCAGCGCCGCGCTGGCCTCCAGCATCGCGGTCCGGGGCGCGCCGGGGCCCTCGGGCTCCGCGCGCAGCTGGTCGGCCAGCACCGGCAGGCGGTCCAGCAGCCGCCGCTGTTCCCGCACGACGAGGTCGAGCGCGGTGACGGGTTCGGCCAGCGCCTGGTCGTAGATGAAGCGCGGGCGGGACAGGGCTTCCGCCTGGGTTTCCGGCGACAGCCGCGCCAGCAGCCGCTCCACCGCCGGCCCGAAGGGCAGCAGCGCCAGGGCGGAGACGAGTTGCAGTGCGAGGAACAGCCAGGCCAAGCGCGCCTGCGGGTCCCCCGCCACGGAAGACAGGCCCAGCAGCAGCGGCAGGCCGGTCGCGTGCTCCGCCAGCAGCAGCGCGATGAACACCACGGCGCCGGCAGCCTTCAGCAGGGCCTGGTGGATCGCCAGCCGCCGGCTGGTGCCGCGCATGTCCGCCGACAGCAGCAGCACGGCGAGTCCGGAGCCGAGCGAGGCGCCGCAGGCGACCAGCAGCGCCTGCTCGAAATCCAGCACGCCGGCCTCATGCATCGCCAGCGCCAGGATGGTGACGGTGGAGGAGGATTGCGCCACGGTCGCCACCGCCGCGCCGGCCAGGAAGGCGAGCGCCATGGCCGCGATGCCGCCGGAGGCCGCGGCCAGCACCTCCCGCACCGCCGCCACGTCCCGCAGCGGCGTGGCGCCGATCTTCATCAGGTCGATGCCGAGGAACAGCAGCGCGAGGCCGAGCAGCGCGCCGAGTGCCGGGCGCAGCGGGCTGGCGCGTTCCAGGTTGCGGGTGCTGAGGAAGCCGACCACGCCCACCAGCCACAGCGCGGCCAGGTGCAGGTCTACCGTGGCGAGCAGCACCAGCCCGGCCGTGCCCACATTGGCGAAGCCCACGATCAGCATGGCCCGCGGCAGCGCCAGGATGCCGGCCTGCACGAGGGAGGTGCTGATGAAGGTGGCCGCGTTGCTGCTTTGCGTCAGCGCGCCGACCATGACGCCGAGCATGGCGCTGCGCGGCCCGCTGCGCGTCGCCGTGCCCAGCAGCCGGCGCATGCGCCCGCCCGCCAGCAGCTGCAGCTGCGTGCCCAGCCCCTTGATGCCCACCAGGAACAGGCCGAGGCCCGCCACGAAGGTGCCGAACATTTCCACCAGCCACGCTCCACGACCGGGACAGGCCCCCTTCTGACGGTGAAAGCTTGATTCCCCGTTGATGCGCCCCCCCGCGAGGGGACGCGACAAGCGCCGCGGCCACGGCTAACCTTCCCGCGATCGGCTTCCAGAGAGCACCTCACGTGCCGCAACCGCTTGCCCTCACCATCCCGCCCGACACGGAGGAGGTCCCGCGTCTGCTCGACGCGCTGGAAGGCTTCGCCGAGGAGGCGGGGCTGTCCCCCAAGGCCGCCCATCGCCTGGCGGTGGTGGTGGAGGAACTGGCCGCCAACGTCGCCATGCACGGCACGGGCGGCGATGGCGGCGCGACCTACATCGCCGTCACCGTGCGGCAGGAGGCGGAGGAGGTCATCGCGACGGTCGAGGATGATGGCCGCGCCTTCGATCCGCTGGCCCGCGCCACGCCGGATACCGAGGCGTCGCTGGAGGACCGGGACATCGGCGGGCTCGGCGTGCATTTCGTGCAGCAGATGACCAAGACGCTGCGCTACAGCCGGGAGGATGGCCTGAACCGGCTGACGGCCGTGCTGGACGCGGCCGGCTGAACGGCGGTGCCTGATACCGGGTCGCATGCCCTGGCCGCGCCGCCCTTCGGCGCGGTGCTGGACCGCCTTGAGGATCTGGCAGGCTTCGCCCGGTCCGACGTCCTGATGAACCGCCTGGTGCGCGCCGCGGCGCTGGTGGCGCGCCTGCCGATGGACCGGCCGGGCATCGACCATCCCGACTGGGCCGCGCTGCTGGATGCCGTGACGGTGCAGGAGACGCGGATGTTCCGCGCCTCCGCCCAGCTCGACCAGTTCCGCCAGATCGTGCTGCCGGATCTGGTGGAGCGCGCGGCGGGCCGGCCGCTGTCCTTCGTCTCCGCGGGCTGCGCGACGGGGGAGGAAGCCTGGACGCTCGCCATCCTCGGCGCGCGATCGGCCCATCCCTGGCGGGTGCTGGGCATCGATGTCTGCCGCCCGGCGCTGGAGGTGGCGGAAGCGGCGCGCTACCGACTCGGCCCCCCCGATGCGCTGCGGGAGGTGAAGGCCGAGGACCGCCTGCTGCTCGACATCGCCGATGGGTGGTTCGAGCCGGTGGAGGCGCTGCGCCCCGGCGTGCGCTTCCGGCGTGCCAACCTGCTGGATTGCGGCCTGCCGGAGGCCAGCGCGGATGCGATCCTCTGCCGCAACGTGCTGATCTACATGACGCCGGAGGGGCGGCTTTCGGTGCTGCGGCAATTGGCGGCGGCGCTCCGCCCCGGCGGCGCGCTGCTGCTCGGGCCGACCGATTCGCCGCCGCCCGGGCTCGGCCTGCGGCTGTGGTCGCGGGAGCTTGTCGGCATCTGGCGGCGGGAGGATGCGGGTGGCTGAGGCGCTGATCGCCGGTGGCCTGGCCTTCCTGCTGCCGGCCGGCGCGCAGCCGGTGGACCCGCAGCGCCTGCGCCCCGCGCCGCTGGCGGGGGCGGGGCTGCTCGGCATCGCGGTGATCGGCGGGCAGGCCCTGCCGGTGATGGCGCCGGAAGCCGGGCTGCCGGGCGGCGATGCCTGGGTGGTGATCGATGGCCCCGGCGGCCGCGTGATCATGGCCGGAGAGGCCCTGGTGGCGGAAGCGCCGCCCGGCGCGCGCCCCCTGCTGGCGCCGCGCCTGGCCGCCCGCCCCGTGCCGCCGGCGGAGGCCGCGTCCGGCGCCGGCTGGGCAGTGCCGGCCCGCGCCGGCCGCGCGCGCTTGGTGGCCATGGCGGCGGAGATCGGCGGGCTCCGCCTCGTGCTGCCCTTCGCCGCGCTGGAACGGGTGGTGCCGCTGCCGGAGTTGCGCCCCGCCCCCGGCGCGGGGACGGCGGCGCTGGGCTACGCCGTCGCGGCCGGGGCGCCGGTGATGGTGCTGGACCCCGCCTGGGCGGGCGAAAGCCCCCTGGCGGAAGGCCCGCCGCCGGGGCTGCTGGTGCTGTTCCGCCATGCCGGCCGGCGGCTTGGCCTGCCCTGCCACCGGATCGAACCGGCGCGGCCGGGGGAGGCGACGCTGGTCGCGCGGCTCGATGCCGCGATCGCCGAGTTGGCGGCGGCGCCGCTCGGCCAGGTGCTGGCGCCGCCGGTGCCGGAACCCGTGCGCGCCCTGCTGGTCTGCGCGGCCGGCGGCCAGGCCTTCGCCCTGCCGGTGGAGGAGGTGCAGGCGGTGATCCCGCCCATGGCGCCGAGCCCCGCGCCCGAGGGACGGCTTGCCGCCTTCCGCGGCGTGGCGGCGCATCGGGGGGAGGTCCTGCCGGTGCTGGACGCCGGGGAGAGGCTCGGCCTCGCTTCCGTGCTGGCCACGCCAGGGACGGAGGCGCCGCTGCTGCGCCTGGCCGGCGCGCGGCCGGTGGCGCTGGCGGTGTCCGTCGTCACCGGGCTGCGGCGCATCCCCGAACGGCTGATCGCGGCGGTGGCCGGGGAGGGGCTGGTCTCCGCCATCGCGGAATTCCAGGACGCGCCCCTGCCGATCTGCCGCGCCGCCATCCTGGGCGCCTCCACTTGATCCGCGTCCTGGTGGTGGACGATAGCGGCTTCATGCGCATGGCGCTGCGCCGCATCATCGAGGCCGATGGCGACCTGAAGGTGGTCGGCGAGGCCGCGGATGGCGAGGCCGGCGTGGAACAGGCCGCGAAGCTCCGCCCCGACGTCATCGCCATGGATGTGGAGATGCCGAAGCTGGACGGGCTGGAGGCGACACGCCGCGTCATGGCGCTGCCCGACCCGCCGGCGGTGCTGATGGTCAGCCACCACACCCGCGACGGATCGGCCACCGCGCTGGCGGCGCTGGACCGCGGTGCGGTCGACTATGTCTGCAAGGATGGCGACCTCGGCGGCGTCGATCTCGGCATGCTGGACCGCGAACTGCGCGGGCGGCTGCGGCACTGGGCGGGGCAGCGGGCGGCGGTGCGGCCGATGGCCCGCGCGGCGGGGCCGGTGCGGGTGGTGAAGGCGGCCGGCGGCTGCGACGTGGTGGTGGTAGGCGCCTCCACCGGCGGACCCGATGCGCTGGCCGCCTTCCTGGCCGCGGCCGGGCGGCTGCCGGTGCCCTGCGTCGTGGCGCAGCACATGCCGGCCGATCTGGCGCCGGACTTGGCGCAGCACCTGGCGCGGCTGTCCGGCGTGCCGGTCGGTGTCGGCCGCGCGGGGCAGGTGCTGATCCCGGGCGAGGTCACGGTGATCCCGGGCGGCACGGACGGCCACCTGGCGCGCCGCGCGGCGGGCGGGGAGGGCGGGCTGTCGCTTCGACTCGCCTCCGGACCGATGGCGGTGCATCCTTCCGTGGACCTGCTGTTCCAATCCGCCGCGCTGGTGGCGCGCCGCGCCCTGGGCGTGGTGCTGACCGGCATGGGGCGGGATGGGGAGCAGGGCGCCCGCGCCATGACGGAAAGGGGCATGCCCGTGCTCGCCCAGTCACCCGCAAGCTGCGTCGTCGCCGGCATGCCCGGCGCCGTGATCGAAAGCGGGCTGGCGGTGGAAACGGCGGACCCCGCGGGGCTCGGCCGGCGCGTGCAGGCGCTGGCGAAGGAGCGCGTGGCATGACGCTGGACCGGGAAATGCTCGACGCCTTCGTCCCGGAGTTCGAGGCCGAGGCCGTGCGGCTCGCCATGGTGCGGGAAGCCGCGCCGGCGCAGCGCGCGCTCGACCAGCTGCGCGCCATGGCCGCGGCGCTGGGTGCGCCATCACTGGCGCGGCTGGTGGAGGATGCGGCGCTGGCACTCGACCCGCTGGACCTGCCGGCGCTGCACCAGGCGGCGGAGGCGCTGGCGCGGCACGCCCGAGCGGTGGGGGAGGCGGGCGCGGATGTCGCGCCGGTCGCCGCCGCGCCGGCCCCCGCCCCGGCACCGCCCGCGCCGCCGGCGCCGAGCCTGGACCGGGAGATCCTGGAGGCGCTGGCGCCGGAATTCGAGGCCGCCTGCGGCAAGCTGGCCGCGGCGGCGGATGAGGTCGCGGCCGGTCGCGCGCTGGACGGGCTGCGCGCGCTGGCGGGCGCGGCGGGGCTCGCGTCGCTGAAGCTGCTACTCGATCGCGCGCTGCCGCTGCTCGATCCCTTCGACGCGCCCGGTCTCAAGGCGCTGGCCGTGACGCTGTCCGCCCAGGCCGCGCGGATCGTCGAGGCGGGGGAGGATCTGCCGCCGCCGGCCGAGGCGCCGCCGGCGCCGCCCGCCGGCCCGGCAGCGCTGGACCCGGAAATGCTGGCGGCCTTCACGCCGGAATTCCAGGCGGGCTGCGCGCGCCTGGCGGCCGCGGCGGACGATGCCGAGGCCGCCCGTGCGGCCGAGCCGCTGCGCGCGATGGCGGAGGCGCTGGGCCTCGATTCGCTCCGTGCCCTGCTGGCGGAGCCGCCCTTCGATGCCGTGGCGCTGGCCGCCCATGCCGCCGCCATCGCCATCGCGGGCCACGACCTGCCCTACGCCCCCGCCGCGCCGGTGGCGGCCCGGCGGCGCGTGCTGGTGGTGGATGACAGCGCCATGATGCGCCGCCTGGTGCGGGAGACGCTGGCCACCGATCCGGATTTCGAGGTGGTGGGGGAAGCGCCGGACGGCGTCCGCGCCCTGGCCGCCATGCGCGAATACCAGCCGGACCTGACCATGCTGGACATCGAGATGCCCGAACTCGACGGCATCGGCGTGATGCGGCGCTGGGCGCTGGAGGGGATCGGCGCCGTCGTCATCGTCTCCTCCGCCGCGCGGCCGGGCTCGGCGACGGCGGTGGAGGCACGGCGGCTTGGCGTGGCGGGCATCGTCGGCAAGCCCTCCGGAGCGCTCAGCCCCGACCTGAAGCAGCGGCAGGGGGAGGCGCTGCTGCGCACCGCCCGCCGCGCGGCGGGGCTGCCGGTGGGGGGCCATCCATGATCGAAGACGAGGGCCTATGGCAGGAATTCGCGGGCGAGTCGGAGGAGCACCTCGACGCCATCGAGCGCATCCTGGCGGGCGGCTCGGCGGCGGACCGCCCGGCCGTGGACCGCCTGTTCCGCGCCTTCCATTCGCTGAAGGGCATGTCGGACGCGCTCGGCGCGCCGGGGATGAAGAACGTGGCGCACCGGGCGGAGGACATCCTCGGCCTGGCGCGCAACGGCAAGCTGGTGGTGGAAGGCGGCGTCGCCGATGCGCTGCTGGCGGCCGTGGACGTGCTGCGGCGCCAGCGCGCGGTGGTCATCGACCAGCACAAGGACGTGCCGGCGCCGGCGGATCTGCTTGCGCGGCTGGGCGCGCTGGCGGATGGCGGCGCGCCGGCCCCGGCGCCCCGCGCGCCCGCCCCGGCGGCGCCCGTCGCCAGCCCGTCGCCCGGCCCG
>JAIXWG010000008.1 GCA_027482245.1 Acetobacteraceae bacterium | reverse complement strand
TATGTGCTCGACAACGTTGGCGACGCGGTGCTCGAACTGGCGGGCGGTGGCGTTGATACCGTGCGCGTCAGCCTGGCCAGCTACACGCTGGCGGCGGAGGTGGAGCACCTGGTCGGCACCGCGACTAATGCGGCGCTGACGGGCAACGGGCTGGCCAATTCCATCACCGGCGCGGCGGGGGCGGATACGCTGGATGGCGGCCTGGGTGCCGACACGCTGGCAGGCCTGGCGGGCAACGACGTCTATGTCGTGGACAGCCTCGCGGACGTGGTGGTGGAGGCAGCAGCCGCGGGCACGGATACGATCCGGACCGCGCTGGCGGCCTATTCGCTGGCAAGCCTGGCCAATGTCGAGAACCTGACCGGCACGGGCAGTGCGCAGGCGCTGACGGGCAACAGCGGCGCCAACACCATCACCGGCACGGCGGGCGCCGATACACTGGATGGCGGGGTGGGCGCGGACCGGCTGGCGGGCGGCGGTGGCGACGACCTCTACTTTGTCGACGATGCGGGGGATGTGGTGGTGGAGGCCGCGGGCGCGGGCACCGACACCGTCCGCACGGGGCTCGCCACGCATGTCCTGGCGGCGGAAGTGGAGGTGCTGCAGGGCACGGCCGCCGCGCAGTCGCTCTCGGGCAACGGCCTCGCCAACACGATCCTGGGCGGCGGCGGTGCCGATACGCTGTCGGGCGGCGCGGGCAATGACAGCCTGGCCGGCGGCACGGAGGCGGACAGCCTGGTCGGCGGCACCGGCGCGGACGTCATGGCGGGCGGCGCGGGCAACGACACCTATGGCGTCGATGATGTCGGCGACGTCGTGGTGGAGCTTGCGGGCGGTGGCACCGATCTCGTGGAGGCCAGCCTCGGCGCCTATACGCTGGTGGGGACGCTGGAGAATTTGACGGGCACGGGCAGCGGCCAGGTACTGGCGGGCCATGCCGGCGCGAATGTCATCCGCGCGACGGCCGGCGCGAACAGCCTGGCCGGCTTCGATGGCGCGGATACGCTGGTCGGTGGTACCGGCGCCGATACGCTGGACGGCGGCACGGGCGCGGACAGCATGGCCGGCGGTGCCGGCAACGACGTCTATGGGGTGGACGAGATCGGCGATTCGGTGACCGAGGCAGCGGCCGCGGGCACCGACACGGTCCGCGTCTCCCTGGCGGCCTATGCGCTGGGGGCGGAGATCGAGGTGCTGGCCGGCACGGGCCTGTCGCAGGCGCTGACGGGCAAT
This sequence comes from Acetobacteraceae bacterium, assembly GCA_027482245.1. GTDB lineage: Bacteria > Pseudomonadota > Alphaproteobacteria > Acetobacterales > Acetobacteraceae > Falsiroseomonas. The sequence goes on along the minus strand of JAIXWG010000008.1, from coordinate 48,272 downwards.
GCGCTGGCGAACACCATCATCGGCTCGGCCGGCGGCGATACGCTGGATGGCGGCGCGGGGGCGGACAGCCTGGCGGGTGGTGCCGGCGATGACCTCTACATCCTCGACGTCACCGGCGACGCGGTGCTGGAACTGGCCGGCGGCGGCGCCGACACGGTGCAGGCCGCGGCGGCCGCCGTGGTGCTGGCGGCGGAGGCCGAGCTGCTGGTCGGCACGGGCAGCGCGCAGGCGCTGACGGGCAATGCGGGCGCCAATACGGTCATCGGGACCGCGGGTGCGGATACGCTGGATGGCGGCGGCGGCGCGGACAGCCTGGTCGGCGGGGCTGGCAACGACGTCTATGTCCTGGACGCCATCGGCGACGCGGTGCTGGAACTGGCGGGCGAGGGCACGGACACCCTCCGCACCACGCTGGCGGCCTACACCCTGGCGGCGGAGGTCGAGCTGCTGGTCGGCACCGGCACGGCGCAGGCGCTGACGGGCAATGCCGGCGCGAACACCATCAGCGGCACGGCGGGCGCCGATACGCTGGATGGTGGCCTGGGCGCCGACAGCCTCTCGGGTGGGCTCGGCAATGATGTCTATGTCATCGACGATGCCGGCGACGCAGTGCTGGAAAGCACGGTCGCGGGTGCCGGCGTGGATGAGGTGCGGACGGCGCTGGCGGCCCATACGCTGGCGGCGAATGTCGAGATCCTGACCGGCACGGGCAGCGCGCAGGCGCTGACGGGCAACAGCGGCGCCAACACGATCAGCGGCACCGCCGGTGCAGATACGCTGGATGGTGCGGCGGGCGCCGACAGCCTTTCGGGTGGCCTCGGCGATGATGTCTACGTCATCGACAATGCGGGCGACGCGATCAGCGATGCGGGCGGCATCGATGCCGTCAGGACCGCGCTGGCGGCCTACACGCTTTCCGCCGACGCGGAACTGCTGGTCGGCACGGGCAGCGCGCAGGCGCTGACCGGCAATGCCGGCGCCAACACCATCAGCGGCACCGCGGGTGCCGATACGCTGAATGGCGGGGTGGGCGCCGACAGCCTGGCGGGCGGCGCGGGCAATGACGTCTACATCGTCGACGAGGCCGGCGATTCGGTGCTGGAGCTGGCTGGTGAAGGCACTGACACGGTCCGCACCACGCTGGCGGCCTGCACCCTGGCGGCGGAAACCGAGGTACTCGTCGGCACCGGCACGGCACAGGCGCTGACGGGCAACGCCGGCGCGAACACCATCGGCGGCACGGCGGGCGCCGATACGCTGGATGGTGGGGCGGGCGCGGACAGCCTGGCCGGCGGGCTCGGCGATGACGTCTACATCATCGACCATGCGGGCGATGCGGTGCTGGAGAGCACGGTGGTCGGCGGCGGCACGGACGAGGTCCGCACGGCGCTGGCGGCCTATACGCTGGCGACCAACGTCGAATTCCTGACTGGCGCAGGCAGCGCCCAGGCGCTGACCGGCAATGCCGGCGCGAACACCATCAGCGGCACCGCTGGTGCTGATACGCTCGATGGCGGCGCGGGGGCGGACAGCCTCTCGGGCGGGCTCGGCGACGATGTCTTTGTCATCGACAACGCCGGCGACGTGATCAGCGACGCGGGCGGTATCGACACCGTCAGGACCGCGCTGGCGGCCTATACGCTGGCGGCAGATGCGGAGCTGCTGGTGGGCACCGGTACGGCGCAGGCGCTGACGGGCAATGCAGGCGCCAACACCATCAGCGGCACCGCGGGTGCCGATACGCTGGCCGGCGATCTCGGCGATGACAGCCTCTCGGGCGGGCTTGGCGCGGACAGCCTGACTGGCGGCGGCGGCGCGGATGTCATGGCCGGCGGCGACGGGAACGACGCCTACCTCGTGGATGATGCGGGCGACACGGTGCTGGAACTGGCCGGCGAGGGCACGGACAGCGTCCGCACCGCACTCGCCGCCTACACCCTTGCCGCCGAGGTCGAGAACCTGACCGGCACCGGCACGGCGCAGGCGCTGACGGGCAATGCCGGCGCGAACACCATCGGCGGCACGGCGGGTGCCGATACGCTGGATGGCGGGTCAGGGGCGGATAGCCTGGCCGGCGGCCTCGGCGATGACGTCTACCTCATCGACAATGCGGGCGATGCGGTGCTGGAGAGCACGCTGGTCGGCGCCGGTACGGATGAGGTCCGCACGGCGCTCGCCGCCTACACGCTCGCCGCCAACGTCGAATTCCTGACCGGCACAGGCAGCGCCCAGACGCTGACCGGCAATGCCGGCGCGAACACCATCACCGGCACGGCGGGCGCCGATACGCTGGATGGCGGGGCGGGTGCGGACAGCCTGGCCGGTGGGCTCGGCGACGATGTCTACGTCATCGACAATGCGGGCGACGCGATCAGCGACGCGGGCGGCATCGATGCCGTCAGGACCGCGCTGGCGGCCTACACGCTTACCGCCGACGCGGAACTGCTGGTCGGCACCGGCACGGCGCAGGCGCTGACGGGCAATGCGGGCGCCAACACCATCACGGGCACGGCGGGCGCCGATACGCTGAATGGCGGGGCGGGTGCCGACAGCCTGGCGGGCGGCGCGGGGAACGACGTCTACGTCGTGGACGACGCTACCGATGCAGTGCTGGAACTGGCCGGCGAAGGCACCGATACGGTCCGCACCGCACTGGCCGCCTACACCCTGGCTGCCGAAGTCGAGATCCTGACAGGCACCGGCACGGCGCAGGCGCTGACGGGCAATGCGGGCGCGAACACCATCGGCGGCACGGCGGGCGCCGATACGCTGGATGGTGGGGCGGGGGCGGACAGCCTGGCCGGCGGGCTCGGCGATGATGTCTACCTCATCGACAATGCGGGCGACGCGGTGCTGGAGAGCACGGTCGTCGGCGCCGGCACGGATGAGGTCCGCACGGCGCTGGTGGCCTACACGCTTGCGGCCAACGTCGAACTGCTGACAGGCACGGGCAGCGCCCAGGCGCTGACCGGCAATGCCGGCGCGAACACCATCACGGGCGCGGCGGGTGCGGATACGCTGGATGGCGGCGCGGGGGCGGACAGCCTCTCGGGCGGGCTCGGCGGTGATGTCTACGTCGTGGACAACGCCGGCGACGCGATCAGCGATACGGGCGGCACCGATACCGTCCGCACCACCCTCACCACCTACACGCTCGCGACCGATGCCGAACTGCTGGAAGGCAGCGCGGCCTCCCAGTCACTCGCCGGCAATGCGGTCGACAACACCATCACCGGCGGGGGCGGCACGGATACGCTCTCCGGCGGTGGGGGCGATGACAGCCTGGTCGGGGGCAGCGGTGCCGACAGCCTCAATGGCGGCGCGGGCATCGATACCATGGCGGGCGGCGCCGGGGACGACACCTACCTTGCCGACGATGCCGGCGACCTCGTCATCGAAGCGGCGGGGGAGGGCACGGACCTCGTCCGCGCCTCCGCCGCGACCTACACCCTGGCCGCCGGGGTCGAGAACCTGACCGGCATCGGCACCAGCCAGGTCCTGACAGGCCAGGCGGAGGCCAACCGCATCACCGGCGGCACCGGTGCGGATACGCTGGCGGGCCTGGCCGGGGCCGATACGCTGGATGGCGGCGCAGGCGCGGACAGCCTGGCCGGCGGCGGGGATGACGACCTCTACATCGTCGACAATGCCGGCGACCTGGTGCTGGAGCAGGCCGGTGAGGGCACGGACACCGTCCGCACCGCGCTCGCCGCCTACACGCTGGCGGCGGAGGTCGAAATCCTCGCCGGCACCGGCACCGCCCAGGCCCTGACCGGCAATGCCGGCGCCAACACCATCACCGGCACGGCGGGTGCGGATACGCTGGATGGCGGCGCGGGGGCGGACCGCCTCTCCGGCGGCGCGGGCAATGACATCTACATCGTGGATGACGCGGGCGACGTGGTGGATGAGGCCGGCACCGACACCGCCGACCAACTCCGCACCACGCTGGCCAGCTACTCGATCGCGGGCCTCGCCGCGGTGGAGCATCTGCGCGGCATCGGGACCAGCCAGCTCCTGACCGGCAATGACGGCGCCAACAGCATCATCGGCGCGGCGGGCAGCGATACGCTGTCGGGCGGGCTCGATGCCGATACGCTGGATGGCGGCGCGGGGGCGGACAGCCTGGCGGGCGGCCTCGGCGACGATGTCTACCTCCTCGACAACGCCGCCGACCAGGTGCTGGAGGCGGCCGGGGAGGGCACGGACACTGTCCGCACGGCGCTGGCGACTCATGTGCTGGCGGCGGAGGTCGAGAACCTGACCGGCACCTCCACCGGGGGGCAGACCCTGTCCGGCCAGGGCCTCGACAATGTCATCGCGGGCAACAGTGGCGCGGACAGCCTCTCGGGCCTCGCCGGCGCGGATACGCTGGCGGGCAATGCGGGCGCCGATACGCTGGATGGCGGCACGGGCGCCGACAGCATGGCGGGCGGCACCTCCAGTGACGTCTATGTCGTGGACGACATCGGTGACCTGGTGCTGGAACTGGCCGCTGGCGGCACCGCCGACCGGGTTCGCACCAGCCTGTCCAGCTACACCCTGGGCGCGGAGGTGGAGAACCTGACCGGCACCTCGGCGGGCGGGCAGACGCTGGCGGGCAACGGCCTCGGCAACGAGATCGCCGGGGGCGCGGGCGGCGACAGCCTCTTCGGCGATGCGGGGGCTGATACGCTGGATGGCGGGGCCGCCGCGGATACGATGGCCGGCGGCGCGGGCAACGATGTCTTCCTCGTGGGGGATCTGCTGGACCTGGTGCTGGAACTGGCCGGGGAAGGGACGGACACGATCCGCACGGCGCTGGCGAGCTACAGCCTGGGCGGCATCGCGGAGGTCGAGAACCTGACCGGCACCAGCGCCGGCGCGCAGACCCTGGCGGGGAATACGGCGGCCAACCTCATCACCGGCAATGGCGGCGCGGACAGCCTGGCCGGTGGCGACGGGCAGGACACCCTGGCCGGCAACAACGGCGCGGATACGCTGGATGGCGGGGTCGGCGCCGACAGCCTGGCGGGCGGGGCCTCCAACGACGTCTACATCGTGGACGACGCAGGCGACGTGGTGCTGGAACTGCCGGGCGGCGGCACGGGCGACACCGTCCGCACCGCGCTGTCCAGCTACGTGCTGGGGGCGGAGGTGGAGCGCCTGGTCGGCACCGGCAGCGGGCAGACCCTGTCCGGCAATGCGCTCGCCAATGCCATCACCGCCGGCGGGGGCGCGGACAGCCTGGTGGGCGGCGCGCTGGGCGATACGCTGTCTGGCGGGGCGGGGGCGGATACGCTCTGGGGCGGCGCGGGGGCGGACAGCCTCTCCGGCGGCGCCGATGCGGACCGCTTCTACTGGGCCGACGCGACGGAGGGCGGCGACACCATCGCCGGCTTCACCGTGGCGGAGGACCGGCTGGTCTTCCAGGGCAGCGCCTTCGGCGGCGGGTCGGGGGCGCTGGACCCCGGCGCCTTCGCTGCCGGCGCGGGCCTGGCGGCCGCCGGCACGGCCGCGCAGCGGTTCCTCTATGACACCACGGCGGGCGTGCTGCGGTATGACGCGGATGGCAGCGGGGCGGGCGGGGCGGTGGTGATCGCGACCTTCACCGGCAGCCCGGTGCTGACGGCGGCCAATATCCTGCTGGATCCGTAACGGAACGCAGGCGGCGCCCGATTCAATTCTTGCCCCGGCGGGGCGGCCGTGCTTTACGCCGCGCTTCCCTGCCGGGACCCGAGGCATCGGTCCCGGCTATGCCCGTTCGTGCGTGACCCTGGCATGGTGCCGGGGGACGCCTGGGCTGAGACAGCCGGAGGGACCCGATGCCCTTGTATGAATGCGTGCTCATGGCGCGCAACGACATCACGCAGCAGCAGGTCGAGGCGATCGCCGCCCAGGTGGCGACGACGGTCGGCGAGCAGGGCGGCGAGGTCAAGAAGCAGGAATACTGGGGCCTCCGCGGCCTCGCCTACAAGATCAAGAAGAACCGCAAGGCGCATTACATGCTCCTCGGCATCTCCGCGCCGCCGGCCGCGATGCTGGAAGTCGAGCGCCAGCTCGGCCTGCATGAGGACGTGCTGCGCAGCCTGACGCTGCGGATCGAGGCGATCGACGAGGCGCCCTCCGCCATCCTGGCCCGCCGTGGCGAGGATCGTGAGCGTGACCGCGGCTTCCGTGGTCCCCGCCCCGCCGGCCGCTTCGGCTCCGGCCGCACCGGCGGTGGGCGTGAGCGCGACGACCGCGAGGAATACCGCGCGCGTCCGCGTGAAGAGATGGACATGGGCCCGGGCGAGGAGTGATCTGAAATGTCCGACCGCAACGAAGAGATTTCGCTGAACCCCGCCATGCGCCGCCCCGCCGTGGGCGCCCGCCGGCCGTTCTACCGCCGCCGCAAGTCCTGCCCCTTCTCCGGCCCGAACGCGCCGAAGATCGACTACAAGGACGTCCGCCTGCTGTCGCGCTTCCTGTCGGAGCGCGGCAAGATCGTGCCGAGCCGCATCACCGCCGTGAGCGCGAAGAAGCAGCGCGAGCTGGCGAACGCCATCAAGCGCGCGCGCTTCCTGGCCCTGCTGCCCTACGTCATCAACGACTGACGGGCGGCCAGGGGACGGGGCCACGGCCATGGCGGCGGACAGCACGCGGCAGGGGACGGAGGAGGATCGGCGCATCGCGTCCGATCCCCGCTGGCTTGCCGCCGGTGCCGCCGGCCTGGCGGCCGCGGTCCTGACCCTCTGGGGCTTCCGGGGCATGCCCGGGGGTGCGCTGACGCTCTGGCTGGCGCCGATGCCGCTGTTCATGGCGGGCATCGGCTTCGGCGCGGGGGCGGTGATCGGGGCGGTGGGCGTGGCCTTCGTCGCGCTCATGGCCGTCGGCAGCAGCCTTGGCGCCGGGCTCTTCCTGGGCGTCTTCGGCGCGCCGGCGGCGGCGCTGGTGCTGGCATCGCGGCGCGGGCCGCATGCGGGCACGGCGATGCCGGACCTGGCGGCGTCCTTCACCCTGCTCGGCATCCTGCCGGCGGCCGGGGTCGCGGTGGCGGCCTGGCTGCTGTCGGACGTTCCGGGCGGGCTGGAAGGCGCGCTGCGCGGCGCGGTGGAACAGGCGCTGTCCCGCATGGGGCTGCCGCCGGCCGAGGGGCTGGTGGTGGAACTGGTGCGGGTGAAGGCGGCCGCGATCGGCTTCTGGGTCGCCATGGCCCTGCTGATCAATGCCGCCGCGGCGTCCGGCCTGCTGGTCCGCCTCGGCATCATCACCGCGCGCCCGGCCTTCCGCGAAGCCCGGCTTCCGGCCTGGTACGCGCTGCTGCCCGCCCTTGCCGCCGGCCTTTGGCTGGTGGCGGATGACGGGAGCGATGCGGTGGAGCTTTCGCTGCTGCTGGCGCTGATGGTGCCGGTCTTCCTGCATGGGTTGGCCGCTTTCCATCGCGCCACGGGCGCCCTGCGCGGCCGACCCATGGTCCTGGGCGGCGCCTATGCGGCGCTTCTCATCATGTCCGTCCCGGTGGCGCTGGCCGTCACGGGTTACGGCCTGTTCGATATTCTCAACGGAACACGGGGCCGGCGCGGTGCGCCGCCCCCCCAGCGCTGAAACGGTGCAGCCATGATCGAAGTCATCCTGATGCAAAGGGTCGAGAAGCTCGGCCAGATGGGCGAACTGGTGAAGGTCCGCCCGGGCTATGCGCGCAACTTCCTGTTGCCGCAGGGCAAGGCGATCCGCGCCAACAAGGACAACCTCGCGCGGTTCGAGCGCGAGCGCGCGCAGCTTGAGGCGCTGAACCTCAAGAAGCGCGAGGAAGCGGAGCGCATCGCGGAGCGCGTGCACGGCCTGTCGGTCGTCATCATCCGCTCCGCCGGCGAGAGCGGCAGCCTGTACGGCTCCGTCTCCGGCCGCGACATCGCGGAGGCCTGCAAGTCCTCCGGCCTCACGCTCGACCGCAGCCAGGTCCTGCTGGAGCAGCCGATCAAGACGCTGGGCATGACCCAGGTCCGCGTGGCGCTGCACCCGGAGGTTTCCATCCCGGTCGGCGTGAACGTCGCGCGGTCCGTCGAGGAAGCCGAGAAGCAGGCCCGCGGCGAGGATTTGCGCGCCGCCGACCAGGCCGAGGAAGAGAGCCTGGAGGCCGAGCTGGCCGCCGAGCTGGCCGAGCTTGGCGCGGCTTCCGAGCGGGATTGATCGGGCCTCAGGGGGCTCTGCCCCCTGAAACCCCCGGCAAGGGCCAGCGGGCCCTTGCAACCCAAGTCTTGAGACGGTCCAGGGGCGGTTCGCCCCTGGCGGGTGGGGCACGGGGAGGGCAGCGCCCTCCCCGTATCCATTTGTGCCCCCTCGTCCCCGCTATCCACAGCCATCCACCGCCGGACGGGGGCGCGCCCGACTCGCCCGTCGCGCTATGATGCCGGCATGAACACCTTCGGCGCCCCTCCCGCCCCCGCCTTTGGCGGCGATGGCCTCCTCGGCCTCTCCCAGCGGCTGCCGCCTTCGAACATCGAGGCGGAGCAGTCGCTGCTCGGCGCGCTACTGGCCAACAACAAGGCCTATGAGCGGGTCAGCGAGTTCCTGGCCGCCGAGCATTTCGCCGACCCGATCCATGGCCGCATCTATGGCGCCATCCAGCGCCGGATCGAGGCCGGGCAGCTGGCGGATGCCGTCACGCTGCGGGCGGAGTTCGAGCATAACGGGCTGCTGGATGAGGTCGGCGGCACCGCCTATCTGGGCCAGCTGCTCGGCGCCATGGTCGGCATCATCAATGCCGGCGAATACGGCAAGGTCATCCACGATGCCTGGATGCGTCGCCAGCTGGTCGATCTGGGCGAGGTCATCGTCAACCGCGCCTTCGGCGCGGAGCCGGAGCTGGATGGCCGCCAGCAGCTGGAATCGGCGGAACAGGCGCTGTTCGACCTGGCCAAGGACAACGGCTCCGATGGCGGCTTCGTGCATTTCGAGAAGGCGCTGGCCACCGCGGTCGCGCATGCCGCGGCCGCCTTCTCCAACCCCGGCGGCGTCAGCGGCCTGTCGACGGGGCTGCGCGACTTCGATGCCAAGACGGGCGGGCTGCACAAGTCGGACCTGCTGATCCTCGCGGGGCGCCCGGCCATGGGCAAGACCGCGCTTGCCACCAAGATCGCCTTCGGCGCGGCTCGGAGCATCCTGCGCAAGGCGCGGGAGGCCGATCCGAATGCCGTGCCGCGTGGCGGCGTCGCGATCTTCTCCCTCGAAATGAGCTGCGACCAGCTGGCGACGCGATTGTTGTCGGAGGAGGCGCGGATCAGCGGCGACCGCATCCGCCGCGGTGACATCCTGCAGCGCGACTTCGACAAGTTCCTGGAGGTGAGCCGGGAGTTGCAGTCGCTGCCGCTCTGGATCGACGACACGCCCGCCATCACCATCAGCGCGCTGCGCACGCGCTGCCGGCGCCTGCAGCGGACGCGGGGGCTCGACCTGGTGGTGGTCGACTACCTGCAGCTGATGCGCCCCGCGGCGGGGACGCGGCCGGAAAGCCGCGTGCTGGAAATCAGCATGATCACGCAGGGGCTGAAGGCCATCGCGAAGGAGCTGTCGATCCCGGTCATCGCGCTGTCCCAGCTCTCCCGCCAGGTGGAGAGCCGGGAGGACAAGCGGCCGCAGCTGTCGGACCTGCGTGAATCGGGCTCGATCGAGCAGGACGCCGACATGGTGATGTTCGTCTATCGCGACGAATACTACCTGGCGCAACGCCAGCCGAAGGAGCTGAACTTCGAGAATCCGCAGAAGCTGCACGAGGCCATGGAGAAGTGGCAGAAGGACATGGAGAACGCCCATAACAAGGCGGAGCTCATCATCGCCAAGCAGCGCCACGGACCGACCGGCACCATCAAGCTGTTCTTCGAGGGCGAGTTCACGCGCTTCGGCGACCTCGACCAGCATCACGACGATGGCGGCTATGGCGATTGAGGGGCTGGTGGTCCGCGCCGCGGTGCCAGGCGACTTCACGGCCTGGCTGCCGCTCTGGCACGGCTACAACGAATTCTATGGACGGGCGCGGGAGACGGCGCCGGCCGCGGCGCTGACGGCGGCGACCTGGGAGCGCTTCTTCGACGGCATGGAGCCGATGGAGGCGCTGGTCGCGGAGGCCGGGGGCATGCTGGTCGGCCTGGCCCACATCATCTTCCACCGCAACACGGGGCTCGTCGGCCCCACCTGCTACCTGCAGGACCTCTTCGCCGCGCCGGAGCTGCGCGGGCAGGGGGTGGGGCGCGCGCTGATCGAGGGCGTCTATGCCCGCGCCCGCGCCGCCGGGGCGCGGCGCGTCTACTGGCACACGCATGAGAGCAACGCGGTGGCGCAGCGCCTCTATGACCAGGTCGCGGAACGGTCGGGCTTCATCGTCTATCGGCAGGACCTGGCGTGATCCCCGGCCAGGGTGCGCTGCGCATCGACCTCTCCGCCCTCGTCGCCAATTGGCGCGACCTCGGCGCCCGGCATGGCGCGCCCTGCGCGGGGGTGGTGAAGGCGGATGGGTACGGGCTGGGCGCCGCCGCGGTGGCCGGCGCGCTGCGGGATGCGGGCTGTGACACCTTCTTCGTCGCCCATCTGACGGAGGGGCTGGCGCTGCGCCAGGCGCTGGGCACGGGCCCCGCCATCATCGTGCTGAACGGCTTCCCGCCCGGGGCGGACGGGGATACGGGCCTCTGGCCCGTGCTGAACGGGCTGGGGGATGTGGAGGCCCATGCGGCGGCTGGCCGCGCAGCGGGGGCGGCGCGGCCGGCGCTGCTGCACTTGGATACCGGGATGGCGCGGCTCGGCCTGGATGCCGGGGAGCAGAAGCGCCTGGCCGCCGACCGCGGCATGCTGGCGGGGCTCGACCTGCGCTACGTCATGACCCACCTCGCCTGCGCGGATGAACCCGACCACCCGCTGAACGCCCGGCAGGCCGCGCGCTTCGCCCTGGCGGCGGCGCGGATCGCGCCGGGGGTGAAGCGGAGCTTCGCCAATTCCTCCGGCATCTTCCTCGGGCCGGATTATGCCTCCGACCTCGCCCGGCCGGGCTGCGCGCTCTACGGCATCAACCCGACACCCGGGCAGCCGAACCCGATGCGGCAGGTGGCGGTGCTGGAGGCGCCGGTGCTGCAGATCCGCGATATCGCGGCGGGCGATACCGTTGGTTACGGGGCTTCCTGGGCCGCGAGGGAACCGCGGCGGGTTGCAACCGTTGCGGCGGGCTATGCCGATGGCTACCTTCGTAGCCTCTCCGGCCGGTCGCTGGCGCTGTTGCGCGGGCGCGCCGTGCCGCTCATAGGCCGGGTATCGATGGATCTGACGACCTTCGACGTGACGGATGTACCGGAAGCCCGGGTCGGGGATGCCATGACCCTGATCGGCGGGCCCGGGAACACGCCGGACGACATCGCGGCGCGCTGCGGCACCATCGGGTATGAGGTGCTGACCAGCCTCGGCGCGCGCTATGCGCGGCTCGCGAGCGGCGGCGCCTGATCGCCTTGGATCGCACCCTGGACCTGACCGCGGCCCTCGGCCGGGTCGTCATCGGCTGGCTGCGGGCGGTGGGCGCCATCGCCCTCTTCGCCGGGGAGGCGATCAGCCACCTGGTGCGGCCGCCCTTCCATGGGCGGCTGTTCCTCAAGGCCTTTATCGAGATCGCCTGGTTCAGCCTGCCTGTGGTGGCGCTGACGGCGGTCTTCACCGGCATGGTGCTGGCGCTGCAATCCTATACCGGCTTCTCCCGCTTCAATGCGGAAGGGGCGGTGGCGAATGTGGTGGTGCTGTCCATCACGCGTGAACTGGGCCCGGTGCTGGCGGGGCTGATGGTGGCCGGGCGCATCGGCGCGGCCTTCGCGGCCGAGATCGGCACTATGCGGGTGACGGACCAGATCGACGCGCTGTCCACGCTGTCCACCAATCCCATGAAATACCTGGTGACGCCGCGGCTGCTGGCGGGGACGCTGGCGCTGCCGCTGCTGGTGATCGTGGCCGACATCCTGGGCGTGATGGGCGGCTGGCTGATCGGCACGCAGCAGCTGGGCTTCGCCTCTGGCGCCTACCTCAAATCCACCTTCGATTTCCTGCACATGGCGGACGTCATGTCGGGGCTGATCAAGGCGGCGGTGTTCGGCTTCATCATCACGCTGATGGGCTGCTGGGCGGGCTACCAGTCCGGCGGCGGCGCGCAGGGCGTGGGGCGGGCGACGACCTCGGCCGTGGTGGCGTCCTCCATCCTGATCCTGGCGCTGGACTACATCCTCACCGCCATCCTGTTCGCCCGATGAGTGACACGCCGAAGATCAGGCTGCGCGGGCTGACCAAGGCGTTCGGGCCGAAGGTGGTGCTGGATGGCGTGGACCTGGATATCCGGGCGCGCCATTCGATGGTGATCCTGGGCGGCTCGGGGTCGGGCAAGTCCGTGACGCTGAAATGCATCCTCGGCCTGATCACGCCGGATGCCGGGACCATCGAGATCGATGGCCAGGACGTCGCGCGGATGAGCCGGCGGGAGCGGGAGGCGCTGAACGACCGCATCGGCATGCTGTTCCAGAATGGCGCGCTGTTCGACAGCCTGCCGGTCTGGGAGAATGTCTGCTTCAAGCTGCTCGCCCAGCGCCGCATTACGCGGGCCAAGGCCCGGGACAAGGCGGCGGAGGTGCTGGCGCAGGTGGGCCTCGCCGCCAGCGTCGGCGACCTGTCACCTTCCGAATTGTCCGGCGGCATGCAGAAGCGCGTCGGACTGGCGCGCGCCATCGCGGCGGAGCCCGACATCATCTTCTTCGACGAGCCGACCACGGGGCTCGACCCCATCATGGGCGCGGTGATCGACGGACTGATCGTCGATTGCGTGGAGAAGCTGGGCGCGACGGCCGTTTCCATCACGCATGACATGGCGAGTGCGCGGCGCATCGGCGACGACGCGGCGATGATTCACAAGGGCAGGATCGTCTGGCGGGGAGGCGCGGCCAATCTCGGCGAGACGGGGAACGCGATGGTGGACCAGTTCGCGCGGGGTGAGCGCGAGGGGCCAATCCAGATGGAGTTGCGGAAGTAGCGCTCCTGGGCGGCGGCACCTGGCGGCCAAGCCGCACGCGTGCGACGCGAAGGCGCCCGGCAGGCGCGCCCGGGCATGCGTCTCCAGGATCACCTGAGCAGCCTCTGCAGGGGCGGTGGCAGTGCCTGTTCGGTCCTGGTCAGGAAGCGCAGGAAGTCCGTGAATCGGTAGGTCACCTGCTTGTAGTTCAGGTCACCGTTCGGCCCATCCAGCCGCTGACAGGTGGTGAACCAGCGCTGGGATAACGCCAGCCAGTCCGATTCCTCGCCCTTCACCTCCTGCTGCCAGGCCCGATAGGCGGCGGCGGTCAGTTCCGGCTCATCCCGGAGCATGGTCAGGATCATGACCCTCGCTCGCTCGACACCCACATCCCGTCGCTTCCCGCCGGTGATCTCGGCAGGCAATGGGGTCGTCGAGACCTCGATATCGAGTTCGGGAACGTCGATCGCTTCGGTCAGCAGGTCGGTGAAGATGAAGCTGAGGTTCAGATAGTCCTCGATGACGGAGTCCGTTCGCAGGACGGGGTAGTCGCGATAGGCAGCCAGCAAGGCGTCCTGAAGCTGCGCGATGGCCTGGTCGGCCTGTGCGCGTTGTTTCCGGTCGTTCATGACCTGATACATGCGGGCGCGCATGTCCGTGCCGCCCGCTGCCAGGTCCGCGAGCAGGACTTGGCGCCAGACGTGACGATCTGACAGGTGCGGCTTTTCCATGGTGGGGATTCCTGGGGGCATTCCGGGGCGTTCGGTCCGAGTGTGACACATGTTGGCGTGCTTGAACTCGGCACCAGCTGACGCCATTCTCTCCGTCAGTTGGAGGTCGCCATGTCCGCCACGCTGCATCCCGCGCCCGCCGCGACGCCCGGCCCGATCCCGAATTTCGCCAGCGAGGCGGAACGCGTGCAGTTCACGCCAGTGGCGCTGAAGGCGCTGAAGCGGCTGCTGGAGGCCTGGGGGGTGACGGGGCAGGAGGCGGCGGTGCTGCTGGGCGTTTCCGCCACCACCTGGGACCGCATGCGCGCCGGGCGCTGGTCCGGCACATTGTCGCAGGACCAGTTGACGCGGGCCTCCGCGCTGATCGGCCTCTACAAGGGGCTGCACTTGCTGTTTGCCGATGGGATGGCGGATCGCTGGCCGGGGCTGCCGAACCGCAACCCGCTGTTCGGCGGCCGCGCGCCGCTGGTCGCGATGGCCGAGGACGGCATTCCCGGCATGATCGAGGCTCGGCGCCTGGTGGATGCGATGCGCGGCGGGCTGTGATCCCGCCGGTCGAAGGCTTTCCCGTCCGGCTGCAGGCGCTGCCACGCACCATCCGGCTGGTGACGACGGCGCGGCTGCGCGACGCGGTGCTGAAGGCGCTGGCTGATACGGCAGAGGAACTGGACCTGCTGGCGCGGCTGGAAGGGGCAACGAGTGCGAGGCTCGGCGCCTTGGCGGGCCGTCTGCCCGGCTTGCCGCCGGGGGACCTGGTCGGCCGCGTGCCGCACGCCGCCTTCGTCAATGCCGCCTTCGCCTATGCGCAGCCGCGGTCGCTCAATCGCTTCAACGGGCCGGGGCGGGGCGCCTGGTATGCGGCGATGGCGGTAGGGACGGCGCTGGCGGAGGTCAGCTTTCACCTGACGAACCACCTGCGCGACACCGGCGTCTTCGAGGCGGTGGTCGAGTATGTGGAGATGCATGCCGCCTTTGCCGGCGCCTTTCTCGACCTGCGGGAGGTGGCGCCGCCACCGGACTGCCTGCATCCGGACCCCGCGCGGGGCTATCCCGCCGGCAATGCGCTGGCCGCGGCGGTGATGGCGGCGGGGCATAACGGCATCCTCTATCCGTCCCTGCGCGATCCCGGCGGTGTGTGCCTGGTGGCGCTGTGGCCGCATGCGGTGCAGTCCCCGGCCCAGGGTGCGATCTGGCGGCTGCGCTGGGCTGGCGCGCCGGAGCTCGTGGTGGAACAGGCGGCGGGGTAGGGAACCGCCTCCACCACCACGCGTGATGACCGCACAGGGAGCATCACGCCATGGACATGGATCGCTGCATCGCCGCGTGCCTGGACTGCCACCGGACCTGCCTTGCCACCATCCAGCATTGCCTCGGCCTGGGTGGGCATCATGCGGCGGCCGGGCATATCCGGCTGATGATGGATTGCGCGCAGATCTGCGCGACGAGTGCCGACTTCATGATCCGGGGATCGGAGCATCATCCGCATCTCTGCGCGGAATGCGCCGAGATCTGCCGGCAATGCGCCGCGGATTGCGAGGGGCATCCTGGTTCGGACGCCGCGATGCAGGCCTGCGCCGCCGCCTGCCGCGCCTGCGCGGAGGAATGCGGCACGATGGCCCGCCCCCGCTGACGACGGTCCAGGGGCGTCTCGCCCCTGGCCGGGCGTTGCAGGGGGGGCGGCGCCCCCCTGCGTGCTACGTGCTTGCCGCCACGATCCCATCCGCCAGCCGCAGGAACTCGGTCGCCGAGACCCCGCGCGGGTTGGAGGTATCCGTCCCCATGTTGCGTCCGATGGCGAAGGCGTCCGTCACCGAACGGCGGTGGACGATGACGGTGTCCGTCTCCGGCATCACCAGGATGAACTGGCCGTAGTTGCCATTGGCCAGCGCCGCGTTCCGCCAGGCGGCGCCGGTGCGGCCCTCCGGCACCCACCAGAGGTAGCCGTAGCCGAGGGGGCCGTCCTTGAAGCCCTCGGTCAGGTTGGCGGCGGGGATGCGGAGCTTCGTGCTCTCCCGCACCCAATCGGCCGGGATCACCTGGCGGTCGCCCCAGCGGCCGCCGCGGGCCATGACCAGGCCGAGCCGCGCCATGTCCCGCCCGCTGAGGAAGAGGTGGTAGGCCAGGTGGCGGGACTGGTCGGGGAAGCCCAGCATGCGCTGGCGGGCCTGGTCGTAATCCTCCAGGCCCAGCGGGCCGGCGAGGTCGGTGGTCAGCGCCGCGAAGACGGACTTGCCCGTCAGCTTCTCGAACACCGATCCGCAGACGTTGAAATCCCAGTTGTTGTAGTAGAAGTAGGTGCCCGGCTCCCGCGATCCGCGTGCCGGCACGCCGGTGGTCGATCCGCCCGGGCTGCCCTGGGGGTGGTAGATGCCGGACGTCGCGGTCAGCAGGTGCCGCACCTTGGCCGTGCGCTCGATCGGCAGCAGGGGCTGCACGTCATCGATGCCGATGTCGCCCACGCTGCGGTCGAGGTCGATGGTCCCATCCGCGACGTAGCGGCCATAGAGCATGGAGAGGATGCTCTTGCGCGCGGAGGCGAGGTAGCTGACCTCCGCGATGTCGCCGAGGCTCCAGGCGATGCGCCCGCCGCGCACCACCATGAGGGAGGTGGTGGCGAGGTCCTTGGTCATGCGCTCGACCTCGGCCAGGCCATCGGCGCGGAAGCCGGCGTCCTCCGGCCGGGCATGGCGGGCCCAGCTGGCGCCGGGGATGGTGGCGGCCTGGGCCAGGGCAGGGGCGCCGAGCAGGGTGAGGGCGCCGGCGGCCAGGGTGGCGCGGCGGGTGGGTCGGATCATGGCGGCTTCCTCCGTGATGGAGGAAACGGTGGACCCGCGGCCGCACGGCGTCCAGCCGGGACCCCCTTCATTGCCGTTCCTGTTTCGTGCTAGTCCTGGCGCATGGCCAAGCCCGTCACCCGCTATGTCTGCCAGGCCTGCGGCGCGCCGCACCCGAAATGGCAGGGCCGCTGCGATGCCTGCGGCGAATGGAACACGCTGTCCGAGGAGACCTCGGAAGCCCGCGGCCCCGGTCCGGCGGCCAAGGCCGGGGGCGGGCGGCGCGTGGAATTCGTGGGCCTCAAGGGGCGGTCGGCGCCGCCGCAGCGCATCCTGACGGGGATCGCGGAGCTGGACCGGGTGCTGGGCGGGGGCCTGGTGCCGGCCTCCGCCGTGCTGGTGGGCGGCGATCCGGGCATCGGCAAGTCGACCATCCTGCTGCAGGCGGCGGCGCGGATCGCGAGCAGCGGGCGCCGCGCGCTCTACATCTCGGGCGAGGAGGCGGTGGAGCAGGTGCGGCTGCGCGCGGCGCGGCTGGGGCTCACGGACAGCCCGCTGGGATTGGCGGCCGCGACCAGCCTGCGGGACATCGTGGCAAGCCTGGAGGGGGAGCAGGACGTCGCGCTGGTCATCATCGACTCCATCCAGACGGTGTGGCTGGACGCGCTGGATTCGGCGCCCGGCACGGTCAGCCAGGTGCGGGCCTGCGCGGCGGAGCTGATCCGCCTCGCCAAGGCGCGGGGCTTCGCCATCGTGCTGGTCGGGCATGTGACGAAGGAGGGCACGCTGGCCGGGCCGCGGGTGCTGGAGCACATGGTGGATGCGACGCTCTATTTCGAAGGCGATCGAGGGCACCAGTTCCGTATCCTCCGCGCGGTGAAGAACCGCTACGGCGCGACGGACGAGATCGGCGTCTTCGAGATGACGGAGCGCGGCCTGGTGGAGGTCGCGAACCCCTCCGCGCTGTTCCTCGCGGAGCGGCGGGGCAATGTCTCCGGCAGCGCGGTGTTCGCGGGCATCGAGGGCACGCGGCCGGTGCTGGTGGAGGTGCAGTGCCTGCTCTCTCCGTCTTCAGGCGGGTCTCCCCGGCGGCAGGTGGTGGGGTGGGATAGCGGGCGGCTGGCGATGCTGCTGGCGGTGCTGGAAACGCGCTGCGGGTTGGGCGTCGGCATGAACGACGTCTACCTGAACGTCGCGGGTGGGTTGCGCATCGCGGAACCGGCGGCGGATCTGGCGGTGGCGGCGGCGCTGGTGAGTGCCGCGACCGACCGGCCCACGGACCCGGGCGCCGTCTATTTCGGGGAGGTCGGGCTTTCGGGCGAGGTGCGCCAGGTCTCCCAGACCGAAAGCCGGATGCGGGAGGCGCAGAAGCTGGGCTTCACGGCCGCGACGCTGCCGCGGCGGGTGGCGCGGGGGTCCGCGCCGCCGGCGGCGGTGCCGGGGCTGAAGCTGACGGAGACGGGACACCTGGCCGATTTGGTGGCGATCTTCGCGGCCAAGACGGTGAAGAAGAAGGGGGAGGGGGCTAGCGCCGCCCCGCCTTCTGCCGCGCCCTGACATAGGCCCGCAGCGCCGCGTTCATGCGCGTCTGGTAGCCAGGACCGGTTGCCTTGAACCAATCGACCACTTCCTGGTCGAGGCGGAGCGACAGCAGCTTCTTGGGGCCGGGCGTCACGATCTCCGCGCCTTCATGCCAGTCGGGCGGGATGTCCTTCCAATCGGGATCGTCGGCGATGGAGCGCTCGAGCGCGTCCTCCGACAAGTTCCGGATGTAGTCGTCATCGGTCTTGGAGCCGTCGCGCTCGACGCGGGCGCGGAGTTCCTCAATCGAATAGCGCTTGATGAAGCCTTCGCTCATCGGTTCTCGCCTTGCGCATGGAGATGATGCGGATCGCATCGCCTCGTTGGGTGTAGATGACCGTGACCAGGTTTCCCCGGACAGGGCCGATGGCACGGAAACGCAGTTCCTCGCCGGACGGTCTCGCCGGCAGTTTCAGGAATTCCGAGCCGAAGATCTGGTAGGCGTCCTCGAAGTCGAGGCGATGCTTTTCGAGGTTGGACAGCCGCTTGCGGTCGTCCCATTCGAGGAACATGACGATGAACTCCGATACGGCGAGCGCTTCGCTAGCCGGAAAAACGGTGGCCCATCGTCTGTCATCGTTTCTTCGGAGCGCTCGTTCGTGGCCGCCGCACTCAATGTAGCTACACTCGTCGCTACACGCAACACCTTACATCCCCGAAGACACCACCATGACACCCCGCCCCGCCCCCGCTATACCCCCGCGCGATGACCTGGGTTGATGGCGTTGTCCTGGCGGTGATCCTGCTCTCGGCGGGCCTCGCCTATTTCCGCGGTCTCGTGCGCGAAGTGCTGGGCATCGGGGCCTGGGCGGGGGCAATCATTGCTGCCGTGATCGCGGAGCCGCAGGCGACACCGATCGCCTCGCAGTACGTCCAGCCCCCCTGGCTCGCCACCGGCGCCGCGGTGGGCGTCGTGTTCCTGGTCGTGCTGGTCGTCCTCAAGATCCTCATCGCCTGGCTGGCGGGGAAGGTGCAGCGGTCCGCCCTGGGTGGCGTCGATCGCGCACTCGGTCTTCTGTTCGGGGGCGCACGGGGTGCTTTCATCGTCGTGATTGCCTATATCGTCGCGGGGCTGCTGCTGCCCTCCACCGACAAATGGCCTGACCCCGTCCGCGAAGCGCGCAGCCTGCCGCTCGCGGCCGATGGCGCGGCCTGGGTGGTGGCGAAACTGCCCGAGGAGTTCCGCCCGCGCCTGCCCGAAGGCACGGGCCGCCAGGATCCCAGCATGGACCAGCTGCTCCGCCCCCCCGCGCGCAGCCGGTAGCGAAGGACGCGCATGACCGACCTCTCGACCCAGCCTTGGGACATCGGTGACGATGACCACCCGCATGAGGAATGCGGCGTCGTCGGCATCTGGGGCAGCAGCGATGCCGCGGCGCTGACCGCGCTCGGCCTGCATGCCCTGCAGCACCGGGGGCAGGAGGCTGCCGGCATCGTCTCCCTTGCCGGCCAGGGGCAGTTCCACGCCCATAAGGGCCGCGGACTGGTGGGCGACAATTTCGGCGATGCGCAGGTCATCGCGGGGCTGCCCGGCCATGCCGCGCTCGGCCACAACCGCTACGCCACGACCGGCGAGACGGCGCTGCGCAACGTGCAGCCGCTCTACGCCGATTTCGAGTTCGGCGGCTTCGCGGTGGCCCATAACGGCAACCTCACCAACGCCCACCAGCTGAAGCGCGCGCTGGTGCGCCGCGGCTGCCTGTTCCAGTCCACGACGGACAGCGAGGTGTTCATCCACCTCATCGCCATCAGCCTCTACACGACGGTGATGGACCGGCTGATCGATGCGTTGAAGCAGGTGCAGGGCGCCTACAGCCTGGTGGCGCTGCACAACGGCGCGCTGATCGGCGCGCGGGATCCGCTCGGCGTGCGGCCGCTGGTGCTCGGCAAGCTCGCCACCGGTGGCTATGTGCTGGCCAGCGAGACCTGTGCCCTCGACATCATCGGCGCCGACATGGTGCGGGATGTGGAGCCGGGCGAGATCATCATCATCGACGACAGCGGCATGAAGTCCGTGCGCCCCTTCGCGCGGGCGGCGTCGCGCTTCTGCATCTTCGAATACATCTACTTCGCCCGGCCTGACTCGGTGGTCGAGGGCACGCCGGTCTATGACACGCGCAAGCGCATCGGCGCGGAGCTGGCGCGGGAATCCGGCGTGGCGGCGGACGTCATCGTGCCCGTGCCGGACAGCGGCGTGCCGGCGGCGATGGGCTATGCGGCCGAGGCCGGCATCCCCTTCGAGCTCGGCATCATCCGCAACCACTATGTCGGCCGCACCTTCATCGAGCCGACAGACCAGATCCGCCACCTCGGCGTGAAGCTGAAGCACAGCGCGAACCGCAGCATGATCGAGGGCAAGCGCGTTGTGCTGGTGGACGATTCCATCGTCCGCGGCACGACCAGCCGGAAGATCGTGGAGATGGTGCGCCAGGCCGGGGCGACGGAGGTGCATATGCGCATCTCCTCCCCGCCCACCACGCATTCCTGCTTCTACGGCATCGATACGCCGGAACGCGGCAAGCTGCTGGCGGCGAAGCACGATATCGCGGAGATGGCGCAGATCATCGGCGCGGACAGCCTGGCCTTCATCTCGCTGGACGGGCTGTATCGCGCGCTCGGCAAGAAGGGGCGCGATGCCGGGGCACCGGCCTATTGCGATGCCTGCTTCACGGGCGACTACGCGATTCCGCTGACGGATTCGCAGGACAATTCGGAGCGCCCGCTGTCGCTCCTCCAGGCCGCCAACCGCTAGGAAGACCATGTCCCTACCGCTTGAGAATCGCGTCGCGCTCGTCACCGGCGCGTCGCGCGGCATCGGCGCGGCGCTGGCGCTGGAGCTGGCGAAGCAGGGCGCGCAGCTCGTCCTGATCGCCCGGACGCAGGGCGGGCTGGAGGAGGTGGATGACCAGATCCGCACCGCCACGGGACGGGGCGCCACGCTGCTGCCGCTCGACCTGCAGAAGGATGCCGACAAGCAGCTGGACCTGATCGGCCCTTCGGTCATGGAGCGGTTCGGGCGGCTCGACATCCTGGTGCACAATGCCGGCGCGCTGAACAAGCTGACGCCGGTGGCGCATATCGATCCGCGGGATTGGGCGGAGGTGATGGCGGTGAACCTGACCGCCGCCTGGCGCCTGATCCGCACCTGCGACCCGCCGCTGCGGGCATCCGATGCCGGTCGTGCCGTGTTCCTGACGAGTGGCCGCGTGCTGCGTCCCAAGGCCTATTGGGGCATGTATGGGGCCGCCAAGGCCGGCATGGAGCATTTGGTGCAGACCTGGGCGCAGGAGGTGGCGACGACGCCGCTCCGCGTGAACCTAGCCGACCCTGGCGTGGTCGCAACCCGCATGCGTGCCACCGCCATGCCTGGTGAGGACCCCGCGACCATCCCCCAGCCCGCCGACGTCGCCCCTGCCCTGGCGGCGCTCTGCTTCCCGAGTGAACTCCGCCACGGCGAGCGCATCACGATCTGACGACGGTCCAGGGTCGTCTCGACCCTGGCGGGAGGGTGCAGGGAGGGCAGCGCCCTCCCTGCGTCACCGGCCTCCCGGCCGCAGGCTCCGCTCCAGCCGCTGCGAATACTGGCTCATCGTGAAGCACAGCAGGAAATAGACGACGGCCGCGAAGACGTAGGCTTCCGTCGCGAAGCCCAGCCAGTTCGGGTCGCCGAGCGCCGCGCGCAGCGTGGTGAAGAAGTCGAAGACGCCGATCACCACGACCAGCGTCGTGTCCTTGAACAGCCCGATGAAGGTGTTGACCTGGGACGGGATGGTGATGGTCAGGGCCTGCGGCAGGATCACCAGCCGCATCTTCTTCCAGTAGGCCAGGCCGAGCGCGTCCGCGGCCTCATACTGCCCGCGCGGCATGGCCTGCAGGCCGCCGCGGATCACCTCCGCCATGTAGGCCGCGGTGAAGAGCGTGTAGGCGACCAGCACGCGGGCCAGGCGGTCCAGCGTCACGCCTTCCGGCAGGAAGAGCGGCAGCATGATCGCCGCCATGAAGAGCAGGCTGATCAGCGGCACGCCGCGGATGCATTCGATGATGGCGGTGGAGAACCAGCGCACCAGGATCAGGTCGCTGCGGCGGCCGAGCGCCAGCAGGATGGCGAGCGGGTAGCCGAGTGCCAGGCCATAGACCGCGATGACTCCGGTTATGGTGAGCCCGCCCCAGAGCCGCGTCTGCACCGCGGGCAGGCCGGGCACGCCGCCCGCCATCAGCACCAGCATGGCCGGCGCCGCCACCGCCCAGGCCAGCAGCAGCCCGCGCCCCCAGAGGCGACGCTGGGAGGAGGCGACGACCATGACGACGAGGATCGTCATCATCGTCGCCGGCCGCCAGCGCTGTTCGTAGGGGTAGAGGCCGAAGATGGAGAACCAGAACTTCTCCCGGATGAAGGCCCAGCAGGCGCCGCCGGCTTCCCGGCAGGCATTGGCGTTGCCGGACCAGGTGGCGCGCGCCACGGCCCAGTCCCAGAGCGGCGGCACGAACCACCACAGCAAGGCGAGGCAGGCCAGCGTGATGGCCGCGTTCACCGGGCCGTCGAAGCAGGCGCGGGCGAAGGTAAGGGAGCGGCCGGCGAAGCCGGGGAGGGCGGGGGCCTGGCGCATCTCAGCGCTCCCTCAGCACGACGCGCGCATTGTACCAGTTCATCAGGGCGGAGGTGGCGAGGCTGAGCGCCAGGTAGATGGTCATGAAGATGGTGATCACCTCGATCGCCTGGCCGGTCTGGTTGATGGAGGTGTTGGCGACGGAGACGAGGTCCGGGTAGCCGATGACGACGGCGAGCGAGGAGTTCTTCGTCAGGTTCAGGAATTGCGAGGTCATGGGCGGGATGATCACGCGCAGCGCCTGCGGCAGGATCACCAGCCGCATGATGCGCCCGCCCGGCAGGCCGAGCGCCCGCGCCGCCTCCCACTGCCCGCGATGGACGGACTGGATGCCGCTGCGCACGATCTCCGCCACGAAGGCGGCGGTGTAGATGACGAGGCCGACGAGGAGGGCGAAGAATTCCGGGGAGAGGGCGAGCCCGCCCTCGAAGTTGAAGCCCGCGAGTTCGGGCCACTGGACCTGCGGCACGAAGCCGGCCGCCATCGACAGGGCGGGGAAGCCCAGCAGCATCGCCAGGCCGGGCAGGATCGTCGCGCGGCGTTCGCCCGTCTCCACCTGGCGCGCGCGTTCGCGCCGCAGCAGCACCCACCAGCCGATGGTGCCGGCGGCCAGGGCCGCGAGGAAGGCGTAGAGCGCGGGGTCGGCCATCAGGGCCGGGATCTTCAGGCCGCGCTGGCTGAGGAAGACGCCGGGCAGCGGGTTCAGCGCCTGACGCACGCTCGGCATCTGCAGCATGATCGCGTGCCAGAAGACGAGTTGCAGCACGAGCGGCGTGTTGCGGATGACCTCGATATAGCCGCCGGTCAGGGCGCGCAGCAGCGGGTTCGCTGACAGCCGCGCCAGGCCCAGCGCGACGCCCAGCACGGTGGCCAGGATGCAGCCCAGGATCGCGACGCGCAGCGTGTTCAGCAGGCCGACGGTCAACGCCTGCCGGTAGGTGTCGGCCGGCGTGTAGGGGATCAGGCTCTCGCCGATCGGGATGCCGGCGGAGCGGTCGAGGAAGCCGAAGCCGAAGCGCAGGCCGCGCGCGGCCATGTTGGCTTCCGCGTTGGACCAGAGCCACATCCCGGTCGCGACGACGGCGACCAGCAGCAGCGCCTGGATGAGGATGCCGCGGGCGGGGCCGCGAAGGACGGACAGGCTCATGCGGCGCGGAATCCGGAAGGGGAGGGTCGGGAGGGGGCGCGAAGCCCCCTCCCGGTCATCGGGTTCTCAGCGCGCCGGTGGGGCGTAGAGCAGGCCGCCGCGGAGCCAGATGTTGTTCTGGCCGCGCTCCAGGCCGAGCGGGGTCTGGGTGCCGAGGTGACGCTCGAAGATCTCGCCGTAATTGCCGAAGGTGCGGATGATCTGGCGCATGTAGTCGGCGCGGGCGGCGCCCAGGCTCTCACCCATGTTGCCCTCGACGCCCAGCAGGCGGCGGACGCGCGGATCGGTGGCGCTGCCAGCGGTCTGCTCGACATTGGCGGCGGTGATGCCGAATTCCTCGGCGTCGATCAGGCCGAAGACGGTCCAGGCGACGATGTTGGTCAGTTCCTCGTCACCCTGGCGGACGACCGGGCTCAGCGGTTCCTTGGAGATGCGCTCCGGCAGGATGACGTGGTCGGCCGGGCGGGTCAGCAGCGTGCGCTGGGAGGCGAGGACGGCGAAGTCGTTGGTCATGACGTCGCAGCGGCCGCTGTCATAGGCGCGGCGCAGCTCATCGAGGTCGGCGATGACGACCGGCGTGAAGCGCAGGTTGTTCTGGCGGAACCAGTCGGCCAGGTTCAGCTCCGTCGTCGTCCCGGGCTGCACGCAGACGGTGGCGCCGTTCAGCTGGCGCGCCTGCGTCACGTTGAGGCGCCGCGCCACCATCATCGCCTGGCCGTCATAGAAGACGACGGCGGGGAAGTTGAAGCGGTTGACGTTGCTGTCGCGCGTCAGCGTCCAGGTGGAGTTGTTGGACAGCACGTCCACCTCGCCCGAGGACAGGGCGGGGAAGCGGGACTGCGTCGTCACGGGGACGAATTCCACGCGGTTCGGGTCACCGAAGATGGTGATCGCGATGGCGCGGCAGATCTCGACGTTGAAGCCGGACCAGCGGCCCTGGCTGTCCGGCACGCCGAAGCCGGGGTTGGAGGGGCCCTGGACGCCGCAGCGCAGCGTGTTGCGCTGCTTGATCTGGTCCAGGTCGCGGCCCGCCAGGGCCTCCGACGCGCCAAGCGACATGAACGCCGCCGCGGCGGCGGCGAGCATCGACCACTTCATCTCTCTGCTTCCCTGTTTCCCGGCGGGACCGTTCCGGCCCTCGCTGCGGCCGGGACATGGCCAGAATCACGTTGAATTGCAAGATTGTAATTGATTGGCCATTTATTGGGCGACTTTCCTGCCCTCTGCCTGCGTCCTGGCCAGGGTGCGGGCCCGTTTCGGCGCGGGCGGGCGGTAACCCGGGATTAAACCGCCGGCGCGTAGGTCTCCGGCGCGCGGAAAATCCGCGAGCGCACCCGGGGAAAGATTCCACCGAATGAAGTCAAGGAAGTATCGCGCGAAGCGCGCCGCCCGGCAGCGTTCGGTGGTCGTCGTCCCTGTCTTCATCCTGGTGGGCGTCGCCGCGCCCGGCGTGGCGGGAGAGGTGGTGACCGCCGACCGCACCCTGACCGGCGTGCAGAACGGCGCCTTCGGCAGCGGCTACCTGGTGCAGGGCGCGACGCTGACCTTCAACAACGCGACGGTGACCAACTTCGTCACCCAGGGTGGCGCGGGCAGCGGCGGCGGCGCGGGGCTGGGCGGCGTCGTCTTCGTCGATTCGGGCGCCAGCCTGGTGCTGAACAGCGTGACCATGGCCGGCAACACCGCCATCGGTGGCACGGGCGGCAGCGGCTTCACGGGCGGCGTGCTGAACAACCTGCTGACGCCCACGGCCAATGGCACCGGTGGCAGCGCCGGCACCGTCTTCAGCGACAACATCGTCCTGCTTGGCGACGGCAACGGCAACGGGATGCCGGGCGGCAATGGCGGCAATGCGGGCGCCGGCACGCTGGGCCTGGGCGGCACGGGCGGCGCGGGTGGGCGCGGCAGCGATGGCTGGGACACCAACCCCGCCCTGATCTATGCCGTCAGCCAGGCCGGCGTCGCGGAAGCGGCCGCCATCGCGGAGGGCGCGGCGGCGGCCGCGGAGTTCCCGCCCAACCCGCTCCAGATCGCCGCGGCGGCGGCGGCGCTGGCCGCGGCGACGGCGGCGCTGGGGGAGGCGACGGCCCAACTCGTCACCTGGAACGACGCGCTGGCGGCGGGCGATGTGGGGCTCGGCGGCGATGGCGGCGCGGGCGGCATTGGCGGGCGGGGCAGCTTCGGCTTCGGCGGCGGGCGTGGTGGCGCCGGCGGCGCGGGCGGGGAAGGCAAGGGCGGCGCGCGGGACGGGCTCGGCGGTGCCGGTGGCACGGGTGGCGCGGGGGGGTTCGGCGCCGGCGGCGGGGGCGGCGGCAATGGCGGGGCCGGTGGCACCACCGGCGCGGCGGGGGCGGGCGGCGCGGCGGGCTTCGGCGGCGGCGCGGGCAGCAGCGGCACCGGCAATGGCGTGGCGGCGGCTTCGGGCGGTGGCGGCGGCTCCGCGCTCGGCGGCGCGATCTTCGTGCGGGATGGCGGGACCCTGACCGTCACCGGCAACACCACCTTCGGGTCGAACACGGTGCTGGCGGGCGGCAGCCTGAATGGCGGCGCGGTGGGCTCCGCCGCCGGCGGCGACATCTTCGCCATGCGTGGCGCCACCGTCACCTTCGCGGCCGGCGCGGGCAACACCATCACGGTGAATGGCGGCATCGCCGATGACAGCGCGGCCAGCATCGGATTCGGCGGCGTCGCCACCGGGCAGGGCGCCAGCGTCACCATCGCCAGCGGCCTCGTCATCTTCAACGGCACCAACACCTATACCGGGGAGACGCGGATCACCGGCGGCGCGCTGCGCGCGGTGGATGGCGTGGGGCTGAACAACGCCAGCAACCTGAACCTGGCCGGCGGCGTGCTGGAATCCAGCGGCACCTTCAGCCGCTTCATCGGCGCCCAGGCCGGGCGGGTGCAATGGACGGGATCGGGCGGCTTCGCGGGCGGCGGCGGTGACCTGACCGTGTCGCTGAATGGCGGCGCGGGGCTCACCTGGGGCAGCACCGCGTTCGTGGCGAATACGGACAGCCTGATCCTCGGCTCCTCCACCGCCACGGGCCATGTCACGCTGGCGAATGCGCTCGACCTCGGCGGCGGCACGCGCACGATCCGGGTGGAGGAGAACAGCGGGAACGAGGCGGTGCTGGCCGGCGTGCTGTCCAATGGCGCGCTGACCATCACCGGCAATCGCGGCAGCGCGCGGCTCGTGCTGACGGCGGCGAACGACTATGCCGGCGCCACCACCATCCAGTCCGGCACGCTGGCGCTGCGGGGCGGTGGCAGCATCGCGACGTCCAGCGGCATCACGGTCGATTCCGGTGCCACCTTCGACATCGCGGGCACCACGGCGGGCGCGAGCATCAAGGCGCTGTCCGGCCAGGGCGCTGTGGCGCTGGGCGCGCGGACGCTGACCATCACCCAGGGCGGCACCAGCTTCGGCGGCGCCATCGGCGGCACGGGCGGGCTGACCATCGCGGCGGGCACGCAGACGCTGACGGGCAGCAACGGCTTCACCGGCCAGGCCACCATCGCATCCGGCGCGACGCTGGCGCTGTCCGGCAGCGGCAGCATCGCGGGCGCGTCGCGCGTGGCGGCGGATGGCACCTTCGACATCAGCGCCACCGGCGCGGGCGCCAGCATCGGCAGCCTGTCCGGCGCCGGCAGCGTGGCGCTGGGGGCGCGGACGCTGACGATCTCCGCCGGATCGACGAGCTTCGCCGGCGCCATCAACGGCACGGGCGGGCTGACCATCGGGGGCGGGTCGCAGACGCTGACGGGCAGCAACGGCTTCACCGGCGCGGCCGCCATCGCCAATGGCGCGACGCTCGTGCTCTCCGGCGGCGGCAGCATCGCGCAGGCGTCGCAGGTGCAATTGGGCGGCACGCTGGATGTCACGGGCAACACGACGACCGCGATCCGCACGCTGACCGGCGCCGGCACGGCGGCGCTCGGCGGATCGACGCTGACCATCACCGCCGGCAGCACGAGTTTCGGCGGCAGCGTCACCGGCACGTCGGCCAGCCTGCTGCGCGTGACGGGCGGCACCCAGACGCTGACGGGCGCGAATGCGGGCTTCGCCGGCGCGGCGCAGGTGGATGGCGGCGCCACGCTGGCGCTGAGCGGCGCGGGCAGCCTGGCGGCGGCGTCCCAGGTCCAGGCGGATGGCGCCTTCAGCATCGTGGACACGACGGCGGGCGCCGCCATCACCACGCTGACCGGCACGGGCATGGTGGCGCTCGGCGCCCAGCGCCTGACCATCACGGCGGGCAGCACGAGCTTCGCCGGCGCCATCGGCGGCACGGGGGGCGTGACCATCGCCGGCGGCACGCAGACGCTGACGGGCAGCAACGGCTTCACCGGCAGCGCCGTGATCGATGCCGGCGCGACGCTGGCGCTTGCGGGCAGCGGGGCCATCGCCGCGGCGTCCGAGGTGCAGGCGGACGGCATGCTCGACATCGCCGCGCGCGGCGGCGGCGCCGGCATCCGGACGCTGTCCGGCAGCGGCACCGTGGCCCTGGGGGCGGAGCGCCTGACCATCACGGCGGGCAGCACGGGCTTCGCGGGCAGCATCGGCGGCACGGGCGGCGTCACCATCGCGGGCGGGACGCAGACGCTGAGCGCCGCCAGCGGCTTCACCGGCGCCGCCATCGTCGATGCGGGCGCGACGCTGGCGCTGACGGGTTCGGGCAGCGTGGCGGCGGCGCAGCGGGTGCGTGCCGATGGCAGCTTCAGCATCGCGGGCACCAGCGCGGGCGCGGCGATCACGACGCTGGAGGGCACGGGCAGCGTCGCGCTGGGTGCGCGCAGCCTGACCTTCACGGCGGGCAGCACCAGCTTCGCGGGCGGCATCGCGGGCAGCGGGGGCATCGTCGTCGCCGCGGGCACGCAGGGGCTATCGGGGGCGAACAGCTTCACCGGCGCCGCCGTCATCGATTCGGGCGCCACGCTGGCGCTGACCGGCAGCGGCAGCATCGCCGCCGCTTCCGGCGTGCTGGCGGAAGGCACGCTCGACATCGCCGGCACGACGAGCGGTGCCGCGATCCGCACGCTGGAGGGTTCGGGCAGCGTCGCGCTCGGCGCGCGGACGCTCACCATCACGGCGGGCAGCACGACCTTCGATGGCGTCATCGGCGGCAGCGGCGGCGTGACCATCGCGGGTGGCACGCAGCGCCTGGCCGGCGCCAGCACGCTGACCGGCACGGTCGGCGTCGATGCGGGCGCCACGCTAGAACTCGTCGGCACGGGCAGCATCGCCACCGCCGTGGCGCTGCGCAGCGATGGCATCGCCTCCATCGCCGGCACCGGCGGCGGGGCCTCGATCCGGTCGCTGTCGGGCAGCGGCGTCATGCGGCTCGGCACCCAGACGCTGACCATCACGGCGGGCAGCACGAATTTCGCGGGCGGCATCACGGGCAGCGGCGGCGTCACCGTCACGGGTGGCACGCAGACCCTGTCGGGCCAGAACATCTTCCGCGGCGCGTTGACCATCGCCTCCTCCGCCGTGCTGGACCTGGCGGGTGCGGGCAGCGTAGCGGAGGCTTCGGTGGTGGATGTCGCCGGGACCCTCGGCATCGGCGCCACCAGCGCGGGCGCCGCCATCACCACGCTGGCGGGCACTGGCAGCGTCGCGCTGGGCGCGCGGACGCTGACGGTGACGGCGGGCAGCACGAGCTTCGCCGGCACCATCGGCGGCACCGGCGGCTTCGCCGTCAGCGGCGGCACGATGACGCTGACGGGCCTCAACAGCTACAGCGGCGGTACCTTCGTGACCAATGGCGCGACGCTGGCGGTGGCGGGCGACGGGTCGCTTGGTGCCGCGTCGGGCGGCATCAGCCTGGATGACGGGCGGCTGCGCTTCCTGGCCGATACGACCTCCGCCCGCGCCATCACGCTGGGGGGCGAGGGCACGGTGGACACCAACCGCCGCGCCATCACCCTGTCGGGCGCCATCGGCGGCAGCGGCAAGCTGGTGGCGGATGGTGGCGGCGTGCTGACGCTGACGGGCAGCAACAGCTACAGCGGCGGCACGCTGGTGATCGGCGGCACCACGCTGGCGGTCGGCAGCGACGCGGCGCTGGGCGCGCCCACCGCGCCGCTGGTGATCGACAACGGCAAGCTGCTGGCGCTGGCCAGCTTCAACTCCACCCGGCCGATCCAGGTGAACCAGGCCGGCGAGATCGATGCCAACGGCTTCGTCCTGAACCTCAGCGGGCCGATCGCCATGCAGCAGGCGAATGCGCCCGACGTCACGCTGTTCAACGGCAACGCCACGGTGCAGGGCCCGATCACGGTGGGGGCGGAGGGGTTGACCGTGCTGGCCAACGCCACGCTGCGCGGCACGGGGCAGGTCTATACGCCCACCACCATCAACGGCGTCCTGGCGCCGGGCAACAGCCCCGGCACGCTGACCTTCCTGGCCCCGGTCGTGATGGGGGCGTCGGGGACGCTGAGGCTCGACATCGATGGGCCGGGCACCGGCACGGGGGCGGGCAACCACAGCCGCGTCATCGTCGCGGGTGGCAGCTTCACGGCACAGGGCGGCAGCATCATCCCCGTGCTGCGCGGCATCACCGGCGACGCCACCAACACCTACAGCCCGCCGGTCGGGCAGGCCTTCACCGTGGTGCAGGCGGATGGGGGCGTGCTGGGCAGCTTCGCCACGCTGACGCAGCCCGAGGGCCTGCTGCCCGGCAGCCGGCTGGATGCGCTTTACACCGCGCAGGCACTGACGCTCTACGCCACGCCCGCCACCTACACCAACCTGAACCCCTTCGGCATCGGGCTGACGCCGAACCAGCGCTCCGTCGCCCGCGGCCTGGATGCGCTGCGGCCGGAACCCGGCCTGCGCACCGATGCGGAGCGGACGGCGGTGCTCGCAACGCTGTTCGCCCAGGCGCCCGCCGGCCTGCCGCCGCTGATGACACGCCTGGCCGGCACGATCTATGGCGATGCGCTGCTGGTCGGCATCGACCGCAGCCGCGCCTTCGGCGAGGCGATCGCGGGGGAGATGGCGGCGCGCCCCGGCATGGCCAGCCGGGCCTCGGCCGTGGCGGAAGGGCGCAGCACCACCTGGGCCATCGGCTTCGGGGCCAATGCCCGCTTCGACGCCACCGGCGATACGGGCTACCGCGCCGGCACCACCGGCATGGCCGTCGGCATGGATGTCCGGCTGGAGCGGGGGGTGCTGGTCGGCCTGGCGCTGGGTGGCAGCAGCGGGCGCATCAGCAGCACCGGCGCCGATGCCCGTGTGGGCGGGGAGGCCGTGCACGGCGCCCTCTATGCCAGCTGGACCTCGGGCCTGTTATTCGTCGATGCGCAGGCGGGGCTCGGCCATGCCAGCGTCTCCGCCCGCCGCAACCTCGGCCTCAACGGGCTGTCCGCGCATGGATCGGGCGGCGGGCTCGGCACCGCCGCCGCGATCGAGGCCGGCACGCGCCACAGCCTGGGCGGCTGGCAGATCCAGCCGAGCCTCGGCCTGCGGCATGACGGGCTGTCGCGCGGCCGCCTGACGGAACAGGGCGGCAGCGTGCTGTCCCTGACGGTGGAGGATAGCCAGGTCAGCCGCCTGCGCGCCACCGCCGGCTTCCGGGCGGAGACGGTGGCGAGCCTCGGCGATGGCTACACGCTCCGCCCGAATCTACGCCTGCACCTGGCGCAGGAGCTGGAGGATGCGGCCGCCCGCACCACCAGCAGCTTCGCCGGCGCGCCCGGCACGGCCATGGCGGCGGAAAGCGCCAGGCGGGGCCGTACCGCGGCGCTGGGCGGGCTCGGGCTCGATCTCGGCCTGCCGGGGGGCGTCACGCTCTTCGCGGCCTATAGCGGCACGGCGCAGGCCGATGTCTCCAGCCACGCCGGCCAGGTCGGCGCGCGCTTCCAATGGTGAACCGAGCAACGGAGGGAGAGTGACCATGGGCATTCGCAGGATCATGCCGCGCCGGCGGCAATGGGGGCTGGCGGCGGGGCTGCTGGTGGTGGCCGGGGGCGCCGTGCTGTGGCCGCTGGTGGGGCCGGTGGCGCAGCCCGCGGGGCGCGCCGCGCCGCCCGCCGCCAGCCCGGCGGTGACCACGCCCGGCAGCGCCCCTGCCGCCACCCCGGCGGCGCTGACGACGGAGGCGCCGGAGCGGACCATCGCCCAGTTCGGCGACTGGTCCGTGAACTGCGCCGGCCGCGCCCCCGCCCGTGCCTGCGAGATGGTGATGGGCGTGCGTGACCAGGTAAGGCAGCTGGGCGCCGCCCTCGCGCTGGGCCGTGCGACGCGGGAGGCGCCGCTTTGCCTGGTGGCGCAGCTGCCGGTGAACATCCGCGTCTCCCAACCCGTGCGGCTGGTGCTGGAGGGGGCGGAGCCGCTCGCCCTGCCGTTCCAGAGCTGCAACCGCCTGGGCTGCTTCGCGGAGATCGAATTGCGGGAGGACGCTGTCCGCCGCCTGCGCGCCCTGCCGGCCGAACAGGCGAGCCGCCTGGAATGGCGGGACGCGGCGGGGCAGGAGATGGCGCTGCCCGCGAGCTTCCGCGGCTTCGCCGCCGCGGCTGAGGCGCTGGCACGGGAGACGCGGTGACGGTCAGGGACGGGGAGGGGGGGCAGGCTGGTGCCGGCACGCGGATTTGAACCGCGGACCTACTGATTACGAATGGGTAGGTGGGTGGTGCGGGATGTGCCCCCGATGGCCGGAGTGACCCGCAAAAGCCGCGATGAAAAGGGGCTACCCGCTTACCAGCGTCTATGCGAATCTACCGTCATCGTGCCGAAAATGTGCCCCCGGTGTGCCCCCGAGAGGGGCGGGGGCACAAAGCGGGGCCGGGCAGGCGGGTGGGTCCATGAAGCGCGAACTGACTGATATCTGGCTGCGGAACCTGGCGCCTCCGGCATCTGGCCGGCTGGAAATCCGGGATACCGATGTCGTCGGCCTGGTGCTGCGCGTAACCGCCGCCGGGGTGATGACCTGGAGCGTTCGCACGCGGACGAAGGACGGGAAGCAAACCCGCCCTAAGATCGGTACCTACCCGAACCTCGGCCTGAGTGCCGCCCGCAAGGCTGCCCGGCTGGCCCTGACCGGGATTACCAGCGGTGCCGATCCGATTGAGGAGAAGCGGGCAGCACGGGAGGCGCGGCGCCACCGGATGGCGGAGGCGACCGTTACGGAACGGCTGGCCGAATGGCGGGCTGGCCGCGAAGCCGATATCGAAAAGCCGTGGTCCGACCGTTACGCGGCGGAGGTGGCGCGTATCTGCGACCGGGACGTGACTCCGCGCCTCGGCAATCGGGCGCTGGTGGAGACGACGCGCGCCGACTGGACCGCGCTGGTCGCGACCAAGCGGAAGGCGGCGCCGGCCATGGCGGCATCCCTGTATCGCGTCGTCTCCTCCTTCCTGAACCATGCCGAGGCGGAGGGGTGGGTGCCGCTGCCCCTGCTGCCCCGGAAGGGTGCCGCCAAGCTGGCGCCGATGCCGAAGGCGCGCACCCGTATCCTGACCGATGGCGAATTGCTGGAGGTGTGGCGCGCGACGGAAGGGGAAGGCGTGAAGGTGCGCGCCTTTGTCCGGCTGCTGATCCTGACCGCCGCGCGAGAGATGGAAGTTGCTGACATCGCGGTGGGGGAGGTGGATCGGGCACGCGGGCGATGGACCCTTCCGGGAAGCCGTACGAAGAACGGGAAGGGCTACGCCGTGCCGCTGGCGCCGCTGGCCATGGCGGAGGTTGATGCCGTGTGGCCGGCGGGAGGAGACGATTGCGGCGCCGATTGGCGGATGCTCGGCAGCATCAACGGCAACGGCTTCCGTGGCTTTTCCAAGTTGAAGGCGCGCATTGACGCGACCATCGCCAGCAACCGCGCGAAGGATTCCGCCGGGCTGGAGGTGCGGCCGATGCCGGCATGGCGCTGGCACGACCTGCGGCGCACCGCCCGCACCGGCATGACCCGCCTCGGCATCCCGCGCGACCATGCCGAGGCGGCGATCAATCACGTCTCTGGCCGGACGAAGATTGAACGGACCTATGACCTGCACGACTACGCGGAGGAGATCATCAGCGCGCTAGGCCGGTGGCAGGCGCATGTGGCGGGGCTGGTGACGGTGCAGTCTGTGGCGGAGGTGGTGACGCTGGCGGACCGGCGGCGAGTGGGAGCCTGAGCACACATAGTAGGCGATAGGAAAGACAAGGGGGTGCTTTCCGCATCCGCCCGGCTACAGGCATCGTCGCGAACCAGCGATGGGCGGATGCTACACTCCGGCTAGGCTGAGGGGGGGGCGGGCCATACGCGTGCAATCTGCGCGGCGCGCCGCCCCTTCTGATGACCGAAAGCGGAGCGCGCGGAGGCGCAGGCATGAAGGCACCGGAGCCGATCCGGTTTTATGACGCCACACCTGGGTTGGCCTGCATGTCGATTGCCGGCTTTGTCAGCGTCTGTGCGTTCCCGCCTCCTCGCGAATCCGAGGCGCGAGAGCGGACGATGTTCGCCTTCGCCGCGCTTTTGGAGGCGCAGGGGCATACCGTCTCTCTGGCGCCTCATCCGGCCTTTACGGTGCGTCGTCGCGCATGGACAGCAATGACGCAGGCACGCCGGAATGAGATATTCGACAAAGCCGCCTATCGCCTTTTATCGAGCCGCTTGGCTGCGACGCCCCTATCGCTTCTGCTTTCATACCGCCCCGCGACGCACTCGGTTGATGACGTTCTAGCGGCGCGTGGCCGAGTCATCGCCGCTGGACGGCGCGTTGCGGGGCGCTTCCGTCCGAAAGACGATGACTACGAGCCAGACCCGGCGAATGTGCGTCGGCTTGTGTGGAGGGCCACGCGCCCGGTTCTACACCTAGCTTACGCCATCAAGGCCGAGTTAGATCGTGCAGACCTGACGGCATGGGACTGGCCCGCGCTGGCTCTCATGGAGGGGCAGCAAGAACGCATCCGACGCATGGTAACTGCCGCTGAGACTTGGCGTATCGCTTTACAGCGCCCGCCGGTTGGCGCGCGAGATAACGCCGGTTGTGTGCGAGACGCTGAGCAATTGCGCGTCACGCTTTAGGACAGCATTCAGGCGCAACCTTACCGTCCTACACCCATAAGACTCCTATAGATGGCTCGGCACGTTCACGCTTTCGCATGGAGGTGCCCTTGCCCAACTCGACTTCCCGCACTGACCTGGATGTCAGCGCCGCGCATTTGCATCGCACTCAGCGCGCAACACTCCGCCGCGCAATTCGCGCTGAGGCGCGCAGTCTCGCCGTTGATCCTCTTCTGAATGCCGCTGAAGCCGCACCGGCGACGGGTCGCGCACTCTCTACATTCTGGCGCGACGTGAAGCGCGGCATCCTGCCGGCGCCCTACTACGTCACGCCGAAGTCGCCACGTTGGCGGCTGTCGGAATTGCAGGCGGCGGTGGATGCAGCGCCGCGTGCGCGGAGGATCGGGTGATGCGCTCCGCCCTGCCGTTGCTCGGCATCCTCACGACGCTGGTGATCCTGGCGGCGCTGCGCCGGCTGACCGTCACCTATCCCTGAAACAAAACCGCCGGACCTGGAGCGGCCCGGCGGCGATGCGCTGATAGGTGCTGGTTACTGCGGATACTGCCGCCCGCAATCTAGCACACGACGCGCACCGCGCCACGCTCCGGTTGCCCCGGTGGTCCTGACAGCCAGGAAAACCACCATGACCTCCACCACTACCTGCCCCACCTGCGGCCGACGCCGCCGGCTGCGGCGCGCGATGACGCCTGCGCCGCTGCCGCTGTTCACATGGGCAGCGCAGCATCCTCGCCCGCGCGCCATGGGCGCCCGCCTCCTCCTCCGCGCCGATCTGCGCGACGCCGAGGGAGAGCCTCGCGCTTGCATCGCCATCCCCGGCCAGCGCGTGCCGCTGGCCTATCCCAACATCACGGCGGCGCTGGCCGCCCTGCGCGCAATGGAGGCGCTGGCATGACAGATGCCGCGAACATCGCCGCCGCCTTTGGGCTGCGGAAGAACCGCCGTGGGTGGTCCGGTAACTGCCCCGCGTGCGGCTACAAAGGCACGTTCAGCATGAGCGTGAAGGACGGCCGCACGGTCTGGTGGTGCGCGTCCTGCCAGGACCGCGAGGGGCTGCTCGCCGCCGTGCGGAACGCGACGGGAGGTGCATGGGCGCCGCCTGCCGCACAAGGCACCACCGCAACCCCGGACATCGCCAGCCGCACCCGTGCCGCGCTGGCGATCTGGAATGAGGCAATGGCGACCGAGGGCACGCTCGCCGCCATCTACCTTGCGGCGCGTGGCCTGGCCGGGGAAGCGTCCCGGGCGCTGCGCTACCACCCCCGTCTGCGCCATCCATCTGCCACGGGCACGTTTCCCGCGCTGGTCGCGCTGATCTGCTCGACGACTACGGGCGAGCCGATGGCAGTGCATCGGACCTACCTCCGGCGAGACGGCGCCGGGAAGGCGGACGTGGAGCCTGCCAAGGCCACGAAGGGGCCGATGGGCGGCGGCGCGATCATACTGCACCAACCGGTGCCGGATGCGCCCCTCATCATTGGCGAGGGCATCGAAAGCAGTCTGTCGGCAGGCCGCATGATCGGCGCTCCGGCATGGGCAGGCATCGCCGCCGGGAACCTGGCACGCGTCACTCCGCCGGCCGAGCCGAGCGAAATCATCCTCGCCGCCGACCCTGACCCCGTAGGGCAGCGCGAGGCATGGGCGGCTGCTGACCGATGGCGGGGCCTGGGGCATCGCGTCCAGGTCGCGACACCCGACAACGCCGATGATGACTTCAACGATCTGATGCGCCGCCGCATGGCGCGGGAGGCACGCAATGGCTGACGGCTTCACGACGCAGAAGGCTATTCCCGAAAAGCGCCCCCTGCATCGCGAGGTGCCGCCGCCCCGGCCATTCCCCATGGAGGCGCTAGGGCCGCTCCGGCAGGCTGCAGAGGCCATCCAGGCTCGGACGCAGGTTCCGCCCGCGCTAGCGGCACAATCGGTCCTGGCGACCGCCACACTGGCAGCACAGGCCCATGCCGACGTTCGGTTGCCGCATGGCGCAATCCGTCCGCTGGTCGGGTTGTTCCTGACCGTCGCGGGATCGGGCGAGCGAAAGACCAGCGCCGACAACATCGCCTTGGCCGAGGCTTACAAGGTGGAGGAGGAGTGGCGCGCCGCCTATGCGGACCAGCACGACGCCTACAAGCGGGACCTGGCCGCCTACAAGGAAGCGGTGGAGGAGGCGAAGAAGGGCGCGAAGAAGAACGGCCGGGCCGCGATCCGGGATGCGCTGGCATCCGCTGGACAGGAACCGCGCGAGCCGCCCCGGCCGATGATGCTGGTGTCCGACCCGACGCCGGAGGGTCTGGTCCTGCACCTCGCGAATAGCCGTCCCTGGGCGGGATTGTTCACCAGCGAAGGAGGGCTGTTCGTCGGCGGACACGCCATGAACGAGGACAACCGGATGCGGACCGCCGGGCTGCTGAACACGCTTTGGGACGGCGCCGCGATCCGCCGCCAGCGCGTGCTGACCGGCTTTGCCTTCCTTCCCGGCCGCCGTGTGTCGGCGCACCTGATGATGCAGGCATCGGTGGCCGCGAAACTGCTAGGCGACGCCATGCTGGACGATATGGGGCTGCTTGCCCGCTGCCTCACGGTGGAGCCGGAAAGCACCATCGGCACTCGGCTGTTTCGCGACGCGCCGGAGGTGACGACCTATTACCTGGGCGATTACCACCACCGCATCGGCAGACTGCTACGCCGCACGCCCCGCGCGCGCGACGACGACGACCGCATACTAGACCCGCGCATAATCGAGTTGTCCGACGATGCCCGGGACGCCTGGATCATGTTTCACGACCAAGTTGAGCGCGACCTCGGGGATGGTGGCGCCCTGCGGCCGGTTCGGGGATTTGGCGCAAAACTCGCTGAACATGCCGCGCGCCTCGCCGCCGTGATGGCGATCTATGCGGACCCGGACGCGCCGGCTGTCGGCGGCGAGGATATGGCTAACGCCATTGCGTTGGCGCAGCACTACGGGAGCGAAGCCCTGCGGTTACAGGGGGCCGCCGCTGTCGCGCCCGACCTGCTACTTGCCGCCCGGCTGCTGAAGTGGTGGGAGGCCCGGACAGACCGGCGCCTGCACCTCGCCACGATCTACCAGCGTGGGATGAACGCCTTGGATAGTGCCGAAAAGGCGCGGCGCATCGTTAACGTCCTGGTGGAACACGGATACGCCGAGCCGCTGAAGTCCGGGGCCATGCTCGACGGCGCACCCCGACGCGATGCCTGGACGCTCACCGTCTGATGGCCGGCGCGCTGGATTACGACCCCGCCGCCGCGCTGGCCGCTCTGCGAGCGAAGCGCGCTTCGCAGGCGGCATCCCCACCTAATCCACCTAAAGCACCTAATCCGGTCCCTGCCGCCGACCCCGGATTAGGTGAATTAGGTGCTTTAGGTGGGGGGCAGGGGGGCGAAGCCGCTTTTGGTGAGCGCGCTATGCTGGCCCGCCGGGCTGGCCGGCTATCAAAGACGCTGGCGGAGGGCGCGGAGCGCGAGGCGGACCCGGATGGCTGGTTGGTGCTGGTGCGCCCCGACGGTAGCCGTCATGTCCTGCCGCCCGACCAGATTGAGGCGCTGGTGCAGGCGGGGCTTATGCCGGACCTGCCGCCCGCGCTGGTCCGGTCCATTTATGCGGCGCGTACACGGCCGCCATCATGGTCCGACCCGGCCGACGCCCCGTGCGATGGCGACCGGTGCTTCATGTGCAAGTCGGGGCGGTGGTGGGCAGCAACACGACAGCCGACCAGTTGGTGTTGTTCGACCTGTCACCCGCCGCCGCCGCGCTGGATCACGACATCTGTTGAGACGTGATGTGGCGACGCGGGTTGAGAGCCGAAAAATTCACGCGCGCGGGCGGCGGGACCCGCCGAGGCGTAGCGCGAAGCCCGCCGCCAATCCCGACATCCCGACCTCTCCCGACACTACCGCGCGCTGCGGGCCGGAGATGCGCGCCACGGTGCCGGGGAGTGCATGCCGCCGATCTGGGCGCGGGAGGGGGGGGGCGACGTGCCTCAACACTTGAATTGCGGATGGATGCGGACACGGGAGGATGCGGTTCCGGCGCCGGTAGTCCGTAGAGGTTGCGCCCGCCCCCGGTAGAGCTATGGGCATCAAGCCTGCTGAACCCGGTTGCATTGCCGGAACCGGACTGCTTACCGTTCGGCATGCGCCCTATGATCCTCGCCTGCGTCCTCGCCCTTGCCGGCTGCGCATCGCAGCCCCAGCCCGCTGGGCTAAACTACGGCGACCGCTACGCATGGATGAAGGACGGCAGCGATGCCAACTCTCGGCAGCAGATGTTTGCCTGCGCTGCCCGCGACAATGGCACGATGGAGAGCGTCTACACTGCCTCCGCCATACCCATCGCCGGCCTATTCATACTCGCAGCAGGGGCATCTGATATCATGAGCCATGAGGCGGCCCGGCATCAGTGCATGTACGATGCCGGGTATCGGCTGTACGACCTGAGGCGCAACGTTGAAGTGCGCACTAACGGATGGACGCTGGTTGATGCGGAGATGCCCGGCAGCCGCTAGGCCCCCGGCTACGCTGGCGCGAGCCTCACGGCTTTGCGGGACTGAGGCGGGGCGCTGCGGAAGGGACTCGCACGGGACAGGAAATCAAAACGGATTTTCAACAGAGGGGAAAAAATCTGCGCGTGGCATCGGATGCCGTCCCGCAGGCCCGAGGCCGCAGACTTTGCTACCCCCCCCCCCTGGGGCCGCCCGGAAAGTCGCGCATTAGCAATGCCGAAGGGTGGGTGCGGTCCTGGCCGGGCCGCACGCGGAACATATGCCTGCCCCCCCGGGGGCGGTGCTAACCATGCCGCATGAGCGCGAACACGACTCGCACCCCGCTTACCCGCTGGTCACGCGATATCAGCAAAGCGACGGTCCTGGCCTACCGCCGGGCGAAGGGCGAAGGTCTGGAAGAGTGCGAGGCGCAGATTCTCACCCAGGCGGCTTACCTGGCAGCGGGGGGGCGAACCTGCCGAGGCAGGCACGTCGATACCCGAAATCATAGGGGCTGCCGCCCGGGATCACGGGGAGTGGTTCTGGCGCCCGCTGGCCGAACGGCTGGAGCGGGAGGAGCGGTGGTTGAAGCATTGCGGCATCTGGCCGCCGCCCTACAACCGAGCGCTCTGGCCGCCGATGCCGGATGATTTTCGCTAGGCGCGTAATGGCACAAGAATACGGCCCGGAGATCATCGGCTCTCCGCCGCCCCACGCAGTGACCCAGGATGGCATTGCAATACGCATCATGATCTACCGCCCGGAGTACGAAACCAGGTGGGCTTTGGAGGTGGTGGATCATCATGGCGGTTCGACGACCTGGGACGATCTTTTCCCCACCGACGAAAACGCCTTGAAGGAAGCGCTGGCGACCGTCGCCAAAGAGGGTATCCGCGCTTTCCTTGTTGAAGAGGAGAAGCCCGGAACCCTCCACTGAGGGGCTATCGCCCCCGGCAGTATCCTGCCCCCGCGTAGCTGGTCCCCGACGGGCAGGAGGTGCCATTCCTCGCCGGCACCCATGATGTCTGCCCGTCCGTGGCGCAGTAGCCCGCCCCTGCATAGGACGCCCCTGACGGACAGGAAGTTCCGTTCTGGGCAGGTATGAAGCCCCGATCCGAACCTGAGCGGCAGTAACCCGACCCCGAATAGCTACTACCTGACGGACATGAACTCCCGTTCTGAGCCGGGACCATGGTCTGGGCGTTCGCGGTGGCGGACAGCAGCATCAACGTCGCTGCCATCCACCCGAAGCTAACGATTCTCATGCGTCGAACCTCCATCTTCTGCCGATGAAACCTCTCTCGCCATTGCGGCGAAAAGACGCCAGCGCAGCGTCACCCTGAGGTCTTTGCTACCGTCTTCTTCGCCGTGCCCTGGCGACCAGGGACCTTCGCAGCCGCGAGGTGCTGGTCCGGCTCTCCGGCTGCCGTGGCGGAGATGAGAGACGGGTGATTTTCGTGAGGCGCGTGCCGGGCATCAACGAAGCCTTAACTCCTGCGTTGCCACGCTGCACCGATGACCAGCGCCCGCGCCCTCGCACTGTTCCTGCTGTTCTCCCCGCCTGCGCTGGCCGATGCCTGCCGGTGGCGGGAGCCGCCCGCGACCTATCCCGCCGGGCTGGCGTGGACCTGCAACGCGGTGCGATGGGCGGACGGTGACACCCTGACAGCCGATTGCGCCGGGCAGGCCGAGCCGATCCGCGTGCGATTGCGCGGCGTGGATACCGTCGAAAGGGGAGAGCCTGGGTGGAGTGCCGCCCGGCTAGAACTGCGCCGCACGACCGAAGCCGCCCCGCTGGTGATCCTGCCGCATCACGGTAGCCATAACCGGGTGGTGGCTACCGTCCTGGCCCATGGGCGGGACGTAGGGCGGGCGATGGATGCGGCGGGGTGGTCAAAGGCCGGGTGCCCCCGACGCTAGAGCGGCGACGCAAGCGGCATGTTGTGGACTGATTTGTGGACCCCATCGGCAATCGCGCCGAAAGCCACACAGAAGGCCGAATTGTGGCGGAGGGGATATCCGCCTAATCGCTGGAAGCCGCCGGCTGGTCAAACCGCGATTGCCCGAGGCGCTAGGGGCCTGGGTCCTGTCCGCTGGCGCCGAGTCGCAGCGATTCGGCCGGCGCCACCGCGATAGGTTCCGCCGCCACCTAGAGGTTCCTCCTCCTTTTTAGGCGTGACGTGATGCTACGCCCGGCGCGTGCTGCGCCTGGGGCGATGGCGACCCCTGAACCACTGCCCGGGCTTAAATGGGGAAGGACCCGCCGAACGGGGGGCACGGGAGGCTGCCGGGGCAAAAATGTGCCCCCGGTGTGCCCCCGGGAAAGGAAAATGGTGCCGGCACGCGGATTTGAACCGCGGACCTACTGATTACGAATTATCGGCAATCCCTTTGTTAACAGAGCCCGTCTTGAATTTCAGGGCGATGGGCGGGGATGCCGGCCGATGGCGCGGCCGGAAGCTCAAACGGCCGTCACTGGGCTGGGCGCGCCGCCGCCTGAGGCTGCAACACCGCCGCCGGTGCCCGGCCGGGCCAGTGTTTCGCGAGCAGACGGGCGCCAAGGGCGATCGCTGGCACCTCGATCAGCCGGTAGCCGCCCTGGGCGACCAGCAGGCTGATGGGCAGCGCGATCGCGGCTTGCAGCACCCCGTACAGGACCGGCGACGACACCAGCGCCGGGTCGATGCCGAACAGCGCCAGCCACACCAGGGCCATGACCGGGAAGTGCAGGAGGTAGATCGTGTAGCTCCGATCCCCGACCCACACGAAGGCGCGCCCCAGCAGCCTGGCGCCACGCGAGCCCGCCATGCCAAGGCCGGCAGGATGGCCGGCGGCAATGGCGACCGTTGCCGCGAACAGCGCCAGCAGCGCGGGCATGCTGAAGCCGTCCAGCATGCGGACGCGCATGGCGGTCAGTGGCGGGGCAGGCCCGAGGGCGATGATGACGAGGGCCGCAGCCACCGCCACCAGGATCAGCCAGCCCGGCCGACTGGTCCGCAGCGCGCTTGCCGGCATTGCGAGGGCGAGCAGCACGCCGCCCAGAAGGAAATCGGCCTTCCAGGACAGCATCATGCCGAGGAAGCCGGCGACATCGCCGCCGGCCAGCACCAGGCCGCGGCAGGCGAGCAGGATGACTAGCCCCGCCGCGGCACCGACCTGGATGGCGGCCTGAGTGCGGGCCGCACCGATCCGCAGGGCAGCGGCGATGGCCAGCAGCGCCGTGACCAGGAAATAGAACTGGAATTCGACCGTCAGACTCCAGACGGCTCCGAAGACATAGGAGTTTCCATTGGTGCCGGAATAGGTGCCGGTGAGAACCTCGATCGACTGAGCCCAGAAGTTCGCCGGGCTGCCGCCGAAGATGGCGCGGGCGATATGGCCTTCGGGATAGCTGTTGGCCCAGGCGAAGGTGATGCCGGCCATAAGCAGGAAGAGCGCCAGGGGCGGATATAGCCGGAAAAGGCGCCGCCCGACGAAGTAGGTCACGGACCAGTCGTGGCGGCGCAGGGTCTGCATGACGACGTAGCCGCTGATGACGAAGAACAGCTCGACCCCGACAAATCCAGGGTTGGTCAGGCCGATCGCTGCCATCGCGCTGGACGAGAGGGAGAAGTGCTGGAAAAGCACCAGAAGGATGGCAGCGCCGCGCAGCTGCTGGATGGTGGTGTTCTGGCCTGTCATGCCCGCTGCATTTCTGAACGTTTCGTTTTTACGCATTTACGAAACGATCAAGCACTGCGCGGGGCCGCAGCGCAAGATGAACGCGACGGCAGCTCATGGCTATGGCGTCTCGCAGTGAGAAAGGCACCGGCGGATCGCTCCACCGGGGCCTTTTCTGGATCCGTGCGCTGCCTCACCGAGACAGGTAGCGCTTGGCGCCGGAGGCAGTGAAATAATACCGCCCGCCGCGCGGGCCAACGCAGGGGGATGTCGGCGTGCAGCCACCCTGCGGGGCGGCGGCGGCTGGCGCCCGCGGCGTGGCAGCCTGCGCTGACGGCGCAGCAGGGGCCTGCCGATCGTAGCATTCCAGCCGCTGCCGGGGGTCAGCCAAGCCGGCGCACGGCCCAAACTGCGCCTGTGCCGGCGAGGTTGTGACCAGGTAGCCGGCTGCCAGCAAGGCAGTCAGGCGCCACGGCATATCGACATCTCCCGGATCGGTCTGCGATATGATTTCGCCTTCCGCCGCGCCGTCAATCGTTTCTTAACCGTTGGGCCGCCACCCTCTACCCATGACACGCTGGACGCCAATCGCCACCGTCGCGTTGATGCTGGTGGCGCCGGCCGACCTGATGGCCGCCAGCTGCGCCTGGCGGGAACCGGCTCGCACCTATGCCGCGGACCAGCAGTGGGATTGCGTCGCCTACCGCTGGGCGGACGGCGACACCCTGACGGCTGCCTGCCAAGGCAGCCCGGAGCCGGTGCGTATCCGCCTGCGGGGCGTCGACACCGTCGAGCGCGGTGAGCCGGGCTGGAGCGCGGCGCGAATGGAACTTCAGCGGCTGACGCGGGGCATGCCCCTAGTGGTGCGCCCACATCACGGCAGCTTCAACCGGGTGGTCGCGGAGGTCACGGCCGGCGGCCAGGATATCGGCCTGGCGATGGACGCCGCGGGCTGGTCGAAGCCGGATTGTCCCAGGCGCTGAGATGATCGGGGGCGCGGCGGCCGTCCGACTGCAGCTCTGCTTCGCCCGTCACATGACCAGCACTGCCGCGACAACGGCTCCGATCGCCGACAAAACTGCGCACGCGGTGCCGAGTCGGACGTACCGGTCAGCGCGCTGCACCGCCATGTAGAACGGGTGCGTCTGCGGCGTCCCTTCGTCGAATACTGGTGGTGGCGGGATCTTCACCGCCGCCGCCAGTATCCAGAACGTCGCCGCAAGCCCCCCGGCGATGGCAGTCACGCCCAACGGCGCCACCAAATCCATCACGCTGATACCTCCTGCCGCCAGAGGTGGCTCCTAGCGGCCAGGCTTCGGCAAGACGCCTCGCTGCTACGCCGCACGAACGCCAGACAGGAAGGCGTCAACCTCCTGTCGCAACAACTCTGCGCGCTTTGACAACTCACGGGAAGAGGCGCCGACCTGAGCTGCAGCGGCGCCGGTTGCGGTGGCGCCTTGCATCACCTGGTCGGCG
This sequence comes from Acetobacteraceae bacterium, assembly GCA_027482245.1. Classification (GTDB taxonomy): domain Bacteria; phylum Pseudomonadota; class Alphaproteobacteria; order Acetobacterales; family Acetobacteraceae; genus Falsiroseomonas. Next base: position 3,805 of record JAIXWG010000008.1, on the reverse strand, counting down.
AAGCCGCTGACGCGCTGCGTGCCGCTGGACGCGCTGACGACGGCGCGGATGATCTCCTGCGTCGCCGCCGACTGTTCCTCGGCTGCCGCCGCGACCTGCACCGTGATGGTGTCGACCTTGGAGATGGTCTCAGCAATGCCGCGAATCGCTTCAGCCGCCTTCGCTGTCTCTGCCTGCATGGCGGCGATCTGGCCCGCGACCTCGTCAGTCGCCTTGGCCGTCTGCGCCGCAAGCGCCTTCACCTCCTGCGCGACGACGGCGAAGCCCTTGCCGTGTTCGCCTGCGCGGGCGGCTTCGATTGTGGCGTTGAGGGCCAGGAGGTTCGTCTGTCCAGCGATGCCGGAGATCAGCCGCACCACGTCGCCGATCCGCCGGGGCTTCGGGTGGTGATTGCAGCGGGATCAATGATCGCGTTAGGCCGAGTCCCGTTACTGAGGCGCTGGCGCGATCGGTTGAGCTACAGCTGTTCCATTTGCTTGGTGAACCAGCGCTCGACCTCGCCGCGCTCCTCCCTAGCGACGCGCCTCACCTCGGCGGCGTATTCCCTGCCCGCATCCGGGGCCACGCACAAGACTTGCCCGCCCACGGCTGCCGGGAAGGCGCAAGCAAGCGCGTGCTCCTCAACTAACCGAGCCGCCGCTTCCATGCCGGCCAGGAAGTCTGCACTGTAGCCGGCAGGGCGCAGGGTCGATTGGTCACTGCTTGCCATGGATCGCCTCCTGCCATTCGCGGGCGCACGCGCAGCGCGCCGTGTCCCGCATGTCGTCGCATGCCCGGCTGTTGCAGCCCCACTTCCGCTGGATCGCGGCCAGGGTGTCCGTGGCTGCGGCGTAGTCCACCTCTGGCGGCGCGATCTGCGGCACCCGCGCCCAGCCCGTCCTATCGTCCATCGCTTGCGCCCTCCGCAGCGGCGATCATCGCGCGCCAGATCGCCGGATACATGGTGCTGTCTGGGTCTGGCTGCGGCCGGTTCATGGCGGCCCACACCATCGCCCGCGTTGCTTCCGCCGGCACCAGCACCATGCGCGGCAGATCGGCCACAGGCGCCGGGGTCGTTTCGCGGGTCGGGTCAACGGGCATCGGGCGGCTCCGGCAGGGGCATCCAGTGGGTGACGATGCCATGCGGCACCGGCTCGCCGGTCCACATCGACACCCAGGCAATCGGCTGGCCGCCGACCCTGATCCACTGCCACTCGTCGGAGCCCCACTGGCCCCAATAGGCCGCCACGATTTCCGGCCCGGCGCGCGGCTCGTCGGGCTTGTAGAGCAGCACACAATCACTATCGCGCACCGCTTCGGGCATGTCCGCGATGAGGCGCCAACCTGTCGTTTGGTGTTGGCCGCTCATGCCCGCGACACCCCCTCCCATTCGCGTCCGTCCTCATGGATTGGACCGCCCGCCCCACGGAGCGCGCCCCGCAGGTAGGCCACCGCCATTTCTTCCAGCAGCACGCGCCCTTCCGGGATCGTGGATGCCCGCAGCAGTTCGCCGGCTGCCTTGATGCCGCCGAGCGCGACCGCGTGGACCATGGCGCCCTCGCCCGTGCGCTTGATGTGCTTCTGCGCCAGCGGCCCCAGCACCTTCCGCACGGCGGCATCGGCCGCGTTCCCGGCTTGGTCCCAGGGCGTGGTTTGGTGTTCGGTCACTTGAACGCCTCATCCAGATCGAAGTGGGCACATCTCGTCGCGGGCATCGCTTCCGCCCGCCCCAGCAGCCAGCACAGCGGGCGGGTGTCGTCATCGAAATCCGCATGGTGGCACCGCGAGCACGTCCCATCCGGGACAGGGGCCGGGGTCCTATCTTGCATCGCTTGCCTCCCGCGCTGCGTGCAGGGCCCTGCCGAGTTGGTTGCAGAGGTTCGCCTCCAGCTGCACCCGGATGCTGTCTGGCAGCCCATCCACCGCCGCCATGACCTTGGCCGCCCAGGGGAACTGCTCGGCGGTTCGCATCATCGCCGCGTCAAGCGCGGCAAGGATCGTGCCGTCAGGCTGCGGCCATCCTGAAGGCGGGGTCGATTGGTGCACGGGGTCAGCCATTTCGAGGCACCTCTGGCAAGACCGGCCGCTGAACTGCCGGCGGTGGGGAGGCAGACGGCAGGACCTGCATCAGCGATGCGCCGGCGGCGATCGCAGACGCGCATGCCGCCGCCAGCGCGATCCAGACGCCGAGCCTGGCGATCTTCGCCGATTGCAACGCCGCCTGCGCATTCGCCTTGGCCGCAGCTGTGGCATCTAAGGTGGCAAGCATCTGGCGCCGCTGCCATTCCACAGTGGCGCGCCTACGGACCACCTCTGCGACATCGTCCGACATAAACCCGGCTAGCTGGTCCAGCGGGTAGTGGTGGAATTGCCTCGCCTCGGCGCTTGTCTTGTCGGGCGGCAGGCCAGCCGCCGGCCTATCGGCACCGCTATCCTTCAAGGTCATCGGCCCCGGCCTCCTCTGCTATGCGGCGCAGCTCCTGGTAGGCCGCGCTGGCGCTGATCCCGATGCGCTTTGCCGCCTCGCGCACCGGCACCCCCTCGCCGCCCTCTGCCTCGTCCCGGGTGAGGCGCTGTAGCTCCGCCACCTGGTCCGGCGTGATCTGGCGCTTCCTGCCGCCAACCCGGCCGCGCGCCTTCGCCGCGGCGAGCCCGGCCTTGGTCCGCTCGATGCCCTGGTTGCGCTCGAACTCCGCGAAGGCGCCGATGATGTGGAACATCAGGACGCCGATGCTGGTGGTCGTGTCGATGCTCTCGGTCAGCACGCGAAGGTGCGCGCCCTTCGCCTTGATGCGATCGATGGTCTGTATCAGCCGGCCGAGGTTGCGGCCCAGGCGGTCCAGCTTCCAGACGACAAGCGTATCGCCAGCCCGCAGCGCCTTGAAGGCGGCAATGAAGGCGGGCCGATCCTCGTTCGCGCCGCTCGCCTTTTCTTTGTAGATGCGCGCAGGCTCTACGCCGGCCTTCGCCAGCGCGTCCATCTGTAGTGAGAGGTCCTGGTCTTCCGTCGAGACGCGGGCATACCCGATTAGGATGCCATTGGCCGGGGGCGTCATTCGTTACTCGCATCGCTTGCACCTCTATCACTCTGAGGTTTTGGCAAGCGGCGGGGAAGAGTTTCCGGACGGCTTCGTGGACAGACGCTCACGGCGCCGAAGCTCCCGCTCCACGGCATCGCGCACAAGATCGGCGCGGTCTTCGTCGCCGCGCACCGCGTCCATGCGCGCGAAGGTGCCCGCCAGGAAGCGGGCAACCATGTCCTCAACAAACTTCTTCGGGCGCGCCATCCGGCGGACGATGGGCGATATCTCTGACGCGGACAAGGAAGCCCCTTAAGCGATATCTCTCATTGATCGGTTAGCAGATATCTCTTATGGTCCGCAACGCCAATCAGGAGGCAACGATGATCTCACCCGAAACCGCCCGAGCCATCGCCTACGCACATCGCGAGATCGAGGTGGCGGAGAAGCTGCTGGCGGACATCACCGAGAGCCTTTCGCGTCGCGAGCTGCCGGACATCCGCGACGCCTTCGGGCGCCGCCAGGGTGGGCTGCAACTCGGCGTGCCGAGCAGCGAGAACGGGCACCGGCTGTTCAATGTCGAGTGGTCGCTGGCGAAGCCGGTCATCGAGGCGCACATCGCGAACCAGCGCGCCCAGGTCGCCGCCCTGAACGAGAAGGCGCGCGCCGAACTTGGCGCGTCCGCCTAACCCCCCGAGTTCCGGGCCTGCCGGGACGGAGCCCGCCACGCGGCGGTGCCGAGAATGCAGGACGGCGCGGGCGCCGATCAGCCCGCTACGGGACGCCCCGGAACCGCAGGCGTGACG
>JAIXWG010000062.1 GCA_027482245.1 Acetobacteraceae bacterium | reverse complement strand
CAGCGAGATGTCGGGCACCGGCGACTACAGCGCCATCGCGGGCGCCGATGTCATCATCGTCACCGCCGGCTTCCCCCGCATGCCGGGCATGACGCGCGACGACCTGCTGACCAAGAATGCCGGCGTGATCGGCCAGGTGGCGGAGGGCATCAAGACCTACGCCCCCAACGCCTTCGTCATCTGCATCACCAACCCGCTCGACGTCATGGTGTGGGTGCTGCAGCAGCGCTCCGGCCTGCCGCCGGAGAAGGTGGTCGGCATGGCCGGCGTGCTGGACAGCGCGCGCTTCCGCCTCTTCCTCGCGCAGGAATTCAAGGTGTCGGTCGAGGACGTGACGGCCTTCGTGCTGGGCGGCCATGGCGACACGATGGTGCCGCTGACCCGCTACTCCACCGTCGCCGGCGTGCCCGTGCCCGACCTGGTCAAGATGGGCTGGACGACGCAGGAGAAGATCGACGCGATCGTGGCGCGCACCGCCGATGGCGGTGGCGAGATCGTGAAGCTGCTGGAGCGCGGCTCCGCCTTCTACGCGCCGGCCGCTTCCGCCATCGCGATGGCCGAGAGCTACCTGCTGGACAAGAAGCGCGTGCTGCCCTGCGCCGTGCTGCTGAACGGCGAATACGGCCAGAAGGATTTCTACGTCGGCGTCCCCGTGGTGATCGGCGGGAACGGCGTGGAGCGCATCATGGAAGTCGAGTTCACGGCCGAGGAGAAGGCCGCCTTCGACAAGTCCTGCGACGCCGTGAAGAAGCTGATCGAGGACTTCAAGAAGCTCGGCGTCTGATCACGCGAGACTGCCGGCCGGGGGTGCGTAACCCCCGGCCTTTGCCTGCCGAAACCCCTGCCGGGAGCTGACCGGATGAATATCCACGAGTACCAGGCCAAGGAGCTGCTGCGCCGCTACGGCGTCGCCGTGCTCGACGGCCATGTCGCCTGGACGGCGGATGAGGCGGTCGAGGGCGCGAAGAAGCTCCCGGGCCCCGTCTATGTCGTGAAGTCCCAGATCCATGCCGGCGGCCGCGGCGCCGGCCGCTTCGCCAACGACCCCAACGGCAAGGGCGGCGTCCGCGTCGTCAAGTCGCTGGACGACGTGAAGGCGGCGGCCGATGCGATGATCGGCAAGGTGCTCGTCACCAAGCAGACCGGTGAGCAGGGCAAGCTCGTCTCCCGCGTCTATGTCGAGGACGGCTGCGACATCAAGCGTGAGCTCTATCTCGGCCTGCTGGTGGACCGCGAGACGTCGCGCGTGACGATCATGGCCTCCACCGAGGGCGGCATGGAGATCGAGGAGGTGGCCGCGAACCACCCCGAGAAGATCCTCAAGGTCGCGGTGGACCCGGCTTCCGGCATTTCCGGCTTCCACACCCGCAAGCTCGCCTTCGCGCTCGGCCTGGAAGGCAAGCAGGTCGGCAGCTTCAGCAAGTTCGTGACGAGCCTCTACGGCGCCTTCCTCGAACTCGACTGCGCGATCGTCGAGATCAACCCGCTGGTCGTGACCGGCAAGGGCGACATCGTGGCGCTCGACGCCAAGGTCTCCTTCGACGACAGCGCGCTGTTCCGCCACAAGGACCTCGAGGCGCTCCGTGACGACACGGAGATGGACCCGAAGGAACTCGACGCGGTCAGGAACGACCTGAACTACGTGGCCCTCGATGGCGAGATTGGCTGCATGGTGAACGGCGCCGGCCTGGCGATGGCGACGATGGACATCATCAAGCTCTACGGCTCCTCGCCGGCCAACTTCCTCGATGTCGGCGGCACGGCGAATGCGGCGCGGGTGACGGAGGCGTTCCGGATCATCACCTCCGACGCCAACGTCAAGGCGATCCTGGTCAACATCTTCGGCGGCATCGCCAAGTGCGACATGATCGCCAACGGCATCGTCGAGGCCTCGAAGAACCTGTCCCTCAGCGTGCCGCTGGTCGTGCGGCTCGAGGGCACGAATGTGGACCTCGGCAAGAAGATCCTGGCCGAGAGCGGGCTGGCGATCATCGCCGCCGACAACCTTGCCGACGCGGCCCAGAAGGTCGTGGCGGCGGTCAAGAAGGGGGCCTGATCCATGGCCGTTCTGATCGACGCCAACACCCGCGTCATGACCCAGGGTTTTACCGGAGCCCAGGGTACGTTCCATGCCTCCCAGGGTATTGCCTATGGCAGCACCTATGTGGGCGGGACCACGCCGGGGAAGGGGGGCACGATGCACCCCGAGCTGAACCTGCCGGTGTTCAACACGGTCGCCGAATGCGTGGCCGCGACGGGCGCCAATGCCAGCGTGATCTACGTCCCCGCCCCCTTCGCGGCGGACGCGATCCTGGAAGCGATCGACGCCGAGCTGCCGCTCATCATCTGCATCACGGAGGGCATCCCGGTGCTCGACATGGTGCGCGTGAAGCGCGCGCTGGATGGGTCCAAGTCGAAGCTGGTCGGGCCGAACTGCCCGGGCGTCATCACGCCGGATGCCTGCAAGATCGGCATCATGCCGGGCCACATCCACCGCCGCGGCTCAGTCGGCATCGTCAGCCGCTCCGGCACCCTGACCTATGAGGCGGTGGCGCAGACCACGGCGGCGGGCCTCGGCCAGTCCACCTGTGTGGGCATCGGCGGCGACCCGGTGAAGGGCATGGACTTCATCGACGTGCTGGAGATGTTCCTGAAGGACGACGAGACGCAGTCGATCATCATGATCGGCGAGATCGGCGGCCAGTCGGAAGTCATCGGCGCGGAATACCTGGCGGCCAACAATTTCGGCCCGGGCAAGCCCAACAAGCCCGTCGTCGGCTTCATCGCCGGCGCCACGGCCCCCCCGGGCCGCCGCATGGGCCATGCCGGCGCGGTGATCTCCGGCGGCAAGGACACGGCGGAAGCCAAGATGGCGGCCATGAAGGCGGCCGGCATCCATGTGGCGGACAGCCCCTCGGCGCTGGGCTCCACCATGGTGAAGGCTCTCAAGAAGTAAGGCTGTGACGAAGTAACACGCCGGTCACCGTTCCGGGCGCAGATCACCATATGCAAGGGGGTCTGCCGCCACGGGGGCGGTGGGCCTATGATGGTGTGACGCCTGCCGGGGGAATCTTCCCCCGGGTTGAGGAAGCGACGACGCCCGGACCCAGAAGGGGCACCGGGCGCGACGGAGAAGAAGATGGCCGGAGTGGATATCCTCGCGAGTGCGATGTCGGGCGCGAATGCCGCCTACCTCGCCGACCTCTACGCCCGCTGGGCGGAGAAACCCGACAGCGTGGATGCCTCCTTCGCCGAATTGTTCGCGGCGCTGAACGATGAGGCCCGCGCGGTGCTGACGGACGCGACCGGCGCCTCGTGGGCGCCCCGCCTCCGCGGCGCCTTCGGCCCGGACCCGGAGCCGCCGCCGGCGCCGAAGAAGGGCGACAAGGCCGCCCCTGCCGCGGCCGCCGCGCCCGCCGCCAACCAGGTGGACAAGGCCGCCGCCCAGCGCGCGGTTCTCGACAGCATCCGCGCCCTGATGCTGATCCGCAGCTACCGCGTGCGCGGCCACCTCGAAGCCAAGCTCGATCCGCTCGGCCTGCAGGTGCCGAAGCCGCACCCGGAACTGACGCCCGCGACCTACGGCTTCACCGAAGCCGACATGGACCGGCCCATCTTCCTCGACATGGTGCTGGGCAAGGAATACGCGACGCTGCGGGAGATTCTGGCGATCTGCCGCGCCAGCTATTGCGGCTCCATCGGCGTGGAGTTCATGCACATCCAGGACCCCGAGCAGAAGTCCTGGATCCAGCGCCGGATCGAGGGCGCGCCCTGGCTCAAGGCCTTCGACGCCAACGCGAAGAAGGAGATCCTGCAGGACCTGATCGAGGCCGAGGGCTTCGAGGCCTTCTGCGCCAAGAAGTACGCCACCACCAAGCGCTTCGGGCTCGAGGGTGGCGAGAGCACCATCCCCGCCATGCAGGCGATCATCGAGACGGCGGCCGCCGGCGGCGTGAACGAGATCGCGATCGGCATGGCCCATCGCGGCCGGCTCAACGTCCTCGTCAACGTCGTGAAGAAGCCCTACTCGGCCGTCTTCTCGGAGTTCCGTGGCGTCTCCGCCCATCCCGAGGACGTCCAGGGCTCCGGCGACGTGAAGTATCACCTCGGCACCTCGACCGACGTCGAGATCGGCGGCCGCATGGTGCACCTCTCGCTCCAGCCCAACCCGTCGCACCTTGAAGCCGTGGATCCCGTCGTCATCGGCAAGGTGCGCGCGCGGCAGGACATGGCGGGCGATACCAGGACACGCCGCAGCGTCATGGGCATCACGCTGCATGGCGACGCCGCCTTCGCCGGCCAGGGCGTGGTGTATGAGACGCTGGCGATGAGCCAGCTCATCGGCTACCGCACCGGCGGCACGATCCATGTCGTGACCAACAACCAGATCGGCTTCACCACCGTCGCGGCGCACGCCTATTCGGGCCTCTACTGCACCGACGTGGCGAAGAGCATCCAGGTGCCGATCCTGCACGTGAATGGCGACGACCCGGAAGCGGTGGTCTTCTGCGCCCGCATGGCCGCCGAATTCCGCATGCAGTTCGGCGCCGACTTCGTGCTCGACATCGTCTGCTACCGCCGCCACGGCCACAACGAGACGGACGAGCCGGCGTTCACGCAGCCCCTGATGTACAACCGCATCAAGGAAATGCGCACGACGCGGACGCTCTACGCCGAGAAGCTGGCCGCCGAGGGCAGCATCCCCGCCGACCAGTCGAAGGCGATGCTCGATGCCTTCAACGCGACGCTGGAGGATGCTTTCCAGGCCGCGCAGAGCTTCAAGCCCAACAAGGCCGATTGGCTTGAGGGCCACTGGTCCGGCCTCAAGGCCGTGACGGTGGGCGAGGAGGTGGAGCGCCTGCACGAGACCGCCGTCGGCCTCGACACGCTGCGCGAGGTGGGCGCGGCCCTGGCCCGCGTGCCGGCCGATTTCGGCGCCAACCCCAAGATCATGCGCCAGCTCGAAGCCAAGAAGCAGGCGATCGAGACGGGCGAGGGCATCGACTGGGCGACGGGCGAGGCGCTGGCCTTCGGTACGCTGCTGCTGGAAGGCCATCGCGTGCGCCTCTCGGGTGAGGACGTGCAGCGCGGCACCTTCAGCCACCGCCACGCCTACCTGATCGACCAGAAGACGCAGGCGGAATACGTCCCGCTGAACAACATCCGCGCCGGCCAGCCGCGCTTCGAGGCCTTCAACTCCCTGCTCTCCGAATTCGGCGTGCTGGGCTTCGAATACGGCTACACGCTGGCGGACCCGCGCACCCTGGTGCTGTGGGAAGCGCAGTTCGGTGACTTCGCGAACGGCGCGCAGGTCATCATCGACCAGTTCATCGCGAGCGCGGAGACGAAGTGGCTCCGCATGTCGGGCCTCGTGATGCTGCTGCCGCATGGCTATGAGGGGCAGGGGCCGGAACACTCCTCCGCCCGCCTGGAACGCTACCTGCAGCTCTGCGCGGAGCGGAACATGCGCGTCGGCAATTTGACGACGCCGGCCAACTACTTCCACGCCATCCGCCGCCAGCTGAAGGCGAACTACCGCAAGCCGCTGGTGCTGATGACGCCGAAGTCGCTGCTGCGCCACAAGCTGGCCGTCAGCACCCTGGCCGATTTCGCGCCGGGCAGCGGCTTCCAGTACGTGATCCCGGAGATCGACGCGATCGCGCCGCCCGACCAGGTGAAGCGCGTCGTGCTCTGCACCGGCAAGGTCTATTACGACCTGCTGCAGGAACGCCGCGACAAGGGTGTGAAGGACGTGGCGATCATCCGCCTCGAACAGCTCTACCCCTTCCCGAAGACCAGCCTGGCCAAGACCCTCGCGCCCTATGTGAACGCCGAGGTCGTTTGGTGCCAGGAGGAGCCGGAGAACATGGGCGCCTGGACCTTCCTCGACCGCAAGATCGAAGGCGTGCTCCGGGACATCGACATCAAGGCGAAGCGGCCCGCCTATGCCGGCCGCATCGAAGCCGCGAGCCCGGCCACGGGTCTCGCCAAGGTTCACCAGCAGCAGCAGGAAGCCCTGGTGCGCGACGCGCTCGGCCTGAGCTGAGCGCGGCACCAGGCAGAAGGCAGGACAGATGACCGATATCGTGGTGCCCCCGCTCGGGGAGAGCGTTTCCAGCGCAACCATCGCGCGCTGGATGAAGAAGGTGGGGGAAGCCGTCGCGGCCGATGAGCCGTTGGTGGAGTTGGAGACCGACAAGGTCACGGTCGAGGTCAATGCATCCGCCGCCGGCGTGCTGGAAAGCATCGCCGCCGAGGAAGGCGCCGAAGTCGGCCCGGGCGCCGTGCTCGGCACGATCGCGGCCGGCGGTGCCGCCGCCGCGCCGAAGCCCGCCGCCGCGCCTGCCCCGGTTGCCGCCCCGGCGCCCGCGCCCGTCGCGGCGCCTGCCCCGGTTGCTGCCTCCACCCTGCCGCCCGGCCCCGCCGCTTCCAAGCTGATGGCGGAAAACAACGTCGCCGCGGGCGCCATCACGGACGCGACCGGCAAGGATGGCCGCGTGACGAAGGGCGATGTCCTCGCCTTCCTGTCGAAGCCCGCCGCCGCGCCGGCTCCGGCCGCCGCCGCCCCGAAGGCGCCGCGCGCCCCTGATGCGGGGGAGGAGCGCGTGAAGATGACGCGCCTTCGCCTGACCATCGCGCGCCGCCTGAAGGAAGCGCAGAACACCGCCGCGATGCTCACCACCTTCAACGAGGTGGACATGGGCGCCGCGATGGCACTGCGCGCGGAATACAAGGACGCCTTCGAGAAGAAGCACGGCGTGAAGCTCGGCTTCATGTCCTTCTTCGTGAAGGCCTGTGTTGCGGCGCTGAAGGAATTCCCGGCGGTGAACGCCGAGATCGACGGCGACGAGATCGTCTATAAGCACTTCGTCCACATGGGCATCGCGGTCGGTGGCCCCTCCGGCCTCGTCGTCCCCGTGGTGCGGGACGCGGAACAGATGTCCTTCGCGCAGATCGAGAAGACGATCGGCGCCTACGGCAAGAAGGCGCGTGATGGTGCCCTGAAGCTCGACGAACTGACCGGCGGCAGCTTCACCATCACGAATGGCGGCATCTACGGGTCGCTGATGTCCACGCCGATCCTGAACCCGCCGCAGTCCGGCATCCTCGGCATGCACAAGATCCAGGACCGCCCGATGGTCGTCGGCGGCAAGATCGAGATCCGCCCGATGATGTACATCGCGCTGAGCTACGACCACCGGATCGTGGACGGCAAGGAAGCCGTCAGCTTCCTGGTGCGCGTGAAGGAAAGCATCGAGGATCCGCGCCGCCTGATGCTGGACCTCTGATCCGGATCGCCTGAACAGGGCCGGCGGCACCGCATGCGGAACCGCCGGCCCTTTTTCGTGCCTGCCCTGCTGGGCGTGGTGCTGAGCCCGGCCTGGCTCGCCATTCCCTTCCTGCGCGCCCTCGATCCCGGCGACCTCTCCACCATCATCGCCAGCCCCTTCGTTCTGCTTTTGCCGCTGCCCGCGGTGGTGGTGGCGCTGCCGCTGCTGGGCTGGGTGCTCGCGCGGCGCTGGCCCTTCGGCCTGGCGGCGGCGGCGGCGCTGCCCTTCCTGCCCGCCTGGCCCTTCGCGGTCGCGGACCTGCTGGATGGCGCGGGGGCCGGACCCGCCGTGGCGCTGCTGCTGCTTGTCGCACCCGTCTGGGCCTTCGTGATGATCCGCGCCGCGATGCGCGTGCGGAATCCCACGCGCTGAAACAACCGGGCGTTGCTATCGCGCGCCGGGCGCTCTGCCATCATGCGCCCGTCACGCCCGAGTGCCTCCGCATGCTGATTCTAGCCTTCGGTTTCCTCGCCCTTGCCGCCGCGCTCGAATACCGCGCGCGGGAGGCGCGGTTGCTGCGGATGGACCCACGCTCCGACCGCGCCTGGCGCATCCTGGCCACGATCTGCGGCGTCGTGGCGGGGATCGGGCCGCTGGTGGTGATGGCGCGGATCAGCGTGGGGCAGGGGGCGGGCGCCTACCTCGCCGGCGCGGTCTTCGCCTTCGCCGGCGCCTTCACGCCGCCGCGCCTCTGGCCGATGATCTCCCCCGCCGCCGGCGTCTTCGGCATCGGCCTGCTGGCGGGGGCGCTGCTGCGGTAGCTACTCGATCGCGCGGAAGCCCGTCGCGCGCACCACCTCCGCCCATCGCCGCGTCTCCTCCCGCATCAGGGTCGTGAAGGCGTCGCGGCCGCGGCCGGCAGGGCGGAAGCCGGCCTCCGCCATCCGCGCTCGCAGCGGCGCCGCGGCGATGGCCGCCAGCACGCCGGATTCGAGGGAGGCGAGCGTCGCGGCCGGCGTCGCCGCCGGCGCCACCAGGCCGAACCAGGAATGGAAGGACAGGCCCGGATAGCCCGATTCCCCCAGCGTCGGCACGGCGGGCAGCAGCGCCGCGCGTTCCGGCCCGCTGACCGCCAGCGCCTTCAGGCGCCCGGCCTGCACATGGGGCGCCACCAGCGCCAGGCTGCCGAACATGCCCTGCACGTCGCCGCCCAGGATCGCCGTCATGGCGTCGCCGGTCGCCCGGAAATGCACCGCCTCATGCCGCAGCCCGGCCTCGTTCGCCAGCATGGCGACGCCGAAATGGCCGGGGGTGCCGGCGCCGAAGGTGCCCATGAAGACCTGCGGCCGCGCGCGGCCCCAGGCGATGTAGCCGGCCAGGTCGTTCACCGGCAGGCTGGCCGGCACGACGAAGGCGAAGTCGATCGCCGCCACCTCCGCCACCGCGGCGAAGTCCCGCGCGGGGTCATAGGGCAGGCGGGCATAGGTGCTGGGCGCCATGGCCAGCTGCCCGACCTCCCCGAACAGCAGCGTCGTGCCATCCGGCGCGGCGCGGGCCACTTCCTGCGCGGCGATGGCGCCGGCCGCCCCCGGCTTGTTGTCCACCACCACGCCCGCGGGCCAGGCATCCTTCAGCCCATCCGCCAGCATCCGCCCGACCAGGTCCGGCCCGCTGCCCGCGGGGAAGCCCAGCACGAAGCGGATCGGGCGATCCGGCAGCGCGGCCCTGGAGGTCATGGGGAACAGCAGGCCGGCAGCGGCCAGCACGGCGCGGCGCGAGGCATTCATGGTCGTCACTCCCTGGATTATTATGCGGCATAATGCTCTGACCCCAGGGAGGATTTGAAGATGGAAAACGGCGCCCATCCCACGATGCGCTTCGTGGCGGAGGTCCGCGCCGGCGTTGGCGCCCCCGTCAGCCTCGGCCGCGGCCCCAATGGCGAACGCCGCGTCATCGCCATCCTCGGCGGCACGATCGAGGGTCCGGGCATGCGCGGCGAGGTCCTGCCCGGCGGCGCCGACTTCCAGCTGATCCGCCCGGACGGCGTGGCGGAGATCGAGGCCCGCTACACGCTGCGGCTGGATGACGGCGCGCTGGTGCAGGTGACGAATCGCGGCCTGCGCCACGCCGCCCCCGAGGACATGGCCCGGCTGCTGCGGGGCGAACCCGTGCCGCCCGAGCGCGTCTATTTCCGCACGACCCCGGTGTTCGAGGCCGTGGCCGAGCCGCATCGCTGGCTGACCCGCAGCCTCTTCGTCGGCTACGGAGAGCGCCGCCCCGATTCCGTGCTGATCCGCATCTACGCGGTCTGAGGCGCCAGCGGGATCATCACCGCCGTCAGCCATTCGGAAGGCGGCAGGCTGCGCGGGTCATTCAGGTAATCCTCCCGCGCCGGCTGGTCGCCCGGTTCCTCCCCGCTGCCGGGCAGCCATTCCCGGTAGAGCCAGGTGTAGGCGGCCTCCAGCTCCGCATAGGGGCCCTTGAAGACCAGCACGGCGGCGCGGGTCGGCGGCAGCTCGACGATCCGGACGCCCTCGCTGCCCTCCACCCCCGCCGCCACCGTGATCCCGGCGTCGGAGCGGAGGTCCTTCTCCGGCACCGAATGCGGGTCGTCGTGATAGAGGGCAATGCAGCGCGCCTCCGGCGTCACTAGCCCCCTCGGGCCGGCCCAGGCGAGCAGCCGGTCATAGACCGTGCCGATCGCCTCGTACTTCCCGCGATGCGGCAGGCAGGCCAGGCGCAGCGCGGGTTCGTCGCGGATTGTCACCTCGAACATGGAGGGCTCCTCGGGGCGTGGCCGGGGCAGGGGCGCGCCGATCCCGCCCCTGTCGCGATAGGCGGCGGGCGGCACGCCATAGGCGGTGCGGAAGGCACGGGTGAAGGCCGCCGCGCTGCCATAGCCGCATCGCTTCGCGACCATCGCCACGGGCAGGGCATCGCGCACCAGCATTGCCGCGGCGCGGGACAGGCGTTCGCGCGCCAGGGTCTCGGCCGGGGTCTCCCCGGTCAGCTCCCGGTAGAGGCGGTGGAAGTGGAAGGGGCTGAAGGCGGCGGCCTCCGCCATCGCCTCCAGGCTCGGGGGCCGGGCCAGGTCGGCGGCGATCAGCGCCATGGCGCGGGCGATGCGGCGTCCATAGTCGATCCGGGTGCGGGCTTTCGGCATGCGCGGATCATGCCCCAGCCCCGCTTGATCGCGCTTGCGAAGATCGTGCGGCCTTGAACCCTGGCGCCCGGCGCGTATGGTCCGCCCCGAGAAGGCAAGGCATCAGGACAACCCAACCATGGCAGACAGTTTCGACGTCATCGTGATCGGCGCCGGCCCCGGCGGCTATGTCTGCGCGATCCGCGCGGCGCAGCTCGGCATGAAGGTCGCCTGCGTCGAGAAGCGGGCGACGCTCGGCGGCACCTGCCTGAATGTCGGCTGCATCCCCTCCAAGGCCCTGCTGCAATCCTCCGAGCATTTCGAGGAAGCGACCCACAAGCTGGCCGAGCATGGCGTGAATGTCGGCCAGGTTTCGCTCGACCTGGCGAAGATGCAGGCGCGGAAGGGCGAGGTCGTCGGCGCCAACGTCAAGGGCGTGGAGTTCCTGTTCAAGAAGAACAAGGTCACCTGGCTGAAGGGATCCGGCCGCGTGGTGGCCGCCGGCCAGGTCGATGTGGACGGCACCACCTACGCCACGAAGCACATCGTCATCGCCACGGGCTCCGAAAGCACGCCGCTGCCCGGCGTGACGGTGGATGAGAAGCGCATCGTCACCTCCACCGGCGCGCTGGAGCTGGAGAAGGTGCCGGGCCACCTGGTTGTCATCGGCGGCGGCGTCATCGGGCTGGAGCTCGGCAGCGTGTGGCGCCGGCTCGGCGCGCAGGTGACGGTGGTGGAGTTCCTGGACCGCATCGTCCCCGGCATGGACGGGGAGATCGGCAAGGCCTTCGAGCGGACGCTCGCGAAGCAGGGCATCAAGTTCAAGCTGAAGACCAAGGTGACCGGCGCGACCGTCACCGATTCCGGCGTGAGCCTGACGACGGAGCCCGTCGGCGGCGGCGCGGCGGAGACGCTGGACGCCGATGTGGTGCTGCTGGCCATCGGCCGCCGCCCGCATGTGGAGGGCCTGGGCCTGGCCGAGGCCGGCGTGGCGCTGGATGAGCGTGGCCGCGTGAAGACGGACGGCCATTTCGCCACCAACGTCCCCGGCATCTGGGCGATCGGCGACGTCATCGTCGGCCCCATGCTGGCCCACAAGGCGGAGGATGAGGGCGTGGCGCTCGCCGAACAGCTGGCCGGCCAGAAGCCGCACATCAACTACGATGCGATCCCCGGCGTGGTCTACACTTGGCCGGAAGTCGCCAACATCGGCAAGACGGAGGAGGAGCTGAAGGCCGCCGGCGTGGCCTACAAGGTCGGCAAATTCCCCTTCACCGCGAATGGCCGCGCCCGCGCCATGGCCTCCATGGACGGCTTCGTGAAGATCCTGGCGGACAAGGAGACGGACCGCGTGCTTGGCGCGCATATCCTCGGCCCCGATGCCGGCACGCTGATCGCGGAGATCGCGGTGGCGATGGAATTCGGCGCCAGCGCCGAGGACGTCGCCCGCACCTGCCACGCCCATCCCACGCTGAACGAGGCGGTGAAGGAAGCCGCCCTCGCCGTGGATGGGCGCGCGCTGCACATCTGAGGGGCTGATGATGCGGGTGTCCTGGGGAAGGCGCTGCCTTCCCCAGACCCCATCCGCCCAAGGGCGGAGCTTTGGGTGGCAGAACCCCCTGGACCATCGTCAATTGCCCCCGGTCCAGGGTCCGGCTGGACCCTGGCGAGGGGGTGCAGGGGGAGCAGCGCTCCCCCTGCGGGCCACCCGCACCTGATCAAGTATCTGGGCTCCAAGCGCGCCCTGCTCGGCCAGGTGCTGCGCACCGTCGGCGCCGCGGCCGGGGAGGGCGCGGTGGTCGCGGACCTCTTCTCCGGCTCCGCCCGCGTCGCCCATGCGCTGAAGGCGGCGGGCTGGCGCGTGGTGGCGAATGACCACCTGGCCTTCGCCCATGTGCTCGCCATGGGCACCGTCCAGGCCGATGCCGAACGCTGGTCCATCCAGGCCCGCACCATCCTGGCCAAGCTGGCCCACCTGCCCCCCGCGCCCGGCTGGTTCACCGCGACCTACGCGGAGGGTGCCCGCTACCTCCACCCCGCCAATGCCGCGCGGCTGGAAGCGGTGCGGGACGCGATCGAACGCCTGGACCCGGAGCCCGAGCTGCGCGCCGTGCTGCTGACCGCGCTGCTGCAGGCCGCCGACCGCGTGGACAGCACAGCCGGCCACCAGATGGCCTTCATGCGGGAATGGGCGCCGCGGGCGCTGAAGCCGCTCGACCTGCGGCTGCCGGAACTGCTGCCCCGCCCCGCCGCCGGCCCCTGCCTGGCGCTGCAGCGGGATGCGGTGGAGCTGGCGGCCGAGATCGACTGCGACGTCGCCTATCTCGACCCGCCCTATGACCAGCACGCCTATCTCTCCAACTACCATCTGTGGGAGACGCTGGTGCGCTGGGACCGGCCCGCGGTGTATGGCCGCGCCGCCAAGCGCGTGGATTGCCGCACCCGCCGCAGCGCCTTCAACAACCGGCGGGAGATCGGCCCCGCCTTCGCCCGCCTGGTCGGCGCGCTGCGCGCCCGCACCCTCGTCGTCTCCTTCGGGGCGGAGGGTTTCCTCCAGAGGGCGGAGCTGGAGCGGATGCTGGCGGCGCGGGGGTTCCTCCGAGTGCTGGAGATCCCGCATCGGCGCTATGCGGGCACGCGGCTTGGCATCCATAACGGCCGCGGAGAGCGCGTCGGCACCCCCGGTGCGGACACCACCACCGAACGGCTTTATGTCGTCAGCGACCGTCGGCTCGACCTGCCCGCCGACCAGCCCTGGGCCGATGCCGCCCCCTGTGCCTGAGAGGAGCCCGACCATGCCCGAGACGCCCACCGACCGCCGCGCCGAGGGCATTCGCCGCCTGGCCGACCATATCGGCGGCATGCTGAAGGCCGATGTGGTGCTGCGGCTCTGGGACGGATCGACGGTGAAGCTGGGGCCGGACGCCCGCGACGACCTCGCCATCGCCATCCGCGACCCGGCGGTGCTGACGCGCCTGGTGCGCCGCCCGAAGCTCGGCACGCTGATCGAGGGTTTCGCCACCGGCGCCATCGGGATCGAGGGCGGCACGCTGCTCGACCTGGCCGCACGGGCGGAAGGCGGGCGGCGGGGGCTGCTCAAGAAGGTGGACAAGGGCTTGGCCGCGCGGGCGCTGCTGCCCTTCCTGTTCGGCAGCGGACCGCCGGTGACTGACCATGGCTGGCGCGGCCCCGGCGATGCCGCGGAATACGGCAAGGGCCGTGACGACAAGGCCCTGATGCATTTCCACTACGACCTGTCGAACGCCTTCTACGCGCTCTTCCTCGATCCGGAGATGGTCTATACCTGCGCCTATTGGCCGACGCCGGAGACGACGCTCGCGCAGGCGCAATTCGCCAAGCTCGACCTGGTCTGCCGCAAGCTCCGCCTCCAGCCCGGTGAACGCCTGCTCGACATCGGCTGCGGCTGGGGTGGCATGGTGATCCACGCGGCGACGCATTGGGGCGTGCAGGCCACCGGCGTGACGCTGGCGGAGGAGCAGTACGCCTACGCCGTCGAGAAGGTGAAGCGCCTCGGCCTCCAGGACCGCGTCACCATCCTGCTCAAGGATTTTCGCGAGCTCGACACGCCCCCCTTCGACAAGGTGTCGTCGATCGGGATGTACGAGGCCGTCGGGCTCGACAACCGGGAGGGTTATTTCAAGGGCGTGAAGGAACGCCTGCGACCGCGCGGCGCCTACCTCCACCACGCCATAGCGCGCCCCATGAAGAAGAACGAGAAGGAATTCCGGAAGAAGCGCCCGGAGTTCGAGGCATTGGTGAAATACATCTTCCCGGGCGGGGAGCTGGACCACCTCGGCGGTACGCATGACGCCATGGAGCGCAACGGCTTCGAGATCCATGACGTGGAGGGGCTGCGGGAACACTACGGCCGCACCTGCCGCGCCTGGACCGACAACCTCCACGCCAACCGCGACGCCGCGATCGCGGAGGTGGGCGCGGCCAAGACGGATCTCTGGCTGCTCTACCTCGCGGGCTGCGCGCTGGCCTTCGAGCGCGGGACGGTCGGCATCTTCCAGACCCTGGCGACGCGCCGCGCCCGTGGCCCCGCCGGCCTGCCTGCTACGCGCGCCGACCTCTACCGGTAGGGACCGCGGATCACCATCTGCTGCGGCATGATGGAGTTCCGGCCTTCCCTCTCCCGCAAGATCGCGGGCTGGTCCCTTCTGGTCCTCGGCGCCCTCGGCTTCGTGCTGCCGGTGCTGCAGGGGGCGCTGTTCACGGCGCTTGGCCTGTTCGTGCTGCGGCACCAGTATGTCTGGGCGCATCGCGGCCTGGGCTGGGCCGGGGAACGCTGGCCGAATGCGGTCGCGAAGGTGGAGGAGATGGAAGGCCGCCTCATCGCCTGGGGCGGCCGCCGGCGGGATGGGCTGAGGCGCCTTCTGCGCCGGGGTTGAGGGAGAGCGCGCGAAACCCGCGCCACCCTCTGTCGTTCCTACGGTTCGACGACACCGAACCGGAGACAACGCCATGAACCGTCGCCGCCTGATCCTCGCCGCTGCTTTGGCCCTGCCAGCCGTGCCGGCCTTCGCGCAGTCCTCCTCCAACCTGCTCAACCTCTTCGCGGGCACGGGCGCCGGCGCCAACGCCTTCGTGGAACGCGTGACCATCGCCAGCAACTTCGAGGTCGATTCCAGCCGCACCCTGCTGGAGAAGAGCACCCATCCCCAGATCCGCGACTACGCCAACCGCATGATCGCCGACCACACCGCGATCCTGGCCGAACTCCGCGCCCTGCCGGACGCGGCCACGCGCCAGCCTGCCGCGCTGGACGACCGGACGCAGGAGAAGCTGATCCGCCTGCGGACCTATGAGGGCGACGAGCTGAACCGCTGGTACGTCCAGATGCAGGTCGACGGCCACAAGGAGACGGTCGAGATCTTCGAGGCCTATGCCAGCAATGGCGAGGTGCCGCGCCTGAAGGAATTCGCGCAGCGCCACCTGCCTTCCATGCGCGCCCACCTGGCGGCGGCCGAGGCCCTGCAGGCGCCCCGGCCCCCGCAGTAAGCAGCCGCAATAATCCGCCTGGCCCGGCTTGGCCGGGACGGTGGCGCGTAGCACCCTTGGCGGATGCTGCGCGTCGCCATCGGCCTGGGCGTGGCCCAGACCATCGCCTGGGCCTGCACCTACTACCTGCCCGCCGTCATCGCCGTGGCGGCGGCGGAGGAGCACGGCGTCTCCCGGACCCTCGTCGTCGGCTCCTTTTCCGCGGCACTGCTGGTCGCGGGGCTCTGCTCGCCACGCGTCGGCCGCATCATCGAGGGTGGTGGCGGGCGCAACACCCTGGCGCTCTCGGCCCTCGTCATCTCGTCGGGGCTGGCGATGCTGGGGCTGCTGCCCGGGCTCTGGGGCTGGACGGCGGGGTGGCTCGTGCTCGGCCTCGGCATGGCGATGGGGCTTTACGAGGCTGCCTTCGCCACCATGGGGCGGATCTTCGGCCAGCAGGCCCGGCGCGGCATCACCACCATCACGCTCTTCGCCGGCTTCGCCAGCACCATCGGCTTCCCGATCGGCGCCGCGCTGATGCCCGCCCTCGGCTGGCGCGGCCTCTGCCTGCTCTATGCCGCCGTGCATGTGCTGGTGGTGCTGCCGGTCTACTGGTTCACCGTGCCGCCCGGCGTGCCGCCCGCCACCAGCACCGCGAAGCCGCGCCCCGATGCCGCCGCCCTGGCCTGGGCACGCCGCGCCTTCCTGCTGCTGGCCGCCTTCTTCATCCTGCGCTCCACCATCTCCGCCGTCTTCGGCGTGCACCTCATCGTGCTGCTGGAAGCGCTGGGGCTGACGCTGGCCACGGCCGTCGGCATCGCCGCGGCGGTCGGCGCCGCGCAGGTCGGCGGGCGGCTGATGGAATTCACGCTCGGCAGCGGCACGCATCCGCTGAGGGTCGCGAAGCTCGGCGCCACGCTGCTGCCGGCGGGGGTGCTGGCGCTGCTGCTGCTGGGCCCCGTCGCCGCGCTGCCCTTCGCGCTGGCCTATGGCGTCTCCAACGGCATCCTGACCATCAGCCGCGGCACCGTGCCCCTCGCGCTGTTCGGGGCGGAGGGGTACGCGGTGCTGATGGGCCGCATGGCCATGCCGGTGCTGGTGGCGCAGGCGCTGGCGCCCACGCTGGCGACGCCGCTGGTGGAGAACCTGCCGGCGCTCGCCGTCTTCGCCATTGCGGGCGCCATGGCCGTGGCGGCGCTGGGCTGCCTGATGATGGTGGCGCCGCGCCCTTCAGCGTGACCGCCGTCTGCCCAAGGGATGCGCAGCGCCAGGCATGACTGCGACGCGGCGGAGCGTATGCGATCCCGCGGGCGCCGCGCAGGGCGCCGGGCGCGCATTCATTGCAGTGGCTTCACCTTTGCTAATTCCAGCCCATGCCGGGGCATGGGAGCATGGAATGGCTGGCTTGGGCGCGACCATGGCGGGGGCTGCGCCGCCAGCCTGGCCGATGCGCATCGCGCAGGGGGCGCTGCGCCTGTTGCGCCGCCTGGTCGATGGCATCCTGATCCTGCTGCTCACGGTCATGATCCTGGCCGTGCTGGCGCAGGTGCTGGGCCGCTACGTCTTCAACTTCTCGATCGGTGAGGCGACGGAGCTCGCCACCTTCGCGCAGATCTGGATGGTGCTGCTGGGCGCCGGCTACGCCATGCGCGAACGCCTGCATGTCTCCATCGAGACGCTGGTGGAGATGCTGCCTCCCACCGTCGCGCGGCTGCTGATGCTGCCCGTGGCCGCGCTCTGCCTCTGGTTCCTCTGGGTGGTGTTCGAAGGCGGGCTGCAGCTGCTGGAGATCGGTGCCATCCAGACCAGCGCCGCGCTGCAGGTCAGCATGGAGATCCCCTACATCGCGCTGCCCGTCAGCGCCGCCTATTTCGCGCTGGAAGCGACGCTGGCCTTCGGCGGCGTGCTGCTGGGTCTCAAGCCCGTCACCAGCGGCGGCGGCGTGAGGGTCGATTGATGATCCTCACCTTCGGCTCCTTCCTCGCGCTGCTGGCCGCCGGCGCGCCCATGGTCTTCGTGCTCGGCGTGGCGGGCGCGCTGACACTCGCCATCACCGGGCAGACGCCGCTCGTCGTGGTGGCGCAGCGGCTCTACAACGGGCTCGACAGCTTCCCGCTGCTGGCCATTCCCTTCTTCGTCCTGGCCGGCCTCATCATGGAACAGGGCGGCATCGCGCGGGCCATGGTGGCGCTCGCCACGGCGCTGGTGGGCTGGGTGCGCGGCAGCCTCTTCATGGTAGCGACCGTCACCGCCACGGGGCTGTCCGCCATTTCCGGCTCCGGCAGCGCGGACACCGCCGCCATCTCCTCCATCCTGCTGCCGGAGATGCGCAAGCGCGGCTACGACATCGACTATGCCGCGGCGGTCGTCGCCTCCGCCGGTTCGCTCGGCCCCATCATCCCGCCCTCCATCATCATGGTGGTGCTGGCGATGATCAGCGACCTGTCGGTGGGCGCCATGTTCCTGGGCGGCATCATCCCCGGGCTGATCGGCGCGGCGGGGATGCTGGTCGGCCACTGGCTCTATGCCCGGCGCGAACCCGAACGCTATGCGGATGCCGAGCCCTTCAGCGCCGCCAGGCTCTGGACCGCCTTCCTGGGCGCGCTGCCCGCGCTGTCCATGCCCGTCATCGTGGCCGGCGGCATCATCCTGGGCGTCGTCACGCCGACGGAAGCGGCGGTGCTGGCCGTCGTGGTCGGCATCCTCGTCGGCCTCTTCGCCTACAAGGAACTGAAGCTTTCGGCGCTTCCCGCCATGATGCTGCGCACGGCGGGCATCTCCTCCGCCGTCATGATCATCATCGGCACCGCCTCCATCTTCTCCTGGCTCGTCGCCGTGCAGGACGTGCCGCGGCTGATCAGCCTGTGGTTCGAGGCGAATATCGGCTCCGCCTGGTCCTTCCTCCTGGCGGTGAACGTGCTGCTGCTGATCGTCGGCATGTTCATGGAAAGCATCTCCGCCCTGCTGATCCTGATGCCGGTGCTGATGCCCGTCGCCATCGCGATGGGGGTGGACCCGCTGCATTTCGGCGTGGTGGTGGCGATCAACCTCTCCATCGGCCTGATCACGCCGCCCTATGGCATCTGCCTCTTCGTCGCCTCCACCGTCGCGAAGCGGTCGGTGATGCAGATATCCCGCGTCATCTGGATCCCGCTCATCCCGCTGATCCTCATGCTGCTGCTCAGCACCTACGTCCCTGCCGTGGTGCTGTGGCTTCCCCGAACGCTGCTCTAGCCACGAAGGAATCGAAGCCCATGGCCTTCACGCTCCGTCGCCGCGCGCTGCTGCCGCTCGCGGCCCTCGCGCTGCCGGCCCTGCCGCGCAGCCCGCTCGGCCAGGCGCCGCTGATCCTCCGCGCCGCGCACACCAACGCCGTCGGCGAAGTGCAGGACGAAGGCCTCAAGGTCATGGATCGCCGCCTGCGGGAAATCACCGGCGGCCGCGCCGGCCTCCAGATCTTCCCCAATGGCCAGCTTGGCAACGAGCTGCCGATGATCGAGGGCGTGGCGCTGGGCACGATCGACCTCGCCGTTCCCTCCCACGCCGCGCTCGCGAATTTCGTGCGCGAATTCCAGCTCTTCGACATGCCCTTCCTGGTGCGCGACTACGCGCACCTCGCCCGCGTCGCGACCGGCCCCGTCATGCCTGAACTGGCGGAGGCCTCCGCCCGTCGCAACTTCCGCCTGCTCGGCCTCTACTCCTCCGGCATCCGCCACCTGATGACGCGCGATCCCGTGGCGAGCATGGAGGCGCTGCGCGGCCGGAAGGTGCGCGTGCAGCAGAACCCCGCCCATGTCGCCGCCTGGCAGGCCTTCGGCGCCAATGCCACGCCGCTGGCCTATGGCGAACTCTACGGCGCGCTGCAGGTGGGCGTCGTCGATGGCGCGGAAGCCGCCTACACCAACTATGTCGGCCAGAAGTTCTACGAGGTCGCGAAGAACTGGGCGCCCATCGGATGGCTGGCGCTGACGGCGCCGGTGATCATGAGCGAGCGGAAATTCGCCACCCTTCCCGCCGACATCAAGGCCGCCATCCAGCAGGCCGCCGAGGATTCCGCCGTCTGGGAAAGGAACCTGGTGGTGGAGGGCGAGGCCGCGCTGCATGCGCAGGTCGTCAGCCATGGCGTGACGATCACCCAGCCCAATCCCGCGCCCTTCCAGGCAGCGGCACGCCCGCTCTATGACCGCTTCCTCACCAGCGATGCCGACAAGCGCCGGCTCCGGATGGTGATGGACACGGCGGGGGCCTGACGCAGCCATGGCCTCCACCCTCGCCGCCTGGCGCGCCGCCGCCACCCGCCGCGGCCTCGGCATCCGCGACCTCGGCCCCGCCATCGGGGTGGAGGTCACCGGCATCGACCTGACGCAGCCGGAAGATGCGGAGATCACCGCCATCCTCCGCGCCGCCTGCGTGGAGCGCACGCTGCTGCTGCTGCGCAACCAGCAGGCGCTGACCCCCGCGGGCTACGTCGCCTTCGCCCGCCGCTTCGGCGGCGAGCTCGACCTGCACAGCCGCCGCGACCTCTGCCACCGCGACCATCCCGAGATCTTCGTGGTCGGCAACGTGGTGGAGAATGGCCGCGCCGCCGGCGCCGCCAAGGTCGGTCTGAACTGGCACACGGACCATTACCACCTGGCCCATCCCGCCCTCTTCACCTTCCTGCACGCCATCGAGGTGCCGCCCGAGGCCGGCGAGACCCGCTACGCCAACGGCATCGCGGCGTGGGAGGCATTGCCGGAGGCGATGCGCGCCCGCATCAGCGGCCTTCGCGTCCTGCACAGCCGCGCGCGGCTCTATCGCGAGCTGTTCCCCGACGCGACGGAGGAACAGGCCCAGGCCGAGGCCGCGCGCTTCCCCGACGTCTCCCACCCCCTGGTCCGCACCCACCCGGAATCCGGCCGCCGGGGCCTCTACATGGGCGGCGAATGGGGATCGATCATCGAGGGGATGCCGGAGGAGGAGGCGAAGGACCTCTTCGCCGAACTCCTCGCCCATATGACGAAGCCGGACTTCGTGCATGAGCACCATTGGCAGCCCGGCGACGTGCTGATGAGCGACAATCGCTGCAGCCTGCACCGCGCCACCGAATGGGATGAGGGTCGCCACAAGCGCCGCCTGCACCGCCTGATCCTGCTGGACGACGCCACGCCGGTGTAGGTGCTACACTCCCTCGACCGGGGGAGAATGGCGCTGTCGATCGAGGAACATGGCTGGTCCGATGCATGGCGCGCGGCCTTCGCGCCGCACGCCGCCGCCGGCCACATCCCGGGCCGCATCGTGGTGCAGCAGCGCGAATACAACCTCGTCATCACGGAGTCCGGCACCCTCAACGCCCGCCTCTCCGGCCGCCTGCGGCATGAGGCGCGGGAAGGGGGCCACCCCGCGGCCGGGGACTGGGTGGCGCTGGCCGCCAAGCCGGCGGAGGGCACGGCCACCATCCACGCCGTGCTGCCCCGCCGCACCGCCTTCATCCGCCGCGCCGCTGACAGCGTGCGGACGCTGCAGGTCATCGCCGCCAACATCGATGTCGTCTTCGTCGTCACCTCGCTGAACGCCGATCTCAACCCGCGCCGGATCGAACGCTTCCTCGCCGCCGCGTGGCAGAGCGGCGCGCGGCCGGTCGTGGTGCTGACCAAGGCGGACCTGGCCGGCCAGGCCGCCGACCGCACCGCGGAGATCGCGGCGCTGGCCGCCGGCTGCCCCGTCGTCATCGTCTCCGCCCGCCAGCGCCAGGGCCTCGATGATCTGCGCGCCCATATCGCGCCCGGCGAGACCTGCGTGCTGATCGGCTCCTCCGGCGTCGGCAAGTCCACCCTGGTGAACACCCTGCTGGGGGAAGCGCGGATGGCCACCCAGGACATCCGCGAGGACGACGCCAAGGGCCGCCACACCACCAGCCACCGCCAGCTGGTCCTGCTGCCGGGCGGGGGCATGATCCTGGATACGCCGGGGATCCGGGAGGTCGGGCTGATCGACGCGGAGGAAGGCGTCGTCGCGGTCTTCGAGGATATCGAGGAACTGGCCATGCAATGCCGCTTCAAGGATTGCGGCCACACCAACGAACCCGGCTGCGCCGTGCGCGGAGCGCTGGAAGCCGGCACGCTCGATCCCGATCGCTGGGCCGCCTTCCAGAAGCTGCGCGACGAAGTCGCCGCCACCGCGGCGGTGAAGGACCGCGCGACGCAGGAAGCCGAGCGCATCCGCGCCGCGAAGCAGCAGCGATCCTATCGCAAGGCCAAGACGAGGCTGCGCGGCGGGGATTCGTGATTCAGGTCATGCTGGCCGTCACGCCGCCATCGACGAAGATCAGTTGCCCCGAGACGAAGTCGCTGGCCGGGGAGGCGAGGAACACCGCGGTGCCCGCGATCTCCTCCGCATTCGCGTAGCGCCCGGCGGGGCAGCGCCGCGTCACCATCGCCAGCCATTCGGGATTGGTCAGCAGCGGCCTGTTGAGTTCCGTGTCGAACCAGCCCGGACCGATGGCATTGCATTGGATGTTGAAGGGGCCGAGTTCCACCGCCAGCGCCCGGATGAACATCTTGATGCCCCCCTTGGCGGAGGCGTAGGGCGTGATGGTGGCCCGGCCGAGGTCCGACGCCAGCGACCCCGTCGCGATCACCTTGCCCCGCCGGCGTTCCTTCATCCCCGGCACCACCAGCCGCGACAGGCGCCAGAGCGCGGTGAGGTGCGTGTCCATCACGCTGTACCAGCCCTCCTCCGTCGTCTCCTCCACCGGCGCGCGATGCTGGTTGCCGGCGTTGTGGACCAGGATGTCGATCGGGCCCATCGCCGTCACCGCGGCCTCCACCGCCGGCCCGTCCGTCACGTCGAAGGCGCTGATGCGCGCCTTCAGCCCATCGGCCCGCAGGCCTGCCGCCTGCGCCTCCAGCGTCGCGGCATCCCGGCCGTTCAGGATCACCTCCGCCCCCGCCTGCGCCAGGCCGCGCGCCATGGCCGCGCCCAGCCCGCGGGACGCGCCGGTGATGAGGGCGACTCGCCCCGTCAGGTCGAATTGCCGCGCATGCGCCGCGCGCGCCGTCTCGTTCATGGCCGCTTCCCTCCCGTGTGGAAGGTCAGTCTGCCCGAGGATGCGCTTTCTGCCACGTCTCCAGCAGCGCGGCCGCGTCCACCCGCGTGTAGCGCTGCGTGGTGGACAGGCTGGCATGGCCCAGCAGTTCCTGGATGGCGCGAAGGTCCGCGCCGCCGCCCAGCAGGTGCGTCGCGAAGGAATGGCGCAGCGCATGCGGCGTCGCGTGTTCCGGCAGGCCCGAAAGGCGCCGCCAGTGGCGGAGCGACCGCTGCGCCACCGCGGGATCCAGCCGGGCACCGCGGGCACCCATGAAGAGCGGGCTGTCGGGGTGGCGGTCCGGATGCTCCGCCAGCCAGGCCTCCATCGCCTGGCGCACCGCCGGCAGCACCGGCACCAGGCGCTGCTTGTTGCCCTTGCCGGTGACGCGCAGCGCGGCATCGGACCCAGCCCGCGGCGCATCCTTCACATCGAGCGCCAGCGCCTCCGCGATCCGCAGCCCGCAGCCATAGAGCAGCGTGAACAGCGCCACGTCCCGCGCCGCCTGCATGCGGGGCTGCTCCGACCGGTCGGGGTCGTGCACGCCGCCGATAGTGGCCGCGATGTCCTTGGCATCCGCCGCCGACAGCGCCCGCGGCACCGGCGCCCCGGCGCGGGGCCCGCGCATGCCGGCCAGCGCCGCCACCGCATGGCCGTGGCGCCGCGCCAAGTCCCGCAGGAAGCCCCGGATCGCCGCCAGGCGCCGCGCGCGCGTCGCGTTCGAATCACCCTCCCGCGCCCGCGTCGCCAGGAAGCCGC
Organism: Acetobacteraceae bacterium; assembly: GCA_027482245.1. GTDB lineage: Bacteria > Pseudomonadota > Alphaproteobacteria > Acetobacterales > Acetobacteraceae > Falsiroseomonas. The sequence goes on along the minus strand of JAIXWG010000062.1, from coordinate 130,000 downwards.
GGAGGTCGGCCGGCCGCAGCGTCGCCAGCGCCGTCGTATCCGGCACCTCGCCCAGGTGCCGGGTCAGGAAATCGATGAACAGCGCGAGGTCCGCGCCATAGGCCTCCACCGTGTTGGCGCTGGCGCGCCGTTCCTGCGCCAGCATCCGCAGCCAGGCGGCAACGGCCTCCGGCGCCTCCATCAGGGCGCTTCCATCAGCGGGAGAGCGCCGCCGCCACCGCGCGCCCAAGGAAGGCGAGCGTCGTCACCGCCTGCCGCGCCGGCAGCGCCGCCGCATCCCGCGCGCCCAGCGCCAGCATGCAGGGCGTGCCGCACCACAGTGGCACCCGCGCCACCGCATCGCGCGTCACCAGCGCCGCGGCCTCGGCATGCAGCAGCTCGGCATCCGTGATCTCGGTCCGGACTCGCGCGTCCCGTCCGCGACCGACCAGCCGCGCGACGGATCCCGGCGGCAGCATGCGCACGCCGTGGCGGGGCAGGGCGGTTTCCGCCGGCGCCCGCCGGCCCGGCAGGAAGGACGGCGCACCCGCCGGCTCCGCCAGGATGGCGCAGCTTTCGATGCGGAGCAGCGCGGGCAGTTCCTGGCTGACGGTTTCCGGGATGTCGCGGGACCGCATCAGCGCCAGCGTCGCCAGCCGCACCCGCAGCACCAGCGCGGCGCCGGCGCGGCCATCATCGATGGCGGCCTGCACCTCGGCCTCCAGCTGCCGGGTCCGCGCCCGTTCCGCCGCCACCATGGCGGCCATGTGGTCCGCCATGTTCTCCCCATGCACGCGGCGCGGCGGCACCAGGGAACGGTAGATGTCCGGTTGCTTCACCAGGAAGTCCGGATGGTCGCGCAGATACGCCGCGACCTCCTCGGCCGTCAGTGTGTGGCCACCCCCGGCCGAAGCCGTGAGGTCGAGGCCACCCGCGGCCGTAGCCGCGGGGTCGAGAGAGGTCGCGACGCGTGCGGTCACAGGATGCTCTGCCCCGTCTTGGCCCAATCCGCGAGGAAGGCGGCGAGCCCGGCCTCGGTGAGGGGATGCTTGAGAAGTTGCCGGATGACGGCAGGCGGCAGCGTCGCCACATGGGCACCGAGCTTGGCCGACTGCACCAGGTGGATCGGGTGGCGGATGGAAGCGACCAGCACTTCCGTCTTCAGCCCGGGATAGTTGCGGTAGATCTGGACGATGTCCGCGATCAGCGACATGCCGTCGGTGGAGATGTCGTCCAGCCGGCCGACGAAGGGCGAGATGAAGGTGGCCCCCGCCTTCGCCGCCAGCAGTGCCTGGGCGGCGGAGAAGCAGAGCGTGACGTTCACCGGCGTGCCTTCCTGCGACAGCGCCCGGCAGGTGCGGAGCCCCGCTTCCGTCAGCGGCACCTTCACGCAGACATTCGGCGCGATGCCCCGCAGGAACCGGCCTTCGGCCAGCATGCCCGCGAAGTCCGTCGCCGTGACCTCCGCGCTGACGGGCCCTTCCGTGATGGCGCAGATCTCGGCGATCACCTCCGCCATCTTCCGCCCGGACTTGGCGATCAGGCTGGGGTTGGTGGTCACGCCATCGACGAGGCCCGCCTCCGCCAGGCTGCGGATATCGGCCACATCGGCGGTATCAACGAAGAACTTCATCAGGCTTGGTCCCTTTGGCCTATCGGCCGGCGACACCCCATCTGAGGATACGCCGGCGCAAAAGCGAAAATCGTTTCGCTTTCGTTCACTCTGGAGCTTATAGCATGCGCCCCTCCGGGCGGAAGTCGTCGCCCCCGAACCAACCTGCCGGCGTGGCTTCCGCGCCACGGGTCCGCGTGCTGCTGCCGCTCCCGCTCGCCGCGGGAGCCTATGATTACCGTCTGCCCCACGGGCTCGAGGCCCCCCTCGGTTCTTTCGTCGTCGTCCCGCTCAATGGACGCGAAACCCTGGGCGTGGTTTGGGATGGTGAGGCCGATCCGGCCCTTTCCCCGTCACGACTGCGCGATGTCATGGCGGTGCTGGATGTTCCACCAATGGGCGAGACGCTGCGCCGCTTCGTCGAATGGGTCGCCGCCTACACGCTGAGCCCGCCCGGCGCCGTGCTGCGCATGGCGATGTCGAGCCCCGGCGCCTTCACGCCCCCCTCCGCCAAGGCCGGCTGGCAACGCGCCCCGTCGGAGGGCCGCAACGCCCCCGACCCGCGCATGACCCCCGCGCGTCTCCGCGTCCTCGAAGCCCTCCCACCCGGGGAGGTGATGTCCGGCACCGCGCTGGCGGAGGCCGCCGGCGTCTCCCCCGCCGTGGTGCGGGGCCTGGCCGATGCCGGGCTGCTGGTGCCCGCCCTGCTGCCGGAAGCGGACCTCTTCCCGGAACCCGATCCCGGACACCCGGGGCCGACCCTGCTGCCCGACCAGGCCGCCGCCGCCGCCCGCCTGCGCGACAAGGTCGCGGAACGCCGCTTCGGCGTGACCCTGCTGACCGGCGTCACGGGGTCCGGCAAGACGGAAGTCTACCTCGACGCCGTCGCGGAATGCCTGCGCGCCGGCCGCCAGGCGCTGGTCCTGCTGCCGGAAATCGCGCTCTCCGCCCAGTGGCTCGACCGCTTCCGCGCCCGCTTCGGCGTGGCGCCCGCCCTCTGGCACTCCGAACTCGGCTCCCGCACCCGCGCCCGCACCTGGCGGGCCGTCGCGGAAGGCGGCGTGCAGGTGCTGGTCGGCGCCCGATCCGCCCTGTTCCTGCCCTTCCCGGACCTTGGCCTCGTCATCGTGGATGAGGAACACGAGACCGCCTTCAAGCAGGAAGACGGCGTCGTCTACCACGCCCGCGACATGGCCGTGGTCCGCGCCCGGCTCGCCCAGGCCGCCTGCATCCTCGTCTCCGCCACGCCCTCCCTCGAAACCCTCAACAACGTCGAGGCCGGGCGCTACGACCATGTGGACCTGCCCGAACGCCACGGCGCCGCGGGGATGCCGGGGGTGGAGGCGATCGACCTCCGCCGCGACGCCCCCGAACGCGGCCGCTTCATCGCACCGCCGCTCATCGAGGCGATCCGGGACACGCTGGCCCGCGGCGAACAGGCGATGCTGTTCCTGAACCGCCGGGGCTACGCGCCGCTGACGCTCTGCCGCGCCTGCGGCCACCGGATGCGCTGCCCCAACTGCACCGCCTGGCTGGTCGAACACCGCGCCCAGCGCCGCCTGCAATGCCACCATTGCGGCCACGCCGAACCCATCCCGCCCACCTGCCCGGAATGCAACGCGCCCGGCACCCTGACCCCCGTCGGCCCCGGCGTCGAACGCGTGGTGGAGGAAGCGACCGAACTCTTCCCCGATGCCCGCCGCATCGTCATGGCCAGCGACACCATCCCCGGCCCCGCCGCCGCCACCGCCGCGGCGGAAGCCATCGCCACCCGCCAGGTGGACCTCATCATCGGCACCCAGATCGTCGCCAAGGGCTGGCACTTCCCGCACCTCACCCTCGTCGGCGTGGTGGACGCCGACCTCGGCCTGGCCGGCGGAGACCTCCGCGCCGCCGAACGCACCCTCCAGCTCCTCCACCAGGTCTCCGGCCGCGCCGGCCGCGCCGAATCGCCCGGCCGCGTCCTGCTGCAGACCTTCAACCCGGACCACCCGGTGATGCGCGCCCTCGTCTCCGGCGACCTCGACGCCTTCATGGCCGAGGAAGCCGCCGGCCGACGACCCGGCCACTGGCCCCCCTACGGGCGCCTCGCCGCCCTCATCGTCAGCGCCGAAGACGAACGCGAAGCCGACCGCGCCGCCCGCGACCTCGGCCTCGCGGCCCCCCGCGCCGAAGGCGTCGAAATCCTCGGCCCCGCCCCCGCCCCCCTGGCCCTGCTCCGCGGCCGCCACCGCCGCCGCCTGCTCCTGAAAGCCCGCAAGGACGTCCAGGTCCAACCCCTGCTCCGCGACTGGCTCGCCCGCGTCAAACTGCCGAACAGCGTGCGCGTGCAGGTGGACGTGGACCCGGTGGGGTTCCTGTAGCGGGGGTGGCGCGCGGGTGGCACGCCCGGAGAGGGGCTGCGCGCCCCTCTCCGGACCTCTCCCGCGCCAGGGGCCTCGAGCCCCTGGACCGCGAGGTTTTCATCGGAAGGCGAGAGAGGGGCCCCGCGGTCGCGCTGAACAGGCGCGCGCTCCGGGCCCCTCTCTCGCCTTCCGATCAATTCATGGGTTCAAAGGGCCCGCTGGCCCTTTGCGGGGAAGGGGTCTGGGGAAGGGGCGGAGCCCTTTCCCCAGCCGAGCCACGCGCGCTCACCCCCGCCGCATGGCCCCGCGGATCGCGTCCAGCAGCGTGTCCATGTCGCGTTGGAAGGTGGGGCCGTTGGCGTAGCCGTCGGGGTCGCCGGCGCGTTCCATGAAGCGGCGCCAGGTGGGGGTGGTCATGCCTTGGCGGAAGCGGTCGTGGAGCCAGGTGGTCATGTCGTCGGGCATGCCGGCGGGGCCGACCCAGCCTTTCATGTTTTCCGCCACCAGGTCGCTGCCGAGTTCCCGCATGGTGGGGACGTTCGGGTAGCCGGGGTGTCGTTCGGCGGTGGTGACGGCGAGGGGGAGCATGTCGCCGGAGGCCACGAGGCCGCCGAGTTCGTCGGAGGCTTGCACGGCCAGGTCGATCTGCCCGGCGAGCAGGGCCTGCTGCTGCGGTCCGCCGCCGGTGTAGGGGACGTGGAGGAGTTCCGTGCCGGTGGCGCGTTCGAACATGATGAAGATGGAGTGGGAGAGGGTGCCGACGCCGGAGGAGCCGTGGGTGATGCCGCCGCGGTTGGCTTTCGCGGCTTCGATGACCTGGGCGAGCGTCGTGTATTTGCCGCCGCGTCCGCGCGTGCAGATGAAGTGGGCGTTCTTGGTCAGGCGGATGACGGCGGTGAAGCCGCGCTTGGGGTCGTAGGGCAGGTCGCGATGGGCGGGGAGGGAGGTGCTTTCGGACCCGCCTGCCATCAGCAGCGTGTGGCCGTCCGGTGTTGCGCGGGCGACCTGTTCGGCGGCGATGGCGCCGCCGGCGCCGGGGCGGTTCACCACGACGAGGGGGACGGGGAAGGCGGGGGTGACGGCTTCGACGATGGTACGGGCGATGATGTCCGTGCCGCCGCCGGGGGCGAAGCCGACGATGAGCTGCATGGGGCGTGTCGGCTGCCAGCTGGTCTGGGCGCGGGCGGAGACGGGCAGGATGAGGGGGGCGGCCAACAGGTGGCGGCGCGTCAGGCGCATCGGATGTTCTCTCCCAGGGGCGCCCTCTGCGGGGCTGGTCCAGGGAGCATGCGGGCAAGTGGTGCCGCCTTCAATCACCCTCGTCGGGGATGTTCAGCAGCGCGCCGCAGGCCTTGCAGTGGACCGCGTCCGGGTCGTGGCGGCCAAGGCCGCAGGCCTCGCAGCGGAAGCGCACCTTGGTCGGGCGGAACAGCGCCTGGGCGAGGCGCAGGAACAGCGTGACGCCGGCCAGCATGATGACGACGGTGATCAGGCGGCCGGAGGTGCCGGGCAGCGTGATGTCGCCGAAGCCGGTGGTGGTGAGGGCGGTGACGGTGAAGTAGAGCGCATCCGCCCAGTTGGTGATGCTGGCGTTCACGCGGTGCTGCGTGGCGTGGACGACGCCCGTCATCACGATGATGAAGACCAGCAAATCGGCCGCCGCCACCACCGCGTCCTGGTTGCGGCGGAAGGCGGGCACGTCCTGGCGCAGGTGCAGGACCAGGCGGGCGGAGCGCAGCAGCCGCAGCGTGCGCAGGCTGCGCAGGAAGCCCCACCCCGCGAAGAAGGGCGCCAGCAGGAAGGAGATGACGGCCAGCAGGTCCGCGATGCCCGCGGGGTGCAGCAATTCCCGCCGTGCGGCGCGGGAGGATTGGAGCCGCAGCGCCATTTCCCCGACCAGCACCAGGCCGACGCCGATGTCGATCACCATGACGGTGGTGGTTTCGGGCAGGAAGGATTCCAGGATCACCCAGAACAGCGCCGCCACATCCAGCGCCAGCAGCCCGTAGGTCGCGAGCGCGCCTGGCCTGCCGCCCAGGCCCTGGAAGTGGGGCAGGGTGGTCAGGGCAGCAGCCCGATGCCGAGGCCGGGCGTTTCCGGCACGAGGATGCGCCCGCGTTCGACCTGGGGGTGATGCGCGAAGCGGTCGCGCAGCGCGGCGTGGGCGCCGTGGACTTCCAGCATGCCGCCATGGGCGTGGCCGGCCATGGCGGGCAGGCTCGCCGCCTCGAACCCGCCGGCGCCGGTCACGGGCACGCTGTGGGCTTCGGCCATGGCCATGATCCGCAGCATCGAGGTCAGCCCCCCGCAGAACGCCGCATTGGGCTGCAGGATATCGAGCGCGCCGGCTGCCAGCACGTCACGGAACCACGATGGCGCCTGCATCATCTGGCCGGAGGCGAGCGGGATGGAGGTCGCGCGGCGGAGTTCGGCCAGGGAGGCGATGTCATTGTCCCGCACCGGCTCCTCGAAGAAGCCGATGTCGCAGTCGGCGACCATCGCGGCCAGGCGCTTCGCCTCCGCGACGGTGAAGCCGCAATTGGCGTCGAGCATGAGGGGCGCGTCGCCGATGGCGCGCCGCACCGCGCGGATGCGGGCGGCGTCCTCGGCCAGCGGGCGCCCGGTGCCCACCAGCACCTTCACACCGACAAAGCCCTCGGCCAGCGCGCCTTCGCAGGCCGCGACCAGTTCGGCTTCCGTGAAGGCGGGCATCCCCGCCGTGGCGTAGGCCGGCACGGCATCGCGCGCGCCGCCGACCAGCCGCGCCACGGGCAGGCCGAGCGCCTTGCCCTTGATGTCCCACAGCGCCAGGTCGAGCGCGGAGAGCGCCGATACGAAGGGCCCGGTCGCGCCGCGCGGGTTGAGCCGCGTCGCCAGCATCCCCCGCAGCGCCTCGATCGCCATCGGGTCCTGGCCCGTGACGGTTTCCGCCATTTCCCCGTTCAGCAGCGCGACAACCTGGGCCGAGAGGAAGCGCCCCGTCATGCCCTCGCCGGACACGCCTGCGTCGGTATCCACGCGCAGGCGCACGAAGCTCAGGCTCTCCCGCCCCGCATAGGCATCCGCGGCCCTTGCGGGCTTCAGGTGCTCGGCGGCGGCGGAGAGCCCCGTGATCTTCATCAGCGTGTCGGCTTGGGCGGCGTCACGCTGTAATCATAGAAGCCCTTGCCGGACTTGCGGCCGAGCCAGCCGGCCTCGACATACTTCCGCAGCAGCGGGCTCGGCCGGTACTTGCTGTCGCCCATGCCGGCATGCAGCACCTCCATCACCGCGAGGCAGGTGTCGAGGCCGATGAAATCCGCGAGCTCCAGCGGCCCCATCGGGTGGTTGCAGCCGAGCTTCATGCCGGTGTCGATGGAGACGATGTCGCCGACGCCTTCCTGCAGCGCGACGCAGGCCTCGTTGATCATCGGCAGCAGGATGCGGTTGACGATGAAGGCCGGGTAGTCGGCGGCATAGGCGACGGTCTTGCCCATGCGCTCGGCCAGCGCGGCCACGGCCTGCACGGTCGCATCCTCTGTCGCCAGGCCGCGGATCACCTCGACCAGCTTCATCATCGGCACGGGGTTGAAGAAATGCATGCCGACGAAGCGGCCCGGCCGGTCCGTCGCGGCGGCGAGCCGCGTGATGGGGATGGAGGAGGTGTTGGAGGCGACCAGCGCATCGGCGCGGAGATGCGGCGTCAGCGTCGCGAAGATCTTGAGCTTGAGGTCCTCCCGCTCCGTCGCGGCCTCGATCACCAGGTCGCAATCGGCGAAGCGGGCATAGTCCGTCGTCGTCGCGATGCGGGCCAGCGCCGCGTCCTTGTCGGCGGCGGCCAGCGTGCCCTTCTGCACCTGGCGGTCCATGTTCTTCGTGATGGTGGCGACGGCCTTGGCGAGCGCCGGCTCCGCCACGTCCAGCATCACCACCTCGATGCCCGCCTGCGCCGCGACATGGGCGATGCCGTTGCCCATCTGCCCCGCGCCGATGACGCCCAGCCTGTTGATCGTCGCCATCACTCACTCCCCCTCACATGAAAAACGCCGGCGCAGCCCTGTCGGGGCCACGGCCGGCGCCAGTGTCGTCGCGCTCGACTACTTCTTGTCGAGCTCGGCCTCGAGTTCCGGAATGACCTTGAAGACGTCGCCCACCAGGCCGTAATCCGCGACCGAGAAGATCGGCGCCTCCTCGTCCTTGTTGATGGCGACGATCACCTTGCTGTCCTTCATGCCGGCGAGGTGCTGGATGGCGCCCGAGATGCCGAAGGCCATGTAGAGTTCCGGCGCCACGATCTTGCCGGTCTGGCCGACCTGCATGTCGTTATGCGCGTAGCCCGCATCGACCGCGGCGCGGGAGGCGCCGATGGCGGCGCCGAGCCGATCCGCGACGCCGTCCAGGATCTTGAAGTTCTCGAGCGAGCCGAGCGCGCGGCCGCCGGAGACGACGACGCGCGCCGCCGTCAGCTCCGGCCGCTCCAGCTTCACCAACTCGGAGCCCACGAAGCGGGAGACGCCCGGATCCGCGGAGGCGGGCGCATCCTCGATCGGCGCGCTGCCACCCTCGGCCGGGGCCGGATCGAAGCTCGCCGCGCGCACGGTCAGCACCTTCACAGGGTCGGCGCTGCGCACGGTGGCGAGCGCGTTGCCGGCGTAGATGAAGCGGCTGAAGGTGTCGGGGGATTCGACGCCCGCGATGTCGGAGATGATCTGCACGTCGAGCAGCGCGGCAACCCGCGGCATGACGTTCTTGCCGGCGGTGCTGCCGGGCGCCACCAGGTGCGAATAGCCGGGGGCGAGTGCCACCAGCAGCGCGGCCAGCGGCTCCGCCAGCCCGTTCTCGGCGATGACCCCGCCGGCGACCAGGACCTTGGCGACACCGGGCAGCGCGGCAGCGGCGGCCGCATCATCGCGGTGCATCACCAGCACATGGACATCGCCGCCGATCTGCGTCGCGGCGGCCAGCGCGCTGCGGGTCGGCTGGGTCAGCGGGTTGCCGCGATCGGCAAGCAGCAGGATGGTCATGGTCAGATCACCTTCGCTTCGTTGCGCAGCTTGGCCACCAGCTCGGCCACGCTGCCGACCTTCACGCCGGCGCTGCGCTTCGGCGGCTCCACCACCTTCAGAACCGTCAGCCGCGGCGCGACATCGACTCCGAGGTCGGCGGGCTTCACCGTCTCGATCGGCTTCTTGCGGGCCTTCATGATGTTCGGCAGCGACGCGTAGCGAGGCTCGTTCAACCGGAGGTCGGCGGTGACGATGGCCGGCAGGGTCAGGGCCAGCGTCTCCAGCCCGCCATCGATCTCGCGCGTCACGCGGGCGGTGCCGTCCGCGATCTCGACCTTGCTGGCATAGGTGCCCTGGCCCCAGCCGAGCAGCGCGGCCAGCATCTGCCCGGTGGCGTTCATGTCGTCGTCGATGGCCTGCTTGCCCATCAGGATGAGCTGCGGGCCTTCCTTCTCCACCAGCGCCTTCAGGATCTTGGCAACCGCCAGCGGCTCCGTGCCCTCGGCCTCCACCAGGATGCCGCGGTCGGCGCCCATGGCCAGCGCGGTGCGGATCTGTTCCTGCGCGGCGGCGGGGCCGACGGAGACGGCGACGATCTCCGTCGCCACGCCCTTCTCCTTCAGCCGGACCGCTTCCTCGACCGCGATCTCGTCGAAGGGGTTCATGGACATCTTCACGTTGGCCGTTTCGACCCCCGTGCCATCCGCCTTCACGCGGACCTTCACGTTGTAGTCGACCACCCGCTTGACGGGGACGAGGATTTTCATCGGTTGCCGGATCCCTGGTCGGCGCCGGCACCTAGTCTGTGCCGGGCGCAAATCGCTGCCGCAAAAACGGGCCGGACCATAGAGGGCAGGGTCCGGCCGGGCAAGGCGCGGCGGCCCGGCCCTTTCCTGGGTGCCGTCAGGCCTTCACGAGCATCAGGAGCAGGAACAGGACAAGCGTCACGCCCTGCATGACGACCCGCAACCGCATGAGCTTGTTGGACCGGGCGCCGCCGCCATCCTCGCTGCGGACCAGCCCCAGCATCCCCGCGAACATGATGCCGAGGGTCGCCAGCATGGAAAGGACGACGAGAACCATCAGGAACGTGACCATGCCGGGAACATGGCACGGATCGGCCCCAGGGCAAGCCGCCGGTGCGCAAGCGACGGCTTCGCAAGCTACCGCCGCGCCCCCGCGATCGCGACCGCCCCGGCCAGCACCGCGCCCACGCACATCAGGAAGCCCGCGGCATAGCTGCCGGTCAGACCGATGAGGAGGGAGAAGCCCGGCGGCGCGACCAGCATGGTCACGGCGAAGGCGAAGGACAGCGCCGATGTCGCGGCGCCCACCTGGCCAGGCGGCGCCAGCCGCGCGGCCTCCGCCAGCATGATCCCGTTCCAGCCGACGGCGGTGGCCCCCATCACCATCCCGGCCAGCGTCACCGCCAGCAGCGGCCAGGCGGGCTCCGCGAAGGCAAGCACCAGCCCCGCCGCCGCCGCGCCCAGCCCGCAAGCCACCAGCACGTTGCGCGCGCCCAGCCGGTCCGCCAGCAGCGCCCAGCCGATCCGCCCGACCACGCCGGAGGCCTGCGCCAGCGCCAGGTGCAGCCCCGCCTGCGCCAGCGGCACGCCGAGCGAGGCCACCTGGTAGGCCACGAAGAAGGTGGAGAAGCAGAACTGCGCGATGCCGTAGCCGCAGGCCATCACGGTCAGCCGCGCCAGCTCCCGGTCCTGCCGCAGCATGCCGACGGAGGCCACGGATTCCCGCAGCAGCCCGCCGAAGCCCGAGCCCACGCCGCCCACCGCCTCCCGCCCCTGGTCCAGCCCGGCGCGCAGCGGCTGGATGGCGATTGCGACCACGAAGGCGATGGCCGCCATGCAGAGGATGCTGATCCGCCATCCCGCCACCAGCGCGATGGCCGGCGCCAGGGCCGCGACCACCATGGCGCCGAGCGGCACCCCCGCCTGCTTCAGGCTGAACACCAGGGCGCGGCGCCTGGCCGGCGTATGGGCGGCGATCAGGTGGCTGCCGCCCGGCGTCAGCGGCCCATGCCCCAGCCCCGCGACCAGGGCAGACAGGACGAGCGCCACCGGATGCCCCAGCGCCGCGATGGCGATCCCGACCCCCACCGCCAGCATGCAGACCTGCAGCATCCGCACGCCGCCCCAGCGGCGGATCAGCGGCCCGGTGAAGGGGCCGGAGAACAGCGCCCCCAGATAGACCAGCGCCGTGTGGAACCCGGCCAGACTGGCCGGCACCCCCGTCTCGCCGGCCATGGCGGGGGCCAGGACGGGCACGGTCAGGAAGGCCCCCATCCCCGCCAGATGCGCCGCCAGCAGCGCAACCATGATGATCCAGAGGGAGGGCGGGGAGCTGGGCACGGCGCCATCCTCCCTTGTGTCGCGCTGCACCGCAACATGGGGTGACACATCCAAGGGTTGACCGCGCCCCCCCCGGCAGGGTGTACCGCTCCGCCATGCGCGCCCTCATCCGTGCCTTCTCCCTCCTCCTCCTCCTGCTCATCGCCCCCGCGGCGATGGCCCAGGCGCCGGCCGCCCCGGCCCCAGCCCCCACCGCGGCCGCCAGCCCGGCGGAGCTCGACCGGCTGCTCGGCCTGCTGCGGGACGATGCCCGGCGGGCGGAGCTGATGCGCACCCTGGAAGCGCTGGCCGCCGCGCAGCGCAGCGGCGCCGCGCCGGCCGCTGCCGCCGCCGGCACGGCCCCCGCGGCGGAAGCCACCCCGCCCGCGGCGGCGGAGCCGGCGCTGCTGGCGCCCAACACGCTCGGCGCCCAGCTGCTGATGGGCGCGCAGCAGCGGCTGCAGAGCGTCTCCGACAGCGTCGTCGCCGCCGCTCAGGCGGCCACCGACCTGCCCGCGCTGTTCACCTGGCTCGGCGGCCTGGCGCGGGACCCGGTGACGCAGACGCGGGTGATCGACGCGGCCTGGAAGCTCGCGCTTCTCTTCGGCGCCGGCCTGCTGGCGGAATGGGCGGCGCGGCGCGGGCTGCGCCGGTGGTCGGACAAGCTCGACTCCATGGCGCCGGCCGGCGATGCGCGCTGGACCTGGGTGCGCCGCGTGCCGCTGGTCCTCGCCCGCTTCCTGCTGGATTTGGTGCCGGTCGCGGCCTTCGCCGTGATCTCCTACGGCATGATCGGCTTCGTCCGCCCGCTGCCGACGACCGAGCTCGTCCTGCTGACCGCGAACAACAGCTACATGGCGCTGCGCGCCGTCATGGCCATGTCGCGCGTCCTCTTCTCCCCCAACTCCACCCATCTGCGCCTAGTGCCCGCCACGGACGAGACGGCGGCCTATGTGACCATCTGGGTCCGGCGCATCGTGGTGGTCGCGCTGGTGGGCTACGCCATCGCCGAATCCGGGCTGCTCTTCGGCATGCCCTGGGCGGCCTATGACGCCGTGCTGCGGCTCGACCTGCTCATCGTCTCCCTGCTCCTGATCATCGTCATCCTGCAGAACCGGGAGGCCGCGGCGCGGGCGCTGCGCGCGCCGGAGCTCGCGGAAGGCGAGAAGCCGGACCGCATGCGCCTGCTGCTGCGCGGCCTGCGGGACCGGCTGGCTGATATCTGGCACCTGCTGGCCATCCTCTGGCTGATGGCGCTGTGGGGCGTCTGGGCGCTGGAGATCCGGGACGGGTTCGAGCGCCTGATCCGCGTCTCCGCCACCACCATCCTGATCCTGGCGCTGGCCAAGCTGGCGGATGAGGTGATCCGCCGCGCCATCGCGCGCGGCTTCGCCATCGGCCCCGACATGGCCCGCCGCTATCCGGGGCTGGAGGCGCGCGCCAACCGCTACCTGCCCGTGCTGAAGGGGCTCGTCACCGTCATCATCGGCGTCCTCGCCCTGCTGTTCCTGCTGGAAAGCTGGGGGATCGAATCCTTCGCCTGGTTCCGCCGCGGCCAGCTCGGCGCGCGCCTGCTCTCCTCCCTTGTCTCGGTCGGGCTGACGGCGGTGACGGCCATCACCGTCTGGGAACTCGCGAACGCCGCCATCGAGCGCTATCTCACGAAACTGTCGCGCGATGCCAAGGCGGCGCGCAGCGCCCGGGTGCGCACGCTGCTGCCCATGCTCCGCACCGTGCTGTCCGCCGCCATCCTGATCTTCGTGGCGCTGAACGTGCTGACCGAGATCGGCGTCAACGTCGCGCCGCTGATCGCCGGCGCCGGCGTCGTCGGCCTCGCCATCGGCTTCGGCTCCCAGACCCTGGTGCGGGACGTCATCACCGGCATCTTCCTGCTGTTCGAGGATGCGGTCGCGGTCGGCGACGTGGTGCAGGTGGGTGGGCTGTCCGGCGTGGTGGAACAGCTGTCCATCCGCTCCATCCGTCTCCGCGCCCAGGATGGCAGCATCCACATCATCCCCTTCAGCGCCGTCACCACCGTCACCAACATGACGCGCGACTTCAGCTTCGCCGTGCTCGACGTCTCCGTGGCTTACGGAGAGGATACGGACCGCGTGGTGGCGGTGATGAAGGAGGTCGCGGCCGAGATCCGCGCCGACGCCAAGTTCGCCCCCATCATCCGCGACGACATGGAAGTGCTGGGCGTGGAGCGCCTGGCGGACAGCGGCGTGCTGATCCGCGCCCGCATCAAGGGGGAGCCGACCGCGCGCTGGGCGGTGGGGCGGGAGTTCAATCGCCGCATCAAGCAGCGCTTCGACAAGCTGGGGATCGAGATCCCGTATCCCCACCAGAAGCTCGTCATCGACCGCGCGGACAACAAGCACCCGGCCGAGGACCTGGCCGATGCGCCGCCCGCGAAGGCGTGACATCCGGCTGGCCCGCTGCTACCGTCGCGGCGTGACGTTCTTCCGGACCCTTCAGGGCCGAATTACCGGCCCGGCCGCCTGACCCGCGCCCCCGATGGGGGCGTGGTCGCGCGTTGCCGGGTGCCTGGTCCCTTCGTCGCCTTCCGGAGCTTGTCGTCAGATGTCCGATTTCCTCGATGCCGAGGCGCTGGTCGCCGCGCGCTTCACCGTCTCCGCCGATGCCTTCCCCGGCCTGCTGTCCCGCGTGCTGGAGCCCTTCGCCAAGCGCGACCTGATCCCCGACACCGTCCGGGCGACGCGGGAAGGCGATGGGATGCGGGCGGAGGTCGCGTTGCACGCCATGCCGCTCGGCATGGTGCATCTCGTTGCCGGCAATCTCGGCCAGATCATCGGCGTGCGGCGGGTGGAGGCGATGGAAGGCCGCGTGGTGCGGCTCGCGGCATGACATCTTCTACTCCCTCCCCCGCGCTTGCGGGGGAGGGTCGGGGTGGGGGTTCGCGTTCGCCTACCTCATCGTAACGACACCGCCAGCGACCGCGCCATCCGATTGAAGCAGCAGCGCCGCGGGGCCATTTCGGCGTCATGTCCTACCTGCTCGCGATCCTGGTCCCGCCGCTCGCCATCCTGTTCCAGGGCAGGCCCTTCCAGGCCGTCTTCAACGGCCTGCTGTGGCTTGGCGGGCTGTTGTTCATCCTGCTGCCCTTCGTGGTCGGGCAGGGGGCCTGGCTGCTGGCCGTGATCTGGGCCCTGGTTGTCGTGTACAACCGCCGATCCGAGGCCCGCGATCGCCGCCTGATCGAAGACGCCTTGCGCCGCCGCGGCTGAAGCCTCGCGGTCCAGGGTCCCGCCGGACCCTGGCGAGGGGGGGCGGGGGAGCAGCGCTCCCCCGCGGTTCCTACGCCCCGCGCTTGAACGCCACCTTGTCGTTGGCCCCCGCTTCCGGCGGCTCCCCGGTCAGGCGCGCCTTCACGTAGCCATAGGCGTGCACCAGGGTCGAGGAGGGCGAATCCCAGTATTCCGCGCCCTCCACCTCCACCTTCAGCAGCGCCGCGCGGGCATCCTCGGGCCCATCCGGGAACCAGGTGCGGAGGTACTCGGACCAGAGTTCCTTCTGCTTCGCGGGGTCGCGCACCACCTCGGCATTGCCGGAGACGGAGACGTAGTCCTGCGACGACGGGTCCGAATAGGCGAGGAGCACGCGGCCGTCATGGCTGATCTCCTCCGTCTTCGGGCTCGGCTGGCTGGTGAAGAACCAGAGCACGCCCTCGAACTCCTTCATCTTCACGGCCTGCATGGGCCGCCCGCGCAGCCGCCCCTGGTCGTCCACCGTCACCATGATCGCGGTGGCGACGTCCTTGATCATCTCCCAGACCTTGTCGCGCGCTTCCTGGTCCGTGCGTGTCTCAGCCATGTCCTGCTCCCGTGCCGGTTCCAGCCAGGGGAACGATGCAGCGGCGCCCGGGTTGCGCGCTGCCGGCAACCCGCTACATGCCCGGAATGTCCCATATCGCGAGCATTCCGCCTGCGGCCGCGCGGCAGGCCCGCCGGGTCGCCCGCTACTATCGCTGGCTCGACCGGTTGTCCTGGTTCGACGAGAAGCGGGCGGAGGCCGGGCATGGCGCGCAGCCCGTGCATCGCGCACTGGCCGATCCGGATGGCGGGCCGCCTTCGACCGATGTCATCCACCGGCTGATGCTGGAGGGCCTGGCGCTGCCGGCCGCGCCCCGCGTGCTGGATGCGGGCTGCGGCTATGGCGCGACAATGCTGGACCTGGCGCCGCGCCTGGGCGGCGACTGGGTGGGGCTCACGCTCTCCCCGGTGCAGGCGGCGCGGGGCATGGCGGTGGTGGCGGAGCGGGGCCTGGCCGATCGCGTGCGGATCGAGGTCGCTTCCTACGACGCCCCACCGCCCGGCCGCTACGACCTCATCTATGGCATCGAGAGCCTGATCCACGCCGCCGACCCCGCCGCCACGCTGCGCAACCTCGCCGCCAGCCTCAACCCCGGCGGCTACCTGGTGGTGGTGGACGACATGCCGGAGGAGGCGCTGCCGGCGGAGGCCGCGCGCCGCCTTACCCGCTTCTGCCGCTTCTGGCGCTGCCCGGTGGCGCCGACGCGCCAGGGCTGGGTGGATGCCTTGCAGGCCGCGGGGCTCGATTTGGTGGCGGAGCGCGACCTCAACCCGCTGCTCCAGGTCCGTGCCCTGGCGGCGGTGGCGCCGCGGCTGCGCCAGCTGGAACGCCAGGCGATGATCCCCCGCCTGCTCGGCTTCGGGGTGCGGGCGGAGGCCGAGATCGGCGGCCTGCTGCTCGAATCCCTCCAGACCGAGGGCCACGTCCACTACCGGATCCTCGCCGCCCGCGCGCCGCTGTAGGGCCTGAGGACACTTGGCCCGGAATGCAATCGGCGAGTGGATTTTTGTGGCTGGAAGGCGGGGGCAGGGCGGCGATGGGGTTCCATCGTTGCCCTGACCCCAACGCCCCAGGCGCGGAAAGACGCCGCCGAGTGCGCCCGCAGCCAAGTGTCCACAGGCCCTGGCCCCCCCCCTCTGGCCGCGCGGCGGGGGGAGGGTTACGGTCCCGCCATGCCCCATCCGCACATCCTCACCGCCCGCGACGGCGCCGTCGCCATCGTCACCATCGACCGCGCCGCCAAGCGCAACGCGATGGACCTGCCCATGTGGGTGGCGCTCGCCGAGGCGATGGAAGCGGCCTCCGCCGATGACGAGGTCCGCTGCGTGGTGATCCGCGGGGAGGGCGAGGAAGCCTTCTGCGCCGGCGCCGACATCGCCGCCTTCCAGACGGAACGCGGCACGCCGGAGCGGGAAGCCGAGTATGGCGCGGGCTTCGACCGTTCCATGGCCTCCATCCAGCGCTGCCGCCACCCCGTCGTCGCGGCCTGCCGCGGCTGGACCATGGGCGGCGGCGCGGGCATCGCCATCAAGGCGGATTTCCGCGTGGGCGGCCCCGCGACGCGCATCGGCATCCCGGCCCGCAACCTCGGCATCTGGTATGCCTATTCGGACCTCGACGCGCTGCTGCAGATCACCGGCTATGCGGTGGCCATGGAATTGCTGATCGAGGGCCGCGTGCTGACCGGCCAGGAAGCCTATGACAAGGGCCTGCTGTCCCGCCTGGTGCCGGATGAGGCGGTGAAGGCCGAATCGCTGGCGCTGGCGCACCGGATCGCCGCCGGCGCGCCGCTGTCCAACCGCTTCCACAAGCAGGCGCTGCAGAAGCTGCGCGGCGCGCTGCCGGTGACGGAGGAGGATCGCCGGACGAACGGCGACTTCGCCTATACCGAGGACTTTAAGGAAGCGACCCGCGCCTTCCTGGAGAAGCGCAAGCCCGTCTTCCGGGCGCGCTGACAGGTCGGGGCGGCGGCCCGAACACTTTCTTTACCCGCCGTGCCGCAGGGTGGGGCGCCAATGCCCGACCGCGACCTGACCTCCTCCGGATCGATGTCGCAGGAGCGTCCCGCCACCCGCGCGGAGCGTGGCGTCTTCGTGCCCTTCACCGCGCCGATGCTGTGGGGCGCGCGGATGCGCCGCGTGCCCGGCAGCCCGCCGGAACTCCTGCTGCCGAGCCTCTCCGGCCGCGGCACATATGTGCTGGACTGGCGGTCCGCCGTCGCCGCCTGCACGCCATCCCTGCATGACCGCCAGCTCTGGGCCCGGCTGTCCCTGCTGCAGCACCCCACCCCCGCGGGGGTGCGCGGCGTGGTGCGGAAGGTGGCGCTGATGGGCCATGCCGGCCGCCCCGCCCAGGCGGCGGCGGAAGCGGCGCTGGAGGATCAGCGCGCCTCCATCCAGGCGGTGAAGGCCGCGCTGGTGCAGCGGATGCCGGCATCCCCGGATGCGCCGGCGGCGGCGCTGTTGGGCGGGCTCGCGGACCTGCTGGCGGATTGCGGCGCGGCGCCCGGCATGGCCAGCCCACTGGCGCGCCAGGTGGCGGCGCTCGATGCCTTCTGCACCGACCTGTCCGCCTGGACGCGCCGCGTGCCGCCCCCGTCCGGGCAGAATGCCGGCCTCGTCGTGCTGGCGGCGGCCCGCTACAGCCTGGCCGCCATCCGCGCCTGCCTGGCCGCGATCTGGCCCGCGCTGGAAGACCTGCCGGGCCTGCTGGCGCGTGGCCCGGCCGGGCTGCGCCTGATGGGCGAACTGATTGAGCGTCCGGACTGGATGCTGGATGGATGGCCGCCCATCACGGCGCTCTGGGCTTCCGCCACCACCCAGGAACGCAGCGCCCTGGCGGCGGAGGTCGCGGCCATCATCCCTGTGCCGGCGCAGGAATCGGATCGCTGGCCCGGCACGGCCGGCGACTGGGACACGGTGCTGCGCGGCCGGCGCCTGCTGGCCACGCTGCCGGTGCTCGGCGGCACGCGGCTGGTGGAGATGGCCGCCCGCAACGAAAGCCTGCGGGCGCTGACGGCATGACCATGCCCACCAGGAACGCCCGGGGGCTGAGCACCGCGCTGGCGGAGGCCCCGGACCACGCGCTGGGCCGCGTCGTCGCCATGCTCGATTCGCTGCATGACCGCAGCGAGGTGGACATCCTGCTGGACGGCATCCGCCCCCGGCTGCGCCGCCTGCGCCCGCAACGCCCGGTCCGCCTGGCGCGGCTGCTGTGCCTGCCGCTGGAAGGCGTGCTGGTGAACCCGGCGGCCTGGAAGCAATCCCCCCTGCTGGTGCCGCGCCACGCCATCCGCCCCATCACCGCCGCCGTCGCCGTCGCGCTGGGGGATCTGGTGCCGGAGCTGGAGGTGCTGGCTGCCGGCGGCAATCTCTCCGACGAAGCGCTGGTGCAGGCGCTCGGCCAGCGGCTCTGGCCCGCGGCGGGCCGCGCCAGCCTGCCCTCCCTGCCGGAAGGCTGGCTGGCGGCCGGCCTGCCGGAGGAAGCGGCGGCGCCCACCATGGCGCTCTGCACCGCGGTCTGGCGCCACGCGCCCGCCCTCTGGGCCGCAGCCTACCCGGCCTCCCGCGAAGGCGCCGGGGAGGGGGAGATGCGGGCCGCCCTGGCGCCGCTGGTCGCGGAAGGGCGGCCCGCCCTGCTGGCCGGCCTCGCCCTGATCCTGCGGGACGCCGCCCGCCCGGGCGTCGCGGTCAGCGTGGCCGGCACGCTGATGCCGGCGGTGCAGAAGATCGCGGAACAGGAACTCGCCGCCGCCCTGTCGCGGGACGGCGCGCTGGTCACCGCCGCGACCTCACCCGGGGAGATGGCGGGCGCCGCCCAGCGCCTGGTCCGCCGGATGGAGGGGCTGGAGGCGACGGACAACCCCATCTCCCGCGACCAGCGCCGCCAGCTGGCGGCGACGCTGCGGCGCGATGTCGGCGCGGCCTGCTACGCGCTCTACGCCCGCGCGCTGGCGGAGGGATTGCTGGCGGAGGCGACGCGCATCGCCGCCGGCGCGCGCGCGAGCGATGCGGAGGTGGCGGCGCTGGAACGCATGGCGCGCGACCTGCGGCGGCTGGAGGTTGCGGGCCGCCGCTTCGCCGCCGAGGCCGCCTTCGACCGGACGCTGGCGGAGACCGTCGGCCGGCTGCTGCCACTCGCCTCCCGCCCCGGCGGCCTGGCGCGGGTGGAGGTGGCGCGGCTGGTGGAGATGCTGGCCGGCCCGGCCGCCGCCCTGCCGCTGGTGGAGGAGTAGGGGGCTTCTACCCGCGGTCCGGCGCGTTCGCCGGCTGGCCCTCATGCGTCTCGCTGCCCGCGCGCCAGCGATGGGTGGAGGAGCCGAAGGCCACCAGCTTGCCCTCGGCGTCGAAGACTTCCGTGCGCACGAAGAAGATGTTGCGCCCGCGCGTCGCGACCTTCGCTTCCGCCACCAGCCGCCCGCCCTTCACCTGGCCGGTGAACTTGCAGTCGAGGTCGAGCGTCACGGCCTTGCGGACATTCCCCGGCACGCTGCACCACAGCCCCGAATAGCCCGCGGCCTGGTCGATCATCGACAGCACGAGCCCGCCATGGATGATGCCCGAGCGGTTGCGGTGCTGGTCGCCGGCCTCGCAGACCAGCCGCGCATGGCCATCCGCCCAATGCTCCAGCCGCAGGCCCAGCAGGTCGTGGTAGGGCGCGCCCTTCTCGTCGAGGTCGGCCAGGGGGCTTGAGGATGCGGGGG
The DNA here is from genome assembly GCA_027482245.1 of Acetobacteraceae bacterium. Classification (GTDB taxonomy): domain Bacteria; phylum Pseudomonadota; class Alphaproteobacteria; order Acetobacterales; family Acetobacteraceae; genus Falsiroseomonas. The sequence continues at coordinate 110,198 of JAIXWG010000062.1, read as the reverse complement.
AGGGGGTCTGTTCGGTCATGCGCCCCCCGTGCCGCCCCGCGCGGCATCGGTCAAGCCGTGCCATGATGCGGGCAGGAGGATCAGGCGGATGCAGGTGCCCGACCAGGTGGAGATCGACGAGGCCGGGGACGCGGTGCTCTCGGCCGGCCAGGCCGCTGGGCTGCTCGGCGTGGCGCTGCCCGCCTTCCTGGCCGATCTTCGCGCCGGCATCGTCTATTCGGTGGTGGAGCGGGGCGAGGGCACGGATGCCGGCACGCTCCGCCTCACGCTCCGCCGCCGCGGCACGGAACGCCGCCTTGTGGTGGAGGCGGCGACGGGGCGGGTGATGTCGGCGGAGTAGCTATGCGATCTGCAGGTTCTGCAGCGCTTCCTCCAGCTCCTGGAAGCTCGGCATGGAATGGCTCGGCGCCGTCTTGCGCCCGGCTTCCACCGCAACCTGCGGCGCATTGCCATGGAGGTGGGCCACGAGGACGGCGCGGATCACCTCGTAGAACATGCAATCCTCCGCGATCACGCCGTTCAGCCGCGTCGCCATCGGGCCCATCACGCCATAGGCCAGCAGGATGCCGAGGAAGGTGCCGACGAGCGCGCCGCCGATCATGCCGCCCAGCACGGCGGGCGGTGAATCGATCGCCGCCATCGTCTTGATGACGCCGAGCACGGCCGCGACGATGCCCAGCGCCGGCAGCGCATCGGCGATGTTCTGGAAGGTGTGGGCGACATGCATCTCCTCCTCCTTCACCTTCTTCAGTTCCTTGGAGATGATGTCCTCGATCTGGTGGGGATCGTCGGCATTCATGCCGACCATGCGCAGGTAGTCGCAGATCAGCGTCACCGCGATCTTGTCGCCCATGATCTTCGGGAATTTCTGGAAGGCCGGGCTTTCGGCCGGCTTCTCGATATGCGGCTCCAGCGCCATCGCGCCCTTCTGCTGCGCCAGGCGCACGAACCAGTAGAGCAGCGACAGGATGTCGATGTATTCCTGCTTGTGGAAGCGTTCCCCCTTCAGGATCTTCCCGAAGCCGCCAAGCGTGTGCTTCACGGCGTGCATGCTGTTGCCCATGATGAAGGCGCCCACCGCGGCGCCGCCGATCATCATCATCTCATAGGGCAGGGAGTGCAGGATGATGCCGAACTTGCCGCCGGCGATGGTGTAGCCGCCGAACACCATCGCGAGCAGGAAGACCAGGCCGCCGATCGTCGTCATTGGGTCACGATCACCGGTTCGTTCTGCCGCAGCAGGGTGATGGAGACGCGGCGATTGGCCGCCGCGTTGGGATTGTCCGGCATCAGCAGGTCGCGTTCCGCATTGCCGGTCACGCTGCGGATCCGCGTCTCCGGCAGCCCCGATTCCGTCAGCAGGCGGCGCGTGACATTGGCGCGGTCCGCGGAGAGGTCCCAGTTCGACCGTTCGCCCCCGCCGCGGAAGGGCGTCGCATCCGTATGGCCCGCGATGGCGATCGGGTTCGGCAGCCGGTTCGCCACCTGCGCCACGCGCGCCAGCAGCACCCGCGCCCGGTCGTTCGGCGCCGCGCCGCCGAGTGCGAACATCGGCGTGCGTTCGGCATCGACCAGCTGGATGCGCAGCCCCTGCGGCGTCTGTTCCACCATCAGCTGCCGGCCGAGCTCCGCCAGGACCGGGTCCTGCGCCACCATCTGGCGGATCTCCTCCGCCGCGCGTTCGAAGGCCTCCCGTTCCCGTCGTGCCGCTTCCGCGCGCAGCGCCGCGTCGGTCAGGGCCCGCGCATCGCTTTCCGTGCCCTCGCCGAGCCGGCGCGGATCGGCCTCACCCGCTTCCGCATCGGCGCGGGCCTGGCGCACGCGGCGCGGCGTCGCATCCTCGTCCTCGCCATCGGGGCCGTCGCGCATCGGCGTCGGGCGCGCCACCTGTTCCGTCTCATCCTCGACATCCACGTCGGACAGCACGGGCACGCGGCCGCGCTGCATCGTCACGGCGCCGGCTTCCTGCACCATCGGGGTGCTTTCATGCGGCGTGCGGCCGCCGAAGGGCTGGCCCGATCCGGTCTGCTGCGCGCCCATCACGTTGGTGGGGGAGAAATAGTCGGCCAGGCCCCGGCGCTGCTCCTCCGTCGTCGCGTTCAGCAGCCACATCAGCAGGAAGAAGGCCATCATCGCCGTGACGAAATCGGCATAGGCGACCTTCCAGGCACCGCCATGGTGCCCGTGGCCGCCTTCCTCGATCCGCTTGATGACGATCGTGCCGCCACCCTTGCCTTTGGCCATGCGCCGCCCAGGATCTTCCCGTTCCCCGGGTTGATAGGCGGCGGTGGGTTAAGGGCGCACTAAGCGCCGGCTTGGCTCGAACCGCCACGGGCTCGCCCCATCCTCGTTGGGGTCCAGCGCCAGGCGGTGCTCCAGCGGCGGGAAGGCGCGGCTGCGGCATTCCGCGCGTTCGCACAGGCGACAGGACAGCCCGATGCCGACGGCGGCGGCGCCGAGGTCGATGCCATCCGCATAGACCACTTCCGATGCGCGGCCGATGTCGCAGCCCATCGCCACCACATGCACCGGCGCGGGCTCGCCCCAATGCGTGGTCGGGCTGGCGATGGCGCGGGCGAAGGTCAGGAAGGTGGCGCCATCCGGCAGCTGCGCCACCTGCACCCGCGTCGTCGCCGGCGTCGCGAAGGCCTGGTGGACGATCCATTTCGGGCAGGAACCGCCGAAGCGCGCGAAGGGAAATCCTGCCGCCGAGAATCGCTTGTCCACGTTCCCCGCGGGATCGACGCGCAGGAAGAAGAAGGGCACGCCCCGCGCATCCGGCCGCTGCAGCGTGGAAAGCCGGTGCGCCGCCTGTTCGAAGGAGACGCCGAAGCGCGCCGCCAGCGCCTCCACCTCATGCCGCAATTCCTGCGCGGCCTCGATGAAGGGCAGGTAGGGCATCAGCAGCGCCGCCGCCGCGTAGTTCAGCAGGCCGAGCCGGATCAGCGCCGCGGCCTCCTGGCTCGACGGCTCCGCCGGCGCCACCACGGATTCGACGACGTCCCTTGCCTCCAGCAGCATCAACTGGAACGCCATCTGGAAGCCGCGGCTCTCGCGCGGCAGCGCCTCCGACAGGTCGAGCCGGCGCGACGCCGGATCGTAGCGCCGCAGGCTGGCGCCGAGCGGCCCGACATGCACGGTCAGCCCATGGGTGCGGCGCAGCCGTTCCGCGATGGCGTGGTTCATCTCGGCCGGGCTCGCGCGCAACTCGCTGCCGATCTGCTCGGCAATGCCCTCAAGCTGATGGAAATGGTTGGCGCGGTCGTGGAAGAAGTCGCGCGCTTCCTCCGTCGGCAGCAGCATCCGCCGTCCCGTCGGCAGCGCGATGCCGGACGCATCCTCCCGCGCCACGCGCCAGGCGCGGTACAGCGCCAGCATCGCGCGCGCGGCGTTGGGGGCGCTGGCGGCGAGCGTCGCGATCTCGCCCTCCGGCATCTCCTCCAGCCCCAGCAGCGGGTCCGACAGCACCTCCCGCAGCCCCGCTTCCGTCTGCCGTTCCTTCGACCCGGACAGGGATGGCAGGTCGACCGACAGCGTCTCCCCCAGCTTGATCAGCAGGCTGGCGGTGACGGCGCGCTGGTCGTGCTCGATCAGGTTCAGGTAGCTGGCGGAGATGCCGAGCCGCACGGCCAGCGCCTGCTGCGTCAGCCCCTTTTCCATCCGCAGCCGCCGGATGGTGCGGCCGATCATCGGCCGGGCCATTCTGTGGATCCTTTACAGATTTTCGACCCTGGGGGGTGAAGCCGGCCACGTGATTGCCGCGGCTCGTCCAGGATTCCCCCTGCAATCCCCCCGCGCAAGGTGAATTATTGACAGGCGCCGCGACGACAGCGGCCGGTCACACGGAAGGTCCGATCCCATGCGTCCCACACCCTTCGCCTGCCGCGCCCCCGATGGCGGCTTCGGCCATGGCGCCCCCCAGCCCGGCCGCTTCGACGGCATCCGGCGGGACTACACCGCTGCCGATGTCGCGCGGCTCGCCGGCAGCTTCCGCGTGCAGCACACGCTGGCCGATCGCGGCGCGCGCAGGCTCTGGCAGCTGCTGCACACCGAGCCCTTCGTGAACACGCTCGGCGCCATGACGGGCATGCAGGCGGTGCAGCAGGTGAAGGCGGGGCTGAAGGCCATCTACCTGTCCGGCTGGCAGGTGGCGGCGGATGCCAACAGCGCGGGGCAGATGTATCCCGACCAGTCGCTCTATCCCGTGGACAGCGTCCCCGCCGTGATCCGCCGCATCAACAACGCGCTGCGCCGCTGCGACCAGATCGCGGTGCAGGAGGGGAAGGGCGACACGACCGACTACATGGCCCCCATCATCGCCGATGCGGAAGCCGGCTTCGGCGGCGCGCTCAACGCCTATGAACTCATGCGCGCGATGATCGAGGCCGGCGCCGCGGGCGTGCATTTCGAGGACCAGCTGGCCTCCGAGAAGAAGTGCGGCCATCTCGGCGGCAAGGTGCTGGTGCCGATCAGCCAGCACATCCGCACGCTGAACGCCGCGCGCCTCGCCGCCGATGTGGAGGGGGTGCCGACGGTCCTGCTCTGCCGCACCGATGCGGAAAGCGCGCAGCTTCTCACCAGCGACATCGACGAACGCGACCATCCCTTCATCGAGCGTGACCGCACGCCGGAGGGCTTCCACCGCATCCGCAAGGGCGTCGGCAAGGCCTACGCCATCGCCCGCGGCCTGGCCTATGCCCCCTATGCCGACCTGCTGTGGTGGGAGACCTCCGACCCCGACCTGCAGGATGCGCGCGACTTCGCGGAGGCGATCCACCGCGACTTCCCCGGCAAGATGCTGGCCTACAACTGCAGCCCCTCCTTCAACTGGCAGCGCAAGATGGGCGTGGACGCCGCCGCGCGCTTCCAGCGGGAAATCGCGGCCATGGGCTACCGCTTCCAGTTCGTGACCCTGGCCGGCTTCCACAGCCTGAACCTCTCCATGTTCAACCTGGCGCGCGGCTACGCCGAACGCGGCATGGGCGCCTACAGCGAATTACAGCAGGCGGAGTTCGCCGCGGAGGCCGAGGGCTTCACCGCCATCCGCCACCAGCGGGAAGTGGGCGTCGGCTACTTCGACGCCGTCGCGACGGCCGCCAGCGGCGGCACCGCCAGCACCACCGCGCTCGCGACCTCGACCGAGGCCGTGCAGTTCCATCACGCCTGACCCCAGGGAGACGATCCATGAACGACGACCTTCACGACGACGGCCTGGTCCATGCCCATGGCTGGGCGCGGGAAGCCCCGCCCCCCGTCGGCGAATTCCTCCGCCAGGATCGCCATTTCGGCCGTGTCCATGCCCCCGACCTCGCCGCCGCCATGGCGGTGAAGCAGGACAGCGACCACGATGACGGCCTGGTCCATGGCCATGGCTGGGCCTGCGGGGAGCGCGGCCGCATGGCCCAGGCCTGACCGACACTGGCCTGACCGGCGCGGGGGCGTCATCGCGGCAGCGTGATGGCCCCCCGCTGTCACCCTGCGTTGCATCAAGGACGCGAAGCGGTGACCTGCGCATGGTCTCCTCCACTGCCTGAAGGAGAACCCATCGTGCAACCCCGCTATTCCATCTCGAGCATTGCGCTGCACTGGACCATGGCCGCCGCGATCGGCGTGGCCTGGCTGCTCGGCCAGCTGATGGAGGAATTCGCCCGCGGGCCAGACCGCGTCGCCGCCACGGGCGCGCATGCGCTGGTCGGCCTCGGGGTGCTGGCCCTGGTCCTGCCGCGGCTGCTGGCGCGCTGGCTCGGCGGCGCGCCGCCGGTGGAGGCGGGCTGGCAGGGCCGCATGGCCAGCGCTGGGCACCTGCTGCTCTACGCGCTGATGGCGGCCGTGCCGCTGGCGGGCCTCGCCATCCTGCTCTCCGGCCGGGCGCCCTTCCCGGTGCTGGGGCTGTTCGACGTGCCGCCCCTGCTGGCACCCCTTGGCCTGCGCAAGGCGCTGGAGGGGGTGCATGAGGTGCTGGCCAACCTGATGGTCGGCGCCGTCGCCTTGCATGTGGGCGCGACGCTGTGGCACGCCCTGGTGCGCCGGGACGGCGTCGCCGCCCGCATGCTGCCCTTCCTGTCGCGCGGCCTGCCCCCCGCGGCACCCCCCGCGACACGGGGGTGAAACAGAAATCCCGGCGGCCGGGCTTCAATCCCGCCAGGTCGCAGGGAATAATTGACCAAACCCGTGCACCGAATCACGGGAGCCTTCGGAGTGCGTCCAGATGCGTAGCGATCACCTGTTCGGCCGGGTCTCCCGGCGCGACCCGCGGCCCCTGCCGGCGGAGGCGCCGGAAGCCGTGGCGCCGCCGGCCGCCGTGGCGGAGCAGCCCGTCCCCCCGGCCGGAAACCAGCAGGCCGAGGAGAAGCAGCGGGCGGCCTGACGGGTCAGGCCGGCTCCCTCTCCCGCATCGCCATCATGCGCTGGCAGGCCGGGCGTGCCTGGCAGGCCGCCAGCCAGGCGGCGACGCGGGGCGCGCCTTCGAACAGGCTTCGCGCCGGCATGGCGTAGCGCACCACCTCCGCCAGGTTGATATCGGCGACGGTGAAGCGCGCGCCGACCAGGTAGCCCGTGGCGGCCAGCACCGTGTCCAGCACGGCGAAGGGCGCGCGCAGCGCCGCGACCGCCGCTTCCGCCTTCGCCGCATCGCGTTCCGCCGGCGGCTTCGCGGCCATGTTGTAGAGGATCTCGATGCTGTGCGGCTCGACCTCCGTCGCCGCCCACAGCGCCCACATCCCCATCAAGCCATCCTCCGCCAGCGTCGCGGGGCCGAGCGTGCCGCCCAGCTTCTTCGCGAGGTAGAGGTTGATGGCGAGGCTTTCGTGCAGCAGCAGCCCCTCGTCATCCATGGACGGGATATGCCCGTTGGGGTTAATGGCGAGGAACTCGGCAGAGCGCGTGTGCAGCGGCGCCTCGGGCGAATCGGGATCGGCCAGGCGATAGGCCTGGATCACCGCGACATGGCGGTATTCGACGCCCATCTCCTCCAGCAGCCAGAGGTTGCGCGAGGCGCGCGACCGCGCGCAGCCGTAGAGCGTGATCGCCATGCCGGTGTCTCCTGCCGTGTGGCGCGATTGTCGTGGCCGGCCCGGCGAAGCGCAAGGCGGCGGCTTCCGGGCCGCGCAGGCGCGGTGCTAGCCTTTCCGCCACACGGGATCGCAGGGGACGATGCATGGCGGATGCGCTGGGCTGGCGGAAGCGGATCGGCTTCGTGGTGCCCTCCACGAACACGACGGTGCAGCCGGAGGTCGATGATCTCCGCCCCCGCGGCGTCACCTTCCACCTCGCCCGCGTCTCCATCAAGGAACGCCCGCTGACCTCCGAACAGGCGTTTCTCGAACACGTCCAGGCGATGCGCGATGGCCTCGGTTCCGCGATCGAGCAGGTGATGACCTCCGCCCCCGATCACTTGGTCATGGGCGTGGCGCTGGAGGCCTTCTGGGGCGGTGTCGCGGCGTCCACCAAGCTGGAAGCCGAACTCGCGGAGAAGGCCGGCGTCGGCATCTCCATGGGCTCCACCGCCACGGCCGCGGCGCTGCGCGCCTTCGGGGCGAAGCGGATCGCGATCCTGACGCCCCACCAGCCCCGGGGCGATGAGATGGTGCGCGCCTGGTTCGCGGAATCGGGCTTCGAGGTCGTGCGCCTCAAGGGCCTGAAATGCCCCTCGCCGCGGGAGATCGCGCATGTGCAGCCCGCGACCATCCGCGACTCGCTCCGCGAACTCGATGGCCCGGATGTGGAGGCGCTGGTCGCCGTCGGCACCAACCTCGCCAGCGGTGCCGTGGCGGCGGAGGGCGAGCGCTGGCTCGGCAAGCCGGTGCTGGCCATCAACACGGTGCTGACCTGGCACGCCCTGCGCGCGGTGGGGATCGAGGACCGCGTCTTCGGCCATGGCCGCGTGCTGGAGGAACACTGACCAGCATGGCGGACCCCCAGGTCATCATCGCCGGCGCCGGCCCCGCGGGGCTGACGGCGGCGCTGTTCCTGGCACGCGCCGGCATCGCCGTGCGCGTGCTGGAACGCCACACCGAGCCCTTCGAGGATCCCCGCGCCGCCACCATCCATCCGCCGACGATGGAGATGTTTTCCGAGTCCGGCGTCACCGACGACCTGCTGGCCCAGGGCATCCGCGCGCCGGTCTGGCAGTTCCGCGGGCGGGCGGAGGGCGTGGTTGCGGAGTTCGACCTCTCGCTCCTCGCGGACGTCACGCCCTTCCCCTTCCGGCTGCAATGCGAACAGCACAAGCTCTGCCGCATCCTGCTGACGCATCTGTCGCGCCACGCGCAGGCGGAGATCGTCTGGGGCGTCGAGGTCTCCAACGTCGTGCAGGATGCCGATGGCGTCAGCGTCTTCACGGCGGACGGCACCACCCATCGCGCGGCCTATGTCATCGGGGCCGATGGCGGCCGCAGCGTCGTGCGCAAGTCGCAGGGCATCGGGTTCGAGGGCTTCACCTATCCCGAGCGCTTCCTCGTCGTCACGACGACGGAGGATATGGGCGCGAAGGGCTACGCCATCTCCTCCTACGTCTCCGACCCCGTCACCTGGTGCGCGATGTTCAAGGTGCCGGGCAAGGCGCCCCCTGGGTTGTGGCGCATCGTCTTCCCGACGGATCCCGAGGCCGAGGAAGCCGCGCTGCTGGACTTCGCCGCGGCGCGCGACCGCGTGCGTGCGCTGATCCCGCAGGACGGCGACTTTCCCGTCGTGCACACCAACCTCTACGCCGTGCACCAGCGCGTGGCGACCACCTTTCGCCAGGGCCGCGTGCTGCTGGCCGGCGATGCGGCGCATGTAAACAACCCGCTCGGCGGCATGGGCATGAATTTCGGCGTGCATGACGCCATCCTGGCCGCGCAACGCATCGCCGCCGTGCTGGATGGCGGCGATGATGCGTTGCTGGACCGCTATTCCCGCCAGCGCCGACACGTGGCGGAGGCTTTCCTCCAGGCAATGACCATCGCCAACAAGAAGAACCTGGAGGAGAAGGACCCCGTCGCCCGCGGCGCGCGCCTCGCGGAGCTGCGCGCCACCGCCGCCGATCCGGCCAAGGCCCGCGCGCATCTCCTCAAGACCAGCATGATCGAGGGGGTGCGCGCGGCGGCCGCCGTGCCGTAGCCTATTGCAGGCGGATGCCCGCCACGCGCACCACCTCGTTCCACCGCGCCACATCGGCGCGCAGCCGCGCGGCGAAGGCCTCCGGGCCCTCGCCCAGCGGGTCGGCGCCGATGCGCTGCATCCTTTCCTGCACCGCCGGGCGTTGCAGCGCGCCCGCGATGATGCCGTGGATGCGCGCGGCCAGTGCCGGCGCCATGCCCTTCGGCCCCATCAGCCCGTTCCAGGTGATGGTCTCGTAGCCCGGCACCAGGCTCGCGATGGGCGGCACGCCCGGCAGCTGTGCGCTGGCCTCCAGGCTGGAGACGCCGTGCAGCCGCACCGCGCCGCTTTGCGCATGCGGCACCGCTTCCGACAGGTTCGCGAACATCAGCGGCGCATTCCCCGCGATGACGTCGGCCAGCGCCGGCGCGCCGCCGCGATAGGGCACGTGTTCCGCCTGCACGCCGATGCGCTGCAGCAGCAACTCCATCGACAAATGCTGGAAGCTGCCGACGCCGCCCGACGCATAGGCGAAGCGCCCGCTGCGCGCCCGCATCCAGGCGAGCATGGAGGCGAGGTCCGTGGCTTCCACGCTGCGATGGCTCATCAGCACGAAGGGGTTCGTGCCGAGGTTCACGATCGGCGTGACATCCGCCACCGGATCGAAGCGCGGCGGCTGCGTCATGGCGACGGGCGCCACCGCCAGCACCGCGACGGCCACCATCATCAGCACATGGCCATCCGGCGGCGATCGCACCAGCGCCTCCGCCGCCAGCAGCCCGCCCGCGCCGGTGCGGTTCTCCACGACGAAGGAGGAACCGGGCAGTGCTTCCTGCAGCAGCTCGGCCGACAGCCGCGCCAGGCCATCCGTGTTACCGCCCGGCGCGAAGGGCACCAGGATGCGGACGGGCCGTTCCGGCCAGGGCGCCTGCGCGCGAAGCGGGCAGGGCAGGGCGAGGATCGCGGGCGCGGCGAGCAGGGCACGGCGATGCATGGGTGTCTCCGGCTGTTCCGCCGCCACTATGCACGCACCGGGCCAGCCCCCTTCAAGCCGCCAGTGCCTCCGCGAAGACCGCCGGGTCCACATTGCCGCCGCTGATGACGACGCCCACGACCTTGCCGCGCGCATCCACCTTCCCCGCCAGCACGGCCGCCAGGGCGACGGCGCCGCCGGGCTCCACCACGATCTTCAGATGCTCGAAGGCGAAGCGCATGGCGCGGAAAACCTCCGCCCGCGTCACCACCACCGCGCCGGCCAGGCGCGGCTGGTTCACCGCGAAGGTGATCTCGCCGGGGCGCATGGACAGCAGCGCATCGCAGATCGTCTCGCCCTGGCCGTCATTGGCGATGCGCGCACCGGCCTCCAGGCTGCGCTTCGTGTCGTCCCAGCCCTCCGGCTCCACCGCCCAGATGGCGGTGGACGGCGATGCACCCTCCGCCGCCAGCGCACAGCCCGCGACCAGCCCGCCGCCACCCGTGCAGACCGCGAGGCCATCCAGCGTCAGCCCCGCCGCCGCCGCATCCTCGAACAGTTCCAGCGCCAGCGTGCCCTGGCCCGCGATGACGTCGGGGTGGTCGAAGGGCGGCAGCACCGTGCCGCCGCGCTCCGCCGCCAGTCGCGCGGCCAGCGTCTCCCGATCCGTCGTCTTGCGGTCGAAGAAGGTGATCTCCGCGCCCCAGCGCTTCGTGCTCTCCACCTTGATGGCGGGCGCGTCCATCGGCATGGCGATCAGCGCGGGCATCCCCAGCATGGCCGACGCGCAGGCCACCGCCTGGCCGTGATTGCCGGAGGAATGCGTGACCACCCCCGCGCCCCGCGCCGCTTCCGGCAGGCGCATCGCGGCGTTCGTCGCGCCGCGCAGTTTGAAGCTGCCGGTGCGCTGCAGGACTTCCGGCTTCACCAGGATGGTGCCGCCCGTCATCTGGTCCAGCAGGCGGTGGCGCAGCATCGGGGTGCGGACGATATGCGGCGCGATCCGCGCGGCGGCATCGCGCACATCCTGGGGCGTGGGCAGGGAGCCAGTCATGACGCATTCCTCCTGAACCGGTTCGGGTCCGCCAGCGCCGCCACCGGCAGCACATCGTCATCCACCGCGCCGGCGATGATCCCCGCCACCAGCCGCCCGGCCGCCGGCGCGGTCTGGATGCCATAGCCGCCCTGGCCGACCAGCCACAGGAAGCCCGGCGCCGACCGCTCGAACCCGATCGCCAGGCTCCGGTCCGGCGTGAAGCTGCGCAGGCCCGCCCAGCGATGCTCCACCCGGTTCACCGGGATGTCGAGCGCCTGCTGCATGCGATCCACCGCGATGGCGACGTCGATCTCATCCGGCTGCACGTCGTGCGGGTCCATGTCCGTCTCATCGGCTGGGGAGACCATGAGCTTCCGCCGCGCCTCCGGCCGCGCATACCAGCTGTGGTCGGCATCGCCGAGCAGCGGCCAGTGGCTGCAATCATGCTCGCCGGGATCGATGATCAGCGCGGTGCGCCGCTTGGGCTGCAGGCCGATGCGCGCCACCCCCGCGATCACCGCGACCTCATCCCCCCAGGCGCCGGCGGCATTCACCAGCACCTTCGCGCGATGCACGGTGCCGTCGCTCGCCTGCGCATGCCAGCGCCCATCCTGGTGCCAGATGCGCCCCGCGCGCGACCGCAGCGCCAGCACGCCGCCCGCCGCACGGGCCGATTTGAGGAAGCCGTTGTGCAGGGAGGCGACATCAATGTCGAAGGCGTCGCGCTCGATGCTCGCCATCGCCGCATAGCCGGGCTTCAGCGCGGGAACCATGGCGGCAACCTCGGCGACGTCGATCTCCTCGATCTCCGCCCCCTCCGCGATCATCTGCCGCAGATGCGCGACCTGGTCCGGCGGCGCCAAATTCACCACGGGCCGGGTGCTGATCAGCGGCCCGGGCGCGAATCCCTGCGGCGGGTTGTCGAAGAAGCCGCGCGACGCACCCGACAGCCGCCGCACATCGGGCGGGCCGTAGTTGAGGATCCAGAGCGCGGCGGAACGGCCGGTGCTATGATAGCCCGCACTCTCCTCCGCCTCCAGCAGCGCGACCTTCAGGCCGCGCCAGGCGCAATGCGCGGCGGCGGTGGCGCCGGCCATGCCGGCGCCGATGATGACGACGTCGAAATCGAGGGTGTCCATGGGGCGCATGGTTCGGCGCGTGGGCGGTATTGGTCAACCGTGGGGAAGGCTTTGCCTTCCCCACACCCCATCCACCAGGGCCGAACCGGCCCTGGACCGTCGTCAATCGGCGCCGCCTAGGAGGGGGGCGCAGACCATGCGGCCGCCCAGCGGGCCGACGACCGCCGGCACGCCATAGACCGCCGCCAACCGTTCCGCCGTCACCATCGCGGCCGGCTCCCCCGGGCCCTCCAGCGCACCGCCATGCAGCAGCGCCACGCGATCCGCGACCAGGAAGGCATGGTCGGGATGATGCGTCGTCATCAGCACGGCATGACCCTCCGCGGCCAGGCGACGCGCCTCCCGCAGCAGCAGCGCCTGGTTGCCGAAATCGAGGCTCGCCGCCGGCTCATCCATCACCACCACCGCCGCCCCCTGCGCCAGCGCACGCGCGATCAGCACCTTCTGCCGCTCGCCCCCCGACAGCTCCGTCACGCGCCGTTCGGCAAACGCCTCCATCCCCAGCCGCGCCAGCGCCGCCCGCGCCGCCTCGAAATCCTTTGCCCCGGGCTGCGCCAGCAGCGGCAGATGCGCGGCGCGCCCCATGGCGACGACATCCAGCACGCGATAGGCGAAGCCGCCCGGCGCCGCCTGCGGCACATAGGCGAGCTTCCGCGCCACCGCCTGGCGCGCCATGCCCCGCAGATCCTCCCCCGCCACCGTCACCCGCCCCGCCAGCGGCGGGATCAGGCCGAGCAGCGTGCGCAGCAGCGTCGTCTTCCCCCCGCCATTCGGCCCCAGCAGCACCGTCACGGTCCCCGCTTCCAGCGCGAAGCCGATGCCGGACGCCACCACGCGCGCCCCGTGCCCGATCGACAGCCCCTCGCATTCCAGCAGGCTCATGCCGCCCGCCGCCGCGCCAGCAGCCACAGGAACAGCGGCGTGCCGAGCGCCGCCGTCAGGATGCCGAGCGGCACCTCCGTCCGCCCCGCGCCGCGCGCCAGCGTATCGACGCCCAGCAGGAACGCCGCGCCGAGCAGCATCGACAGCGGGATCAGCCGCGCCGTCTCCGGCCCGCCCAGCAGCCGCGCGGCATGCGGCACCACCAGCCCGATCCACCCGACCGCGCCCGCCAGCGCGGTCACGGCGGCGGTGGCCAGCGTCGCCCCCGCAATGGCCGCCGCGCGCAGCCGGGCGGTGGGCACGCCGAGCGCCCGTGCCTCATCCTCCCCCAGCGTCAGCAGGTTGATCCGCCAGCGCAGCAGCAGCAGCACCAACAGGCCCAGCAGGGCAGGGGGCGCCGCGGCCAGCAAATCGCCCGCATTCACGCCTGACAGCGTGCCGAGCAGCCAGAAGGTGATGGCCGGCAGCTGGTTGTAGGGATCCGCGAAGACCTTGAGCAGCGAGATCGCGGCCCCCACCAGCGCCCCCAGCGCGACGCCCGCCAGCACCAGCACCAGCAGCTGGTCGCCGCCCTCGTCCCGCACCGCCCGCGCCAGCGCGCCGACGCCCGCGACGGCCGCGATCCCCCCCGCGAAGGCCGCGCCTTGCACGCCGGCGATCGGCAGCCCGAGGAAGATGCCCGCCACCGCGCCGAGCGAGGCGCCGGCCGAGACGCCCAGCAGGTCCGGCGAGGCCAACGGGTTCCGGAACATCGCCTGGAACGCCGCCCCCGCGCCCGCCAGCGCCGCGCCGACCAGCATGGCGGACAGCACGCGCGGCCCCCGGATGTTCCAGAAGACGGCCGCCGCCGCCGGGTTCACCGCCTCGCCCCGCCCGGTCACCAGCAGCCAGAACTCCCCCGCCGAGATCGGGAAGCGCCCGACCGACAGCGCGCCGAGCACGGCGGCGACAAGGGCGCCGAGCGCCACGGTCCAGGCAAGGCCGGCTCTCACGCCGCCACCATCGCCCGGCGGCTCACCCTCTCCCCCCACAGGGGGGAGAGGGTCGCGCAGGCTTGGGCGCGCAGCGCCCTAGCCGGAGCGGGTGAGGGGGGGATGCTCGTCGCGGCTGCATGCACCCAGCGCACCCCCCTCACCCAACCCTCTCCCCCCAAGGGGGGAGAGGGCTTGTTCCACCCCCTCATCCCCGCCCCATCGCCGGCGCCAGCATCGCCCTCAGCAGCGCCCGGTCCGGGTCCCGGTGGTAGAACAACCGATGGAAGGCCGCGACGCGATCCTCCAGCCCGTCGGGCGGCGCCAGGCCGAACAGGATCGGCAGCCACACCAGGCCGAGCAGCCGGTTCACCGCCGGCGGGAAATCGACCCAGCCGAAGGGCGTGTTCGGCACCTGCACCAGGCGCCCCTGCCGCACCGCCCGCAGGCTCCGCCACAGCGGGTCCTGCCGCGCCATGGCGATGAAAGCCGGGTCGAGGGACATGACATAGTCCGGGTCCCAGGCCAGCACCTGCTCGACGCTGACCTGCGCCAGGCCCCGCGCGCCGGGCGGGCCGGCGGCGACATTCTCGGCGCCGGCGAATTCGATGATCTCGGCATTGATGGACCCGCGCAAAGCCGTCTCCGTCCCGCGCGGCCCGCGGGCGTAGAAGACGCGCGGCCGCCCGCGCCGGGCGAGCAGGGCGGAGGCCTCCCGCGCCTCCGCCAGGATGCGCGACGCCTCGGCGGCGCGGCGCGCGGCATCGGGGCGCCGGTCCAGCATGGCGCCCAGCATCTCGTAGGTCTCGGGAATTTTCGCGAGCGACCCGTCCAGCAGCAGCGTGGGCAGGCCGGTCTGGGCCTGCACGCGTTCCGCCAGCTGCACGAAGACCGGTGCCACCGACCCGTAGTCCAGCACCAGGTCCGGCCGCGCGGCCAGCACGGCTTCCAGGTTCGCGGTGTTGTCCCGCCCGGTCAGCCGGCCGACCTCCGGCAGCGCCGCCGCGGCGGGGTCCATGAACGCCGCCTCATGTGGCCGGGGCGGCCGCGCCGGCCAGCCCGCCAGCAGGTCCGGCGCCACCGTGTAGACCAGGATCGCCGCCGGCGGCCCCGCGGGGAACACCCGTGCCACGCGCGCAGGCAGCGCGATCCGCCGCCCCGTCGCATCCGCCACCTCCCGCGCCGCCACGGGCGGGGCCGTGAGGAGGAAGGGCGTGGCGAGCAGCGCGCGGCGGCGTGTCATCAGGGAAGCGGCTCCCGTGGCAGGGTCGGCGCCTCGAACCCATGCCGCGCCAGCACCGCCTGCCCCGCGGGGGAGAGGATGAACAGGCCGAGCCGGTAGGCCGCCGCCCCATCCCCTAGCACGACCATTCCGTAATCGGCAGCGACGGACAGCGCGTCGGGCAGCGCCACCACGCGCCCGCCCGGCACCTGGCGCACCGCGACGGCGGCGTTGGTGCAATAGGTCAGGAAGATGTCGGCGCGTCCCTCCGCCACATGCCAGGCATAGCCATCGATGCCCGCGGGCGGCGGCGCGCTGGCGGCGCCGCCGGTCAGCGTCAGCGCCTTCGCCTCCAGCGCCGCCCGCGCGCCGGGGCGCAGCGCCTCCGCCCGCGCGAAGGAAGCGAAGGCATAGTCGCCGGCGGGATCGGCGCGTGGCGTGGAGGTGCCGATCTTCACCTCCGGCGACAGCATCCGCGCCAGCAGCGTGTCGCTGTCCACCGCCACGTCGCGCCCGACCAGGGCGCAGAGCCGGTTGCGGGCAAACAGCACCACGTCGCGCCCCCGCGCCGTGGCCAGCGCCTGCGGGTGCTCCATGTTGGCGGCGGCGAAGACATCCGTCGCCTCGCCCCCCGCGATGCGTTCCCGCAGCAGGCCGGACGGCCCGAAAGTGCCGCGCACCGTCCCGCCGCCCGCCGCCTGGAAGGCGCTCGCGACCTCCGTCAGCGCGGCGCGCAGCGATCCCGCGGCATGCAGCCGAACCTCCTCCGCCTGCGCCGTGCCCGCCATCATGGCCAGCGCCGCCAGCAGCGCGCGCATCTCACGCGCCGGGCCGGTTGGCGTTGGGGAAGAACAACGGCTCGCCGTTGATGCGATAGCCCGCGATCGCGTCCTGCCCGGCGGGCGAGACGAGCCAGTCGATGAAGCGCTGCCCGGCCGCCGCCTTCACATGCGGGTGGCGCTGCGGGTTCACCAGCATGACGCCATACTGGTTGAACAGCCGCTCATCGCCCTCCGTCACGATGCGCAGCTCCTGCCGGTTGCGGAAGGCCAGCCAGGTGCCGCGATCCGCCAGCACATAGGCGTTCTGCGCGGCCGCCGTGTTCAGCGCCGGTCCCATGCCCTGGCCGACCTCCCGGTACCAGGCGCCGCGGCCCGAGGCGGGATCGATTCCCGCCTGCTGCCACAGGCGAAGTTCCGCCGCATGGGTGCCGCTGCGGTCGCCGCGGCTGATGAAGGGGGACCGCGCGGCGGCGATGCGTCGCAGCGCCTCCACGCTGTCGCGCAGGCCGTTGACGCGGGCGGGGTCGCTGGCCGGCCCCACGATGACGAAGTCGTTGAACATCACCGCGCGCCGAGGCCCGCCGAAGCCCTCCGCCACGAAGCGCTCCTCCGCGTCCCGGTCATGCACGAAGACGACATCCGCATCGCCCCGCCGCCCCACATCCAGCGCCTGCCCGGTGCCGAGCGCCACCACGCGCACCGCGATCCCCGTGGATTGCGTGAAGATCGGCAGGATGTGGCCGAAGAGCCCGGACTGCTCGGTGGATGTCGTGGAGGACACCGTGATGGAGGTCGTCTGCGCCACCACCGGCAGCATCGTCGCGACAGCCAGCCCCAGCCCCAGGAACAGCCTGCGCAGCATCATTCGTCTCCCCTCGTTCACCACAGCAGGTCGCCGCGCAGGAAGGCCGCGGCCTCCCCGGTCGGCGGCCGTTCGAAGAAGCCCGGCGCGCGTCCCACCGCGTTCACGCGGCCCGCGATCACCAGCACCACCTCCTCCGCCAGGCGCCTGGCCTGGCCGAGGTCATGCGTCGTCATCACCACCTTCGTGCCCTGCGCCGCGATGGCGGCGACGATCGCCTCCACCTGCCGCGTCGCCGCGGGGTCGAGGCTCGCCGTCGGCTCGTCCAGGAACAGCACCTCCGGCGCCATCGCCCAGGCCCGCGCCAGGGCGAGCCGCTGCTGTTCCCCGCCCGAGAGTTTCCGCGCGGGGCGATCGGCCAGCGCCGCCAGCCCCACACGCTCCAGCGCCGGCAGGGCGCGGGCGGGATCGAGCCCCGCGAGCCGCAGCGGGTATTCGGCGTTGGCGCGGACGGATCGCCGCAGCATCACCGGCCGCTGGAACACCATGGCCTGGCGCCGGCGCGCATCCCCGGCCGCCCAGCGCACCACGCCCGCGCCGGGCGCCAGCAGCCCGTGCAGCAGCCGCAGCAGCACGGACTTCCCCGCGCCGTTCGGCCCGATCACCATCGTCGGCCCGCCGGCGCCCAGCGTCAGGTCCACGCCGCGCAGGATCTCGACGCCCCCGGCCGCGAAGCGCAGCCCCTCCGCCCGCATCGGCAGGATCGTCACGCGCCGTGCCTCGCCGCCCAGCCGCGCAGCGCCTGCGCGGCCGCGTTCACGCCGAGCACGATCGCCATCAGCACCACGCCGAGCGCCAGGGCCAGCGGCAGGTCGCCCTTCGAGGTCTCGAGCGCGATGGCCGTGGTCATCACGCGGGTGAATCCCTCGATGTTGCCGCCCACCATCATCACGGCGCCGACCTCGGCGCTGGCCCGCCCGAAGCCCGCCAGCAGCACCGTCAGCAGCAGGAAGCGGCCGTCCCAGAGCAGCGTCGGCACGGCCCGCCAGCCGCCGGCGCCGAAGCTCCGCAGTTGCTCCGCGTATTCCTCCCACATCGCCTCCAGCACCTGGCGGCTCAGCGCGGCCAGGATCGGGGCGATCAGCACCGCCTGCGCGATCACCATCGCGGTGGGCGTGAACAGCAGGCCGAGGCCGCCGAAGGGCCCGCTGCGGGAGAGCGCCAGGTAGATCAGCAGCCCCGCCACCACCGGCGGCAGCCCCATCAGCGCGTTCAGCGCCACCACCAGCGCCTGCCGCCCCGGGAAGCGCGCCACGGCCAGCAGCGCCCCCAGCGGCAGCCCCACCAGCGCCGCGATGGCGACCGCCGTCAGCGACACGCGCAGCGACAGGCCGACGATCCGCGCCAGCCCGTCATCCCCCGACAGGATCAGCCCGAAGGCGAGCGAGAAGGCGGTGCCGATATCCTGCATGCCGCCCCCAGGTAGGGCCGGCATCTGGCGGCGTCCATCGCGGGACGCTACGCTAGTGGAATATCATCTGCCTGCATCTGCCGGAATCTGTCGATGTCCTCCCGACCCTCCCCGCCCGAGATCATGACGCTCAGGGAAGCCGCCGCCTGGCTGCGGCTGTCGGAGCGTGCGCTCTACGACCTGGCCCGCCAGCATCGCCTGCCGGCGGCGCAGGTCGGCGGCAAGTGGCTCTTCCCCCGCACCGCGCTCAGCCTCTGGCTCGGCCGCCAGGCGGAGGCGCCGGAGCACCGCATCGCTCCGCCCCCCATCCTGGCCGGCAGCCACGACCCGCTGCTGGACTGGGCGGTGCGGCAATCCGGCTGCGGGCTGGCGCTGCGGGCGGGCGGCAGCCTGGACGGGCTGATGGCGCTGGCCGCGCGCCAGGCCTCTGCGGCGGCCGTGCACGTGCCGGACCCCGACACCGGCGGGTTCAACGAAACGGCGACGCGGGCCGAGGTGCCAGGCGATTCCGTCGTGGGCCTGGTCTGGGCCTGGCGGGAACAGGGCCTGATCCTGCCCGCCGGCAATCCGGAGGGCCTGGCCACCGTGGCCGATCTCGCGCGCCCCGGCATCACCGTCGCCGGCCGCCAGGCCCGCGCCGGCAGCCACCTGCTGCTGGTCCACCTGCTGAGCGAGGCGGGGCTTCGCCTGGATGCGCTGAAGTTCCTGCCCGCGCCTTCGGCGACCGAGGACGAGGTCGCCGCCGCCGTCGCGGAGGGCCGCGCCGCCGCCGGCTTCGGCATCCGGGCGGAGGCCGCGGCCCGCGGCCTCCATTTCATGCCCCTGGTGCGGGAGCGCTTCGACCTGGTGGCGCGGCCGCGCGACTGGTTCGACCCGCCGCTGCAGCGCCTGATGGACTTCGCCCGCGGCGCGGCCTTCCGGGACCGCGCCGCGCGCCTGGGTGGCTATGAGGTCGAGGCGACGGGCAGCGTCGGCTTCGCGGTGTAGAGGCGGGTTACGCCCCTCTGCGGCCTGCCACCTACGCCGCGCCGCGGCCGGGACGCCGCAGCGGGTCGTTCGCCGCGCTGTCCTGGTCCACATCCACCTCGGTCCGCCGCACCGTGTCGCGGATGGTCTCGGTGCGTTCGGTCGCGTCCTTGCTGACGACGACCTCCCCCGTCACGCGCACATCCTTGCCGACGACGGCTTCCTCGACGGTCTCCTCGGCCTCGATCGTGCGGTCCTGGAACAGGCCGACCTCCGCCGCCGTGGCGGGGCGGTCGAGCGGCCGCTGCTCCACATGCACGCGTTCCTCGCGCAGCTGCACCTGCTCCTCCACCGGTGTCTCCACGACGTAGCTGCGCACGCGCACGCGGCCCGCATGGGCTTCCCGCTTGCCGACGCGCAGCCGCTCCTCCGCCAGCTTCACCGTCTCCTCGCCGCCGGTGCCGGCCTGGGTGGCCATGCCGGTGCTGCCGTCCTGGTCGGTGCGCGCCATGGCGCCCGCGCTGGTCGGCGTGCCGGTCGTGCTGCCCATCCCGGCACCCATCCCGATCCCCGTGCCGCCACCGGCGCCCATGCCGGCCTCCGCGGAGCCGAGATTGGCACCGCGCCGCCGCGGATCCTCCGCCGCGCCGGAGGTGTCGGCCTGCGCCGCCAAGCCGCCGCTCAGCGGCGTCGTGCCCGTCAGGCTGCTGCCAGCCGCACCCGCGGCGGACCCGCCGAGCCAGCCGGCGCCGCGCCACTCCTCCTCCCGCGTGTCGAGATCGACGGCGCCGCCGGCCTCCAGCATGTCCATCGCGCGGTCGAGCTGCCCTTCGGCGACTTCCGCGGAGACGACGACATGGCCGCGGCGCAGCCCTTCCCCATAGGTGCGGCGGTCGTCATCCGGCACGAAGAGATCGGCGATGGCGGCGAGGATGCCGCGATCCTCCTCCGTCGAGGGGCCCGAGGTGGCGCTGCCAGAAGCGGCGCGAACCTGGACGTTCTGCGCCCCCATCTGGCGCAGCATATCCGCGGCCTGGTCGGCTTCGGCGCGGCTGTCGAACATGGCGGTGATGGTGCGATCCATGGCGGTCTCTCCCGTGATGCGGTCGTCGTTGATGGCGTGGTCGTCGGTATCCGGCGCGGGCATGCGGTCCACCCGCACCGTCTGCCGCAGCAGCTCCAGCGTCGTCGTCTCGTCCTCCGACTGCTCCCGCAGCCGGATTCGCAACTCCTCCGTCACCACAAGGCGGCGCGTGACGGTCACGCGTTCCTCGACGACGGGGATGATCAGCACGTCGCCCTCCTGCCGCGTCGGCGGCGGGGCATCCACCTCCTGCCCGATCGGCACGCGCTCCACCTCCGCCCGGCGCACCAGGCGCTGCCACGTCACCTGGCGGGGCTCGGCCTCGGTCGCGACGGAGACGCGGACGCGGCCGGTGACGCGACGGTGCCGCACCAGCCCCGGCACCTCCTCCAGCAGCGGCAGGCGCGTGGCCTGGCCGGCCTCCAGGCGCGCCGGCCCGGGCAGGCCCTCGGGCTCGTCCATCCATCCTCCCTGCCCGGCACCCTTGTTCGGCGTCGCGGGCCGGGATGCATCAACGGACCCGCCCCCGCGCCGTTCCCGCGCGGCCTGCGGAACATCCTTGGCCGAGCATCCGCGGGCGACCATCCGTGGGGACCATCCGGGGCCGAACATCCCGCCGTGACCGCTTGCCAAGCGGGCTTGCGGGTTCCGCCGCGCGGTGCGTAACCTTCCCGCCGCAACCAGGCAGGCCGGTTCAACGGCCGCATCAGGGCAGGAGGAACGGATGGACCAGGGGATCACCCGGCGCGACATGCTGCGCGCCGGTGCAGGGGCAGCCGCGATCGCCGGCGGCACGGCACTCACCGCACCCGCGGTGCACGCGCAGGCGACGACCACGCTCCGCTGCGGCTTCTGGGACCACTGGGTCCCCGCCGGCAACGGCATCATGCGGGAGCTCTGCGCCGAATGGGGCCGCAACAACCGCGTCGACGTGCAGGTGGATTTCATCACCTCCGTCGGCAACCAGAACCTGCTGACCATCGCCGCCCAGGCGCAGGCCCGCAGCGGCCATGACATCCTGAGCTTCCCGACCTGGGAGCCCTCCGCCCATGCCCGCCTGCTGGAACCGGTGGACGACATCGTCGGCCGCCTGATCGGCAAGTACGGCCCGATCAACCCGACGGCCGAATACCTGGCCAAGCGCGAGGGCGCATGGCGCGCCATCCCGGCCGTCTCCGGCTCCCAGCACAAGCCCTCGCTCGCGCGCTTCGACCTGCTGCAGGAACATGCCGGGCTCGATGTCCGTGCCATGTACCCCGCCGAGGACCGCGCCGGCCCGGGCGTGGAGCAATGGAACTGGGCCACCTTCCTGACAGCCGCCGAGAAATGCGCCGCCGCCGGCTTCCATTTCGGCCTGCCGATGGGCAGCTTCACCGATGCGGTGGACTGGGTCGGCGCCTTCTTCCGCAGCCATAACGCCAAGTTCATCGATGAGAACGGGCAGGTCACGGTGCGCCGCGATCCCGGCGTCCGCGCGGGGCTGGAATACCTGGTGCGGCTGGCGCGCTTCCTGCCCAACGATGTCTGGGCCTGGGACGATGCCAGCAACAACCGCGCGCTGATCAGCGGCCGGTCCGCCCTGATCTTCAACCCGCCCTCCACCTGGGCGGTCGCCAAGCGCGACGCGCCGGCGGTAGCGGAGAAATGCTGGACCTTCCCGATGCCGGCCGGCCCCGCGGGCCGCTTCACGCCGTATCTGCCCTACTTCTGGGGCATCTGGTCCTTCAGCCGGAACAAGGGCCCGGCCAAGGCCCTGCTGGAATTCCTGTCCGACCGCACCAGCGCGGACCGGCAGACCACGACCAGCAGCGGCTACGACATCCCGCCCTTCGGCAGCATGTCGAACTTCGACATCTGGCGCACGGAAGGCCCGCCGGCGGGCGTGGTCTACAACTACCCGCTGAAGCCGCACCACCAGGCGCAGCAATCCATCGCCTTCGCCCCGGCGCCGGCGGAGATCGCGGTGCAGGCGTACAACCAGGCGATCAACACCAAGCTTGTCGCCCGCGTCGCGCAGGGCGGTGAGACGATCGACCAGGCGCTGACCTGGGCGGAGCGCGAGTTGCGCAACTTCGCGCGCGGCTGAGCCGGGCAGGGAAGGGGGCGGGGGCCAGGTGGTTCCCCGCCCTTTCCGCATCCACCGCGGGACAGGGGAGCATCCGCATGTCGGCCAGCGGCACCGCCATCACCGCCGGACGCACGGAGGGGGTCACTTCCCTCCAGCGTTTCACGCGACGGCGTTCCACCATCGCCTTCCTGATGACGCTGCCGCTGATCGCGGTCATCGGCGGGCTCGTCGTCTATCCCGCGGGCTACGCGATCTATCTCTCCACCCTGAACCGGCGCATGACCGAGTTCATCGGGCTGGAGCAGTTCGCCATCCTGCTGGATACCGACACCTTCTGGATGGTGATCGCGCAGAGCTGCATCTTCGCCATCTCCGCCGTGCTGCTGAAGGCGCTGATCGGCTTCTGGCTTGCCCACATGCTGCACGACATCCCGGCCAAGGGGCAGCGCAAGTGGCGCGGCATGCTGCTGGTGCCCTGGGTCATCCCGCCGGCGCTCTCCACGCTCGGCTGGTGGTGGATGTTCGACCCCAGCTATTCCTCCATCAACTATCTGCTGAACGTCTTTGCCGTGCCCTCCGTCCCCTGGCTCGGCGAGCCGTGGTGGGCGCGCACCTCCGTCATCATCGTCAATGTCTGGTACGGCGCGCCCTTCTTCATGATCATGTACCTGGCCGCGCTGAAATCGGTGCCCGAGCAGCTGTACGAGGCCGCGGCCATCGACGGCGCCACCGGCTTCCAGCGCCTGCGCTACGTCACGCTGCCGATGATGCGCAACATCATCAGCATCACCATCCTCTTCAGCCTCATCGTCACCTTCGCGAACTACGACATCGTCCGTGTGCTGACGAATGGAGGTCCCCGCGACCTGACCCACGTATTCGCCACCTATGCCTTCCAGGTTGGCATCCTGTCGGGCAACGTACCGAGGGGCGCCGCCGTCTCCCTCTTCATGTTCCCGCTGCTGGCGATCTTCGCCTATTTCGTGCTGCGTGGCGTGACGCGCCGGAACAAGGAGGAAGCGTGAGATGAGCCACTCCACTGCCACCCGCGACCTGCCCGGCATCTACGCCAAGGCCGGCAGCCTGAGTGGCGAGCGCCGCTGGGCGCTCTGGGTCGCCTACATCTCCCTGATCTTCGCCGCCATCATCTTCCTGGCGCCGCCGGTCTACATGTTCATCACCAGCCTGAAGACGAGTGCCGAGGTCGCGAACCTCCAGGGCAATCCCTGGCTGGTGCGCAACCCGACGCTCGACAACTACACGGCCATCCTGACCAACCCGACCTTCCTGATGTTCTTCTGGAACAGCGCCAAGATCACGGTAATGGTGGTGCTGATCACCATGGCGATCTCCACGCTCGCCGCCTTCGCCCTGGCGCGGATGCGCTTTTGGGGCAGCCAGGCGCTCGCCACCGGCGTCTTCCTGACCTATCTGATCCCGGAGACGCTGCTCTTCATCCCGCTCTACCAGATCGTCGGCGGATTAGGGCTGCTGAACTCCTCCTGGGGCCTGGTGGTCGTGTACCCGACGCTGACGGTGCCCTTCTGCACCTGGATCATGATCGGCTACTTCGCCTCCATCCCGAAGGAACTGGACGAGGCGGCGCTGATCGATGGCGCGTCCTGGTCGCAGATGCTGCTGAAGATCTTCATCCCCGTGGCGATGCCGGGCATCATCGCGGCGACCATCTTCGCCTTCACCGTCAGCTGGGCCGCCTTCGTCTATCCGACGGCCTTCGTGACCACGCCGGATGAGATGCCGCTGACCATCGGCGTCGTCTCCCAGCTCGTCCGCGCGGACACCTTCGCCTGGGGGCAGATCATGGCTGGCGCGCTTCTGGCGGCGCTGCCGCCGGTGATCGTCTATGCGTTCCTGATGGATTACTACATCGCCGGCCTCACGGCTGGCGCGACAAAGGGCTGAGAACCAGACATGGCACAGGTTTCCATCCGCAAGGTCGTCAAGGCCTATGAAGGCGGCGTGCAGGCGGTGAAGGGCATCGACCTCGACATCGCCGACCATGAATTCGTGGTCCTCGTCGGCCCCTCCGGCTGCGGGAAATCCACGACTCTGCGCATGATCGCAGGGCTGGAGGAAATCACGGGCGGCGAGATCGCCATCGGCGGCACCGTCGTCAACGACATCCCGCCGCGTGACCGCGACATCGCCATGGTGTTCCAGAACTACGCGCTGTACCCGCACATGTCGGTCTACGAGAACATGGCCTTCGGCCTGACCTTGCGGAAATTCCCGAAGGAGGAGATCGCGAAGCGCGTCAACAACGCCGCGCGAATCCTCGACATCACGCCCTTGCTGGACCGCAAGCCGAAGGCGCTGTCGGGCGGCCAGCGCCAGCGCGTCGCCATGGGCCGCGCCATCGTGCGCGACCCCAAGGTCTTCCTGTTCGACGAACCGCTGTCGAACCTCGACGCCAAGCTGCGCGTGCAGATGCGGACCGAGATCAAGAAGGTCCACCAGACCGTCAAGACCACCACCGTCTACGTCACGCATGACCAGGTGGAGGCAATGACGCTGGCGGACCGCGTGGTCGTCATGAACCACGGCATCATCGAACAGGTCGGGCCGCCGCAGGAGCTGTATCACCACCCGAAGACGCGATTCGTGGCGGGCTTCATCGGCAGCCCCGCCATGAACTTCATCCCTGCGCGCGTCGAGAACGGATCGGGCGCGCTGCGCGTGGTGCTCCCCAACGGCATCACCGTCCCCGTCCCCGAAGCCCGCACCGCCCGCTACCAGGCCGCGGCGGGGCGGGAGGTGCTGTTCGGCATCCGCCCCGAGCACTTGACGGAGGTGAAGAACCTCGACCGCGACAACATCGCGGTGTTCGAGCTGACGCCCGAGGTGATCGAGCCCATGGGCATGGAGACGCTGGTCCATCTCTGGCTGCAGGGTGCCGAGGTCTGCTGCCGCATCGACCCCACCACGCCCGCCGAGCCCGGACGTCCCATGCAGTTCGCGGCGGACCTGAACCACATGCACCTGATCGACCCGGAATCCGGGCGGGTGCTGTAGCCAACGGGGCAGGGCCGCCCAGCGGTCCTGCCCGATGCCAGCCTACGCCACCTGGTCCATCGCCACGCCATCGGCGGTGATGGTGAAGCGCATCAGGTCCACGCCGAACACCAGCTTCCCGTCATAGACCATGCGCGTCTCGGTCTCGATCGCCTCCAGCGACACGGGTGGCACGCCGGGTGCGGCGATCTGCACGATGTGCGTGTAGGCCGCCAGCTTCGGCCGCGTGGCGGCGAAGATGGCACCGGCCTCCGCCGGCGACGTGTGGTGATCCGCGATCGCCTGCTGGATCGGCCGTCCCGCCAGCGCGGCGGGCAGGGCACAGACCTCATGCACCAGCAGATCCACGCCGGCGCCGTGCAGCATGACGTTCGGATGCGGCCTGGTGTCGCCGGACAGCAGCACGGATCGCCCCCCGTGGTCGATCCGGAAGCCGACGGCGGGGCGGATATGCACGCCGTGATCCACCTCGAAGGCGGTCACGCGCACGCCGGCTTCCTCGAACACGATGCCGCCCGTCGCGGCGAAGTCCTGCGCCACGATGCGTGTTGCCTCCTCCGGCACGGCTTCGTCCGCCATGCGGATGCGGATGTCATCCGCGAAGGCTCCCCGCAGGTGATGCGCCATGCGCGCCGTGCCGGGCGGGCCGAACAGCCGCAGCGCGCTGCGCCGCCCGCCCCAGGCCGGCGGGATATACGAACTCATCCAGACATCAGCCAGGCCGTTCACGTGATCGGAGTGGAAATGCGTCAGGAACACCGCGGCGACGCGGCCGAGCGGCACGCCGCACTGCGCCAGGCGGATCGGGCAGCCCCGCCCCGCATCGAAAAGCAGGTCCAGCCCGCCCGCCTGCACCAGCGTCGCGGGGCCGAAGCGCTGTGGGTTCGGATTGGGAGTCCCTGACCCCAGCAGCGTGACCACGATTCGGCTGTCACCGGCATCCATGTGCGTGTCCTCCGATTCTCAATCGGGCCTGATGCCGGCTTCGGTGATGATGGCGCCATAGCGCGCCATGTCTTCCCGCAGCAGCGTCGCCAGCGCTGCGCTGTCCAGCGCCGCCGGTTCCTGGCTGATCCTGCCCAGGCCCTCCGTGGCCTCCGGCGTCGCGAGCCAGGCCCGGATTTCAGTATCCAATCGCCCCACGATGCCGTCCGGTGTTCCGGCCGGTGCGAAGAGCCCGAACCACACGCTGCCATCCAGCGCTGGCAGCCCTACCTCCGGCAGCGCGGGCACATCCGGCAGGAAGCGCGACCGCGTGGCGGCGATCGCGGCCAGCGCCCGCAACTGCCCGCCCGCCAGCGCCGCGCCGAACACCGTCAAATCCGCCAACGCCATGGAGACGCGGCCCGCGATCAGGTCGCCCATCGCGGCGGGATAGGCGCGGTAGGGGATGTGGAGCAGGTCGATCCGCGCCGCGCGCCGCAACTGTTCCGTCGTGATGTGGCCGACCGTCCCATTGCCGTTGGTGGCGTAGGTCAATGGCTCCCGCACCGTGCGCGCCAGGTCCAGCAGCGCGGGCAGGTCCCGGGCCGGGGCGTTGGCGGGGACAAAGAGGAAGAAGGGCAGCCGCGCGATGCGCGCCACCGGCCGGAAGTCCCGCATCGGCGCATAGCTCAGCCGGTCGCCGAACAGGGCAGGGTTGATGGCCATGACGGAATTGGAGGCGAGCAGCAGCGTATGGCCATCGGGCGCGGACCGCGCCACGGCCTCGGCCGCGACAGCGCCACTCGCCCCCGGGCGGTTCTCCACGATGAAGGGCTGGCCAAAGGTCTGGCTCAACTGCGGCAGCAGAAGGCGGATCGCGACGTCCGGCGCGCCACCGGGCGCGAAGGGTGCCAGGATGCGTACCGGGCGCTGCGGCCAGGCTCCCTGCGCCGATGCGGCCCGAGAACCCGCCAAGACCGCCGGCGCCACCAGCAGCCCGGCTGCGGCATGGATCACGCCACGCCGCGGCACTCCGCGTTGCCGGACATCCACGGTCGCATCCCCCCACTCCCGGTCGCCCGGATTGTCGCCTGCGCGACTTATGCGGCGACGTGATCACGCACGGGGAGCCCGGTCAATGACGCCCGGGGCCGGTCGCCGCAGCGGGGCTGGACGCTCCAGGCCCCTCCGTGCAGGTTTCCCCTCACAACGAGGAAACCCCCGCCATGGCCGATTACATCCACATCCCCGCCGAGAAGGTGGAGCACTTCGTCACCCGCATCTTCGCCGCCGCCGGCTGCGATCAGGCGGAGGCGCACCGCATCTCCACCCATCTGCTCGATGCCAACCTCGCCGGCCATGACAGCCACGGCGTCGCCCGCGTGCCGCGCTATGTCGAATGGCTGCAGGCCGGCTTCGTGCTCAAGGGCCAGTCCGTCCAGACCATCACCGATGGCGGCAGCTTCCTCCTGCTCGACGGCCTCTTCGGCTTCGGCCAGACCGTCGCCCCCCAGGCTGTCCGCATGGGCATCGAGCGTGCGCAGCAGCACGGCATCGCCGTGGTGGGGCTTCGCAACGCCGGCCATATCGGCCGCGTCGGCGCCTATTCCGAAATGGCGATCGAGGCCGGGCTTCTCTCCGTCCACTTCGTCAACGTCGCGGGCAGCGTCCTTGTCGCCCCCTTCGGCGGCACGGAGCGCCGCTTCTCCACCGCCCCCATCAGCATCGGCGTGCCGCTCCCAGGCCGCCCCCTCATCCTCGATTTCGCGACGTCCCTGGTCGCGGAGGGCAAGGTCCTCGTCGCCTCGAATGGCGGCAAGGCGCTGCCCGCCGATGCGCTGATCGAGCCCGATGGCCGCCTCTCCGGCGACCCGCACACCCTCTACGGGCATTACGACACCATCGGCCCCCGCAACCCCGCCAATGGCAGCGGCGCCATCCGCGCCTTCGGGGAGCATAAGGGCAGCGGCCTCGCCTTCATGTGCGAGATGCTGGCCGGCGCGCTGACCGGTGGCGGCACCTCCGGCCCCGTGGAGGCGCGCGGGCGCATCGCCAATGGCATGCTGTCCTTCTACGTCTCGCCCAGGCATTTCGGCACCCAGGCGGAGTTCGAGGAAGCCGGCCGTGCCTATGTGGACTGGGTCGTTTCCACCAACCCCGCGCAGGCCGGCCAGCCCGTCCTCGCCCCTGGTGACAAGGAAGCGACCACGAAGGCCGACCGCCTGGCCAATGGCGTCCCCCTCCAGCCCGATACCTGGGAGAGCATCCTCGACACCGCCCGCCGCCTCGGCATCAACGACCCGGCCTGACGCGCGCCCCGGGTCCATGGCATAGACCCCGCCATGGACCCGATGACCCGCCTCCTCATCCGCCTGGCGCAGTGGTTCCGGCATCCGCCCTCGCCGACGCAGATCAAGGTCATCCTCGCCACCCTCGTGATCTGCGTCATCCTCGTCCTCATCGAGAAATTCGTCGGCTGGCCCGACTGGGCGACGGCGCAGCGCGTGCCCATCCTGCGCCACTGACCCTTGCCGGCGCGCCCGCGCCGCGCGACCCTCCCAGCAACGAACGGGAGGATCCACACCATGCTCCGCCGCGCCCTGCTGGGCCTGACACTCGCCGCGACGCTCGCCACCCCCGCGCTCGCCTTCCCCGACCGCACCATCACGCTCGCCATCGGCTTCGCGCCGGGCGGGTCCACCGACGTCACCTCCCGCCTCCTGGCCGATCGCCTCGGCCCCGCGCTTGGCCCGAATGGCCGCGTGGTGGTGGAGAACC
Organism: Acetobacteraceae bacterium; assembly: GCA_027482245.1. Classification (GTDB taxonomy): domain Bacteria; phylum Pseudomonadota; class Alphaproteobacteria; order Acetobacterales; family Acetobacteraceae; genus Falsiroseomonas. The sequence continues at coordinate 80,989 of JAIXWG010000062.1, read as the reverse complement.
GGCCCGGCGCCGCGGGCCTCATCGCCTCCGAATGGCTCCGCCGCCAGACCCCGGACGGCCATTTGCTGATGCTCGTGGAGGCCTCCTCCCACGCCCTCGCCCCCAACGCCGTGCAGGGCGGCACGCGCTACGACCCGATCGGCGACTTCACCCATATCGCCGTCGTCGGCACCGGCCCGATGATCGTCGTGGCACCCCCCTCCTTCCAGGCCCGCACGCCGCAGGAAGCCATCGCGCGCCTGCGCGAAGGGGGTGAGCGCCTGCCCTTCGCCTCCTCCGGCGTCGCCTCCATGCCGCACCTCTCGGCGGAGATGCTGGCCAGCGTGCTCGACATGGGCGGCCGCTTCCCCCACGTGCCCTACCGGTCCGGCGGCCTGATGGTGGAGAGCATCGCCCGGGGCGAGACGCAGTGGGGCGTCGCCGTCCTCGCCTCCGCCGCCGGCCAGGTGCGGGACGGGCGCGTGCGCGGCATCGCCGTGACGGGGCTGGAGCGCTTCCCCTCCTTCCCCGACATCCCGACGCTCGCCGAGACCGCGCTGCCCGGCTTCGACCTGGAGAACTGGTTCGCCGTCATCGGCCCCAAGGGCATGCCGGCCCCTGTCGTGGAGACGCTGAACCGCGCCATCCGCACCGCCATCGCTGAACCGCAGCTGCGCGAACGCCTCCTCATCGCCGGCGTGAACCCCTGGACGCGCCCCAACGCCCCCACCAATGCCGAGGCCTTCTTCCGCGCCGAACTGGCAAAATTCCAGCAGGTGGTGGCCCGCACCGGCGTGAAGCTGGAACCGTGACGGCGGACGTCATCGTCATCGGCGGCGGCTCCGCCGGCTGCGTCGTCGCCGCCCGCCTCTCCGAAGACCCGTCCTGCCGCGTCCTGCTGCTGGAGGCCGGGCCGCCGGACAAGGACCCCTGGATCCGCCTGCCCGCGGGCTACGCGAAGCTCTATGGCAGCGGCCGCTACGACCCGCGCTTCATGACGGAGCCCGAGGCGCAGCTCGGCGGCCGGCGCATCCACTGGCCGCGCGGCCGCGTCCTTGGCGGATCCGGCTCCGTCAACGGCCTCGTCTTCCTGCGCGGCAGCCCGCATGACTACGACCGCTGGTCCCAGGCCGGCGCCCGCGGCTGGTCCTATGAGGAGGTGGCCCCCTTCTTCCGCCGCATGGAAACCTGGCTCGGCCCGCCGAGCGATGCCCGCGGCAGCGACGGCCCCATCCAGGTCGGCGAGCCCCGCCGCCTGGCCGAGGCGCCCCGCGCCTTCATCGAAAGCTGCATCGCCGCCGGCCTGCCGCGCCATGGCGACGTCAACGATGGCGGCAGCATCGAGGGCGCGGGCCCCATCCAGCTCAATGTCGATGGCCGCTGGCGATCCTCCTCCGCCCGCACCTACCTCCGCCCCGCCATGGCGCGGCCCAACCTCGAAGTCCGCACCGGCATCCAGGCCCACCGCCTGGTCTTCGAGCAGGGCAGGGCGGTCGCGGTGGAGACGGCGCAGGGCACCTTCCGCGCCGCGCGCTCCATCGTCGTCTCTGCCGGCGCGATCGAGACGCCGAAGCTGCTGATGCTGTCCGGCATCGGTGACGGCGCCGCCTTGCAGGCCATGGGCATCCCCGTGGTGCACCACAGCCCCGATGTCGGCCGCAACCTGCAGGACCACCTGATCGCCAAGTTCATCTTCCGCACGAAGCCCTGCGGCACGCTGAACGAGATCCTGCAAAGCAATTTGAAGAAGGCCGCGATGGGCCTGGACTGGCTGCTGCGCCAATCCGGCCCCCTGTCCATCGGCGCCGGGGAGGCCACGGCCTTCGCCCGCATCACCCCGGGGGCGGAGGAAGCGGAGGCGCAATTCCTCTTCGTCAACTTCTCCACCTTCGACTATTCGAAGGGCCTGCACAGCCACCCCGGCGTGATGCTGAACTACGGCCCCTGCCGCCCCGACAGCCGCGGCACCCTGACGCTCCGCAGCCCCGACCCCGCCGACCACCCGGTGATCCAGCCCAACTACCTGGACCACCCCAATGACTGGCGCGTGATGTTGGGCGCCGCCGCGCTGTGCCGCAGGATCGCGTCAGTCGGCCCCCTGCGCGGGTTGATCGAGGAGGAACTGCGCCCCGGCGCGGGCGCGGCCACCGACGAGGCCTACGCCCAAAGCATTCGCGACACCGCCAGCACCGTCTTCCACCCCTGCGGCACCGCCCGCATGGGCAGCGACGACCGCGCCGTGCTGGATCCGGAACTGCGCGTGCGGGGTGTGGAAGGCCTGCGCGTGGCGGATGCGAGCGCGTTTCCGCTGATCCCCTCGCCGAACATCCAGCCAGCGGCGCTGATGGTGGGGGAGCGGTGTGCGGCGTTTATGAGGGGGGCCTGATTATACCGGGCTGACGATCTTTCCCCCGAACTTAGGTGGCTACAGCATTGCCGCAACTCCAAGAGTTGCTTGGGATGGGGGGTCGCGCAGCCGCCCCATTGATGGGCGTGCATCGGTGAAGGCGCTGCATTCCCCTAACCTCATCCGCCAGGCCTGTGACGGGCTCGGCCGTCTTTTGAATTTAGGTGCTTCAGGACGGGCCACTGTGCGCAAGGCCCGAAGAATCTCTTGCTGTCAGTGTGATGGCCGCTGCCGCACCAAATATCGTCTCGAAACAGCACAAAGATTGTGTAACGGTCCATGCTGGCAAGCCCGCCAGCAAGCCGCTCACTTGACGTCGAGGCCATATGCTCACGCGCGAACTGGCTGAGTCGTTGATCCTACTGCCGAAAGCGTTTGCCGGCCTGCCAAGGTGGAGCCGCAGCACACTACCGAGAGGCAAAAGCGAATCCGACCCAACCTCGCCCTGGTACACGCTGGTGGCTACGCTAGCCGTCGAGGGCCAGCCGATGCCAGGGTTGGAACTTCGCGCAAATGCTCATCCACACCACGACCCTCAGCGCCTGCAGATGCTTCTGCAAGTCGGTGGGATAGTCCTGGAGAGGGCCTCGCTGCGACCGACGCATTTCCACACTAACAAAGTGCCTGGACGTCCGCGAACTCGGTTGCCGCCTGGGATCCCTCGCCGATACTCGATACTGACCGATCCGCGGTGGCCGCCGGCGAGGGGTGGACCCGAACTCGGTGAGATGATCTCCGAACCGCTGGACAGCGCCGAGGCACTGATCCGATATTGTCTATCTGTGTGGGCTATAGACGGCGACCTGCCTGCGCCGCCATTTTCGCCGGAGTTGCCGCTGTGACCGCCCTGTCGATGGCCGTTCCGATCAGTGGTACCGACCTGCTGGCTCCGTTCCCCGAACGGTGGGATGTCCAGGGGGGAATTATGCTCAACACCCACTGTCTGTTTCCAAGTGGCGACCACGTCTCCATTTTTGTTCGCAGGGATGACGTTCGCGGTGTCAGCGTTGTCAGCGACAGAGGCGCCGGCTGGGAGGCCGCATTCGCGGCGGGACTCGACCCGGAAAGTCGAGCCTGCGTACGGAGCGCGTCCAAGGCCGCTGAACAGGCTGGCGCGCGGTTTGAGAACGGAGAATTCTTCATCGCCTCTGTGCCAGACGCAGAGTTGTCCGGCTGGATCACGCATCTTGCCAACTTGGTGCAGGGTTGGGTTACGGTGCTTGTATCGCGTGCCCGGTCTGCCGATGAGGTGTCGCTGGACAGCCGCCTTCTGCAAATCCTTGACCAACAGTTTGGTGCAGCGGCTGTTACACGTGGCGCTGAAGTTCTCGGCGATAGCACGAGGCCTTATGAGATGACCGCAGTTGTGCGCTTGCGAGACGACAAACAGGGCCTGTTTCGAACGGTGCAGCAGCACGCTAGTTCGCTCTTCGCGTGCACAACCGCTTTCGGCGATATTGCACGTGCTGATCGGTCTTCATTGCGTGTGGCTGTGATTGCAGGGCTAGCCGCATGGCAGGCGGCTGACATCACACTGCTTGGGCAGTCGGCAACTCACATCATCGATGTGGAGCGTGGACCGGACAGCGCGTTGAGGCGCTTAGCAGCTTAGCTTTGTTTCGCGCAGGCGGCAGGCGTTCTACCACGTGAGGTCATTTATACCGCTCGAAGTCGACCTATTGCAGCCTCAGGTTCTGGCTGTTGAATCGTCATCCGTATCGTTCGAAACCAACTGTCCCACTTAAACTACTATGCATCATATTGTTGGTTCCTAGCCGGACCCGCAAATGTCCAAGGTCGTCGCTGCGCCAACATCCCCCACCACCTTCCCCATCGTCCTCTCCCTATCCCTCTGCCATCTCCTCAACGACATGATGCAGTCGCTCATGCCGGCGCTCTATCCCATCCTGAAGACCAACTAAGCCCTGGACTTCGGCCAGGTCGGCCTCATCACCCTGGCCTTCCAGTGCACCGCCTCGCTCCTCCAGCCGCTCATTGGCGCATGGAGTGACCGGCGCCCGATGCCCTATTCCCTTCCCATCGGCATGGGCTCCACGCTGATCGGCCTGCTCACCCTCTCCCAGGCCCACAGCTACCCCGTCATCCTCCTCGCCGCGGCGATGATCGGCATGGGCTCGGCGGTCTTCCATCCGGAGGCATCAAGGGTCGCGCGCCTCGCTTCCGGCGGCCGCTATGGCCTGGCGCAGTCGCTGTTCCAGGTCGGCGGCAATATCGGCTCCGCCGTCGGCCCGCTGCTCGCCGCCTTCATCATCGCGCCGAGGGGCCAGGGCGCCATCGTCTGGTTCTCCGCCGCCGCCCTGCTGGGAATGCTGGTGCTGAGCGTCGTCGGCCGCTGGTATGCCGCGCGCCTCGGCCAGCGCACGAGGAAGGACGCCGCCGTCAGCACCGTGCAGCCGCTCTCCCGCAACCGCGTGATCTTCGCCTTTGCCGTGCTGGTGGTGCTGCTGTTCTCGAAGACGATCTATTCGGGCAGCCTGACCAGCTACTACACCTTCTACCTGATCCAGCATTTCGGGACCTCGGTGCAGCAGGCGCAGGTCCATCTCTTCATCTTCCTCTGCTCGATCGTCTGCGGCACGGTCGCGGGCGGGGCGGCGGGGGATCGCTTCGGGCGCATCCCCGTCATCTGGTTCTCCGTGCTGGGCTGCTGCCCTTCACCCTGGCGCTGCCGCATGTCGGGCTGACGGCGACGGTGGTGCTGACGGTCATCATCGGCATCATCGCCTCCTCCGCCTTCTCCGCGATCCTGGTCTATGCGCAGGAATTGCTGCCGGGCCGGGTCGGCCTGGTGTCGGGGATGTTCTTCGGCTTCTCCTTCGGCCTCGGCGGCATCGGCGCCGCCGCGCTGGGCGAGTTGGCCAACCTCATCGGGATCGAGGCCGTCTACAGCCTGGTCGCCTGGCTGCCCGCGCTCGGCATCATGACGGCGCTGCTGCCGCGTCGCCGTCCCATTTCCCTGGACCCCGCGCCCCGCCCCGCGGTATAGGAACATATGCCTCGCGCCGCCCAGCACGAGGCTGCTCCTTGAACCCGCGAATCAGTCCCCTTGTCGTCCGGAAGCACCGCGCTGAATCGGTGCTAAAGGTGCTAAACCGGGTAAAAGCCCTCAAGGATTGAGCGTGCAAGTCCCTGGAATCACGCGCAACCCTTTGGCGCCGCACAGGATGCCTTCCGACCCCCCTTGAGACATTGAGCGTCTCAACGCCCTAAACCCAGCCATTCCAACCCCTTACCGACGGTCCAGGGCCGTCTCGGCCCTGGCGGGAGGGGTATGGGGAGGGCAGCGCCCTCCCCATGCACTACGCCCCTACGAACTCCCCCTTCCGCATCAGCGGCTCCACCGCCCCGTCCTTCGTCACCCCGTCGATGTCGATCTCGCCCGACCCGATCATCCAGTCGATATGGATCAGCGACGCGTTCGCCCCCCGCTTCGCCAGTTCGTCCATGGAAACGCCGACACTGTCCCGCAGGCAGGTCGTGTAGGCCTGGCCGAGGGCGATGTGGCTGGCGGCGTTCTCGTCGAACAGCGTGTTGCGGAACAGCAGGCCGGAGGCGCTGATAGGGGAGGAATGCGGCACCAGCGCCACTTCGCCGAGGCGCGCGGCGCCTTCATCCGTCTCCAGCACCTTGTGCAGCACGTTCTCGCCGCGGCTGGCATGGGCCTCGACGATGCGGCCGCCTTCGAAGCGCACCTGGATCTCGTCGATCAGCGTGCCCTGGTAGGCCAGCGGCTTGGTCGATCGCACCGTGCCTTCCACGCGCAGCTTGTGCGGCGTGGTGAAGACTTCCTCGGTCGGGATGTTGGGGTTGCAGACGATCCCGTTCTTCGCGGGTTCCGCGCCGCCGGCCCAGAGGTGCCCATCCGCCAGGCCGATCACCAGGTCCGTGCCCGGCCCGCGGTAGCGCAGCTCGGCGTAGTCCTTGTTGTTGAGGAAGGCCGTGCGGGCGTGCAGCGTCGCGTTGTGCGCGGCCCAGCCGGCCACGGGGTCGTCCTGGTCCACCCGGCAGGCCATGAAGATGGCGTCCCACAGCTTCGCGACGGCCTCGTGTTCCGGCAGGCCCGGGAAGACCTCCCGCGCCCAGCCCGGCGTCGAGGCCGGCACCAGGTTCCAGTTGATGGCGAAGCTGGTGATGAGTTCCAGCGCCGGGCGGTAGGCGATGCTGCGGGCGCGGTTGGCGCGGGCGACCTTCGCCGGGTCCTGCCCGGCCAGCAGGGTCGGGTCCTCGCCCACCACGGCCAGGCGAGCCGCGCCCCCGGCGAAGGCCCTGGCCATGCCCTCGAACAGCCAGCCGGGGGCGGTGTCGAAGGCGTCGTCGGCCGCGTGGCGGTAGCGGGCCAGCGCCACCTCGTCATCGCCGATCAGCGGCGTGACCAGGGTCGCGCCGGCCTGGTAGGCATGGGCGGCGATGCGCCGCACCAGGGGCAGCGCCTCCACCGGCGCCGTCATCACCACCTCCTGCCCGGCCCGCAGGTTCAGGCCGACCCGCACGGCCAGCGCCGCCAGCTTGTCGAGCCGCGTCTCGAAGAGGGTGGGGGAGGCTGCGTCGTCGGGCATGGTCGTTCCGATCTCTAGCTGCGGATGGTGGCCGGCGCGGCGGCCGGCGTGCGGGTGAGGCGGCGGATGGTGGCGACCACCTCGGGCTGGTCCCAGGCGGCCTCGCCGGTCAGGCGCCCGACCTCGAGCCCCCGCCGGTCGATGATGAGGGTGGTGGGCAGCACCCGGATCTCCAGCGCGCGCCCGGTGGCGCCGCGGGGGTCGAGCCAGATGCCGAGGTTGCGCAGCCCCGTGCGCTGGTAGAAGGGCTCCACCTGCGCCCGCCCGCCGCGGTCATTCGACAGGGCCAGCACCTCGATCCCGTCGCGGGCGACCATGGCGTGCAGGCGGTCCAGCGCCGGCATCTCGGCCACGCAGGGGGGGCACCAGGTTGCCCAGAAGTTCACCACGAGCCCGCGGCCGCGGAAGGTGGTGAAGTCCAGCACCCGGCCCTCGGCGTCGGTGAAGGTCAGGCCATCGGGCAGGGGGCGGCCTTCCGGCGTCTCCCGCAACCGGGACAGGCCATGGTCACTGCCTGAAATATAGGTTATTGCCCGATCCAGGGCATCCGCTTTGCGCGACGGCACGAGCGCGAGTAGGGTCGCGCCCGCCGCGCTGCAAAGAATGCCGCGGCGGTCCCTCGAAAACCTCTGCACTGAAAGACCTCCTCCGTGACCGAACCGCGTGCCAGCAATGACCTGTGGGGTGGCCGCTATGCCGAGGGCCCCTCTGCCATCATGCGGGAGATCAATGCCAGCATCGGCTTCGATCGCAAGATGTGGCGGCAGGACATTTCGGGCAGCCTCGCCCACGCGACAATGCTGGCGCATGTGGGGATCATCGGCGCGGAGGACGAGGCCGCGATCCGCGGCGGCCTGGCCGCCATCGCGAAGGACATCGAGGAAGGGCGCTTCCCCTTCAGCGAATCCCTCGAAGACATCCACATGAACATCGAGGCCCGGCTGACGGAGCGGATCGGGGAGGCCGGCAAGCGCCTGCATACCGGCCGCAGCCGCAACGACCAAGTGGCGCTGGATGTGCGCCTCTGGGTGCGGGACGCGATCGATGGCCTGGACGCCCAGATCGCCGCCGTGATGCGGGAGATGGTGGCGCGGGCGGCGGAGCATGCCGCGACGGTGATGCCGGGCTTCACCCACCTCCAGCCCGCGCAGCCCACCACCTTCGGCCACCACCTGCTGGCCTATGTGGAGATGCTGTCGCGGGACCGCGGCCGCCTGGCCGATTGCCGGAAGCGCCTGAACGAAAGCCCGCTCGGCGCCGCCGCACTCTGCGGCACCGGCTTCCCGATCGACCGGCACATGACGGCGAAGGCGCTGGGCTTCGATGGGCCGACGCGCAACAGCCTGGACAGCGTCGCATCCCGCGACTTCGCCGCCGAATTCCTCTTCGCCTGCGCCATGTGCGCCACGCATCTGTCTCGCCTGGCCGAGGAGATCGTGATCTGGACCAACCCCTATTTCGGCTTCATCAAGCTGTCGGACGCCTTCACCACCGGCAGCTCCATCATGCCGCAGAAGCGCAACCCGGATGCGGCGGAGCTGGTGCGGGGCAAGACCGGGCGCATCACCGGGTCGCTGGTCGGCCTGCTGACGGTGATGAAGGGCCTGGCGCTGACCTATTTCAAGGACATGCAGGAAGACAAGGAAGGCATCTTCGACGCGGCGGAGAGCCTGACCCTCGGCCTCGCCGCCATCGGCGGCATGGTGCGCGACATGCAGCCGCAGGTGGAACGCCTGGCGGAAGCGGCCGGCGCCGGCTTCTCCACCGCGACGGACCTCGCGGACTGGCTGGTCCGCGAACTCCGCTTCCCCTTCCGGGACGCCCACCACGTGACCGGCCGCCTGGTCGCGCTGGCGGAGCAGAAGGGCGTGGACCTCGCGGGACTGACGCTGGAGGACATGAAGTTCGTCGAGCCCCGCATCCATGAGGGCGTCTTCGGCGTGCTGAGCGTGCAGGCCTCCGTCGCGTCCCGCACCAGCTATGGCGGCACGGCGCCGGCGAATGTCGCCCGCATGGCGGCCGAATGGCAGGAGAAGCTGGGATGAGGCGTCTGGCCGGCTGCCTGGCAGTCCTGTTCCTGGCGCTGACGCTCGGCGCCTGCGGCCGCGCGGGCTCCATCCGCCCGCCGGGCCCGCCGGACCAGGTCACCCATCCCCGCGCCTATCCAAGCCGCTAGATCGGCGATATCCGTCGAGCACCAATGTCAACAAGCGACACATTGCCCGGCGCCGAGACGGACCTGGCCGCGAGGCGGGGCTACCATCATGGCAACCTGAAGGAATCGCTGCTGGAAGCGGCGCGGCGCCTGGTGGCGGAGCGTGGCCCGAACGGCTTCACCCTGGCGGAGGCCGCGCGCCTCGCCGGCGTCTCGCCCTCCGCGCCCTACCGGCACTTCAAGGACAAGGAAGCGCTGCTGCAGGAACTGGCGCAGCGCGGCTATGCCGAATTCGGCGCCCGCATGCGCGCCGCGGGGATGGAGGGCGGCCTGGCCGCCATGGGCCCCACCTACCTCCGCTTCGCGCGGGAGGAGCCGGGCTACTACAGCGTGATGTTCGCCTGGCGCCTGCCCAAGGAAGGGGAGGTCGATACCAGCAACAGCTTCACCGCCCTCGTCTCCGCCATCGCCCGCGCCGTGCCGGAAGGGGCGGGCAGGGACCATTCGCGACTGCTCGGGCTGCAGGTCTGGGCGATGTCGCATGGCGTGGCGGGGCTGGAACGCGCGGGCTGGCCGCACCCCTCCTCCGGCGTGCCGACGCCCGAGAAGGTGCTGGGCATGGCGGTCGAGGCGCTGATCCGCCCCCGCTGAACAGCCCCGGCCGCTTGACGGCGATCCCCTGCAAGCGTATGTGAATGTAAGTGACATTCACATAGAGGATGAAATGATCCCCGCCACCGCCCAGCCGGGCTTCCTGCCCGCCGCTGCCGACCGCCCCCGGCGCCACCGCTTCTTCCTGCATGGCTGGCGCCTGCCCGCCGTGATCCTCGGCTTCATCGCCTGGTGGCCGGTCGGCCTCTCCCTCCTCGCCCTGTTCGGAATGCTCCACGCCATGCCCTGCTCCGCGCGCCTCACCTGGAAGTCCCGCCTGCGGGACCGCATGCCGGCCGCCCTGGCCGGCTCCTCCGGCAACCTCGCCTTCGACGAGCACCGCGCCGCCGTGCTGCGGCGGCTGGAGGAGGAGCGCCGCGCGCTCGACGCCCAGCAGGCCGAATTCGCCGCCTTCATGGACCAGCTCCGCCGCGCGCGGGACCGGGAGGAGTTCGAGCGTTTCATGCAGGCGCGCGACGCCCGCGCATGAGGCTGAAGGGCGGGCGGCTTGGCGGAACGGTCCCGCCACCCCAATACTGAGGGAATGGCCGCCCTCCCCGCATCCGCCCCCCAGGGCGAAGACCCGACCTTTGCCGAGCTGCTGGCGCTGCGCCCGCAGCTCACCATGGACCCCGTGGCGGGGCTGATGATGGATGGCGTGCCGCTCGCCGCCATCGCCCGCGCCCATGGCACGCCGAGCTGGGTCTATTCCGCCGCCACGCTCCGACGCCGCCTCGGCCTGCTGCAGGGCGCGCTGGATGAGGCCCGCGCGCCGGCCGAGGTGCATTTCGCCGTCAAGGCCAACCCCAACCTGGCCGTGCTTCGCGTCCTGGCCGAGGCCGGCGCCGGCGCCGATGTGGTGAGCGAGGGCGAGTTGCGCCTGGCCCGCGCCGCCGGCATTCCCGCCAGCCACATCGTCTTCTCCGGCGTCGGCAAGACGCTGACGGAAATCCGCTACGCCCTGGCGGAGGGCATCCAGCAGATCAACGCCGAATCGGCGGAGGAGGTGGAGATGATCTCCGCCATCGCCACCGCCATGGGCGTGGAGGCGCCCGTGGCGCTGCGCGTGAACCCCGACGTGGACGCCAAGACCCACGCCAAGATCACGACCGGCAAGTCGGAGAACAAGTTCGGCATCGCCATCGGCGACGCCCCCGCCCTCTATGCCCGCATGGCGACGCTGCCCGGCATCCGCCCCGTCGGCGTCGCGGTGCATATCGGCAGCCAGATCACCGCCGGCGTCTCCGCCTACCGCATCGCCTATGGCCATCTCGCGGACCTCGTCCGCGGCCTGCGCGCCCAGGGCCTGAGCGTGGAGCGGGTGGATTGCGGCGGCGGCCTCGGCATCCCCTACCGGGACGAACCGCCGCCCGCCCCCGCGGCCGTGGCGGGCGCCATCGCCTCCACCCTCGGGAACCTCGGCGTGGAGCTGATGGTGGAGCCCGGGCGCTGGATCTCCGGCCCCGCCGGCGTGCTGCTCGCCTCCGTCATCCTGCAGAAGATGGGGGCGGAGCGGCGCTTCGTCGTCGTCGATGCCGCGATGAACGACCTCATCCGCCCCGCCATGTACGATGCCTGGCACGGCATCGTCCCCGTCTCCCCCACCGACTACGTGGCCCCCATCGCGCCCTGCGACGTGGTGGGCCCCATCTGCGAGACGGGGGACACCTTCACCAGAAATCGTGGCCTTCCGAGCCTCGATCCGGGTAGCCTCGTCGCGTTCCTGGATGCGGGGGCCTATGGCGCGTCGATGAGCAGCACCTACAACAGCCGGCCGCTGGCGGCCGAGATCCTGGTGGATGGCGACCGCTTCGCCGCGGTGCGCGAACGCCAGACGCAGGAAGCGCTGCTGGCGGGGCAGAAGCTGCCCTCCTGGCTGAAGAGCCCGGCGTGACGGGGCGGGACCCGCTCGCGACCCTCCCCCGACGCCGCGCCCTGGCGCGGCTGGCCCTGGCCTGGGAAAGGCTCTGGCCCGCGCTCTGGCCGCCGCTCGGCGTGCTGGGGCTGTTCCTGACGCTCTCGCTGCTCGGCCTGCCGCTGCTGCTGCCGAACTGGGCGCGGCCGATCCTGGCCGCGGCCTTCGCCATCGCGCTTGCCTATGCCGCCTGGCGCGGCTTCCGCGGCTGGGCCCTGCCGGTGGAGGAGGAGGCGGATCGCCGCCTCGAACGCGCTTCCGGCCTGCCGCACCGGCCGCTCGCCGCGCTGGCCGACAAGCCTGCGGGCGGGGATGCGCTGTCGATCGCCGTCTGGGAAGCGCATCGCCGCCGCGCGGCCGCCTCCATCAGCCGGCTCCGCGTCGGTATCCCCCGGCCGGGCCTGGCGGCGCGGGACCCGATCGCGCTGCGCAGCGCACTTGGCCTGGCGCTGCTGGCGTCGCTCTTCATCGCGGGGCCGGAGGCGCCGGAGAGGCTGCGCCGCGCCGTGGTGCCGGGCTTCGCCGCGGCCGCCGTGCCGCCCGCGCTGCGCGTCGAGGCCTGGGTGACGCCGCCCGCCTACACCGGCGCCGCGCCGCTGTTCCTGGACCCCGCCGGCGGCGCCGTGACCGTGCCGCAGGGCAGCCGGCTGCAGGTGGCGCTGTCCGGCGGCAGCGGCGGCGCGCCGGAACTGCAGCTCGGCGCCAATGCCACGCCCTTCCGGGCGCTCGATGGCCGGTCCTGGGGCGCGGAGGCGCAGCTGGACCAGGGCGCGCGCCTGGTCATCCGGCGCGAGGGGTTCGAGGTCGCGGGCTGGACCCTGACCGTGCAGGCCGACCAGCCCCCCACCGCCAGCTTCGCCGAACCCCCCGCCCGCGCCGCCCGCGGCCTGGCGCTGCGGCTGTCCTGGCGCGCGGATGACGATTGGGGCGTGGCCAGCCTGCAGGCCGAGGTGCGGCTGAAGGCGCGCCCCCAGGCCCCCGCCCACCCGATCGAGATCGGCCTGCCCGCTGGCCAGCCCCGCAGCGCCCGCGGCATCGCGGGGCCCGACCTCTCCGCCCATCCCTGGGCGGGGCTGGAGGTGGAGATGGTGCTGGTGGCGCGCGACGGCGCCGGCCAGGAAGGGCGGTCGGAGGTCGCGACGCTGACGCTGCCGGAACGCAGCTTCACCCACCCGGTCGCCCAGGCCCTGATCGCGCTGCGGAAGTCGCTCTCCCTCGACCCCACCAAGAGGGCGGAGGCGCGGCAGGAGCTGGACCGCATTGCCGCCGCGCCCGAGGCCTTCGAGCACGACACCACCACCTTCCTCGCACTGCGCAGCGCCCGCCACCGCCTGGTGCGGGACCGCCGGCCGGACGCGGTGGGAGAGGCGCAGGAGATCCTGTGGGAGACGGCGCTCGCGCTCGAAGAAGGCCGCGCGGAGCGCACCGCCCGCGCCCTGGAACAGGCCCGCGCGCAGCTGCGGGAAGCGCTGGACCAGGCCGCCCGCGAGCAGCAGGAGAACCGCGAGCAGAACGCCGAGCAGCGGGCGGAGACGGAACGCCGCATCCAGGAACTGCGCGACGCCATCCGCCGCCACCTGGAAGCGCTGGCCGAACGCCTGCAGCGGGAGAATGCGGAGGCCATGCCCTTCGACCCGCAGAACCGCATGATGGACCGCCGCGAACTCGACCGGCGCATGGAGCGGATGCGGGAAGCGAACCGGCAGAACCGGCCCCAGGATGCGCAGCGCGAACTGGCGGAGCTGGAGGAACAGCTGCGCGCGCTGGAGGAGGGCCGCACGCCCCGCAACGAGGCCGAGCAGCGCCAGCGCCAGCAGCGCGAACGCGGCCAGCAGCAGATGGGCGTCGTGCAGGACATGGTCCGCCGCCAGACGGAGATGATGGATAGCGGCCATCGCCGGGCGGAAGCGGAGACCCAGCGGCGGGAGGCCGAGCGCCGTGCCCAGCAGCTGCAGAACCGCGCCCCCTGGTCCCGCCCCAACCCGCAGCAGGAACAGCAGGCGGAAGCGCAGCGGCGGGAGGCCGATGAGGCCGCCCGCGCGGAGGCGAACCGCGAAGCCCGCACCCAGCGCGCGCTGCGCCGGGCACTCGGCGAGGTGATGCAGCAATTCGGCGACCTGACCGGGGAGGTTCCCCCCCAGCTCGGCCGCGCCGACCAGGCGATGCGCGACGCGCAGGAGGCGCTGACCGAGGGCCGAGACGCCCGCACCCCCCAGCAGACCGCCATCCGCGAATTGCAGGAAGGCAGCCGCCAGATGGCGCAGCAGATGCAGCGCCAGTTCGGCCAGGGCCAGGAAGGCGAGGAGGAAGGGGAAGGCGAGGGCGAGATGATGGGGGAGGGCCAGGGCGAAGGGCAGGGCCAGGACCAGGCGCAGGACCAGGGCCCGGGCCGCGACCCGCTCGGCCGCCGCACCCGCGAAGCCCCCGGCGCCCAGGACAATGGCAGCGACACCCGCGTGCCGGACGAGGCCGAGCTGCTCCGCACCCGCCGCATCCAGGAGGAACTCCGCAAGCGCGGCGCCGAGCGCGGCCGCCCGCAGGAGGAGCTGGACTACATCGACCGCCTGCTGAAGCGCTTCTGATGCAGGTCGTCTGCGTCGCGCGCGACGGTACGCACCGCTTCAGCAAGCAGCCCGTGCCCGCCATCACCCTTCTGGCCGGCCTCGGCGTGGAAGGTGATGCCCATGCGGGCGTCACGGTGAAGCATCGGTCCCGCGTGGCGAAGGACCCGACGGTGCCCAACCTGCGCCAGGTCCACCTGATCCAGGCCGAGCTGTTCGACGAACTGGCCGCCCGCGGATTCACCGTGGCCCCCGCCGCGATGGGAGAGAATGTCACGACGCGGGGCATCGACCTGCTGGCGCTGTCCGCCGGCACGCGGCTCCGCCTCGGCGATGCCGCGGTCGTGGAGGTCACGGGCCTGCGCAATCCCTGCCGCCAGATCGATGCCTTCCAGCCCGGGCTGATGCAGGCGGTGCTGGGGCGCGACGCGGAGGGCGGGCTGGTGCGCCGCGCGGGCGTCATGGCCGTGGTGGTCGAAGGCGGCCGCGTCGCCGCGGGCGATCCCGTCCAGGTTGCGTGGCAACCGACCCTGTTTCAGGCTCTCGCAGCTGTGTAGCCGGCCGCGGCCCCGCGGCGCCGCTCCATCGCAGCCGTGATGGTCCAGGCCCTCCCAATGGGTGAAGGCTGCGCCCAGGATATCGCCCTGGCGGAGAGGCCTGCGGGCCCGTGCGGCGCATGGCCGTCCCGCCGCGGGAGACGTGCATGGGCGACGTGCGTGACGATGCTGGCCTGGGCGAGGAGGATCCGCCCCGCATCTCGACCGGCAGCGCGGGGCTCGACGACATCCTCGGCGGCGGCTTCGATCCGGAGCGGGTCTATCTGGTGGAAGGCCGGCCTGGCGCGGGCAAGACCACGCTGGCGCTGCAGTTCCTGCTCGAAGGCGCGCGGCTTGGCGAGACGACGCTCTACATCTCCCTCTCGGAGACGGAGCGCGAGCTGCAGCTGGTCGCGAAGCGCCATGGCTGGTCGCTGCGCGGCGTCACGGTCTTCGAACTGGTGCCGCCGGAAGCCAGCCTCGACCCCGATCGGGAACTGACGGTCTTCCACCCCGCGGAGGTGGAGCTGGGCGAGACGACGCGCCTGATCTTCGAGAAGGTGGTGGCGATCAACCCGAAGCGCGTCGTCTTCGACAGCCTGTCGGAACTGCGCCTGCTGGCGCAGAACTCGCTGCGCTACCGCCGGCAGATCCTGGCGGTGAAGCACTTCTTCGCCGCCCGCGCCTGCACCGTGCTGATGCTGGATGACCTCTCCTCCCAGCGCGACGACCTGCAGCTGCACTCCATCGCGCATGGCGTGGTCATGCTGGACCAGGCGGCGGTGGATTACGGGGGCGACCGGCGGCGGCTTCGCGTGGTGAAGATGCGCGGCATCCCCTTCCGCGGCGGCTGGCACGACTTCACCATCCGCCGCGGCGGGCTCGCGATCCATCCGCGCCTGGTGGCGGCGGAACATCGCGCCAGCTTCAGCAGCGAACCCACCTCCTCCGACATCCCGGCGCTGGACGTGATGCTGGGCGGCGGGCTCGAACGCGGCACGAATGCGCTGCTGCTGGGCGCCGCTGGCGTCGGCAAATCCTCGCTCGCCCTCGCCTACATCGTCGCCGCCGCGCGGCGCGGGGAGCATGCGGTGATGTACGCCTTCGACGAGGGCGCAGGCACGATCCTGGCGCGCGCCGCCTCGCTCGGCCAGCCGCTCGACCACCATGTCGCCTCCGGCCATGTGCGGGTGCAGCAGGTGGATCCGGCGGAGCTCGCCCCCGGCGAATTCGCCAGCCTGGTGCGCCATGCGGTGGAGGTGGACCACGCGCGGATCATCGTGATCGACAGCCTCAACGGCTACCTCAGCGCCATGCCGGATGAGCGCTTCCTGATCCTGCAGATGCATGAGCTGCTCAGCTACCTCGCGCAGCGCGGCGTGCTGACCATCCTGGTGCTGGCGCAGCACGGGCTGGTCGGCCCCATGCACAGCCCGGTCGACCTCAGCTATCTCGCGGATTCGGTGCTGATGCTGCGCTACTTCGAATTCCAGGGGCAGGTGCGGCGTGCGCTGTCGGTGGTGAAGAAGCGCAGCAGCGCGCATGAGACCTCGATCCGCGAATTCCGGCTGGGCAGCCGCGGCATGACCATCGGCCCCCCGCTCCGCGGCTTCAGCGGCGTGTTCACCGGCGTGCCCACCTATCTCGGCACCGCCGAACCGCTGCTGCCCCATGATGACACCGGGCTCTGACGGCCAGGCCTGGACCGTCCTCGTCCTGGCGCCGACGGGGCGGGATGGTGCCGCCACGGCCGAACTGTTCCGCCGGGCGGGCCTCCAGGCGCGGCAATGCGCCGATGTGGCGGCGCTGGTCGCGGGGCTGGAGGGTGGCGCGGACGCCGCCTTCGTGGCGGAGGAGGCGCTGTTCAACGCGCCGATCGAACCGCTCGTCACCTGGGTGCGCCGCCAGCCCCCCTGGTCCGACCTGCCCTTCGTGGTGCTGACCAGCCACCGCGAACAGCCCGCCGTCGTCGCCGGCCGCGCGCGCATGGTGGCGGCGCTGCGCAACGTCTCCCTCCTCGAACGCCCGGTGCAGGCGATCACGCTGACCAGCACCATCCAGGCCGCGCTGCGTGCCCGGCGCCGGCAATACGAGCTGCGCGCCCACCTGGCCGAGCAGGCGCGCACGGCGCGCGAACTGGAAGGCCTGGTCGCCGACCGGACGCGGGAGCTGGAACGCGCCAACGGCGCGCTCCGCCACCAGATCGCGGAGCGGGAGCGGATCGCGGAATCGCTGCGCCACGCGCAGAAGATCGAGGCGATGGGCCAGCTGACCGGCGGCGTCGCGCATGACTTCAACAACCTGCTGATGGTGATCTCCGGCGGGCTCGACATGCTGGAACGCCAGGCCGACCCGAACCGCCGGCGGCTGCTGATGGACGGCATGCGCCAGGCCGCCGCGCGCGGCGCGGCGCTGACGCGCCAGCTCCTCGCCTTCTCCCGCCGCCAGGCGCTGCAGCCGGAACCGCTCGACCTCCGCCGCCACATCGGCGGCATGCGCGAACTGCTGGACCGCAGCCTGCGCGGCGACGTGCATGTGGCACTCGACTTCCCGCAGAGCCTCTGGCCGGTGGAGATCGACCCCGGGGAGCTGGAGCTGTCGATCCTCAACCTCTCTGTCAATGCGCGCGACGCCATGCCGGGCGGCGGCACCATCACCATCCGGGCGGAGAATGTGGCCGCGCTGGAGGAGCCGGAGCTGCGCGGCGACGCGGTGCGGCTTTCCGTCGTCGACAGCGGCACGGGCATGGCGCCGGAGGTGGTGGCCCGGGTCTTCGAGCCCTTCTTCACCACCAAGGACATCGGCAAGGGATCGGGCCTCGGCCTGGCGCAGGTCTACGGCTTCGCGCGGCAATCCGGCGGCACGGTGCGGATCGACACGGCGCTCGGCCAGGGCACCACCATCGCGCTGCTGCTGCCGCGTTCGCATCGCCGCCCCGCGGAGGAGCAGGGCGCCATCGCCGCGGAAGTGCCGACGGAAGGCATGGCCGGCCATGTGCTGCTGGTGGAGGATGACGACGAGGTCGCGGCCCTGGTGCAGGAGATGCTGTCGCAACTCGGCTTCACCGTGACACGCGCAGCCAGCGCAGCCGCGGCGCTGGGCGCGCTGGCCGATCACCGCCCGGTGGATCTGGTGTTCAGCGACGTGATGATGCCGGGCGGCATGAACGGCGTGGAACTGGCCCGCGAGGTCCGGCGCCGCCGGCCTCGCCTGCCCGTGCTGCTGACCACCGCCTATGCCGCCGCCGCCAAGCGGGATGCGGAGGCGGAGGGCATCGGCCTGCTGCCCAAGCCCTACCGGATCGAGGCCCTGGCCGCCGCGACCCGCGCCGTGCTGGGCGAGGAGACGGCGCGCCGCGCGGGCTGAGCGTCACGCACGGCCCGGCCACACGCCGGGCCTGACCCCCGCCGCCGCCAGCAGCCCGAAGGCGGTGACGCCCAGCGCCACCGCCAGGAACTGTCCCTGCAGGCCCAGCATCCCCTCCAGCACCGCGCCGCCGCCCACCGCGATGGCGATGCGGGACAGGCCGGCCGCGGCGGGCCAGCGCATGCGCCCCGCGCCCATGGCGGCGAAGTAGAAGGCCATGCCCATACCGAAGCCCGGCAGCGCCGGCCCGATGACGGACAGTGCCTGCGTCGCGATGGCGATCACCGCGGGGTCGGAGGCGAAGGCCGCCGCCACGGCGCCTGGGAAGATCGCCACCAGCAGCCCCGCCGGCCCCGTCACGGCCAGGGCCAGCAGCGCGCCCGTCCAGGCGATGCGCCGCGCCTCCGCCCAATCCCCCGCGCCGACCGCGCGACCGACCAGCGCCGTCAGCGCCGATCCCACGCCGAAGGCCAGCGGGATCATCAGGAACTCCAGCCGGGCGGAGACGCCATAGGCCGCGACGGCTTCCGGGCCGTAGTCCCGGATCCGCGCCGTCACCAGGATCGTCGTCAGGTTGGCGACGGACGCCAGCAGGCTCGCCACCAGCCCGACGGAGAGGATGCGCCAGAACAGCGCCGCCTGGATCGGCACGCGGAAGGTCGGCCGGAAGCCCGCCCCGCCCGCCAGCACCACGGCGCCCTGGCCGATCGTCGCCGCCAGCATGGCGAGGGCGTAGCCGAGCCCCGCCCCCGCCAGCCCCATGCCGAGCGGTTCCGCCAGGACCCAGGCGACCGACGGATAGGCCAGCGACGTCACCAGCATCACCCGCGCCGCCGTCGCGTGCCGCCCGCCGCCGCGGAGCACGGAGGCCAGGGTGTTCGCCAGCCAGGCCGGCACGGCGCCGAGGCCGAAGAGCCACATCGCGTAGCCCGAAGCGGCCTCCGCCGCCGCGGCGCCGCCGACCAGCCCCAGCACGGCGCGCGGGAAGCCCGCGAGCGCGATGGCGAAGAGGAGCCCCGCCGTGATGGCGATCAGCACGGCATGCAGCACCAGCGCCGCCGCATCCTCCGGCCGCTTCGCGCCCAGCGCGCGGGCGACGGCGGCAGCGACGCCGCCCCCCATGGCCCCGGCCGACATCATCTGCATCAGCAGCGCGAAGGGCAGCACCACCGCCCAGCCCGCCAGCGCCGCCGTGCCCTGCCGCGCGGCGAGCCAGGTCTCGAACAACTGCCCGCCGGCCTGCACCGCCGCCAGCAGGGTGGTGGGGGCGGCCAGCGAGAGGATGCGGCGCAGCCGTTCCGTGTTCACGCCGCCACCGCCCGGCGGCGCGCCGCCAGGACCAGCAGCGCCGCCACCAGGCAGGCGCCGCCCGCCAGGGTGAAGGCGGGCAGGTAGCTGCCCAGCGCGTCGCGGCTGACGCCCGCGCCGAAGGCCGCGACGGCGGCGCCTAGCTGGTGGCCGGTGAAGACCCAGCCGAAGACGATCGGCGCCCGTTCCCGCCCGAAGGCCTCCCCCGCCAGGCGCACCGTCGGCGGCACCGTCGCGATCCAGTCGAGCCCGTAGAAGACGGCGAAGAGCGACAGGCCGTAGAGCGTGAAGTCGCTGTAGGGCAGCATGAGAAGCGACAGCCCGCGCAGCCCGTAATACCAGGCCAGCAGCCGGCGGCTGTCATAGCGGTCCGACAGCCAGCCGGAGGCGATGGTGCCGACGAAGTCGAAGGCCCCCATCATCGCCAGCACCGTCGCCGCCTCCACCTCCGGCATGCCGAAATCGCGGCAGAGCGGGATGAAGTGGGTCTGCACCAGCCCGTTGGTGGAAAGCCCGCAGACGAAGAAGGTGGCGAAGAGGATCCAGAAGGTCGGCGTGGCGCTGGCTTCCGCCAGCACCGCGAAGGCGGTGCGGATTGGGTTGGCGGGCAGGGCGGCGGGCGGCGCCGCTGCTGTGCCGGGTGCCTCCCCATAGGGGCGAAGCCCCAGCTCCTCCGGCCGGTCGCGGCCGAGCATCACCATCAGCACGCCGCTCAGCGCACAGGCGGCGAGCCCCGGCAGCAGCGCGACGCGCCAGCCCTCGTTCTGCGCCAGCCAGGCGGCCAGCGGCAGGAAGGCCAGCTGCCCCGTCGCGTTGCCCGCCGTCAGGATGCCGACCACCAGCCCGCGCCGCTGCACGAACCAGCGATTGGCGATGGTGGCGCCCAGCACCAGCGCCGTCATGCCCGTGCCGACGCCGGTCAGCACGCCCCAGCTCAGCCAGAGCTCCCAGCTTCGCGTCATGCCGAGGGACAGGCCGCACCCCGCCACCACCAGCGTCAGCGCCAGCGCGACCACGCGGCGGATGCCGTAGCGGTTCAGCAGCGCCGCGGCGAAGGGCGCCATCAGCCCGAACAGCAGCAGCCGCAGCGCCAGCGCGCCGGCGATGGTGCCGGTGTCCCAGCCATATTCCCGCTGCACCGGCAGCAGCAGCGCCCCCAGCACGCCAAGCGCACCCGCGGAGCCCACGGCGACGAGGAGCGCGAGCCCCACCATCACCCAGCCGTAATGCACGCCGCGCCGGGCCAGCGCGGAAGCGAGCGACAGGGACAGCATGGGCATGCCTCCGTTCAGGAATCGGCGGGCAGGGAGGCGGCGAGGCGATCCCGCGCCGCGGCCAGGATGCGGTCGGACAGGTCCGGGTCATCCACCGCCCGGGCCAGCATCATGGCGCCGATTATCGTCGCCACCACCACCAGCGCCTCCTCCTCCGAGGGCTGCGGACGGGCGGCGGGGGCGATCAGCCGCGCGACATTGCCGGCCATGAGGCGCAGCCCCTCCGTGAAGCGGGCGCGGATGCTGGCGGGCTGGCGAGGCACCTCGCTGCCCAGCGCCGCGAAGGGGCAGCCCTGGCCGGGGGCATCGCGGTGCCGGGGCGTCAGGTAGCTGGCGAAGAAGGCCTGCAACGCGCCAGACCCGGGGCTGGCCTGGCCGAGCTTCGCGCCGCCGCTGCCCGACACGGCCAGCGCCATGGCCTCCGCCGCCAGGGCCTCCTTCGACCCGAACTGGCTGTAGAGGCTGCCATGGGTCATGCCGGCGGCCTGGCCCAGCGCATCGACGCCCACCCCCTCCAGCCCCCGTTCGCGGAACAGCCGCGCCGCAGCCTCCAGGATCCGCGCCCGGTTCGCCGCCGCCTGTTCCCGTGACACCCGCATCGCATGGCCCTCCGCTTGACAGCAATCATAGCGATCGCAATCTTAAGGTCAATGATGGCGATCGCTATCAAAATCGGCGCGATCGGGCGCCAGGCTTTCCAGGAACCAGGACCATGCAGACTTCCAGCACGGGCAGCGTCGCCCTCGTCACCGGCGCTTCATCCGGCATCGGGGCGCTTTATGCCGACCGCCTGGCGCGGCGCGGCCATGACCTCATCCTCGTCGCGCGGGACGAGGCGCGGCTTCAGGCCCTGGCCGCGCGGCTGCTGGCGGAGACGGGACGGGCGGTGGAGGTGATGGTCGCCGACCTCGCCGACGATGCGTCCCTGCGGCGCGTGGAGGCGCGGCTACGGGAGGATCCGCGCATCGGGGTGCTGGTGAACAATGCCGGCATGGCGGTGGCGGCGCCGCTGCTTGTGGCCGATCCGGACCGGCTGGAGGCGATGGTGCGGCTCAACGTCGTGGCGGCGATGCGCCTCGCCGTGACCGCGGCGCAGGCCTTCGCGCCGCGGGGCGAGGGGACGATCATCAACATCGCCTCCGTCCTCGCCCTGGTGCCGGAGATGTTCAACGGCGCCTATTCCGGCACCAAGGCCTTCATCCTGAACCTGACCCAGGCCCTGCAGGCGGAACTCGCGGGCAAGGGCGTGCGGGTCCAGGCGGTGATGCCCGGTGCGACGCGCACCGAGATCTGGGACCGCGCCGGCACCGCCATCGCGAACCTTCCCGCGCATATGCTGATGGAGGCGGAGGAGATGGTGGACGCCGCGCTGGCCGGGCTCGACCTGGGGGAGGCGGTGACGCTGCCCGCGCTGCCCGACATCGCGCAGTGGGACGCATTGCAGGCCGCGCGCGGCGCGATGGCGCCGAACCTGTCGCTGAACCACCCGGCGGCGCGGTACCGGCTGGGCTGATCGCGCACGGGGACCCGGAATGCGGCCCGCGGCCAGTGCCGCGAAGCCATTCTGCCAAGGCCGCGCCCGGAGTCTGAGGGCCGAAAAGAAGAAGGGGGCCTTTCGGCCCCCTTCCGGGTCACGTCGTCTGCTGGATCGCCGAGAGGCGCCAGGCCTCGCCGGGGAAGCGGACGAAGGTCCAGAGCTCGGTCGCCGTGCTCCGGTTGGTCGGGTGACCCTCCACCACCGTGCCATCCGCCGCGCGGGTGACGTCGATGAGGGAGAAGCGCATCGCGACGGTCGCGAAGTGCTGGCCGTTCTCTTCCCAGGCCTCGCTCAGGTCGCCGGCTTCCAGGCGCACGTCGCTGGTCGTGTTGGTCCAGCCGCGGGCGCGAAGGTCCGACAGGTCCTGCGCGAAGTAGTTGGTCATCTCCGGCGTGGAGAGCCGGCGCAGCGCCTCCAGGTCCTGGCGGGACCAGGCGGCGTTCACGTCGACCAGGGTCTGGCCGAAGGTCTCGAAATCCTGCGGCGCAACCTGGATGGGCCTGCTGGCCACCGCGGCGGCGCCACCCATGGCGCCCATGCCCATGGCACCCGAGTTCATGCCGGGGTTCATCGGACGGCGACCGTCACCGGCGCCGTTCATGTCGCGCGCATAGGCATCCGGGCCGCCGGCCACGGCCGGGCGACGGCCGCGCACCAGGCGCATCACCAGGAAGACCAGGCCCGCGATGAGGGCCACCTGCAGCAGCAGGCCGATGAAGCTGGCGAAGCCGGCCATGCCGCCGAACAGGCCGGAGCCCGAAAGCAGGCCGAACAGGCCGGCGCCCAGCAGGCCGCCCATCAGCCCCGCCATCAGCGGGTTGCGGCTGAAGAAGCTGCCCTGCGCGGCCGGCGCTGCGGGACGTGCGGCGCTGGCGGCCGGGTTCGTGGCCGTGGCGGGCGCCTGCTGCGTGCGCTGCATCTGCTGCGCGCCACCGGGCGCGGTCTGGGTGCTGGGCGGCGCCGAATAGGTGCGGCTGCCGCGGCTGCCCGAGGACGAACTGCCGCCCGGCCGCGCCTCGGCCAGGGCCGGGCCGAGGGCGAGAGCCACCACGGCAAGGGCGGTCATGACACGTGCGGTGCGTCGCATGGGGGGGTCGTATCCTCCGGGTTTGGGTTTCCGATCGGTAATATAGGGATGGTCCTGCGGAATTGCGAATGCCCCTTTTCTCAGGAGTTGTCGCGCGCCACCCTGTCGGCATCGTAAGGAGAGGGGATCAGCGAATGGCGCGACGGACATGGATGCTGGGGGCGGCCGCCGCCGTCCTGCTCGGCGGGCAGGCGATGGCCCAGACCACGCCGGCCCCCCAGGGGACAGGTCAAGGCCGGGTCTTCCGCATGGCGACCAGCGTGGACGCCGCGACGCTCGACCCCCACGCCACCAACGCGCTCTTCACCTTCCTCGTCGTCCACCAGGTCTATGAGGGCCTGACCCATCGCGGCGACGACCTCAAGGTGCAGCCCGGCCTCGCGACCCGCTGGGAACAGGTGGAGCCGACCCGCTGGCGCTTCCACCTGCGGGACGGCGTGAAGTTCGCGGGCGGCGAGGCCTTCGAATCGGACGACGTCGTCTTCAGCATCCAGCGCGCCCTGGCGCCGACCTCCAACTACGGCATCTTCGTGGACACGGTCGCCGAGGCCGTGGCGGTGGACCGGCTGACGGTGGACCTGATCACCCGCGTCCCCGACCCCGTGATCCCCGACAAGATGACCCGCGTGATGATGATGGATCGCGGCTGGTCGGAGGCGAACCGCGCCACCCAGCCGCAGAACTTCGCGCGGCAGGAGGAGATGTTCACCGTCCGCAACGCCAACGGCACCGGCCCCTATGTCATCCGGTCCCGCGAAGCCGAGCAGCGCACCGTCATGGTCCGCAACCCCAACTGGTGGGGCACCGCGGCCGGCGTGGCGCCGCGCGGCAACGTCACGGAATACCACCACATCACGCTCACCTCCGACGCCACCCGCATGGCGGCGCTGCTGTCCGGGGAGGTGGACATGGTGCATGTCGTCCCCGTGCAGGACGTGGCGCGCATCCAGCGCGACCCGCGGCTGCGCATCCTGGAGGGGCAGGAGAACCGGACCGTCTGGCTCGGCATGCGCCAGGATGTGGATGAGCTGGCGGGCAGCGATGTCCGCGGCCGCAACCCCTTCAAGGACCTCCGCGTCCGCCAGGCCGTGGCCCATGCGCTGGACCTCGATGCGCTGCGCCGCACCACGCTGCGCGGCCAGGGCGTGCCGACGGGCAGCATGTGGACGCAGTTCGTCAATGGCTGGTCGCAGGAAGGCGACCGCCGCACGCCCTACGACCCCGCGCGGTCCCGCGCCCTGCTGGCGGAGGCCGGCTACCCCCAGGGCTTCTCCGTGCCCTTCGAATGCCCCGTCGGCACCTATGACGAGGCCTGCCAGGCGGTGGCCGGCATGTTGGCGCGGGTCGGCATCCGCGCGCAGCTGACCATCCATCCCAACGCCGTCTTCAGCCAGCGCATCCGGCGGCAGGAGCCGATGATGTTCGCCCTTTCCTGGGGCGTGCCGACCTTCGATGCCAGCTACACGCTGCGCGCCATCATGGCGTCGCGGTCCGTCGGTGGTGCCGCGACCTGGAATGGCGGCGGCTACAGCAATGCGGAGTTCGACGCGCTGATCCCGAGGATCGACGGGGAAGGCGATCCGGAGGCGCGGCGCGCCCTGATCCGCCAGGCCCATGCGATCCACAACGCGGATCTCGGCCACATCCCGATGTACCACATGATGATCCCCTGGGCGCACCGGGCGGGCGTGGCGGTGACGCACCGCGCGGACAACCAGGTTCAGGTCCGGGAGATCCGGGTGGATTGAGGGCCTACCCTTCGCGCCCCGTCTCCGGCCTCGGGGGCGGGGCGAGGAGGGCCACGGCCTCACCCCGCCGCGTGATCACCACCGTCTCCCCCTGCGCCACCAGGTCGAGCAGCAGGGCGAGGCGGGTCTCGGCCTCATAGGTGGTCACGCGGGTCGCTCGGGCCATGGCGGGCAATGCCTCCGCCACGCAGCCTAGACGAGGGGCGAGATGGCATTGTTTCGGTTCGTTTCGAAGGCCGGCCCGTCAACCGCCGGTACCGAACAGCAGTCGGACGCGGTCCGTCAGCCCCATCCCGTCCCACCGCGCGGCGCTGTCGCGGGGCAGGCGGCGGGCGACTCGGGCCTGCTGCGGCGGCGTCAGTTCCGACCAGAAGCGCGTCACCCAGGGCTGCTGGCGGAGCAGCGCGGCGGTGCGGGTGGCGGGATCGGGCGCGGGTGCGGGCTCCGCTTCCGGGAACCAGGGCGTGGGCTCGGCTTCCGGCTGCGGCATGGCTACCGGCTCGGGCTCAGGCTCCGGAGCCGGTGCGGGCGCCGGGGCGGGCAGGGGCGGTGACAACTGGCGAAAACGCTCCGGTTCGAACACCCGGTCCAGCAGGTCGATGCGCCGCAGGCGTTCATCCACGCCCTGCGCGGCCTCGCAGGCCGGAAGCAGCGCCAGCAGCACCAGGGTCCATCGCATGGGCCCGCAACGGTCGCACCCGCCTCGGGATGCGCCCGTCGCGAAGCCTTGTTCAGGCCCCCGCCAGGGTCAGCCCCTCGATCCGCAAGGTCGGCGCATCCGTGCCGCGGCGGAACACCAGGTCGTTCGCCGCCGTCAGGTTCAGGAAGATGTCCTTCAGGTTGCCCGCGATGGTGATCTCGCTGACCGGTTCCGCCAGCGCGCCGTCGCGGATCATGAAGCCCGCGGCGCCTCGGCTGTAGTCGCCCGTCACGCCGTTGACGCCCATGCCGATCAGGTCGGTGACGTAGAGCCCTTCCTTGATGTCGGCCATCAGCGCCGCCGGCGTCAGCGTCCCCGCCTCCAGCCACAAATTGGACGCCGCCGGCCCCGGCGGCCCGCCCGTGCCGCGGCTGGCATGGCCGGTGGAGGCGAGGCCGAGCTGCCGCGCGCTTCGCCAGTCCATGATCCAGGTGGTCAGTACCCCATCCTCGACGATCGCGCGCGGCGTGCCCGCCATGCCTTCTCCGTCGAAGGGCCGGGACCGCAGGCCGCGCCGCCGCAGCGGGTCGTCCTTCACCGTCAGGCCCTTCGCCAGAACCTGCGTGCCGACCCGCCCGGCGAGAAAACTCGTCCCCCGCGCGACGGAGGCGCCGTTGATGGCGCCCAGCAGGTGCCCGAGGATGGAGGAGGAGACGCGCGGGTCGAACACCACCGGGATGCGCGCCGTCTTCGCCCGCACCGGGTTCAGCCTGGCCAGCGCCCGTTCCGCCGCCCGCCGCCCGATCGCGACGGGATCATCGAGATCCTCCAGGTGGACCACCGAGGAATAATCGTAGTCCCGCTCCATCCCCGTCCCGCTGCCCGCCAGCGCGGTGCAGGAGATGCCGTGGGAGGATCGCGCATAGGCCGCGGCGAAGCCCGCGCTGGTGGCCAGCGCCACCCGCACCCGGCCCCAGGAGGCATCGGCGCCTTCGCTGTTCGTCACGCCGGGGACGGCCAGCGCCGTCTCCTCCGCCGCCGCCGCGCGGGCGATCAGCTCCTCCGCGCTCGGTTCGCTGGGATCATCGAGGTCAAGCGGCCCGGCATCCCGCGGCGCGTCGAAATGGTCGGCGAGGCCGCCGAAGGGATCCTCCGGCACCACCTTCGCCATCGCGACCGCGCGTTCCGCCAGCGCCGCGAAGCCCTTGGGGTCCGCGACGGTGGTGGAGACGATCGCCTGCCGCTTGCCCACGAAGACGCGCAGCCCGAGGTCGAAGCCCTCCGACCGCTCCAGCTGCTCGATCTTGCCGAGGCGCCGCGACACGCTCAGCGAGGCGTTCTGCACATGCAGCGCATCCGCGCTGTCCGCCCCCGCGCGCTTCGCCGCCGCGACCAGATCGGCCAGGACGTCCAGGTTGTTCATGCCGCCAGCCGCCCCATGATGTCCGACAGCCCCGGCACCTTGCTCGCCGGGCCCAGCGCCGTCAGCGTGGGCGCCGCGCGGAACATGCGTGCCGCCGCTTCCTGCACCTGCGCCACCGTCACCCCGGCGATGCGCGCCTTCGTCTCCTCCACCGGGATGATGCGGCCATGCACCTGCAGCTGCCGCGCCAGCTGTTCGCAGCGGCTGCCCGTGCTCTCCAGCGACATCAGCAGGGAGGCGCGAAGCTGCGCCTTGGCGCGGTTCAGCTCATCCTCCGTCACGTCGGTCTGCACCTTCAGCAGTTCCGCCAGCGTCACCGGCACCAGCTCCTCCGCCTGATCCTCCCCCGTGCCGGCATAGACCGCGAAGAGCCCATGGTCCTGGAAGGGGGATGCGAAGGAGTAGATGGAATAGACGAGGCCGCGCTTCTCCCGGATCTCCTGGAAAAGCCGGGACGACATGCCGCCGCCCAGCAACGTCGAGAGCAGCTGCGTCGCCGTGTGCAGCTTGTCGGTCGCCGAGACGCTCGGGAACCCCAGCACCAGATGGACCTGGTCGAGGTCCCGTTCCTCCCGGAACTCCCCGCCGGTGTAGCGGGAGGGTTCCATCGCCGCCTCCGCGGCCGTCGGCAGGTCCCCGAAATGCATGTGGACGAGGTCGAGCAGCGCCTCATGCTCCAGCGCGCCCGCGGCGGCCACCACCATGCGGCTCGGCCCGTAGTGGCGGCGCATGTAGCCGGTCAGTGCCTCCCGCGTCATGGCGGACACGGTTTCCTCCGTCCCCAGCACGGGCCTTCCCATCGCCTGCGCGGCATAGGCGGTGGACTGGAAATGGTCGAAGACGATGTCGTCCGGCGTGTCGTTGGCCTGGCCGATCTCCTGCAGGATCACGCCGCGCTCACGCTCCAGCTCCTCCGGCACGAAGCTCGAATGGCTCAGGATGTCGCCGAGGATATCGGCGGCGAGGCCCACATCCTCCTTCAGCACCTTGGCGTAGTAGGCGGTGTTCTCGCGCGACGTGTAGGCGTTCAGATGCCCGCCGACATTCTCGATCTCCCGCGCGATGGCCGCGGCATCCCGGCGTTCGGTGCCCTTGAAGGCCATGTGCTCGAGGAAGTGGGAGACGCCGTTCTCCGCCGCCGCCTCATGCCGCGTGCCGGCATTGACATAGGCGCCGATGGAGACGGTCTCCACGCGGGGCATCCGCTCCGACACCACGGTCAAGCCGTTCGGCAGGCGGGTCAGGCGGATGGCGTCGTTCGGGCTGTCGGTCATGGGTGTTGTTGTCCTTGCGCCCCTGCGGGCGGTGAATCCGGGGAGGGCCTCAGGCGGTGTTCCGCCGCGCATGGGCGCGCACGAAAGCCTCCACCAGGGCGAGGTCATTGGGCAGGCGCGTGAAGCGTTCCGGCCGGTCGTAGAGGTCCGCGAGGCGCGGCGGCAGCGGCGCCTCCACCCCCGTCGCCTGGCGCACCGCATCCGGGAACTTCGCGGGATGCGCGGTGGCGGCGACGATGACGGGGATGGCGGGGTCGGCGGGCGGCACGGCCATGGCGGCCGCGATGCCGATCGCGGTGTGCGGATCGGCCAGGTACCCCTGGCCGTTCAGCCGCGTGATTTCCTCGAGCGTCCCCGGATCATCCAGTGCGAAGCCGCGGAAGACCTGGCAGGCGCTCTTCCACGCCGCATCCGGCACGGGCATGCGTCCCTCCGACCGGAAGCGCCGCATCGTCTCCGCCGTCGCCTTGGCATCCCGGCCCAGCAGTTCGAATAGCAGCCGCTCGAAGTTGGAGCTGACCTGGATGTCCATGGACGGGCTGTGGGAGGGCTCGACCGCGCGCGCCGACATGTCGTTGCCGCTGATCCAGCGCACCAGGATGTCGTTGCGGTTGGACCCCACGATGAGCTGGGAGATCGGCAGCCCCATCCGCCGCGCCGCCCAGGCGGCCAGCACATTGCCGAAATTGCCCGTCGGCACCGCGAAGGCCACTTCCCGGTCCGGCGCCCCCAGCGCCAGCGCCGAGGCGACGTAATAGGGGATCTGCAGCGCGATCCGCGCCCAGTTGATGGAGTTGACGGCAGAGAGCCGCATCTCGCCGCGGAAATCCGCATCGGCGAACATCGCCTTCACCAGGTCCTGGCAATCATCGAAGGACCCGTCGAGCGCGATGTTGGCGACGTTGTCCGCCATCACCGTCGTCATCTGCCGCCGCTGCACGGCACTCGTCCGGCCCTCGGGATGCAGGATGACGATGTCGATCGCGGCTCGGTCGCGGCAGGCCTCGATCGCCGCCGAACCCGTGTCGCCGCTGGTCGCGCCGACGATCGTCACCCGCTCCCCACGCCTTGTCAGCACATGGTCGAAGAGCGGGCCCAGCGCCTGCATCGCCATGTCCTTGAAGGCGAGCGTCGGGCCGTGGAACAGCTCCAGCGCAAAGGTCCGATGGTCGATCTGCACCAGCGGCGCCACGGCGGGGGTGGAGAAGCCGGCATAGGCCTTCTCCAGCATCGGGCGCAGCACGGCCTCATCCGGCTGCCCGCCGGTGAACAGCGACAGGATGCGCGCCGCCAGCTGCGGATAGGGCAGGCCACGCAGGGCGCGCCACTCGGCGCTGGTCAGCACCGGCCAGGTCTCGGGAACGAACAGGCCCCCATCCTCGGCCAGCCCGGCCAGGAGAACGCCTTCGAAGTCGCGGGGCGAAGCCTCGCCACGGGTGGAGATGTAGCGCATGGGCCGGAACCTAGTGCGCCGGGGGCGACAGGGCGAGGGGAGGCGCGGGGAAAACGGGGAGGGCGCTGCCCTCCCCGGAACCCCACCCGCCAGGCCCGAGACGGGCCTGGGCCGTCATCAGGTTGATTCCGCGCCAAAAAGCCACCGGCACGCACCTTGCTCGACACAGGGGAAAACGAGCGGAAACCACCCGATGCGCGCGCTGCTTGCCCTGTTGCTGGTCATCCCCGGCCTGGCCCATGCCCAATCCGGGCCCGCGATCCGCATGATCGTCCCCTTCGCGCCCGGGGGCGCCAGCGACGTCACGGCGCGCATCGTGGCGCCGCCGCTCTCCGCCGCCCTCGGCCGGACTATCGTGGTGGAAAACCGCCCCGGCGCCGGCGGGATGCTGGGCGCCGAAGCCATGGCGAGGGCGGCGCCGGACGGCAACACCATCGGCATCTCCAACACCTCCCCCCACGGGATCGTGCCGCTCGCCGCCGCCAACCCGCCCTACGACAGCGACCGCGATTTTTCTCATATGGCCATGGTGGCGGAGACACCCACCGTCCTGCTCGTGCCGGCCGCCAGCCCGTACCGAACGCTGGCCGACTTCCTGGCGGCGGCGAAAACCCGCGCCCAGGGTCTGAGCTTCGCCTCCACCGGCGTCGGGTCGCTGCAGCACCTTCAGGGGGAGATGCTGGGCAGCCTGACCGGGGCGCGCCTGGTCCATGTGCCCTACCGCGGCACCGGCCCGGCGCTGCAGGACCTGATCGGCGGCACGGTGGACAGCCTGCTGACGCCACTCGCCGGCACCACCGGCGCCATCACCGGCGGCCAGGCAAGGGCACTCGCCGTCTCTTCGGCCGAGGCCTTCGCGCCCCTGCCGGGCGTGCCGACCTACGCCAGCCTCGGCTTCCCGGCGCTGAGTGCCACCAGCTGGACGGGCGTGTCGGGTCCGCGCGGCATGGACCCGGCCTTCGTGGCCCGCGTGAACGCGGCCGTGGCGCGGATCGTGGCGGAGGCCGATACGGTCCAGCGCCTGGAAGCCGCAGGCCTCTACCCGCCGGCGCGGGCGCTCTCGGCGGCGGAGTTCCAGGCCGTGGTCGCGGATTTCGCGCGCGTCTGGGCGCCGGTGGTGAAGGCGGCGGGGGTGCAGCAGAACTGACGGACGATTCCGCTGGCGCCGGCACTCTTGTTCCTTTTATGTTCCTAACATCATGGGGGACAGTTGCGCGGCGCCCTATGACCCGGTTGGGTCGGCGTTGCGGGGCTGCCGCAACGCCGAAGCCTGGTCCGGGTGGCGGGCAATCCGCCCCCGAAATCGGTGCTAAAGGTGCTAAACCGGCATAATCGGCCTAGGAATTTAGCGCCATTTGAGCAACGGCTCACGCCGTCCAGGCCACCATCGTCGCCCGCGCGCATTCATGCATCACCGTCAGCGCCCGCTGCGTTGTGGCGGTGCCGTTGACGAAGAGGTTCTCGCCCCCGCCGCGCATCCGCTCCAGCTTGGTGATCGCCTGGTCGAAGCTGGCGTGGTTGGACAGGAAGACGTCGATGTTCCGCTGGCCCGCGACGTCCCGCGCCCGGGCGGTGCCGTCGATGTAGCTCTGCAGCCGGGGGATGCGGTCCGGCTGGCGGCCGAAATTGAAGGAGGTGCCGCCCCACAGCATCGCCCGGTGGGTGGAGGCGCCCTGCTTCAGGTCGAAGATCAGGCTGATCGTGCCCCGGGTGTGGCCCGGGGTGGACAGGATATCGACCACGGTGTCGCCCAGCCTCACCTGGCTGCCGTCACTGACGGAAAAGTCGCGCCGGGGCGGGCGGCCGAGTTCGGGGCGGTCGAACTCCAGCCGGCCGGAATCCATCATCTGCCAATCCGTCTCGCTCATCACCACGCGGCTGCCGTAGCGGCGGGTGAAGTGGCCGCAGCCGCCGTAATGGTCGGCATGGCCATGCGTGACGATGATTAGCTTCACCTGGGCGGGGTCGAGGCCCATGCGCCGCAGCCCGCCATCGATGTCCCGCTCCGCCATGGCGTCGTGGTCCATGCCGTCGATCAGGATGATGCCGTCGCTGGTCAGCAGCGCCCAGGCGGAAACCCAGTGGTTGCCAAGGAAGACGAGGTTGTCGAAGGCCTTGGCCGGCGGCGGCGTCGGGATGGCGCGCTGCTGGTCCGGCGTCGGCAGCCGCAGCCCGGGGGTTGGGGAAGCTTCCTCGCCCAGCCGCATCAGGTGCTGAAGGTCGTCGCCCGCCGCCGCCCGCGCCGCGGCCAGGTGCTGCTGCACGCCCGCGGACTGGGCCACGGCCTCGCTGATCGGCAGGCCGGAGGCGACGCAGCAGGCGCAGCCCATGGCCAGCAACTGGCGGCGCGTCGGTGTCACGGCCTCGGCCCGCAGCGCGGCGGCGGACCGCTTCCTGAAGAGCGACATGGGTTTTCCTCCGTCCCTGCCGCCATGCTGCGCCCGGTGGCCGCGTCCTGCCAACGGGGAATCCGCGAGGCCTCGTGACGGGGGCGGACCTTCCCAAGCCCCGGTCTTCTGCCCTACGCATCCCCGGGAAGCGACGATCCGGGAACGACGATGGACGAGGTCGAGTGCGTGGTGGTGGGCGCGGGCGTGGTCGGCATCGCCGTCGCGCGCGCCCTGGCCCTGGCGGGGCATGAGGTGCTGGTGCTGGACGCGGCCGAGGGCATTGGCACCGAGACGTCCTCCCGCAACAGCGAGGTCATCCACGCCGGCATCTACTACAAGGCCGGCAGCCTGATGGCGAAGACCTGTGTCGCCGGCAAGAAGAAGCTCTACGCCTATTGCGCCGAACGCGGCGTGCCGCACCGCAATTGCGGCAAGCTGATCGTGGCCACCAGCGAGGCCGAGGCCGAGCAGCTGGAGGGCATTCGCCAGCGGGCCGCGGTGAATGGCGTCGACGACCTCCGCTTCATCACGGGGGCGGAGGCGCGGGCGATCGAGCCCATGCTGACCTGCACGGCGGCGCTGGTCTCGCCCTCCACCGGCATCGTGGACAGCCACGCCTTCATGCTGTCGATGCAGGGCGATGTGGAGCATGCCGGGGGGATGTTCGTCTTCCACGCCCCGGTGGAGGGCGTGACCGTCACGAATTCAGGCTTCGCCCTGCAGATTGGCGGCGCGGAGCCGATGCAGCTGCATGCGCGGATGCTGGTGAATGCCGCGGGGCTGCATGCGCCGGCGCTGGGGCGGAAGATCGCGGGGCTGCCGCCGGAACACGTGCCGACGGCCTATTACGCCAAGGGCAACTACTTCACCCTGGCGATGAGGTCGCCCTTCTCTCGCCTGATCTATCCCGTGCCGGTGCCGGGGGGGCTGGGCACGCACCTCACGATCGACCTCGGTGGACAGGCGCGGTTCGGGCCGGATGTCGAGTGGATCGACAGCATCGAGTACAGCGTCGATCCGCGACGCGGCGACAGCTTCTACGAGTCGATCCGGCGGTGGTGGCCGGAACTGCCGGACGGCGTGCTGGCGCCGGGCTATTGCGGCATCCGCCCCAAGACGGTGCCGAAGGGCGCGCCGGGCCAGGATTTCGTCGTCCAGGGCCCCGCCGTCCACGGCGTGCCAGGCCTGGTCAACATGTTCGGCATCGAGAGCCCCGGCCTGACCGCCTCGATGGCCCTGGCCGACGAAGTGCTTGCCGCCTTCGCCTAGACTCGAAAAGCCCTCTCCCCAGCGGGGAGAGGGTTGGGTGAGGGGAGATCCCTCAAACGTTGAACGGCACCCCGATCTCCGGCACCAGCACCTTCGCGGAAGCGCCTTCCATGGCGCTGACAAAAGCGTCCGGCGCCGCCGCCAGCAGCCCGAAGGTGCCGAAGTGGCAGGGGATGGCCGTCTTCACGCTCGGCAGGAAGCGCTTCACAGCCAGCGCGCCGCGCTTGCCGTCCATGGTGAAGCGGTCGCCGACCGGCACGAAGGCGACGGAGGGCTTATGCAACTCATCGATCAGCGCCATGTCGCTGAACACGTCGGTGTCGCCCATGTGGTAGACCGTGGGCTCCCCCGCGATCTTCGGCGTCACGACCAGCCCGCCCGGCAGGCCGAGGTCCTGCGTCACACCGTTCTCGTCCATGACGGCGGAGGAGTGGAAGGCGATGGTCATGGTCGTCGTGAACTCGCCCTGGTCGGTCGTGCCGCCGGTGTTCATCGGGTCCATGGCCTTGAGGCCCTTGCGGGCCAGGAACATGCAGATCTCGAAATTGGCGACGACGGCGGCGCCGGTACGCTCATGGATCGCGAGCGCGTCGCCGACATGGTCGCTGTGGCCATGGGTGATGAGGACATGCGTCGCGCCGGCGGAGGCCGCGACGGGATCACCCTTGAAGACCGGGTTGCCGGTCAGGAAGGGGTCGATCATGACGACCGACTTGCCGAATTCGAGGCGATAGGCCGAATGGCCGAACCAGGTGACCTTCATGACTCGTTCTCCCGCTGAACTCGCGCGGTTCTAGCAAGGGATCGCGCGCGGCGCAGCCCGGGGTCAGGCCTTCGGGGAGAGCACCTTCCATATCCCGTTGGCCGAGAGCACGGGCTTCCCGTTCTGCGTCAGCATCCCCCGGATGAAGACGATGCTGCGCGTCTGCCGCGTGATGTCGCCCTTCACCGTCACGAACTGCGTCACGTCCCCGGGGGCGAGGTAGTGCAGGTCCAGCTGGATCGTCGCGATCGGCACGCGGCCCACCGCTTCCCGCACCGTGCGGCCCAGCGAATGGTCCATGTAGGTCGCGAGGATCCCGCCATGGATCACGCCGCGGCCGTTGTTCAGCGCCGCGCTCGGCTGGAAGCCGCAGGAGAAGCCGGTCTCGTCGGGGCGCATCCACATGGGGCGCAGGAATTCCGGCAGGCCCCAGGCATCGGTCTGTTCCCAGCCTTCGGTCGCGGGGTCGAAGCTCATGCCGGCGCGGTCTTCTCCAGTGTCGCGCGCACCATGTCGTGCCGCGCGCGGGAAGGCCAGGGGAGGGGTCTCAGCGCCGCCCGGCGCGCGTCGTCCCCGTGCGGGGCGCGCGGGCGGCGGGCTGGCGCTTCACCCGCGTCGTGGCCTGGGCCGGCACGGCCTGCGCCACGGCCAGCACCAGCGTCGCCATCTCCTCCGCCAGTTCGGCGACGGAAAGCCGGCCGGTCGGGCGGTACCAGACATAGGCCCAGCCCACCATGCCGCCGATGGCCAGCGCGGCCAGGCGCGGATCGGCGATGCGGAACTCGCCGCGGGCCACGCCGTCCGTCAGCAGTCCCGCCAGCTTGCGGTCGAAGTCGCGGCGCATCTGGCTGACGCGCTCATAGTCCCGCGGCAGCAGGTTCTTCTCCTCCCGCGTGAAGATGGCGATGTATTTCTGGCTCTCCAGCACCGCGGTGACGAAGCGCCGGCCCAGCTCGGCCAGCTTCTCCCGCGCCGCGGCGCCCTCCATCGCCAGCGCGCCCTCCATGGCCCGCAGCGCCGCGGCGACGCCGCGGGTGCAGATCTCTGCCAGCAATTCGCTCTTGGAACTGAAATGCGCGTAGATGAAGGGCTTGGTGACGCCCAGCCGCTCCGCCACCGCGTCCAGCGTCGTGTTCTCGTAGCCCCGGTCGTAGAAGAGTTCGACGGCGGCGGTGATGATGCGCTCGCGCTTCAGCGCGGCGACCTCATCCCTGATGCCCATGGCGGGCGCGGGGCTGGATGTCGGCATGAGGGGGAGGAGCAGCCTTCGTGCAGTCGAGTCTCGGCCTGCATCTGTATAGCCCATACAGGTCGAAGGCCAGCGCGAAGCCAGTTGTGACAAGGCTTTCATTGCCAGTGGCGGGGTGTTCCGCGCAGCATGACGCGGTCTTTTTCCAGCGCCGGGACACGCCGATGCCACGCCTCACGCGCCGCCTGTTCCTGCCTGCCGCCGCCGCCGCGCTGGCGCCGGCCGCGCGGGCGCAGCCGGCCTTCCCGAACCGCCCGGTACGCCTCGTCTCCGGCTTCGCGCCGGGGGGTGCGACGGACATCCTGGCGCGCAGCATGGCGGACCGGCTGACGGCGCTGTGGCGGCAATCCGTGGTGGTGGAGAACCGGCCCGGCGCCGGCGGCAACATCGCCGCGGAATTCGTCGCCCGCGCCGCGCCGGACGGGCATGTGCTGCTGCTCGGCACCTCCGCCCAGGTGCAGGCGGCGGGGCTCTTCGCGCGCCTGCCCTACCACCCGCTCCGCGACTTCACGCCCCTGCTGCTGATGGCGGGCTACCCGGTCGCGCTGGTGGTGCATCCCGCCGTGCCGGCGCGCAACCTCGCGGAATTCGTGGCGCTCGCCCGCGCCAGGCCGGGGGAGTTGACGCTGGCTTCCTCCGGCATCGGCAACACGCCGCACCTGGCCGCGCTGCTGCTGGCGCAGATGGCGGGGGTGGAATTCACCGTGGTGCAGTACACTGGCGCCGCGCTCGGCCAGGCCGCGGTATTGAACGGGGAGGTGACCGGCGCCTTCCAGTCCATGGTGCTGGCGAAGCCCGCCGTGGAGGCCGGGCGCGAAAGGGCGCTTGGCACCACCGGCGCCCAGCGCTGGCCGGAGATGCCGGAGGTGCCCACCATCGCGGAGCAGGGCTACCCGGGCTTCGAGGCCGGCAGCTGGTTCGGCATCCAGGGCCCGCCCGGCATGGCGCCTGGCCTGGTGGAGCGGCTGCACACGGACCTCGCCACCGCCTTCGCCGACCCCACGCTGCGCACGCGCCTGGCGGCCGCCGGCTTCGGGCTGCGGGAAGCCGGGCCCGCCGGCTTCGCCGCGGTCATGGAGGAGGAGTTCACGCGCTGGGCGCGCGTGCTGCGGGAAGCCGGGATCCGCCCGGAATAGGGGCGCGCGGCCTCAGGCGCGGGCGGACAGCACCGGCTGGAAGCGCCGGTTCCACGGCATCTGCAGCAGCACCCGCATGACGCTGACCTGGCCGGTGACGCCGGCGAAGACCAGGAAGGCGCCGACCAGCAGCGGCAGCAGGTGGAACCAGGGCGAGACCAGGAAGCCCAGCATGCCCCCGGCCAGCAGCAGGCCACCCACCGTGATCTGGCCCTGCCGCGCCAGGTCGAGCGGACTGCCCGCCTCCTCCACCACCGGCAGCCCGGCGGCGCGCCATTCGTCGATCCCGCCCTCGATGATGCAGGCCTGGCAGCCCGGCACCCGGGCGGCGAGGCGCGCGGCATGGGCGGCGGTGCGCGCGCCGCTGCGGCAGTGGAACAGCACCGTGGCCCCCGGCGTCACCGCCAGGGCCAGCTGTTCCAGCCGCGACAAGGGAAGGTTGCGGGCGCCGGGGATGCGGAGCAGCGCATGCTCACCCGGCTCCCGCACATCGACGAGAACCGCGCCGTCGTCACGAAGCAGCCGGGCGGCTTCGGTGGGAAGGATGCTGCGAGGCATGGACGTCCGTGTCCCTGGTCATCGCCAAAGGGTTGAGCTGAGCGCTGTCTGTCTCATCATGCGCGTCAGGTCCAGCATAAAAGGTGAATGTAAGGTTCGCCCCGACCCCTCACGCCAGCCGGCGTCTAGCGTGGTGGCCATCGTCTCCCCCACGGCGGCGCGGCAGGATTTTGAGGCGCCTACCCGCAGCGCACGGACATGCCGCCATCGACGATAAGCTCAGTGCCCGTGATGAAGCGCGCTTCCTCCGACGCCAGGAACAGCACGGCATTCGCGGTGTCCCGCCCATCACCGGCGAAGCCCATCGGTATGCGCGCGATGCGGGACTTGATCAGCGCTTCCACGTCGCCGCCCGCGCGCTGGCCCGCGAGGCGCGTTTCCACCATCGGCGTGTGCATCTGCCCCGGCACCACCGTGTTCACGCGGATGCCCTTCGTCGCGTACTGGATCGCGACCACCTTCGACAGCTGGATGACGCCGGCCTTGGACGCCGCATAGGCCACCTGCGCCGCGCCGGTCCAGCGGATGCCGCTGGTGGAGGCCAGGTTGACGATGGCGCCGCCGCCCTGGTCCACCATCACCGGCAGCACATGCTTGCAGCCCAGGAAGACGCTTTTCAGGTTGTGGTCGATCTGCGCGTCCCACACCTCCTCCGCCATCTCCACCGGGCCACCGGCGGCCGATCCGCCGACATTGTTGACCAGCACGTCGATCCGCCGGTGCTCCGCCACGATGTCACGGACGATGGCGGCGACGCTCTCGCTCTCCGTCACATTGCCGGTGACGGGGATGAAGCGGCCGCCGGCCTCCGCGGCCTTGGCCGCCGTCTCCTCCATCGCCGCTGCGTTGCGGTCCACGCCGATGACGGTGGCGCCTTCCCGCGCGAAGCCCACCGCGATGGCGCGGCCATTGCCCCAGCCCGGCCCCACCGACCCCGCGCCGGTCACGAGCACGACCTTGCCGGCAAAACGCTGAGTCATTCGTCTGTTCCTCAATCGAGCACGATGTTCGCGGCCTGTGCCACGCGCCGCCAGCGGGCGATCTCCGCGCGTTGGAAGGCGCCGTATTCCGCGGGGCTGTTGGCCACGACGGTGTAGCCCCCGGCCTCCAGCGTCGCGGCATTGGCGGGATCGCGCAGCACGGCGGCGATCTCTGCGCTGATCGTCTCCAGCAGGGGCGCGGGGATTCCCGCCGGCCCCATCACCGCCTGCCAGGAGGAGACGTTGAAGTCCGGCAGCCCGGCCTCCGCCGCCGTCGGCACCTCCGGCAGCAGCGGGCTGCGCGTCTCCGCCGTCACCAGCAGGGCGCGCAGCCTTCCCTCGCGCACGGGCCCGATGATGCTGCCGAGGCCCTGGAAGCTGACCTGCACGGTGCCGGCCAACTGGTCCATCACCGCGGTGGCGCCGCCGCGAGAGGGTACATGCGTTGCCTCCGTCCCCGTCAGCTGCGTGAACAACTCCATCGTGAGGTGGGGCGAGGATCCGATGCCGCTGGTGGCATGGAAGACCTGGCCGCGCCGCGCGCGCATCCAGGCGATGAGATCCGGCAGGCTGGACACCGGCGCGACGCTCGGGTTCACGACCAGTACATTGGGCGTCGTCACCGCCAGCGTGACGGGCGCGAAATCCACCACGGGATCGTAGCCGGGATTGCGGTAGAGCACGGCGTTCAACGCGAAGGCGCCGATCGATCCCACCATCAGCGTGTGGCCATCCGGCGCCGCGCGCATCAGCAGCCGCGCCGCGAGCTGGCCATTGGCACCGGGCCGGTTCTCCACCACCACCGGCTGGCCGCGTCGCTCCGAGAGCCTGGTGTTGATGGCCCGCGCGGCGATGTCGGAAGCGCCGCCCGGCGCGAAGGGCACCAGCAGCGTGACGGGCCTGGTCGGCCAGGCGCCCTGCGCCACGGCCGGCGAGGCCAGCAGCCCCGCGGCCAGACCCAGCCCCTGCCGGCGGGTGATCCCGGCCATGCGCTTCCTCCTGTCTTCTTCTGGTGCCAGCGTTAGGACGCTTCGCCGCGCCCGGCAACCGCTTGCCAGCCCCGCCGCGCCCACTAGGCTTGCGCGCAACTAGCCCCGAGGAAGCGCCATGGCCCGGTCCACCCAGCACTACATCCCCGTGCGCGACGAATGGCTGGCGCAGGGGAGGGAGGCGGCGCTGGACCCCGCGCAGCCCATCGTCGATCCGCACCATCACCTCTGGGACCGTCCGGGCTGGCGCTACCTGCTGGACGACATCCTGGCCGACATCCGCACGGGGCATGACATCCGCGCCACCGTGATGGTGCAGGCCCGCGCCATGCACCGCGCGGAGGGGCCAGAGGCGATGAAGCCCGTGGGCGAGACGGAATTTGCCAATGGCGTCGCCGCCATGTGCGCCAGCGGCATCTATGGTGAGGTGCGCGTCTGCGCCGGCATCGTCGGCCATGCCGACCTGACGCTGGGCGATGCCGTGCGACCGGTGCTGGAGGCCCATATCGCCGCCGGTGGCGGGCGCTTCCGCGGCATCCGACACATCGCGACCTGGGACCCCGACCCCGCGCTGCTCAACCCCGCCTATACGCCGGCGGAGGACATGACGGCCTCCGGCGCCTTCCGCGCGGGCTTCGCGCAACTGGCGGCGCTGGGATTGAGCTTCGATGCCTGGATCTACTTCCACCAGATCCCGCGCCTCACGGCCCTGGCGCGCGCCTTCCCGCAGGTGCCGATCGTGCTGGACCATTGCGGCGGCATCCTCGGCATCGGGCGGTACGAAGGGCGGCGCGATGCTGTGCATGCGGAGTGGCTCGGCCACATGCGCGACCTCGCCACCTGCCCGAACGTGATGGTGAAGCTGGGTGGCCTCGGCATGCGCCTGCCCGGCTTCGGCTTCGAGGATGGCCCGAGGCCGCCGGACAGCGCGACGCTGGCTGCCGCCTGGAAGCCCTGGATGGAGCCGGTGATCGAGCTGTTCGGCACCGGCCGCTGCATGTTCGAGAGCAACTTCCCCGTGGACAAGGGCAGCTACGGCTATGGCGAGGGCTGGAACGCCTTCAAGCGCCTGGCCGCGCAGGCCAGCGCGGAGGAGAAGGCCGATCTGTTCTGGCGCAGCGCCACGAATTTCTACCGGTTGCCTACCACGACGGCGTAAGGCCGAGGCCGGGGGCGGTCGGCACACTGATGAAGCCATCGCTGACCGCCAGCGCATCGCCATAGGGCGGCGCCTCGAGGTCCGCGAAGTAGATCTCGATCGGCTCGGGATCGGGCACTGCGGCAAGGAAATGCAGCGTCGCGAGCAGGCCCGGGCCGAAATAGGGGGAATGCGGCACGACGGCGATGCCCGCATCCCGCGCCATGGCCGCGACCTCCCGCAGCGCGGAGACGCCGCCATGCTTCGTCACGCTGGGTTGCGCCACATCGACGGCGCCGGTGTCGAGGAGGCGCCTGAAATCGTGCACGTTCGACAGGTTCTCGCCCGCGGAGATGGCATGCCCTTCGGCGCGTAGCGCCGCCATCGCGGCGTGGTCTTCGGGCGGCCAGGTCGGCTCCTCCACCCAGCGGACATTCATGCCCGCCACCGCGCGGCAGAAGGCGCGGGCCTGGTCGAGCGTGTCCCAGGCGCAGTTGATGTCGAGCATCAGGGGGATGTCGTCCGGCGCCGCCGCCCGCGCCGCGCGGATGCCGTCCAGCGACACCTCATGCAGCTTGATGGCGCGATAGCCACGCCGCACAGCCTCCCGCACATTCCGCGCGACGGCGTCGGGATCGTCGTAGCGCAGCAGGCTGGCATAGGCGGCGACGCGATCGCGGCCGGCGCCGCCCAGCAGCGCATGCAGCGGCCGGCCCGCGCGCTGCGCCGTGATGTCCCACAGCGCGATGTCGATGGCGGAGATCGCGTAGCTGACGGGACCGTTGCGGCCGAAATTGTGGAAGCGCCGCGCCAGCATCCGCGTCAGGGCGGGGATGTCGGCCTCCCCCTGCCCCAGGCAGGCGGGCGCCACCAACCGCTCCACCGCATCGCGCGTGGTGTCCACCAGGGTGAAACCGAAGCCCTCCCCGAACCCCACCAGCCCGTCCGCGGTCTCCACCCGCACCAGCAGCGTATCCATGCTGCGAAGCCGGAGGTTCCCGCCCTGGCTGGCGGCCCCCGCGCCATAGCTGAAGGCGCTGCGATGCACGCGGCTTTCCACGCGGGCGATGGTCATGGCGGTTCCCCCTGGTCAGGGGCGCATGGTGGCACCCATCGCGGCGCGCGTCTCCCGGCCCCTCGCCACGCACCGCTGGCGGTGCCTAGACTGGCGCAGGGACCAGGGGAGGACCGCGCCATGCGGATCGCGCGACTGCGCAGCTTCATGAGCCGCGATGGCGACCGGCCGCGCGTGATCGTCGCGCTGGACACGGATTGCGGCATCACCGGCTGGGGCGAGTGCTACAATCACGGACCCGACCGCGCCCTGCCGCCGCTGCTCGACTACCTCACGGACATGATCATCGGCGAGGATCCGCGTCGCGTCGAATATGTGACGCTCAAGCTGGTGCAGCAGGCACGCTTCCCGCCGGGCGCGCTGGGCCTGGCCGCCATCGCGGCCATCGACCAGTGCCTGTGGGACATCGCGGCCAAGGGGCTGGGCGTGCCGGTCTACCAGATCCTCGGCGGCACCATGCGCGACCGCGTGCGGGTCTACCAGGGCATCTACACCGCGCCCGATCCCGCCATCGCGCGCGACCGCGTGCAGGAGCTGAACGAGCGCTTCGGCCTGACCGCCTTCAAGCTCAGCCCCTATCGCGTGGACATGCACGCGAACCGCTGGGGGGAGGTGGTGCGGGAAGCCGGTGACTATTTCCGCAGGCTGCGCGAAGTGGCGCCTGGGCATTTCGACTTCGCCTTCGACGCCCACGCCAAGATCTTCGAGCCCTGGCAGGCCGTGCAGCTCGGCAACGCGCTCGCCCCCTACGATCCGCTGTTCTTCGAGGAGCCGATCCGCCCCGAGCATTTCCCGGCCTGGGGCGAGTTGAAGTCGCGGCTGAACTGCCCGCTGGCCACCGGCGAATCCCTCTACAGCCGCTACGAATTCCTGGCGCTGCTGAACGCGCGCGGCGTCGACATCATCCAGCCCGATGTCTGCGTCGTCGGCGGCGTTGGCGAGATGCGGCGGATCTGGACACTGGCGGAGGCGCATTACGTCACGCTGGCGCCGCACAACCCGATGGGCCCGCTGGCGACGGCGGTGAACCTCCACCTCTGCCTTGCCGCGCCCAACTTCAAGATTCTCGAATACCGCCTGCCGCCCGGCGTCGACACGGTGCGCAAGGATGCTGATACCGGCAGCTACGTCCTCGACCCCTATTTGCCGGAGGATGGCCACCTGCTGCCGCGCCCCGATCGCCCCGGCTGGGGCGTGGAGATGGACGAGGATTACCTGGCGACCGACCGCTACGTTCGCTGGGAAAGGAAGATGCCACGGAAGCCGGACGGGTCCTGGGGCTATCCCTGAGACTTCGCTGGAGGGTTGCGAAGACGCAACCTCGCCGCCATCGATCGTGCTTGATGCCCCCGTTGGCGCATGCAAGCTTTGCCATATCCGGGGCAACACCGGGCGGAGGAGGCTGCGGCCATGAAGGATCAAGGGGTAGGGCGTCGCGCCCTGTTGCAAGGGGCGGCCGGCATGGCCGTGGCGCTGCCCGCGGGCGCGGCGCTGGCCCAGGCGGCGGCGCGGGAAGCGCCGGACATTGCAGCCGCCGTCCAGCAGGGCCGCCTGCCGCCGCTGGAACAGCGCGTCGGCAGCGCGCCGCTGGTGGTGACACCGAACGAGCCCAATGGCCGCTACGGCGGCACGCTGCGCCGCGGGTTGCGTGGCGGTTCGGACCACAACGGCATCCTGCGCCTGATCGGCAACCAGGGCCTGACGCGCTGGAACATGGAGTTCACCGATGTGCTGCCGGGCGTCGCGCAGCGCTGGGACGTCTCCGCCGATTCGAAGGAATTCACCTTCCACCTCCGCCCCGGCATGCGCTGGTCGGATGGCGCGCCCTTCACGGCGGATGACATCCTCTTCGCCATCAACGACTGCATCCTGAACACGGAACTCTACCGGTCCCCGCCCTCGATGTGGGTCATCGATGGCCAGCCCGTGAAGTGCGAGAAGATCGACGACGTCACGGTCAAGTTCACCTTCGCCGGTCCCTACGGGCTATTCCTGCAGCAGATGGCGACGCCGCTCGGCCAGCATCCCACGCTGTTCGCGAAGCACTACTGCGGCCGCTTCCATCCGAAGTACAACGCGGACCTCGCGGCGACGCTGCGCCAGGCGAATGTGTCGGACTGGGCGCAGCTGTTCCGCCAGCGCTGCGGCGACATCGAGATCCCCTCGCGCTGGGGCAATGCGGAGAAGCCGACGCTCGACCCCTGGGTGATCGAGGAACCCTACCAGGGCGGCGCCACGCGCGTGACGATGCGGCGCAATCCCTTCTTCTGGCAGGTGGACACCAGTGGCCGCCAGCTTCCCTACATCGACCGGCTGAACTTCCAGGTCTACCAGGACGTGGAAAGCCTGATGCTGGACGTGATCGGCGGGCGGCTCGATCTGCAGGAGCGGCACATCGACGTGCTGGCGAACAAGCCGGTCGTCGCGCAGAACATGCAGCGCGGCAACTACCGCATGTTCGACACGATCAATGCCGGCTCCACCAGCATGACGATCTACCCCAACATCACCCACAAGGATCCGAAGATCCGGGAGATGCTGGGCAACAAGGAATTCCGCCAGGCCCTCTCGCTCGGCATCAATCGCGCGGAGATCGTGGACATCGTCTATCTCGGCCAGTCCGAGCCCTGGCAGATCGGCCCGCGGCCCACGCATCCCTGGTACCATGAGAAGCTGTCGCGCCAGTTCACCGAGCACAACGTGCGGGAGGCCAACCGCATCCTGGA
This sequence comes from Acetobacteraceae bacterium, assembly GCA_027482245.1. Classification (GTDB taxonomy): domain Bacteria; phylum Pseudomonadota; class Alphaproteobacteria; order Acetobacterales; family Acetobacteraceae; genus Falsiroseomonas. The sequence goes on along the minus strand of JAIXWG010000062.1, from coordinate 36,825 downwards.
CCGGATCGGCTACAACCGGCGTGACAGCCAGCGCTTCCGCCTGCGCCCGGATGGGCAGCGCGTCTTCTTCGCGATCGACGTCATCACCGCGCTCTACCCCGACAACAACGACGCGCTGGAACTGATCAAGCGCCACTGGGCGGAGATCGGGATCGACGTGAAGATCAACACGATCGACCGGTCCCTCTACTACACTCGCGGCGACAACAACGACCACGACATCGCCGTCTGGCCGGGGCCGGGTGGGCTGGAGCCGATGCTCGATCCCCGCGACTTCTTCGCCATGCACACGCAGGGCACGCGCTACGCCGTGCCCTGGGCGATGTGGTACGCGAGCGGCGGGCGGGACGGGCAGGAACCGCCGGACCACCAGAAGGAACGCATGCGGCTCTACGACCAGGCGCGTTCCACCGCGGATACGCGGCGCCAGGGCGAGCTGATGAAGCGCGTTTTCGACATCTGCGCCGAGCAGTTCGAGTGCATCGGCGTGAACCTGGCGCCGAACCTGTTCGGCGTGGCGCAGAACCGGCTGCGTGGCGTGCCGGGCAGCATGCCCTACAGCTGGTCCTGGCCGCATCCGGGGCCTTCGCTGCCGCAGCAGTTCTTCTTCACCTCGTAAGGGAAGGGGGCGGGGCCGGCCGCAGACCGGTCCCGCATCATCCACATGCTGGCCTATATCCTCCGCCGCCTGGTCTGGATGGTGCCGTCCCTGGTGGCGGTCAGCTTCCTGGCGTTCTTCCTGATCCAGCTGCCGCCGGGCGACTACGTCACGACCTATGTCGCGACGCTGGCGGCTTCGAACGAGATCGTGGACCAGCGCACGGCGCAGGAGCTGCGCGAACGCTTCGGGCTGGAGCAGCCCTTCATCGTGCAGTACTGGAAATGGATCACCGGCATCCTGCTGCACGGTGATTTCGGCCTGTCCTTCGAATGGCAGCAGCCCGTCTCCGGCCTGATCTGGGAACGGATGGGGCTGACCCTGCTGCTGACATCCTCGACGCTCGCGATGACCTGGGCCATCGCGCTGCCGATCGGCGTGCTCTCCGCCGTGCGGCAGTACAGCGTCCTCGACTACTTCTTCACCTTCATCGCCTTCCTCGGCCTCGCGATCCCGGGGTTCCTTCTGGCGCTGGTGCTGATGTATGTCGCCGTCGTGCATTTCGGGCAGGATGTCGGCGGCCTGTTCAGCGAGGCCTACCAGACCGCGCCCTGGTCCTTCGACAAGTTCATCGACCTACTCGCGCATCTCTGGGTGCCCGTGGTCATCCTGGCGGTGAACGGCACGGCTGGCCTGGTGCGCGTGATGCGCGCCAACATGCTGGATGAGTTGCACCGGCCCTATGTGACAACGGCGCGGGCGAAGGGCCTGTCGGAGATCCGGCTGCTCATCAAGTATCCCGTGCGGCTCGCGATCAACCCGCTGGTCTCCACCATCGGCTGGATGCTGCCGCAGCTGATCTCCGGCGCCACGATCGTGGCGGTGGTGATGTCGCTGCCCATCGCGGGGCCGCTGCTGCTGCAGGCGCTGCTGAGCCAGGACATGTACCTCGCCGGCGCCTTCCTGCTGCTGATGTGCACGCTGACGCTGGTCGGCATGCTGCTGTCCGACATCCTGCTGGCGCTGGTCGATCCGCGCATCCGGTACGACTGAGATGAACGCGATCCAGCCTGGCGCCGCAGCGCCCAGCGAGCCCCACGCCATCGACCGCACCGCGGCCGCGTCCCAGTGGAAACTCATGTGGTGGAACTTCCGCCGCCACAAGCTGGCCATGGCCGGCGGCATCATCGTGCTGCTGCTCTACGTCGTGGCCCTGGTGCCGGATTTCCTCGCCACCACCGATCCCGGCAAGCAGAACGCACGCGCCGTCTTCCACCCGCCACAGATGATCCACTTCATCGAGACGACGGACGATGGCTGGCGCATCCGCCCGCATGTGCAGGCGATGCGGCTGACGCGGGACCGCGTGACGCTGGCGCCGACCTTCACGCCGGACCCCAGCCGCAAGATCTACCTGTCCTTCTTCGTCGAGGGCTATGAGTACGAACTCCTCGGCCTGTTCACGACCAGCATCCATCTCTTCGGGCCGGAAAACCCGCGCGACAGCGTGTTCCTCTTCGGCGCGGATCGCCTCGGGCGCGACGTGTACAGCCGCATGATGAAGGCGGCGCAGACCTCGCTCTTCATCGGCCTCATTGGCGTGTTCCTGTCGCTGGTCATCGGCCTGATCCTCGGCGGCATCTCCGGCTATTACGGCGGGCGCGTCGATTTCGTGATCCAGCGCGTGATCGAGTTCGTCCTGTCCCTGCCGACCATCCCGATCTGGCTGGCGCTGGGCGCGGCGCTGCCGCAGGGCTGGCCGCCGGAACGCATCTACCTCTGCATCACCATCATCCTGTCGCTCGTGGGCTGGGCGCAGCTGGCGCGCGTGGTGCGCGGGCGTTTCCTGTCGCTGCGGACGGAGGATTTCGTCACCGCCGCGCGCCTCGATGGCGCGTCGGAGAAGCGGATCATCTTCCGCCACATGCTGCCCTCCTTCGCCTCCCACATCATCGCCTCCATCACGCTGGCCATCCCGGCGATGATCCTGGCGGAGACGGCGCTCTCCTTCCTCGGCCTCGGCCTGCAACCGCCCGTCATCTCCTGGGGCGTGCTGCTGCGGGAAGCGCAGAACATCCGGTCCATCGCGACGGCGCCCTGGCTCTTTGCGCCGGGCGGCGCGGTGGTGATCGCGGTGCTGGCGTTGAACTTCCTCGGCGATGGCCTTCGCGACGCGGCGGATCCCTACCAGAAATGACCGAGAACGCCCCCGTGCTGGAGGTCCGCGACCTCCACGTCTCTTTCCCCACCCGCACCGGCCTGGTGCGCGCGGTGGATGGCGTCTCCTTCTCCCTTGCGCGTGGCCTGACCACCTGCGTCGTCGGCGAAAGCGGCTCCGGCAAATCCGTCACCGCGCGGTCGATCCTGCAGATCGTCGATCCGCCCGGCCGCATCACGGGCGGCCAGATCCTGTTCCACCGCAAGGATGGATCGACGCTCGACCTCGCCGCCATGGACCCGCGCGGCCGCGCGATCCGCGACCTCCGCGGCGACGAGATCGCGATGATCTTCCAGGAGCCGATGTCCTCGCTGTCCCCCGTCCACAAGGTCGGCGACCAGGTGGGGGAGGCGGTGCGGCTGCATCTCGGCCTGTCCCGCAGGCAGGCGCGGGAGCGCGCGATCGAGCTGTTGGCGTCCGTCGAGATCCCCGACCCGCATCGCGCGGTGGACCGCTACACCTTCGAATTCTCCGGCGGCATGCGCCAGCGCGTGATGATCGCGATGGCGCTGGCCTGCAACCCCGCCGTGCTGATCGCGGATGAGCCGACCACTGCGCTCGACGTCACCACGCAGGCGGAGATCCTGGACCTGATCGGCCGGCTGCAGCAGCAGCGCGGCATGACGGTGATGTTCATCACGCACGACATGGGCGTGGTGGCGGAAATCGCGCACGACGTCGTCGTCATGGAACGCGGCCGGGTGCGGGAAAGCGGCCCGGTCCGCAGCCTCTTCGCCTCGCCGCGCGATGCCTATACGCGCATGCTGCTCGGCAACGTCACCAAGCTGGAGCGCCCGTCCGACATCCGCCTGAAGCGGCCCGAGCCCGCCACGCCCCCGCCGCCCATCCTGCGGATCGAGAATTTGTCGATGGTCTTCCCCATCGTGAAGGGGATCATGCGCAAGAAGGTGGGGGAGGTCCGCGCCGTCGATGGCGTCTCCCTCGAGGTCCGGCCCGGGGAGACGCTCGGCGTCGTCGGCGAAAGCGGCTCCGGCAAGACCTCGCTCGGCCGCTGCATCCTGCGGGTCACGGACCCGACGGGCGGCGCCATCCACTACCGGCGGGAGGATGGCACCGAGATCGACCTGGCACGCGCGGAGGGCGAGACGTTGCGCGCCGCGCGGCGCGAGATCCGCATGGTCTTCCAGGACCCCTTCGCCAGCCTGAACCCGCGCATGACCGTGTCGCAGATCGTGGCAGAGCCGCTGCTGGTCAACGGCCTGGCCCGCGGCGGCGAACTCCGCGATCGCGTCTCCGCGCTGCTGGAACGCGTCGGCATCGAGCCCGGCTGGGCGGAGCGCTACCCCCACGCCTTCTCCGGCGGCCAGCGCCAGCGCATCTGCATCGCGCGTGCGCTGGCGCTCAAGCCCCGCGTGATCGTGGCGGATGAGGCGACGGCGGCGCTCGATGTCTCGCTGCGCGCGCGGATGCTGGACCTGCTGCTCGACCTGCAGGACGAGCTCAACCTCGCCTATGTCTTCATCAGCCACGACATCAGCGTCATCCGCTACATGTGCGATCGCGTGGCGGTGATGCATCGCGGCAAGGTGGTCGAGACCGGGGAGGCGACGCAGGTCTGCGACAATCCGACCCATGCCTATACCAAGGCGCTGCTCTCCGCCGTGCCACGGCCCGATCCGGAAGCGCGGCGCATCCACCTCCGCCACCGCTATGTCGCGGCGGCGGAGTAGCCTTCAGGCCCGCGCCGTCAGCGGCGCCAGCTTCTCCCGCTTCGCGCCCGCCAGGCGTTCCAGCCCCAGATAGACGGCGGGCGTCGTGTAGAGCGTCAGCAGCTGGGACAGGATGAGCCCGCCGATGATGGTGATGCCGAGCGGCTGGCGCAGCTCCGCTCCCGGCCCGGTGGCGAGTGCCAGCGGCAGCGCGCCGAACAGCGCGGCCAGCGTCGTCATCAGGATGGGGCGGAAGCGTTCGCGGCAGGCCTCCAGGATCGCGACCATCCCGCCCTCGCCGCCGTCACGCTCATGCTCCAGCGCGAAATCCACCATCATGATGGCGTTCTTCTTCACGATGCCCATCAGCAGGATCACGCCGATCAGCGCGATGATGGTGAAGGGCGTGTTGGTGGCGAGCAGCGCCAGCAGCGCGCCGACGCCCGCCGTGGGCAGGGTGGAAATGATGGTCAGCGGGTGGATCAGGCTTTCGTAGAGCACGCCGAGCACGATGTAGATCGCGACCAGCGCCGCCAGGATCAGCAGCGGAAGGCCGCTCTGGAAGTTCTGGAAGGCGCGGGCATTGCCGGCGAATTCGCCGCGGATGGTGCCGGGCATCTGGATGTCCAGCACCGCCTTCTCCACCAACTCAGCGGCCTGGCCGAGAGTCGCACCCTCGCCGAGGTTGAAGCTGATGGTGGCGGCGGGGAACAGGCCCTGGTGCGTGATGGAGCGTGGCGCCACCGTGCGTTCCAGCCGCACGAGCGAGCCCAGCGGCACGGGGCCCGCGGCGCCGGGCACGAAGATCCGTTGCAGGCTATCCGGGTCCTCCGTCAGCACCGGGTCCACTTCCAGGATCACGCGGTACTGGTTGCGCGGGCGGTAGATGGTGGAGACCTGGCGCTGTGCGAAGGCGTTGTTGAGCGCGCCGCCAAGCGCCGAGATGGAGACGCCGAGCCTGGCGGCCGCATCGCGATCGATGACGAGGCGGGAGACGAGGCCGGTGCGCTGCTGGTCCGAGGACACGTCGGCCACCTGCGGCACGGTGCGCAGCTGCTGCACCAGCCGCTCGCTCCACACGCCGAGTTCCTCCAGGTCCGGGGTCAGCAGCACGTACTGGTAGGACCCGCTGCTGGACCGGCCGCCGATGTTGATGTCCTGCACGGGGCGCAGGAAGGTCTGCAGCCCCGTGATGCGGGAGAGTGGGCCGCGCAGCCGCGTGATGACGCCATCCGCGTTCATCCCCGGCCGATCCGCCGCCGGCTTCAGCGCGACCTGGATGCGGATGTTGGAGGAGGAGCCGAAGAAGCCGCCGCCGCCGACGGAGGCCGAAGCGCTTTCCACCGCCGGGTCCGCGCGCAGCACCTCCATCAACCGCTGCTGGTACACGACCATCTGCTGGAAGGAGGTATCCGGCTGCGCCTGCGCGCTGCCCTGCAGCAGGCCGGAATCCTGCGCCGGGATGAAGCCCTTGGGCACCACGGTGTAGAGCCAGATGGTCAGGGCGACGAGGCCAAGGTTGAACAGCCAGGTCAGCACCCGCCACCGCAGTACCACCACCAGGCTCCGCATGTAGCCGCGGATGATCCAGTCCAGCGTCGCCTCGAAGGCGCGGCCGATGCGGCCCTCCGGCTTCGGCTCTTCGCGCGCCAGATGCGCGGCCAGCATGGGCGTGACGGTGAGGGAGATGACGGCGGAGATGGCGACGGCGATGGAGAGCGTCGCCGCGAATTCGCGGAACATGCGCCCCACGATCCCGCCCATGAACAGCAGCGGGATGAAGACCGCGATCAGCGACAGGCTCATCGACACGACGGTGAAGCCGATCTGGCGCGCCCCCTCCAGCGCCGCCTTGATGGGGCGCATGCCGCGTTCCTGCATGCGGGCCATGTTCTCGATCATCACGATGGCGTCGTCCACGACGAAGCCGACGGAGATGGTGAGCGCCATGAGCGAGAGGTTGTTGAGCGAATAGCCCACCATCCACATCACGCCGAGCGTGCCGAGCAGCGAGAGCGGCACGGCGATGCCGGCGGCGATGATGGCGGAGGGCTTGCGCAGGAAGACCGCCACCACCAGCACCACCAGCGCGATGCTGATCAGCAGGGTGTGCTGCACCTCCGCCACCGAGGCGCGGATCGTCTCCGACCGGTCGCGCATGATGGTGACGTCCACGCCCGCCGGCATCCAGCGCTTCAGGTCCGGCAGCAGGGCGCGGATGCCGTCGACCACCTCCAGCACATTGGCGTCGGCCTGCTTATAGATCGTCAGGATCACGGCGGGCTGGCCGTTGAACAGCCCGGATTGCCGCCGGTCCCGCGCCCCCTGTTCCACCCGCGCGATGGAATCGAGCCGCACCATCGCGCCATTGGCCTGGCGCACGATGATGGCGCCGAATTCCGCGACCTCCTGCAGCCGGTCGTTCACGCCGATGGCGGCGGATTGCAGAGGCCCTTCCAGCATGCCCGTGGGCTGCGTGACATTGGCCGCCGTGATGGCGGTGCGGATCTGGTCGAGCGAGACGCCGGCGGCCGTCGCGGCCGCGGGATCGACCGCGACGCGGATGGCGGGCTGCTCGGCGCCCGCGATGCTGACCTGCGCGGTGCCGTCCACCTGCGACAGGCGCGGCACCACGACGTTGTCGGCAGCGTCGTAGAGCTGGCCGGGGGTCAGCGTGCTGGAGGTCAGCACCAGGATCAGCACCGGCGCGTCGCCCGGGTTCAGCTTGCGGAAGGTCGGCGTATTGGTCAGGCCGGATGGCAGGTCCGACATCGCCGCGTTGATCGCCGCCTGCACGTCCCGCGCCGCGCTGGCGATGGAGCGGCTGAGGTCGAACTGGATGATGACGGTGGCGCTGCCGAGGCTGGAGCTCGAGGTCAGCTCCGTCACCCCCGGGATCTCCCCCAGCCGTCGTTCCAGCGGGGCTGCGACGGAGGACGCCATGATGGCCGGGTCCGCGCCGGGCTGGCTGGCACTGACGGCGATGGTCGGGAAATCGACGCGCGGCAGCGGCGCGACGGGCAGATTGAAATAGGCGACGAGCCCCGCGAGCGCGAGCCCGATGGCCAGCAGCGTGGTGCCGATGGGCCGCGCGATGAAGGGGGCGGAGATCGACACGCGCTACTCCGCCGCCGCCGCCGGCGCCCGCGGCCGGAAGCGCCGCCCCGCCCAGCCGCGCAGATCCTCCAGCGCCAGGTAGATGACGGGCGTGGTGTAGAGCGTGATGACCTGACTCAGCAGCAGGCCCCCGATGACGGAAACGCCGAGCGGCAGCCGCAGCTCCGACCCCGCGCCATGGCCCAGCACCAGCGGCACGGCGCCCAGCAATGCCGCCATCGTCGTCATCATGATGGGACGGAAGCGCAGCAGGCAGGCCTCCCGGATCGCGTCGCGCGGCGCCATGCCGTGGTCCCGCTGCGCCTCCAGCGCAAAGTCGATCATCATGATCGCGTTCTTCTTCACGATGCCCATCAGCAGCACGATGCCGATCAGCCCGAGCACCGAGAGGTCGAGGCCGAACATCATCAGCCCGAGCAGCGCGCCGATGCCGGCGGAGGGCAGGGTGGAGAGGATGGTGATGGGGTGGACGACGCTTTCGTAGAGCACGCCGAGCACGATGTAGATGACGATGACAGCGGCCAGGATCAGCCAGCCCTGGCCGGCCAGCGAGCGGTCGAATTCCGCCGCATCGCCGCCGAAGCTGCCCTGCATGGTATCGGGCATGCCGAGCCGCGCCTGCATGGCGCGGATCGCCGTCACGGCCTGGCCTAGCGAGGCATCGGGCGCCAGGTTGAAGCTGAAGGTCACGGCCGGGAACTGGTCCTGCCGCGTGATGGTCAGCGGGCCGCTCGCCCGCGTGATGGTCGCGATCTCCGCCAGCGGGATCTGCGCCGCGATGCCGTTGGTCACCGTGCCCGGCACGCGCAGCAGGCCGAGCGCGGCGGGGTCGTTCACCTGGCGGGGATCGGCTTCCAGCACCACGCGGTACTGGTTCGCCTGGCCGTAGATGGTGGAGATCTGCCGCTGGCCGAGCGCGTCGTACAGCGTGTCGTCCACCGCCTGCATCGTCACGCCGAGACGCGCGGCGCGGGCGCGATCCACCTGCACCTGGATGCGAAGCCCATCCTCCCGCTGGTCGCTCGCCACGTCCCGCAGCTGCGGCAGTTCGCGCAGGCCGGCCAGCAGCCGCGGCGCCCAGGCGCGCAGCTCATCCGCCGCCGTGTCGGTCAGCGTGTACTGGTACTGCGTGCTGGATGGCCGCGTGCCGATCTGGATGTCCTGCACGGGCTGGAGATAGGCGACGACACCGGGGATGCGCTCGATCTGCGGCGCCAGCCGGTCGATCACGGCGGAGACGTCGTCGGCGCGCTCCGCCCGCGGCCGCAGCACCGCGACGACACGCCCGGTGTTCTGCGCGGCATTCACCGTGCCCGCCCCGGCGACGGAGGCGACGGAGACCACCTCCGCATCCCGCGCCACCACCTCCGCCACCTGGCGCTGCAGCTCCGACATGCGGGCGAAGGAGACGTCCTGCGGGGCCTCCGTGGTGATGGCGATGATCCCGGTGTCCTGCAGCGGCAGGAAGCCCTTGGGGACGACGATGTAGAGCCAGACCGTGCCGGCCAGAGTCGCCGCCGCCACCGCCAGCATCAGCCCCTCCCGCGCCAGGGCCCAGTCGAGGGTGCGGGCATAGAGGCGGCGGAGCCACTCGAACCCGGCCTCGAAGGCGCGGTTGACGAGGCCCGGCTTCTCCTCGGTGTGGGGGCGCAGCAGCAGGCCGCACATCATCGGCGTCAGCGTCAGCGACACGACCATGGAGACGAGGACGGAGATGGTCAGGACGATCGCGAATTCGCGGAACAGCCGCCCCACCACGCCATCCATGAACAGCAGCGGGATGAAGACGGCGACGAGGGAGACGGTGAGGGAGACGATGGTGAAGCCGATCTGCTTCGCACCTTCGAAGGCGGCATCCAGCGGCTTCCTGCCGCCCTCGATCAGGCGGACGATGTTCTCGATCATCACGATCGCATCGTCCACCACGAAGCCCGTCGCGATGGTCAGCGCCATGAGCGAGAGGTTGTCGAGCGAATAGCCGCACAGCGCCATGACGCCGAAGGTGCCGACGATGGACAGCGGCAGGGCGACGCCCGGCACCACGGTGGCCCGCGCGCTGCGCAGGAACAGGTAGATCACCGCCACCACCAGCACGACGGAGAGCACCAGCGTGAACTGCACTTCCTCGACCGAGGCCCGGATTGTCTCCGTCCGGTCCGACACGATGGAGAGCGTGACCCCCGCGGGCAGGGCGCGTTCCAGGTTGGCGAGCTGCGCGCGCACCAGCTCCACCGTGCGGACGATGTTGGCACCGGGCTGTCGCTGCACGTCGATCAGCACGGCGGGGCGGCCATTGTACCAGGCGGCTGTCAGCGTGTTCTCCAGGTCCTCCACCGCCACGCCGACGTCCCGCAGCCGCACCGGCGCCTCGTCACGCCAGGCGATGATCAGGTCGGCGAAGCCGGCGGGCGTCGTCACCTGGTCGTTGGCCATGACGGCGGAGGCCTGCTGCGGCCCGTCGATGGAGCCCTTCGGCCCCGCGACATTCGCCGCCGCGACGGCGGTCCGCACCGTGGACATGCCGATGCCATAGGCGGCGAGGCGCTGGGGGTCGACCTGCAGCCGCACGGCGGGGCGCATGTTGCCCTGCACGGCCACGCGCCCCACGCCCGTCACCTGCGACAGGCGCTGCGCCAGCAGCGTGTCCACCACATCCGAAAGCCGCGCGGTCGGCAGCGTCTCACTGGTCAGCGCCAGCGTCATGACCGGCGGGTCGGCCGGGTTCACCTTCTGGTAGGTCGGCGGGTAGGGCAGGGTGGAGGGCAGCGTGCCACGCGCCGCGTTGATAGCGGACTGCACGTCCTGCGCCGCATCGTCGATGTCACGCCCCAGGTTGAACTGCAGCGTGATGCGGGACACCGACGGCCCGCTGACGGACACCATCTCCGACAGCCCCGCGATCTGCGCCAGCTGCCGTTCCAGCGATGCCGTCACCAGGACGGCGACGGTGTCGGCGGAAGCGCCGGGCAGCTGGGTCGTCACCTGGATCGTCGGGAAGTCGACCTCCGGCAGCGACGAGACCGGCAGGCGCATGTAGCCATACAGGCCCGCCAGCAGCACCGCGACGGCCAGCAGGAAGGTCGCGATGGGCCGCGCGATGAAGGGGGAGGAGATGTTCATGCCCGGTCAGGGCCGCGCGGGCGGCGGCGTGGCGGGGGCCTCGGCGGGCGGTGTCGCGGCGGGCGGCGCCTGTTGCGGCCGGCGGCGCGCCTGCGGCACGGAAGGCGGCGGGCGCACCGGTTCCGCCACCTGCACCAGGCTGCCATTCACCAGGCGCAGCGCGCCCGACGTCACCGCGCGTTCGCCGACGCGCATGCCCGCCAGCACCACCGCCTGGTTGCCCGCGATGGTGCCGAGCGTGATGTTGCGCTGCTCCACCGTGTTGTCGTCGCGCACCACGAAGGCGTAGGGGCCCTGCGGCCCGCGCTGCACGGCGACCAGCGGCAGCACCGTGACGCCGCGCAGCACCGCCACCTGGATGCGCGTGTTCACGAAGGCCCCGGGCCAGAGGCGCTGGTCCTCGTTCGGGAAGGTGGCCTTCAGCCGGATCGTCCCCGTCGTCTGGTCCACCTGGTTGTCGATGGTCACCAGCTGCCCGATCGGGTTCGGCGGCGCGGGCGTGCCATCCAGCCGCGGCGGCGCGAATTCCGCGAGCCGCGCCTCCACCGTCACCGGCCCCGCCGCCAGCGCCTGCATCACCTGCGGCAGCGTCTGCTGCGGCAGGGTGAAGTTCACCGTGATGGGCTTCAGCTGCGTCACCACGACGATGCCCGTGGTCGTGCTGCTGGAGACGAGGTTGCCGAGGTCCACCTGCCGCAGCCCGACGCGACCTTCGATCGGGGATCGGATCGTGGCGTAGTCCAGCTGCACCCGCGCGCTGTCGATCGTCGCCTGGTCGAACTGCACCTGCGCTTCCAGCTGCGCCACCTGGGCGCGCTGCGTGTCCACGGTCTGCTGGGACGTGCCGTTGCTGCGCAGCAGCTGCTGGTAGCGCTGCAGGTCGAGCCGCGCATTGGCCAGCTGCGCCTCCCGCTGCGCCTTGGTCGCGACCGCCTGGTCGAGCGAGGCCTTGAAGCTGCGCGGGTCGATCCGCACCAGCACGTCGCCCGCCTTCACCTCCTGCCCCTCCCGGAAGGCGATCTCCGTTATGCGGCCGGAGACCTGGGGCACGACGGTGATGGTGTTGGACGCCTGCACGGTGCCGAGCGCATCCAGCAGGATGGGCAGGTCCTCCACGCTCGCGGCGGCCGCCGTCACGGGGATGGCGGGCGCGCCGCCGCCCCGGCGCACGCCCGGCTGGCCGGGCGGGGGCGGCGCCTGCACCGCGGGCGCGAAGGGCGGCAGCCCGGCCTTCCAGGCATAGCCGGCCCCGGCGCCGATCACGACCAGCCCCGCCAGCAGCCAGGGCCAGCGCCGCCGCCGTGCCTTCACGGGCGTGGAGAGGGCAGCCGGGTCGGCCTTCGGCGTCGTCTTCGGAACTTCGTTCATGGCGTCGGGCTGCCTCCGGCGGCTGGACCGCCCCAGGGGCCGCTCCCTCCAGATGGCGTCGCGGCGGTCGCATCAAGGCTCCAGCCTCCGCCAAGGGCGGTGAACAATGCGGCAACCGCCTGCAGGCGGCTGGTCTGCGCCTGGGCCAGGGCGGTGCGGGCGGAGAACAGGCTGGTCTGCACGTTCAGCACCGTCAGCAGGTCCACCGTGCCGGCGCGCAGCTGCGCCTCCGCGATGTCATAGGCGCGCTGGGCGGCGGCGACGCGGGCGCGTTGCAATTCGACAAGCTCCGTATTCCAGCGCAGCGCGGACAGGTTCGCCTCCGTCTCCTGCAGCGCCGCCAGGATCGCACGCTGGTAGGTGGCCAGCAGTTCCTCCTGCCGCGCGCGGAACTGATCCACCTGGGCGCGCAGCGCGCCGCCATCGAAGATCGGCGCCGTCAGCCCCGCCGCCAGGCTGTAGAGCGTCGAGCCCGGCCGCAGCAGCAGGTCGAGCGCGGTGGCACTCACGCCGCCGCGGGCCGTCAGCGCGATGGTCGGGAACAGCGCCGCCCGCGCCGCCGCGACATTGGCATTGGCGGTCAGCAGGTTGGCCTCCGCCAGCTGGACGTCCGGCCGCCGGGCCAGGACCTCGGACGGCAGGCCCGCCGGCACCTCCGGCACGCGGACGGCGGCGATGCGCAGCGTCTCCACCGCCATGTCGCCGGGGTTCGTGCCCGTCAGCGTGCCGAGCGCCAGCAGGTTCTGGTCGGCCGATTGCTGCAGCGGCGGGATGGCCGCGCGCTGCTGCGCCACCACCGTCTCCTGCTGCGCCACGTCGAGCCCCGTGGCGGTGCCGGCGGCGATGCGGTTGCGCAGGATGCCGAGGTTGCGGGTCGCGACCTCCAGGTTCCCGCGCTGGATCTCCAGCTGTTCCCGCGCGCCAAGCACGCTGAACAGCGCATTCGCGACCGCGGATTGAGTGGACAGCGCGGTCACGCCGACGGCGTAGCGCGCCGCCTGGGCGGAAGACCGCGCCGCTTCCAGCGCCGCCCTGTTGCGGCCCCAGAAATCGACCTCGTAGCTCGCCGACATGGTCGCGCCGAAGCTGTTCTCCGCCCGCCCGGCGGTGCCCGGGTTGCGGCTGCCGGACCGTGACCGGCCGCCCGAGAGATCGCCATCGAGGGAGGGCAGCAGCGCGGCGCCGCTGATCCGCACCTGCGCATCCGCCTGGCGCACCCGCGCCGTGGCGGCCGCCAGATCCAGGTTGCCGTCCATGGCCGCGCGCATCAGCGCATCCAGCGGCGGGGCGCCGAACGCCTGCCACCAGGCCGCATCGGGCCATTGCATCGCCACCGGCGGCGTGGCGGCCGGCGTGCCGCGGCTGAACAGGGCCGGCAGCCGGATGCCGGAGGAGGCGGGCTCGATCCGCGGCGCGCAGCCGGCGGTGAGGACGAGCGCCGCCAGGGCGCCGCGACGGGAGAGGGGGCTTGGCATGAGGCCCCCTTGATACCGCGCTTTGCGGCGCGGTGCAGGCGAGAAGGGGGCAGGCGGGAAAACGCCAGGGAGGTTCGGCATCCCCTTCCGTGTCGCCCGCCCCGTCGCGCCGCGCCAGCGACCTTTGGCAACGAAGCGTTGCGCGACGGTATCCGCGGGCTGCCGCCCGCCCGCTCACAGCATCCCGACGCGCCCCGTCGCCAGGTCGTAGATCCCGCCCACGACCTTCAGCGACCCGGCGGCGATCAGGGCGGAGAGGATCGGGCTGTCCGCTTCCAGCCGCTGCACGGCGTGGCGGACATTGGCGGCCAGGGCGCGCGCGGCGAGCCCTTCCGCCGGCCCTGCCAGCGCGGGCTCGATCCCGGGCTTCATGGCGGTGACCAGCGGCGCGATGCTGCCGGGCAGGTTGTTGCCCTGGCGCAGCGCCGCGGTGGTGGCGTTGACCGCGCCGCAACTCGTATGGCCCAGCACCAGGATCGCCTTGGTGCCGAGCACCGCCGCCCCGAATTCCAGGCTGCCGAGGCCGTCCCGCGTCACGAAATTGCCGGCCACGCGCACGACGAACAGGTCGCCGGGCCCGCCATCGAAGACATGCTCCGGCGCCACGCGGCTGTCGGCGCAGCCCAGGATGGCCGCATAGGGCGCCTGCCCCACCGCCAGCGCCGCCCGCCCCGCGGAGATGTCACGCTCCCTCGGCTGCCCGGCCAGGTAGCGGGCATGGCCCTCCGCCAGCGCGCGCAGCGCGGCGTCCGGCGTCGCGGGGCGGGCCACCCCCTGGGCATGGGCGCGGCCGGTGGGGGCGGCGAGCGCCGCCAGGGCGCCGGCGGAAGCCAGGAAGCCCCGGCGGGAGGCGGGGCGGCATGCGATGCACACGGGGGGATGCTCCGAAGGGGTTGCGGCCCGGGCGCCGGGCGATCCCGCCGCGGGCCGGTGCCAGTCACCACCAGGGCGGGTGGCGACACAACCCAGGATAGCAATTGGCGAGGGTTCATCCAGCATATTTTCAACCGTCTTCCCCGGCCCGCGGGCCATCGCCGCGGCAGGTGTTCGCTCGGGAAACGGTTGACACCATCAACCATGAACCCCGACCATTGCGGCAATGGGCCAATGAGCCCGGAGGAGACGTGGATGACACATTCGCCCCATGGCGCCCGCCCCGGCGCCATCCCGCGCCGTCTTGCCCTGCTCGGCGCCGGTTCCCTGCTGGCCGCGCCGGCCATCGCGCAGTCGGGATTCCCGAACCGCCCGATCCGCCTGATCATCCCCTGGACGCCGGGCGGCACGACCGATGTCGTCTTCCGCGTGCTCGCCACGGCGGCGACGCGGGAGCTCGGCCAGAACGTCGTGATCGAGAATCGCAGCGGCGCCGGCGGCGTGCTGGCGGCGCAGTTCCTCGCCTCCGGCCAGGCGCGGCCGGATGGCTACACGGTGGCGCAGTCCCACATGGGCACGATCCGCCAGCCCTTCATGCGGCGCAGCCTGTCCTACGACCCGGTCAACGACATCACCTACATCATCCGCCTGTCCGGCTACATGCTCGGCATGGTGGTGAAGTCCACCAGCCCCTGGACGGATTGGGCCAGCTTCGTCGCGCATGCCCGCGCCAACCCCGATCGCCTGACCCATGGCAGCGTCGGCGTGGGCTCGGACGGCCACGTCGTCTCCCACGTCGTGTTCGAGCGTGCCGGCATCAAGCTGCAGCACGTGCCCTTCCGCGGCATCTCGGAAGCGCTGCTGGCGCTGCATGCCGGGCAGATCGATTGCGTCGGCGACGGCTCCGGCTGGGCGCCGGGCGTGGAGGCCGGCGATTTCCGCCTGCTGAATGTCTGGACAGAGGAGCGCAGCCCCCGCTTCCCGCAGGCGCCGACGCTGAAGGAACTCGGCATCGACATGGCCTTCACCGCGCCCTTCGGCGTCTCCGGGCCGAAGAACATGGACCCCGGCATCGTCCGCGTGCTGCACGACGCCTTCCACAAGGCGCTGATGGCGCCTGAGCATCGGGAGGCGATGCGCCGCTACGACCTGCCGCTGAGCTACATGAACACCGCCGACTACACCGCCTTCATCCGGGAGGAAGCGGTGCGCGAGCGGGAACTGGTCAACCGGCTGGGCCTGATCGCGGAGTAGCGCCCGACGGGGAGCGCTACGCGCCGGTCCGCAGCAGGAAATCGGCGCAGCGTTCCCCGATCATCACCGCGGCGGCATTGGTGTTGCCGCTGACCAGCGTGGGCATGACGGAGGCATCGGCCACGCGCAGCCGCGGCACGCCATGCACGCGCAGCTGCGGGTCAACTACCGCCATGCCGTCCCGGCCCATGCGGCAGGTGCCGACGGGGTGGAAGACGGTCTTGCCGACCGTCCGCGCATGGTCGGCCAGCACCTCGTCCGGCACGTCGTCCGCGGCGGCGGGCATGATCTCCCGCTCGATGAGCTTCGCGAGCGAGGGCGCGCGCAGGATGCGCCGCGACAGCTTTAGGCCGCGCACCAGCGTCGCGATGTCCTCCTCCGTGCCGAGCGCGTTGGCGCGCAGCACCACCGGGTCCTCCACGCGGTGGCTGCGCAGACGCACCGTGCCGCGGGAGGTCGGGCGCAGGATGCAGGGGTTGAGGGTGATGCCGTGGCCCGGCGGCGCGGCGCGGTGCACATCCCCGACGAGCGTCGGCGTCAGGTGGATCTGCACGTCGGGCCGCCCGCAATCGCTGGTGTCGACGAAGGCCCCGGCCTCCACGATGTTGGAGGCCAGCAGGCCGGACCGCGTCAGGACGTATTCCAGCCCGTGCCGGATCGACCGCAGCCCGCGGTCATGCCCCAGCAGGCTGACGGCCTCCCGCGTCTGCCCATAGACCGCGGCGGAGATGTGGTCCTGGTAGTTCTCGCCGACGCCGGGCAGGTCCCGCCGCAGCGCGATGCCGTGCTCCGCGAGATGCCCGGCCGGCCCGATCCCCGAGAGTTGCAGCACCTTGGGCGAGCCGATGCCGCCAGCACAGAGGATCACCTCCTCCCGCGCCGCGGCCTGGTGCGTGCCGCCATCGGGGCTGCGGAAGCGCACGCCCGTCGCGGCGCCGTTCTCCACCAGGATGGCCTCGATCATGGCTTCCGTGCGGATGGTCAGGTTCGGCCGGCCGCGCACGCTGGCGAGGTAGGTGGCCGCCGTACTGCCGCGCCGTCCCTCCAACGTCGTCGTCTGGAAGAAGCCGGCGCCGTCCTGCCGCGCGCCGTTGAAGTCGTCAGTGTAGGGCACGCCCGCTTCCTGCGCCGCGCGCACGAAGGCGTAGCTGAGGGGATGGCGGTGCCGGTTGTCGGACACGCGCAGCATCCCCTCCGTCCCGTGCCAGGGGCCGGCCAGGCGCTGGTTGGCCTCGGCCCGGCGGAAGACGGGCAGCACATCTTCCCACCCCCATCCCTCCGCCCCCAGCGCGGCCCAGTGGTCGTAATCCTCGTGCTGGCCGCGGATGTAGATCATGGCGTTCACCGAGGAGCCCCCGCCCAGCGTGCGGCCCTGCGGCACATGCATCGGCCGGCCTTTCAGGCCGGGCTCATCCTCCGACCGGTACATCCAGGTGCGGTGGGATCCGATGACGCGGACGAAAGTGCCGGGGATGTGGACGAAGGGATGGTTGTCCGGCTTGCCCGCTTCCAGCAGCAGCACGCCCTTGCCGGCGGCGACCAGGCGCTGGGTGATGACGCAGCCGGCGGAGCCCCCGCCGATGACGATGTAGTCGTAGCCCTGCACGGACCCGTTCCTTCCCAGAATCGCCGCCGGACCCGCCCCTTGGGCGGCGCCGTCCGTCGCGGCGTTGGGGGAAGGCTATCGCCGATCGTTGACAGGGACAACAAACCGGTGGTGTCGCAGTTGTATCCCAGGATGACCAAGTATTCGTGCCCGCATTTCTGGCGATTGATGATGAATTTGAGTGCTGTTTTGATGGAATTTACGTAATTCAGAGTATAGATTTGCGTTAATATTGACAGATGCCCCGGGCCTCGGCAGCGTCGCGGCATGGGGAGCGGGCGGTCCGCGCGGCCGGGATGCCTTCCTCCCCGTCGCCGCATGCGCGGTCCTCGTCTTCGCCGCACAAAGCGGCCGTCCTGGGAGGTATCATCGAATGGACCGTCGAAGCCTGATCGCCCGCGGCCTCGCGGGCGCGCCCGTCGTCGCGCTGGCGACGCCCGCCATCGCGCAGACCATGCCGGAGCTGCGCTGGCGCTGCGCCTCCTCCTTCCCCAAGAGCCTCGACACCATCTACGGGGCGGGCGAGCACGTCGCGAAGCGCGTCGCCGCGCTGACCGACAACAAGTTCCAGATCCGCATGTTCGCGGCCGGTGAGATCGTGCCCGCCTTCGGCACGGTGGATGCCGTGCAGCAGGGCACGATCGAATGCTCCCACACCGCGTCCTACTACTTCGTCGGCAAGGACCCGACCTTCGCTTTCGACGGCACCATCCCCTTCGGCATGAACTTCCGGCAGCTCAATTCCTGGCTGAACGCCGGCGGCGGGCGGGAGGTGATGCGCGAGTTCTTCGAGAGCTACAACATCGTCTCCATCCAGGCCGGCAACACCGGCGCGCAGATGGGCGGCTGGTTCCGGAAGGAGATCCGCACCGTCGCCGACCTGCAGGGCCTGAAGTTCCGCATCGGCGGCTTCGCGGGCAACGTCATCCAGAAGCTCGGCGCCGTACCGCAGCAGATCGCGGGCGGCGACATCTACCCCGCGCTGGAACGCGGCACGATCGACGCCGCCGAATGGGTCGGCCCCTATGACGACGAGAAGCTCGGCTTCAACCGCGTCGCGCCCTACTACTACTACCCCGGCTGGTGGGAAGGCGGCCTCAACCTCGCCATGCACGTCAACCGCGCGAAGTATGCGGAACTGCCGACGCTCTACAAGGAAGTGCTGGAAAGCGCCTGCCGCGACGCGACGATCGAGACGATGGCCAAGTACGACGCGCAGAACCCGCCGGCGCTGCGCCGCCTGGTCGCGGGCGGCGCCCAGCTGCGCGCCTTCCCGCGGGAGGTGATGCAGGCCTGCTACCGCGCGGCGATGGACCTCTATGAGGAGACGTCGGCCACCAACCCGCGCTTCAAGAAGGTCTGGGACCACTTCAAGGCCTATCGGGAGACGCAGCTGCAGTGGTTCCGCGTGGCGGAGAATTCCTATGACAGCTTCGTCTACCTGATGCAGGCGACGGAACAGCAGGCGGCCGCGCAGCAGCGCCGTTGAGTCCCCGCGGGCCGGCACCCGCCGGCCCGCACCCCGACCCTGGCCCGGACCTCCCCCGCATGAAGCCGCTTCTTGCCTTCTCGCGCGCCGTCGATGCGCTCAATGCCGGTGTCGGCCGGATCGCGGACTGGGCGACCTTGCTGGCCTGCGTGATCAGCGCGGGCAATGCCTTCGTGCGCTACGGCGTCTCCTACTCCTCCAACGCCTGGCTGGAGGTGCAGTGGTACCTGTTCGGCGCCATCGTGCTGCTGGGCGCCAGCTACACGCTGAACCGGAACGAGCATGTGCGCGTCGACATCCTGTTCGGCACGCTGTCGGACCGCTACCGGCTCTGGGTCGACATCATCGGCATCGCGGTCTTCCTGCTGCCCGCCATGGCGCTGCTGGCCTGGATGACCTGGCCCTTCTTCCTCGACAGCTGGGTGCGGGCGGAGACGTCGCAGAACGCCGGCGGGTTGATCCGCTGGCCCGTCAAGCTGCTGCTGCCCATCGGCTTCGGCCTGCTGGTCCTGCAGGGGCTGTCGGAGCTGATCAAGCGCGTCGCCCTGCTGGTGGGGGAGAAGCCGCCGAGCGAGGCGGTCCTCACCTATGAACGCCCCCTCCAGTAACCGGCCGCGGACAACCCCACGATGAACATCGAGCTGATGCCGCCGCTGATGTTCGGCGGCATGATCCTCTTCCTGGTGATCGGCTTCCCGGTCGCCTTCTCCCTCGCGGCCGTCGGGCTGTTCTTCGGCTTCATCTCGATCGAGCTCGGCTACTTCACCACCGCCTACCTGTTCAACCTGCCGCTCCGCATCTTCGGCATCATCGCCAACGACCTGCTGCTCTCCATCCCCTTCTTCACCCTGATGGGCGCCATCCTGGAACGCTGCGGGCTGGCGGAGGACCTGCTGGAGGGCACCGGGCAGTTGTTCGGCAAGGTGCCGGGCGGGCTCGCCTTCGCGGTCATCCTGGTGGGCGCGGTGCTCGGCGCCATCACGGGCACCGTCGCGGCGTCCGTCATCGCCATGGGCATGATCAGCCTGCCCATCATGATGCGCTACGGCTACGACATGCGGATTGCGACGGGCGTGATCGCCGCCTCCGGCACCATCACGCAGCTCATCCCGCCGTCGCTGGTGCTGATCGTGCTGGGCGACCAGCTCGGCAAGTCGGTCGGCGACATGTATGCGGGCGCCATCGGGCCCTCGATCCTGCAGGTGCTGCTGTTCCTGGGCTTCATCGCGGGCGTCGCCATCTTCGCCCCCCACAAGATGCCGCCTTTGCCGGATGAGGCACTGACCCAGCGCGGCCCCGCCCTCTACTGGCGCGTGGCGAAGGGCATGGTGCCTTCCATCGTCCTCATCTTCCTCGTGCTCGGCACCATCTTCATGGGCCTCGCGACACCGACGGAAGCCGGCGCCATGGGCGCAGTCGGCGCGGTGGGGCTGGCCGCGCTGAACGGCCGCTTCACCTGGCCGCTGCTGCGGGAGGCGATGTCCAACACCATGCGCATCACCGCCATGGTGATCTTCATCCTGATCGGCGCCACCGTCTTCTCGCTCGTGTTCCAGGGCGTCGATGGCGGGCTCTGGCTGGAACACCTGCTGGCGAAGCTGCCGGGCGGGCAGACGGGCTTCCTCCTCTTCGTCAACATCTTCGTCTTCTTCCTGGCCTTCTTCCTCGACTTCTTCGAGATCGCCTTCATCATCGTGCCGCTGCTGGCGCCGGTGGCGGCGAAGATGGACATCAACCTGGTCTGGTTCGGCGTACTGCTCTGCATCAACCTGCAGACCAGCTTCATGCACCCGCCCTTCGGCTTCGCGCTGTTCTACCTCCGCGGCATCGCGCCGAAGGAGGTGCTGTCGAAGGACATCTACTGGGGCGCGGTGCCCTGGCTGCTGCTGCAGGTGCTGCTGGTCGGCGTCGTGATTCTTTGGCCGGAAAGCGTGACCTACTGGCTGGACAAGGGCACGGGCGTCGATCCCAGCACCGTCACCATCGACGTCCCGCCCCCCGACATGGGCGAGGAACCGCCCCCCGCCTTCTAGCCTGCGACGGGGACGGGCATCTCGCCCGTCCCGCCGGAACCCTTCCGCCCCGGCCATGTTCCTGCCGGCATGGCGCCCAGGTCTCGCGACACCACCATCGCCACCTACCGTGCGCGGCGCGACTTCGCCGCCACGCCGGAACCCGCGCCCGCCGCGCCGAAGGGCCGGGCGAAGCGCGCCCCCCGCTTCGTCGTCCAGAAGCACGATGCGCGCCGCCTGCACTGGGATTTCCGGCTGGAGCACGGGGGCGTGCTGCTCTCCTGGGCCGTGCCCAAGGGCCCCTCCCTCGACCCCGCCGACAAGCGCCTGGCGGTGCGGGTGGAGGACCACCCGATCGACTACGCCGATTTCCACGGCACCATCCCCGAAGGCCATTACGGCGCCGGCAGCGTCGAGATCTGGGACAGCGGCACCTGGTCGCCGCTGGGCGACACGCAGGCCGGGCTCGATGCCGGGGAGCTGAAGTTCCGCCTGGACGGGACGCGCCTGGCCGGCGGCTTCGTGCTGGTCCGCATGAAGCCCCGCGGGCGGGAGCGGGCGGAGAACTGGCTGCTCATCAAGGAACATGACGAGGCGGTGCGCGAGGGCATGGATGCCGATGCGCTGGAAGCCACGCCGCCCCCGGCGCCGAAGCGCGTGCCCCGCAAGGCCAAGCCCGATGCCGTGCTGCGCGCGGAAACGGCGGCGGCGCCGGTGGCCCGCCCCGGCACGATCGTCGCGCCGAAGCCCGAGCCCGCCCCCCGCCGCAAGCCCGGCGCCGCCCCGGCCCCAGGGGCGGTGCAGGGTCCGCTGCCGGACTCCCAGAAACCCGAACTCGCGACGCTGGTGGAGGAACCGCCGGAGGGAAGCGAATGGCTCAGCGAGGTGAAGTTCGACGGCTACCGCCTGCTGGTCCGCAAGCATGGCCGTGACGTCCGCCTCATCACCCGCAACGGCCTCGACTGGTCCGCCAAGTTGCCGGAGGTGGTGCGCGCGGTCGCGCGGCTGAAGCCGGACAGCCTGCTGCTGGATGGCGAGTTGGTGGCACTGCGGGAGGATGGGCTCTCCTCCTTCGCCAACCTCCAGGCGGCACTGGCCAGCAAGGGCGGGGAGGCGCGGAAGGGCCTGTTCCTCTACCTCTTCGACCTGCTGCACCTCGATGGCTGGGACCTCCGCCCCTGCGCGCTCTCCGACCGCAAGGCGGCGCTGAAGCCGCTGGATGCCTGGCGCGGCGCGCTGCGCTTCAGCGACCACCTGGAAGGCGAGACGCCGCGCATCCGCCGCCAGGCCTGCGCGCTGGGGCTGGAGGGCATCATCTGCAAGCGCACCGACGCCCCCTATCGCGGCGCGCGCACGCGGGACTGGGTGAAGGTGAAGTGCCAGGGCCGGGACGAATTCGTCATCCTGGGCTGGACGCCGCCCGCCGGTAGCCGCCAGGGGCTGGGCTCCCTCCATCTTGGCTTCCACGACGATGGCGGGCGGCTGCACTACATCGGCGGCGTCGGCACCGGCTTCACGGAGAAGGAGCTGGCGGACCTCCGCCGCCGCCTCGGTCGCCTGGCGACGACGCCGCCGGACGGGCTGCTGCTGGCCGGCGACCCGCCGGACCCCCTCATCAACTGGGTGCGGCCTGAACTGGTGGGGGAGGTGCAGTATATCGGCTGGACCGGCTTCGGCCGCCTGCGCCACGCCACCTGGCTCGGCCTGCGCCAGGACAAGGGGCCGGAGGAGGTGGTGCGGGACGTTCCCCATCCCGAGGTCCCGCGGACACCCTTCCAGCCCAAGGCGCCGGCCGAGGGCCGCATCGTCCATGCGCCGAAGCCGGTGCGCGGCGCGCAGCGCGTGGGCGAGGCCTCCATCACCCATGCGGACCGCGAACTCTGGCCCGGCATCACCAAGCAGGACCTGGCGGAATACTGGACGAAGGTCGCCAAGGTGGCGCTGCCGGACATCGCGGGCCGGCCGCTGGCGCTGCTGCGCTGCCCCGATGGCATCGGCGGGCAGACCTTCTTCCAGAAGCACGGCAACCGCGGCGTGCCAGCCCCCATCACCGAAGGCAGCGCGGAGGACCAGCCCTACCTGGCCCTGAAGGACGAGGCTGGGCTGCTGGCCTGCGCGCAGGTCTCCGCCATCGAACTGCATGGCTGGGGCGCCACCCTGGCCGACACCGCGCACCCCGACCGGATCGTGCTGGACCTGGACCCGGGGGAGGGCGTCGGTTTCCCCACCGTGGTGCAGGCCGCGATCGACCTGCGGGAGCGGCTGAAGGGGATGGGGCTGGAGAGCTTCTGCCGTACCTCCGGCGGCAAGGGGCTGCATGTCGTGGTGCCGCTCAAGCCGGATGCCGATTGGCCCCGCGTGCGGGACTTCGCGCATCGCCTGGCGCAGGCGATGGAGCGGGAGGAGCCGGACCGCTTCATCGCCACCGTGTCCAAGGCGAAGCGGCGCGGCCGCATCCTGGTGGACTGGCTGCGCAACGGCCCGGGCGCCACCGCCATCTGTTCCTATTCGCCGCGCGCCCGTCCCGGCGCCACCGTCGCCACGCCGCTCGCCTGGAAGGAGGTGACGGCGAAGCTGGACCCCGCCGCCTTCACCATCGCCACCATCCCGCAGCGCCTGGCGCGGCGGAAGCACGACCCCTGGGACGACTTCGCCACCACCACCCAGACCCTGCCGAAGGAGACCGATTGATGGCCGAGCACCAGCGCCCGATCTGGCGGGGCCATCTGCGCCTCGCCCTCGTCTCCTGCCCCGTCGCGCTCTACGCCGCCCGCCATTCGGCGGCGGAGCTGCACTTCCACTTCATCAACCCGAAGACCGGCAATCGCGTGCGCATGGTCACGCTGGATGCGGGGACGGAGAAGGAGGTGGAGCGCTCCGACCTCGTGAAGGGCTACGAGTTCAAGAAGGACACCTATGTCCTCATGGACGACGCCGATTTCGACCGTGCGAAGATCGACAGCTCCTCCGTGCTGAACGTGGACAAGTTCGTCCCCGCCGACGCCATCGATCCCGTCTACTACGATGCCGGCTACTACATGCTGCCGGATGGGGAGGCTGGGCAGGATGTCTATGCCGTGCTGCGGGAGGCGATCGGCAAGTCGCGCAAGGTCGCGCTCTCGCGCCTCGTCATCGCGCGGCGGGAACGCGCCGTCGCCATCATGCCGCTCGGCCGCGGGCTGGTCGTGCACACGCTGAACGACCCGAAGGAACTGCACGACCCCGCGGAGGCCTTCGCCGAGCTCGACACGCCGAAGCCCGACGCCGCCATGGTGAAGCTCGCGACCCAGCTGGTGGACCGCCAGACCGGCCGCTTCGACCCCGGCGACATGACCGACCGCTACGAGGCGAAGCTGCGGGAGGTGATTGAGGCGAAGCTGCGCGGGGAGGAGGAACCGGCGCCGGCGGAGGAGCCGGAGCGCGACAACGTCATCGACCTGATGGCCGCCCTCAAGCGCAGCCTGGGCGAGGAACCGGGCAGGAAGCCCGCCGCGAAGAAGGCGCCGCGCAAGGCCGCGCCGAAGCCCGCTGCCAAACCCGCCGGGGGGAAGCGCCGCAGCGCCTGACGGATCGATGACGACGTCCTATGACGTGCTGAAGCTGGTGCATCTGCTCGGCGTCGTGCTGCTGCTCGGCAACGTCACCGTCACCGCGATCTGGAAGCTCTACGCCGACGCCACGCAGGACCCCGCCATCATCGCCTTCGCGCAGCGCCTGGTGACCCTCACCGACTGGTTCTTCACCTTCTGGGGCATCGTGCTGCTCGTCGTCGGCGGCTACGGCGCCGCCTGGGCCGCGGGCATGGATGTGCTGCGCGATGGCTGGCTGGTCTGGGCGGAGGTGATGTTCGCCCTCGCCGGGGCGATCTGGCTGTTCATGCTGGTGCCGATCCAGGTCCGGCAGGCCCGCATGGCGCGGAGCTTCGCCGCGGGCCAGCCCATCCCGGCGGCCTATCGCCGGCTCGGCCGGTTCTGGATCGCGGGCGGCCTGGTCGCGACGCTGCCGTTGCTGGCCGCGACCTGGATCATGATCGCGAAGCCGGGTTAGGCCGCGAGCGCGGTGCGCAGGATGGTCGGGATCATCCCGCCGCCGCGGATCAGCGCGACCTCGCGCGCCGTCTCCAGCAAGGCGGTGGCAGTGCCGCCGAGGGTGGTCCCGTCGGAGCGACGAATTGTCACCGCCACGGCGGCGCGCGGCGCCAGCGCGGCAAGGTCCAGCGCGACCTCGATCACGTCGCCCGGCCGCAGCGCCAGCCCCTCCGGCCGCCAGCCCTCCGGCAGGCGCAGCGGCACGACGCCCATGCCGACCAGGTTGGCGCGATGGATGCGCTCGAAGGAATTGGCCAGCACGGCGCGCGCCCCCAGCAGCTGCGCCCCCTTGGCCGCCCAGTCGCGGGAGGAGCCGGTGCCGTAGCGCTCCCCGGCCACGATCACGACCGGCAGCCCCACTTCCGCATAGCGCGCCGCGGCGCGCCAGGCGGGCATGGCCTCGGCGCTGGGCGCGAAGGCGGTGTGGCCGGCGGGCAGGCCGGGCGCCAGGTGGTTGACCACGGTGCGATTGGTGAAGAGGCCGCGGACCATGACCTCCCAATTGCCGCGCCGCGCGGCATAGACGTTGAGGTCACGCGGGTCCTCGCCGCGCTCCACCAGCCAGGCGGCGGCGTCGGATGCCGGCGGGATGGCGCCGGCGGGGGAGATGTGGTCGGTGGTGATGTCGTCGCCCAGCACGAGCAGCGGGTGCGCCGTGTAGCCGGCACCGGAAGGGGGCGGCGCCATGGTCACGAAGGGCGGCGGGCGGAGATAGGTGGAGGCCGCGTCCCAGGGGAAGCGGGCGGTCGCCGGCGCCGCCAGCGCGGCCCAGGGGCCGGAGGCCTCGGCGGCGGCATAGGCGGGCGCGACGTCGCCCGGATCCAGCGCGGCGGCGAGCGTCGCCTCGACCTCCGCCGCTTCGGGCCAAAGGTCGCGCAGCGTGACGCCTGGCGCGATCTCCTCTCGCGTGATGTCGATCCCCGCCCGGCCCGCGATCGCGAAGGCCACGACCAGCGGCGGGGAGGCGAGCAGCGCGGCATCGACCTGCCCGTGCACGCGCCCGGGGAAGTTCCGGTTGCCGGAGAGCACCGCGACGGGCTTCAGGCCCTGGCCCTCCACGGCCGCCGCCACCGCGGGCAGCAGCGGGCCGGAATTGCCGATGCAGGTCGCGCAGCCATGGCCCGCGATGCCGAAGCCCAGCGCCTCCAGCTCGGCGAGCAGCCCCACCCGCGCCAGCCGCCGCGCTGCCGCCGGCGAGCCTGGCGTCAGCGACGTCTTCACCCAGGGCTTCGGCGAAAGGCCGAGCGCGCGCGCCTTCCGCGCCAGCAGCCCCGCCGCCACCAGCAGCCCGGTGTCGCTGGTGTTGGTGCAGGAGGTGATGGCGGCGATGGCCACCGCATCTGCGGGCACGGCGCCGGCTGCGGCGCCGACGGCCTTGGCGATGGCTGCCGGAACTTCCGCCGCGTCCAGCCGGTCCTGCGGCCGCCGCGGCCCGGCGAGGGAAGGGCGCAGCGCGCCGAGGTCGATCGCCAGCACCGCCGTGTAGCGCGGCTCGGCGGCCGGATCGAACCAGAGGCCCGTCGCACGGGCGAAAGCCTCCACCAGCTCGACCTGCGCGGCATCGCGGCCGGTCATGCGCAGGAAGTCGAGCGTGGCGCCGTCGATCGGGAAGCAGCCCGTGCTGGCGCCGTACTCTGGCGCCATGTTCGCGACCACCGCGCGCTGCATGGCGGTCAGCGTGGCGACGCCGGGGCCGAAGAACTCCACGAATTCGCCGGCGACGCCGAGCCTGCGCAGCCGCTCCGTCACCACCAGCGCGAGATCGGTCGCCAGCACGCCCTCCGGCAGCGCGCCCGTCAGCTTCACCCCGATCACCTCGGGGATGCGGAGCGAGACGGGCACGCCGAACATCACGCCCTCGGCCTCGATGCCGCCCACGCCCCAGCCGAGCACGCCGATGGCGTTGACCATCGGAGTGTGGCTGTCCGTGCCGACCAGCGTGTCCGGCACGGCCCATTCGGCTCCGTCACGCGTCTCGGTCGCGATGACCGTGGACAGGCGCTCCAGGTTGATCGTGTGCATGATGCCCGTGCCGGGCGGGAAGACGCGGAAACCGTCGATCGCCTGCGACGCCCATTTCATGAAGCGGTAGCGCTCGGCGTTGCGCTCCATCTCGCGCCGCATGTTGGTGGCCAGCGCATCCGGTACGCCAGCGACATCCACGGCCAGCGAATGGTCGGTGGAGGTCGCGACCGGCACGGCGGGGTTCAGCCGCCGTGGATCGCCGCCGGCCGCCTCCAGCACGTCGCGCATCGCGGCGATGTCCACCAGCGCCGGGCCGCAGGTGGTGTCGTGCATCAGGATGCGGCCCGGGGCGAAGGGGATCTCGGCCTCGCTGCGGCCGGTGGCGAGCCAGTCCAGCAGCGCGGCACGGCCGGCTTCGGTGGCCTCGGGCTCCGCGCAGCGGGTCAGGTTCTCCAGCAGCACGCGGTGGCACCAGGGCATGCGGGCCAGCGCGTCCCCGGCCACGGCAGGCAGGTCCACATGCCGCAGGACGCCGAAGCCACCGCGCACCACGCCCAGGGCGACGGGCCCGTCCACGGACACAGTGACGGACATCACGCTGTTCCTCGACCGCTTTGCCCCTTCTATGTCGTTTATCGCGATAAACGACAATATCAATCTTGGCCCCACCATCCGGTCATGGCATTCCCGACGCACCGCATGCCGTGGGGAGGAGGAGGGCACGTGGCCCGGGGCTCTGCCGAGATCCTTCACCGCACGCTGGCGCGATCGATCCTGGACCACCTGCGCCAGCAGGGCGCGGAGCCCGGCACG
This sequence comes from Acetobacteraceae bacterium, assembly GCA_027482245.1. GTDB lineage: Bacteria > Pseudomonadota > Alphaproteobacteria > Acetobacterales > Acetobacteraceae > Falsiroseomonas. The sequence continues at coordinate 9,159 of JAIXWG010000062.1, read as the reverse complement.
CGCCTGGCGGAGATCGGCCTGGCAGAGGCGCTGGGCACCTCCCGCGCGCCCGTGCGCGGGGCGCTCGGCGTGCTGGCGCGCAACGGGCTGGCGGAGGCCGCGGGCAACGGGCGTGGCCTGGTGCTGCTTCACCTGCCGTCGCCCGGGGAGGATCCGCTCGACACGGGCGCGGATGCGACGGAGCGGCTCTACTGGCAGCTGGCCGCGGACCGGCTGGAAGGCCGGATCCCCGAGAGCATCGCGGAGGCCGAGCTGGTCCGCCGCTACGACGTGCCGCGCGGCGTTCTGGCGCGCCTCATGTTGCGCATCCTCGCCGAGGGCTGGGCGGAGCGCGGGCCAGCCGGCGGATGGCGGTTCCTGCCGCTCATCGACGGGCCGGCTGCGGATGCCGAGGCCTATGGGACGCGCCGAGCCATCGAACCCGCTTCCCTGCTGGCGCCCGACTTCGCACTGCCTGCCGCCACCGCCGCCCGGCTGCGGCGGGAGCAGGAGGGGCTGCTCGCGGCCGCGGCGCCAAGCCCGCGCACCATCTTCGAGCTGAACTCAGGCTTCCACCTCGCGCTGGTCCAGGCCTCCGGCAACCGCTTCCTGGCGGATGCGGCGGCGCGGCTGACGCGGCTGCGCCGGCTTGCCGGCTATGTCGTGGCCCTCGACATGAGCCGCCTGGAGACGCAGGTGCGCGAACACCTGGCCATCCTCGGGCAGGTCGAGGCAGGGGATCGCCCGCGGGCCGCCGCCTTGCTGGTGCGGCACCTGGAGACGGGGCGTGAGGCCCGGGCACGGCTCCTCGCCGGGGCGGGCGGCCGCCTGGCGCAGTTCGGCGCTGCGCCCGCGCCCTGAGCATGGCACGCGCATGCCGCGAAGCCTGACCCGCTTCCGGTTTGCTGCCGATGCAGGGCGCCGTTGGACCGGGGCACCCGCGCGTAGGCTGGCCATCTCGAAGCAGGCGCCAGCGGCGGTCGCGGGGCTCGATCTCCCCGCTGCAGGGCCAGCCGATAATGGGGCCGCTCCAGCTGAGCCATGAAGACCTGCTGCCACCGCGGGTCCTGCCCCTCGCGGCTCAAGGATGCATGCCTGGTCCCCGGGACGGGATAGCCAGGCCCCGCCGGCACGTTGGCTTTTTCGCATTTTGTTCTGTCTGGCGCGCATGAAAAAGGCCGGGTCGCGTCCGACAGGTCGCGACCCGGCCCAGCACTTGCAGTCACTCAGTGGCCCCCGCCGCAGCGTCTGGCGGCTAACGTCGGGTGCCCCTGAGTGACTGGGCCAACAAGGAAGACCTTGTCAGACCGAGTAGTACATCTCGAACTCGACGGGGTGCGGCGTGTGCTCGAACTTGTACACGTCCGTCCACTTCAGCTCGATGTAGCTCTCGATCTGGTCCTTGGTGAACACGTCGCCGGCGAGCAGGAACTCGTGGTCGGCGGCGAGCGCACCCAGCGCCTCGCGCAGCGAACCGCACACCGTCGGGATGCCCTTCAGCTCTTCCGGCGGCAGGTCGTACAGGTCCTTGTCCATCGCCTCGCCCGGATGGATCTTGTTCTTGATGCCATCGAGGCCGGCCATCAGCATGGCGGCGAAGGCGAGGTAGGGGTTCGCACCCGGATCCGGGAAGCGGACCTCGACGCGCTTCGCCTTCGGGCTCGTCGCGTAGGGGATGCGGCAGGAGGCGGAGCGGTTGCGGGCCGAATAGGCCAGCAGCACGGGGGCCTCGAAGCCCGGGATCAGACGCTTGTAGGAGTTGGTCAGCGGGTTCGTGAAGGCGTTCAGCGCCTTCGCGTGCTTGATGATGCCGCCGATGTAGTACAGCGCCGTCTCGGACAGGTCGGCATAGCCGTTGCCCGCGAAGACCGGCTTGCCGTTCTTCCAGATGGACTGGTGCACGTGCATGCCGCTGCCGTTGTCGCCATAGATCGGCTTCGGCATGAAGGTCGCCGTCTTGCCGTAGCTGTGGGCGACGTTGTGCACGCAGTACTTGTAGATCTGCATGAAGTCGGCCTGTTCGACCAGCGGGCCGAACTTGGTGCCGAGCTCGTGCTGGGACTGCGCGACCTCATGGTGATGCTTCTCGATCGGCAGGCCCATCTCGCCCATCGTCGAGAGCATCTCGGCGCGCAGGTCGGTCTCGCTGTCCACCGGCGGAACCGGGAAGTAGCCACCCTTGACGACCGGGCGATGGCCCATGTTGCCTTCCGGGTAGTCCTTCATGTTGGCGCCGGGGCCTTCGATGGACTCCAGCATGTAGTGGCCGAAATTGCCGCCCGTGCCGAACTTCACGCTGTCGAACACGAAGAACTCGGCTTCCGGGCCGAAGAAGGCGGTGTCGCCGATCCCCGTGGACTTCAGGTAGGCCTCGGCCCGCTTCGCGGTGGAGCGCGGGTCGCGGGAATACATCTGGCCCGTGGAGGGCTCCACGATGTCGCAGAACAGGATCATCTGCGGCTTGGCCGCGAAGGGATCCATGACGGCGGTGGAGGCATCCGGCATGAGGATCATGTCGGACTCGTTGATCGCCTTCCAGCCGGCGATGGAGGAGCCATCGAACATGATGCCGTCGGTGAACACGTCCTCATCGATCGTGGAGACGTGCTGCGCGGTGTGCTGCCACTTGCCGCGCGGATCCGTGAAGCGGAAGTCCACGTATTCGACGCTGTGCTCCTTGATCATTTCCATGACCTTGGAGACGGCGGCATTGGTGCCCCCGGCTGCCGGCTTCTTCGCCATCGTGTGTGGTCCTGTTTCCGTGCTCAACCCCGGTCCCTGTGCCGCGCGGCGTTACCGGTCCCCACCGCGCGCCCGGATGCTGCCGTCGCTCCCGGCGGGAGCAATCCGGCGACCCGGCCAGCCTTCCCCGGCATTCCTGCCGGTCCGGCCCGTCTTCTCCCGCGCCGCCGCTGGCGGCCCGGGCGAAATTCCCCCTCCCGGTCCGCCGGTGGCGGGCCGGGTCAAAGTGTCAGACCGCGTCCTCGCCCCGTTCGCCGGTGCGGATGCGGATCACTTCCTGCACGTCGCTGATGAAGATCTTGCCATCGCCGATCCGGCCCGTGCGGGCGGCCTGCGTGATCGCCTCGATCGCGCGGTCCAGCAGCTCATCCGGGCAGACCACCTCGATCTTCACCTTGGGCAGGAAGTCCACGACGTATTCGGCGCCGCGATACAGTTCCGTATGGCCCTTCTGCCGGCCGAATCCCTTGGCCTCCACGACCGTCAGCCCCTGCAGGCCGATCTCGTGCAGCGCGTCCTTCACCTCATCGAGTTTGAAGGGCTTGATGATGGCCTCGATCTTCTTCATCGGCTCCGTCGCTCCGCACGCGTCTGAGTTGCGTGCGCTCATTCCCCCCGGCGCCCGCCACGCCGGCGGGTCCGGCCCGCTGGCCTGTCCCGGTATTTTCGCCGGGCCACAGCAGGCGCCCCTGCTGCGCGTCGTTTTGCATGGCCCGTGCCACGCCGGCAACGCCGCACGCCGCGGATTCTAGGGGGGCTGGGAGAAAAATAGCCCTTGTGTTGTGCAATTAGCACAAAAAATGGGCTTTCGCGCGCCGTGACATTGCGCCCCTGGCCTGCCCCTCCCATCATCCCTCGCCGAAACCGCAACCCGTGCTATGCGGACCCCACCCAAGCTGCTCACCGAGGCCCCGACGTGAAGCCCCAGAACGACCTGCTCTCCGCCACCGGCACCACGATCTTCACGGTGATGTCCGCGCTGGCCAACGAACATGGCGCCATCAACCTGGGCCAGGGCTTCCCGGACTATGACGGGCCCGCGGATGTCATCCACGCCGCCGCCGCGGCGCTGCTCGACGGCCGCAACCAGTACCCGCCCATGACCGGCGCGCCGGAACTCCGCCAAGCCGTCGCCGCCGCCAACAAGCGCTTCTACGGGATCGAGGTCGATCCGAATGCCGAGGTCGTCGTCACCTCCGGCGCGACGGAGGCCATCACCGCCTGCCTCATGGCCGTGCTGAACCCCGGCGACGAATGCGTGCTGATCGAGCCGCTCTATGACACCTACCTCCCGGTGGTGAAGCTGCTCGGCGCCATCCCGAAGCTGGTGCGCTTGACGCCGCCGAAGTGGGAGCTGCCGCGCGCCGAACTGGCCGCCGCCTTCGGGCCGAAGACCAAGGCGATCCTGCTCAACACGCCGATGAACCCGACCAGCAAGGTCTTCACCGCCGCCGAGCTCGCCTTCATCGCCGACCTCGTCCAGAAGCACGACTGCTACGCGGTGTGCGACGAGGTCTATGAACACCTGACCTTCGACGGCTGGAAGCACATCCCGCTGATGACCCTGCCGGGGATGCGGGAACGCTGCATGCGGGTCGGCTCCGCCGGCAAGACCTTCAGCCTGACGGGCTGGAAGATCGGCTACGTCACCTGCGACCGGTCGCTGGCCCCCAACGTCGCCAAGGCGCACCAGAACCTGACCTTCACGACGCCGCCCAACCTCCAGCGCGGCGTGGCGGTCGGGCTCGCCAAGGACGACGCGTATTTCGAGGGGCTGTCGAGCAGCCTCCAGGCCAAGCGGGACCGGCTCGCGAGCGGCCTGGCGCGGCTCGGCTTCGGCGTGCTGCCGACCCAGGGCAGCTACTTCATCACCACGGATTTTCGACCGCTCGGCTTCAACGGCGATGACGTCGCCTTCTGCCGGGCGCTGACGATCGAGGCCAAGGTCACGGCCATCCCGGTGACGGCCTTCTATGCCTCCGCCGACGCGCCCAACCACTATGCCCGCTTCGCCTTCTGCAAGGGCGATGCGGTGATCGATGCCGCGCTGGCCCGCATGGAGGCCTGGATCGCCAGCCGCGCCGGCGGGGTTCGGGCGGCAGCGGGCTGACCGCCCTTCGGGCGGCAGCGGGCTGACCGTGGGCAGGGGATTGCCGCCCCCCTGTTGACGCAAAGCCCCCCTCGGCCTTATCACCCGCCGCCCGGGCACCAACCCGGGCAAGGCGTGTGGCGGTCGTAGCTCAGCTGGTAGAGCGCCAGGTTGTGGTCTTGGATGTCGCGGGTTCGAGCCCCGTCGATCGCCCCACTCGCCCTCTCCCCCTGCCGGGGGTAGCGTTTCCCCGAACCACCCAGGGGGAACTCCAGACATGCAGATCAGGCTCGATGGGCGCGTGGCGCTCATCACCGGCGGCTCCAAGGGCCTCGGCCTCGCCATCGCCACCCATTTCGTCGAATCCGGCGCCTCGGTCGCGCTGGTCGCCCGGGGGGAGGATGCGCTCGCCAAGGCCAAGGCCGGCATCCAGGCGAAATTCCAGGGCGCGCGCGTGGCTGCCATCGCCGCCGATGTCGGCACGGCGGAAGGCTGCGCCCGTGCCGCCGCCACGGCGGCCGCGGAACTCGGCCCGATCGACATCCTGGTGAACAACGCCGGCACCAGCCAGCGCGGGCGCTTCATGACGGTGGATGACGCGCTCTGGCAGGCGGACCTCGACCTCAAGCTCTTCGCCGCCATCCGGCTGACGCGCGCGGTCTGGCCGGGCATGCAGGAACGCCGCTGGGGCCGCATCATCAACGTGCTGAACACCGGCGCGAAGGCGCCGCCGGCGCAGGGCGCGCCCACCGCCGTCTCCCGTGCCGCGGGCATGGCGCTGACGAAGGTGCTTGCCGGGGAGGGCGCGCCCCACAACATCCTCGTCAATGGCATGCTCGTCGGCATCATCGAAAGTGACCAATGGGTCCGCCGCCACGCGGCCGACCCGCGCGGCATCTCCTGGGAAGACTGGAAGGCCGAGCAGGGCAAGGGCGTGCCCCTCGGCCGCATCGGCAAGGCGGAGGAATTCGCGGCGCTGGCCACCTTCCTCGCCAGCGAGAATGCCGGCTACATCACCGGCACCGCGATCAACGTCGATGGCGGGCGCAGCCCCGTCGTCTGACAGCTAACGCCCGCCATGGCGATCCTCATCATCCTGGCGGGCGTGCTGCTGCTGGCGCTGATCTTCGGCCCGCAGCTCTGGATCCGGCACGTCCTGTCCCGCGCCCAGGCGCCGCGGCCGGACCTGCCCGGCACCGGCGCCGAACTCGCCCGTCACCTGCTGGACGAGGCCGGGCTGCACGCCGTCCGCGTCGAGGAAACCCCCGACGGCGACCATTACGACCCGGAGGCGCGCGTGGTGCGCCTCACGCCCCCGCATTTCGATGGCCGCTCCATCGCCGCCGTCGCCGTCGCGACGCATGAGGTCGCGCATGCCGTGCAGCACGCGCAGGGCGAGCCCGGCTTCGCCCGCCGCCAGGCGCTGGTCGCGGCCATCGCGCCGATCTTCCGCCTGGCGCAGATCATCATGGCGACCATCCCGCTGCTGCTGATCGTCGTGCACTCGCCGGCCTTCATCGCGCTGCAGCTCGGCGCCATCGTGGCCCTGCTGTCGCTGCGCGTGCTGATCCATGCCGTGACCCTGCCGGTCGAACTCGATGCCAGCTTCGGCAAGGCGCTGCCGGTGCTGCAGGCCGGCGGCTACCTGGCGCCGGCGGACATGCCGGAGGCGCGGCGCGTGCTCCAGGCCGCCGCCTTCACCTATGTCGCCGCCGCGCTGGTCACGCTGCTCGACGTGCTGCGGTGGTTCCGGCGCTGACCGCGCCGTGCTAGCCGGGCGGCAACGCAGACACTCGGGGAACGCCGCCATGGCTCGTGAACTCACCGTCGGAATCGCCGGCCTCGGCGCCATCGGCCTGCACCTCGCCCGCGCGCTGGACGCCGGCGTGGAAGGCCTGAAGCTCCACTCTGTCTCCGCCCGTGACCACGCCAAGGCGCGCGCCAACCTGGCGGACTTCAAGGTGCAGCCGCCCATCGTCGGGCTGAAGGATCTGGCCGCCGCCGACATCGTCGTCGAGGCCGCGCCGGCCGCGGTGTTCGAGGAAGTGGCCACCGCCGCCATCGAGGCCGGACGCATCTTCGTCCCCAGCAGCGTCGGCGCCCTGCTGCCCCGCATGCACCTGGTCGATCGCGCCCGCGAAACCGGCGCCCGCATCATCGTGCCGACAGGCGCGCTGCTCGGCCTCGATGCCGTGCGCGCCGCGGCGGAAGGCGACGTCGCCTCCGTCACCATCGAGACGCGCAAGCCCCCCCGTGGCCTGGTCGGCGCCCCCTACCTCGAGCAGCACAACATCGACGTCATGGCCGTGACGGACGAGAAGAAGCTGATCTTCAAGGGCAACGCCTTCGACGCCGCGCAAGGCTTCCCCGCCAACGTCAACGTCGCCGCCGCCCTGGCCCTCGCGGGCATCGGCCCGCAGCGCACGACGATCGAGATCTGGGCCGACCCGTACGTCACCCGCAACACCCACACCATCCGCGTCGAAGCCGCCAGCGCACGCCTGACCATGACGATCGAGAACGTGCCGAGCGAGGAGAACCCCCGCACCGGCAAGATCACGCCACTCTCGATCCTGGCCTGCCTGCGCGGCCTGACGAGCACGCTGAAGGTCGGCAGCTGACGGGGCGGTCGCCGGGGAGGGCGCTGCCCTCCCCGAACCCCACCCGCCAGGGTCGAGACGACCCTGGACCGTCGTCAGTATAGTCACGACGAGAGAGGGGGCCTTGGCCCCCTCTCTCGTCGTGACTGTCATTGAAGGCGGGGCCCGGGGACCGCCACGGTCCCCGGCGGGGTGGGTCCGGGAGGGGCAGCGCCCCTCGCGGGACAGCGCACGCTCAGCCGCGCGGCATCACCTGCTCGGCCAGTGTGGCGAACCAGGACGCACCGATCGGCAGGATGTCGTCGTTGAAGTCGTATTTCGGGTGGTGGACCATGGCGTCGCCTTCGCCCTTGCCGCCGCCGAGGAACAGATAGGCGCCCGGCCGTTCGTTCAGCATGAAGCTGAAATCCTCGCCGCCCATGGTGGGCTGCGGCAGCTTGCGGGCGCGGCTTTCGCCGACGACGGTGGCAGCGGCCTTGGCGGCGATGACGGTGCTCTCGGGCTCGTTCACCGTGGCGGGGTAGGCGCGGGTGAAGCTCGCTTCGGCCTTGGCGCCGAAGGCGGCGGCAACGCCGGTGACGATCTCCTTGAACTTGCTCTCCAGCAGGTCGCCGACTTCCGGCAGGAACCAGCGCGCCGTGCCGCGCATCTTCACGCTTTCCGGGATGACGTTGAAGGTGAAGCCGCCTTCGATGTGCGCGATGGTGATGACGCCGGATTCCAACGGGTTCACGTTGCGCGCGACGACGGATTGCAGCGCGGTGACGACGTGGCTGGCGATCAGGATCGGGTCGATGCCGTTATGCGGCATGGCGCCATGCGCGCCGCGGCCGGTGATGGTGACTTCCAAATTGGCGACAGCGGCCATGACAGGGCCTGGCGCGTGCAGGAAGACGCCTTCCGGCGCGCCCGGCCAGTTGTGCATGCCGAAGACACGGTCCATCGGGAAGCGGTCGAAGAGGCCTTCCTTCACCATGACCTCGCCGCCGGCCAGGTTCTCCTCCGCCGGCTGGAAGATCAGGTAGACGGTGCCGTCGAAGTTGCGGGTTTCCGCCAGGTACTTGGCCGCGCCGAGCAGCATGGTCGTGTGCCCGTCATGGCCGCAGGCATGCATCAGGCCGGGCTTCTGCGACGCCCAGGGCTTGCCGGTCGCTTCCTCGATCGGCAGCGCGTCCATGTCCGCGCGGAAGCCGATGGCGCGGTTCGACGACCCGTTGCCGCGGATCACGCCGACGACGCCGGTCTTGGCGATGCCGGTGATGACCTCGTCCACGCCGAATTCGCGCAGCTTGGCGGCGACAATGCCGGAGGTGCGGACTTCCTCGAAGCCGAGCTCCGGGTTCTGGTGAAAATCCCGGCGCCATTCGGTCATCTCGGGGTGGAATTCGGCGATCCGGTTGACGATCGGCATGGGGAAGGGCCCTTCGGGGTGGCTGTCTTTCCGGCAAGGCGCCCGCCTTCCCCCGCCCCGACCCTCCCCCGGAAGCCCGGGGGAGGGAGCAGGTAGCGTCACCGTCATTCCCTCCTCCGCGCATGCGGGGGAGGGTCGGTGGGGGTCCGCGCGGCCCGTGCCGGGGAAGCGATGGAACACACCCTTGATGGCCCCGCCCCCCAGGACGGTCAACCACCTGTCCTAGGCTCAGGACTCATTGGCCGAGCCAGAAGATGACGATGGCGGCGAGTGTGACGGCGCCGAAGAAGATGGTGGGGCATCGGTCGTAGCGGGTAGCAATGCGGCGCCAATCTTTG
>JAIXWG010000002.1 GCA_027482245.1 Acetobacteraceae bacterium | reverse complement strand
GCGGAGGAGCAGCGCCAGCGGGAAGCGGCACAGCGGGCGGCGGAGGAGCAGCGCCAGCGGGAAGCGGCACAGCGGGCGGCGGAGGAGCAGCGCCAGCGGGAAGCGGCACAGCGGGCGGCGGAGGAGCGGCGCCAGCGGGAAGCGGCACAGCGGGCGGCGGAGGAGCGGCGTCAGCGGGAAGCGTCGCAGCGGGCGGCGGAGGAGCAGCGTGAGGCTGCCCGTGCTGAGTCACAAGGTTCGGGCAGCCAGGCGCGACGCACGATGCGGGTGGGTGGATTGCAGCGATCCAGTCCGATGTTCGTTCAAGGCGCGCTTGTCGGAACCCAGGAGGGGCAGTTCATTTCCTGCGCCTTGTTCGACAAGGACGGCAGCCCGCTGGCCGCTTCGTCTCACACAGCGACGGAGTTCGCCACGCGCGTTCTGTTCCAGTATGCGGGATCGGATTTCGTATCGGCGACTTGCTTCGTCGGTTCCCGATAAGGAGCGGCGCCTCCTACGGCATCATTCGTTGCGTCATCGGGTGAGACAGCGATTCCTGATGGCCAAGTGCACATGATGTGCCGACGGGCCTGCCGGCCTGGAACGGATGTCGCGCCCTGCACTCATTGCCGCCCTGCCGACAGTATCGCTCGCACGGCTTCCACTAGCCTCGGCAGGCCGATCGCCTGCACTGCCCCATCCCACGCTTCTGCCACTGCGATGATCGTTTCCGTCCCCGCCACCACCGGCAGTCCATAGGCGGCGTCCAGGATCTCGGGCGATCGTCCTGCGGCCATCACCAGCAGCGCGATGCCGACGGCCAGTGCCGTGCCGCCTGCCGTGCGCGTCGCGCTGCGGGGGGAGAAGTCGTCCGGCACGCCGCGGGGGGCGGGGGTGTCGGTGGTGTGGAGCCAGGGTTGGCGCATCGCTTGACCCTTCAATCTCGCGGTCCAGGGTCCCGTTGGACCCTGGCGGGGGGTGCAGGGGGGCGGAGCCCTCCTGCCCTGAACAAAGTCTAGAACTGGAAATAGATGAACGGCGCCACGCCTTCCGGCGCCGCCAGCAGGATGCCCAGCAGCAGGGCGCCGAAGACCAGGCCGAGCAGCGCCGGGTGGAGTGGCGCGAGCATCGCTTCGCTGCGCTGGCGGAGGTCCGCCGGGAGGAAGTGCAGCGCCAGGCCGAGGGCCACGAAGGCGAGCAGGCGCCAGGTCCAGGCTTCGCTCGGCATGTCGAAATCCACCAACCCGCTCGCCATGGCGGCGACGGTGGCGAGGTCCGGGGCGCGGAACAGGACGAAGGCGGCGACAACGATGTGGAAGGTGATGGCCCAGCGCAGGATGCGGCCGGCCATCGTCGCGGGTGCCGCGCGCAGGCCCAGCGCCCGTTCGGCGACCAGTGCCGCGCCGTGCAGCGCGCCCCAGGCGACGAAGGTCCAGGCGGCGCCGTGCCAGATGCCGCCGAGCACCATGGTCAGCATCAGGTTGCGTGCCGTGCGGCCCTCCGACCCATGGCTGCCGCCGAGCGGCTTGTAGAGGTAGTCGCGCAGCCAGGTGGAGAGGGAGATGTGCCAGCGGCGCCAGAACTCGGACAGCGACAGGGCGCGGAAGGGCTGGTCGAAGTTCTTCGGGAAATGATAGCCGAGCAGCGCGGCGAGCCCGATCGCCATGTCGGAATAGCCGGAGAAGTCGCACCAGATCTGGATGGTGTAGCCATAGGCCGCGAGGGCGATGTCGATCGCGCCGTAGGAGGCGGGGTCGCGGAAGACCGGGTCCACGATCCCGGTCGCGATCTCATTCGCCAGCACCATCTTCTTGAACAGGCCCCCCAGGATCAGCAGGCCGCCCATGGCGAGGGGGACGCGCCAGCGGTCGGGCAGCGCCGCCACCTGCGGCAGGAAATGCGCCGCGCGGACGATGGGCCCCGCGGCCAGATGAAGGAAGAAGGTGAGGTAGACGAGGACGTTGAGGGGCGAACGCTCCACCGCCGCATCGCCGCGCTTCACGTCCACCATGTAGGAGATGGCCTGGAAGCAGTAGAAGCTGATGCCGACGGGCAGCAGGATCTCCGGCGCCGGCAGGGGCGGCAGGCCCATCGCGACCGCCAGCGGCGTCGCCTCTCGCAGCAGGAAGCCGGTGTATTTGAAGTAGGCGAGCCAGCCGAGCATGCCGCCGACGCCGAGGATCAGCCAGTTCTCGTCATCGCGGACCTTCAGGCCGATGGCCCAGGCGAAGAGGCCGACGGCCAGCAGCGCGGCGCAGAAGGGGATGCTCCAGAAGGCGTAGAAGCCAAGGCTCGCCAGCAGCAGGAAGGGGCGGGTGAGCGCGGGGGCGGCGCGGACCAGCAGCCAGTGGATCGCGAAGACCACGGCAAAGAACAGGGCGAAGATGCCCGTTGGGAAGAGCATGGCGGGTGGTCAGGCTCCGGTCGGGCGGGGGGCGCCGAGGCCGGCGCCGCGCAGGATGGCGGCGTGGAGCTTCTCGGCCGTCAGGCGGTAGCCATCGGCCGTGAAATGCACGAGGTCCCGCTGCATCAGGGGCGGCGAGGCGGCGGCGAGGCCGTGCAGGCGGCAGGTGTCCTGCGTGACCTCCGCCGACCAGTCGAAGAAGGCGGCGCGCGTGTCCGCCACCGCGCGGCGCTGCGCGGCCTTGACGGTGGCGAGCGAGACGAGCGGCGTGACGGCGGCGCAGCCGGTCGCGGGGCGCGCGGGCTGGCCGCGGCGGGGCGGGGCCGCGCGGACGGGGCGGCCGGCATCGGGCACGCCCATCACCATGATCCCGCTGCGCGGCAGCGCGGCCCGCAGCGTGCGGATGCGGCGGGTCAGCGCCGCGGCATAGGCATCGGCGTCGAGGTCGCGGTCCGTCGCCTCGTTGGTCCCGTATTCCAGGATGACGAGCGCGGGCGGCGCGAGCGCAAGTTCGCGGGCGAGGATGGAGGGGTCGCGGTTGTCGAGGGTGGAGAGGGTGGCGCCGTTGATGCCGAAGGCCTCCACCAGCACGCCGCGGCCGCGGCGATCGATGCCCCAGCCCAGCAGGTCGACGGGCCCGTCGCCGACGAGTTCCAGCGCCATCTCCTTCGTGCCGGGGGAGACGTCGTAGCGCATCTGGCGGAGGTCGGGCGCGGGGGTGGCGGTGGCGTGGGGCGTATCGGGCGTGCCGGCGGCGCGCAGGCGGAAGCTGCCGGAGGCGGGGCCCGTCGCGACGGTCAGGCTGATGCGGTCGAAGCCGCGGGGATCGGTGGTGCGCAGCGTCAGCGTATCGCCCGCGCGGGCGCCGGTCAGGCGGTAGCCGGTCAGGCCGAAGGGGCCGGGGCTGGTGGAGCGCAGCGCGTTCCGTGCCTCCCATTCGCCGTTCTGGGCTATGAAGAGGCCGGCGGGGTTCCAGAAGCGCTGGGCGCGGGCGGGGGGCAGGCGGCCATGGCCGATGGCGCCGTGGCGGGCCTGGAACAACTCCCTCAGCCGTTCGGAGAGGATGGCGCCGGCGCTGTGGCTGTCGCCGAGCAGCAGGACCAGGGCACGGCCCTCCGCCCCGCCATCCAGGGCGCGGAGCGCGGCGCCGAGGGGGGCGTAGGGATCGGTGACGGGGCCGGGGGGGAGGAGGCTGTCGAAGGCGGGGTCGGGGGGCAGGGACAGGCCGTCGGCCCAGCGCGCGGCCTCGGCCGGGCTGGCGGGGCGATCGCCCGTCTCCCGCCCGCAGGCGGCCAGCAGCGCGCCGAGGCCGAAGGTCGTCATCAGGCGCCGTCGGGCGAACATTGAGGCTGGCTGGTCCTTACCGATTAACCCTCTGCATGATATACCCTAAAACGGTTCCTGCGAATTCGGAGTGCCTGCATGCGGGCTGGTCGGTGCCGGGTTTTCTCGTCGCGGCGTGAGGTCCTGCTGGGCGCGGCCGCGGGGCTTCTGTCCCTGCCGGGGATGGCGCGCGCCGCCACGACGGATGGCGGCGCCCCCGGGGACGGGTCGGAACGCAACGCGCCGCAGCGGGTGGACCTGCTGTTCTGCGGGGACAGCCTGGCGCAGGGCATGTTCCTGTCCCTGCAGCCCGCGATGCGGCGGCGGGAGCGGCTTCGCATCATCAACGGCACGCTCCACGCCACCGGCGTGACCCGCGGCGACGAATATGACTGGACCGCGGTGTCGCGGGACCTGGTGCAGCGGCACCAGCCGCACCTGGTGGTGTTCTGGATCGGCGCGAACGACTTCCGGCCGATGGTCCTGCGGTCGATGCGCGCGCGCTATCCCTTCGGCACGGCCGCCTTCGCGGAGCTCTATGGCCAGCGGGTGGCGGAGATGGCGGGCAATGCCGTGCAGGGCGGCGCGCGGGCCGTGTGGCTCGGCCTGCCCAACATGCGGGAGAGCCAGTTCGCCGGCGCGGCGCGGCAGCTGAACGCGATCCAGCAGGCGGCGGCGGAAGGGGCGGGGGCGGTGTTCCTGCCGACCTGGGAAGCCACCAGCGACGCGCAGGGCCGCTACATGCCGGCGGTGGCGCTGGAACGATCGACCCAGACGATGCGGGCGGAGGACGGGGTGCACTTCACCCATTTCGGCTACCGCCGCATCGCCAGCCTGCTATTCGACGCCGCCGGCCAGCGCTTCCCCGAACTCGCCCCCTGCCTGGGGCGCGTCAGCGAGGCTTGATGGCAGCGGCCCTTTCGCGTGACCGCGCAAGGGCCTCCTCAAACGCCGGCGCTTCGCTTGGCTTCGCCGCATCAGCGGCGGCGCCCATGCGGGCGCTCGGACCGGTCAAGTGACCGGTCCGGTGCTCTCAGATCCCCGCCCGCGGCAGCGACCGCGGCGCGCCGGGGGCGAAGCGGGCCAGGCTGAAGGGCACGGGGTCCACGATTGCGGGGGCGCCCGTGGCCAGGTCCGCGGCCAGGCGGCCGGCGCCCGGGCCGATGCCGAAGCCATGGCCGCTGAAGCCCGCCGCCACCACCAGGCCCGGCATCGCCGCCACGGGGCTGATCACCGGCACCGCATCCGGCGTCGAATCGATCCAGCCCGCCCAGATGCGCGCGGCCTGGATGCCCGCGAGTTCCGGATAGGCGGCCACGATCTCCCGCAGCGAGGGCTCGATGATCGACATCTTCGGCGCGGGGTCGAGCACGCGGATGCGCTCGAACACCGTCGGCGCATCGAAGGACCATTTCCCGTGCCAGGCGTCGGGACCCTGCAGGAAGGAACGGCCGAGGCGGAGTTCGACCAGCTTCCAGTTGGCGCGCAGGCTCGGCAGGAAGTGGCGGGCGTAGCGGAGGCCGGCGGGGGTCAGCTCCAGCCGCCCGCGCGCCCTGGCGGCGACGAGGTAGCCGCCATCCAGCAGCGGCGTCAGGATGAAGTCGGGCGTCAGCAGCGGGCCGGTGCCGACCTGCTTCGCGGGGGTGGTGGCGAAGACCGTGCTGTGGACGGAGGTCTGCGGCATGTCGATGCCGTGCCGGCGGAGGAACATGGACGCCCAGGCGCCGCCCGCCAGCACCACGGCCTGGCAGCGGATGCGGCCCTTTTCCGTGAAGACGCCGGCGATGCGCCCGCCCTGCGTGTCGAGCCCCCGCACCGCGCAGTTCTGGTGCAGCGAGACGCCGCGGGCGCGGGCCGCGCGGGCCAGGGCGGGGGCGGCCATGGCGGGCTCCGCCCGGCCATCATGCGGGGAGACGACGCCACCGACCCAGTCCTGCTCGTTCCCCGGCGTCAGGCGCTTCGCCTCCGCCGCATCGACGATGCGCGCGGGCACCTGGTAGGGCCGCGCCTTGTCGAGCCAGGCCTCCCACCCCGCCAGTTGCGCCGGATCCTTGGTGACGTAGGTGAGGCCGACCCGGCGAAAACCCATGTCGGCGCCGATCTCGGCCGGCAGGCTGTCCCACAGCGCCATGCTGTGCTGCATGAGCGGGATCTCCCGCTCATCCCGGTTCAGCACGCGGCACCAGCCCCAGTTGCGGCTCGACTGCTCCCCGGCCACGACGCCCTTGTCCAGCAGCGCGACGGAATGGCCGGCCCTGGCGGCGGCATAGGCGGCGGCGACGCCGATCATGCCGGCGCCGATGACGACGAGGTCCACGGCCTCCGGCAGCGCCGCGTCGCTCTCGACCGGGTCGAGAAGCCGGGTCGCGACCATCAGCGGGCGGCCCCGGCCCGCGAGGGGCGGAGGCGGGGGACGGCGCAAGGCGGATGGCGATGGGGCATGGCGTCCGTCTTCGCGCCGCGTCCCTTTCCTGTCCAGATGGATGGGGCCCGGCGCCGCTTGCGCAACGATGGCGCGACGCCGCATCATCGGCGCCCTGCGCCACCCCCGTGCGAGGCACGCATGATCCAGCGACGGAGCCTGATCGCGGCCGCTGCCGCCCTGCCTTCCCTGGCCGGGGCGCAGGGGACCGCGCGGCCCGTCCGCATCCTGGTGCCCTTCCCCGGCGGGGGGACGATGGACCTGGTCGCGCGGCTCTTCGCGCCGACGATCGGGCAGGTGCTCGGCGCGCCGATGGTGGTGGACAACCGGCCGGGCGGCGGCACCGTCATCGCGACGCAGGAAGCCGCGCGGTCGGCGCCGGATGGCACGACGCTGCTGATGGCTTCCAACTCCTTCACCATCAACTCCTTCATCCAGCGCAACCTGCCCTATGACGGGGAACGCGACTTCGCGCCGCTCGCCCATGTCGCGGTGCTGCCGCACATGCTGGTGGTGCACCCCTCCCTCGGCGTGCGGGACCTGGCGGGGCTGGTGGCGCTGTCCCGCAGCCGGCCGGGGGGCCTCTCCTACGCGACCTATGGCACCGGGACGTCGAACCACCTCAGCACCGAATTGCTGAAGGCGCGCACCGGGGCTGATTTCACCCATGTGCCCTATCGCGGGTCGGGCCAGTGGCTGCCGGACCTGCTGGAGGGGCGTGTGCACATGGTGCTCGGCATCCTGGCGGAGGTGGTGCCGCCGGCGCGGGAGGGGCGGCTGACGCCGATCGCGCTGGCGCATGGGCAGCGCCTGGCCGCGGCGCCCGACGTGCCCACCTTCGCCGAGCTCGGCATGCCCGATTTCGCGTCCAATTCCTGGTTCGGCTTCTTCACCCATGCGGCGGTGCCGGAGGCGCAGCGGGCCCGGCTGGAGGAGGCGGTGCGCGCGCCGCTCGCCCAGCCCGCCGTCCGCGCGCGCTTCGGCGAGTTGTGGATCGAGCCGACGGGCCAGGGTGCCGGCGACTTCACCGCTTTCCTCCGCGCCGAACGCGCGCAATACGCGGAGGCGGTGCGCCTTGCCGGGCTGCAGCCGCAATAGCGCGGCGGCCGCGCGGGCCGGGCTGGCGGGATAAGGGCTTGATGACCATGCGGTGGCTCGTCGCGGTGGTGTTCCTGGCGATGCCGGCGCTCGCCCAGCCCCCGCCGGAAGCGTCACGGCCGGCACCACCGCCGGAGGCGGCGATCGCCGCGCCCGGCCGGCCGGGCTGGATGGTGGAGACGCTGCGGGGCTGCTGGCTGTGGAACCCCGCGCCGCGAGAGGACGAGGTCGCCACCTGGTTCGGCGCCTGCCCCGGCGGCCCCGCGGAGGGCCCCGGCAGCGCCGAGTTCCGCCTGCCCGCCGACGGCGCCGACCACGCGATCCGCTACATCGGCACGATGCGGGATGGCCGCCCCTCCGGCATCGGGCAGTTCCGCGGCGCCACGGGCGATGGCTATGCCGGCGAATGGCGGGACGGCCTGCCGCACGGCTTCGGCATCCTGACCGCGGCGAATGGCGACCATTTCGAGGGCGAGTGGCGGGAAGGCCGCCGCCGTGGCCTCGGCACCCAGGTCCTCGCCAATGGCGACCGCTTCGAGGGCGCCTGGCAGGACGACCAGCCGCATGGCTATGGCCGGGCGGTGCTGGGGGGCGAGGCCTTCAGCGGCCTCTGGACCGCGGGCTGCTTCCGGGACGCGGCGGGCGCGGTGGCGGCGCTGGGGCGGGCGCTGGAGGAATGCCGGTAGGGGGCGGCGCTGGGGGCACCGCGGCTTCGATTCTCCACCGCACCAACTGGCGGGCGCTGCTGGTGAGGCTTGGCGCCCCATCACGGACTTCGACAAGCCGGCGAACCTGACGACGAAGGCGGCGATCTGCCGGCGGCCTGGCAACGCTCAGCGAAACCTGCCACCCTGCGCAGGGGGGGGCGGTCAGGCTGACAGCATGGCTCGCATGGAAACTGGCGGAGAGGGTGGGATTCGAACCCACGGTAGGCTTGCACCTACTTCGGTTTTCGAGACCGACGCGATCGACCACTCCGCCACCTCTCCGCGGGCGGTGGCGCCCTATAGTCAGCATGGGCGCGTCGCGCAACACCTCCGCCGCGGCCTTCCCGTTGACTCGTGCCGCGGGCGGCCGCTATACGCTGCGCCCTCCGGCACCCCGGGTCACACCCCTGGGCTGCCGGCGGTCAGACATGGCCGCAACGTCACCATACCTCCGGGCGGACCCGCCCAGAAGCACCGGACCCCGAAAGCCCGAGCGCGAACATGACCTATGCAGTGATCCGCACCGGCGGCAAGCAGTACCGCGTCACCCCTGACGCCGTCCTGACCGTCGAGAAGCTCGAGGCCGAGCCCGGCGCCACCATCACCTTCCACGACGTCCTGGCGCTCGGCACCGAGGCCGGCCTGACCGTCGGCGCGCCGACCGTCCCGGGCGCCACCGTGACCGCGGTGGTCGAAGCCCAGACCCGCGGCGACAAGGTGATCATCTTCAAGAAGCGCCGCCGGAAGAACAGCCGGCGGAAGAACGGCCACCGCCAGATGCAGACCGTGCTCCGCATCTCCGCGATCGCCGCGGCCTGAGCAAGAGACAGGAAGCACCCTCATGGCACACAAGAAGGCAGGCGGTTCGTCCCGCAACGGTCGCGACTCCGCCGGCAAGCGCCTCGGCGTGAAGCGCGGCGACGGCCAGCTGGTCCAGGCCGGCAACATCCTGGTGACGCAGCGCGGCACGAAGATGCTGGCCGGCCGCAACGTCATCGTCGGCCGCACGCATTCGCTGCACTCGATCGTCGATGGCCACGTGAAGTTCGAGCGCAAGGCCGAAGGCCGCGTGCAGATCTCCGTCACGCCGCTCGCGGTCGCCGCCGAGTAATCACACCCGCCGTCCCGGCGAGGTTCTGGACGGGGGCCCCAAGGCCCCCGTTCGCATGTCCGGGGGATGGCGGCCGCACCGCGCCGGCTGATACCAACGGCCGCCTGCAGCGGCCCGTCGGTATCGCCGTTCCATGCCGCGGTCGCCGGTGCCCGCTCCGCGGGGCTGGCGTCGCGGCATGGGCCGCGGGCCGCCTTCGCGGCCTCGGCCGATCTCCTCGGCCGCAGGTCACTCCATCGTGCCGCTGGCATGACGCCAGGCGCCGGGAAGTACCGCCATGAAGTTCCTCGACGAAGCCAAGGTGCATGTGAAGGCCGGTGATGGCGGCGATGGCGTCATCGCCTTCCGGCGCGAGAAGTACATCGAGTTCGGCGGCCCCGACGGCGGCAATGGCGGCAAGGGCGGGGACGTGATCATCGAGGCGGTGGACGGCCTCAACACCCTGATCGACTACCGCTACGCCCAGCACTTCAAGGCGCGGAAGGGCGGCAACGGCGCGGGCAGCGACCGCACCGGCGCGGGGTCCGACGACGTCATCATGAAGGTCCCCGTCGGCACCCAGATCCTGGACGAGGACAAGGAGACGCTGCTGGGCGACCTGACGGAGGTCGGGCAGCGCCTGGTGATCGCCCGCGGCGGCGATGGGGGGCATGGCAACGCCATGTTCAAGACCTCCACCAACCGCGCGCCCCGCCGCGCCGACAAGGGCTGGCCGGGGGAGGAGCGGTCGATCTGGCTGCGCCTCAAGCTCATCGCCGATAGCGGGCTGGTCGGGCTGCCGAATGCGGGCAAGTCCACCTTTCTGGCCGCCGTCTCCGCCGCCAGGCCGAAGATCGCCGACTACCCCTTCACCACGCTGCACCCGCAGCTCGGCGTCGTGCGGCTGCAGCCGGATGGCCGGCCGACGCCGGATGGGTCGCTGGAATTCGTGCTGGCGGACATCCCGGGCCTGATCGAGGGCGCGCATGAGGGGGCGGGGCTTGGCGACCGCTTCCTCGGCCATGTGGAGCGCTGCGCGGTGCTGCTGCACCTGGTGGACGGCACCGCGGCCGATCCGGCCAAGGCCTACCGCACCATCCGCCAGGAACTGGCGGGCTATGGCGGCGGCCTGGCGGAGAAGCCGGAAGTGGTGGCGCTGAACAAGGCGGATGCCATGACGGCGCAGGCCACAGCATCCCGGCTCAAGGCGCTGTCCCGCGCGGCGGGGAAGCCGGCGCTGCTGGTCTCCGGTGCAACCGGGGATGGTGTGGCCGCGGTGCTGAAGGCGCTGCATGCGGAGATCCTGGCGAACCGCCAGCGCTGAAGGCCACGCCTGGCGGGTGCGCAACAGTGCCCGCCCACCCCCATTCCGTCCGATCCAGGTCTCGCCGAGCCATGCCGCTTGCCGCTTGCGCTGCCGTTCTGATGTAACGTGGCCGGTTTGATACCTTAACAGCGGCGCGCAACCTATTGGATTATCGCGTAAACTTAGATTGCATACTTTTATACTAGACACACTACCGAGAGTTGTGGCCTCACAGTGCCGCGAGCGCATCACGGCGCCGTGATAGGACGAGGACACGACCCCGATGGGTACGACCAGCGATATCAACCCGACGCCGCTCGACATGACGGGATGGAACACCGTCTTCTTCGATGGCTTCAATGGCTCGCAGCTCGATTGGCAGAAGTGGCCGATCACCTATGGCGGCTCCACCTACTGGAACGGCGCCTTCTACTGGGATGCCAACCAGCTGACCGTCGGCAATGGCGAGCTGACCATCGGCCTCGACAAGCAGGCCGGCGGCATCTGGTCCGTGGGTGGCCTCAGCAGCGCGCCCTATGCCGGCGCGCCCGAGGGCTACGGCAACAGCTTCCTCTACGGCCGCGTCGAGATCCGCGCGAAGGCGAGCGCCGAGGTCACGGGCGCCGGCCCCTGCTTCCTGCTCTGGCCGACCAGCAACGACCATTGGCCGCCGGAAGTGGACATCCTGGAGACGCCGGCCAGCGGCAACGGCATGTTCACCAACCACTGGCAGGGCCCGGGCGGCAACAACGACGACTGGTACGCCAGCTACGAATTCCCGATCGACCACAGCCAGTGGCACACCTACACGCTGGACTGGTTCCCGGACCGCATGACGCTCTATGTCGATGGCAAGGCCGTCTACACGACGACCGAGAACATCCCGCATGAGAAGATGTCGGTGGGCCTGCAGGGCCATGTCGGCACGGCGACCGATGGCTGGTACGGGTCGCCCAACAATTCCGGCGTCAACAGCCTCGACATCAGCGTCGATTGGGTCCGCGTGTCGCAATACAGCGGCAGCACGGCGCCGACGCCCACGCCGGTGACGCCGACGCCGACCCCGGTAACCGACCTGACGCTGGTGGGCACGGTGGGCGATGACAGCCTGGCGGGCGGCGCGGGGGCGGACACGATCAGCGGCGGCGCCGGCGCGGACGACCTGCAGGG
>JAIXWG010000010.1 GCA_027482245.1 Acetobacteraceae bacterium | reverse complement strand
TTGGTGCGCACGCGTTGCCGGATGCCTTCTCCGGGATGATAGGCGGCAACGCCATCATCCTCTGGAATACCCGCTATCTGCAGGCCGCCTTCGACGCGCTTCGCGCCCGAGGCCAGGCCACCACGTCGCCCCGCTCGGCTGGGAGCATGTCGGCCTCACCGGCGACTACGTCTGGGTCGCCGAGGGCCAGCCCATCGCCAGCGCCCTCAGGCCACTGAGTGACCGGCCCTCGCCCCTGGCCGCGTAGGTTCCGGCTTCGTTCGCGCGAACCGGACATTCAGCGCACTTCGTGTTCTGCTCCAACTCTGCCCGCGAAGTCGCGGAATTGTGGAATTACGTAAGTAAGCGTATCAGTAAGACGAAGGGCAAGGAGCACCATGAGCAGCCGCAGCGCCTCACGGCTTGATCCGGGTCTGATCGCCCGCAAGGGCCAAGCCGCGCCGAGCGCGATGGCTGCCCCAGTCGTCGAGCCTCTGTCGAGCGCCGCGCCGCCGGCCCCTCCAGCGCCCACGAACAGTCATCCTCCCGAGGAGGGCTCGCGGCAGTTGGCGCGGGGGCTGCACGGCACCATCGCCGTGACCGTGGAGTTGACCCGGTTTCGTGGACACCCCGAGGCTTGAGACGGAGGTGTTCGAGATGCCGAAATTCAGGGTGCCCTACCCGCCGGAGTTCAGGCGGCAGATGGTGGAGCTGGTCCGATCAGGGCGAAGGCCTGAGGAGCTTGCCAAGGAGTTTGAGCCGACAGCGCAGTCGATCTGGAACTGGGTCCGCCAGGCCGAGCGCGACGGCGGAACCCGCCGGGACGGGGCCGTGACCAGCCTCGAGCGGGATGAGCTGACGAAGCTCCGGCGTGAGAACTATCGCCTGCGCCAGGCGCGCGACATCTTGGCAAAGGCGGCGGCCTGGTTCGCGAGGGAGAAGGCCCCGAACGGGTCTTCCGGTTCATGAACGCGCACCAGGCCGAATTCCCGATCGCCACCATGGCACGCGTGCTGGGCGTTTCTGTGTCCGGCTACTACGCTTGGCGCAGCCGCCCAGCATCGGCCCATGCCACGAGCGATGCGGTGCTGCTGCGCCGGATCCGCACCATCCACGCCGGGTCGCACGGCACCTATGGCGCGCCGCGGGTGCACGCCGAACTGCAGGCCGAGGGCACGGCTGTGGCCCGCAAGTGGGTGGCGCGGCTGATGCGCGAGGCCGGGCTGCGCGGCGTCTCCCGGCGCCGCTTCCCGACGACGACGCAGCGGGAGCCGAGCCACAGGCCCGCCAATGACCTCGTCGGCCGCGACTTTCGGGCTGCGGGCCCGAACCGGCTCTGGGTGGCCGACATCACTTACGTGCCGACCGCAGCGGGCTTCCTGTTCCTCGCCGTCGTGCTGGACGCCTGGTCACGTCGCATCGTCGGCTGGGCGATGGCGACAGACCTGCGCACGCGGCTGGTGCTCGATGCGCTCGACATGGCGGTGACGACGAGGAAGCCCACTGATGTCGTGCACCACTCGGATCAGGGCAGCCAACTTGGTCTCAACCGGTCGTCGCAACACCATCCTGAACTGACTTCAGCGCCGCGTCGATCGCCTCGGCGGGCGTCTTCCATCCAAGCGTTTTGCGGGGCCTGCTGTTGAGGGCAGCTGCCACTGCGGCGAGATCATCGACACCGTGCATGCTGAGGTCCGTCCCTTTCGGGAAATACTGACGCAGCAGGCCATTGGTGTTCTCGTTCGTGCCGCGTTGCCATGGGCTATGCGGATCGCAGAAGTACACCTGCAGGCTCGTGTCGATCCGCAGCCTGGCGTGCTGCGCCATCTCGGCACCCTGGTCCCAGGTCAGCGAACGTCGGAGCTGCTCGGGCAAGGTGCCGATCGTCCTCGTGATCGCGTCACGCACCGCTTCGGCGCCGTGCCCGGCCAGCGCTGGCCCGTTCTTCTCGCGCAACCCAGTTCCATGCCCCTCCATTGGCGGCAGGTGCAGCAGCATCGTGAACCGCGTCGTGCGCTCGACCAGGGTGCCGATGGCGGAGCGGTTCAGGCCTATGATCAGATCCCCCTCCCAATGCCCCGGCACTGCGCGGTCCTCCACCTCAGCCGGACGTTCGCTGATGAGGATCTCTGGGGTGATGAAAGATTTGCCGCGCCCACGCGTGCGCGCTCGCGGCACCCGCAGCGCTCGGCCGGTCCGCAGGCATTGCGTCAGCTCGCGCTTCAGTGCGCCCCGCCCCTGAACGTAGAGCGCCTGGTAGATCGCCTCATGGCTGATCCGCATCGTGGCGTCTTCCGGGTGGTCGAGCCGCAGGCGCTCGGCAATCTGCTGCGGGCTCCATGCCATGACCCATCTCCGATCCTGCCGTGGCCCATGCCGCCGACCCTTCCAAGGCACCACTGGGCCGGGAACTGCGGCGCCACCTGGCGCGACAACGGAACCAGCAAGCCTCTCCTGAACATAGGACCGCAGCTCAGGGTTCGCCGCGAGCTTCGCCACCTTCGGTCGACGGGCCGCCCGCTCGGCATGCCACTGCGCAGTCGTCGCGCGATAGTCCAGGTTGCCACCCCGCGTCGCCGCGTTCCGCCTGAGTTCGCGCGAGATGGTCGACCCTGCCCTACCCAAGCGGCGCGCGATTTCGCGCACGCCAAGGCCTTGGACCTGCAGCAATGCGATCTCCTCCCGCTCCGGAAACGAAAGGTGCGCCCCGAGGGCGCCTTGGCAGAGCGCAACAAGTGCGACGGCGGCATCCCGCCCGAAACCCGGAACCATCTCGAGCCGACCGGCTGCGATACGCCCACCCCCATTGCCGCGTCCTCGCTCGACAGGCCCGCCGCGATAAAAGCCCAGAACCGGCGCCGGTGCTCCCGCATCCCCACGCCAGGCCGCCCGGGCGACCTCAGCTTGTCCCGTAAAGCCCGATCCGAACGCCGCCGACCCGCCATCGCAAAACACTCCGCCACGGTGTTGCGACGACCACGTGAATCCACCCAATATACGTCTCTGGCCTTCAGCTTCAGATGCAAAGAAGTGGGCGTGCGCCCCTCCACCGGCTCGGTCGGCGACGCCTACGACAACGCCATGGCCGAGGCATTCTTCGCCACCCTCGAGTGAGAGCTGCTCGACCGCCGCAGCTTCCGGTCCCAGGCCCAGGCCCGGATGGCGGTGTTCGCCTTCATCGAAGGCTTCTACAACCCGACCAGGCGCCATTCCGCCCTGGGCTATCTCTCGCCCATCGAATACGAAGCCAGAGCCATGGCCGAGAACAACTGATCCCTACCCACCAACCGTCCACGGAAGCGGGGCAACTTCACCCTGACCATAGTCCTAACGATGGTTAGGGCGCGCAGCGCCGGATCAAGCAGCCCACTCGGTCCTGTCCGCTGCTCATGGCACCGCAAGGGGGGCTTCTTCTGTCATTCTGCATCAATGAACGTTTGCCCACGAGACAAATATGAGCTTGCTAAATACCTTTCGAGCGAGATCAGCTACAGCATCGTTGTTGGATGAAGTTCTTGCTGCCTATGTGATTGAAAAGGATGAGACGAACCGAGTCGTTTTTTCTAAAACGAGCTCTCTGCGCATCTTCGTCTATCATGCCGAAGATCTTGAGCTTGTTGTCGGCCGAATTCGTTATGAACGCAGCCGCACACGAGAGACATCGACCGCGTCTCCACAAGCGTCTCGACAAACGTCGGCGCCCAATCGGCACAGCGTCGACCAAATCCGGGTCGCTGAGCTGGAGGCAGAGGTCACGCGTCTACGCGAGAGGGGGCGTGCTGCGCTTCGGGAGCGTGACGCTTGGGAGGCGAGAGCGTTAGCCGCAGAGGTTCGACTTGCCAGTGCGAGCACACGTGAGCCTGATCCACGCTACGCGGCGCTCAAAAAGGTGCTTGTGCGTGAACTGCACCCCGACGGCGTCCAAGGCGACGGCTTCGAGAAGGTCATCCGTGAGGCCCTGTTCAAGCGGATCTGGCCGATGATCGAGAAGATCGACGATAGCAAGTAGGCGGTCCGGCGGTAGAAAGCCAAGAGCCGTTGGCGGCGCGGCAGCGTCGAGAACAATAGCAGCTATTCGGCCCCACCAGGATAATGCCAGAATCTGGCAGCGAAGCTGGAGGCACGACGGCGCCGAGTAACGCCTAAGTCATGACGTCAAAACGTCGTGGCGTCGTGGCGTCAACCTTCAATCGGAGGCAGGCCGTGCTCTTCCAGCACCTTGGAGAAGCCGGTTAGGGCCAGGCTTTGCAGGCTGACGCCTTCGGCGACGGCCAGCTGGTGCAGCCGCGCCCATTCTGCGCGCCGCAACCGGACCGTCAGCGCTACGGTTTCCCCCTGTGCCCGCCCGCGCTTCTTGGTGGCCTTTTCAGCCGCCGGCACTTCATCGGGCTGCGGGGTGCTCTGCCCCATTGCCTTGCGGGTGAATGCCGCCAAGCCGGTCGGTTTCGCGCTCATTGCATCTGCTCCTGGAGGTACGTCCAGAGACTGCGGATCTCGCTGGCCGCTTTCCCGTCATCCTCGAATTCGGTCACGGCGCGGCCCGATGCGATGGCCCTGGCAAACGCGCGCCGGTCGGTGATGGCCATGGGCGCGACCGGCAAGCCGTAGGCGGCCAGCGCCGCCTGTGTCTCCGCGATCTCAGGCGCCCGGAACGGACATGCCGACAGGACGAACACACCCTTGGCCCCAGCCGCCTTGACGATCGTGGCGCCGGCCTGAGCCGCGGCGAGGTCAAAGGCGGTTGGGCGGCAGGGAATGGCGACCAGGTCCGCTTGGCGGGCCAGCCGGGCCGCGTCAGGGGTCGCATGTGGCGCGGTATCGAGGATGACGAGATCCATCCCATCCGCCTCCGCCGCGGCCACGACACGCGCGACGTCGCCGGCGCTGGCCGTCGCAACAATCGGCTCGGCCGCCTCCCGTGCATCGGCCCAGACTGACGCGGACTGCTGGGGGTCGGTGTCGATCAGGACCACGCGCAGCCCCGCCTCATGGGCTGCCACGGCTGTGTGGACGGCGAGTGTGGTTTTCCCGCTGCTGCCCTTCTGAGAAAGGAATGCGAGTATCTTCACGACGCCATGATGCCACAACGTCATGACGTCTAC
The DNA here is from genome assembly GCA_027482245.1 of Acetobacteraceae bacterium. GTDB lineage: Bacteria > Pseudomonadota > Alphaproteobacteria > Acetobacterales > Acetobacteraceae > Falsiroseomonas. The sequence continues at coordinate 2,847 of JAIXWG010000010.1, read as the reverse complement.
AAACCCTCTGTCATTCCTGATCGCCGGTGTTCTCAAACGATCTCTCAGGTGCCGTCCCTCGGCACCAGGTCGGTTGTGCTCTCGGCATCGTGACGGCGCTTGCCCACGCGCGCTCTGGCTGCATCTTCGCTCAGCCGGCACGTTGCAGCGTTCCGTACTCCACCGTGACAGGAGGCCCGCGATGGACGGCTTGGTCGGTCGGCCTGCAAGTCTGGTGACGATCAGTGGCTACGTCCTCGTGGTGGACGACGAAGCTGCACTGCGTCGTGAGGTGGTCTCGGCCCTGAAGATGATCGGCTTCAATACCGTCGAGGCGTCCGACGCCGACGCCGCGCTCGCGGCACTCGCGCTAAACCCCGACATCGCCGTCGTGCTGACCGACATCCGCATGCCAGGCCGCAGCGGCATCGCGCTCGCCGAACAGCTGATCGCGGCGCAGCCCAGCCAGCGTGTCGTCGAGGTGGTGCTGATGAGCGGGCACGCCGGCTTCAACGAGGCGCTCGGCGCGGTGCGCGCGGGTGCCTTTGACCTGCTGAGCAAGCCGTTCCGCCTGGCCGAAATCGAGGAGGTAATCTGTCGGGCCATGGCCCGTGCCAACGCCCGGCGCAGCGCCGCGCTCGCCGCCGAGCAGGCCCGGCTGGACCGCGAGGCGCTTATGCTGGCGGCGCCCGTGGGCCTGGGCCGCATCGGGCGCGATCTGCGCCTGTCCGGCACCAACCCTGTCCTGGCCGGCATGGTCGGCTTGGCGGAGGGCGACAGCGTCGCCGATCTGTGGGCACGCGCGCCGGAGCTTCGCCAAGTACTGGAGCCGTCACTCGAGCGGATCCTCACGGGCGATGTGGGGCAGCCGGCGACGTGCCTGCGGGTCGAACTGCTGCGGGGGCGTGGCGAAGGCTTGGCCGGCACGCGGGTGCTGGACCTGCGCCTCTATCCGGTGCCGGACGGCGCGGACCCGTCGCGCGTAGGGGCCGTCGGGCTCGCCTGTCTCGACGTGACGGCGGAGGCCGCGCTGCTGCGTGAGCTCGACCATCGCGTGAAGAACGCCTTTGCGGTCTTCCAGGGGCTGCTCCACGGCGCCGCGCGCCACGCGGCCGGGCGCGATGTCGCGACCGTCGCCGCCGAGCTCACGGACCGGATCATGGCGCTGTCGCGCGCGCATGATCTCGTCCGGCCCGCCATCTGCGGCCTGCCTAACATCGCCGCGCCACAGGGCACCACGATGCGGGCGCTGGCCGAGGCGGTGCTGGGCGGCTTCTCTGGCGCTGGCGACGCGGCGCGCATCGACTTGCGGGGGGTGGAGGTGGCGATCCCGCCTGGCGCGGCCCCCGCGCTGGCCCTGGTGCTGCACGAACTGGCTACGAACGCGCTGAAGCACGGGGCGTTGTCGTCGCCCGGCGGCCGGGTCGATCTGTCCTGGACCGCCGCCGGTGACGTGCTCATGCTCGACTGGCGCGAAGCCGGCGGTCCGGCCGTCGCTGGCCCGCCGACACGCACCGGCTTAGGCCTGCGATTGCTGGGCCAACCAAATCCGGGCGGTGTGCGGCTCTACATCGAACTCGACTGGGCCCGCCCTGCCGGCCTGCAGGCCAAGATCACCCTGTCTTCCGCATCTGCTTGAGCGCGAAGCCCGAGAGGGGCTCTGTTGCACAGATGAGGTGACGTTCAGGGTTCCCCTATCCCCGGACAGCGTTATCCCACGGCTTCAGTGACGGGGATCCCGAGCGCGGTGAAGCGATTCAGGACGGCCACACGAACCTGGAACTCGGCGACCTGACGGTCGAAGTCCCTCGCGGCCAGGCGTTGGCCCAGGAGTTTGACGCAGTGCATTTTGGTCTCTGCGCGGCTTCTGCGGTGATAGCCGCTCCATCGTCGCCAGATAACGCTGCCGAAGCGGCGCGATACACGGAGGGCTTCGTTTCGTGCGACCGCCCCGGCGCCATCGGCCTTCCAGGGTTTGCCGTTCTTTCGGGGCGGTATGATCGCCGCAGCGCCGCAGCGCCGCAGCGCCGCAGCGCCGCGGGCGGCGATGGCGTCGTGGCACTTGCGGGTGTCGAAGGCGCCGTCAGCGGTGACACTCGCGATCGCCTGGTCAGGCGGGATCTGATCGAGAAGCTCGGGCAGCATCGGTGCGTCTCCCACATCGCTGGTGGTGAACTCCGCCGCCCGGATTTCCAGCGTTTGCTCGTCAATTCCGATGTGTATCTTCCGCCAGACCCGGCGTTTGGCGCCGCCGTGTTTGCGCGCGTTCCACTCCCCTTCGCCCTCGACCTTGATGCCGGTGCTGTCGATCAGCAGGTGCAGCGGACCCTGCGACCCGCGACAGGGGATGTCGACCTTCAGGGTCTTCTGCCGCCGGCTCAGGGTGCTGAAGTCTGGCACAGTCCAATCGAGGCCCGATCAGCCGCAGGAGGCTCTCGACGAGGCCAGTCGTCTGGCGCAGCGCCATGCCGAACAGCACCTTCATCGTCAGGCAGGTTCGGATGGCGGTATCGCTGTAGATGGGCTGTCGGCCCCGCTTGCCGGTCGGCGCGGCTTCCCACGTCATCTGTGGATCGAACCAGATCGTCAGAGAGCCGCGTCGCTTAAGCCCCTCGTTGTAGGCGGGCCAGTTCCTGGTCTTGTAGGTCGGCCGTGTCGGTCTGCTCATGCCGGCCAGCTATCACGCTGGATTCACAAGATGAATCCCCCTCCGGCCGTTTGTGCAACAGAGCCCTTAATGACGACAATCCGCCATTACGCTTTTACGTAAGCAAGGAAGGAAAGCATGGCCGAGCGCCGCGCCGGCACCGGGCAATTCGACCTCTTCGTCCCGGTCGTTACCGACCTGCCGCTGCGTGACCAACGGGA
>JAIXWG010000011.1 GCA_027482245.1 Acetobacteraceae bacterium | reverse complement strand
GGGCTTGCCGCCTGTGCTGTCCTGCTTCGGCACGAGGCCGATCCAGGCGGCGAGATGCCGGGCCGATCGGAAATTGGCGATGTCGCCGACACTGGCCAAGATGGCCGTTGCCGTGATGGGCTCGATCCCGCGGTGAGCGCAAAGCCCCTGTGGACCGGGGTGTAAGCAGTGCTGTTATCATACCTCAGGAAACACCGGCTTGTGCCGGTCGAAAGCGAGGGAAGGCGCTAAGCCTATGCCAAAAATGGCGATTGGTATGTCGCGCGTCGTCATGCTGCTCGCAGTCATGCTGGCCGCCGCTGTAGCGAGCGCGCAGGTGCCAACGCCGCGGCCCTGCTTGGCAACGCCGCATACTCCGACCCTCGCCGATGGCCCGGTCACCTGCAGCTGCTCCGCCGAGGTTGCGGCCGCCGGGTCGATCTGGGGCACCGACATCTACTCCGACGACAGCGCCACCTGCCGCGCCGCGCTGCACGCCGGCGTCATTCCGGAGAGGGGCGGGGTGGTGACCATCCTCCGCGCGCCCGGTCAGGCGTCCTATCGCGGCTCGACGCGCAACGGCGTGGAGAGCGAAGGTTATGGCGCGTGGCAGAACAGCTTCCGCTTTGCCAGGCCGGGCGAGTTGACCGTTGAGCAGATTGCCGTCTCCGCCGCGCGCTGTCCGGCAACCGTGCCGTCCGACGAGCCTGGGCTTGAGACATTGACCTGCACCTGTCCGGCACAGTCTGGGGCCACGACAGGGGGCATCTGGGGAACGCTCGTCTACACCACCGATTCGGCGCTCTGCGCCTCGGCGCTGCACGCAGGCGCGATAGACCGGCGTGGCGGCCAGGTGACCGCCATTCTCATGCCAGGCCGGCGCGTCTACCGCGGCGGAACGCGGAACGGCATCACGTCGCGATCCTACACCGAGTGGCCCTCAAGCTTCCGCTTCGCCGGCGTCGCACCGCCCGACCCCAGCATCTGCCCTGACACCCTGGCGGAGCGGGAGGACAACCGAGACGGCCCGCTCTCCTGTACCTGCCCGGCCGAGCAGACCCTGCGCGGCGCCGTCTGGGGCACCGGAACCTACACCGCCGATTCCGCGATCTGCCTGGCAGCAGTCCATGCGGGCGCCATCACCAGGGTGGGCGGGCGTGTCACGGTGGTCCCCGGACCCGGCGAAGCCACCTATCCTGGCAGCGCCCGCAACGGCGTGCGGAGCCAAGCTTATGAGGAGTTGTGGGAAGCCTCGATCCGCTTCGAGGGCGTTGCCGTCCTACCGCCGTTGACGCCGGTGCAGTCGCCTGTCGCGCACACGCTGCGTACGCTGGGGCAAGTCGCGCTCTACATCCAGTTCCGCACCAATCTGGCCGAGCTCGATCCGCCCGCCATGTCGTTGCTGAATGAACTGAGCGATGCGCTGCGCGCCGATCCCGGGCTGAGGATATCCATCGTCGGCCACACCGATAACACCGGCACGGCGGCAAATAACCGTCCGCTCTCGCAACGCAGAGCAGAGGCCGTGCGCGCTTGGCTCGTCGCGCAGGGCGTCGAGGGATCCCGACTTCGTGCCGAAGGCCGTGGCCCGGATCAGCCGATCGCGGACAATACGACAGAAGTCGGACGGGCGCTAAACCGCCGCGTACAAGTTGTGCGGCTGGAGTAATCCGCACCTGCGCTTCAAGACCTCAGAGCTGTGGATAAGCGTCCGATCGGAAACCCGTTTGGCATAGGGGTTCTCACGAAAGGCGTTGTCCTTCCTGCATCTCTGTGTAGGACCCCGATGCCGACCTGGGGTTCTGCGACGCGCCGATCCACACCCGGTGGCCCCACAGCCGTCTGCGGTGGCGACGATCACCCGCGGACGCGAGACGTGCTTCTGGCGAGTATTCCGATCCGCGATGATCGCTTCGAGACGAATGCAATCCTGCGCTATCACCGAGACGACAATGCTTGTTTTCATTCCAGGAGCTTGGACCATGCTGTACATTCAGGGAATCCTCTGAGTGGGGCAATCCCCTGGCGACACTGTGCTCATTGGTAGCCTATGACGCACACGACCGCTTACCAGAGAATTTCGCTCAGCCTAAACCTCCGCCCTCGCAGCGGCAGTGGCGGTCTCGACATCCCCGGCCCGCAGTGCCTCGAGGGGCGTCTTATCACCTAGCGTCTCAGACGGCAGTTCCAGCCATTGCAGGAGATGCCAGCCTTCTGCTGCCACCTCGATGGCTGCAGCCGCGATCTCAGTGATCCCATGCAGCAACGCTGCCTTGCCGCCTTCTATCGTGAACTGCAAGCGCGGCAGCCGTACCTCGCCAAACAGCCGGATGGCGAGGATCTCACCTCTACGAACCATCGCCTGAACCACGGCGATGTCGACCCCGAGCATGGTAGCCGCCTCGGTGAGGCTTACCGACCCACCGGCAGCGAGGAGGAACTCGTGATCCTCCGGCGCATAGCCAAGCAGCAATCGCGCCCGTGCCATCAGTAGCCGAACATCGGCGCCTTGAGCCAACTGCTGCTCGATCATCGCAGCAAGGTGCGTCAGGCCCTCCGCACTCGCATGCATGCTCTTCAGCCTTTTGCCGACCTCCTGGAGTTCGGCGATGAACTCGGCCGGCATCACAGGACCGACAATCAACGGCCCCCACTGGTCCGGATCACAAGCGCTATCGGCACGACCGCTGCCCACTACGATGTCTCCTCAGCCTTTACCTGCGCCCCTCGCCGCTCACTCAGAGTGTGCACCACCTCTCGGAAGTGCTGATGACTGCTATCAGCGCGCCGCCGGGGGTTGGCAACGCGCTACAGGCTAGGACGCCAGCCAAGACCGGCGATATCACCTACTATTTCCTGATCGAGCACCCGCGCGTCGATAAGTTCTCCAATCGTGAAGTGGGCACCGACCCATGAGTAGTCGCGCCCAGTCAGTGTGGCGATGATATCGTCAGCGTCGCGGTCGCCTAGGCTGGCGCGATGGCTGAGGCCATCCTCCCAAGCCGTGGACGTCAGCGCGACAAACAACAGATGCGCGTAAACCTCGCTGGCGGTAGCCCTCGCGCGTATAATGGCGCTGGCCATAAGCGCTGCCTGGAACATCATCGTTGCCGTAGGTGCTGGCAGATCGCTTCGGTCTCCCTCCGTTGCGGCGGCTTCATCATGGAACTCTACGGTCTCTGAAGTCACCATGAGACGCCCACGCCGCCAAAGCGGGCCGTCAACGTGACGGACCCAAACCGCCATGCCGGGGACACGGTCCACACGAAGAGCGTCTACTCGCATATCGGTTCCGACGAGTGGAGCGCCTTCAACAATGGTCGCATTACCCCGCCAGTGCCGAATCCGACATGCGCCAACCCGCTGCTCAGTCCAGCCTTCGGCGCCTTTGCGTGCAACGATGCTCATCACTCGACCTTCCCTTCCGCTCAACCAACAAAGAGGATTGGGGCTCGGCTGACAACGCCGTCGGAACGGCAAAATCCTCATCGAACTGTCCAGCGCATCTGCGAAAACGTCGATGCTCAGAAGAGCGACAGGCGACAGCAGATCAACGCGAGCGATATTGCGGCAGCGGCAATGCGCGGGTTTTTTCAGATGCTGGCGGTTCGGCGTCGGAGGCCTGCGTGCGGAAGACGATATGCGAAATCGGCTGAGCATCGCTCGCCGTTCGTGCGTTTATTTTGTGTGACATAGGAGGTCGGGGCGAGACCGGGGTCCAACAGGACACCCAGGCAGGACCGAGTCATTCGTGGTTTCCCACCGCCGCGCCGAGCGGTCGTCGACTTGAGTTCTACCTCCCACTGCGACACAGATGCTGAAGCCTTTTTCCAGACTGGATCGACGGATTCAGTTCGTGCGACTCTGCCTCCATGCCGATACGGAAGAGCCTTCGATCGAGATATGGAGCGGACTGGCAGGTAATCGCCACCAACGCATGTGCGGCGGCCGGGCTGCGCTGCGAGGAATGCGGGCGGCCTCAAGGGGCGGTCCCGCTTGTCCTCGCAGACGGCCGTTGGACTGTGGGCGATGGCGTCTGGCGCGATCGCCGCGGTCGGCAGGCACCTGGTCCGTCGCTATTCGAGATGGCTGAGGCCCGGCGGTGGCGCGTCCCGGTGCGGCTCGCGGCGTGTCACAGGGGGCACGACCCGGTGCGGCGAGACGACATCAGCGTCTGGTGTCAGTCGTGCCACCTTAACCATGACCGTCCGTGGCATCAGAGGCAGAGGTGGGTGACGATCAGGACCCGGTACGCCGGAGCCGATGTCCTGCTAGGCCCCTACGATCGCCTGCGGCTTCCAGGCGGATGGCGAGGGCGGCTGAGCGCCTGGAAACCTCGGCGCCGAAGGGAGGCTGATTGAAGCCCTGGAGGTCTCGATGGCCACCCAACCAGACCGGTCCATCTCTGAAGACGATCAGCGCCAGGATGGGATGCCGATTGACGTCGCTCTGGCCCCTACAGCTCGCCAGTTTCGATGGCGAAGCCGACGGCTTGCGGTAGATCCAGATAGGGAGCCGGGCTCGGGGCATGTTCCCATGTGACGCCCTATGGCGCGGCCACGGTGAAACGCTGACGAGTGGCTTACAGTTTGCGAAAGGCGGCGACGTGCATGTCGAGCATCGGCACGAGCGACCGCTTGGCACGGTGCTGGCTTCGCAACGCCGCCACGAAGGCCCGGTGCGCGTCAGCCGGCTCCAGCTTGGCCAGACGGCCGAGCAGCCGAACCGCCTCCTCGTAGCCGCGCCGGTCCGTCAGCGCGATCTGCCGTTCCACCACATGGCGGTATGCCCGGCACGCCTCGGCGGGCAGCGACGCCTCGCTCTCCCGCGCGAGGCGAAGCAGTAGCGTATCCCGCACGCCGTGACGCCAGGCGACTGCCCATGCCTCCTCCAGACTCTTGGCCGCCATCAGGATACCGATTTCCAACTCGACGGACGCTGCGATGTGCCAGCGATCTGCCTTGCCAGCCGCGCCGCGTCGGGCACGCACCACGCGAAGCGCCCGCTCCGCCGCCTCGGGCACGCCAAGCGTCTGCAGCGCCTGAAACAGCCCCAAGGCCGGCACCCTCTCGAAGCCGCACCAAAGCGCCGCCACGGAATCTTTCTGACGACCGGCCGCTATGAGGCGCTCCGCGAGGAACTCCACCAGAGCCGTCCTGCTCGCGTCGTCGTAGAGCCAAGCGGCATCCTGCGCGACGAGCAGCGCCTTCTCCGGCCGTCCCTGCTCCATGCAGAAGCGTGCCAGGGCGAGGTGATCATGCGCGTGCGCCAACGCCGCGCGGCGCAGCGCGATCCGCTGATCGACATCGCCGGCCCGCGTCGCGAAGCGGTCCAGGATGCCGGTAAGGCGGCGCCGATCGCCGGGTTTGGGATCCATGCCGTCGCGGCCGATCGGTGGCAGCCGGCCATGTGCCGCCGTGGCGAGGCGGCGATACTCGGTGAGGCCAGTCTCACCCAGCAGCTCCGCGTATTGCTCGTCGGCCCGCGTGAAGTTTCCAAAGGGATCATCGTCCCAGGCCCGCTCGAAGAGTTCGGCGGCCAGGATGAGCGGGTCCGGCCGCAAGACACGACAGGCATCGAGGTGCAGGGCAACGGCGCGATCCAGCACCTCGGTGATGTCTCCGGGGTCGTGCAAGCTCTCCAGCACGCCAGGCAGGTCGTCGAGCACGCTCTCGACCAGGTCCTTGGCATTGGATGCCACGCCGCCGACGATGAGGGGCGGGACCTGCTCCAGGAGGCCGAGCATCTCCTCAAGCCATATGTCGGGGTCTTCGACGTCGGAGGCCGATCGCAGGGCATTGGCAAGCGCCTGCCGTAGTCGGGCGGCATGATCGGCGATGGGCGCCCGGGTGGCGCTGGCGGCAAGGTCGAGACGGCGAAGCAGCGCGGGGTCGCGCTCCGCCAGGTCCAGCAGCATCTCGGTCAGCGCTGTCGCGCCCAGCGAGAGCAGGTGAGCGCGGATCGGCTCGCGATAGTACGGCGTCTCGATTGGGGCGGCGTTGACGGCCAGCGCCGCGGCGACGAGGTGCTTGCACCAGCCGTCGCGGTCATGGGCCGGACAGGTGCAGTCGCCGCCGATGCGCGTGCCGCTGCCGTGCAACCGGACCCGATAGTCCTCGCTTCCACGAACGACCGCAAGGACGAAGCCCGCGTCGTTGCGTAACAGCGTAACAGCGTAACAGCGTGACGGCGCCGGCATAGGCTTCGCCGCGCGCGAAAGCGGTGTCCCCCGCCAGCCGTAGCCGGTCAGGATCGTAGCGCGGCATCGCGAGAGTCTCCGCGGCCTTGAGGTTGACGGTCAGGCAGCGGCCTCGTCAGGGCGAGCCGTCGGCGCAGGACAGCCGACGCGGATCTCCTCGAAGGGCGCATACTGCTCCAGGGTCAGCGCGCCCTCACGGGCGAGTTCCAAGCCCGCCACGAGCGTACTTGCCAGGGCGGCGCGGCGCTGCAGCGGGGTGGCCACCAAGGGGCCGGCCTGCGGCAACAGGGCAGCCAGGGGCGCCCCATCCGGGGACAGCCGCCCCAGCAGGCTCCGGACGCGCGTGAGAGCGTCAGGGACGCGCCAGAGCGGGGGCGGGGCGGGGCGGTAGATGCGGTCGCGGGGAGAGCGCTGCAGCAGTCGCAGACAGGCCCGCAGCAGTTCCGTGACGTCGGCGACCGGGGTCGGGTTCTCGTCGGCATCTGACATGCCGCGGGCGAACACATCGCGCCCCAGCTGGACCCTTCGCTCGAGCCAGCGGGCCTGTGCCTGGACCAGGGCGCGGTCGGCGAGCTGACGGCGCAGGGCGGCGGCCTCCTTCGCCGCGTCCTGGGCGGTGGCGCTGTCGGGTGGCAGCAGCAGGCGGGCGCGCAGCGACAGCAGCGTGGTGGCGGTGACCAGCCAGTCGCCGATCGTCGCCAGGGGGATGCGCCGGGTGGTGATGGCCGCTTCCATCGCCGCAACAAATTGCTCGACCAGTTGGACGATGGACAGCCGGGTCAGGTCGATCTGCTGGGCGCGAGCGAGGTCCAGCAGAAGGTCCAGCGGACCCTCGTAGGCCTCAAGCTGAAGCTGCGGGCCATCGGCAGCGGCACGATGGCGCGGTGGCCCCTCGAAGGCCGCGACCGCCTCCGTCAGGTCAGCCATGGTCGTAGAGCGGGCGCACCTCGAGGGTGAGCCCTGGCCAGCGGGCGCGAATGGTGGCCACCGCGCGCCAGGGCGTCCAGTCGGCGCTCCAGAAGCCCACCCAGTAGAGTCCAGGGTCGCGGCGGCGCGGCTGACCGCGACCAGCCGGTGGCAGCTCCACCACATCCCGCAGCGCTTCCGTGGTGCCCCAATG
>JAIXWG010000003.1 GCA_027482245.1 Acetobacteraceae bacterium | reverse complement strand
TCGTCGTCACGCTGAACGCCATGATGCGCAACCGACAGCCCTGGTCCGCCTGCAAACACCAGACCGCCTGACCCCGCCACGCTCTCCGCAAGACGGTTGCTCGGAACCCCCTTCATGGGTGATGGGATGAGGGGCCGGAACGCGCGCCGAACCAGCGGTCCCGCTGGCCCCTCATCCCATCACCCATCAACTTGAGGTCCAGGAGCCCGCTGGCTCCTGGTGGGGGGTGCCGGGGGGCAAAGCCCCCTGGCAAAGCCACCCGCGGAACCCCGCCCTCACCGCCCCAGCCATTCCAGCAGCACCCGGTTGAAGTCCTCGGGCTTCTCGACGTTCGGCAGGTGGCGGGCGTCGGCGATGCTGGTGAAGCGGCCGTCGGGGACCAGGCGGGCGATGCGTTCGCCTTCGGCGGGGGGCACGGCGTGGTCGTGCTCGCCGCAGAGGACCAGGGCGGGGATGGAGAGGGTCGGCAGGCGGGCGACGTGGCTGAAGGCCATGATGGCTTCGACGCAGCCGCTATAGCCATCCGCGGGGGTGGCTTCGATGGTGGCCAGGATCTCTGCCCACCGGGCGGGGTGGGCGGCCTGGAAGGCGGGGGTGAGCCAGCGTTCGATCGTGGCCTGTGCGACGGGTGCCACCGATCCGGCGGCGCGCACGGCGGCCAGGCGCGGTCCCCAGATGGCGGCGGCGTTGGGCAGGGATTCCGGAAGGGCGTCGCAGATGACGATGCTGCGCAGCAGGCCGGGGTGGTCCAACGCAAGGGTCTGGCCGCTCATGCCGCCGAGCGAGAGGCCGACGTAGTCGACGGGCCCGAGGTCGAGCCGCCGCAGCAGGAAGGCCAGGTCGTCGCCGAGCATCGCCATGGAGTAGGCGCCAGGGGTCGCGGTGCTGCCGCCATGCCCGCGCAGGTCGATCCGCAGCACGCGGTAGCCGGCGGCGAGCAGCGCGGGCACCTGTTCCGCCCACAGGCCGCTATCGGCGCCGAGCGCGTGGACCAGGCAGACGGTGCGGCGGCCGGGATCGCCCAGCAGGTCGGCGGAGAGGGTGATGCCCTCGGGCGTCTGGATCAGCATGGGTTCATACCAACAGTATCATGGAGTGACCTGCGGCCGCCGCAGGCGGCCGAGGCCGCGAATGCGGCCCGCCGCATGTGCGGCGAAGCCAAGCCGGCGGAGCCGGCGCGTCACGCCGAAGGCGTGCCTTCGGCACGAGGCGACTGAGGGCATGAAAATCGATACCAACGAGTCGCTGAAAGCGGCCGTTGGCCTCAATCGATCTGGATGTTGATGGCGCGCACCACCTCGCGCCAGTTGCGGACTTCCTCCGCCACATAGGCGTTGGCCTGTTCGACATTGCCGCCGATCGGGTCGAAGCCCGCGGCTTCCAGCCGCTGCTGGAAGGCGGGCAGGGCCATGACGCGGCGGATATCGGCGTTCACCTTGGCCAGCACCGCGGGGGGCACGGCGGCGGGGTAGAGCACGGCGACCCAGGCGACGTCGATGATGGGCGGGAAGCCCGCTTCCTCGACGGTGGGAACGTCCAGCATCGTCGTGTTGCGGGTGGCGCTGGTCACCGCCAGGCCCCGCGCCTGCCGCCCCTGCACCTGCGACACGGCGGAGGGGAGGGAGGTCGCGACCATGTCCACCGTGCCGGCCAGCAGCGCCAGCATGGCCGGGCCCGCGCCGGTGAAGGGGATGTGCTGCGCATCGACGCCGCCTGCGCGCTTGAACAGCAGTTCGGCGGAAAGGTGCGCGGCCACGCCGACCCCGGCGGTGCCGTAGTTGACCGGCCGGCGCCGGCCGAGTTCGACCAGGTCCCGCAGCGTGCGCACGGGGCTGTCGGCGCGGACGACGAAGAGGTTGGGCGTGCCGGCGACGACGCCCGCCACGGCAAATTCCTCCGGCCGGTAGCCCGGCGCGCGGGACAAAGTCGGGTTGATGGCGAAGGCGCCGGTGGTGACCAGGGCCGTGTAGCCATCGGCCGTGGCGCGGGCGATCTGCTGGGCGGCGACATTGCCACCGGCGCCGCCGCGATTCTCGACGACGACGGGGTGGCGCCAGATCTCGCCCAGATACTCGGCCAGCATCCGCCCGATCAGGTCCGCGAAGCCGCCGGGGGCGAAGGCGACGACGAAGCGCACCGGCCGCTCCGGCCAAGCCGGCTGCGCGGTGGCGATGCCGCTGGCGGGCAGGGCGAGGGCGCTGCCGAGCACCATGCGTCGTGTCGTCATGTGGGATTTCCTCCGCGGTTGTTCCGGCTTTACGCAGGCGGTGGCGCAGCGGCAAGTGATACCGTTGGCGGCCAAAGTGACCCGCGGCCGCCAAAGGCGGCCGAGGCCGCGAATGCGGCCCGCGGCCATTGCCGCGAAGCCCAGCGGCCGGAGGCCGCGTCCGGCGTCTGAGGCGAGAACAGAAATACCAACGGTCGCTGCAAGCGGCCGTTGGTATGAAGGCTTGCGCGGCGCGGGGCGGATGCCGAATTCTTCCGTCATGGTCCTCCGTTGGGCGCTGCCCCTGCTCCTCCTCGCCGTGCCGGCCCTGGCGCAGCCGGCAACGGCCCCGGCGCCGGCGCCCGCCGCGCGCCCCAGCCCGGCGGAGACGCGGCGGGCGGAGCTCGACCGGCTGTTCGAGGCACTGAAGACCGCGCCCGACGCGCAGGGCGGCCAGCTGGTGGAGACACGCATCCGCGCGCTGTGGAGCCAGTCCGTCTCCCCCGCCACGGGCCTGTTGCTGCGCCGCGGCCTGCGGAACCTGCAGGGCAACGAGGCCGCGGAGGCGCTGGAGGATTTCGACGCCGCCCTGGTGCTGGACCCCGCCGCCGCCGATGCCTGGCTGTTGCGCGCCCGCGCCCAGGCCAGGCTCGGCGATCGCGTCGCGGCGGCGGGTGACCTGCGGGAGGCGCTGCGCCTGGAGCCGCGGCATTTCGGCGCGCTGATCCAGCTCTCGGAATTGCAGGAGGAGGCGGGCGACTTGGCGGGCGCGCTGCGGAGCCTCGACGCCGCGCTGGCGCTGCATCCGCGGATGCCGGGCGGGACGGAGCGGCGGCGGGAGCTGGCGCGGCGCGCCGAGGGCGACGCGCTGTAGGAAAACGCTGGCGCGACCGCGCTTGTTCCTGATATGTTCGTTTCACCATCGCCGTTCCCCCGCGCGCGATGGCCTTCCCCCAAGGGAACTACCCTGTGTGTGGCCTGCCCCACCCCCGGTTCGCCGGGGGTGGATTTGGCTGCACACCCCGAAAACGCGGCTAAAAGTGCTAAAAGGGCATAATCAGCTTAAATCGGCGGGCCCGCGCCGCCGCAATGCCCGGATGGCCCCGTCCCGCCAGATCGCGTCTGATCGCGTCACCGAACTGCGGAGCCCCCCGATGCCGGATGCCACGATCGATCCCGATGCCCTGCGCTGGCAGGCCGTGCTGGCCCGCGATCCGGGCCTGGCGGGCACGCCCTTCCTCTACGCCGTCACCACCCAGGGCGTCTTCTGCAAGCCCGGCTGCCCGTCCCGCCCGCCGCTCCGCCGCAACACGCGCTTCTACGCCGATGTCCCGGGGGCGGAGGCCGATGGCTTCCGCGCCTGCAAGCGCTGCGATCCCAAGGGCGATCGCGCCCGCCTGCACGCCGATGCCGTCGCCGCCGCCTGCGCCCTGATCGAGGAGTCGGAGACCATCCCGAGCCTGGAGGCGCTGGCCGCCCGCGCCGGCTATGCTCGCCACCATTTTCTCCGCCTGTTCCGCGACATCACCGGCGTGACGCCGCGGAGCTACGCGGAGGGGGTGCGCGCCCGGCGCCTCCAGGCCGCGCTCGCCACCGGCGAACGCGTCGCGGATGCCGTGGCCGGCGCCGGCTTCGGCAGCGAATCGCGGGTCTATGAGGATACAGCCCGCCACCTCGGCATGACGCCGGGCGCCGCGCGTCGCGGCGGGCAGGGGAAGGTGATCCGAATCGCCCGCGCCGACAGCGCCATGGGCCCGCTGCTGGTCGGCGCGACGGAAGCCGGCATCTGCTTCATCGGCTTCAACGAGGCGCCGGCGGCGCTGGAAGGCGACCTCCGCGCCCGCTTCCCGAAGGCCCGCATCGAGGAAGCGCCGGAAGCGCTGGCGGAGACGATCCGCGAGGTCACCGCCTTCATCGAGGAACCGAAGGCCGCGCTCGCCCTGCCGCTCGACCTGCGCGGCACCGCCTTCCAGCGGCGGGTGTGGGAGGCGCTGGTGGCGATCCCGCTCGGCGAGACGCGGACCTATTCGGGCCTCGCCGCCGCCATGGGCGCGCCCGCCGCGACCCGCGCCGTGGCACGCGCCTGCGCGCAGAACCCCGTGGCGCTGGCCGTGCCCTGCCACCGCGTCATCGGCGCCAGCGGCGACCTGACGGGCTATCGCTGGGGCGTGCCCCGCAAGGCGGCGCTGCTGGCCGGGGAGAAGCGGGCGAAGGGCTGATACCACCGGGCATATGTCGTGACCTGCGGCCGACACCGTCGGCCGAGGCCGCGAACGCGGCCCGCCGCCTATGCGGCGAAGCCAAGCGGCCGGATGGCCGCGCCGGCGTTTGAGGGCAGAAATGCGTCAGCATTTCTGCAGATGGGTATGAGGCGTCAGTTCGGCGCCGGGGCGGCCGGCGGCGTGGCGGGCGCGGCTTCCCGCGGCACCAGCCTCTCCCGCGCATTGGCCGGGGCGCCGACGATGGTCCATTCGCCATCCATGCTGCCATCCGGGTTCAGCGTGTAGATGCCGAGTCCCGGGCGCGAGGCCAGCCCATAGGCGACGGAGATGGTGCGGCCGGAGGCGAAGCCCACGCCTTCCACCACCTGGCCGGAGATGCGCCAGGCGATGAAGAAGGAGGCGAGGCCCGCCGCGCGGATCTGCGCCACCCCCGTATAGGGCGTGCCGTCCAGGTTGGTGCCCGACACGTCATAGACACCCTCCCGCTGCGCCGCCGCCGGGGATGACAGGGCGGCAAGAAGCGGCAGGGCAAGGGCAAGGTGGCGGGCGTTCATCGTCGCGGCTCCTGGCAGGCGGGGCGCAGGGAACGCGCCCGGCCCGCCTTCGTCAACGGGGGGCCTATTTGACGATGGCGACCCGCAGCGCGTTGGTCGTGCCCGGCGTGCCGAAGGGCACGCCCGCGGTCACCACCACCTCGTCCCCATGCTTGGCGAAGCCTTCCTGGCTGGCGGCGCGGATCGCCTTGGCGACCATGTCCGTCATCGAATGCGGCTCCACCGACATCAGCGGGTGCACCCCCCACACCACCGCCATGCGGCGGGAGGTCTGGAGGGAGGCGGTAAGGCCGAGGATCGGGCAGCTCGGCCGTTCCCGCGCCACGCGCAGCGTGGTGGATCCGGTGGAGGTGAAGGTCGCGATCACCTCCGCCTCGATCGTCTGCGCCACCTGGCGCGCCGCGGCGGCGATGGCGCCGGCGCTGGTCTTCTCGGGCGAGGGCCGCTCCGCATCCGTCAGCGTCCGCCAGCCCGGGTCGCCTTCGACGCGGGCGATGATGCGGTCCATGATGTTCACGGCCTCGAAGGGGAACTGCCCGGCGGCGGTCTCGGCGGAGAGCATCACCGCATCCGCCCCGTCGAAGACCGCCGTCGCGACGTCCGACGCCTCGGCGCGGGTCGGCGAGGGCGCGGTGATCATGCTCTCCAGCATCTGGGTCGCCACCACCACCGGCTTCCCCGCGGCGCGGGCGGTGCGGACGATGCGCTTCTGGATCAGCGGCACCTCCTCCGGCGGGCATTCCACGCCGAGGTCGCCGCGCGCCACCATCACGCAATCCGCCAGCGCCACGATGGCGTCGAGGTTCTCGACCGCCTGGGGCTTCTCCATCTTCACCATGATCCAGGCGCGGCCGGCGGCGATCTGCTTGGCCTCGATCACGTCCTCCGGCCGCTGCACGAAGCTGAGGCCGATGTATTCGATGCCCTGTTCCAGCACGAAGGCCAGGTCCGCGCGGTCCTTCTCGGTCAGCGCCGGGATGGGCAGCACCACGTCCGGCACGTTCACGCCCTTGCGGTCGGACAGCGCGCCGCCGACCAGGACCTCCGTCTCCAGGTGGTCCTCCCGCTTGTGGAGGACCCGCAGGCGCAGCTTGCCGTCATCCAGCAGCAGCGTCGTGCCGATGCCGGCGGCGGCGATGATCTCGGGGTGGGGCAGCTGCACGCGGCGGACGTCGCCGGGATTGGGGCTGAGGTCGAGGCGGAACTTCTGCCCGGTCTGCAGCTGCACGCGCCCGCCCTGGAACTTGCCCACGCGCAGCTTCGGGCCCTGGACGTCGGCCAGGATGCCGATCGGCCGGTCCACCTTCTGCTCCAGCGCCCGGATGATGGCGATGCGTTCCGCGTGGTCGGCGTGGGAACCGTGGGAGAAGTTCAGGCGGAACACGTCGGCGCCGGCGCGGAACAGCCGCTCGATCACCTCCGGGGAGGAGGAGGCCGGGCCGAGGGTTGCGATGATCTTCGTCCGGCGCCGGCGCCGCAGCGGAATCCGTTGGGCCATGACTCTCGAATATCCTTCGCGGCGTGGGGTATCGGGCAGCACCTCCGGCACGTCGGACCGGATGGTGGTGGGCGGCACGCCAAGGGCACGCGCCACTTCGGCAACGCGGTCATCCGGCACGCGCTTCCACTGGGAAACGGCGGCGGTCGAGATGCCGAGGGCGGTTGCGATACGGGTGACGGCGCCCCGCTGGGTCAGCAGGGCTTCGAGGGCTGGGTCGCGCATGGCCTTACCTTAAGTCATCTAAGCCAGCGGCGCCAGTTTCAGATTGTCGCTTAAGTTAGTTAAGCTTAGCCGGATCCTCGTTGCAGGGTGTTACAAAGGGGCCACCAGGGGGTGTTGCCGATCCGCCACAGGGCCCTCGAATCATTTTTCACCTTGGCGACTTTTCCCGGGAACTGCGTTGGGACCAGCGGACACGGTGGCCCGCAAGGCCGCTGGCCAGCCCGTCCGGCCTTCCCTCGGAGATACGTTATGAGCCTCAGAAACACCCTCCTCGCCACCACGCTGCTCGCGCTGCCGATCACGGCGGCCCAGGCGCAGCAGGTGAACGGCCTCTACATCGGCGCCGGCGCCGGCGTGAACTGGCTGCAGGATGCCGACCTCTCGGCGACCGGCCAGCTCGGCCAGTCCCTCGCCGCCGCCGGCCGCAGCACGCGGGGCGACATCTCCTTCGACATGGGCTGGGTCGGCGTGGTCAGCCTCGGCTACGGCTTCGGCAACGGCGTGCGGGCCGAGATCGAGGGCAGCTACCGCGAGAACGAGGTCGACCAGATCAGCGGCTTTGGCGGCGTGACCAACGCCACGGGCAAGGCGCGCAGCTACGGCGTGATGGCGAATGCGCTGTACGATTTCGACCTCGGCCTGAACTTCGGCGGCTTCTCCTTCCAGCCCTATGTCGGCGTCGGCGCCGGCTATGTGTGGCGTGAGTTCGACAACGTCCGCGCGAACGTGCTGGGCGGCCAGGTCCGCACCGACGGCACCGATGGCCGCTTCGCCTACCAGGCGATCGCCGGTGCGGCGATTCCGCTGACCGCCTGGGCCCCGGGCCTGGCCTTCACGGCGGAATACCGCTTCATGGGCACGCTGGAGCACAAGCTCGACACCAGCAGCGGCGGTGGTTCCTTCACGGTCGCCCGCGGCGACACGCGCAGCGAGAACTACAACCACTCCATCCTGCTCGGCATCCGCTACGCCTTCGGCCAGACGCCGCCGCCGCCCCCGGTCGTGGCCCCGGCCGCGCCCGTCGCCCAGGCCCCGGCGCCCGCGCGCACCTACCTGGTGTTCTTCGACTTCGACCGCGCCGACCTGACGGACCGTGCCCGCCAGATCATCTCCGACGCGGCGCAGAACTCCACGCGCGTGCAGACCACGCGGATCGAGGTGGCCGGCCACGCCGACCGCGCCGGCACGCCGCAGTACAACCAGCGCCTGTCCGAGCGTCGCGCGGCGGCGGTGGCGAGCGAGCTGGAGCGCCAGGGCGTTGCCCGCGGCAACATCAGCGTCCAGGCCTTCGGCGAGAGCCGTCCGCTGGTCGCGACCGCCGACGGTGTGCGCGAGCCGCAGAACCGCCGCGTCGAGATCGTGCTGCGCTGATCTCAAGCACTATCCGATCGCGCCGTATCAGCGCGATCGGATTTCGTGCTTGATCTGCAAAGACGTGCATCACGGGCTGAACGAAGGCGGCCGGGGGAGCGATCCCGCGGCCGTTTTCATGTCAGGCCTTCACGAGCCCCCGCTCCAGGCTCGGCCAGAGAAGGAAGACGCGCCCATACGCTGCGTATTCCCGCTTCCAGGCCTGCGCGGCCAGGGCGAGGGAGGCGACACCCCAGAAGGCGATGTATTCGACGCCGCCGAAGTTCCACAGCCAGACCGGCCCCTTGGTCATCACCACCGCATAGCCCGCCAGCAGCATCACGAAGGCGGAGACGAGGCCCATCCACTTCACCTGGATGTTGAGCGTCAGCGCGACGGCGCAGGCGAGTTCCGCCGCGATCGCCATCCCCACCCAGGCCATGGGCGGGTGGAAGCCGATGCGCCCGAACAACGCCGCCGCACCCTCCAGCCCGTTCAGCTTGAACAGCGCATGCGGCACGTAGAAGACGCCGGCCATGAGCCGCACGGCGACGGCCGGATCGGTCACGTCGAAATCGGATTTCTGGAACGCCATGGGTGCCTCCTCGGGCAATGCGGCGCCCCGGCAACAGGGGCGCCTTCCATGGCCGAAACCTTGCCACCGGGGAGGCTTCACTGGCTTGATGCGGATCAATCGGCTGATTGATCCAGTGGATGCCTCTCATTCATCGTATGGATCGGGCGTCAGCCCGGCACCTTCGGCACCCACTTGCCCTCGACATGCACGGCCTCATCCGGCCCCGGCCAGGGCGGCATGGTGATCGCCACTGCCTCGAAGGCCTGGTCGTCCGCTGCCTTGAACTGGAATTCCGTGCCCAGCGGGATGCTGAGGCTCACCCCCGGCACCAGCGGCGTCACTTCCTCCCGCGTCGCGTCCCGCCGCCACATCTCGCCGCGCCCGGCGACGACGAACCACAGCTCCTCCACCGTGCGGTGCGTCACCGCGATGGAGACCTCGCCGGGGTTCAGCTTGAAATGCGCCATGGTCCCGCCGGCGGCGCGGACCAGCAGCCGCACCTCCGACCCATCCGGCGCCAGCACGTCCGGCGCCACCGGCAGCGGTTTCGTCGCGAAGCTCATGCCACCAGCACCGCCCTGAAATCATTGACGTTCGTCAGCGTCGGCCCCGGCTCGAGCAGATCGCCCAGCGCGGCGAAGAGGCTGTAACTGTCATGGTGTGCCAGGATGGCGCGCGGGTCCAAGCCTTTCGCGCGGGCGCGCGCCAGGGTGTCGGGCGTGGCGATGGCGCCGGCATTGGTTTCCGACCCGTCGATCCCGTCCGTGTCGCCCATCAGCGCCCAGATCCCCGGCGCACCGGCCAGTGTCACGGCGCAGCCCAGCAGCGCCTCCGCGTTCCGCCCGCCGCGGCCATGGCCTTCCTTGCCGATCGTCACCGTCGTCTCGCCGCCGGAAAGCAGCACGCAGGGGCCGGGCAGGGGATGGCCATGGGCGCGGGCGGAGAGCGCGATGCCCGCGATCGCCTTGCCCAGCTCCCGCGCCTCGCCCTCCAGCGCATCGCCCAGGATCAAGGGTGCCAGCCCCAGTTCGCGGGCCTTCGCCGCCGCGGCCTCCAGCGCCATGCGGGGCGTCGCGATAAAGCGGTAGTCGGTGGTGCCGAGCCTGGGATCGCCCGGCTTCGGGCTTTCCTCGGTCCCGCGCGCCAGATGGGCGGTGACGGCCTCTGGCAGCGTCATCCCGTAATGCGCCACCAGCGCCCGCGCCTCCCCGAACGTCGAGGGGTCGGGCACCGTCGGGCCGCTCGCGATCACCGTCGGGTCGTCGCCCGGAACGTCGCTGATGGCGAGCGTCACCACCCGCGCCGGATGCGCCGCCACCGCCAGCCGCCCGCCGGAGAAGGCGGAGAGGTGGCGGCGGATGCAGTTCATCTCGTTGATCGTGGCGCCGGAGGCCAGCAGCGCCCGGTTCACCGCCATCAGGTCATCAAGTGTCAGCCCTGCCGCCGGCAGCGTCGTCAGCGCGGAACCCCCGCCGGAGACCAGGAACAGCACCAGGTCGCGCTCGGTCAGGCCGGAGACGGCATCGAGCACCCGCCGCGCCCCCGCCGCGCCCGCGGCATCCGGCACGGGGTGGGACGCTTCCAGCACCGCGATCCGCTGCGTCGGGTAGCCATGGGCGTAGCGGGTGACGACGACGCCGGAGAGCGGCACGTCAGGCCAGGCGGCCTCCACCGCCGCGGCCATCACGGCGGCCGACTTGCCCGCGCCCACCACCACCACGCGCCCGTCCCGGGGCGGCTCCGGCAGATGGCCGGCCAGCACCACGCGGGGATCGGCGCTGGCCACCGCCGCGGCGAAGAGTGTCTCCAGTGCCGCCCGTGCGGTGGCGTCATTCCAGGCCATGCATCGCCCTCCCCGGCGTTCCGCGCATCATGACGGCGTGGCCGCGCCGATCAACCGCGGCAAGCCTCGGCGCGCTTGTGGAATTCTTCGTGGTATGGAAGAACGCATGCAAGATGAGGCGTCCACTCCGATCCGTCCAGGCGAGCCTACCGCCCCAGTGCCCGCAGGATGTCCGCGCTGGCGCGGGCGCGGTGGCGGGCGAGTGCCGTCCGGGCCGCATCGGGATCGGCAGCCGCCAGCGCCGCCATGATGGCCTCATGCTCGATGCCGGAGGTCTCCGGCTCCCCGCGCCGTGCCGCGGTCGCCGCGCGGGCGCGCTGCGCCTGGTCGGCGGCGGTCGCGGCCAGCCGCGCCAGCTTGGGGTTGCCGCAGCCTGCCAGCAGGGCGCGGTGGAAACGGTCATCCGCCGCGGCCCAGGCGCCGCGGTCGCCGGCGGCCAGCGCGGCCTCCATCGCCGCCGTCGCCTCCTGCATCGCGGCCAGCGTGTCGGCCGCGGCACTGCCCCGCGCGGCCAGCAGCGCCGCAGCCTCGCCCTCCAGCGCGATCAGCACCTGGTAGGTCTGGCGCAGATCCTCCGGGTCGATCGGCAGCACCATCACGCCGCGGCGCGGCAGGATGCGGACCATCCCCTCATGCTGCAGGCGCAGCACCGCCTCATGCACCGGCGTCCGGCTCATGCCGAGCTGGTCGGCGATCGCCTGTTCCACCGCCTCATGCCCCGGCGGCAGCAGCCCTTCCAGGATGCTGGCCTTCAGCGCGGCATAGGCCGCTTCCGCCAAGCTCGGCCGGGCGGGGGAGGAGGGGGCGGCAGGGCGCACCCGGTTCTGTCGCGTCGCGCTATCCATCCCACCATCCATACCACCGAAGCATAGGGCTCCCCAGCATGCGCACCCACAGGATCGCCGCCATCCCCGCCGACGGCATCGGCCAGGAAGTCATCCCCGCCGGTCTCGCCGTGCTGCAGGCGCTGGCCGATCGCTGCGGCGACTTCACGCTGCAGGTCGAGAGCTTCGACTGGGGCAGCGACTACTACCGCGCCAATGGCCGCATGATGCCGGAGGATGGGCTGGAGACGCTGAAGCGCTTCGACGCCATCTATTTCGGCGCGGTCGGCGACAAGGACCTGCCGGACGACATCACCCTCTGGGGCCTGCGGCTGCGCATCTGCCAGGGCTTCGACCAGTACGCCAACATCCGCCCGACCCGCGTCCTGCCGGGCCTCACCAGCCCGCTCCGCGCCGTGGAGCCCGGTGACATCGACTGGGTCATCGTGCGGGAGAACAGCGAGGGCGAATATGCCGGCCATGGCGGCCGCGCCCATCGCGGCCATCCCGAGGAGATCGCGACCGAGACCGCCATCTTCACCCGCGCCGGCGTGACCCGGATCATGCGCACGGCCTTCGAGATCGCGAAGTCCCGTCCGCGCCGCCTGCTGACGGTGGTGACGAAGTCCAACGCCCAGAAGCACGGCATGGTCTTCTGGGACGAGATCGCCGCCGAGGTCGCGCGCGACTACCCCACCGTGACCTGGGAGAAGGAGCTGGTGGACGCGATGGCCGCGCGGATGATCCAGCGGCCGCGCAGCATCGACACCGTCGTCGCCACCAACCTCCACGCCGACATCCTGTCGGACCTGGCCGGCGCCGTCGCCGGTTCGCTCGGCGTGGCGCCGACGGCCAATCTCGACCCGTCCCGCCGCCATCCCTCGATGTTCGAGCCGATCCACGGCTCCGCCTTCGACATCGCGGGCAAGGGCATCGCCAACCCTGTCGCCACCTTCTGGACCGCGACGATGATGCTGGAGCATCTCGGCGAGCCCGTCGCCGGCCGCCTGCTGATGGA
The DNA here is from genome assembly GCA_027482245.1 of Acetobacteraceae bacterium. GTDB lineage: Bacteria > Pseudomonadota > Alphaproteobacteria > Acetobacterales > Acetobacteraceae > Falsiroseomonas. Next base: position 31,371 of record JAIXWG010000003.1, on the reverse strand, counting down.
AGCGGTGGAGCGCGTCTGCGCCGCCGGCATCCGCACCCGCGACGTCGGCGGCACCGCCACCACCGCCGAGGTCACCGAAGCCGTCATCGCCGCCATCAAGGGCGCCAACCTCTAGCTGCGTTTCTCCCTCCCCCGAGCTTTCGGGGGAGGGTCGGGGTGGGGGTTCCGCCCGTCCCCGCCCGCCGCGTGCCTGCCAACACCGGAGGAAACACCACCAATGACCATCACCCGCCGCGCCATCCTCGGCACGCTGGTCGCGACGCCGGCCTTGGCCCAGCCAGCCTTCCCGAGCCGCGCCATCACCATCACCGTGCCCTTCGCCGCCGGCGGCCCGACCGACGTCATCAGCCGCCTGGTGGCGGAGGGGATGGCGAAGGAACTCGGCCAGCCCGTGGTGGTGGAGAACACGACCGGCGCCGGCGGCACCATCGCCGCCGCCAAGGTCGCGCAGTCCCGCCCCGACGGCCATGCACTGCTGATGCACCATATCGGCCACGCCGCGAGTGCCACGCTCTACCGTCGCCTGCCCTACAGCGTGACGGATGGTTTCGCCCCGCTCGGCATCGCGACCGATGCGGCGATGACGCTGATCGCGCGGCCCGACTTCCCGGCCCAGGACCTCGCCGGCCTGATCGCCGCGATCCGGGAGCAGGGGGACCGGCTGAACCTCGCCCATTCCGGCCTCGGCGGCGCCAACCAGCTCTGCGGCATGCTGCTGCAGGCGGCGGCGGGCAAGGCGATGACCTCCGTCGTCTTCCGCGGCAGCGCGCCGGCGATCACCGAGCTCATGGCCGGCCGCATCGATGTCTTCTGCGACCAGGCCACCAACACCGCGCCCTTCATCCGCGATGGCCGCGTGAAGGCCTATGCGGTGACGCTGCCGCAGCGGGTTCCGGGGCTCGACCTGCCCACGACGGCGGAAGCCGGCCAGCCCAGCATCGCGATGAGCACCTGGCACGGCCTCTACGCCCCCGCCGGCACGCCCGCGCCGGTCCAGGCGCGCCTCTCCGCCGCGCTGCGCGCCAGCCTGAAGGAGGAACGCCTCCTCGCCCGCCTGTCGGACCTCGTCACGGTCGCGGCCAGCGAGGATCGCGCGACGCCCGACTACCACCGGCGCTTCCTGGCGGAGGAGGTCGCGCGCTGGCGCCCGATCATCCAGGCGGCCGGGGAGTATGCCGACTGACACCCGGCGAGCCCCTGGCGCCGCCGCGCCGGCCGCACCAAATCCCGGCCGACACCGGAGGACCAGCCATGCCCGACATCGACCAGCAGACCCAGACGGAACTGGAAGCCGCCGCCTTCCGCCGCCTGGTGCAGCACCTGCGCGACCGGAACGACGTGCAGAACATCGACCTGATGAACATGGCCGGCTTCTGCCGCAACTGCCTGTCCAAGTGGTACCGCGCCGCGGCGGAGGAGAAGGGCATCCCGCTGACCGACCCCGATGCGCGGGAGATCATCTACGGCATGCCCTACAAGGAGTGGCAGGCGAAGTACCAGAAGGACGCCTCGCCCGAGCAGAAGGCGAAGTTCGCCGCCGCCAACCCGGGCCACTGACGTCACCCCCGCAAAGCACTCTCCCCCCACAGGGGGGAGAGGGTTGGGTGAGGGGGGCAAGGCTGCCCCGCCGCGTTTGCGCCCCCCCTCTCCCACGGGTATATCGCGCCCCTTCCTAGCCCCGCCGCGCCCGCCCGAGGGCGCGCGGCCGCACTGCCCGGAGCACCCTTGATGAGCGACGTTGACCTGCAGGAAGCGGCCGCCAGCCGTGACCGCCAGGAGAAGGACCCGGACCCCGAGGTGGGCGGCATTGCCGTCGATCGCCTGCGTTCCATCATCGAGCGCGTCGAGCGCCTGGAGGAGGAGCGCAAGGCCCTGGCCGGGGACATCAAGGACATCTTCGCGGAAGCGAAATCCGCGGGCTTCGAGGTGAAGGTGATCAAGCAGATCATCTCCATCCGCAAGAAGGAGCCCGCCGAGGTGGAGGAGCAGGAGACGCTGCTCGACCTCTACCGCCGCGCGCTCGGCATGTAGCGCCGCTTCCGGGGGCGCCGCGCCGCCATGCCGGCGCGCGCGGGCCTGCCGGGTCCTGTCCCTCAGCCGCGCGCCGGCGCGGCCATCATCCGCGGCACGATGACGCGAAAGCGGCCGGCCGCGACAACCACCTTCAAGCCGCTTCCGAGCCCTTGATCTCCTGTGGCGCACAACCGAAGCGCAGCAGGTTGCCGTGCGGGTCGGCCAGGTGGAATTCCTTCATGTTCCAGGGCTGCACCTCGAAGGGCGAAAGCCCCGGCACGCCACGCGCGGCGAATTCCGCATGCAGGGCCGGAACCTGCCCGCCACGGATGTAGCAGGCGGTGTGCTCGGGATGGATGCGGTCACGCGCCAGCCAGAAATGGATCTCCATCGCGTCGCGGCGAAGGATGGCGTAGTCCCCCCAGCGCTCCCCCTGGAAGCCGAGGTGGTCGCCGTAGAAGGCAAGCGTCTCCGCCAGGTCGAGGGAGGCGAGGATCGGGATGCAGCGCGCGGGGTCCATCAGCGCATCCTCTCGCCCGGGGCCCATTCGCGCCAGAAGGTTTCGGGGCCGGGCCGCGCCGGGCGGGGGCGCTCCCTCGGTGGCGTGCCGGCGTAGATCCAGCCCAGCAACGCATCCTGCGCCGCGAAGCCCAGCGCGGCCTTCACCGCCCCGTCGCGCAGCGCGGCGGAGGACAGCCACACCGCGCCATGGCCCTGCGCGTCCAGCGCGTTCACCAGGTTCATGATGCCCGCGGCGGCCGCGGCCTCCTGCTCCCACACCGGCACGGGATGATCGGGGCGCAGCGCCGCGCCCGCCACGATCACCACCGGCGCGCGCAGCGGCTTCGCCCGCTCCAGCGCCAGCCGCTCCGGCGCCACCGCCGGCGCCTGGCGCGCGAGCGACGCGGCCAGCACATCGCCCAGCGCGGCCCGCGCGCCGCCCCGCACCACGACGAAGCGCCAGGGCCGCAACCCGCCATGGTCCGGCGCCCGCAGCGCCGCCGCGACGGCCAGGTCGATCGCGGCATCATCCGGCCCCGGATCGCGCAGCAGCCGCGCGGGGGTGGAGGCACGGGCGAGGAGGGCGGCCAGCGCGGGATTGGGCGGCGGGAGGATATCGGGCATCGGAGGCTCCTTCGGCATCGCGCCAGCTTACTTGCGAACGACTCTCATTCGCAATACGCTCGGGCTGCACCGGAGAACCGCCATGCCCAAGCCGCCCTATTCCCCCTTCCTCCTGGACCCGGCTGCCGATCCGACACCCCCGGCGGCGACGCGGGAGGGATGGGCGCCGCGCGACGCGCGGGACCTCGACCCCGCCGCGCTGTTCGTCGTCGCCACGCTCCGCAGCTGGATCGCGCCCCTGATGGGGGCGGGGGAGGATCACCCGCCCTGCCGCGACCTCTTCGCCCTGGCGGGCGTCGGCCCGCAGGGCATGGCGGCCTTCGATGCGCTGATGTCGATGGTGGGCTCCCAGGCGATCCGGCTGATCGACATGCGCGGCTGCCATTGCTGCGGCGTCGGGGAGGATGAGGAGGCGATGCTGCGCCTCCTCGCCGCGCTGCAGGCCGCGGACCGCGTCGCGGGGCTCTTTGTCCTGTGCAGCTGGCTGCCGGAGGATGCGGTGCCGGCCGCGCTGGATGCCGCTAGCCGCCTGGCCGTTGCCATGGCGGAAGCCGGCCTGCTGCTGGCGGAAGGGGGCCGCATCATCGCTTTTCCCGCCGGCAGGACCCTGCACTGACGGGGCGCGCGGGGTTGTTTTCGCGTTCCGGCGCGGCGTAACTAGCCGCGACAGGCTGCAACGCCTCCATCGACCAGCGCCGGGATGCGACGACCAGGATGTTCTACGAACCGAGCCGCGGCCACGGCCTGCCGCATGACCCGATCAAGGCCATCATCGCGCCAAGGCCGATCGGCTGGATCTCGACCCTCGATGCCGAAGGGCGCCCGAACCTGGCGCCCTACAGCTTCTTCAACATGGTGCAGACGCGCACGCCGCTGTGCATGTTCGGCAGCGATGGCCTCAAGCACACCGCTGCCAACGCCATCGCCACCGGCGAATTCGTCTTCAACCTGGTCTCCCGCCCGCTCTTCGACGCGATGAACGCGACCTCCGCCGCGCTCGGCGCCGGTGTCGATGAGTTCGAGGCCGCGGGGCTTGAGAAGGGCGCCTGCCACAAGGTGGCCGTGCCGCGCGTCGCGGCTTCTCCGGCCGCGCTGGAATGCAAGGTCGTGCATTCGATGGAACTGCACACGGTGGACGGCACCAGCACGGGCGGCTGGCTGATCGTCGGCCAGGTCGTCGGCGTGCACATCAACGAGGACTACCTGACCGACGGGCTGTTCGACACGGTGAAGGCCCAGGCCGTCGCCCGCTGCGGCTACCGCGACTACTCGCAGGTGACCGAGATGTTCGCCGCCCTCCGCCCCACCGACAACGGCGCCTATCGCCCCGGCGGCGGGGACCACTGATCATGGACGGCAAGGTCGCGATCCCGACGGCGAAAGTCGCCGTCATCACCGCCGCCGGCCGCGGCATCGGCGCCGCCGTCGCGCAGCGCCTGGCGAAGGATGGCTGGCGCGTCGCCGTCATGTCGCCGTCGGGCAATGCCGAGAAGCTGGCGGCGACGCTGCCGGATGCGCTCGGCGTCACGGGCTCCGTCATGGAGGTCGCGGATATCGAGCGGCTCGTGGCGGGTACGCTGGCGAAGTACGGCCGCATCGATGCGCTGGTGAACAATGCCGGCCACCCGCCCAAGGCCCCGCTCTTCGACCTGACGGACGCCCAGTGGCATGCCGGCTTCGACATGGTGATGCTGAGCGCGATCCGCGCGCTGCGCTGCGTGCTGCCGAGCTTCGAGGCACAGGGCTCCGGCGCCGTGGTCAACCTCTCCTCCTACGCCGCGCTGGAGCCGGAGGGGGACTTCCCCGCGACGACGCTCCGCGCCGCGCTCGGCGCCTGGACCAAGCTCGCCGCCGATACGCTGGCGCCGAAGGGCATCCGCGTGAACGCCGTGCTGCCGGGCTTCGTGGACAGCCTGCCGGAGAAGGAGGCCCGCCGCGCCCGCATCCCGCTGGGCCGTTACGCCCATGCGCCGGAAATCGCTGCCGCCGTCGCCTACCTTCTGTCGGACGACGCCTCCTACGTCACCGGCCAGTCACTGCGCGTCGATGGCGGGCTGACCCGGCACGTCTGAGGCGGGGCGTCATCGTTCCGGGATGCGGAACGCGGCCTGAAGTCCGGCTGCCCCGCGCTCCCTTCGTCCTAGGCTTCCTCCCAACGGGAGGAACCGGACGACCATGGCCCTGTCACGACGCCATCTGCTGGCCGCCGGCATCGGCCTTGCCGCGCCGGCCCAGGCGCAGCCGGCCTGGCCGCGCGGCCCCATCCGCCTCGTCGCCCCCTATGCGCCGGGCGGCACCGTCGATGCCGTCTGCCGCCTGGTGCAGCCCGGCCTACAGGCCGAACTCGGCGTGCCGGTGGTGGTGGAGAACCGGCCCGGCGCCGGCGGCACCATGGGCACCGCCGTGGTCGCGCGCTCGGCGCCGGATGGGCAGACCTTCGTGCTGGTCTTCGACAGCCACGTCACCAACCGCGCGCTGATGCCGAATCGCGGCTTCGATTCCGCGCGCGACCTGGCCCCCATCACGCTGATCGGCACCACGCCGATGCTGGTCGTCACCCCCGCGTTACGCCGCTGGCAGAGCCTGCCGGAGGTCCTCGAGGTCGCGAGGCGCTCGGAGCCCGAGGCGATCTCCTGCGCCTCCAACGGCAATGGCACGCTGACGCATCTCGTGCTCGCGCAGATGCAGAAGGCGCTCGGCGTCACCTTCCTGCACGTCCCCTACAATGGCGGCGGGCCCTTGGCGACGGCGGCGGCGTCCAACCAGACGGACATCGCGCTCGGCGCCGCCGCGCTGTCCGGCCATGTCGCCACCGGCCTGGTGCGCGCCCTGGCGCAGACCGGCGCCACGCGGTCGGGCAAGTATCCCGACCTGCCGACGCTGGCGGAATGCGGCGTGCCGGGGATCGACGCCGTCTCCTTCACCGGCGTGCTCGCGCCCATCGCGACGCCGGAAGCCATCCTGCGCCAGTTCCGCGACACGCTCATCAAGGTGGTGGAGCAGCCCACCATCACCCAGCGGCTGCGGGAGGGGCTGGGCTTCGACCTGCTGATGTCCGAACCCGCCGCCTTCGGCGCCTTCATCGACGCCCAGACCGCGACCTGGGAACGCGTGGTGCGGGAGACGCGGGTCAGGATCGACTGATCAGCGCTGGAACAGCTTTTCCGTCACCGCGGCGTGCTGTTCCAGCACCACGCGGCGCTTCACCTTCATCGTCGGCGTCAGCATCCCGTTCTCCACCGTGAAGGGCGCGACGACCGCGGTGTGGCGGATGCGCTCGATGGAGGAGAGCTTCCTGTTCACGCGGTCCACCGCCGCGCCCGCGCGCTCCTCCATCCCTTCCGCCGGCACCAGCAGCGCGACGATGCCGGGCTTGCCTTCGCCGGCCACGACGGCCTGCGCGATCTCGGGCTCCGCCATCAGCAGGGATTCCAGCTTGGCGGGGCTGACCATGTCGCCGCCCAGCGTCTTGATGAAGTCCCGCTTGCGGTCGGTGATGCGGATGTAGCCGCCGGCACCGATCTCCCCGACATCGCCCGTGTGCAGCCAGCCATCGCGCAGCGCCTTCGCGGTGGCCTCCGGGTCGTTCCAGTAGCCGTCCATCACCAGGTCGCCGCGCACGCAGAGTTCGCCGTCATCGGCGATGCGCGCCTCCACCCCCGGCAAGGGCGGGCCCACCGTCTCCCGCCGGATGGCCCAGGGCGGGTTGACGCTGATCACCGGCCCGGCTTCCGTCTGGCCATAGCCCTGGATCACCGGCAGCCCCATGGCGAGGAAGAAGCCCGAGAGGTCGGGGTCGAGCCGCGCGCCGCCGGACACCATCGCCTGCAGCTTGCCCCCGAAGCGGTCCCGCACCTTGGCGCGCACTAGCCGTTCCAGCACCAGGTCCTGAACGCGTTCCAGCAGGTTCAGCTTCGGCCCGTCCAGCTTGCGAAGCCCCAGCGCCAGCGCCTGGCGGAACAGCACGGCCTTGAAGCCGCCCTCCTTCTCCACCCCGGCCTCGATCCGGCCGCGCAGCACCTCGAACAGCCGGGGCACGGCGGTGACGATGCTGGGCTGGAATTCCCGGAACTCCGCCGCCAGCCGGTCCGCGCCGCGGGAATAGATCACCTCCACCCCCAGCGAGGGCAGCAGGAAGCCGCCGACCGTGTGTTCGTAGCTGTGCGACAGCGGCAGGAAGGACAGGTAGGGCGTCCCCTCCAGGTGCAGCCGCTTCGCCAGGCGCGCCACGCCCTCCCGGTTCGACAGCAGGGCGCGGTGGGGCAGCATCACGCCCTTCGGCAGGCCGCCGGTGCCGCTGGTGTAGACGATGCAGGCCAGCCGCCCGGGCGGGATCAGCTCCGCCTCCGCCAGCAGCGATGCGGGGTCGGATGGCGTGGCTTCCGCCTGCGCCCAGGGGTGGCTGACCAGCGCCGCGCCGGGGGCTTCGCCCTCCATGCAGATCAGCAGGTCCAGCTGCCGCCCCGCGAGTGCGGAGGCCGCCGCCACCGCCGCCGCCAGCTTGCGGGTGGAGACGATCGCCGTGGTCGCGCCGCTGTCGCGCAGGATATGCGCGTGGTCGGCCACGGTGTTGGTCGTGTAGGTCGGCACGGTGACGCCGCCGATCGCCATGATGGCGGTGTCGGCGATGGGGAATTCGGGCCGGTTCTCGCTGACCAGCAGCACTCGGTCGCCAGGCGCAACACCCTCCGCCCGCAGGAAGGCGGCGATGGAGGCGGTGCGCGCGGCGAATTCGCCCCAGGTGACCTGCCGCCACGCCTTGCCCTGCCAGGCCCGCAGCATGGGCCTGCCGTGCCAGCCGCGCGACAGGTCCAGCATCATCTGCGGCAGGCTGTTCCAGCCACTCGCCTCGGCGCTGCTCATGCCCTTCAGGACGCTCCCCGGTTTGGGCGACCGGGTATCACGGAACGACGCGAAGGTCGCGCCTGATTCCGCCGGACATGAGGGGTGACATCGCTGGTTGAAGCGATGTCCTAGCGGCCGCCCCAGGCGGCCGAGGCCGCGCCCGGCGACTGAGGGCACACAATGCTCACGCCGCGCGCAGTTCCTGCATGAAGCGCCCGACCTCCGCCCGCAGCGTCTCCGCCTGCCGCGAGAGGTCGGAGGACGCCGCCCGAACCTCCGCCGCCGCGGCGCCCGTGCGGTCCGCATCGGCATTCACGCCGCTGGCATGGCCGGAGACGTCGGCCGTGCCGCGCGCCGCTTCCGCCACCGCGCGCGTGATCTCCTGCGTCGCCTGTGCCTGTTCGCCGGCCGTCGCCGCCACCTGCGCCGTCGCTTCGCCCACCACCGCGATGATGCGGGAGATCTCCGCGATGGCGGAGACGGTGCGCCCCGTCTCCGCCTGCATGGCGGCGATCTGGCTGCCGATCTCCTCGGTGGCCTTGGCGGTCTGGGCGGCCAGCGCCTTCACCTCCCCGGCCACCACGGCGAAGCCCTTGCCGGCCTCGCCGGCGCGCGCGGCCTCGATGGTGGCGTTGAGGGCGAGGAGGTTGGTCTGCCCCGCGATGTCGCTGATCAGGCGCACCACGTCGCCGATCCGCTCCGCTGCCTCCGCCAGGCCGCGCACGGTCTGGCCGGCCTGGTCCGCGGCGCCGGTCGCGGCCTGCGCCTGTTCCGACCCGTGGCGGATCTGGCGCGTCACCTCGCCGAAGGAGGCCGCCAATTCCTCCGTCGCCGCCGCCACCGTCTGCACCCCGCCATTGGCGAGGTCCGCGGCCGCCGCGACGGCCGAGGCATGGCGGCTGCCATCGGCCGCGATGCCCGCCATGCTCTCCGCCGTCGCATCCAGTTCCGTGGCGGCGGAGGCGACGCCCTGCAGCATGGCGCTCGCCTGTTCCTCGAACTGCCGCAGCACGGCATCCACCCGTTCGGCGCGCGCCAGGCGCTGGGCCTGTTCCTCCGCCCGCGCCGCGGCTTCCGCCACGCGTTCCGCGCTGCCGGCACGCAGCGTCTCCACCGCCGCCGCCATCTCGCCCAGTTCGTCGGTGCGTCCCTGGCCGGGCACCGCGACGGCCAGGTCGCCACCCGCGATGCGCCCGACCGTCGCGGTCAGGTCCCGGATCGGGGCGACCAGGCGGCGCAGCAGCAGCAGGGCGCCGGCCAGCGCCGTCGCCAGGCACAGCACGGCCAGGCCCAGCGAAATGGCCAGGCCCGTGCGCGACCGGGCCATGCTGGCCTGCACGCTTTCCGCCGCCGCATCCAGCGCGGCGTCGCGAAGCTTCATGATGTCGCCGAGTGCCGGCACGGCCCAGGCGCGGAACACCGCGAAGCTGTCATTCCAGGGCGTCTCGGGGGCCGTGAGGCGCCGTCGCGCGACCTCGATCTCACGGCGCCAGCGCGGCTCGGCACCGTTGGCGTAGCTCTGCCGCTGTTCCGCCAGGGCAGCCGTCAGGCGGGGGGAGGGCGGGGCCGTCGCCAGCAGGCGCTGCAGCGCGCTCCAGGCCTGTTCCATCTGCGCCGTCATCGCTTCGACCTGCCGCAGCGTCTCCGGCGTCACCGCCGTGCCGGCCAGCCAGGCGGACATCATGGCGTTGCGGCGCCCGCCATGGTCCCGGATGTCCATGACGGAGAAGGCGGCCTCGATCATCAGGGTCAGTTCGGGGGCCGTGCCCGCCACCTGTTGCGCGGCGGCGCCCGCCACGGTCAGCAGCGTCGCAACGGCCTCGTTTCGTGCCGCCGTGCCCAGGGCGGCAAGGCTGGCATCACGCTGGGACAGGGGTTGGTCCAGTGCGCGGTTCAGCGTGGCGCGCACATCGGCCAGCCGCGCGCCCACCGCCCTCACGGCCTGCGCGTCCAGCCCGGCGGCGGCGGCGCTTTCGGCGCTGGCCGCAAGCAGGCGGACGGTGATCCCGGCATCCTCGTTCACCTTGGTCCGGTCCGGCGTGGGCTGGATCAGCAGGCTGCTGTAGCTGCCGACCTCCACGGCCACGGCGCTGGCCGCGCGTTGCGCATCCGCCGCCGCCAGCAGGGCCGCGCTGGCCCGCTGGGTCCGCCCCAGATCGCGCGCCGCTTCCACCGCTTGCCAGGCGGAGGCGATGAGCCCGGGAATGGCCACGAGGCAGAAGCCCAGGACGAACAAGCTACGGATGCGCATGCAGGATGGTCCACGCCAAGGTCTTGCCCAGCATGACGCCGAATGCTTGCCAAACGCTGACCGAGCCAGGGGAATGCCGCGCGGATGGTTGGCCTGTGGCGCGGCGGGACTATATGCAACCCCGTGACCCAGAACATCACCGCCGCCCCCGATTCCGTCTCCCTCGCCCCGGCCGCCGCGCAGGCGCTGCCGGCCTGGGACCTCTCCGACCTCTATGCCGCGCCGGATGATCCGCGCCTCAACGCGGACCTCGACCGGGCGGAGGCGGACTCCCGCGCGCTGGAGGCGAGCCATGCCGGGCGCCTCGCCAGCCTGTCCGGCGATGCGCTGGCCGCCGCCATCACGAGCTACGAGGCGATCGAGGAGGTGCTGGGCCGGGCCATGTCCTACGCCCAGCTCGTCTTCTCCGGCGATGCCCAATCCGCGGAGAATGGCCGCTTCTACCAGACCATCCAGGAACGCGTGACGGCGATCAGCAGCCACCTGCTGTTCCTGACGCTGGAGCTGAACCGGCTGGACGATGCGGGGCTGGAGCAGAAGCTGCTCTCCTCCGCCGCCCTGGCGCGCTGGCGCCCCTGGCTGCGGGACCTCCGCGTCTTCCGCGCCCACCAGCTCTCCGACGACCTGGAGAAGCTGCTGCATGAGAAGGAGGTGACGGGCCGTTCCGCCTGGAACCGCCTGTTCGATGAGACCGTCGCCTCCATGCGCGTCGATGTGGGCGGTGAGGAGCTGACCGTCTCCGCCGCGCTCAACAAGCTCTCCGACAGCGACCGGGCGGTGCGCGCCGCGGCGGCCAAGGGCGTCTCGGCCGCCTTCGGGGAGCGCGTGCGGCTGTTCAGCCTGATCACCAATGTCCTCGCCAAGGACAAGGAGATCATCGATGGCTGGCGCCGCTACCCGCGCGCCACCTCGTCGCGCAACCGCGCCAACATGGTGGAGGACGAGGTGGTGGATGCCCTCGTCGCCGCCGTGCGGGAAAGCTTCCCCCGCCTGTCCCACCGCTACTACGGCATGAAGGCCAAGTGGCTCGGCCTGCCGAAGCTGATGCACTGGGACCGCAACGCGCCGCTGCCCGACGATGCCGATACGACGATCCCCTGGCCGGAGGCCGTGGCGCGGGTCCGCGCCGCCTATGGCGCCTTCAGCCCGGAGCTGGAGCGCATCGCCGCCCCCTTCTTCGAGAAGCCCTGGATCGACGCCGCACTCCGCCCCGGCAAGGCCAGCGGCGCCTTCGCGCACCCGACGGTGCCGAGCGCGCACCCCTACCTGCTGCTGAACTATCACGGCAAGGCGCGGGACGTGATGACGCTGGCCCATGAACTCGGCCACGGCGTCCACCAGGTGCTGGCCGCGCAGCAGGGCTACCTGATGTCCTCGACCCCCCTGACGCTGGCCGAGACGGCGTCGGTGTTCGGGGAGATGCTGACCTTCCGCGCCGTGCTGGACGCGGAGCGTGACCCCCGCAAGCGCCGCGCGCTGCTGGCCGGCAAGGTGGAGGACATGCTGAACACGGTGGTCCGCCAGATCGCCTTCTACCGCTTCGAGACGCTGCTGCACGAGGAACGCCGCAAGGGCGAGGTCGCGCATGAGCGGATCGGCGAGATCTGGATGCAGGTGCAGACCGAAAGCCTCGGCCCCGCCTTCGACTTCACGCCGGATTACGGCGTCTACTGGGCCTACATTCCGCACTTCGTGCACACGCCCTTCTACGTCTACGCCTATGCCTTCGGGGACTGCCTGGTGAACGCCCTCTACGGCGTGTTTCGCGAAGGCCACCCGCGGTTCCAGGAGAAGTACCTCGAGATGCTGAAGGCCGGCGGCACGAAGCGGCACAAGGAACTCCTGGCACCCTTCGGCCTCGATGCCTCCGACCCCGCCTTCTGGCGCAAGGGGCTCGACGTCATCAGCGGCTTCATCGACGAACTCGAACAGGCGGGCTGATCGCGATGGCCGAGGACAGGAAGGGATCGACGCTGTTCGGGGAGGTGCGGCGCATGGTCCGCACGTCAGGCGCCGTGGGCGGCATCGCGGCGCGCGTGGCGGGCGAACGCTTCCTCGGCATCAAGACCGACAAGGCCGCGCATGCGGAAGACCTGAAGCAGATCCTGGGCGGGCTGAAGGGCCCGCTGATGAAGGTGGCGCAGTTCCTCTCGACGGTGCCGGAAGCGCTGCCGGAAGAATACGCCCAGGAACTGGCGACGCTGCAATCCAACGCGCCCGCCATGGGCTGGGCCTTCGTGCGCCGGCGCATGCAGGGCGAACTCGGCCCCGCCTGGCAGTCCCGCTTCAAGACCTTCGGCCAGGAAGCCGCCGCCGCCGCCAGCCTCGGCCAGGTGCATCGCGCGACGTTGCATGATGGCCGCGCCGTCGCCTGCAAGCTGCAATACCCGGACATGCCGTCCGTGGTGGAAGCCGATCTCCGCCAGCTCAAGCTGGCGCTCGGCGTCTTCCAGCGCATGGACAACACCCTCGACAATGCCGAGGCCTACAGCGAACTCGCCGCCCGGCTGCGGGAGGAGCTGGACTATGAGCGCGAGGCCTCGCACATGCGCCTCTACGGCGCCATGCTGCGCGACACGCCCGGCGTCGCGGTGCCGGAGGCGATCCCGGACCTGACGACCAAGCGCCTGCTGACCATGACCTGGCTCGAAGGCCGGCCGATCCTGCGGCGGCTGGAGGAAGACCCGCCGGAGGAGGAGCGCAACGCCTATGCGCGCGCGCTGTTCAAGGCCTGGTACGTGCCCTTCTACCGCTACGGCGTCATCCATGGCGACCCGCATCTCGGCAACTACGCCGTGCGCCCCGACGAGGCTGTCGGCCATGGCGTGAACCTCTTCGACTTCGGCGTCATCCGCATCTTCCCCGCCAGCTTCGTCACCGGCGTCGTGATGCTGTACGAGGCCGTGCGCGACCACGACATCGAGAAGGCGGCCCATGCCTATGGCATCTGGGGCTTCCGCAACCTGTCGAAGGAAACGATGGAGGTGCTGAACCTCTGGGCGCGCTTCCTCTACGAACCGCTGGTCGAGGATCGCGTCCGCTCCATCACCCCCTCCGACGACCCGTCCTATGGCCGCAAGGTGGCCCAGACGGTGCATGAGGGGTTGAAGCGCACCGGCGGCGTGAAGATCCCCCGCGAATTCCCGCTGATGGACCGCGCGGCCATCGGCCTTGGCAGCGTCTTCTTCCGGCTGCGCGCCCAGGCCAACTGGCACCGCCTATTCATGGAACTGGTCGAGGATTTTTCCGAGCAGGCCGTGGCGGACCGGCAGGCGGCGGCGGTGGCGGCGGCGGGGGTGCCGAAGGGCTGATCGCCGCGGCTGTGGCCACTGCGTGACCGTCAGGCTTCCGTCTTTGTTCGGGATATTTCGCCGCGTCTCACCTATTGCATACGCGTAAGGCGGCATTCCGGCGTCGTTAAGGGGAACCCAATATTTGTCCCGCATCCTGGCCAGTAGCCAGGAGTATCCTCATGCCGTTTCTCGCTTTCCGTACGATTGGCGCACGTTTCGCGTTGCTGGCCGCCGTTCTCGGCCTGGTCGCCCTGGGCGGCTCCGTGGTGGCCTTCGAGGCTGATCGCCGCCAGGCCGCCACCGCCGAGATCCTGCGCACCCAGGCCAGCGCGCGGCCGATGATCGAGCGCATGCGCGGCGGCATCTACGCGGCCGTCATGGAAAGCCGCGGCCTCTACCTCGCCGCCGATCGCGCGCAGGCGGAGCGCTTCGCGACCAACCTTCGCGCCCATCTGCGCGACACGGAGCGTGAATGGGAATCGCTCCGCCGCGTGCTGCCAGCCGAGTTGCAGGGCACGGCCACGGGCATCGAGCCCGACGTGCGCGACTTCATCCGCATGCGCACCGAACTCGCGCGCATCGGCGTGGAGCAGGGGCGGGAAGCCGCCGACCGCTTCGGCAACAACGACCAGAACCGCTCGGCGCGCGAAGCCTTCAACCGCGGGCTCGACCAGCTGAACCAGGCCCTGACCGCTGTGCTGGACCGGGAGACGGCGGCCACGATCGCGGCCGGCCACCGCACCGCGGTGACCATGCTGGCCACCAGCGCCATCGCCGTGGTGCTGGTGCTGGCGCTGATCCTGTGGCGCGTCCGCGTCACCGTCGCGCAGCCGCTGCACCGCCTGACCGTCGCCATCGACACCATGGCGCAGGGCCGGCTGGATGCGGCGGTGCTGCCCCCCGCCGGGGTGGATGAGGTCGGCCGCATCGCCGCCGCCGCCGCCGTGCTGCACGCCAAGCTGCTGGAAGGAAAGCGGCTGGAAGAGGAGGCCGCCCGCCTGCGCGAACAGGCGGAGCGCGACCGGATCGAGGCGACGCGCCGCGCCGCCGATTCGATCGAGAGCGCGGTCGGCGGGATCGTGGAGGCCCTCGGCCGCTCCGCCACCGACCTCGCCGGCGCGACCACCGTGCTGCGCGGCACCGCGGAAGACGCATCCCGCCAGGTGCAGGAAGTGGCCGCCGGCGCACAGGAAGCCAGCGGCAACGTCCAGACCGTGGCGGCGGCGGCCGAGGAACTCTCCGTCTCGGTCGATGAGATCACCCGCCGCGTGGACGATGCCGCCGCCGTGGCCCGCCGCGCGGTGGCGGAGATGTCGCGCGCCGATGTCGCCGTCGGCGGCCTGACCGAGAGTGCGGCCCGGATCGGCGACGTCGTCCGCCTGATCAGCGGCATCGCGGGGCAGACCAACCTCCTCGCCCTCAACGCCACCATCGAGGCCGCGCGGGCGGGCGAGGCCGGCAAGGGCTTCGCCGTCGTCGCGTCCGAGGTGAAGACCCTGGCGAGCCAGACCGCGAAGGCGACGGAGGAGATCGCCGCTCAGATCGAGGCGATCCGCACCGCCAGCGCCGGCGCGGTGGAGGCCATCCGCGGCATCGGCACCGTGGTGTCGGAGGTGGACTCCATCGCCCAGTCCATCGCCGCCGCCGTGACGCAGCAGGGCGCCGCGACGCAGGAGATCGCGCGCAGCGCGACGGTCGGCGCCGGCGGCACCACCCGCGTCTCCGAAGCCGTGGTGCATCTGCGCCAGGGCGTGGAAGCCACCACCGGCGCCGTGCGGGACCTGCAGGTCATCAGCACGGAGGTCGAGCGCCAGGGCCAGGAACTGCGCGGCGGCATCGGCCAGGCGCTGGGCACGCTGCGGGCGGCGTAACAACAGCGGCGCTTCCGCGTGGCCGCTCCGGCGCCACTCAAACGCCGGGCGGCCGCCATTCGGGTGCTCGGACCGGTCGCGCGACCGGTCCGCTTGCCTACCCCGGCACCAGCCGCGCCGTCACTTCCTCGACCGGCGCGGCGGCCAGGCTGGCGCGCATCGCGGCTTCCGTCATCCAGACCTGGCCCGCGCCGAAGCGGCGGGCGCGCCAGGACAGCCGGACCTCCTTCACCCGGAAGGGCCAGGGGCTGATCGCCAGCACGCCATCGCCTTCCGTCAGCGACAGCGGGGCCAGCGACCCATCCGCCATCGGCGCCTGGCCGACGCCCCCCATGGTGGCGATCCCGCCGCAGACCGCGAGGCTCAGCGCATCCGTGACGGCGACGAGGGCGGAGGCCGCGGCCACCTGTTCCTCCGTCGCGCCGATCCGCGCCATCAGCGCTTCCTGCACCGCGGCCTGGCTTTCCCGGTAGTGCCGGGCGGCGGGGCCGTCCTCCGGGTGGTCCTGGTGGCGGTCGTCGTAGCGGGCATAGATCAGGCTGCCATGGCGGCTGACCAGCAGGCCGACCCAGGGGCCCCAGCTCGCCGTCGCGCGGGCCACGCCCTCGGCCCACATCGGCGCATGGAATCGGGCGCCGACGGCGCGGAAGACATGCGGGCGGCCCGTGGCGGGGTCGAGCGTCGGCGCCGCCTCCCACTCCATCCAGCCGACGTCGTGATGCGCGGCAGCCGTCGCCACATCCTCGAAGGGCTCCGGCATCGCGAAGCCGGGCGCCCCCCAGGCGCGCAGCATCTGGCCGGAAACAAGGGCATGCATGGGCTGGCTCACCGCCAGCCAGCTGCCATCCGCCGCGTCCCGGAACAGCATCCGCACCCCCGTTTTTGCAAAGGCTTGCAGAATGGCGCGGAATCCGGCAGCCCGCCAAGCCCGGCGCGCTTGCCATACGGTGAGCAGCCGTTCATATGGCCCGCCGCTTTGGCTGAGCACGGGGGTCGGATTGATGCGCGTTGCGGTTTTGCGCGAACGGCGCGCGGCGGAGACACGGGTGGCCGCCACGCCGGAGACGGTGAAGAAACTCATCGGCATGGGATGCACGGTGGCGGTGGAGGCCGGAGCCGGCCTCGCCTCTGGCATCCCTGACGCCCAGTACGCCGAGGCGGGGGCCGAGATCGCGGCCGATCCGGCCGCGGCGCTGGCCGGCGCCGGGATCGTGCTGGCGGTGCGTGCGCCGGAAGCGGCGGAGCAGACGCTCATCCCGCGCGGCGCCATCCTGATCGGCACGCTGCAGGCCGACAAGGACGCGGCCGGCGCCTACGCCGCCGCCGGCATCGATGCCTGCGCCATGGAACTGGCGCCGCGCATCACCCGCGCGCAGTCCATGGACGTGCTGTCCAGCCAGGCGAACCTGGCCGGCTACCGCGCGGTGGTCGAGGCCGCGGGCGCCTTCGACAAGGCCTTCCCGATGCTGATGACGGCGGCCGGCACGATCAGCGCCGCCAACGTCTTCGTCATGGGCGCCGGCGTCGCGGGCCTGCAGGCCATCGCGACCGCGCGCCGCCTCGGCGGCCGCGTCAGCGCGACCGACGTCCGCCCGGCGGCGAAGGAGGAGATCAAGTCCCTCGGCGCCAGCTTCGTCGGCTACGAGGATGAGGAGAGCAAGGCGGCCCAGACCGCGGGCGGCTACGCCAAGCAGCTTTCCGCGAATTTCTATGCCGAGCAGGCCAAGGTCGTCGCCGCCCACATCGCCAAGCAGGACATCGTCATCTGCACGGCGCTGGTCCAGGGCCGCAAGGCGCCGACGCTGGTGACGGAAGCCATGGTCGCCTCCATGAAGCCGGGCAGCGTCATCGTGGACATCGCCGCCGACGCCGGCGGCAACGTCGCCGTGACCCAGCCGGGGCAGGAGACGCTGACCGCGAACGGGGTGAAGGTGCTGGGCTTCACCAACTGGCCCGGCCGCATCCCGGCCGCGGCCTCCGCCCTCTATGCGCGCAACCTGCTGACCTTCCTGACCACCTTCTGGGACAAGGAAGCGAAGAAGCCCGCGATGCCGGCGGATGATGACATCGTGAAGGGCGTCACGCTCACCCGCGGCGGCGCCGTGGTCCACCCCTCGCTGGCCTCGGCCTGAGGAGCGTCTCCATGAACCCCATCGACATCGCCAACCAGGCCTCGGCCCGCGCGAATGAAGCGCTGAGCCTGGCCGAGCAGGCGCGCCGGATGGCGGAGGCCGCGGCCCCCGTCGCCGCCGCGGCCGAGCCCTTCCTGCTGCTGCTGACGATCTTCCTGCTGGCCTGCTTCGTCGGCTACCACGTGGTGTGGAACGTGACCCCGGCGCTGCATTCGCCGCTGATGGGCGTCACCAACGCCATCTCCTCCGTCATCGTCGTGGGCGCGATCCTCGCCACCGGCCTGTCCGACAGCATCGCCGCGAAGATCTTCGGCTTCCTCGCCGTGACGCTCGCCGCGGTGAACATCTTCGGCGGCTTCATGGTCACGCGGCGCATGCTCGCCATGTTCAAGAAGAAGGGGAGCTGAGCCGATGGCACAGACGCTCTCGACGCTGGCCTACCTCGTCGCCTCCGTCCTCTTCATCCTGGCGCTGCGCGGGCTGTCCAACCCCGAGACCAGCCGCCAGGGCAACCTGTTCGGCATGGTCGGCATGGCGATCGCCGTGGTGGCGACGCTGCTGAAGCCCGGCATGGGTGCCGGCGGCATCGTCATCGTGCTGGCGGGCCTCGCCATCGGCGGCACCATCGGCACGGTGCTGGCGCAGCGCATCCAGATGACCTCGCTGCCCCAGCTGGTCGCGGCCTTCCACTCCCTGGTCGGCATGGCGGCGGTCTTCGTGGCGGCGGCGGCCTTCTACGCGCCGGAATCCTTCGGCATCGGCACGCCCGGCCACATCAAGGGCGCCTCGCTCGTCGAGATGTCGCTGGGGCTGGCCATCGGCGCCATCACCTTCTCGGGCTCCGTGATCGCCTTCGCGAAGCTCGATGGCCGCATGTCCGGCTCGCCCATCATCTTCAAGGGCCAGCACATGCTGAACGCGGCGCTGGGCGCGCTGCTGCTGGTGCTGGTCATCGCCTTCGTCATCACGGGCAGCCCGATCCTGTTCTGGCTGATCGCACTGCTGTCCTTCGCGCTCGGCTTCCTGCTGATCATCCCGATCGGCGGCGCGGACATGCCGGTCGTCGTGTCCATGCTGAACAGCTATTCCGGCTGGGCGGCGGCGGGCATCGGCTTCACCATCGGCAACCTGCTGCTGATCGTGACCGGCGCGCTGGTCGGTGCCTCCGGCGCCATCCTGTCCTACATCATGTGCAAGGGCATGAACCGCAGCATCATCAACGTGCTGCTGGGCGGCTTCGGCGGCGACAGCGGCGCGGCGGCGGGCCCCGGCGCGGGCACGGCGGACCGTGCGCCGGTGAAGGCCGGCAGCCCGGAGGACGCGGCCTACATCATGAAGAACGCGCAGAAGATCATCATCGTGCCGGGCTACGGCATGGCGGTGGCCCAGGCGCAGCAGGTCGTCCGCGAGATGGCCGACCTGCTGAAGAAGGAAGGCGCCGAGATCTCCTACGCCATCCACCCCGTCGCGGGCCGCATGCCCGGCCACATGAACGTGCTGCTGGCCGAAGCCAACGTGCCCTATGACGAGGTGCATGAGCTGGAGGAGATCAACGCGGAGTTCGCCGATGCGGACGTCGCCTACGTCATCGGCGCGAATGACGTGACGAACCCCGCCGCGAAGACGGACAAGTCCTCCGCCATCTACGGCATGCCGATCCTGGACGTGGAGCGCGCCAAGACCGTGTTCTTCGTCAAGCGCGGCATGGCCAGCGGCTACGCCGGCGTGGAGAACGAGCTGTTCTTCCGCCCCAACACGATGATGCTGTTCGGCGACGCCAAGAAGGTGACGCAGCAGATCGTGCAGAGCCTGCAGAAGTAATCCAGGCCGGAAGGCTGGGGTCGGGGAGGGGGACGCGAAAGCGTCCCCCTTTTTCGTTCAAGCCGCCTGGGCCATCGCGCCGAAGGATGTGGTCGCGAAGGCCGCGGGGCCGCCCCGCACCACCGCGCGCAGCGTCAGCACCAGCGCCATGGCGTCGTTGCCGATGCCCATCTCCGCCGGGATCATGTCGAGGTCCGACAGATAGGCCATGGTCCAGGTGGCAAAGCAGCGCGCCGGCGTCGGCGCCTGGTGCAGCAGCCGCACGTCATGGTGCCGCTCATCCTGCCGGATGGTGTCGAACATCGCCGCGACCATGTCGGGCGGCCCCTCCAGCGTCTGCGCGAAGCGCCCGGCCCCGAAGACCAGCAGGCCCGACAGCCGCCAGGTCGCGTTCTTCACGCGGGACACGCCGAGGATCTGCTCCACCAGCGCGTCATCCTCCAGGTGCATCGCGCTGGGGGAGCGGCGGCTGGTGTAGACGATTCGCATCAGCGGAGCGGACGGGCCGGGCATGGGATTTCTCGCGCGAGGTGACGCGAGTATCTTATATGGGACACCCCTTCCCGGATGTTACCGCCGCCCGCCGGGGGCGCACCGCTGCCGTCAGGCCCCGAGTTCACCGGTGTGCAGCAGCGTCCGCAGCCGCATCAGCATGAGGAGGGAGGCGTTGCCGGCCGCGAATTCCACCGGCACCTCGTCCAGGTCCCGCAGCAGCGCCATGCTCCAGTTCGGGAAGATCCGCTCCTCCACGACGTCCAGCTTCACCACCCGCATGTCGGTATGGCGGGGGTCGCGCTGGATCACGGCCAGAAGCCCGCGCACCACCAGGGGCCTGCCTTCCAGCACCTGCGCGAAGGCGCGGTTGCCATGCACCAGCACGCCGGTCACGCCGCGCCGCGGGTTGTTGCGGCGGGCGGAATCGACGATGCGCGCCACCAGATCCTCCTCCGGCGTCGTTTCCTCGTCGCGGATGCGGCTGGCGTAGACCACGCGGTGCAGCCGCTGGTCGATTGTCATCATGCCTGGTGTCCCGGCAGTGTCCCGTCGCCGGTTTCACCCTGCTTTGTGACTGCCGCCTTTCCCGGCGCGCGCGCGTCAGGCCCTGGCGGGCAGGCTGCGCATCGCGGTCGCGAAGGCGTCCAGCGCCTGGTCGATGTCGCGGTCCTCATGCGCCGTCGCGATGTAGTATTTGCTGTCACCCTTCAGGACGCCGCCGGCGCGCATGGCCCTGTTCACGTGCTGGGCCATGGCGCGGTCGGCCCGCAGCGTGGCGCGATAGTCACCCACCGGCCCCTCGGCGAAGACCAGGTCGAAGAGCGGCGGCTCACCCACCACCTGCGCGGGGATGCCGGCCTTCGCCACCGCCGCCTCCAGCCCCGCCATCAGGCGGCGGCCCTTGGCGAAGACGGCCTCATAGGTGCCGGACCGGCGCAGCAACTCCAGCGTCTTGAGCCCGGCCACGGCGGCGACCGGGTTGCCGGACAGCGTGCCCACCTGCATCAGGAAGCGGTCCTCGCCCACCGCCGCGCGGTCGAACAGCGCCATGATGTCGGCGCGCCCCGCGACGGCCGCCAGCGGGAAGCCACCGCCGATCACCTTGCCCAGCGTGCAGAGGTCGGGCGTCACGCCGTAGTATTCCTGCGCGCCGCCATAGGCGAAGCGGAAGCCCGTCACGACCTCGTCGAAGATCAGCACGATCCCGAAGCGCGTGCAGAGCGCCCGCAGCCCCTGGAGGAAGCCGGGCGCCGGCGGGATCAGCCGCTGCAGCGGCTCCACGATGATGCCCGCGATCTCCTCATGCCGCGCCTCCACCAGCCGCGTCACGGCATCGAGGTCGTTGAAGGGGCTGACCAGCACCTCATCCCGCACCGATCGCGGGATGCCCGCGCTGTCCGGCACCGCCTGCGGGAAGTTGGCGAGCTGCCTCGGCGCCAGGGACATCAGCCCGTAGTCGCTCATCCCGTGGTAGCCGCCCTCGAACTTCACGATGCGGTCGCGGCCGCGGAAGGCGCGGGCGAGGCGCATGGCGTAGAGATCGGCCTCGGAGCCGGAGGAGACGTAGCGCAGCTGTTCCGCGCAGGGCACCGCCTCCACGATCGCCTCGGCCAGCGCGATCCCCGCCTCGTTGTTGGCGAAGAAGGTGGTGCCGCGCGCCAGCTGCTCCCGCACCGCCTCCAGCACCTCCGGATGCCCATGCCCGATGAACATCGGGCCGGAGCCCAGCAGGAAATCCACGTATTCGCGGCCCGCCACGTCCCAGACCCGGCCGCCCTGGCCATGGCTGATGATCACGTCGCCGGGGAAGTTGCCGAAGGTCCCCCCGGGCAGCACGCGCCTGGCGCGCGCCCGCAGCGCTTCCTCCCTGTCCATCGAGTCCATTGCCCCGCCTCCGCCTGCCCGCCCGAAGTAGAATCTGGGACGGGCCAGGCGGGCAAGGTCAATGCCCCGGTGCGACCCCCGGCTTGTCGTGCCGGCCCAGCCGATCCACCAGCGTGCGGCTGGCCTCGTTCATGCCGGTGATCTCCACCGTCACGCCGTGGTGGCGGAACTTCAGCACCACGCGGTCCAGCGCATGGATCGCGGTGATGTCCCAGAAATGCGCGCCGTGCAGGTCGATCACCACGGCCTCCGCCGCCTCCCGGAAATCGAAGGCGCCGTGGAAGGCCTCGGCGGTCGCGAAGAAGATCTGGCCCGTCACGCGGTAGCGACGCACCCCGCCGTCCAGCACCGACTCCACGCCGAAGAAGCGGGAGACCTTCTGCGCGAAGAACAGCCCGCTGAGCACGACGCCCACCAGCACGCCCTGCGCCAGGTCATGCGTCGCCAGCACCACCGCGACGGTGGCCAGCATGACGATGCTGGAGCTTCGGGGATGCGTGACCAGCGTGCGCAGCGACTGCCACTGGAAGGTGTTGACGGAGACCATGATCATCACCGCCACCAGCGCCGCCATCGGGATCTGCTTCACCCAGGGGCCGAGCGCCACGATCAGGAACAGCAGGAAGACGCCCGCCCAGAGGCAGGACAGCCGCCCCCGCCCGCCGGAGGAGACGTTGATGACGGACTGCCCGATCATCGCGCAGCCCGCCATGCCGCCGAACAGCCCGGCCGTGATGTTGCCGAGCCCCTGGCCCGCGCATTCCCGGTTCTTGCTGGAATCCGTGTCCGTCATCTCGTCCACGATCGCCGCCGTCATCAGGCTTTCCAGCAGCCCGACCATCGCCAGCGTCAGCGCATAGGGCAGGATGATGCGCAGCGTCTCCAGCGTCAGGGGCACCATGGGGAAGGCGAAGCTGGGCAGGTCGCTCGGCAACTCCCCCATGTCGCCCACCGTCCGCAGGCCGAGGCCCATGGCCATGCTGAACCCGGTCAGCAGCACGATGGTGACGAGGGGGGAGGGCACCGCCCTGGTCAGTCGCGGCAGCCCGTAGATGATCACCAGCCCCACCGCGACCATGGCGTAGACCTGCCAGCCCATCAGGTCCCCTTGGGGCCCGATCAGCTCCGGCAGCTGCGCCATGAAGATCAGGATCGCCAGCGCGTTGACGAAGCCGGTGACGACGGACCGCGACACGAAGCGCATCAAATCGCCCAGCCGCAGCAGGCTGGCGGCGATCTGGATCACGCCGGTCAGGATGGTGGCGGCGAAGAGGTACTGGACCCCGTGGTCCTTCACCAGCGTCACCATCACCACGGCCATGGCGCCCGTGGCGGCGGAGATCATGGCCGGCCGCCCGCCCGCGATCGCCGTCACCACCGCGATGCAGAAGGACGCATAGAGGCCGAGCCGCGGATCGACCCCCGCCATGATGGAGAAGGCGATCGCCTCCGGGATCAGGGCCAGGGCGACGACGGTGCCGGCCAGCAGGTCACGCGTGACATCCGGCGCCCATTCGGCGCGGAGCGTGGTCAGGTTCATCGGGGGACTCGACAGGGCAGGGCGGCCGCGCCGGCTGGCGCCGGGGGCCTCGCATCGGGAAGGGCGCGGGAGTCGGATGGGGCGTGGCGCCCGCCGTCACGGCGGCGCGAAGAAGCCCAGGAGGCGGATGAGGTGCCGGCCCATGCGGGCCACGCTAGCCGCCGCCATGCTGCGGCGCAACATCGGGTGTCCCCCGATAGGCTGCCGCTTGAATGCCGCCAGTCAGCGCCGCCTCACCGGCGCCCCAACGCCAAAAAACCGCGAGTGGCGAGGGCATGGGCCATCGCACCGCGGTTGTTCAGCGCAGTTCGGGATCGGGGCCTTGGTGGCCGGGATCGCGGATCCTGTGATCCACCCGCCGGGGAGGGCGGGTCATCGCGAGGCCTGGGCCTCGCGCCCTGGAACCCCGGCCCGCCCGGAGCCCGGCGCCAGCGCCGGGATTCGGGTCAGCCGGAGGAAAGGCTCAGAAGCCTTCCCGCTCCAGGCGCTTCCGCTCCACCTTGCGGGCGCGGCGCACGGCTTCCGCGGCCTCGCGGGCGCGGCGCTCGGACGGCTTCTCGTAGTGGCGGCGGAGCTTCATTTCACGGAACACGCCCTCACGCTGGAGCTTCTTCTTCAGCGCCTTCAGGGCCTGGTCGATGTTATTGTCGCGGACGACGACCTGCACGCGGTGGAACCTCCTTGGTTCACTGGGGGTTGATGGCACGAAACGCGGATACGCGTCGGCAGGTTCCGGTCTGGCCGGGACCCGACGACGCGAAGGCCGGTGCCATAGCACGGCAGCGCGGCCCCGCGAAAGACCCTCCCGCACCGCGCCGCGCGCATTACCTTAACAGTCACGCGCCACCGGCGCCCGCAGCATCCGGAACTCCCGCCGCCATGGCCATCCTGAAGATCGCCCGCATGGGCCATCCCGTCCTCATCAAGCCCGCCTTGCCGGTGGAGGACCCCTCGGCGCCCGAGATCCGCCGCCTGGTCGCCGACATGGCGGAGACGATGGAGGATGCGCAGGGGCTCGGCCTCGCCGCCCCGCAGGTCCATGTCGGGCTCCGTCTCTTCGTCTGGCGCGGCGGCGCCGGCAACATCCTCGCCCTCATCAACCCCGAGCTCGAGGCGGTGGGGGAGGAGACGGAGGATGCGTGGGAGGGTTGCCTCTCCATCCCCGGGCTCCGCGGCTGCGTCCCCCGCGCCAGCCGCATCCGCTTCCGCGGCTTCGACATCGACGGCAACCGCGTGGAGGGCGAGGCCTCGGGCCTCGCCGCCCGCGTGATGCAGCATGAGGCCGACCACCTCGACGGCGTGCTCTACCCCATGCGCATGCCCGACCTCGCACTGCTGGGCTTC
The DNA here is from genome assembly GCA_027482245.1 of Acetobacteraceae bacterium. Lineage (GTDB taxonomy): Bacteria > Pseudomonadota > Alphaproteobacteria > Acetobacterales > Acetobacteraceae > Falsiroseomonas. The sequence continues at coordinate 6,757 of JAIXWG010000003.1, read as the reverse complement.
ACCGAGGAATTGTCCCGCGCCGCCGTCCAGGCCCGCGACGCAGGCACGAAGCGTGACACTGGCACGAAGGGAGATGCGCGATGATCGAACGCAGCGAGGAACGGGACAGCGCCATCCGCGCCACCCTGCCGCATGTCCCCGCCCTCGGCTGGACCCGCGCCGCCATCGCCGCCGGCCTGGCCGATCTCGGCCGCGATGCGCTGGAACAGGACTGGCTCTTCCCCCGTGGCCCGGTGGAGGCGATCGAGGCCTGGTGCGATCTCGCGGACCGGGAGATGGAAGCCGCCGCGGCGGCGGAGGACCTCTCCGCGCTTCGCACCCCCGCCCGCATCCGCCGCGTGATCGTGATCCGCCTGGAACAGGCCGCCCCGAACCGGGAGGCGATCCGCCTGGCGCTCGGCCACCAGTCGCTGCCCTGGAACGTGCCCTCCGCTCTCCGCACCGTGGCGCGCACGGCGGATGCCATGTGGGCGGCGGCGGGCGACACCTCCGCCGATTTCTCCTGGTACACGCGCCGCGCCACGCTGGCGGGCGTCTATGGCGCGACGCTGGCCTTCTGGCTGCGGGACGAGGAGGAGGGCGCGCCCCGCACGCTCGCCTTCCTCGACCGACGCCTCCGGGACCTCGCGAAATTGCAACGGCCGCGCGCGGGGGCAGGGACGAAACGAGCGGCCTGAGGCCGCGTTGCCGCCCTGTAACCCTTATGGAGACGGGACATGCGCGGCATCCTTCTGTGGCTGATCGGTATCCCCATCCCGATCATCCTGCTGCTCTGGCTGTTCGGCGTGCTCGGGTAACACGTCAGCCGCGTGCGTCAGCCCCCGGATTAGGCTAGACTTCCCCCATTCCGGGGATGCCGAGGGGGCCGGGGGGCCCCACCCTTGGCTCGGGTCGCGCAACGATGGTTGCGTTGCCCAGGCCGATGCGGCAGGCATGGCGTCCTCAAGGGGGAGTTCCCGCGCCATGCGTCGCGCCACGTTTGCCTACCGCCTTCTCGCCGGCGTCCTCGCCACCGGCATCGCCGGCCCCGCCTTCGCCCAGGCCTGCATCCAGCCGGCGGAGCGTTCGGCCTTCGAGGTCCGCGCCCTCCAGAGCCAGCTGATGGTCACCGCGCTGACCTGCAGCCGCGACCAGGACTACAACGCCTTCGTGACGAAGTTCCGGCGCGAACTCGGCACGGCCTACACCTCCATCGAGACGCATTTCCGCCGCACCGGCGGCGGCAACTTCCAGCGCGCCCGGGACGGCTTCATCACCCAGCTCGCCAACGATCATTCGCAGGACGGCCTGCGCCAGGGCACGGCCTTCTGCCCGAACTCCGTGGCGCTGTTCCAGGTCGCGCTCGCGCAGTCCGACATCAACTCCCTGGCCACGCTGGCGTCGGACCGCAACATCCTGAACCCGATGATCGCGCCCGCCTGCCCGGAACGCGCCACCACGCCGACGCGCAGCCCGGCCCGCCCCGCGGCCAATACCCGCGCCGCCGCGCAGGCGCGCTGATCCGAAGCGGGCGCCGTGAAGCGCTTCTGGGACGACGCCAGGGCGGAGGTGGCGGAGGGGGGCTTCGCCATCCTGCTCGATGGCCGCCCCGTGCGCCTTCCCTCCGGCGCCCATCTTCGCGTCGCGACGCGTGACCTCGCCGAAGCGATCGCGGAGGAATGGCGCCAGGCCGGTGGCGTCAAGGGCGGCGAGATGCGGCCCGAACAGGTGCCGCTGACCCGCCTGGTCGGCACCGCGGAAGACCGCATCGCGCCCGACCCCGCCGGCACCGTCACCGCCATCGCCCGCTATGGTGAGAGCGACCTGCTCTGCTACCGCGCGGCCGAATCGAAGCTGGCGGCCCGCCAGGCGGAGGCCTGGGACCCCTGGCTCGCCTGGTCCGCCCGGGCGCTGGACGCGCCGCTCCGCGTCACCACCGGCGTCATGCCCGTGGCGCAGACGCAGCAGGCGCTGCACGCCCTGCACCGCGCCGTGGAACGCCAGACGCCGCTCGCCCTGGCGGCGCTCGGCGTCGCGGTGCCGGCTCTGGGCAGCCTGGTGCTGGGGCTCGCGGTCGCCGACGGCCACCTGGCCCCCGCCGAGGCCCATCGCCTGGCCACGCTGGACGAGGCGTTCCAGGAGGAGATGTGGGGCACCGACCCCGAATCGACGGCGCGCCGCGCCGGCGCCGCCGCCGATGTCGCGCTGGCGGCGCGGCTGGTCACCCTCTCCCGCTCATGAAGGCGCGGCTCCTCCGGATCGAGGGGCGGGTCCAGGGCGTCGGCTATCGCGACTGGATGGTGAAGCAGGCCAGTCGCCTCGGCCTGCAGGGCTGGGTCCGCAACCGCCCGGACGGCACCGTCCAGGCCCTGGTGGCCGGGGAGGAAGGCGCCGTGCTCACGCTGCTCTCCGCCTGCCGCCGCGGCCCCATGCTGGCCCGCGTGGACCGGATCGACGAAAGCCTGGCGGAGCCGCCCGGGGAGCCCGGCTTCCACCGGCTGCCGACGGGTTGATGCGACCCATCCACCGATAGTTCTTGTCCGGTTAACCATACTGTCCTATTGAGCGCCCCGTCGGCGGGCGATGTCCCGCCGCGCCCCGGCCGCGTGAGCGGGCCTGGCGCCACGCCCCACCAGGGGACCAGGCGCGAATGGAGGCCCGGACCGGGGCGCAGCACGCGGTGACAGCCGAACGGGGGAGACACCCCAGGCAACCGCGCCTCAGTGGACAACATCGGACCGGCCCCGGCACGCGGGCAGGCCCTTCTGCCACCCTCCCGCCCGGCATCGCGCCGCGCGGGATGACCGGATTTGATCATTCTTCATGACGACCTTCGCCGAACTCGGCCTCGCCCCCCGCATCCTCCAGGCGCTGGAGGAGGAGGGCTACACCACCCCCACCCCGATCCAGCGTGACAGCATCCCGCACGCCCTGAAGGGCCGCGACATCCTCGGCATCGCCCAGACCGGCACCGGCAAGACGGCCGCCTTCGGCCTGCCCCTGCTGCACCTGCTGGCCGAATCCAAGGGCCGCCCGCCCCGCGGCGGCTGCCGCGCGCTGATCCTCTCGCCGACGCGCGAACTGGCCAGCCAGATCGCCGACAGCCTGAAGGCCTATGGCCGCCACATGGGCCTGTCCGTCGCCGTCATCTTCGGCGGCGTGCCCCACGGCCCGCAGCGCCGCGCCCTGGCGCACGGCATCGACATCCTGGTGGCCACCCCCGGCCGCCTGCAGGACCACATGGATGAGGGCTCCGCGCGCCTCGACATGGTGAACGCGCTGGTGCTCGATGAGGCCGACCAGATGCTGGACAAGGGCTTCTGGCCCGCCATCCGCCGCATCCTGCCGAAGCTGCCCCAGCCCCGGCACACCATGTTCTTCTCCGCCACCATGCCGACGGAAGTCGCCAAGCTGGCCGGCGAGATCCTGCGCGACCCGATCCGCGTCGAGGTCGCCCCGGTGTCCTCCACCGCGGAGCGCGTGACGCAGCACCTGGTCGTCATCGAACAGGGCCGCAAGCGCGCCAAGCTGGCGGAGCTGCTGCGCGGCGAGGGCGTGGGCCGCGCCCTGGTCTTCTCCCGCACCAAGCACGGCGCCGACCGCATCGTGAAGAACCTGGAATCCGACGGCATCAACGCCAACGCCATCCATGGCAACAAGAGCCAGGGCCAGCGCGAGCGCGCCCTGGCCGACTTCAAGTCCGGCCGCGCGCCGGTGCTGGTCGCGACCGACATCGCCGCCCGCGGCATCGACGTGGACGGCGTGACGCATGTGATCCAGTACGACATGCCGGACACGCCCGAAGCCTATGTCCACCGCATCGGCCGCACCGCGCGCGCCGGCGCCTCCGGCATCGCGGTCGCCATGTGCGCCCCGGATGAGCGGGAGAAGCTGTGGCAGGTGGAGAAGCTGATCCGCATGCCGATCCCGGCGACCGATGAACGCCAGGACGTCTCCGTGCCCATGCACCGCACGCCGGGCCGCCCCGACGCGATCAAGCCCGCCGCCGGCGCCAGCCGCGGCCGCGGCCAGCCCGGTGGGCGCGGCCGCAACGGCGGCGGTGGCGGCGGCCAGCGCCAGCAGCCCCGCGGCGGCGAGAACCGCCCCCGCACGGACGCCAAGCCCGCGGGTGCCCCCCGCGGTGACGGCGGCAACGCCCCCGTCCGCCGCCCCGCCGCAGCCGCCGCCACCCCGGCGACAAGCCGCGACCGCGCCTGGCGCGACGGCGACTTCCGCGACGCGGCGCCGGCCTTCCTGCGCAAGCGGTGACTGAAAGCCCTCTCCCCCCGCTAAAGGGGGGAGAGGGTTGGGTGAGGGGGGCTACCCTCTCGCCCGAAGCTTGGGGAAGGCTCCGCCTTCCCCAAACCCCATCCGCCAGGGGCGTGACGCCCCTGGACCGTCATCAGTTCGGCGGCAGGATGGGGAACGCGAACCAACCGACGACCCCACGCGCCACAACCCCTCCCCCGCGCTTGCGGGGGAGGCAGGGTGGGGGTACGGCCGCCCTCACGCACCAAGCAGAGGCCCCCCTATGCGCGAAACCGTCCTGGCGAAAGGCGAAACCGCCACCCTCGTCATCGTCACCGCCAACGGCCAGACCGAAGTCCTGGACGGGGAGGACGAGGTGATCGAAAGCCACAAGGACGACCGCCACGAGGCGATCCTGGCGCGCTATCTCGCGCAGGGCTGGGAGATCGAGGAAGACGGGCCTTAGTACAGAGCGTTTTCCTCTTCGCCGCCGCCGCGCATGGCCAACTCAACACCCCCTCTCCCCGCCAAGTAAGCGGAGCGTTACAGGGCAGCTTTTTTGCCGCACAACCGATCAAATGAGGCGTCCGCGCTGCCACGGTCGTGTGGGCGCGCTGATTTCATTGTTGATTTCGTGCCTTCTCATGCTGCTTGCGCTGGGGACAGCTATGTCGCCCCAATAAGGAGAGAGCTTTTTTCCATCGAAATAGACCGTCAAGTCACGGAGTGAGGTTAGTGATTTGAGGGATTGAATGGTGGTGCCGTCAATAAAGAGCCGTCGCAATGATCGAATGTCAGCGAGTGGCGATACATCCGATATCTTTGTATCGTTGATCCACAGTGATTCCAGATGTGGCGAGCCCGCCAGGGGGGAAATTTCTCGGATACTTGTTCCGCTGAGCGAAAGAGAGCGAAGCTTGTGCAGGTGCCGTAGAGGGTCAAGATTTTTCACGCGCGTAGTATTGAGATTCAAGACTTCTAAATTAGCGAGACTCTGAAAAGCGGTCAAATCTGCAAGCGGCAGGCCCGAAAAATCTAGATTGACTATAGAGAGCCGCCAAGCTGGCGGAGCCTCGAGGCCCGAGAGCAAGATGCGCTTGAGTGTGTTGATGTCAATCGCGTCTTGGTGTGGTAGAATTGCGCTGTCGAGTAACGCCCCATCAAGCTTGACCCGATCGAGACCACGTGCGCGAGAGAAATTCGCGAACCTAAGGTCTGCGTTGGAGAAATCAAAGTTCCCAACATCGTCGTCTAGGAAATCAACACGCTGCAGATCCATGCCTCTGAAGTCGTGTTTCGGATCAAGGCGAGCGATTCTGGTTAGCTCAACAAAGCTCGCTGTCGGAGCATGCGCAACTAATGCGATCCTGCGCCTGACTTCTTTTTTCATGGTGATTGCCTGCGTCGCTTTTTGATTGTTGCTTTTTGCAAAATCACTCGACCTTGTCCGTCGCGGGACAGCTTCGTTGCCAGTAGTGTGTTGATTATGGCATGCTTGGCTTCTGAGGCATAAACAGCAAGAGGATCTTTGCCTTCGGAATCAAGCGGGCGTACGTCAAAGCAGCGTTGAGGGACAGCTAAAGTCAAACTGATGGATGTGTCGCCATCGCTTTCAAATTCAGATATTTTCATGATATGGTTTTGTTCGAATACTTCTCCATCTAAATATCGATACTCATGCCCCTTGCTGTCTGTGGTTGTTGATGTGGGGCCGATAATTTTCAGGGCGCCTGGTGTTTCGATCAAATTAGGCACCTTAAGTCTCGCCCCAATAAGAGATCCGTCGGCAGCTAAATTGTCTGATAAGGCGTAAGTTAGATGCGCTTCTCGCATTGATATTATGAAGGGGGTGTCGTGCGCATCGTCTTCTCGCGCGCCGAGAACTAGTCTGCCTACGATGTAGTAGCCGCCATCATTCGCTGGCTGCGGCGTGAATAGCTCAAGTTCGGCCAGACCTGTGATTGGTTTCGTGTGTTGGCGCGGCCAGTCAATGGCGTTTTCTGGAAAAGCGTCTGGGGCATCGACGCTGGCGGCTTTGCGTGACCTAGATACGTTTGCAGCGTTCCAGGCTTCTAGCATTGCAACGTCGTCTGCGTTCTCGGCCGTGCTACTGCAGCCCTCTTTTAAGAAAAAAACTTTGCGGATTGCCATCATTTGCTGGCGGCGCGGCAGGTTGGTGCCCTTCACCCAGTTATGAACCGCGTCTTCCGATGCCGTACCCCCACGGTCAGTCACAGCGGCGGCGAATTGCTTCGCCGACCATGACGTCGCTTGCCCGGCGTGCTTACGCTTGAGACCTGTGCCGTTGTCCCAGTGCTTACGGAACAGAGCGTGGAAGCCGACGTCCTCGTCCGACAACTGCCAAACCTCACTCAAAGCTGCTTCATCATCGCAACAGCGCGCCCAAACACGCTAGGCTCAGGACTCATTGGCCGAGCCAGAAGATGACGATGGCGGCGAGTGTGACGGCGCCGAAGAAGATGGTGGGGCATCGGTCGTAGCGGGTAGCAATGCGGCGCCAATCTTTGAG
>JAIXWG010000055.1 GCA_027482245.1 Acetobacteraceae bacterium | reverse complement strand
CGGAACTTCATCCGCTTGTACTTGCCGCAGAGGCACTCGTAGTCCTTGATCGGGCCGAAGATGCGGGCGCAGAACAGCCCGTCCCGCTCCGGCTTGAAGGTGCGGTAGTTGATCGTCTCCGGCTTCTTGATCTCGCCATAGGACCAGGAGCGGATCTGCTCCGGCGAGGCGATCGAGATGCGGATCTGATCGAAGGTCATCGCCTGGCCGGTCTGGCCGAGGATCTTCATCAGTTCGTTCATGCGGTCCACTCCGTCCGGCGCGTCAGCCCTTGGGCCTGCGCGCCACGAAAAGGGAGAGAGAACCGCGCCGCCCGAAGGCGGCGCGGGCAGTCAGAAGGCCCGGATCAGGCGGGGCGATTCTCGAGGTCCACGTTGAGACCCAGCGACTTCAGTTCCTTCACCAGCACGTTGAAGGATTCCGGAATGCCGGCCTCGAAATTGTCCTGGTCGCGGACAATGGCCTCGTAGACCTTGGTGCGGCCGGACACGTCGTCCGACTTCACCGTCAGCATCTCCTGCAGCGTGTAGGCGGCGCCATAAGCTTCCAGCGCCCAGACCTCCATTTCGCCGAAGCGCTGGCCACCGAACTGCGCCTTGCCGCCCAGCGGCTGCTGGGTGACCAGCGAGTAGGGGCCGATCGACCGCGCGTGGATCTTGTCGTCCACGAGGTGGTGCAGCTTCAGCATGTAGATGTAGCCGACCGTCACCTTGCGCTCGAAGCGTTCGCCCGAGCGGCCATCGTGCAGCCAGACCTGGCCCGACTTGTCGAGGCCGGCCTTGTCCAGCATGCCCTCGATGTCCGCCATGCGCGCACCGTCGAAGACCGGCGTGGCAATCGGCACGCCCTTCTTCAGGTTCTCGCACAGCTCGATCAGCTGGTCGTCATCCATCGGGTCGATGTCCCGGGCGATGACGTCATCCGGATATGCCTCGCGCAGCTTCGCGATCAGTTCCTCGCGCATCGCACCGCCGCGGCGGTACTCCTCCACCAGGTCGCTGATCTGCCGGCCGATATTGGCGCAGGCCCAGCCCAGATGCGTCTCCAGGATCTGGCCGACGTTCATGCGCGACGGCACGCCGAGCGGGTTCAGCACCAGGTCGACGGGCTGGCCGCTCTCCAGGAACGGCATGTCCTCGATCGGCACGACGCGGGAGACGACGCCCTTGTTGCCGTGGCGGCCGGCCATCTTGTCGCCGGGCTGCAGCTTGCGCTTCACCGCGACGAAGACCTTGACCATCTTCATCACGCCGGGCGGCAGCTCATCGCCGCGCTGCAGCTTCTCGACCTTGGACTCGAAGCGCTTCTGCAGGCGCTCCACGGCCGCGTCGAATTCGCGCTTCAGCGCCTCGATCTCGGCCATCGCCGCATCGTCCTGCACGCCGATCTGGCGCCAGGTCGCCTTGGCGAACTGGTCGAGCACGTCCTGCGTCAGCTCCGTGCCGGCCTTCACGCCCTTGAAGCCGCCGGAGGCCTTGCGGCCGAGCAGGCGTTCGCGGAGGCGGGAGAAGAAGGACCGCTCCTGGATCGCCTTCTCGTCGTCGCGGTCCTTGGCCAGGCGGTCGATCTCGGCGCGCTCGATCGCCATCGCGCGCTCGTCCTTGTCCACGCCACGGCGGCTGAAGACGCGGACATCGACGATGGTGCCCGCCACGCCAGGCGGCAGGCGGAGCGAGGTGTCGCGGACGTCGGACGCCTTCTCGCCGAAGATGGCGCGGAGGAGCTTCTCCTCCGGCGTCATCGGGCTCTCGCCCTTCGGCGTCACCTTGCCGACCAGGATGTCGCCCGGCTGCACCTCGGCGCCGATATAGACGATGCCCGCCTCGTCCAGATTCCGAAGCGCCTCTTCGCCGACGTTCGGGATGTCGCGGGTGATCTCCTCCTGGCCCAGCTTGGTGTCGCGGGCCATCACCTCGAACTCATCGATGTGGATGGAGGTGAAGACGTCGTCGCGCGCAATGCGCTCCGAGATCAGGATGCTGTCCTCGAAGTTGTAGCCGTTCCACGGCATGAAGGCGACGAGGGCGTTGCGGCCCAGCGCCAGTTCGCCGAACTCCGTGGAGGGGCCGTCGGCGATGATGTCGCCGGCGTTCACCTTGTCCCCCACCTTCACCAGCGGGCGCTGGTTGATGCAGGTGGACTGGTTGGAGCGCATGAACTTGCGCAGGCGGTATATGTCGACGCCCTTGGTGGTGCCGTCATCCGCCGTGGCGCGCACGACGATGCGCGCACCGTCGATGCTGTCGATGATGCCGTCGCGCTTGGCCACGATGGTGGCGCCGCTGTCGCGGGCCACCGCCGCTTCCATTCCGGTGCCGACCAGGGGCGCATCCGCCTGGATCAGCGGCACCGCCTGCCGCATCATGTTGGAGCCCATCAGCGCGCGGTTCGCGTCGTCGTTCTCGAGGAACGGGATCAGCGCCGCGGCGACGGAGACCAGCTGCTTCGGCGAGACGTCGATCGCCGTCACTTCCTCCGGCTTCACCAGACGGAAGTCGCCACCATCGCGCACGCTGACCAGCTCAGACTTGAAGGTGCCGTCGGTATCGACCTCGGCATCGGCCTGGGCGACCACCAGGCGCTCCTCCTCCATGGCGGAGAGGTAGCGCGGCGCGCCGGTCACCTTGCCGTCCTTCACCAGGCGATACGGCGTCTCGATGAAGCCGTACTTGTTCACCTTGGCGAAGGTGGCGAGGCTGTTGATCAGGCCGATGTTGGGGCCTTCCGGCGTCTCGATCGGGCAGATGCGGCCGTAATGGGTCGGGTGCACGTCGCGCACCTCGAAGCCCGCACGCTCACGCGTCAGGCCACCCGGGCCAAGCGCCGAGAGGCGGCGCTTGTGCGTCACCTCGGACAGCGGGTTGGTCTGGTCCATGAACTGGGACAGCTGGGAGGAGCCGAAGAACTCCCGCACCGCCGCCGCGGCCGGCTTCGCGTTGATCAGGTCATGCGGCATGACGGTGTCGATATCGACCGACCCCATGCGCTCCTTGATCGCGCGCTCCATGCGCAGCAGGCCGACGCGGTACTGGTTCTCCATCAGCTCGCCGACCGAACGGACGCGCCGGTTGCCCAGGTTGTCGATGTCGTCGATGGAGCCGTTGCCGTCCTTCAGCTGCAGCAGCACGCGCATCGTCTGCACGATGTCCTGCTTGCGAAGCGTGCGCTGCGTGTCCGGCACCTCATCGGCCGAGAAGCCGAGGCGCATGTTCATCTTCACGCGGCCCACGGCCGAGAGGTCGTAGCGCTCGCCATCGAAGAACAGGCCGCGGAACAGCGTCTCCGCCGTGTCGGCGGTCGGCGGCTCACCCGGGCGCATCACCCGGTAGATGTCCATCAGCGCTTCGTCGCGGTTGGAATTCTTGTCCACCGCCAGCGTGTTGCGCATCCAGGGGCCGGCGGACTGGTCGATCGCCAGCGTCGGCAGGCGGTCCAGGCCCGCCTCCTCGATCGCCATCAGCTTCGGCTCGGTCAGTTCTTCGCCGGCCTCGGCCCAGATCTCGCCGGTCTGCATGTTGACCATGTCCTCGGCCACGAAGCGGCCGAGCAGGTCCGCACGGCCGACCAGCACTTCCGTCGTGCCGCCTTCCGCGATCTTCCGCGCCGCGCGCGGCGTCAGCTTCACGTCCTTCTCGGCCACCACCTGGCCGGTCTTCGCATCGACGAGCGCTTCCTGCAGCTTGATGCCGCGGAAGGCGTCGGGGTCGAAGGGGCGCGACCAGCCCTTGGGGCCGCGGGAGAAGACGACCTGGCCGTAGAAGGCGTTCAGGATCTCCTCGGCGTCCATGCCGCGGATCTCACCGATCTCGAGCGCCGGCAGGCCCGCCGCCGCACGCTCCGCGCGCTGCTTCTCGGTCCACTGGCTGTCGAGGGCATAGAGCAGCGTCGTCGCCGGCAGCTTCCGCTTCCGGTCGATGCGGACGTAGCAGATGTCCTTGGCGTCGAACTCGAAGTCGAGCCAGGAGCCACGGTAGGGGATGACGCGCGCGGCGAAGAGGTACTTGCCGCTGCTGTGCGTCTTGCCCTTGTCGTGGTCGAAGAAGACGCCCGGGGAGCGGTGCATCTGCGAGACGATGACGCGCTCGGTCCCGTTGATGATGAAGGTGCCGTTGTCCGTCATGAGCGGCATGTCGCCCATGTAGACGTCCTGCTCCTTGATATCGCGGACGGAACGAGAACCCGTATCCTCATCCACGTCCCAGACGATGAGGCGCAGCCGCACCTTCAGCGGCGCGGCGAAGGTCAGCCCGCGCTGGATGCATTCCTCGACGTCGTATTTCGGCTCTTCCAGCTCGTACTGGACGAATTCCAGGCGGCCGCGGCCGCCGAAATCGTCGATCGGGAAGACCGACTTGAAGACCTCCTGAAGTCCCGCATGCGTGCGGCTGTCCGGGTCCACCCCCATCTGCAGGAACGCTTCATAGGAAGCGCGCTGCACATCGATGAGGTTGGGCATCGGCGCCACTTCGGGCAACCGCCCGAAGGACCGCCGGATCCGCTTGCGCGCCGTGAACGACTTCGTGATAGCGTTCATGCCTGTCCCGCTTCCCGTGCCTGCCGGCCGCGCACTGCGCCCGGAGGATCTTCGCCAGAGTGCCCCGCAACCCCGGACCGGATGGCCCTGGCCTGCGGCGGTTCGTCGTAACCGACGATGGCAGAGCCATCGCCAAACAAGCCGTCGTCAAACGCAGGCGCGGGCGGGATTCCCTTCCGGGAGTCCCGCCCGTTCCCGCCAGATAGTGTCCGGTGGACCCCCAAGGGAGTCCCCCGGAAGCTTCCGCGGTGCCGGCCCCGGTCGTCCCGGGGCCGGTTCCGCCAGATGCTCAGCTGATCTCGACCGTGGCGCCGTTCTCTTCCAGCACCTTCTTGATCTTCTGGGCCTCGTCCTTGTTCACGCCGTCCTTGATGAGCTTCGGCGCGCCCTCGACCAGGTCCTTCGCTTCCTTCAGGCCGAGACCGGTGATCGTACGGATCTCCTTGATCACGTTGATCTTCTTGTCGCCGCCCGCCTTCAGCGTCACGGTGAACTCGGTCTTCTCCTCGACCGGGGCAGCGGCGGCGGCGGCCGGCGCGGCGGCGGCAACGGCCACCGGAGCGGCGGCGGAAACGCCCCACTTCTCTTCCAGCATCTTGGAGAGCTCGGCGGCCTCCAGGACGGTGAGGGCGGAGAGCTCGTCAACGAGCTTAGCGAGGTCTGCCATGGTGTATGTCCTTCGATCTAATGGCTTGGCTTGGTATTTGCAACACCCGTGCGGAGTCTCCCCCGCCAGGGCGTCGTCGGTGTCTCAGGCTGTGCGAAACCGGCCTTCTCAGGCCGCTTCCGCCTCCGCCTCGTCCTTCTTGGCGTAGGCGCTGAACACGCGCGCCAGCTGGCTGCCAGGGGCCTGCAGCACGCCCGCGATGCGGGTGGCCGGGGTCTGGATCATGCCAAGCAGCGACGCACGCAGCGTCTCCAGCGACGGCAGCTCGGCCAGGGCCTTCACGCCATCGGCGTTCAGGACCTGCTTGCCCAGTGCCCCGCCCAGGATCACGAACTTGTCGTTACCCTTGGCAAATTCCACGGCGGTCTTCGCGACGGCCACAGGATCCTTCGACCACGACAGCGCGGTCGGACCCTTCAGCAGCGGCGAGATACCCTGGAAGCTGGTACCAGTGAGGGCGAGGGCGGCCAGCCGGTTCTTCGCCACCTTGTAGGTCGCGCCGGCGCTGTTCATCTGGCGCCGCAGCTTCGTCGCATCCGCAACCGTCAGGCCCTTGTTCTGGCTGACGAGCACGAACGACGTCTCTGCGAACACCGCCTGAAGCGCCGCCACGAAGGCAGCCTTTTCCGAACGGTCCACGTCCCGTCTCCGTTACAGTTGCCACCCGGATTCGCGCCGCCGGCGTTGCGGGCCAGGCCCGCCGCGCCCCCGGCGATCCGGATGGTGGCAAGGGCCTTCTGGAAGGGCCCCGGCCGGGTTCAAGCGCGGGGTCCGCCGCGCCCCGAAGGACACCGGACCCCGAAAGCCCTGCTGGATCGGGACCGCCAAGCCAAGCCACCGGGTCGCCCCGGCGGCGGGAAGCTTCTCGGCACCCCGTCTATCCCCTGCGTGGCGGGCGCCACATCAAGGCCCGCCGGCGCGAAGCCGGATCGGGCCACAGGAGGTCTCCGACAGGTTCGGGCAGGCGCCCTGCGGCCCCTGCCCTGCCCGGCACCCTCAGCGGGTGCCGAATTCCTTAGGCCCCGGCTTGCGCCAGGGCCGCAACACTCAGCCGCCGGAAGACAGGCTGGCCACGTCCACCTTGAGCCCCGGGCCCATGGAGGAGGAGAGCGAGACCTTCTTCACATAGGTGCCCTTGGCACCCGTCGGGCGGGCCTTCTGGATGGCGTCCACGAAGGCGCGGGCGTTGGCGACCAGCGCCTCGGCCTCGAAGCTCGCCTTGCCGATGCCGGCATGGACGATGCCGGCCTTCTCGGCGCGGAACTCCACCTGGCCGGCCTTGGCGGCCGTCACGGCGCCCTTCACGTCCATCGTCACGGTGCCGAGCTTCGGGTTCGGCATCAGGCCGCGCGGGCCCAGCACCTTACCGAGGCGGCCGACGAGGGCCATCATGTCCGGCGTCGCGATGCAGCGGTCGAACTCGATCTTGCCTTCCTGCACCAGGGCGGCCAGGTCGTCCGCGCCCACCACGTCGGCGCCGGCGGCCTTGGCTTCCTCGGCCTTCGGACCGCGGGCGAAGACGCCCACGCGGACCGTCTTGCCCGTGCCGTTCGGCAGGCCGACCACGCCGCGGACCATCTGGTCGGCATGGCGCGGGTCGATGCCGAGGTTCATCGAGATCTCGATCGTCTCGTCGAACTTGGCCTTGGCGTTCGCCTTGGCGAGGCTGATCGCCTCATCCAACGCGTAGGCCTTCTCCTGGTCGAGACCCGCGACGATCGCCTTGAGGCGCTTGCCCTGCTTGGCCATGGATCAGCCCTCCACCACGGTCATGCCCATCGAACGGGCGGAGCCCGCGAGCATGCGCACCGCCGCTTCCACGGTGGTGCAGTTCATGTCCTTCATCTTCACCTTGGCGATCTCCGCCAGCTGCGTCTTTGTGACGCGGCCGACATTCGGACCCTTGCCCGGCGTCGTGCTGCCCTTCTCGATCTTCGCTGCCTTCAGCAGGAAGTAGGTGTTGGGCGGCGTCTTCGTGATGAAGGAGAAGGTGCGGTCGGAATAGGCGGTGATGACGACGGGCGTCGGGGTGCCCGGCTCCATCGACTGCGTCGCCGCGTTGAATTCCTTCACGAAGGCCATGATGTTCAGGCCGCGCTGGCCGAGCGCGGGACCCACGGGCGGGGACGGGTTCGCCTTGCCGGCCGGGATCTGCAGCTTGATGTAGCCGACGATCTTCTTCGCCATGATCAGTCCTCTGTTGGTGGCAGAGGCCCGCGGTCCATGCGATCCGGTTGCCCGGCTCTCCCGCGTTCCAATGTCAGCATTCGCACAACGCCAAACGGCCCGGAAAACCCGGGCCGCCCTGCGGAGGCGCGGCTATAGCGATGGCGCGCGACAGAGTCCAGCCCCAGCGCGCGGCGCCCGGCCTCATCGTCCGATGGCCGCCGCCGCGCGCTGGCTGCGCAGGTCGGCGATGCGCGCCTCGGTCACGGCCCGGTCGGCGGCGCGGCGGTTCTCGCAGCCCGTGTCGCCGGCCCCGCAGGCCGGGCGGCCGGCGAGGACCGCCTCGCCGAAGGCGGTCGCCTCGGCTTCCCGCGCATCGAAGAAGGCATCGCGCGCGGCCGCATCGGCGAAGCGCTCCGGCGGCAGGCGGACGGTCACCGCGTCGGGGTAGCGGTAAAGGTCGCCGCTCGCCCCCGCGGCGATCAGGGCGAGCGGCCCGCCGGCCAGCGCATAGGCCGCGACCATCGCGCCATCCTGGCGGGAGGCGACGTCGAGCCGCCCCGGACCATGGGCCGGCGCCTCGCAGGCGATGGCGATCGGGTTGGCGGATTTCGGCACGTTGACGGTTCCGGGCGTGGCCGCGACCTGGGCCAGCGCGGTGGTGCCCTGCATCACGCGGCAGGCGGCACCGGCGGGCTCGCTGGACACGGCGATGTCCTGGCGGAAACCGCCGCCGCCACCGCAGGCCGCCAGAAGGGGGAGGAGCAGAAGGGGCGCGATGCGGCGCCCGGCACCGAATGACATGATGATTCCCGGCTCTTGTCGGGGCGCCATCCGCCCCGCGCCGGAGCTAGCATGTCATTTCAGTTATACAACATATTCCGGCACCGGGCCGGGGCGGAGGGGCCTGCCGGCCCCGCCGCGGACAGGGTCAGAGCTTCTCGACCTGCCCGTATTCCAGCTCAACCGGCGTGGAGCGGCCGAAGATGGAGACGCTGACCTTCACGCGGCCGCGCTCCTCGTCCACTTCCTCCACCGTGCCGTTGAAGCTGGTGAAGGGGCCGTCGGCCACGCGGACCTGCTCGCCGACCTCGAAGACGATGGCGGGGCGCTTCGGCTTGTCGGCGCCGTCCTGCACCTGCTTCAGCATCCGCTGCGCTTCCGATTCGCGGATCGGCGTCGGGCGGTTCTTCTCGCCCAGGAAGCCCGTCACCTTCGGGGTGTTCTTCACCAGGTGCCAGGCGTCGTCGGTCATTTCCATCTTCACCAGGACGTAGCCCGGGAAGAACTTGCGCTCCTGGTTCGTCTTGGCGCCGCGGCGGACCTCGACCACCTCCTCGGCCGGCACGAGGATCTCCTCGAACGCATCCGCCAGGCCCTTCTGGGCGGCCTGTTCACGCAGCTGCTGGGAGATCTTCTTCTCGAACCCCGAATAGACGTGGACCACGTACCACTTCTTGTCGGCCATCACCCACCCACCCCGAACAGCATCCGCATCGCGTAGGCGATGATCTGGTCCACCACCAGGAAGAACACCGCCGCGGCCGCCGACAGGGCGAGCACGAGGCCGGTCGTGATCAGCGTCTCCTTGCGCGAAGGCCAGGTGACGCGGGACACTTCCTGCCGCACCTCGCGGACGAACAGCGCGGGATCGAGCTTGGCCAAGAGCGGCCCCTTCACGGTGTTGACGATAACACAACCCGAACACCGGGCCCACCACCTCGACGATGGCCCGGACCCCGATGCACGGGACTTTCGACAAAGTCCCGGCCTGCGCGTCCGCCGGCCCCTCCGATCAGGAGGGGCCTGCGGCCGCGAAGACTGCGCGGCCGGCTGGCAGGGGCGGAGGGTCTCGAACCCCCAACCTCCGGTTTTGGAGACCGGCGCTCTAGCCAATTGAGCTACGCCCCTCTGGGGCCGCGCGAGCGCCGTGATCTATATCAGCGGAAACCGCCTGTCGAGGGGACCGAACGCTGTTAGCGCCCTATCGGGGCCGGCTTGTCTTCACCACCAGCGTCGCGCCGATCTTGTCGTGCCAGGTCTGGCGCCGTTCGTCCCACAGCATCCAGAAATAGCCGAGGCCGAGCGGGATGGCGGAGACGAGGTAGCCGAGGTAGCGCAGCACGAGGCGGCCGAGCGGCGGCGCCTGCCCCGTCTCCGCGTCCACGATGCGGATCCCGAGTGCCAGCTTGCCCGGGGTGCCGCCCCGTTCCAGCCAGAACAGCAGAACGACGAGGCCGGTGATGACGTTGCTCATCAGCTCCGCGCCGCCGGACATGGTGCCGCCATTCACGGCCTCCGCCAGCGCGGCCAGCAGGATGGCCAGCGGCAGCAGCCAGATCAGGTCGATGATGTTGGCGAAGGCGCGGCGCCAGAAGCCCGCCAGTTCCTGCTGTTCCATCGTCGCCCCCGAATGGCCCCTGCCGGCTGCGGTAGGGCGTGGCCCGGGCGATTGTCCAGCGCCCGGCACGAAAAAGGGCGGGCCGCTTGCGCGATCCGCCCCTTCCTTCGCCCCGTCGCCGGGGAACGGCTTACTTGACGATCTGGGCGACGACGCCGGCGCCGACGGTCCGGCCGCCTTCGCGGATCGCGAAGCGCAGGCCCTGGTCCATCGCGATCGGCGCGATCAGCTCGACATCCATCGTGAT
>JAIXWG010000019.1 GCA_027482245.1 Acetobacteraceae bacterium | reverse complement strand
GTGGCCTGGCGGATCACGCCCGGCGTCACCTGCGCCAGGGTGGGGGAGGGGGCGCGCGGGGCGACGTCGCGGAGCGGCGCTGGGCGCGGCGGCACCGGCGGCGGCACCGCGGTCTGCGTCGCCCGCTGCGCGGCTACGGTCGCCGCCAGGGCCTGCAGCGCCGGCGCTTCCGGCGCGCGCGGATCCGCGGAGGCGACGCGCACGGGCGCGGGGGCAGGCGCCGCGGCCGGTTGCGCGCGGGCAGGCGCTGCCGGTGCCGGCACCTGCGCGGTCGCCACCATGACGTTGCCGGCGTTCCGCGGCGCTTCCGGCGGCGCGAACAGGTTGGGCGGGCCGGCGAAGGCGACGGCCTGCGGCAGGCGGCGCTCCATGTCCGCAAGGCGCGCGAACTGCGTCGGCTGCATCGGCTCCAGCGGCAGGTGGCGCGTGGCGACCTGGCGCAGGCGATCGGGCTCGTTCAGCAGCGCCCATTCGGCGCGCAGGATGGAGATGCGGTCGCGCGTCTGCTCCGTCTGCCGGCGAATGTCCCGCAATTCGCGGTCATAGGTCGCGACGTGATGCTTCACCTGGTACAGCCAGGCGCCGGCCCCCGCGAACGCCACGAAGCAGACAAACGTGAACGGCCGGATCATGACGGCATTCCCTGCGACGCAACGCGACGTTCGATGGCCCGGAGCCGCGCGGAACGCGCCCGGCTGTTGCTGGCGGTCTCAGCTTCACCCGGCCGCAGCGCGCGCTGCGTCAGCAGGGTGAAGTCCGCTTCGCCGCGCGGCAGCAGCGAGGCGGGATCGTGGCGGGAGGCATGGCCACCGCGGCCCGCGGCCGCGACCATGGCGCGCTTCACCAGCCGGTCCTCCAGCGAGTGGAAGGCGACGACCACCAGCCGCCCGCCCGGCGCCAGCAGGCCCATCGCCTGCTCCAGCCCGCGCTCGATCTCGCCGAGTTCGTCATTCACCGCGATGCGCAGTGCCTGGAAGGATCGCGTCGCGCCATCGATGCCGGAGGGGTCGCGCGGCACCGCGCCGCGCACGATCTCGGCGAGGCGCGCCGTCGTGGTGATGGGCTCCGCCGCGCGTTCGCGCAGGATGGCGCGGGCGACGCGGCGCGCGTGCCGCTCCTCCCCGAATTCCTTGATGATGGTGGCCAGCGCCCGCTCATCCAGCGTGTTCACCAGGTCGGCGGCCGAAGGCCCGCTGCGGTCCATCCGCATGTCGAGCGGCCCATCCGCGCGGAAGGAGAAGCCGCGCTCCGCCTGGTCGATCTGGAAGGACGAAACGCCGAGGTCCATGACCACGCCATCCAGCGTGTCGATGCCGCGTTCGGAGAGTGCGTCGAGCATGTCCCCGAATCGCGCATGCACGAGATGCAACCGCTCGGGATACGACGCAGCGAGGGCGGCGCCGCGCGCGATGGCGTCCGGATCGCGGTCCAGCGCCCACAAGGTGCAGTCGGCAGCGTCAAGAATCGCGCGCGCGTAACCGCCGCCGCCGAAGGTGGCGTCGAGGTATCGGGAACCGGCGCGTGGCTGCAAGGTCGCCAGCACTTCCTCCAGCATGACGGGGACGTGACCCGTCATGGCACGCTCTTCGGATTCGTGTTGAGAGGCATCGCGGCAATCGTGAGCCGACGTTCGCGGACCAGCTTCTTCGCGGCCGCGACATGCGCCCGCGCGGCTTCCGCGTCCCAGATCTCGAAACGATCGCCCTTGCCGAGGAAGGCGATCTCGCCCTTCAGCCCGACCTCGTCCACCATGTCGTCCGGCAGCACCAGGCGGCCTTCGCCGTCGATGCGCAGCGCCATGCTGTCCGCGATGATGCCGGCTTCCAGCGCCTCCCGGTCCTCCGAGAAATGCTCAAGCTGCAGGATGCTGTCGAGCATGTGCTGGAACACGGTACGGCTGCGGGCCTCGATGCAGGGGTGTTGATGGGAAACCCGGAAGACGAGCTGGTTCGTGGCGGCAGCCTCCAGCTCGGCGCGGAAGGGCGCGGGCACGGAAATGCGGCCCTTGGCGTCCCGCTTTCCGAAATGCGTGCCCACGAACTGGGTCATCGCGCTATGCTGCTGCCCCCATCGATGGCCTTTCGGCCACCGTCCCCCGCTCAGCGGCCGGCGAGGCCCCCCGACCCCGCCGGCTCGCCCGACCATCCCCCTTGAGACCCACAATGCCCCCCCGAGCCGGGTCCCTCACGGGATGGTTTGGGATAGCATGGGATTTGGCGGGACGACAAGGGGAAATACCGTTAGCGAACCCTAAACGGCAGAGTGAAAAGGTAGCATTTCCAGCACTATAGGGGGCGGTTCTGGGACATGGCGAGAGAAGAAAAATGCAATGCAGTATACCTTGTATCTATTCTAGCTTTGTTCCTTGGGCGACACTCCACAGGCTGTGAAGAGCGGGGAAAACTGGTGCCGGGTGGCCTGTAAGCCGGGTTCTGTCCCTGCCCGAGGGCAGTGGACGACCATTCCTCTGGAGCCTGTGTCGCCACAGGCTTCTCGCGGCCAACCCGGGCGGCGGGGCGGGAACGCCCCTGCATCCGCGACGTGGGGCGCGAACCCCGTGCCGCACTGCCGGCCACCCCTATTCGGCCTTGCTCCCGGTGGGGTTTACCATGCCACCCACGTTGCCGTGGATGCGGTGGGCTCTTACCCCACCCTTTCACCCTTGCCGCGGGGTGTTTCCACGCCGTGGCGGTTTGCTTTCTGTGGCACTTTCCCTGGGGTTTGACCCCCGCCGGTCGTTGACCGGCACCGTATTCCCGTGGAGCCCGGACTTTCCTCCAGCGCCGGATCACCCCAAGGGGCAATCCATCACCAGCGGTCGCCCAGCCACCCGGCACCGCCCCCCCCATCGCGCCAATGGCGCCCGCGGTCAATCGGGCTGCGGCAAGAACACGCGCAGGGCAGGCCAGCGCCTGGCCCAGCCCTTGGCCTGCAGGCGGGTTTGGACGACCGACGCGTCGGCCGCATGCGCCGGCCCCGGCCGCACCACCATCCCCATCAGGTCGTCCAGGCCGAGCGGCGCCAGCAGCTCGACCCGCCCGGCGACGAGGCGCGCGGCGACGGCGGTCGCCGTCTCCGGCCAATGCGCCAGCGCATCCACGACGTTGCGATAGGGCGCGTGGCCGTTCGCCGCCGCCATGGCGCGCTGATGCGTGACCGACCAGGGCAGGGAGGCGCGCGCCGCCCGCAAGGCGCCCTCGAACGCCGCATCGGTCGCGGCATCATCCCAATGCACGACATCGATGTCGGCCAGCGTGTCCACCCGCGGCGCATGGCCGCTCATCGCGTCCCACACCGCGTTGCGCACGAAGCCCGCGCCGATCCAGGCGCCCCGCGGCCCCGCCAGGGCCAGCGCCTGCAGCGCATCGCGGTGTGCCGCGCTGGCCGAGAGGATCGCCGCGACGCGCGCGGCGGTCATGCGACCGCGGCGGCCACCGCGCGCAGGCGCTTCAGCGTGCTGCCATCCAGCAACCCATCGACGCGCGCCGGGCGCCAGTGCCGCTGGAAGGCGCGCAGCAGGACGGGCAGCGGCAGGTCCGTCCGGTATCCGATCACGCCCAACAGGTCCAAGGCGTCGCCGTTAATGTTCGACGCGGCGTTCTTCGGCCACAGCCCGACTCCGTTCGCCGCGAGGCCTTCCCAGTCGAACAACTCGCCCGGGTCATCCTTGCGGTCCGGCGCGACATCCGAATGCGCCACCACGTCCCGCGCCGCGATCGGATGCCGCGACAGGATGTCGAGGCAGAGGTCGCATACCGCCGCCATCTGCAGCGCGGGGAAGGGGCGGTAGCCGAATTCATGGCCGGGATTGACGATCTCGATCCCGATGCTGCGGCCGTTCAACCCGGACGCGCCCCGCCAGTGGGACACCCCCGCATGCCAGGCGCGGCGCTCCTCCTCCACCAGGCGGAAGACGGTGCCATCCTCCTCCACCACATAATGGGAGGAGACGGCGGCGAGGGGATCGCGCAACCGGTTGATCGCCGCCTGGCCGGTCTCCATGCCGGTGTAGTGCAGCACCAGCATGTCGATCGCCTGGCCGGCAGGCCGGTCATCCTGGTTCGGGCTCGGCAGGTCGCGGATGCGCACCGCTACAACCCGCGCTGACGCTTGATCTTGTCCCAGGCGGCGTTGATCTCCGCCACCTTGCGGGTCGCGCGGTCCACGAATTCCGGCGGCACGCCACGGGCGGCGAGCCCGTCCGGATGGTTCTCCCGCATCAGCTTGCGCCAGGCCTGGCGCACCTCGTCATCCGTCGCGGCCGGCGTCAGGCCCAGCACGCCATAGGCGTCCTTGTCCTCCGTCGCGCGCTGCGCCGCGCCGCCGGGCGCGCCGCCGCCCTTGGCGCGTTCCCACGCCCCGTGATCCAGGCCGAAGCGCAGGTGCACACCCTGCAGCACGGGCAGCTCGCCCTTGGTCAGGGGGCCATCGGCACGGGCGATGTAGAACAGCGCGGCCAGCACATCCTCCAGCAGCGCGCGGTTGTCCGCGAAGGCCTCGCCCATCCGTTCCGCGAAGGGCTCCCAGCCATCCGAATCCTTGCGCGCCTCGTCGAACATCTGCGCGACCTCGCGCAGGTTCTCCGCGGGGATGCGGAACATCGCCTTGAAGGCGTCGATCTCCTCCCGCCGCACGGGGCCGTCCGCCTTGGCGAGCTTGGCAGAGAGCACGATGACGGAGATGGCGAACAGCGTTTCCTTGTTGCCGAGGAAGGCGGCCAGGTCCGCCGCCCCGGGGCCGATCTGCCGCCCGGGCATGACGCCGTTGTCGGCCGCGTGGCCGAGTGCCGCGCCCACGACGGCGCCGAGCGGCCCGCCGGTGACGAAGCCGGCCACGCCGCCGATGAGTTTGCCCCAGATGCTCAAGCCGGCCTCGATGAACGCCTGCCCGGTCCTAGCACGCCTCCCCCGGGCGCCACAGGGCCTGTCAGAGAGTTGCAGCCGCCCGCGCCGCCTGGTCGTAGTAGCCGGACAGCGCGCGCAGCAGCTGCGCCACGGCGGAAAGCTGGTCCTCCGAGGGGCCGGACCCGCTGAGCGGCTCCGCCAGCAGCCTTTCCCGGACCTCCGCATAGGCGGTGCAGAGCGCGGCGCCGGCCGCCGTCGCGCTCACCACCTTCTCCTTCCCCGCCCGGCCCGTCGTCACCAGGCCGGCTTCCTCCAGCTTGCGGATGGCATAGGTCGCGACATGCGTATCCTCGATGTCCAGCACCAGCAGGATGTCGGCCAGGCGCTTCGGCCGGTCGCGGTGCCGGACGGTGTGGAGGACCAGGATCTCGGTCGGCGACATGCCGGGCTGCCCGGCCGCCGCCATGCAGCGCACCATCCAGCGGGCGAAGCCATGCCCCGCCAGGATCAGGCCGAACTCCACCTCCGACAGCGCCGGGGAGGCGCCGGCGGCGAGATGGGCGGAGGAGACCACGGGGGCGGCATCGCCGCGTCTCGAAGGCGCCATGGAAGAACCTCCCTGGTTGCGGAAAAACGTTGACGATTTATCGACGAATTGTCAATGAACCCCGGTGTCGCCCTGCCGGCCTTGCGCGGCCGCTGCCGGGGTGTGATCAACGGCCAAAGGGGATGCGTGATGGGCGGCTGGCAGTTCTGGATCGATCGCGGCGGCACCTTCACGGACATCGTGGCGCGCGATCCCTCGGGTGCGCTCTCCACCCGCAAGCTGCTGTCGGAGAATCCGGGCCGCTACCGCGATGCCGCCGTCGCCGGCATCCGCGCCTGCCTCGGCCTGGCCGATGGCGCCCCGATCCCGCCCGGCGTGGTGGACGCGGTGAAGATGGGCACGACCGTCGCCACCAACGCGCTGCTGGAGCGCAAGGGCGAACGCGTGCTGCTGCTGGTGAACCGCGGCTTCGCCGACATGGCCCGCATCGGCAACCAGGCGCGCCCGCGGCTCTTCGACCTGCAGGTGCGGCTGCCCGACCTGCTGCATGAACGCGTGGCCGAGATCGGCGGCCGGATGGCCGTGGACGGGACGGAGATCGAGAAGCTCGACGAGGCCGCTGCCCGCGAAGCCCTGGCCGCCGCCTTCGCCGATGGCATCCGCGCCGTCGCCATCGCCTTCATGCATGCCTGGGCGCATCCGGTGCATGAGAGCCGCGTCGGCGCCCTGGCGCGGGAGGCCGGCTTCACCCAGGTCAGCCTGAGCCACGAAGCCTCCCCCCTGCCGCGCATCGTGCCGCGCGCGGATACGACGGTGGTGGATGCCTACCTCTCCCCCATCCTGCGCCGATATGTGGAGCAGGTGGCCGGCGAACTGCCGGGCGTGAAGCTCTACTTCATGCAGTCCTCCGGCGGGCTGGCGGAGGCGCGGTCCTTCCAGGGCAAGGATGCGATCCTGTCGGGCCCCGCCGGCGGCATCGTCGGTGCCGCGCGCACCGCGGCGATGGCGGGGCTCGACCGCATCATCGGCTTCGACATGGGCGGCACCAGCACCGATGTCGCGCTCTATGCCGGGGAGTTCGAGCGCGCCTTCGAGACGCAGGTGGCGGGCGTGCGCATGCGCGCGCCGATGATGGCGATCAACACCGTCGCCGCTGGCGGCGGCTCGATCCTGAAGTTCGACGGCGCCCGCTTCCGCGTCGGGCCGGAAAGCGCCGGCGCCGTGCCCGGCCCCGCCAGCTATCGCCGCGGCGGGCCGCTGACGGTGACGGACGCGAACGTCATGGTCGGCAAGATCCAGCCCGCGCAGTTCCCCGCCATCTTCGGCCCGCAGGGCAATGAGCCCCTTGATGCCGAGGTGGTGCGCGAGAAATTCGTGGCGCTGGCTGCGGAGATCGAGGCCGCGATCGGCCAGCCCCAGGATCCGCACGCGGTCGCGGAAGGCTTCCTGCGCGTCGCCGTCGCCAACATGGCGAACGCCATCAAGCAGGTCTCCATCCAGAAGGGCCACGACGTCACCCGCTACGCGCTGCAATGCTTCGGCGGCGCCGGCGGGCAGCATGCCTGCCTGGTGGCGGACGAACTCGGCATGGAGACGGTGTTCATCCATCCCTTCGCCGGCGTCCTCTCCGCCTATGGCATGGGGCTCGCCGACCAGAGCGCGATCCGGGAAGCCGCGGTCGAGGCGCCGCTGGGCGCGGATGCCATGAACGGCCTGGCCACGCGCCTGGATGCGCTGGAGGAGGCCGGCCGCACCGAGCTGGTGCGCCAGGGGGCGGAGGCCGGCGCGCTCCGCGCCGCGCGGCGCCTCCATCTCCGCTACGCCGGCACCGACAGCTTCCTGCCCGTGCCCTTCGGCGACCACGAAGCGGTGCTGGAGGCCTTCACGGAAGCGCATCGCCGCCGCTTCGGCTTTGCGACGCCGGAACGCCAGGTGGTGGTGGAGGCCTGCGTGGTGGAGGTGACCTCCCCCGGCGAGGCGGTGAACGAGGCCCCCCTGCCGCCGCGCGAGGCCGGCCAGCACCTGCCGCGCCTCGCCACCGCCAGCGTCTTCACGGCCGGCGCCCTGCGAGAGGCACCGGTGCTGGACCGCGACGCGCTCCGCGCCGGCGATCGCATCCCGGGCCCCGCCCTGATCCGGGAGGCCATCGCCACCACCGTCGTCGAGCCCGGCTGGACCGCGGAGGTCACGCAGGCCAACCACCTGGTGCTGCGCCGGACGGAGCAGCGGGAGGCCGCGCGGGTGGCGGACGCCACGCGCGTCGATCCCGTGATGCTGGAGCTGTTCAACAACCTCTTCATGTCGATCGCCGAGCAGACCGGCGCCGTCCTCCAGAACACGTCGCTCAGCGTCAACATCAAGGAACGCCTCGACTTCTCCTGCGCCATTTTCGATGAGACGGGGCGCCTGGTGGCGAATGCGCCGCACGTTCCCGTGCATCTCGGCGCGATGGGAGAGAGCGTGCGGACCGTTATCCGATCCCGCGCCGCCACGCTGCGCCCGGGCGACGTCGTGGCGCTCAACAACCCCTACAATGGCGGCACGCACCTGCCCGACGTCACGGTGATCACGCCCGTCTTTGACGAGGCCGGCACGAAGATCCTGTTCTTCGTCGGCAGCCGCGGCCACCACGCCGATATCGGTGGCCTGACCCCCGGCTCCACGCCGCCCGGCTCCGCGACGCTGGAGGAGGAGGGCGTCGTCATCGACGACTTCCTGCTGGTGTCGCAGGGCCGGTTCCGGGAGGCAGAGTTCCGTGCCCTGCTGGCCTCCGCGCGCTACCCCGCCCGCAGCCCCGACGTGAACGTGGCCGACATCACCGCCCAGGTCGCGGCGAATGAGAAGGGCGTTCAGGAACTGCAGCGCGCGGTGCGGGACTACGGGCTCGATACCGTCCGCGCCTACATGAAGCATGTGATGGACAATGCGGAGGCCGCCGTGCGCGGCGTGCTGGACCGCCTGCAGGACGGCGCCTTCGAGACGACGATCGATGACGGCACGCCGCTGAAGGTCGCGGTCCGCGTGGACCGCGCCAACCGCCGCGCCACCATCGACTTCACGGGCACGGGACCGCAGCGCCCCGACAATTTCAACGCGCCCGCGGCGGTCTGCCGCGCCGTCGTCCTCTACTGCTTCCGCTGCCTGGTGGGGGAGGAGATTCCCCTCAACGATGGCTGCCTGGTGCCGCTCGACATCGTGGTGCCGGAAGGGACCTTCCTGTCGCCGCGTCCCGGCGCGGCGGTCGTCGCGGGCAATACGGAGGTCAGCCAGATGACCTGCAACGCCCTGCTGGCGGCGCTCGGCGCCTGCGCCTCCGCCCAGGCGACGATGAACAACCTGCTGTTCGGGGACGCGGTTTACCAATATTACGAAACGGTCTGTGGCGGCACCGGCGCGGGCCCCGGCTTCCCGGGCACCGCCGCGGTGCAGACGCACATGACCAACACGCGCATGACGGACCCCGAGGTGCTGGAACTCCGCTATCCCGTGCGGCTCGAGGAATTCTCCATCCGCCGCGGCTCCGGCGGCGCCGGGGCCTTCGCGGGCGGCGATGGCAGCCGCCGGCGCATCCGCTTCCTGCGCCCGATGGAGGCCGTGATCGTCGCCTCCCGCCGCCGGGTCGCGCCGCACGGCCTGCGGGGCGGCCAGCCCGGTGCGCCCGGGCGGCAGTGGGTGGAACGAGCGGATGGCACCATCCACGCCATGCAAGGCTGCGACCGCGCGGCGCTGCAGCCCGGTGACGTGCTGGCGCTGGAAACGCCGGGCGGCGGCGGCTGGGGCGCCCCGGCGGCCGGATGAAGCGCCTTGCGGCCGCGCTGACGTTCCTCTCGCTGCTGGCCGTGCTGGGCCTCTGGCTCGGCCCGCGCTTGGTGGATTGGGAACCCTGGCGTGGTCGCCTGGCTGAACTGGCCAGTGACCGGCTCGGCCGCACCGTCACGCTGGACGGCCCGGTCGAGCTGCTGCTGCTCCCCCAGCCCATGGTGCGCGCCGGCGGCGTCGCCATCGGCGATGCCGGGGAGGAGTTCAGCGTCACCGCCCAGCTGCTGCGCGTGCGCCTCGACCTCGGCGCGCTGCTCGCCGGTCGCCTGGCGCCGCGGGAGATCGCGCTGGTGGGGGCGGAGCTGACGCTGCCCTGGCCGCCCGGCGCCCTGCTGGCACTGCGGCCCCCCGCCTGGATCACGGAGCTGGATGCGCGGGTGGAGAACAGCCGCGTCCGCATCGGCGACGCGGTGCTGGAGGGGGTGAACGCCCGGCTGACCTCCGCCGGCCTGGCGCAGGCGATCGAATCCGCCGGCAGCTTCACCTGGGCCGGCCGCGCCGCCCGCTTCACCGGGACGCTGGGCCGGCCGGGCTGGGACGGCGTCGCGACGCTGGAACTGTCGCTGACCCTGCCGGAAGCCAGCGGCACGGCCCGCGGCGTGCTGGTGCCCGGCGCAGGCTTCGAGGGCAGCGTGGAGGCGCGTGGCCCCGACCTCGCGGCGCTGATGGCGGGCCCGTCCGTGCCTTTCCGGCTCGCCGGCCGCCTCAATGCCTCGGCGGAGCTTGTGGCGGCGGACCAGCTGGTGATGGATGTCGGTGGCGTGCCGGCGCGTGGGTCCATCGCGCTGCGGCTGCTGCCGGCGCCACGGCTCGATGTCGCGGTGGTGGCCAGCCGGCTGGACCTGGATGGCTGGGTCACGGCGCTGCGGCAGGGCGCGGCGCGGCCGGTGCCGCTGGCGCTCGACCTGTCGGCGGAAGCGGGCAGCTTCCAGGGCGTGGCGCTGCGCCGCATCCGGGGCGCGGCCTTCCTGGAGGATGGGCGCCTCACCCTCACCGATGCCTCGGTCCTGCTGCCGGGTGAGGCGGAGGTGGAGTTCGCCGGCGCCACCGCGGGCGGGCGGCTCGAGATCCGGGCGCGCTTCACCGGGCCGGACATGCGCACCAGCCTCGGCGCCATCGGCCTGCCGGTGGAGGAGCTGGACCCGGCCCTGCTGCGGCGGGGGGAGGGCCGCTTCCGCCTGGTGCTGGAGGAAGCGCAGGCCGCCATCCCGGAGCTGACCGCGACCATCGGCGACCTCCGCCTGTCCGGCGCCGGCGTGCTGCGCCACGGGGCGCGGCCCGCGCTCGGCATCGGCCTGACGCTGGATCGCCTGGACCTCGCCCGCTGGCTGCCGCAGGGCTTCGATCCCATGCAGGCCGGCCGGGCGCTGGGCGCCGTGGACCTGAACCTGCGCCTGGCCGCGGACCGGGTCACGCTGGGCGATGCGGTGATGGAGCGCGCGGCCCTGGATGGCGCGCTGGAGAATGGCCGCATGACGCTGCGGCGGCTGTCGGGCCGCCTGGCTGACACCGATGTGACCGCCTCCGGCGTCCTCGCGCTGTCGCCCCAGCTGCGCCTGCAGGACCTGACGATCGAGGCCAGCGGTTCCTCCGGCCGCGGCCTGATGGCGCTGGTGCCGGGGGACTGGCCGGACCGTACCGCCATCGCGGGCATGCCGCTGGCGCTGCGCCTGTCCGGCGGCGGCACGATGGAGGCGCTCGCGCTGCGCGGGGGTGCGGAGATCGGCGAGCTGCGGCTGGAAGCCTCCGGCACGCTCGACCTGCCGCAGCGCAAGGGCAATGCCAGCATCACGCTGCGCCACCCCGGCGCGCCGCGCCTGCTGGCGGAGGCCTTCCGCAGCGATGCCGGCGCCTGGCTGGGGGAGGGGTCGCTCTCGCTCATCGCAGCGCTGACGGCCGGGCCGCAGGGCGTGGCCGCGGAGAGCTTCGAACTGGTGGCGGGCGGGCTGCGGGCCCGGGGCGCGCTGGCCCTGGCGCTGGGCGGGCGCCCCCGGCTGACGGGTCGGCTGGCGGCCGAACGGCTGCCACTGCCCTTCCCGGGCTGGCGCAGCGACAATCCGCTGGGGCTGGAGGCGCTGGCCGGGCTGGATGCGGAGCTGGCGCTCGAAGCCGCGCGGGCCGAGATCGGCGGAATCGCCGCCGAACAGGCCGCGACGGTCCTGAAGCTCTCGGATGGCCGGCTGCGGCTGGAAGGCCTGCGCGCCCGCTTGGCGGGCGGGGAGCTGGAGGCGCTCGCCACCATCGACGCCACCCCCCGCACGCCGCCCCGCATGACGGTGGAGGGCCGGCTGACGGGGACGAGCATCGCCGCGCCGCTGTTCGGCGCGCCCGTGGACCTGACGGCCGGGCGCGGCGACACGACCTTCGCGGTGTCGGCCACCGGCCATGCGCCGGCCGCGCTGCTCGGCACGCTGGAAGGGCGGATCGGTGTCGGGCTGCGGGACGGCGTGGTGGCGGGCTTCGACTTGGCCGCGGCCGCGCAGGCCACCGCCCTGGCCGATCCCATCGCCGCGGAACGTGCCACGCGGCGCGCCCTGCTGGACGGCGCCACGGCCTTCGACCGGCTGGATGCCACCGGGCGCCTGGCCGCCGGGCGGCTGAGGCTTGAGGAAGCGCGGCTGGCCGCGGAGGGCGGCGCCACCGCGACGATCGGCGGCGAGATCGACCTGGCCCGCGGCGCGCTGGACCTGCACATCCTGTCCCGCCCGGCGATGCCGGAGGCGCCGGACCTCGGCCTGCGCCTGACCGGGCCGGCCGATGCGCCGCGCGCCCTGCCGGAAACCGCCGCCTGGGCCCGCTGGCGCGCTGAACGGTAGCGCCCCCGACAAGCGGGCGGGCGGTAGCGCCCGCTACGCCATCGCGATCAGGTCCTCGATCCGGCTGCGCGTGTCGGAGACGAGGGCGGAGATCTCCCCGGTCGCGGTCGCCGACCGGGCGGCCAGCGTCTTCACCTCCGCGGCGACCACCGCGAAGCCCTTGCCGGCTTCGCCGGCGCGCGCGGCCTCGATCGTGGCGTTGAGGGCAAGGAGGTTGGTCTGGGCGGAGAGGCCGCCGATCTCGGTGGCGACGCGGTTGATGCGGTCCAGCACCTCCGTCATCACGCGCTCCGTCTCCCGCACCGCCTTGCGGCGGGCGGAGACGTCGGCGGCGTAGAGCACGGTGCGCACCTGCCGGCCTTCCACATCCATCAGCGGCTGGACCGTGGCGGAGAGGTGGACGGCGCTGCCATCGGCGTGGCGCAGCTCGATCGGCATGGCCAGCGCCTCCCCCTTCGCCAGCTGGGCGCGCTGCCCGTCCGCGAAGACCTTCGCATGGGCAAGGTCGGGGGCCTGCAGCGCCGCCGCTTCCGTCCCATGGCCCAGCGCCGCGACCGCCGCCTCGTTCACCCGCACCAGGCGGCGTTCCGCGTCCCATTCCACGACGATGTTGGAACGGTCGATCGCATCGAGCTTCGCGGCCGCTTCCAGCCCCAGCTGCTTCGTCGTCGTGATGTTGGCCTGGACGGAGACGTAGCGCTGCAGCCTGCCGTCCGGACCCCGGATGGGGTTGATGGCCAGCGAGATCCAGTAGGGTTCCTTCGCCTTGCTGTAGTTCAGGATCTCCTCGTAGATCGGCACTTCCTCCCGCAGCTTCGCCCCGATGCGCGCGGCGGTCGCGCGGTCCGTCTGCGGGCCCTGGAGCAGCTCGCCGGGCTTGCGGCCCAGCGCTTCCTCCGGCGTGAAGCCGGTCATGCGCACGAAGCCGCGGTTCACGTATTCGATCTGGCCGCCGGCGTCGCAGATGATGACGCTGTTGTCGGTCTCGTCGGTGACGAGGGAGAGCAGCGCGAAGAGGCGGCGGCGCTTCATCTCCTCCGTGATGTCGGTGGCGAACTTGACCACCTTCTGCACCCGGCCGGCGGGGTCGAAGACCGGGTTGTAGGTGGCGTGCAGCCAGATCTCCCGCCCGCCCTTGCCGTAGCGGCGGAATTCCCCGGCGCGGACCTCGCCATGGGCAAGCGCCTTCCACTGCGCGCGATAGCTCTCGCTCTGCGCCTCCCCCGGCGGCATCAGCAGGCTGTGGTGATGGCCCGTCAGCTCCGCCGCGCCGTAGCCGGTGGCGGCGAGGAAATTCTCGTTGGCGTCGAGGATCGTGCCGTCGAGTCCGAACTGGATCACGCCCTGCGCGCGGTTGATGGCGGCGATCTGCGCCGCGTCATCCGCCGCCCGGCGCTTGGCTTCCGTGATGTCGGTAGCGAACTTCACGATCTTCAGCGGCCGGCCGGCGGGGTCCAGCACGGGGTTGTAGCTGGCCTGGATCCAGACCTCCCGCCCGCCCTTGGCCAGGCGCATGAACTCCCCGGCCCGGACCTCCCCCTGGCCGAGCGCGGCCCAGAAGGCGGCGTAGTCCGGCGCCCGGTGCGCGGCCTCCGGCATGAAGAGGCGGTGGTGGCGGCCGCGGATCTCCTCGATCCCGTAGCCCATGGCGGCGAGGAAGTTGGCGTTGGCGTCGAGGATGGTGCCATCCAGCGCGAACTCGATCACGCCCTGCACGCGGTTGATGGCGGCGATGTGCCCGGCATCGCTGGCCGCGCGCAGCTTCGCTGCCGTCACATCGGTGGCGAACTTCACCACGCGCGTCACGCGGCGCCGAAGCCGAGGATGGGGGTGTAGGTGGCCTGCAGCCAGACTTCCCGCCCGCCCTTGGCAATCCGGCGGAACTCGCCGCCCTGGTACTCGCCGCGGCGGAGGGCTTCCCAGAAGGCCTGGTAGGCGGCGCTGCCGCGATCCTCCGGCGGCATGAACATGGCGTGGGGCTGGCCCAGAACCTCCTGCGCCTCATGGCCCATCGTGCGCAGGAACAGGGGGTTGGCGCGCAATATGCGGCCGTCGGGGGAGAATTCGACGATGGCCTGCGACCGCTCGATCGCCGATACCAGCGCGGCATCCGCGCCGCCTCCCAGAAAGCCCATCAGCCGTGCCGATCATGTCCAGAACCGGCGGGAGTGTCAGGCGTGCCGGTTAAGGGGAGCTTAACGGGCCGGGAACGGTGTCAAGCTGGCTTGTCAGGTCGTCTCCCGCGGCGGCGCGCAGCGCCATGACGCGCAGTGCGCTCGACAGCGGGATGGCGAGGTCGGTGCGCGCCGCGTCCACCGCGGCCACCAGCCCCGCCAGGCTGCTGCCGCGCCGCGTCGCCACCGCCTCCAGCGCCGCCCAGAACTCGGGCTCCAGCGCGACGGAGGTGCGGTGGCCCGCCAGGCGGAAGGACCGCTTGCGGAGGTGGCGCGCGGCGCGGTCGCTCATCCCCCGCCATCCAGCGTCGTGCCGGGGTGGATCATCTCGGCCGGCACCACCCAGCGGTCGAAATCCTCCTCGCTCACATGGCCGAGCCGGGCTGCCGCGGCCTTCAGCGTGATGTCCTCCGCCAGCGCCAGCTTCGCGATGGCGACGGCCTTGTCGTAGCCGATGCGCGGGTTCAGCGCGGTGACGAGCATCAGCGACTTGGCCAGGTTGTCGGCGATGCGCGCGTGGTTCGGCACCAGCTTGTCCACCATGTTGGCCGCGAAGCTTTCCGCCGCATCCGCCAGCAGCCCCGCACTTTGCAGGACATTGTGGATGATGACGGGCTTGAAGACATTCAGCTCCAGGTGCCCCTGCGCCGCGCCGATGGTGATGGCGACGTGGTTGCCCATGACCTGGGCGGCCACCATCGTCAGCGCCTCCGACTGCGTGGGATTGGTCTTGCCCGGCATGATGCTGCTGGACAGCCCGTCGGCCGGGATCACCAGTTCCGAGAAGCCGGCCCGCGGCCCGCTGCCCAATAGCCGGACATCATTGCCGATCTTGT
This sequence comes from Acetobacteraceae bacterium, assembly GCA_027482245.1. GTDB lineage: Bacteria > Pseudomonadota > Alphaproteobacteria > Acetobacterales > Acetobacteraceae > Falsiroseomonas. Next base: position 121,666 of record JAIXWG010000019.1, on the reverse strand, counting down.
TGAGCGACACGGCAAGGGTGTTCATCGCGCCGGAAAGCTCGACCAGCGCGTCATGCGCGCCCATGCCCTCGAAGGGGTTGGGGTTGGCGCGGAAGGGCAGGCCGGTGCGCGTGGCCAGGATCTCCGCGAAGACCTGCGGGAAATCCTTGTGCCGGTTGAGGCCCGTGCCGGCGGCGGTGCCGCCCTGCGCCACCTCCATCAGCCGCGGCAGCGCATCCTGCAGCCGGGCGATGCCGTGTTCCACCTGCCGTGCCCAGGCCGCCGCTTCCTGCCCCAGCGTGACGGGCACCGCATCCATCATGTGGGTGCGGCCGATCTTCACGATCGAGTCCCATTCCCGCGCGCGGCGCGACAGGCTGGCCAGCAGCACGCCGAGCGCCGGGATCAGCCACCGGGCCACTGCCTCCGCCGCCGCCACATGCATGACCGTGGGAAAGCTGTCGTTGGAGGACTGGCCGCGGTTCACATGGTCGTTCGGATGCACGGGCTTGCGGCTGCCGAGTGGCTGGCCGAGCGCGCGGTTGGCGAGGTTCGCAATCACCTCGTTCGCGTTCATGTTGGTCTGGGTGCCGGACCCCGTCTGCCAGACGGGCAGGGGGAACTCGGCATCGTGCTTTCCCGCCGCGACCTCCGCCGCCGTCTGCGCGATGGCGGCGGCGATGTTCTCCGGCAGTTCACCGAGGCGCGCATTGGCTTCCGCCGCCGCCTGCTTCTGCAGGCCGACGGCGCGGATCAGGCCAGGCGGAAAGCGTTCCGTGCCGATGCGGAACAGGCGGCGCGCACGCTCCGTCTGCGGTCCCCAGAGGCGGTCGGCCGGGATGTCGATGGTGCCGAGGCTGTCTGTCTCGGTCCTGGTAGCGGGCGTGTCGGTCATGGTTGGGACCCTCCGCCCGCCAAGATAGGCAGCCGCCACCGCGGCCGCCCATCACGCTTGTCTATTCCGGGAATCGATCCCCGTAGGTCGCGATCTCGATCAGGTTGCCATCCGGGTCGCGGCAGTAGACGGAGGTCATGGGGCCGAGCGCCCCCTGCTTCGGCACCGGGCCCAGTTCGACCTGCACGCCGCAGCCGCGCAGATGGCTCACGACATCGTCGGCGGAGACGGTGACGATGAAGCAGATGTCCTGCGTGCCCGGTTCCGCCACGACGGAGGAGAACCAGGCTTCCTGCGTCGCCTCCTTCGGCCGCAGGTTGATCTTCTGCCCGCCGAAGCGCAGGGCCGTGCGGCGCTGTTCGCCGAACTCCTCCCGCTCCATCCCCAGCACGCGCTGGAACCAGCCGGCGCTGGTCTCCACGTCCCGGCAGGTGATGACCAGATGGTCCAGGCGGTCGACCGCGAAGCGCATGCTACTTGTCCCCTTCGCGACGGCGCAGCCGGGCCGTCACCTCGATCTCGATCCGCATCTCCGGCGCCTGGAGGCCGGCAACGATCATGGTGGAGGCCGGGCGCACGCGGCCCAGCCACTTCTTCACGACAGGCCAGCAGGGCGGCCAATCCGCGCGGTCCGGCAGGATGAAGTTGGCGCGCACGATGTCGTCCATGCGGCCATTGGCCTGGCGCAGTGCGGCTTCGATGTTGCGGAAGGCCTGGTCGCACTGCTCGATCACGCCGGGCTCGATCGTCATCGTCGCGTAGTCGAAGCCGGTGGTGCCGGAGACGAAGATCCAGTCGCCGTCGATCACGGCGCGGGAATAGCCGATCTCATCCTCGAATCGGCTCCCGGAGGAAAAACGGAGGCGGGCCATGCGGCGGTGGGTTCCAGGGGGCGGGCTTGGCGGAGGCGAAGCCATATCCCAGCGGTGGCGATGCCGGAAGGGCTTCCCGGCCGTCGTTACCCGGCATGGCGGGGTGGCCATCGCCACGCCCTCAATTTTTAGCCCCGCTAACCCCTTTTAGCACCTTTAGCACCGCCCCTCGGCCGATTTGGGACAAATTACAGGCCGGGGCGACGGAGAACATAGCAGCAACGACGGCCCTGTCACCACTGGATTCCGACCCCTGGGCGCGGCAGGGCAGGGGGTGGCAGTCTGTCGCCGTGCCGGCAGGCCCGCCGGAAGGGGAATCGGACCGCATGAGCTTCGTGAAACGGCTTGTCCTCGGACTGGCGCTGGCGCTGCCGGCGGTGCCCACGCCCGCGCAGACGCTCCGGATCGGCATGCAGGCTCCGCCCAGCACGCTGGACCCGCACTGGCTGCTCAACCTGGCCAATACCGGCGCGCTCCGGAACATCTACGAGACGCTGGTGCTGCGCGATGACCAGATGGCGCTGCAGCCGGGGCTGGCGGAATCCTGGCGCGTCGTGGACGACACGACCTGGGAGTTCAAGCTGCGCGCCGGCGTGCGCTTCCATGACGGCAGCCCGCTGACGTCGGAGGATATCGCGGCATCCTTCAACCGGGTGCCGAACGTGCCGGGCAACCCCAACCCCTATTCCATCTACCTGTCCGGCGTGACGGGGGTGGAGGTGGTGGACGCGCTGACCTTCCGCATCCGCACCTCGGGCCCGCTGCCGATCCTGCCCACCAACCTGACGCAGATCTTCATCGTGCCGAAATCGGTGGCGGGGCTCGGTAACCCCGAATTCAACAGCGGCCAGGCGGCGATCGGGACGGGGCCCTTCAAGCTCGGCTCCTGGTCCACCAACGCGCCGCTGGTGCTGCGGCGGAACGAGGAATGGTGGGGCGGCCGCGTGCCGTGGGAGACGGCGGTGCTGACGCCGATCCCGAACGACCCGGCACGGGTCGCGGCCCTGCTGGCGGGCGATGTTGACTTCATCAACAACGTGCCCCTGCAGGATGCGGGGCGCCTTGCCGCCGACCGGCGCGTGGCGCTGTTCACCGCGCCCTCCATCTACGCGGTCAACATCTACCCGGATGTGGAACGCGCGAGCCCGCCCGGCGTGGACGCGGGCGGCCAGAACCCGATGCGGGACGTCCGCGTGCGCCGTGCCCTATCGGTGGCGCTGAACCGGGACGGCATCGCCCGCCAGATCATGGAAGGCTACGCCGAGCCGACCGACCAGCCCGTGCCGCCCTTCGTCTTCGGCGCCATCCCGGACCGCGCCCTGCCGGCGGCCGACATCAACGCCGCCCGCGCCCTGCTGGCGGAGGCAGGCTGGGGGCAGGGCTTTGGGCTGAACCTCTTCTGCTCCCCGGCGCGCGTGCCGCGCATCTGCCAGGCGATCGCGGCCGCCTGGACGCGGATCGGCATCCGCACGACGGTCGAGGTGGTGCCGCAGGCGACCTTCCTGACGCGCCGCAACCGGCGGGAATACGGGGTCTTCGTCACCGTCTTCGGGTCCCTGACGGGGGAGACGTCCTACCTGCTGAGCTCCCAGATCCACACGGCGGGCACGGTGCCGGGGCTCGGGACGCTGAACTTCACGGGCTACGGCGTGCCGGCCGTAGACGCCGAGATCGCGCGGGCCAGGTCCACGCTGGACGACGCCGAGCGCAACCGCCTGCTGCGGGCGCTGGTGCAGCGGACGGTGGATGAGGCGCTGATCATCGGCGTGGGACTGGTCCACTCCGCCCATGCGGGGAACGCGAATCTGGTGACCAGGGCGAGGGCGGATGAGGAGGTGCTGGCGGTGGAGATCAGGCCGCGGTGAGGGGGTTGAGATCGGGATGCGCTGTAACTACACTATGGTAGTGCCGTGACGACCAGCTTCCGCTGGAGCCCCTGGAAAGCCGCGGAAAACCTGCGGAAGCATGGCGTCGCGTTCGAGGACGCGGCGCTGGTCTTCAAAGACCCGCGTCGTGCCACGCGGCTTGACCAGAACCCGCATGAGGAGCGGTGGCAGACGATCGGGATCCCGAGCGGCGCCTTCCCGATGGTCCTGCTTGTCGTGCACGTCGATTGGGTGAGCGAGGACGAGGGCCATGAAGAAATCCGGATCATCTCGGCTCGACGAGCGACACCTCGAGAGCGACGTGCGTATGAAGCTGGACGGTTCTGAGACGCTGACGCCAGAGGCTGAGGCAAGGCTCCGCGCGCTGGCCGCCATGCCGGATGAGACCATCGACACCTCCGACATTCCGGAAGTGCTGGATTGGAGCGATGCGGTGCGGGGCGGGATGTACCGGCCCGTGAAGCGGCAGATCACGCTGCGGCTGGATGCCGACCTCCTGGATTTCTTCGAGGCGGCGGGGAAGGGCTACCAGACCCGCATCAATGCCGCGCTGCGCGAATGGGTCGGCACGCAGCGGGAGCGCAAGGCGGGCTGATCAGCCCGTCGTGCAGGCCGGCAGCGTGCTGCGCTTGCGCACCGTGCTGGCGGGAAAGCGCTCCAGCTTCCCCGCCGGCCGGATCGGGCGGGGAACGAGGTTCCCCCCGCAATTCGGGCAGAGCCCGCCGGGCAGGCGCGTTGCCGCGCAATCCCGGCACCAGGTGCATTCGAAGGAGCAGATCAGCGCCCGGTCGGACTCCGGCGGCAGATCGACGCCGCAGCATCCGCAGTTCGGGCGCAGCTCCAGCACGGGCTATTCCAGCCCCTCGTAGAAGTCGTTGCCCTTGTCATCGACGACGATGAAGGCCGGGAAGTCTTCGACCTCGATCTTCCAGACGGCCTCCATGCCGAGCTCAGGGTATTCCAGAACCTCGACCTTGCGGATGCAGTCCTGCGCCAGCCGCGCCGCGGGCCCACCAACGCTGCCGAGGTAGAAGCCGCCATAGCTCTTGCAGGCGTTCAGCACGGCCTTGCTGCGGTTGCCCTTTGCCAGCATCACCAGCGAACCGCCGGCCTTCTGGAAGGCCTCGACATAGCTGTCCATGCGCCCGGCGGTGGTGGGGCCGAAGCTGCCGGTGGCGTAGCCGGTGGGCGTCTTGGCGGGGCCGGCGTAGTAGACCGGGTGGTTCTTCAGGTAGTCGGGCAGGCCCTCGCCGCGGTCCAGCCGCTCCTGCAGCTTGGCGTGCGCGATGTCGCGCGCCACCACCACCGTGCCGGTCAGGGACACGCGCGTCTTCACCGGGTGCTTCGACAGTTCCGCGCGGATCGCGCTCATCGGCTGGTTCAGGTCGATCTTGACCACGTCGCCGCCGAGGATGCTGTCCGTCGCCTCCGGCAGGTACTTCGCGGGGTCATGCTCCAGCTGCTCCAGGAACACGCCCTCCGGCGTGATCTTCGCCTTGATCTGGCGGTCGGCGGAGCAGGAGACGCCGATGCCGATCGGCAGGCTCGCGCCATGCCGCGGCAGACGCACCACGCGGACGTCGTGGCAGAAATACTTGCCGCCGAACTGCGCGCCGATGCCGAGGTTCTGCGTCAGCTTGTGGACCTCGGCCTCGAACGCCGTGTCGCGGAAGGCGTGGCCGGCCTTCGAACCCTCGGTCGGCAGCCCGTCCAGCCACTTGGTGGAGGCCAGCTTGACGGTCTTCAGGTTCATCTCGGCGCTGGTGCCGCCGATGACGATCGACAGGTGGTAGGGCGGGCAGGCGCTGGTGCCGAGCGTCTTGATCTTGTCTTCCAGGAACTTCAGCAGCTTCTCCCGCGACAGCACCGCGCGGGTCTGCTGGAACAGGAAGGTCTTGTTGGCCGATCCACCGCCCTTGAGGATGAACATCAGGTGCATCTCATCGGCGTGGTGGTCGCCGGGCTGCGCCATGATGGAGAACTCGACCGGCAGGTTGTTGCCGGTGTTGACCTCGTCCCACATGGTCAGGGGCGCCATCTGGGAATAGCGGAGGTTGGTCTCGGTGTAGGTGCGGTGGACGCCGTAGCTCAGCGCCTCCTCCTCATCGCCCTCGACCCAGACGCGCTGGCCCTTCTTGCCGAAGACGATGGCGGTGCCGGTGTCCTGGCACATCGGCAGCACGCCGCCGGCCGCGATGTTGGCGTTCTTCAGCAGGTCGAGCGCCACGAAGCGGTCGTTCGGGCTGGCCTCGGGATCCTTCAGGATGTTGGCGAGCTGCTGGAGATGCGCGGGGCGCAGCAGGTGGGAGACGTCCTTGCAGGCCTGGAAGGCGAGCTGTTCCAGCGCTTCCGGCTTCACCTTCAGGACGGTCCGGCCATCGCAGGTGGCGGTGGAGACGCCGTGGATGTCGAGCTTGCGGTAGGGGGTCGCATCCTCGCCCAGCGGCAGCATGGGGCTGTAGCGGAAGCCCTCCGGGCGCGTGGGGGCGATGACGGGGCTGTCGATGTCGAGCGGTGCGGTCACGGGCGGTCTCCGTGGGCGGCGCCCAGGGTCAGGGCGCGCGACGTGATCCGCGGGTGGTAGCGCAGCGGGGGGCCGCCGCCAACGGTGGCCCGGCCGGTACCTATTCCCGCGCCGGACGGTACCTATTCCCGCGCCGGACGGCGACGGAAGGCGTCGAGGCTCACCACCTGCGCGGGGGCTTCGGCCGCGGCGACGGGGGAGGGGGCCGGGGCGGGCGCCGGCGCGGCATCGGCCACCGGGGCCGTCACGGCATCCATCTGCGGCTGGAACCGCAGGCCGTAGCGCACGGAGGGATCGGCAAAGCCGGTCAGCGCGGCGAAGGGCACGACGAGCGTGGAGGGCACGCCGCCGAAATACAGGCGCACGGAAAAGAAGCCCGCGGCGCGGTCCACGACCAGCGCCTCGAACTGGTGCTGCAGCACCACCGTCATCTCCTGCGGATACTTGGCCTTGAGATGGCCAGGCACGCGGGTGCCTGGGTGGTCCGTGCGGAAGGTCAGGTAGAAATGGTGCTCGCCGGGCAGGCCCTTGGCGCCGGCCATGTCGAGGGCGCGCGCAACGACTTCGCGCAACGCGTCGTCCGTCCAGCGTTCGTACGGAATCTGGCCCTGCGCCGGGCGGGCGTCGTCGCTCATGGGTGCACCCCTTCGCATACAACCATAAGATGACGCCGCTGGTCGGGAAAGAGGCGCCCGGGAAGAAGAGAGAAAGTGGGGGGCTTCTGTTGCCCGGTGCCCCCCGAACCGCGCTTACCTGTTAGGCAGCGAGTGCGACAGCCTCACGGCTGTTATCGTTCGCACTTGTAGGGTTAGCCCGATAACGGCGGTACAATGCCGGGCAAAAGCGATCCCTTTACTACGCGCGTCGAAGCTGTTTCGCCCCCGAACGTCCCGCCCGGCCCAAGGGCCGCAGGGGATGATGGTGGAGGCGCCGGGCACTGCCCCCGGGTCCGCAACGCTTATTCCGAACCGTGTTTATCGCCATAGCCGCAAGCGGCAATCGCTATATAAGGCAACGCAGGTCCAGCTTCCAGCCCCTGGTGCCACCGATCGCCCCGGCCGCCGCGTTTCACCGGTGCCTGGGCGGGCGATTGCGGCGCCGGCCGAGGGGAACGGGAAGCGGCTTGGTCGGAGACTCCGGATTGGCGACGCTCTTCCTCCATGTCGGCATGCACAAGACCGGCACGAGTTCCATCCAGGAAACGCTCCACGCCCACCGCGCGATCCTGCCATCCTTCGGCTTCGCCTATTTCGAGGCGGAGCGGAACCATTCCCGCGCCATCGCCTCCATCGTCGCCGACAACCCGCATCTGCACACCGCGAATCGCCTGGCCGGGCGGCACGACCGGGACGCGGCGATCCGCTACGCCGAGGAATCCCGGCAGGCGCTGCTGGCCTTCCTGGCGGCGCCGCCGGCGCCGAACCTCATCATCAGCGGCGAGGGAATCGGCATGCTGGGCGACCGGGACCTGGACCGGCTGCTGGTGCTGCTGCGGCCGATGGTGGATCGGCTGGTCGTCGTGGGCCTGGTGCGCAACCCGCGTTCCTTCCTGGTCAGCGCCACGCAGCAGGCGGCGAAGGCGGGGCAGACGCTGGATGCGCTGGCCGGGCCCGCGATGCGTTCGCCCGCGTACCGCAAGCGCTTTGCCCGTTTCGAGCGGCGAGCCGAGGTGGACGAGGTCAGGCTTCGACGCTACCACCCCGACCACCTGGTGCGTGGGTGCAGCGTGGCGACCTTCCTGGAGATGTGCGGGGCGCCGCCCGACCTCGGCGAGGCGCTGACCGTGGCGCGGGAGAATGTCGCGGTGTCCAGCACCGCGGTCCGCGCGCTGCTGGTGGCGAATGAGGTCGTGCCCGTCTTCCTGCCGGACGGAAGCCGCAACCCCGCCCGCGCGCGGGGCCTGCGCGCCGCGCTCGAATCCCTGCCGGGCCAGCGTTTCCGCGCACCTGGCGCGATGGTCGAACGTGCCATGGCCGCCGCGGCCGACGACATCGCCTGGATGGAAGAGCGGCTCGGCATGCCGCTCGACGACCAGGACGTCCCGGTGGTGCCGGAGGCGGGGGAAGAGATGCTCCGGCAATTCAGCCGGGATGACGTGGCCGCGCTGATCCGCCTGTTGAACGACCGGATGGCGGTGGCGGAGCGGCTGGCCGCTGCCGCGAAGGCCCGCAACACCATGGGAAGACAGAATCAGTGACCCTGACCAGCGAGCAGCAGCAGGAGATCGAGGCCGCGCGCGCCGCCGAGTCGCGGACGCTACGGCCCACCGTGCCGGCGCTGGAGGCCATGCTGTTCCAGGCCGTCCCGGTGCTGGACCACGGCTTCGTGCGCGTCATCGACTACATGGGCGACGATGCCGCGATCGTGCAGGCGGCGCGCGTCTCCTACGGCCGCGGCACGCGCGCGGCGAATGAGGATCGCGGCCTGATCCGCTACCTCATGCGCCACCGCCACTCGACCCCCTTCGAGATGTGCGAGATCAAGTTCCATGTGAAGCTGCCGATCTTCGTGGCACGCCAGTGGATCCGCCACCGCACGGCGAATGTGAATGAGTACAGCGCGCGCTACTCCATCCTCGACCGGGAATTCTACATCCCGGCGCCGGCGCAGCTCGCCGCGCAATCCTCGATGAACCGCCAGGGCCGCGGGAACGTGCTGGAGGGGGCGGAGGCCGCGCGGGTGCTCGACCTGCTGCGGGAGGATGCGACCCGCAACTACGACCATTACGTCGAGATGCTGAACGAGGACGAGGCGGGCCAGCCGCTCGATCCCGCGCGGCAGGGGCTGGCCCGCGAACTCGCGCGCATGAACCTGACGCTGAACGCCTATACGCAGTGGTACTGGAAGACGGACCTCCACAACCTCTTCCACTTCCTGTCGCTGCGCGCCGATGCCCATGCGCAGTACGAGATCCGCGTCTATGCGGAGGCGATGATGACGATGGCGGAGGCCTGGGTGCCGATCGCCGCCGGCGCCTTCAAGGATTATCGCCTCGGCGCCGTCACGCTGTCGGCCCAGATGCTCGGCATCCTGCGGCGGATGCTGGCCGGGGAGGCGGTGGCGCAGGCGGGGTCGGGCCTGTCCAAGCGCGAATGGCGCGAGCTGATGGAAACGCTGGGGCGTGGCGAGTAGCGCGAGCGCGAAGCGGGGCGCGAAGCCGCGGGGCAAGGCCTCCACCCGCGGCGGTTCAGGCCGCTGGGACTGGCTGCAGCGCTGGTGGAAGGTGGCGCTGCTGGTCGCTCTGGTGACCATCGGCCTGCCCGTCGCCCATGCGCTGTTCGGGGAGGTGGTGGCCCTGCTGGGCGGCGCGGTGCTGTTCGGCTTCCTGCTCGGCCGGTGGACGGCGCCGCGATGAGGATTGCTGGATGACCCCCGACCGCACCGCGGCGCTGCTGGACTTCATGGCGCTGGCTGATCGCCTCAAGCATGTGGAGCGGCGCGGTCGCACCCGCGGGCCGGACGGCACCGACCGCAACGAGAACAGCGCGGAGCATTGCTGGAACGTCGCCCTCCTCGCCGTGCTGCTGCATGGGGAGGTGGAGGAAAAGCCCGACCTCGGCCATGTGCTGGCGATGATCGCGGCGCATGACCTGGTGGAGATCGAAGCCGGCGACACCTTCGCCTATGACGAGGCGCATCTGCTGACGCAGGCGGAGCGGGAGCGCGCGGCGGCGGATGTGGTGTTCGGCGTGCTGCCGCCCGACCTCGGCCAGCGGCTGCGCGCGCTGTGGGAGGAGTTCGAGGAGGGCGAGACGAAGGAGGCCCGCTTCGCCATGGCCTGCGACCGCGCCCAGGGCATGATGCAGGGCGTGATCGGCACCGGGCATTGGCGCCATGCCGGCATTCGGGAAGCGCAGACGCATGGCCGGATGAACCCGGCGCGGGAGGTGGCGGCCCCCTTCGAGGCGCTGATCAGCCTGCTCTATGAGCGGGCGCGCGCCGGGGGCATGTTCGCGGCATGACCGTCATCGTCTTCGGCTCCGTCACCGCCGACCTCGTCTTCGCGCTGCCGGAACTGCCGCGGCCCGGGCACACGGTGCTGGGCCCGGGCTACCGGGCGCTGCCGGGGGGGAAGGGGGCGAACCAGGCGGTGGCGGCCGCGCGCGATGGGGCGCGCACGGTCTTCGTCGGCGCGGTCGGCGCGGATGCCATGGCGGATGTGGCGCTGCAGGGGCTGCGCGGCGCGGGGGTGGACCTCTCCCGCCTCGCCACCGTGAAGGCGCCGACGGCCTGCGCCGCGGTCTGCGTCGGCCCGGATGGCGGCAACCAGATCGCTGTCGGCAGCGGCGCCAACCTGCTGGCCAGCGCGCAGCAGGTGGAGGACACGATGCTGCGCCCCGGCGCGGTGCTGCTGCTGCAGATGGAAGTGCCGCCGGCGGAAGTGGCGGTGGCCGTGATGCGGGCGCGGACGCGCGGCGCGCGGGTGATCCTGAACCTGGCGCCCGCCACGGCGGACCTGCCGCGGGACGTCCTGGCCGCGCTCGACCTGCTGGTGGTGAACGAGCATGAGGCGATGATGGTGGCGCGCCGGCTGGGCACGGCGCCCGATGCCTCCGCGATCCGGGGCGCGCTGGGCATCGACGTCGCGCTGACCATGGGGGATTCCGGCGTCACCGCCGCGACCGCCGCGGGGATCTTCCGCTACCCCGCCTTCCCGGTGAAGCCGGTGGACACGACCGGGGCGGGGGATTGCTGGTGCGGGGTGCTGGCCTCCGCGCTCGACCGCGGGCTGCCGCTGGATGCGGCGATGCGCCGCGCCTCGGCCGCCGCCGCCATCGCCTGCACCCGCCCGGGCGCCGCCAGCGCCATGCCGACGGCGGCCGAGACGGACGCGCTGCTGGCTAGTCGATGACGATCTTCGGGCCGCTGCCCGCGCGCTCCGCCAGCTTCTCCCGCAGCCTGGTCGCGATGCGCTGGTAGGCGGCGGCTTCCTCCGAGTCGGGGCGCGCGGCCACGATCGGCGTGCCGGCATCGGCCAGTTCCCGGATCGCGAGCTTCAGCGGCAGCCCGCCCAGGAATTCGACGCCGAGGCGCCTGGCCTCCGCCTCCGCCCCGCCATGGCCGAAGATGTCGGTCCGGTGGTTGCAGTTCGGGCAGCAGAAGAAGCTCATGTTCTCGATCAGGCCGAGGACGGGGACGTTCACCTTCTCGAACATCCGCACGCCGCGGCGTGCGTCGATCAGCGCCACGTCCTGGGGCGTGGAAACGATGACGGCGCCGGCGAGGGGCACGCGCTGGCTCATCGTCAGCTGCGCGTCGCCGGTGCCGGGCGGCATGTCCACCACCATGACGTCGAGCGTCCCCCAGGCGACCTGGCCCATCAGCTGTTCCAGCGCGCCCATCACCATCGGGCCGCGCCAGATCATCGGCGTCTCCTGCTCCACCAGGAAGCCGATGGACATGGCCTTCAGGCCCCAGCGGCTGAGCGGGATGATGCTGCTGCCCTCCGCCCGCGGGCGTTCATGGGTGCCGAGCATCTGGGGCAGCGACGGCCCGTAGATGTCGGCGTCCAGCAGCCCGACCTTCAGCCCCTGCATGGCGAGCGCCACGGCGAGGTTCACGGCGGTGGTGGACTTGCCGACGCCGCCCTTGCCGGAGGCGACGGCGACGATGGCGCCGACATCCGGCAGCAGCATCGGGCCCTGGCCCGGCGGCGTCTTGGCACCCGCCGCCGGGGGCGCCTTGGCGCCGGCGGGCGGCGCGGCGGGCTTGGCGGGATCGCCGCGATGGGCCGTCAGCACCACGGTGGCGGAGAGCACGCCAGGCACGGCGGCCGCGGCGCGTTCGGCGGCGGCGCGCAGCGGCTCACTCTCCCGCGCCCTCTCGCGCGGCACCTGGATGGCGAACTGCACCATGCCCGACTTCACCGCCAGCCCGTCCACCAGGCCGGCGCTGACCACGTCCTGGCCGGTGACGGGGTCGCGCACCGATCGCAACGCGGCGCGCACCGCCTGTTCCAGCATCTCGCCCATCGCTTGAAAAACCCCCTGTTCCATCCGATATCGCGCCGGCCAAGTCGGCCCCGGCGCGCGGTTCCCGTGCGCCGGATGCCCGTGCGGGTCTGTCCGGCATCCGACACCGAGAAGGTCGGGAAGACCGGGACGACCCGAACCGGCGCGGCCCCCATATGGCACCCCATATGGACCGACGACGCGGTCGCTGCACCCCTCCCTTGCCGGGAAGGGCCGTGGCAGAAGTCTTGCCCGTACTGGAGGAGGCCTACAGCCCGATGGCGTGGAACAACAGCGGCGGACCCAGCCCCTGGGGGAATCCCAGGCCAGGCGGGCCCTGGGGGGCGCCGCAGCCGCCTTCGGGCGGGGGCCAGGGTGGCGGTGGCGGCGGTGGTGGCCGCGGTGGCGGGCCCGACCTTGATGACGTGATCCGCCAGGCGCAGGACACGGTGCGCCGCTACCTGCCGCGCGGCGGCGGGGGCATGGGGCTGGCGCTGATCGGCGTCGTGCTGGTCGGCATCTGGGGCGCCTCCGGCTTCTACCGCGTGCAGCCGGACGAGCAGGGCGTGGTGATGCGCTTCGGCGCCTTCAACCGCACGACCCCGCCGGGCTGGGGCTACGCCATCCCCTGGCCGGTGGAGGCTGTCTCCAAGCCCCGCGTCACGCGCATCAACCGCGTCGATGTCGGCTTCCGCGCACCGGCCGATAGCGGCCAGGCCGTGCGCCCCATCCCGTCCCGCGACGTGCTCGAGGAGAGCATGATGCTGACGGGCGACGAGAACATCATCGACATCGACTTCGCCGTCTTCTGGCAGATCCGCGACGTCGCCGACTTCCTGTTCAACACCCGCAACACCGAGGCCACCGTGAAGTCGGCGGCGGAGAGCGTGATGCGGGAGGTGATCGGCCGCACGCCGATCCAGCCCGCGCTGACGGAAGCGCGCGCGCAGATCGAGCAGGATGTGCGCCGCGGCACGCAGGCGATCCTCGACCAGTACCGGGCGGGCATCGAGGTGACGCAGGTGCAGCTGCAGAAGGTGGACCCGCCGGCCACGGTGGTGGACGCCTTCCGCGACGTGCAGCGCGCCAATGCGGACCGCGAACGCGCCCGCAACGAGGCCGAGAGCTACCGCAACGACATCATCCCCCGCGCCCGCGGTGAGGCCGAGCGCCTGGTGCAGGAGGCCGAGGGCTTCCGCGAAAGCCAGATCGCCCGCGCCCGAGGCGAGGCGGGGCGGTTCGTCTCGGTCCTCACGGCCTACCAGGCCGCGCAGGACGTGACGGTGCGCCGCATGTACCTGGAGACGATGGAGGAGATCCTCCGCCGCAATCCGAAGGTCATCGTGGATGACCGGCTGCAGGGCGTGGTGCCGCTGCTGAACCTGGGCGACCAGGGCCGCGGCGTGGCGGGGGCCGTGCCGCAGGTGATGCGCCAGCAGGCGCCGCCGCAGCCGCCCCAGCCCGCGCCGAGCCAGGGCTTCGGCAACAACCGTCCGGCCGGAGTGTCCCGATGAACCGCGCCCTCATCCTGGCGGTCATCGCCGCCATCGGCCTGGTGGTCGCATCCTCCACGCTGTTCACCGTGCACCAGACGCAGCAGGTGCTGATCACCCGGCTCGGCGAGCCGGTGCGCGTGATCCGCGAACCGGGCCTGCACGCCAAGGTGCCGATCCTCGACGCCGTCATCACCTTCGACCGGCGCCTGCTGGACTACGACGCGCCGGGCGAGGAGCTGATCCTGGGCGACCAGCGCCGCCTGATCGTGGACAGCTTCACGCGCTATCGCGTGGTCGATCCGCTGCTGTTCTTCCAGACCGCGGGCGCGGCGGAGGCCGGCATCCGGGCGCGGCTGAACTCCATCGTCACCTCCGCGCTGCGCCGCGTGCTGGGCAACGAGCCCCTGCTGAGCGTGCTGTCCACGGACCGCACGCGGATCATGGGCGAGATCCGCCGCCAGGTGAACGACGAGGCCCGGCGCTTCGGCATCGAGGTGACGGATGTCCGCATCCGCCGCGCCGACCTGCCGGAGGAGAATACCCAGGCCATCCTCAACCGGATGCAGTCGGAGCGTGAGCGCGTAGCCCGCGAGGCGCGCGCCGAGGGTGCGGAAGTGGCGGTGCGCGTGCGTGCCGGCGCCGACCGCGAACGCACCGTGCTGCTGGCCGAGGGCCAGGCCCAGGCCGACATCCTGCGCGGCCAGGGCGAGCAGGAGGCGATCCGCATCTTCGCCGAGGCCTTCCAGCGTGACCCGCAGTTCTTCCAGTTCTGGCGGACCATGCAGGCCTACCGGGAAGCCTTCAGCGAGGGCGAAACCCGCCTGCTGCTGTCCCCGGACAGCGAGTTCTTCCGCTTCTTCCGGGAGAGCATGCCGTCGGTCGGCGCGCCGCTGAACCCGACGACGCCGCGGTGACGGGCTGCGGGGCGCCGCCGAGGCGCCCCGCCATCCCGCGGCTACACTTCGTGTTGATGGCCGGCCTTCCGATCCCGGCATGGCATGCCAATGTTGCCCTATCGGGCGTCCGCGCCCACCCTGTCGGCTCGAGCTGAGAAAAGGTGCCGCCCGTGCGCTTTGCCCCCCTGTTGATGGCTGCGGCCATCGCCGCGCCCTTCGCGGCGCTGTCCCCCGCGCCGGCCACCGCCCAGATTCCCCCGCCGGGTGCGCCTTCCTCCTTCGCGCCGCTGGCGCAGCGGCTTCTGCCGGCCGTCGTCAACATCCAGACGACCCAGGCCGCGGGATCCCCCGGCCGCGCCCAGCGCCCCGATGCGCCGGATACGCCCCAGGCCCCGCCCGGCAGTCCCTTCGAGGAATTCTTCCGCGACTTCCTGGAGCGCAACCGCCCGCCCGGCCAGCAGGGCCGCCCCGGCCAGCCGCAGCAGCAGCAGCCGCAGCGGCGCGCCCAGTCGCTGGGCTCGGGCTTCATCATCGACCCCTCGGGCATCGTGGTGACGAACAACCACGTCATCGACGGTGCGGACGAGATCAACGTGGTGCTGCAGGACAACACGACGCTGCGGGCGGAGCTGGTCGGCACCGACCCCCGCACGGACGTCGCCGTGCTGCGCGTGAAGACGGAACGGCCGCTGCCCTCCGTCGCCTTCGGCGACAGCGACACGGCGCTGGTCGGCGACTGGGTGCTGGCGATCGGCAACCCCTTCGGCCTGGGTGGCTCCGTCACGGCGGGCATCGTCTCCGCCCGCGGGCGTGACATCCGCCAGGGCCTCTATGACGACTTCATCCAGACGGACGCCGCCATCAACCGCGGCAATTCCGGCGGCCCGCTGTTCAACCTGGCGGGCGAGGTGATCGGCATCAATACGGCCATCTACTCGCCCTCCGGCGGGTCGATCGGCATCGGCTTCTCCATCCCGTCCAACCTGGCGCGCAACATCGCGAACCAGCTGCGGGACCAGGGCCGGGTGCGGCGCGGCTGGCTGGGCGTGAACATCCAGCAGGTGACGGACGAGATCGCGGAGAGTCTCGGCATCCGCGGCGGCGCGCGGGGCGCGCTGGTGGCCCGCGCCCAGGAAGGCGGCCCGGCCGCGGCGGGCGGCATCCAGGCCGGCGACGTCATCCTGCGCTTCAACGGGACCGAGGTGCGGGAGATGCGCAACCTGCCGCGCATCGTGGCCGACACCAATGTCGGCAACAGCGTGCCGGTGGTGGTGTGGCGCGACGGGGCGGAGCGGACCGTGACCGTCACGGTGGCCGAGCTGCCGTCCGAGACGCAGCAGGCGGCGGCGACGCCGGCGCCGGCCGCGCGGCCGCAGACGATGGAGCTGTCGGGCCTCGGCCTGCGGGTCGGCCCGATCACGCCGGAGGCGCGGGAGCGTTTCAGCCTGCGGGCGGAGAGCCGGGGCGTGGTGATCACGGAAGTGGCGCCGGGCAGCACGGCGGCGGAGCGTGAGCTGCGGCCTGGCGACGTGATCGTCGAGGTGCAGCAGGAGCGGGTGACGACGCCGCAGGAGGTGCAGGACCGGCTGGAGCGCCTGCGCCGCCAGAACCGCGCGACGGCGCTGCTGCTGATCGAGGGCCCGCAGGGCCAGCGCTGGGTGCCGCTGCGCCTGACCCAGGCGCGCCCGGGCGCGCCTGGGTAAGTGACCGCAGGGGGCGCTGCCCCCTGCACCCCCGCCAGGGTCCAGCCGGACCCTGGACCGGGATCAATTGATGATGGTCCAGGGGGCTCTGCCCCCTGGTGGATGGGGTCCGGGGAAGGCAACGCCTTCCCCGAACTCGTTTCAGGCGGTCACGAACTCCGCCCGCCGATACCCCTGCATGTAGAGCAGCGCGAGCAGGTCCGTGTGGTCCACCCGCGCTCTCGCCGCGGCGGCCACAACCGGCTTCGCGCGATAGGCCACGCCCAGCCCCGCCGCCTGGATCATGTCCAGGTCATTCGCGCCATCGCCCACCGCCAGCGTCGCCGCCATGGGCAGGCCGTTTTCCGTCGCCAGCCGCGTCAGCGTCGTCAGCTTGGCATTGCGGTCGAAGACGGGCTCCGCGACCTGGCCGGTCAGCTTGCCATCCTCGATCAGCAGCACGTTGGAGACGTGGTGGTGGAAGCCGAGCTTTTCCGCCACGCGGCCGGTGAAGAAGGTGAAGCCGCCGGAGGCCAGGCAGCAGGTGGCGCCGTTGGCGCGCATGGTCGCGACGAGTTCGGCGGCGCCCGGCATCATCGCCGTCTGCGCCCAGGTCGCTTCCAGCGCCGAGACGTCGAGCCCCTTCAGCATGCCGACGCGCTCCACCAGCGCCTGACGGAAATCGAGTTCGCCATTCATGGAGCGGCGCGTGATCTCCGCGATCTTCTCCTTCAGGCCCGCATAGGCGGCGATCTCGTCCAGCGTCTCGCTGGTGACGATGGTGCTGTCCATGTCGGCAACGAGCAGGCGCTTGCGGCGGCCCTCGGCCGGCATCGCGATGGCGTCCACGAGCGCATCGGCGAGCGCCGCGCGGGCGGCGGCGGCGGCCTGTTCGGCGGCGGCTTCCGCGAAGGGGATGTCCACGGCCTCCCGCTCCGCCAGCCAGTCCGGGGTGCCGGGCGCGGCGCCGAGCGCTTCGAGCGCGCCGCGGACACGGGAAACCAAGGCGGGGTCGAGGGCGCCGGGGGCGGCGACCAGGGTCAGGATGTGGGGCATGCGGGCCGCCCCATGCCATTGGCGCCCGGGCTGTGCAACATCAGGGATATGACAACGCCCGACCTGCCTCCCGCTCTGATCGTCGCTGGCCCGACCGCGAGCGGGAAGAGCGCGCTGGCGCTGGCCCTGGCGCAGCGCCTCGGCGGTACGGTCATCAATGCCGATTCGATGCAGGTGTACCGGGAGTTGCGCGTGCTGACGGCGCGGCCGACGCCGGCCGAGGAGGCGGTGGTGCCCCATGCGCTGTACGGCGTGCGGCCGGCGGCTGAGGCGGGCACGGTCGCCTGGTGGCGCGGCGCGGCGCTGGCGGCGATGGAGGAGGCGCGGGCGGCGGGGCGCGTGCCGATCCTCTGCGGCGGCACGGGCCTCTATTTCTTGTCGCTGACGGAGGGGCTGGCGGAGGTGCCGCCGGTGGCCCCCGAGGTCCGGGCGGAGGCGCGGCGGCTGCTGGAAGCCGAGGGACCGGCCGCGCTGCATGCCAGGCTGGCGGCATTGGACCCGGAGACGGCGGCGGCGCTCCGCC
This sequence comes from Acetobacteraceae bacterium, assembly GCA_027482245.1. Classification (GTDB taxonomy): domain Bacteria; phylum Pseudomonadota; class Alphaproteobacteria; order Acetobacterales; family Acetobacteraceae; genus Falsiroseomonas. Next base: position 103,906 of record JAIXWG010000019.1, on the reverse strand, counting down.
CCTCCGATAGCCAGCGCATCACGCGGGCCTATGAGGTCGTGACGGGGACGGGCAGGGGCCTTCGCGCCTGGCAGCGGGAGGGGGGTGCGACGCCCGCACCCTGGCGCTTCGCCGCGGTGGTGCTGGACCCGCCGCGCTCGGCGCTGCGGGCCGCGATCGCGCGGCGCTGGCAAGCGATGCTGGCAGCGGGTGCGTTGCAGGAGGTGGCGGCGCTGGGGGCGCAGGGGCTGGACCCCGCGCTGCCGGCGATGCGGGCGCATGGGGTGCCGGAACTGCTGGCGCATCAGGCGGGGCGGATGACGCTGGCGGCGGCGTCCACGCGGGCGATCCTCAATACGGGGCAGTACACGAAGCGGCAGGCGACCTGGTTCCGGCATCATGCGCTGGCGCCCCCTGCGCTCACGCATAGCATCCATGCGCGGTGTGAGGGCCTGGAGCAATTTTCGGAATGCGAACTGGCAAAAATTATCGCTTTTGTTGATCGTCGCGTTGACGGGGGGGATCGGCGGGCGTAGATGACACCGACCGCGGGCGATCCCTGCCGCGCGGCCATGCAGTCACAGGAAAGCCGAGCACCCCATGTCCGCCACCACCCAGCACGCCGACGCAACGCCCCTGACGATGTCGGGTGCGGAGGTCGTCCTCCGCGCGCTGAAGGATCAGGGCGTCGAGGTCATCTTCGGCTATCCCGGCGGCGCCGTGCTGCCGATCTATGACGCGATCTTCCAGCAGAACGCCATCCGCCACATCCTGGTGCGGCACGAACAGGCCGCGGTGCATGCCGCCGAGGGCTATGCGCGCTCCACGGGGAAGGTGGGCTGCGTGCTCGTTACCTCCGGCCCCGGCGCCACCAATGCGGTGACGGGCCTGCTGGACGCGCTGATGGACAGCGTGCCGCTGGTCTGCCTGACGGGCCAGGTGCCGACGCACCTGATCGGCAACGACGCCTTCCAGGAAGCCGACACCACGGGCATCACGCGGCCGGCCACCAAGCACAACTACCTGGTGAAGCGGTCCGACGACCTGGCGCGTGTGGTCCATGAGGCCTTCCACGTGGCGCGCAGCGGCCGTCCCGGCCCCGTCGTGATCGACCTGCCGAAGGACATCCTGATCAACAAGGCGCCCTATGTGGAAGCGCCGCCCGCGACGCAGCCGCACCGGTCCTATCGCCCGCAGGCGGAGCCCGACATGGGGCAGATCCGCAAGGCGATCGCGCTGCTGAAGGCGTCCAAGAAGCCGGTGGTCTATGCCGGCGGCGGCGTCATCAATGCGGGGCCGGAGGCGTCGCGCCTGCTGACGGAATTCGTGCACCTGACGGGCTTCCCCTGCACGAACACGCTGATGGGCCTCGGCGCCTTCCCGTCCCAGGACAAGCAGTTCATCGGCATGCTCGGCATGCACGGGACCTACGAGGCGAACCTCGTGATGCATGGCTGCGACGTCATGCTGAACATGGGCGCGCGCTTCGATGACCGGGTGACGGGCAAGCTCAGCCACTTCTCGCCGGGCTCAAAGAAGATCCACGCCGACATCGATCCTTCCTCCATCAACAAGAACGTCAAGGTGGACGTGCCCATCGTGGGCGATGCGGGGCGCATCCTGGCCGCGATGATCCAGGCCTGGAAGGAAGACAAGACGCCGCAGGACCGGGAGGCGCTGGCCAGCTGGTGGCGCCAGATCGAGGCGTGGCGCGCGAAGGACTGCCTGCGCTACGTGCAGCAGGGCAGCATCATCAAGCCGCAGCATGCGGTGAAGCGCCTGTATGAGATCACGCGGGAATCCGGGCGCGACACCTTCATCACGACCGAGGTCGGCCAGCACCAGATGTGGGCCGCCCAGTATTTCGGCTTCGAGAAGCCGAACCGCTGGATGACCTCGGGCGGGCTCGGCACGATGGGCTACGGCCTGCCGGCGGCGATGGGCGTCCAGATCGCGCATCCCGACGCGCTGGTCATCGACATCGCGGGCGAAGCGTCGATCCTGATGAACATCCAGGAGATGGCGACGCTGGCGCAGTACCGCCTGCCGGTGAAGGTGTTCATCCTCAACAACGAATACATGGGCATGGTGCGCCAGTGGCAGGAACTGCTGCATGGCGGCCGGTATTCGGAGAGCTACTCCGCCGCGTTGCCGGACTTCGTGAAGCTGGCCGAAAGCTTCCACGGTGTTGGCCTGCGCGCGACCTCAGCCGATCAGCTTGACGATGTCATCCGGGAGATGCTCGCGACCGATCGCCCGGTGATCGCCGACATCGCGGTGGCGAAGGACGAAAACTGCTTCCCGATGATCCCCTCGGGCGCCGCGCATAACGAGATGATCCTCGGCCCGGGCCAGGAAGGTGGCGTCGCCGGCGTGACGGATGAGGGCAAGGTCCTCGTCTGATCAACCGCGCCGCGTGACCACTGCGGGGCGCCTGGCGCGCCCCGCCTTCCCGACCTTCTGACCAAGATCGAATCCCATGTCCGACAAGACCGGAACTGCCATGCGCGCCGCAACCATTGCGGTGCTGGTTGAAAACGAGGCCGGCGTGCTCGCCCGCGTCATCGGCCTGTTTTCCGGCCGCGGCTACAACATCGACAGCCTGACGGTCGCGCCCGTCGATGCCGAAGGCCGCCTGTCCCGCATCACCGTCGTCACCTCCGGCACGGAGATGGTGATCGAGCAGATCAAGGCGCAGCTCGACCGCCTGGTGCCCGTGCACAAGGTGAGCGACCTGACGCTGGAGGGGCCGCACCTCGTCCGTGAACTGGCGCTGATCAAGGTGGTCGGCACCGGCGACCACCGGGTGGAGGCGCTGCGCCTGGCCGATGCCTTCCGCGCCCGCGTCGTGGACGCGACGACGGAGAGCTTCGTCTTCGAGATGACGGGCAACGCCGACAAGATCGACGCCTTCTGTGCGCTGATGCGGCCCATCGGGCTCAAGGAAATCTCCCGCACCGGGGCCGTCGCGATCGCGCGCGGCACCAAAGCGCTGATGGGCTGAAACCTTGCCGGGCCTCACGCCGTTCGCTGCGCGAACCGACCGCGGAGCCCCCATCATGCGCCTTTTCGCCTGCCAGAAATGCAGCAACCTGCTGCATTTCGAGAACACCTCCTGCGAGAAGTGCGGATCGGCGCTGGGGTTCCTGCCCCAACACGGCCGCATCTCCGCCTTCGAAGCCGATGGCGTCACCGCCATGCTGGACCACCAGCCCTGGAAGCCCTGCGCCAATGCGGCGGAGGATGCGTGCAACTGGTTCCTGCCCGCGGATGACGAGGAGAGCTACTGCCCCTCCTGCCGCCACAACGAGGTGGTGCCGGACCTGACGATGCCGGAGAACCTGCCGCTCTGGCGCAAGCTGGAAGGGGCGAAGCGGCGGCTGCTCTACACGCTGCAGCGCCTCGGCCTGCCGCATGAGACGGCGGAGCTGCGCTTCTCCTTCCTCGCGGATGTGGATGGCCAGCCCGCCATGACTGGGCATGACGAGGGCCACATCACCATCGCGCTGCGCGAAGCCGATGATGCGGAGCGGGAGAAGCGCCGCGGGCTGATGAACGAGCCCTACCGGACGCTGCTCGGCCATATGCGGCACGAGGTCGGGCACTGGTACTTCATCGTGCTGGTCGAACGCGCGGGCCGCACGGCCGAATTCCGCGAACTGTTCGGCGACGAGAGCGCGGATTACGGGGCGGCGCTGCAGGCGCATTACGCGCGCGGCGCCAATGACGACTGGCGGGGGGAGTTCATCTCCGCCTATGCGGCCGCGCATCCGCATGAGGATTGGGCGGAGTGCTTCGCCCATTACCTGCACATGGTCGACAGCCTGGAGACCGCGGGCAGCGTCGGCCTGCGCATCCGTCCTCGGCTGGACCGGGAGGGCGTGCTGGAGGCGGAGGTGGACTTCAACCCCTACCGCGCCGGCATCGACGACATCCTCGCGGCCTGGACGCCGCTGACGGTGGCGATGAACGAGATCAACCGCAGCATGGGGACACCGGACCTATACCCGTTTGTCCTGTCTGCCCCCGTGGCGCGGAAGCTTGGGTTCATCCATGAATTGGTGCATCACAGACCCGAGACCCGGGTTAGCTAGAAGGAAAGCCTGAGAATGCGCGTGTACTATGACCGCGATGCGGACGTGAACCTGATCAAGGCCAAGAAGGTCGCGGTCATCGGCTTCGGCAGCCAGGGCCATGCCCATGCCCAGAACATGCGCGACAGCGGCGTGGCCGATGTCGTCATCGGCCTGCGGCCCGGCGGGTCCTGGACCAAGGCCGAAGCGGCCGGCTTCAAGGTGATGACGCCCGCCGACGCGGCCAAGTGGGCCGACGTGGTCATGGTGCTGACGCCGGACGAGCTGCAGGGCGACCTGTACCGCGACCATCTGCACGCCAACCTGAAGCCCGGCGCCGCGCTGGCCTTCGCGCATGGCCTGAACGTGCACTTCAACCTGCTCGACCCCCGCGCCGACATCGACGTGTTCATGATCGCGCCGAAGGGCCCCGGCCACACGGTGCGCGGCGAATACCAGAAGGGCGGCGGCGTGCCCTGCCTCGTCGCGGTGCACCAGAACCCGTCCGGCAACGCGCTGGAGATCGCGCTCTCCTACGCCTCCGCCATCGGCGGCGGGCGTTCGGGCGTGATCGAGACGACCTTCAAGGAGGAATGCGAGACCGACCTGTTCGGCGAGCAGGTGGTCCTCTGCGGTGGCCTGGTCGAGCTCATCAAGGCGGGCTTCGAGACGCTGGTCGAGGCCGGCTACGCCCCCGAGATGGCCTATTTCGAGTGCCTGCACGAGGTGAAGCTGATCGTCGACCTCATCTATGAGGGCGGCATCGCCAACATGAACTACTCCATCTCCAACACCGCCGAATACGGCGAGTACGTGACGGGCCCGCGCATCATCACCGCCGAGACCAAGGCCGAGATGAAGCGCGTGCTGAACGACATCCAGACCGGCAAGTTCGCCCGCGACTGGATGCTGGAGAACAAGGTGAACCAGGCCTCCTTCAAGGCGACGCGCCGCCGCCTGGCCGAACACCCGATCGAGGAAGTGGGCGAGAAGCTCCGCGGCATGATGCCCTGGATCAAGAAGAACCAGCTGGTGGACAAGGCGCGGAACTGAGATCGGCGGAGACGCCGTCTCGGAGGGCGGCGGGGCAACCCGCCGCCCTTTGTCGTTTCTGGGGGGGAGCACGCATGAAGACCATCGCCTGCCTGCACACGGCCGGAAGCAACGTCGCGGTGTTCGACGCGGCCTGCCCGCCGGGCGTCGCGCTGCGGCATGAGCTGCGCGAGGATCTGCTGAAGGATGCCGAGGCGGCGGGTGGGCTGACCGACGCCATCGCCGAACGCACGGCCCGCGCGCTGGAGGCACTCGCTGTGCCGGGCGTGGATGCGGTTCTGCTGACCTGTTCGACCGTCGGGCCTGGTGTCGCGCTCGCGAAGGCCGCGGTGCCGGTGCGGCGCGTCGATGCCGCGCTGGCCGAGGCCGCGACGAAGCGCGGCGGGCGCGTGGTGGTGCTCTGCGCCGTGGAGACCACCATGGAGCCGAGCCGCAAGGTCTTCGAAGGACCCGCCGCGCGGCATGGCGCGACGCTGGAGGTGCGGCTGGTGCCGGGCGCCTGGGCGGCGTTCCGCGGCGGCGATGTCGCGGGCTATCACCGGCTGGTGGCGGAAGCCGCGGAGGCCGCCTTCGCGGAGGGCGCGGCGGAGGTCGCGCTGGCGCAGGCTTCCATGAGCGGCGCGGTGGCGATGGCGCGGGGCCGCAAGCCGCTGGCGAGCCCGCCGGTTGGGCTGGCCGCGGCGCTCGCAAGCGCGTGACCCTGGGCGGTTTGGCTCGCGGTGGGCAGGCGGGGGTGATAGGCAGCCGCGCATGCTCAAGCGCGCCGCTGCCCTGGCTTCGACCCTCGTCCTCTCGGCCTGCTCGGTCTTCGGCGTGAGGTCGGGGACGGAGGAGCCGCGCTTCGAGGCGCTGGGGACGGAAGCGGGGATCGAGTTCCGCCGCTACGCGCCGCGCCTGGTGGCGGAGACGGTGGTGCAGGCGGAGGAGGAGGCGGCGCGCAGCGAGGGGTTCTCCCGCCTCGCGCGCTACATCTTCGGCGGCAACCAGGGCTCGGCGCGCATCGCGATGACGGCGCCCGTCGCGCAGGATTCGATGCGCATCGCCATGACGGCGCCGGTGGCGCAGGCGGCGACGGCGGATGGCTATCGCATCCGCTTCTTCCTGCCGGCCTCGCTGCGCGACCCGCCGGTGCCGCTGGATGCGCGCGTTTCGATCGCGGAGGTGCCGGCGGAGACGGTGGCGGTGCTGCGATTCTCCGGCGTGCCGAGCGCGGAATCGGTGGCGGCGGCGCGGGCACGACTGGAAGCGGCGCTGCCGGCCACGCGCTGGGCGGCCGCGGGCGAGGCGGTGGCCTGGTTCTACGACCCGCCCTGGACCATCCCGGCGCTGCGGCGGAACGAGGTGGCGGTACCGGTGGTGGCGCGGTGAGGGGGCTCGCGATCCTGCTGGTCCTGCTGGCGACGCCGGCGGCGGCGCAGACCCGCGACTGGACCGCCGAGAAATGCAGCCGCTACGGCCAGATGTGGCCGGAGGCGCTGGCGCGGTTCGGGCGCGTCGGGTTGTCCGAGGAATTTCTCGCGCGGCATGAGGCCTTCATCGCCTCCGGCTGCCGCACGCGGGATGTCTGCCCGCGATCGCCGCAGGAGATCGCGATGGCGGATGTCATGACCATCGCGGCCATGAATGCCGGCACGGCCAGCAGCTTCGTCCCCTTCATCTGCCGCGATTGACCGCAAGGGGCGCGGCTTGTCACTCTGGCGGGCATGACAGATGCCCGCTTCCCCGATGACGGCTCCGGCTATCCCCGCGACCTCCGCGGCTACGGCGCCAACCCGCCCGATCCGCAATGGCCGGGGCGCGCGAAACTCGCGCTCTCCTTCGTGCTCAACTACGAGGAGGGCGGCGAGAACACGGTGCTGAACGGCGACCGCGGCAGCGAACTCTACCTGCATGAGGTGCCGGGCGGGTCGCCCACGGTCGGCGAGCGCAACCGCAGCACGGAGACGCAGTTCGACTACGGCGCGCGGGCGGGCGTCTGGCGCGTCATGCGGCTGTTTGCCCAGCAGGGGCTGAACTTCACCGTCTATGGCGTAGGCCGCGCGCTGGAACTGAACCCGGATGTCGCCCGCGCCTTCGCCGAGGCGGGCCATGAGGTGGCGTCCCATGCCTGGCGCTGGTTCGACTATCATTCGATGAGCGAGGCCGAGGAGGCCGAGCACATCAACCGCTGCGTCGAGACCATCGCGCGGCTGACGGGCACGCCGCCGGTCGGCTGGTACACGGGGCGGTTCAGCCCGATGACGCGCCGGCTCGTCGCACGGCATGGCGGTTTCCTCTACGACAGCGACAGCTACGATGACGATCTGCCGCACTACGTGAAGGTCGAGGGGAAGGACGTGCTCGTCATCCCCTACACGCTCGACAACAACGACATGAAGTTCGCGGTGCCGCCAGGCTTCGGCGATCCGGATGGGTTCGAGCGGCACCTCCGCGACGCCTTCGACCTGCTGCTGGAGGAAGGGCGCGCAGGCAGTCCCAAGATGATGTCGGTCGGGCTGCATTGCCGGCTGGTGGGAAGGCCGGGGCGCGCGCGGGCGCTGCAGCGATTCCTGGCGCATGTGGCGCAGCACCGGGACGAGGTCTGGGTGGCGCGGCGGGCGGATATCGCGCGGCATTGGTGGGCGGTGCATCCGCCCACCTGACCGCGGACCGTCAGCGCCCCTGCAAAATCCAGGGATTCACCATCATCGCCGGGTCCGGCTTCCCGTCCAGCGCGTCCAGCATGTTCTGCGCCGCGAAGGCGGCCATGCGGTCCAGGCCTTCCTTCGTGCTGGCCGCCGAATGGGGACTGATGACGACGTTGGGCAGGGTGAGGAGGGGGTTGCCGGGGAGGGCGGGCTCCACTTCCAGCACGTCGAGGCCCGCGCCCATGAGGTGGCCGGATCGCAGCGCCTCCACCAGCGCCTCCTGCTTCACCACCGGGCCGCGGGCGGTGTTCACCAGGATGGCGCCGGGCTTCATGGCGGCGAAGGCGGCCTCGTTCATCAGATGGTAGGTCGCGGGCATCAGGGGGCAGTGGAGCGTCACGACATCGGCCTCGGCCAGGCCGGCATGCAGGTCCCGGACGCAGCGGAAGCCGTCGGCGGCGATGCGGTGGGGGGCGAAATTCGGGTCCAGCACGGCGACGTCCAGCCTGAAGGCCTTCAGGTACTGCGCCATGCGCGTGCCGATGCGGCCATAGCCGACGACAAGCGCCTTGCGGCCGGCGAGGTCCACCATCCGCAGTCCGTCCTGCGGCCACCAGCCGCCATCGCGGGCGACATGGTTGTGGATGTCGACGGCCCGCCGCGCCACGGCCAGCAGCAGCATCATGGCGTGCTCGGCGACGGAAAGGTCGTTGGAACCGTTGGCGACCATCACGGCGACGCCGCGCTCCGAACACGCCGTGATGTCCACCGTGTCGTAGCCGACGCCGATGCGGGACACGGCGCGGAGCCTCGGCGCCACCGCCAGCGCGGCGCGGTCCACGCGGTTGGTCCAGGCGATGCAGGCCTCGGCATCGGCCAGGGCGGCGTGCCATTCGGCCTCGGTCGGGTCGTGCAGGATCGTCATGTCGAGGTCGCGCCGCGCCTCCAGCACCGCCATCCCCGCTGCCGCCAGCCTGCGGCCGACCACCACCTTGAACGCCATCGCCGTTGTTTCCCCACCCTTAACCGGCGCATCGTGATGCGGGCCGGGCTGTCGCGCCAGTGCTTGCGGCCGGGCGCGGGCGCGGTTAGGGTGCCGGCAGCCATGACGCCCCGCGCGCGCCTTTTCGAGCCGACCAACGCCCCCCGGGCGGGCCTGCGCGCGCTCCTTCTTCTTCGACTTAGCCACCCCTGGGCGTAACGCCCGGCTGATAACGGCCGGCATCGCTCAGGGGACCCTGAGGGCAGTTCTGCCCTCGCGCATGGCTCAACGACGAATCGAAGGAACGCCTCCCATGGCCATCAATCATCCGTCCTTCGGGGCGATGGACCCCGACCGCATCATCGTCTTCGACACCACGCTGCGCGATGGTGAGCAGTCCCCCGGCTTCTCCATGAACCTGGAGGAGAAGATCCGCATGGCGGAGGCGCTGCATGAATTGGGCGCCGATGTACTGGAGGCGGGCTTCCCCATCGCCAGCATCGGCGACTTCGAGAGCGTGCACGCCATCGCCCAGAAGTTCAGCAAGGACGGGCCGGTGGTCTGCGGCCTGGCGCGCACGGCGCCGGGCGACATCGCGCGGGCGGCGGAGGCGATCAAGCCGGCGGCGCGCAGCCGCATCCACACCTTCGTCTCCACCAGCCCGCTGCATATGCGCGTGAAGCTGCGGATGGAGCCGGAGGATGTGCTGGCGCTGGTCACCTCCTCCGTCACCGCCGCGCGCAACGCGACCGCCGACGTCGAGTGGAGCGCCGAGGACGGCACGCGGACGGAGATCGACTTCCTCTGCCGCTGCGTCGAGGCTGCGATCAAGGCCGGCGCCACCACCATCAACATCCCCGACACCGTCGGCTATGCCGTGCCGGAGGACATGGCCAACATCTTCTCCACCGTGCGCAACCGCGTGCCGGGGGCGGAGCGCGTGATCTTCTCCACGCACAACCACAACGATTTGGGTCTGGCGGTCGCGAACACCATCGCGGCGATCCGCGCGGGCGCGCGGCAGGTGGAGTGCACGATCAACGGGATCGGCGAGCGCGCGGGCAATGCGTCGCTGGAGGAGATCGCGATGGTGCTGCGCACGCGGCATGACGCGTTGCCCTTCGCCAACAGCGTCGCGACGCCCAACATCCTGCGCACGTCCCGCCTGCTGGCGACGATCACGGGCTTCGATGTGCAGCCGAACAAGGCGATCGTCGGCCGCAACGCCTTCGCGCATGAATCCGGCATCCACCAGGACGGCATGCTGAAGGACAGCTCGACCTACGAGATCATGACGCCGGAGAGCGTGGGCTGGACGAAGTCGTCGCTGGTGCTGGGCAAGCATTCCGGGCGCGCCGCCTTCAAGGACAAGCTGAAGGCGCTGGGCTACGATGTCGGCGACAACGCCATGAACGATGCCTTCAAGCGGTTCAAGGACCTCGCCGACCGCAAGAAGGTCGTCTACGACGAGGACATCGTGGCGCTGGTGGATGACGAGGTCGTCCGCGCCAATGACCGCATCAAGCTGGTCGGGCTTAGCGTTTCCACCGGCATGCACACGCGGCCCATCGCCTCCATCGCGCTGGAAGTGGATGGGGAAGCACGAGAGGGCGTGGCGGGCGGCGATGGCGGCGTGGACGCGACCTTCGCGGCGCTGCGCGCGGCTTTCCCGCATGAGGTGAACCTGAAGCTCTACGCCGTGCAGTCGGTCACCGGTGGCACCGATGCGCAGGCGCGCGTGACGGTGCGGCTGGAGGAGGAAGGCAAGCATGTGGATGGGCAGGGCGCGGATACCGACACCATCGTCGCTTCCGCCCGCGCCTATGTGCATGCGCTGAACAAGCTGCTGGTGAAGCGCCAGCGGACCGCGCCGGCGGCTATGCCCCCCGTTGCTGCTCAGGCGATGGGGGCGGCCTGACCGAAGGCGGCGGGCGGGGCAGGGGCGAGCGCAGGGGGAAGTCCAGCGTCAGCCCCGCCTCCTGCCGCTTCAGCTCGCCACCGAGCTGCCGCGCCAGGCCGCGCAGTAGCATGGCGCGCAACTGGTCGTCGCTGCGCGGCGTCACGCCATCATCGCTGATGGCGAGGCTCGCGCGGCGCTCATCGGCCTCCACCCGGATGGTGATGCGGCCGCTGCGGCTGGGCGGGAAGCCCTGCTTCAGCGCGGCGGAAACGGCTTCCGTGATGATCAGCGCCAGCGGCACCGCCTGGTCGGAGGAGATGCGGAGCGCGGGGGCGGAGACGTCGAGCGTGATGCGCCGCCCGGGCCTGTCGCCGACCGCGGCGAAAAGCTGCACGCCCAGCTCCTCGATGAAGGCGCCGAGGTCGATCGCCTCCGGATCGTGATGCGCGTACATGTGGCGGTGCAGCGTCGCGATGGCGCCGATGCGGTCGCGTGCTGCCTCGAACTCCGCCCGTGCGGCGGGGTCCGTCACGCGCTGGGCCTGCAGCGCCAGCAGGCTGCTGACGATCTGCAGGTTGTTCTTCACGCGGTGATGGACCTCGGAGGCGAGGATCTCCGCGCGTTCGCGGGCACCCTTCAGGTCGGCCTCCCGCGCCGCGAGGGCCTCCGCGCCGGCGACGAAACTCTCGGCCAGGTCGCGGATTTCCTCCGGCATGCCGGCGCGGTCCGGCGTCTCGAAGGTGCCGCCGCGCTGGCGCCATTGCGTGACGACGCGGCGCAGCTGCATCAGCGGGCGTGTGACGGCGTAGCCGGAGCCCAGCATGACGGCGCCGATGCTGAGGGCGAGCAGGGCGAGGATCTCCCCCAGGCGCTGCAGCGCCGCCATCATCGCCGCATCGCGTGCCGCGGCGGCGGGCTGCGCGACCAGCAGGGCGAGAGTGTCCGTGATCGCCGTATGCGCCAGCAGCAGGGTGCGCCCTGCCGCGTCGGTGGCGGTGGGGGACTCCGGGCGCCAGCCGGGCGGCGCGGCGGGGCCAGCGGCGGCGACCGGCCAAGCCTGCCCGCCCTCATCGACGATCCAGGCGTCTATGCCGGGTGGGGGTGTCGGCAGGGATACATCGGCTGAAAGCTGCCGCCCCGGCACCTCCCGCGTCAGCGTTGCCAGTCCACCCTGCACCACCAGGGCGCCCGTTCGCGCCGTCGCGGGCGTGACCACCACCTCCCCGGCCGAACAGCCGCCACGATCGCCCGCAGCAGAGAGCCGCAGCGTCAGGCCCGGCGGCAGCGTCGTGCCCGCCAGCGTGCGGCAGGCCATGTCGATGTCACTGGTAGCGCCGAGCAGATGCAGGGCGGTGTCGGCAACGTCGAGGCGCCCGACGATGCGGCGGTGCAGCAGGTCCCGCTGCACCGTCAGGCCATCCCGCGCCTCGCGCAGCGTGGCGTTGAAATCGCTGACGGTGCCGGCAAGCGCGATGAAGACCACCGGCGTGGCCGCCAGCAGCACCAGGCCGATCAGCCGGCCACGGATGGTGGAATGCGGGCGCGAGACGGGCCAGCGCGGTGCGCTGGCCGCGGCAGGCTCGGCAGAGACGTGATCGGGATCGGGCCGCTTCATCCCGCGCCCTGGCCTTTCAGCCGCGATCCCTGGACTTGTCTTCCTCGATCAGGCGGAGGAGCTCGGCTGGGATCGGTTCGTTGGCCACGCTGTCGTAGAGTTGATGAAGGCCACGTTGCAGCCAAAGCCCGAACGGATCCTCCATCGTGCCGGATTGCCCCGCGGCCGGCTGGCGCGGGGCCGTCTTCGGCCGTGGGGGAGGGGTCTTGCTGTCGCTCTTGTCCATGTCCATCGCCGCCATCGGCGCCGCCCCAGGGATAAGGCCGTTGCGGCGCCGTGCGTGCTGGACTTAGGCGAACAACTGCTGATCGCCAACCCCTGCGCGACGATCCTTGGCGCTGCGCGCTTCCTGCGCGCGGTCCTCGGCCTGCGTCGCCTCGTTGCGCGTCGCGCTTTCCTCGCCCATCAGCCAGGTCTGCAGCTGGCGGCGGGCACGGAACACGCGGGACTTCGCGGTGCCAACGGCGCAGCCCGTCGCTTCCGCCACATCCTCGTAGGACATGCCCTGCAGCACCACCATGAACAGCGCCTCGCGCTGGTCGGCGGGCAGGCGGTTCACGGCGTGGCCGAGTTCCTTCAGCACCAGGCGATCCTCGTGCGTCGCGCTGACGGCGAAGGCGCCCGCGGGCAAATCCTCGATATCCGTCGTCTCGCGCTGCTTGCGCAGCGTGCTGATGAAGCGGTTGCGCAGGATGCGATGCATCCAGGCGGCAAAGTTCGTCCCCGGCGTGAAGCTGTTCTGGGCTGCCAGCGCATTCGCCACCGCGTCCTGCACCAGATCCTCCGCCGCGGCACGGTTGCGCGTCAGCGCAAGGGCCTGCACCCGAAGCCGGGGCAGCAGCGTGATCAACTGGCTGTGGAACTCGTTCGGCATGGTCAACTCCGTCCTGGATATGGGGGGAATGACCAGCGCGAGGATCGGGTTGCATCGCGGTTCCGTTACTGCATCACGGAAGCGAGATCATCGGCGAGCGCCTTTCGCGCCCGGGATACGCGTGCCTTCATCGTGCCGACCGGCACGCCACAGATCTCCGCCGCTTCCTCGTGGCTCATGCCGCGCGCGGCGACCAGCACCAGCGCTTCGCGGAGCGTCGGCGACAGCTTCGCCAGCGAACGCGCGAGGTCGCGCAATTCATGCGCCGTCTCCTGCTCCGCCGGCGGAGGGGGGAGGTCGGGGGCCGGTGCATCGCGGTGCAGCTGTTCGCGCTTGGCGCGTCGCCAGCCCTCCCGGAACGCGTTGCGCAGCACCGTCAGCGCCCAGGGCCGGATGGCGAGGCGCATGTCATGCGCCAGCTCCGGCTGGGGTTCGAAGGCATCGAGGTTGCGCAGCATGCGGAGCACCGCTTCCTGCACGAGGTCATCCGCTTCCACTCGCGAACGCGTGAGCATCCGGGCGGAGGCGCGGAGTTCCGGCAACAACTGCGCGATTGCGCCGCGCATCGCCGTGTCTTTGGCTTGTTCAATCACGGCGCGATGCATATCAACGACCGGAGGGGCGCGGCAGCGCACTCCGCCGGATCGGAGATGACAAGGTGATGAGCGAGATCGGTCGGACCGCCTTGATCGGCGCGCTTCCCTATGCGCGACGCTATGCGCGTGCGCTGACGGGGTCGCAGGCCCGAGGCGACGCGATGGTGGCGGATGCGCTGCGCGGCGGGCTCGCGGCGCCCGCTGCCGTGCAGGAACCCGTCCTGGCAGCGCGCGTGGCGTTCTACACCGCCATCGGACGCAAGGCGGCGGGGCTGACCGACAGCGGCGCCGATGATGGCGGGCTGTCGCCGACCCAGCGCATGCTGCTGCTGCTGACCTCGCTGGAGGAACTGGACACCTCCCATGCGGCGATCGCCGTCGGGCTGCCGGCGGCGATGGCGGCGGAGGAGGTGGAGGCCGCGCGCGCGCATCTGCGCGCCGGCGCCGTCGCGCGCGTGCTGATCATCGAGGACGAGCCCATCATCGCGATGGACCTGCAGCAGCTGGTCGAGAATGCAGGGCATGAAGTCGTCGGCATCGCGGCGAGCGAGGACGAGGCCGTCGCGATCGCGGAAGCTGAACTGCCGACGCTGGTGCTGGCGGATGTGAACCTCGGTGCCGGGGGCGACGGCGCCACCGCCGTCTCCCGCATCATGATGCGCCACCGCGTGCCCGTCATCTTCGTCACCGCCTATCCCGAACGCCTGCTGACGGGGCAGGAGCTGGAGCCCGCCTTCGTCATCACCAAGCCCTTCGAGCCGACGACGCTGGCCGTCGCCACCTACCAGGCCGTCACGCGCGGCGTGCATCTCGACCCCGTCTGAGCCGCTTCATTCCCGTTCCGGTGGGGAAACCGGTCTGGCCTTCTCGCGTTCGTGGGGCGGTTCCCACAAGCGGGAGGCGTGAATGCTCTACTGGACCCTTGTCTTTCTCGTCGTCGCGCTGATCGCCGGCCTGTTCGGCTTCGGCGGCATCGCATCCGCCTCGGCCGGCATCGCGAAGATCCTCTTCGGCATCTTCATCGTGCTGTTCCTGGTCAGCCTCGTCTTCGGCGCGATCCGCGGCGTCTGACGGGATGCACAGCCAGGGGAAGGGCGCGCCGCGCCGGGTGTTGCTGGGCATGCTCGCGTGCCTTCCTCTCCTGATCGGCCTGCCCGTGGCGGCGCAGGACCGCGCGCCGCCGCGGCCGCAATCCGATTTGTGGTTCGATCCGACGCAGCTGCCGTCCTTCACCGGGACAGTGGAGCGGTACCTCATCAACCCGCGGGGCGAGACCGACGCGCTGCTGTTCCGGGAGGGGCCGCAGATCGTCTTCCCGCCGGATGTCGCGCAGGCCGTGCGCGATGCCGCGCCGGTCGGCCGGCCGATCATCGTCTGGGGCATCCGCGCGCGGCACGCCCCCGTCATCACCATGCTGGCCTTCGCGCCGAATGCGGACAGCGTGCCCGGCGTGGTGGATCGCTTCTACTGGCGGCTCGGCGGGCGCAGCGCGGCGGAGCGGGCGGAGCGCATCAGCGTCGCCGGCACCGTGAAGTCACCCTATTTCGCCCCGCAGGGGGAGATCGCCGGCGCGATCCTGGATGATGGCACGGTCATCACTCTGCCGCCCGGCGCGTCCGACGGCTTCCGGGACCTGCTTCGCCCCGGCGCCCGGCTGGCGGCGGAAGGGCCGGGCGTCGCCGGCGATCACGGGCGGGCGCTCGCCGCCGATCGCCTGGGCGACACCGCCGAAAACCTGAAGCCCGTCCCGGTTCCCGATCCCCAACGCAGGCGCTGACCCATGCCGGACACGACCGAGGCGCAAGCCGACACCGCGCCGCGGCAGGGCTTCCTCCGGCGCTTCTGGCGCCTGGCGCGCGGCTATTATGCCTCGCCGCAGGATCGCAAGCGCGCCTGGCTGCTGACCATCGGCGTCGTCGTGCTGACGCTGGCGCAGATCATGGTGCAGCTGCGCTTCAACATCTGGAACCGCGACTTCTTCAACGCGCTGGAGAACCGCGACCGCGCGGCCTTCTTCGGCCAGATGTGGATGTTCGGCGCGCTGATCATCGCCGCGATGGTGACGGCGGTCGCGCAGCTCTGGGCGCGGCAGGCGCTGATGCTGGATTGGCGGCGCTGGCTGGTGCACCGGCTGCAGGGCCGCTGGCTGGAAGGCGGGCGGCACTACCAGTTGAACTTCATGCCGGACGCCGCCGACAATCCCGACCAGCGCATCAGCGAGAATACACGCTGGGCGACGGCGATGGCGGTGGACCTGCTGGTCGGCCTGCTGGGATCGATCCTGACGCTGGCCTCCTTCCTCGGCATCCTCTGGACGCTGTCGGGCCCGCTGCATGTCGCCTTCGGCGCCAATGAGTTCGAGATCCCGGGCTACATGGTCTGGGCCGCGCTGATCTACGCCGTGATCGGGTCCGTGCTGACCTGGTTCATCGGCGGTCCGATGGTCGACATCAACATCCGGCGCAACGAGGCGGAGAGCAACCACCGCTTCGCCCTGATCCGGATGCGGGAGAGCAGCGAGGGCATCGCGCTGATCCGCGGCGAGGCGGACGAGGAACGCGGGCTGAAGCGCGCCTTCGGCCAGGTGACCAGCGTCATGAAGGACCTCTACGGCAGCGAGCGGCGGCTGATGTGGCTGACCTCCGCCTATGGCATGGCCGCCGGCGTGGTGCCGATCCTGGTCGCATCCCCGCGCTACTTCGCCGGCGCCATCACGCTTGGTGTGCTCATGCAGATCACCCAGGCCTTCCTGGAGGTGACGCGCAGCCTGAACTGGTTCGTCGACAAGTTCCCGATCCTGGCGGATTGGCGCAGCCATGTGGAACGCGTCGCCGCGCTGGAGGACACCTTCGACGAGGCGGAGGCGATGGAGGCCGAGCAGCGAATCACCGTGAAGGAGGGCCCGGACGAGGAGGGGCGGGAAATCCTGGCCTTCCGCGACCTGCAGATTGGCCATTCCGACGGCAATGTCGTGATCCAGGAAGCCAATGCGGAGATCAAGGCGGGCGAGAAGGTGCTGATCGTGGGGGAAAGCGGCACAGGCAAGTCCACCCTGTTCCGCGCCATCGCCGGCCTCTGGCCCTGGGGGGCCGGGGAGATCCGGATCCCGCCGCGCGACCGCATGATGTTCATGCCGCAGCGCCCCTACATCCCGCTCGGCGCGCTGCGCGCGGCGCTGGCCTATCCCGCGGCGCCGAAGAAGTTCCCGGATGCCGCGATGGCCGCGGCGCTGGAGCGCTGCGGCCTGCCGCACCTGGTGCCGCGGCTGGACGAGGAGGACCGCTGGGACCGCGTGCTGTCGCTTGGCGAACAGCAGCGGCTCGCCTTCGCCCGGCTGCTGCTGCACCGCCCGCGCTGGGTCTTCCTGGACGAGGCGACGGCCGCGCTCGACGAGGAGAATCAGGACGTCATGATGAACCTCTTCAAGGAGGAACTGGCGGAAAGCGCGCTGGTCTCGATCGGCCACCGCCCGGGGCTCGACGCTTATCACGACCGGACCCTGCACCTGTCCCGCGCGCCGGATGGGGCGCGGCTGGAGGTGCGGCGGCGGGTCGGGCCGGCGCCCCGGCAGAAGGGCAAGGCCGGTCCGCTGGTCGCCGCGGGGCGTGGCGCGCTGCGGCGGATGCTGCGGCGGAACTGACCGGGGCTGGGCTACGCGCGCTGGACGCGCCCGGCTTCCCTGAGGCCGGCGCGGGCGGCGGCGACGAAGCGGCAGGCGATGCGAATCGCCTCCTGCTCCTTCTGCCGGGGGTGGGTGAGGGTAAGGGCGACGGTCATCATCCGGCCCGCGACGCCGGTGACGCAGACGATCTCCGTCACCATCCCGCCCGGGGCCGGCAGGGCGGCGCGGTTGCACAGCACGTCGGTGGCGCTGCCGTCATGCAGGACGAAGCTCCGCCAGCGCAGCTCGCTCGGCCGCCGCCCCGTGCCGGCGCGGGCGCGGCGGCTGGCATCCTCCAGCATGCGGATCGAGGCCTGGCTGGTGGCCTGGGCGAGGGCCCCGCGGGCGATGGCGGAGGTGGGGCCATCCGGCACGGGCAGCGCGGTGGGGGCCGCAAGCGCGACGGCGGCCGCGATGTTTGGCCGGGAGAAGGCCAGGATGGCGCCCGGGGCGCCCTGCATCGACTCGGCGACCGGGCCCTGGCGGCGGAGTGTCGCGATCCGGTCGGGCAAGGCGGCGAGCAGCGTCGCGTCATCGTTGGCGGGCCGGGCGGTGGCAGCCATCGGCGCGGCCAGCCCGCCGGCCAGCAGGGCGAGCGCCAGGCCCGCGCGGTACCCCCGCCCCATGCCGCATCCTGTCCCCATAATGGAAGGATACGCAGGCGGCGGGCGTTACGCTACCGCAGGCGTGGGCCTGGCGCCCGGCGGGGCCTCAGCGCCAGGCGGGACGGCCGAGATTGACGGTGCCGGGGCTGGTCAGGGCGCCACCGGCCGCGCCCGCGGCGCCGCCGATCAGCGCCCCGGTCCCGACACCGCCGCCCGAGACCGCACCGATGGCGGCACCGGCGCCGGCGCCGAGCAGGCCGCCGGAGACTGCCCGGTCGCCCGTGGTCTGGCCGCAGGCGGCCATCGAGCCGGCGACGAGGAGAAGCAAGGGAAGACGGCGCATCATGACCTCCATCGTGACCTCCTTTGGGGTTCGTATGCCCGCCGTAACGCTGCGAAAGGCGCCGGGTTCGCCAGCGGCAGCGCCGCGCCGCTCATCAGGGCTTGAGCCGGGGGCGGGGGAGGGCTATCGGAGGCGCCTCTCGCCACCCCGCGGCGCCGTGAGGACCGGGCGGCGCCATCAGCCAGGGGTTCCTGGCATGGCGTGCCAGGCCGATGGCGGGCGGGTTCGCTGGCATCGACGCCTGGAAGGTTCCCGCCGCATGTTTTCCCGCCTGTTCGGCTTCCTGTCGGCCGACATGGCCATCGACCTCGGCACCGCGAATACGCTGGTCTATGTGAAGGGCCGCGGGATCGTGCTGAATGAGCCCTCGGTCGTGGCCATTTCCGACCATCGCGGCAAGAAGCAGGTGCTGGCGGTGGGTGAGGAAGCCAAGCAGATGCTGGGCCGCACCCCCGGCAATATCGCCGCCATCCGGCCGCTGCGGGACGGCGTGATCGCCGACTTCGAGGTGGCGGAGGAGATGATCAAGCACTTCATCCGCAAGGTGCATAACCGCCGGTCCTTCGCCTCCCCCATGATCATCGTCTGCGTGCCCTCGGGCTCCACCGCGGTGGAGCGGCGGGCGATCCAGGAATCCGCGGAATCCGCGGGAGCCCGGAAGGTGCTGCTGATCGAGGAGCCGATGGCCGCCGCGATCGGTGCGGGGCTGCCGGTGACGGAGCCCTCGGGTTCGATGGTGGTGGATATCGGCGGCGGCACGACGGAAGTGGCCGTCATCTCGCTGGGCGGCATCGTCTATGCCCGGTCCGTCCGCGTCGGCGGCGACAAGATGGACGAGGCGATCATCAGCTACATCCGCCGCCAGCATAACTTGCTGATCGGCGAGAGCACGGCCGAGCGCATCAAGATGGAGATCGGCGCCGCCGCGCCGCCCCCGGATGGCGAGGAAGGGCCGATGACCGAGGTCAAGGGCCGGGACCTGATGAACGGCGTGCCGCGGGAGGTGATCGTCAGCCAGCGGCAGATCGCCGAAAGCCTCTATGAGCCGGTGATCGCGATCGTCGAGGCGGTGCGGGTGGCGCTGGAGAACACGCCGCCGGAACTGGCCGCCGACATCGTGGACAAGGGCATCGTCCTGACCGGCGGTGGCGCGCTGCTGCACCGGCTGGACGGCGTGCTGCGGGATGCGACCGGCCTGCCAGTTGTGGTGGCGGAGGATGCCCTTTCCTGCGTCGCTCTCGGTACGGGGCGAGCCCTTGAGGAGATGAAGCGGCTTCGCCACGTACTCACCTCCATGTATTGATGGGGGACTAGGTCCTTGCGGGGGGGCGTCGGTTGATCCGTCTCAGCATTCCGCTCCGGCAGGCATTGTCGCGCCTGTCGCTGCCCGTCCTGATCGCGGTCGCGTTCGGCACCATGCTGCTCGGCAAGGCCGATGCGCTGCTGGCGGAGCGTGCGCGGACGGCGCTGGCGGATGCGCTGATGCCCTTCTATGCCGCCTTCGCGGAACCGGCCCATGCCGTGCGGGACGCGGTGGAGGAGCTGGAGCAGCTGTTCGTCATGCGGGAGGAGAATGCCCGCCTGCGCGAGGAGAATGAGCGCCTGCGCCGCTGGCAGGCCGCGGCCCTGTCGCTGGAGGCGGAGAACGCCATGCTCCGCCGGCAGCTGGCCTTCGTGCCGGAACGCGCGCCGGCCTACCAGACGGCGCGGGTCGTCGCGGATGGGGGCGGAGTCTATGCCCGGGCCGTGCTGCTGTCCGTGCCCCCGGAGATGCAGGTGCGGCGCGGGCAGATTGCGCTGGATGAGCGGGGCTTCGTGGGGCGGGTGACGGAAGTGGGCAACCGCTCCGCCCGCGTGCTGCTGGCCACCGACATGAACAGCCGCATCCCGGTAACCCTGGAAGGCAGCCGGGCGCGGGCGATGATGGTCGGCACCAATGGCGCGCGGCCGCGGCTGCAGCATTGGGCGGAGGGCAGCCGCCCGGCCGAGGGCGAGCGAATCGTCACCAGTGCGGAAGGCGTGGCCTTCCCCTCCGGCCTGCCGATCGGCGTCGTGCGCTGGACGGAATCCGGCACGGCGGAGGTGGAGCTCTTCGCGCGACTCGATCGGCTCGACGTCGTGCGGCTGTTCGATTTCGGGCTGGGGGGCATCCTGCCGCCGGAAGCCGTGGCGCGGCCCGAACCGCGTGGCCGGCGCTGAGGGCATCCCCCATGGTCGGGCGGAAGGAACCCTCGCCCGGTCTGCTGCGGCGGCTGGACGATCTGGCACGGGCCGCCTTTCCGGCGACCTGCACGGCCGTGCTGATGATCATGGCGTCCGGCCCCACGGGGCTGCCGACGCTGGTGCCCGGGGTCGCGCTGCCCTGCATCGTCTTCTGGTCCATCTTCCGGCCGGGCGCGATGCCGCCGCCGGCGGTGTTCCTGCTGGCCCTGCTGCAGGATCTGCTGACGCTGGCGCCTTTCGGGACGGGGGTGGTGACGATGCTGGTGGCACATGGGCTGGCGGTGGCGTGGCGGCGCTTCCTGGTGCGGCAGAGCTTCCTCTTCGTCTGGCTGTGCTTCTGCGGCTTCGCGGCCGGCGCGGCCGGGCTCGGCTGGGTGCTGACGGCGCTGCTGGCCTGGGACCTGCCGGCGCCGGCGCCATCCCTGCACCTGGCCGCGCTATCCGCCGGGCTCTACCCCGCCTTCGCCTTCGTGCTGGGCCGCATCCACACCGCGATGCGGCAGGCGGAGGAGACGGTTTGAGCTCGCCAATGCCCTCACTGTCGGCCCGGCTGTTCCGCCGGGCCGCGGCCGCGCATGCGGCCTCGCGAACGGCGCACTCGGTTGGCCAAGCACGACAGTGCGTAGGCGCGCCAGGCAAGGCGGCGGATGCCGCCGCCCGCCGCTTGAGGGCATGAAAAGATGAGCCGCAAGCAGCGGGAGGAGGAGCGGGTCCGCGGCATCTTCGGCCGGCGGGCGCTGCTGCTCGGCGCGGGCCAGATGGGGCTGCTGGGCTTCCTCGCGCATCGCCTGCACACGCTGCAGGTGGATGAGGGCGAGCGTTACGCGACGCTGGCGGAGGAGAACCGCCTCTCCGCCCGGCTGCTGGCGCCGCCGCGCGGGCGAGTGCTGGACCGGGAGGGCCGCGTCGTCGCGGGCAACCAGCTGAACTGGCGCGCGCTGCTGGTGGCGGAGCAGACCTCCGACGTCAGCGCCACGCTGGAGACGCTGACGAAGATCATCCCGCTGACGGATGCCGAGCGCGCGCGGATCGAGCGCGAGGTGCGCCGGCGCCGCCGCTTCGTGCCCGTCGTCGTGCGCGAATTCCTGAGCTGGGAGGAGATGGCGCGGATCGAGCTGAACGCGCCCGACCTGCCCGGCATCAGCGTCGATGTCGGCACCACGCGCATCTATGCGGAGGGCGAGCACCTCGCCCACATCGTCGGCTATGTCGCGCCGCCAGCCGAACGCGACATGGATGGCGACCCGCTGCTGGAACTGCCGGGCATCCGCGTCGGCCGCGCGGGGATCGAGCGGCACCACGACCTGGCGCTGCGCGGCCGCGCCGGCGCGGTGCAGCTGGAGGTGAACGCCGTCGGCCGCGTGATCCGGGAACTGGACCGGCGGGAAGGCGTGCAGGGGCAGGACGTGCAGCTTTCCGTCGATGCGGAGCTGCAGAAGTCGATCCGCGGCAAGATCGAGGAAGGCACCTCCGTCGTGCTGATGGATGCGCGGAACGGCGAGCTGCTCGCCATGGCGACGCAGCCGAGCTTCGATCCGAACGTCTTCAATTCCGGCGTCTCTGCCGCGCAATGGCGGGAATGGACGGCCAACCGAGCGACGCCGCTGATCAACAAGGCGACCAACGGGCTCTACGCCCCGGGGTCCACCTTCAAGATGGTGGTCGCGCTGGCGGGGCTGGAGGCGCGGGCCGTGGCGCCGGGGGAGCGGATCAGCTGCCCGGGCTACATGGACCTGGGCGACACCCGCTTCCATTGC
Source organism: Acetobacteraceae bacterium (assembly GCA_027482245.1). GTDB lineage: Bacteria > Pseudomonadota > Alphaproteobacteria > Acetobacterales > Acetobacteraceae > Falsiroseomonas. The sequence continues at coordinate 81,618 of JAIXWG010000019.1, read as the reverse complement.
TGGCACCGGCCGGGCCATGGCGGCATGGACATGCGGACGGGCCTCAAGCTGTCCTGCGACGTCTATTTCTATGAACTCGCCAAGCGGGTCGGCATGGACCGGATCGCCGCCATGGCGCGGCGCTTCGGGCTGGGCGTGCCGCTGGAGATCGAATTGCCGGGCACGCGGCCCGGGCTGGTGCCGACGCGGGAGTGGCGGCAGGCGCAGGGCAAGCCCTGGGCCCTGGGCGACACGGTGGTGCATGGCATCGGGCAGGGCTTCTACCAGCTGACGCCGCTGTCGCTGGCGACGATGACGGCGCGGCTGGCCACCGGCCGTGCGGTGCAGCCGCACCTGACGCGCGCCATCGGCGGCCGGCCGGTGCGCGGCGTGCGGGCGGAGGATTGGCCGAGCCTCGGCATTCCCGACCGCGACCTGCGCCTGGTGCGGGAGGCGATGTGGGCGGTGGTGAATGAGCAGGGCGGCACCGCCCGCGCCGCGCGCCTGCCGCCCGAGATCGGCACCATGGCGGGCAAGACCGGCACGACGCAGGTGCGGCGCGTGAGTCGCGAGCAGCGGGAACGCGGCTTCCGCGTGGACCAGATGCCGCGGGAATGGCGGCCGCACGCCCTGTTCGTGGCCTTTGCGCCGGTGGAGAACCCGGTCTTCGCCGTCTCCGTCGTGGTGGAGCACGGCACCAGCGGATCGGGCGCCGCGGCGCCGCTGGCCCGCGACGTGCTGGTGGAGGCCTTCCAGCGCCTGCGCCCCGGGCAGGGGGGGCCTGCCGCGCGCGTCGCGGAGGCGCCGCGTTCGCCCATCCCGCCGGTGCGGCCATGAAGTTCGAACGGCGGCTGCTGCTGCGGGAACGCGGCACGGGGGTCTTCGAGAAGCTCTGGCAGATCCCCTGGGTCTTCGTGCTGCTGCTCTGCGCTGTCGCGGGGGTGGGCTATGTGGCGCTGTATTCCGCCGGCGGCGGGGCGCCCGACCCCTATGCGGGGCGCCATGCCATCCGCTTCGGCTTCGGCCTGGTGATGATGCTGTCGATCGCGCTGGTGGATATCCGGCTGATCGCCCGCTTTGCCTGGGTGGGCTACGCGCTGGGCGTCGGGCTGCTGGTGCTGGTGGCGCTGCATGGCCAGGTGGGGAAGGGGGCGCAGCGCTGGATCGATATCGGCCCCGTGCAATTGCAGCCATCGGAACTGATGAAGATCATGCTGGTGGTCGCGCTGGCATCCTGGTTCCACAAGGCATCATGGGAAAGGATCGGCAATCCGCTGTTCCTGATCCCGCCGATCATCGCGGTGCTGGTCCCGGCGGCGCTGATCTTCAAGCAGCCTAATCTCGGCACGTCGCTGATCACACTGATGATCGGCGGCGCGGTATTCTTCGCCGCCGGGGTGCGGCTCTGGAAATTCGCGCTGGTGGTCGGCGCGGTCGCGATCGCGGCGCCGATCGTCTACGAGAGTCTGCACGATTATCAGCGCGCGCGGATCACCACCTTCCTCGATCCTGAAAGCGATCCGCTGGGGGCGGGGTACAATATCATCCAGTCGAAGATCGCCCTCGGCTCCGGCGGCTTCTGGGGCAAGGGGTTCCTGCAGGGCACGCAGGGGCACCTGAACTTCCTGCCGGAAAAGCAGACCGACTTCATCTTCACCATGCTGGCGGAGGAATTCGGCCTGGTCGGCGGCCTGTCCGTGCTGGGCCTGCTGGCCAGCGTGATCGCCTTCGGCTTCCTGGTGGCGCTGCGCAGCCGCCACCAGTTCGGCCGGCTGCTCGCGGTCGGGCTGGCGACGAACTACTTCCTCTACGTCTTCGTCAACATCGCCATGGTGACGGGATCCATCCCCGTGGGCGGCGTGCCGCTGCCGCTGATCAGCCATGGCGGGTCGGCGATGATCACGGTGATGATCGGCTTCGGGCTGCTGATGTCGGCCCATGTCCACCGCGATGCGGAGATGGGCACGGAGCGCGGGGATAGCTGATCGGGGCCATGCCAGGAGACCTGACCTGGATGCAGGTCTCGTATGATCCCATGGGCTTGCCAAACCCCGTCCCACCCCTTAAACGCCCCCCACCGGCGGTTACCGCCCCGGGCGCTTAGCTCAGTTGGTAGAGCAGCTGACTCTTAATCAGCGGGTCGTAGGTTCGAGCCCTACAGCGCCCACCACTCCCCATCCCCTTCCTTCCGGTCTGTGCGTACGTCGAAGGCCATGGCCGTCGATTCGTGGCCGTTGGCGCCGCGGTATTGGCACAGGAATGCGTGAGGCATCGTGGCCGCGCGGCGCAGTGCCGCGGGGGTTTCGCGGTGCGGATGGGTGGCGTTAATCCAACGTCCCGCACGGCGCGAATTGCCATCAAGCGCGACAGGCGCTGGCGAATTCAATTCCCATTCTGAAATGAAATGATGAACCATTACGCTATTGGGGGCGATTGGTGGCGATGATTAATCTGCCACCGGGCACCGCTTTCCCCGTGCCTCGCGATTAATTCGTTTTCCCCGACGGTTTTAGGCGGTATGCCCTCCGCATTCGTCGCGCATAAACGCGGGCGAACTGGATAGAGGCAACACCATGACGGCACCGGAAAAGACATCATTGGCCGCGGCGCTGGGGGTCCTGGAATCCCTCGGCGTTGCGGAATTGAGGGAAGTTGCCGCCGCGGCGGAGCGCCTGGCGCAGGAGCGCAGCGAAGGCGAGCGCCGCAGCTTCATCGAGGAAACGCGGAAGAGGGCAGCGGCCCTCGGCCTGAACATCAGCGACCTGCTGGGCGATATCGAACCGGCTGGCGGCGGGCGCCGTCGCGGCCCGAAGCCCGGCAAGAAGACGCGCGCGAGCGCCGCCGTGAAGTATCGCGGTCCGAATGGGGAGCCCTGGTCGGGCCGTGGCCGGCCGCCGCGCTGGGTCCAGGCGGTGGAGGCCGAGGGCCGCAGCCGGAACGACTACGCGGTCTGAAACGGAAAAGCGCCGGCGGGGTGGCCCCGCCGGCGCTTTTCACATCGCGATGGTCCGGAGGTTCAGGCCTCCAGGAAGCTCCGCAGCGCCCGGCCCTGGCCGGAGGAGCGGAGCTTGCCGAGCGCCTTCGCCTCGATCTGGCGGATGCGTTCGCGCGTCACGCCGAAGGTCTTGCCGACCTCCTCCAGCGTGTGCTCGCCATTCGTGCCGATGCCGAAGCGCATCCGCAGGATGCGCTCCTCGCGCGGCGTCAGGTCGGCCAGCACCTTGCCGGCGGCTTCGCGCATGCCGGCCTGGGCGGCGCTGTCGAAGGGCAGCACGGCGTTGCGGTCCTCGATCAGGTCACCGAGGCTGGCATCGCCATCCTCGCCGATCGGGGATTCCAGGCTCACCGGCTCCTTCGCCAGGCCCTGCACGGCGCGGACCTTGTCGAGCGGCATGCCGAGGCGCTCGGCCAGTTCCTCCGGCGTCGGCTCCCGGCCCGTCTGCTGGGCCAGGCGACGCCCGACGCGCACCACCTTGCCGACCGTCTCCGTCATGTGCACGGGCACGCGGATGGTGCGGGCCTGGTCGGCGATGGCGCGGGTGAAGGACTGGCGGATCCACCAGGTCGCATAGGTCGCGAACTTGAAGCCGCGGCGCCAGTCGAACTTCTCGACCGCGCGCATGAGGCCGATGTTGCCCTCCTGGATCAGGTCGCCCAGCATCAGACCGCGGTTGCGGTACTTGCGGGCCAAGTGGACCACCAGGCGCAGATTGGCGCGGATCAGCTCGTCCTTGGCCTGGCGCAGGTCGCGCTCCGCCCGGGCGGCCTCGGCATAGAGCCGGCGCAGCATGGCGGCGGGAACGCCCGATTCATCCTCGATCCGCGTCAGCTCGGCGCGGATCTCAACGAGGTCGCCCTTCAGCGTCGCCGCGGCCTTGGTCTGGGCGATCGCCTTCTCGAGCCGCGCGCCGCAGCCGGCCTCGCCGCCCTTCCAGACCTTCAGGAATTCGTCGCGGCTGATGCGCGCGCTGGCGGCCAGGCGCAGCGCGCGGCCTTCCAGCGCCACCAGCTGGCGATGGATCTCCCGCAGCTTGCCCAGCAGTTCCTCGGTCCGCGCCGGGCGGAGGCGCAGCGCCGTCACCTGCTCGACCGCTTCCTGCCGCAGGCGCTGCAGTTCCGCGGCCTTCAGGCCGGGGGCGCGCAGCGCGGCCAGGGCGGCGAGGGCGGTGGCGAAGGATTCCATCACCTCCGGCCGCATCCGCGCCTCAACGGAGATCACGGGCAGGTCGGCGGCGGCTTCCTCGACGCCCTCGACGATCGGCTCTTCCGCGCCATGGGCGGCGGCGGCGGCTTCCAGCTCGATCAGGTCGCGCAGCGGCAGGCGGCCGGCTTCGGCCGCGTCGCGCCAGGCGGTCAGCGTCGCCATGGTGGTCGGGCTTTCGCACAGCGCGGAGAGCATGGCTTCGCGCCCTGCCTCGATGCGCTGGGCGATCGCGATCTCATCCTCGCGGGACAGCAGTTCCGCCTGGCCCATTTCCCGCAGGAACATGGTGACGCTGTCGTCGTTGCGGCTGCCGGAGGCGGGGTTGATGTTGCCCGCGGCCGGGGCGGCATCGTCATCGGCGCCGCCGGCGGCGAAGCCGAGCGGGGCCATGCCCTCCTGCTCCTCGGCCTCTTCCTCGGGCAGCACGTCGAGCCCGGCGTCATCCACCAGGCCGACGACCGCGTCCTCGTCATCCTCGGGGATCAGGGCCTCGGCCGAGACACCCGGGCGCATTTCGTCATGGCCCGCATCGTCGGAGCCATCACGGCGCATCAGGGCCGCGAAGCTGGGGCCTTCCGCCTCCAGCCCGTCCCGGTCGGTCGCCTTCTGTCCGAACATCCCGTCCATCTGTCAGCCCGTGTCCCTGCCGCCATCTCGCCGGTGCCCGAAGCGCCGCGCCCTTGCCGTGCCCCGCACGACCGATGGCCCGCGCGGGTTCACCGGCGGGACGAAGGTCATGTGGATGGGAAGGGGCCGCGTTTCGGCCGCCGGCTCCATATGGGCCAGTGGGCGCGTCAACACACCCCTAAAATCACAAAACCTGTCATGTGCAGAACGCCGGGCAGATCGCGGAAAAGCCTGGAAAAAGCAGGGCTTGCCTCCAGACCTGCGCGCCGGGCTGCCCAGGATTGACTCTGGTGCATGGCGGAGTCGCGTCACTTCGGCGGGTAATTGCCGCCAGGGGCCTTACGCGACGGGGCCCCCGCCCAAGGTGGGGATCATGACACAGGTCTTCCTGAACCGCATCGCCACCGCCACCCCGGCCCATCAGGTGCATGGCGCCTTCTCGGCCTTCGCGACCGCGCAGGCGCTGGGGCGGGATCGCACCGCCTTCGCCAAGATGGCGTCCCGCGCCGGCATCACCACCCGCCACTCCGTGCTGCACCCGTCGGAGCCCGAGGGATCCGGCACCAGCTGCGGCTTCTACCAGCAGGGCGGCGCCTTCCCGACCACCCGCGCCCGGATGCAGCGGTGGGAGGAGGAGGCGCCGGGCCTGGCGGAGGCGGCGCTGGGCAGGCTCGGCCTGGAGGAGGAGGGGCCGCGCATCACCCATGTCATCGTCGCGACCTGCACGGGCTTCGTGGCGCCAGGGCTCGACCGGCACATCATCAACCGCTTCGGCCTGCCGTTGTCGGTCGAGCGGACGACGGTGGGCTTCATGGGCTGCCAGGCCGCGATCAATGCCCTCAAGCTGGCCTGGCACACGGTACGGAGCGAGCCGCAGGCGCGGGTGCTGGTGCTGTGCCTGGAACTCTGCACGCTGCACCTGCAGGACACGACGGCGCTGGAGCAGCTGCTGTGCTTCCTGCTCTTCGCCGATGGCGCCGCGGGGGCCATCGTCTCGGCCGAGGAAACGGGGCTGCGGCTGGATGGCTTCAGCAGCGTGGTGATCCCGGATGCGCATGAACAGATCACCTGGCGCATCGGCGATGCCGGCTTCGACATGACGCTGTCCGGCATGGTGCCCTTCACCCTGGCCCATGCGCTGCCGGATCTAGCGCCGCGGATGCTGGCGGGGGCGGAGGCCGGGGCGGTGGACCTCTGGGCCGTGCATCCCGGCGGGCGCAGCATCCTGGACGCGGTGGCGCATGGGCTCGACCTGCCGGGCGATGCGCTGGAGACGAGCCGGGGGGTGCTGTCGGACCACGGCAACATGTCCTCCGCCACCGTGCTCTTCGTGCTGGAACGGATGATGCAGGCCGGGCGCCGCGGCCGGGGCTGCGCGCTGGCCTTCGGGCCGGGCCTCTCGGCCGAGGCCATGCGGTTCGAGGCGGCCTGACCATGCCGCGCAGCCGGGACGAGGAGATCATGGATGACCCGGGCCAGTCGGAAGCGGATTTCGCCGCCGCGCTGCGGGACCTGGAGACGCTGAACCGCATCACCTTCGCCTATGCGCCCCTGCTGCGGTTCCTTGACCGGGTGGTGGCGTCGCGACCGAGGGACTCGATCTCCGTGCTCGATGTGGGCGCGGGGGGCGGGGATGCGCTGCGGGCGGTGGCGCGGTGGGGGGAGGCCCGGGGCGTGAAGACCGACCTCTGGGGGCTCGACCGTAGCCCCTGGGCGGAACGGCACGCTTTGGCGAAGGGCACGCCGGCGCGCTGGATCACGGCGGATCTGTTCGACCTGCCGGCGGAGCGGCGCTTCGACGTCGTCATCTGCGGGCTGTTCGCGCACCACCTGGATGATGCGACGCTGGTGCGCTTCCTGCGCTGGCTGCCGGCCCATGCGCGCGACCGCTGGCTGATCCTGGACCTGCACCGCCACTGGATCCCCTGGGCGGCGGTCTGGGCGGGCACGCGGCTGATGCGCATGCACCCCATGGTCAGCCATGACGGTCCCATCTCCATCGACCGCGCCTTCAAGCGGGATGACTGGACCCGCCTGGTGGCGGAGGCGGGGGTGGAGGCGCGGGCGCGCTGGGTGCTGCCCTTCCGCTGGGCGGTGGAGGGGCCGGGCGGAGGATGAGCCCGGTCGCGATCATCGGCGGCGGTCCCGCCGGCGCGGCGGCGGCCATCACCCTAGCGCGCGGGGGCGCGGTGCCCCTGCTGCTGGAACGGGACGCCACGACGCGGGAGAAGGTGTGCGGCGAGTTCCTCGGCACCGATGCGGCGGAGGCGCTGGCAACCCTCGGCATCGACCTGCCGGCGCTGGGCGCGGTGCCGGTGCGGCGGGCGATCTTCGCGGCGGGGCGGCGTGAGGGCCGCTTCGACCTGCCCTTCCCGGCCTGGAGCCTGCCGCGCCTGGTGCTGGACGAGGCGCTGTTGGCGGCGGCCGTGGCAGCGGGGGCTGATCTGCGCCGTGGCGTGGCGGTGACAACCACAGCGGAGGAAGGCGGTGCCTGGACGCTGCGGCTTGCCGATGGACAGTTGGAGCGCGCCGGCACCGTCGTGCTGGCGACGGGCAAGCATGATTTGCGCGGCTTTCCGCGGCGCGCCGCGCATCGGTCGATCGGCCTGAAACTGCCGCTGGCAGGCGTGCCGATCGGCGATGCCATTGCCGTGCTGGCGTGTGCGGGCGGCTATGCCGGCCTGCAGCCGCGGGCGGGGGGCGGGGCGAATCTGTGTCTCGCCCTGCCGGAGGGCACGCCCGGCCTGGCGGCGGCAGCGCGTGATCCGGCGGCGCTGCTGGCCCTGGTGGCGGCGGGCAGCGCGGCGGGGCGGGACCTGCTGCGCGGGGCGGAGCCCTTCTGGGCCAGGCCGCTGGCGGTGGCGGCGGTGCCCTATGGCTACCGCGCGCCGGGCGACTCGGGCGTGTTCCGCATCGGCGACCAGGCGGCGGTCATCCCCTCCCTCTGTGGCGACGGGATCGCGATGGCGCTGGGCTCGGGCCTCCACGCGGCGCGGGCGATCCTGGCGGGGCAGGGGGCGGCCTGGCACCAGGGCGCGTGGGATCGCCATGTACGGCCCGGGATGCGGGTCGCGGGGCTGGTGGATGCGGCCATGGGGCGCGTGCCCGGCGCAGTGGCGACGCTGGCGGGATGGCTGCCGGGCGTGGCGCGGTGGGCGGCACGACAGACCCGTTTGGGCGGTGCCGGGGCTTGACCGGTGGCGCGGGCGCGGCCATACGCCCCCCACCTCCGGCTGTCCCGTTCGTCTAGAGGCCTAGGACACGGCCCTTTCAAGGCTGTAACACGGGTTCGAATCCCGTACGGGGCATACCCGGATAATCCGCAGTAAGATCAACGGATTATCCGGCCTTCGCCCGCTGCCGCAGCGGTACCGGATTTACAGTTTCCAACGCAGTTGCCACCGCCTCCCGCTTCGCCTTCGCGGCGGCGCGGCCCGTCAGGCCGGCGGCCTTCGTCTGGTTCCCGGCGGCCTCGGCGCTCGCGACCAGGCTCCCGAAAATCCTGTCCAGCGCCTCGGCGCCCTGCTTCGCGAGCTCGTACTTGTCGGCGCCGGCGGTGTACCCCTCATAGCTCGCGTCATCCTGATGACCCGTCAGGGCGCGGCCGACGCGGTTGGGCTGGCCGTCCATCGCGAGGGCGGTCGGGCCCGTGGCGCGCAGGCCGTGCAGCGTGTAGCGGGGCAGGCCGAGGTTCTGCAGCAGGCGGCGGAGCGTCTCCTGCGCGTTGCTGGTGGTCCAGGCCTCGCCGCGGGGCGTGACCAGCAGGCGGTGACGGTGGCGGCCCTCCATGCTGGCCAGCGCGGCCGCGAGCGCCGCCGGCACATGCAGCACCTGCGGCACATCGGTCTTCTGCTGGGTCAGCGTCAGGGTTCGCGCCTCGGCGTCGTAGGCCGCGCGGGGAAGGGTGGTCACGTCGCAGCCGCGCTGCGTGGTCATCAGGTAGGTGATGACCAGGGCCCGGAATTCCGGCGTGGCGGCGGCCAGGACCTTCGCCAGCGCATCGCGCGGCCAGGGGCGATTCTGCCGGCTCTTCGCGACCTTGATGCGCTTCGATTCCGCCAGCGGGTTGTGCGTCATCGCCTTGGGGTGCAGGCGGCGGTGCAGGTCGATGACGTCCCGCATGCGGCTGCGCAGGTGGTTCCACTTGATGGCGCGGCCGGTGTAGCGGGCGCGCAGCGCCTCCCACCACCCGCTGTCGAGGTCGGCCAGGCGCAGCGGCCCGAAGGCGCCGCGGAACTGGTCGAGCGTCCATCGATATTGCCGCTGGCTGGCCGGGGCGAGCGTCGTGAAATCCGGGTTGCTGAGGTAGTCGATGATCGCGGCCTCCACCGTGCCGGCCGTCGCGCTGTTGGGGCGGGGCGCCACGCCGTGGGCACTGTGGATCCGGTCATAGGCCTCCCGGAAAGCAATGCTGCCCTCGGGGCCTGGCAGGGCGTGCCGGCGGCCGTCCCGGCGGTAGTAGAGGTAAACCCGCCCGTCAGGCTTGGCGACGGCCTGGACGTGCGGCAGGCGTCCGATAGCTGGCGTCCGGGTCGAAGGCATTGAGGGCTTCCCTGGCGGCCTGGCGGGCGGCCGCATCCTGTTGGTCGGGGGCGGCGGCGTCCAGCCCGAAGAAACGCGCCATCACGGCCTCCAGCTCCGCGCGATGCCAGCGGATTGCCCCGGTGGGCGGGAAGGCGCGGGCCGGCGGGAAGACCTGGGCGGCCACCAGGGCGCGGAAGTCCCGCGGCTTAAAGGACCCCGCCCGCTACGGCGGCAGGCTGATCCGCCGGGGCCTTTTTGCTTCTAGACGCCGCGGCCACGGGTTGCCCGGCGTTCATCTTGCGCTCCGGACCCGCGCAGTGCTTGATTGTTTCGCTAATGCCTATAAGCGAGACGCTCAGAAATGCATCGGGCATGACCGGCCAGAACATCACCGTCCAGCAGTTGCGCGGCGCAGCCATCCTGCTTGTGCTCTTCCAGCACTTCTCCCTCTCGTCCAGCGCGATGGCGGCCATCGGCCTGACCAACCCCGGTTTCGTCGGCGTCGAGCTGTTCTTCGTCATCAGCGGCTACGTCGTCATGCAGACCGATTGGTCCTCCCGTCGCTTATGGCAGTTTTCGCGGCGTCAACATCGCAAACCCGCGCATGCCAATTGAACCGCACGTCCCGACTGTCCACGCCACGGTCGCCGTAATCGGCTTCCTAACGGCGCTGCTGATGGCGCGTACTCTACGCCCTGATGTCGCGCCCTTCGTCATACCGTGGACAGGCTTCGCAGTCCTTCTGGGTGTCGGATCTGCCGTCTTCTCCATGCGCGACGTCCTTCCGGCCTCAGTCGTCGTGCTGGCAGCCAATGGATCGCATATCCTCGCCGTTGGGTTGCTTTGTGTCGGCATGCGCCGGTTTCGGGGCGAACCAGTCTCAACCTGGCTTGCGACCCTCCCTCTGGTGCTTTGGATCGCGGTCTATGCCGTTCCAGGCTTCCCGGAGTCGCTTCGTGCCCGCGTCGTTGCGTCGGGGCTAGTCCTGGGCCTGCTTCTCCTTGCTGCGGCGCGGGAAGCTTGGCTTACTTATCTGCACTCGCGGCTTCGCGGCTCTTCTGAGTTAGCTTTGATCTGTGCCGCAATCTCCGCAATTGCGTTTTGGCGCGCCGCAACCGGCATCGCCGGTCCGAGCCCCCAGCCTTCCCCCTTGGCCGCTCTTGCCGTCGGTGTAATTGGCGTCGCAATTCCTTTTCTTGGCCTCGCGATAGCACGTGAACGCAGCGCTCAACTCGCGGCATTGCGTGAGGCTGAGGCGCAGCGCGAAGGATGGATCCAGGTTGAGCGCCTCCTTGCTGGATTGCCTGCCGTCGTGTTCCTTCGCGAGGTTGCTGCAGATGGAAGTGTTTCCACGCTCTATCGCGGCGGCGACTTGGAGGCGGTAACCGGCTGGCCTCCCGCGAGACTGCCTGCTGAGAAGAACTGGTCAGATCTCGCGGTTCCGGGAACACTTCCTTTTGCGGAATGGGTCCGAATACTCCTGGAGCGCGGAAACGACACGCGGGAGTGGGGCATGCGCAGGCCGGATGGAGCGGTCTGCTGGATACGAACAGAAGCACGCGTGCTGTCACGCCACCCAGATGGACGTGTCGAATACGTCGGGTACCATCTCAACATCACCGCGAGGCGCGAAGCTGAGACAGCCGCGATCAATGCCGCGCGGCTGGCGTCACTCGGCGAGGTTTCGGCAACCCTCATCCACGATATGAAACAGCCTCTCGCCGGCATATCGCTCGCTGCCGACACCGCCGAGATCCTCCTGCGCCAGGGCAAAGTCGATGCGGTCTCGGGCAAACTCGAACGGATCGGCGAGCAGGCCCGCCGTGCGGCAGAGGTAATCGACGGGCTGCGCCGCTTCGCGCGCGGGCCCGAGCATGGTCAGCCGTTGCGGACCGTGTCTTTACGGGAGGTGGCTGACAAGGCCCTAGCCGTCGTCGGCGGAGGGCTTCGCACCGCCGGAGTAAATGTTGAGCTTGACCTAGGTGAGCCACCGTTGGCGGTGCAGGGTGACGTTGTTGCCCTCCAGCAGGTCATAGTGAACTTGTTGGTAAATGCCCGAGACGCTCTGGAGGCAAATCCTCCGGGTGCGCCCCGACTGGTTCGTTTGTCTGCCAGCCGAGACCCGGGTGCTAGCTTTGTGCGAATGCAGGTCTCGGATACGGGCGGCGGTCTCCCTCCGGAGGTTCTGTCGCGCCTATTCCAGCCCTTCGTCAGCACAAAGGATGTAGAGCGCGGTACGGGGCTCGGGCTATCCATCTGCCGCCGTCTCGTCGAGGCGATCGGGGGCAGCATTACGGCGCGCAACGGTCCAGAAGGTGCGATCTTCGAATTGACGCTCCCATGCCGCTGATTCGGCGCTGGCGGGACATCCGCTTGGCTCTCAAGCGGTGCGTATTACTGTCCAAGCGGTTCGCGCGCGCCTCGCGTTTGGGGCGGTCGGGCAGAACCGGAACGATCCATCGGGCGCTCATCAATCTGCATAGCTTGGATGGATCAGTTCCGTCTGAAGCTCCGCGCTTCAAGGCTTGGGTCAAGGCGAACCTGCCGCACAGCCTTGCCGGCACAGAGCGGAAGTGACCCACTACGGCAGCAGGCTGATCCGTCGGCCTGGCGCCGTGCCTGTGCCCCTGGCGCCCGCTTGGATGTCCTCGACCAGTTCCACAGCGACCGGCCGCCTGCTGCATGTCCGGCACCGCAGCCGCCGCGCGATCTGCGTGAACTCCATCTCGCGCCTCCACTCCCGTAGCAGTATTTTCACTGGGATATGCGTGCAGCGACCGCAGATGCAGCGCGCCTCGACCCACCACCCGGGGTGGTCGGCAAGCGTGACGGAGGCTGGAGTGGCAACCGGGAACATGGCCAGAACTGATAGCATGGGCCGTTCGCCAAGGGTTCACGAGGCGTTGCGGCAACCGCTAATCAGTTTTCAAGCTAACGCGTTGCGGGGGCTTCCTTATGGCGGTCCAAGGCTGTAACACGGGTTCGAATCCCGTACGGGGCATACCCCTCCCCGAGGGGCGCCAACGCCTTCCCCACCCCACTTCCAGTGCGTTCCGTCGCGAGGCGGCGCGGGAGGAAGCCATGAGCCGGCGTCGCCAGAAGCCCCCCATCCGCGCCCCGAAGCCCGCGACCGTGCCGACCGATGTCGACGCGCTGCGGCGGTCGCTGGAGGCGATGGAGGCGACGCTGCGGCGGATCGAGGCCGAGGGTGCGGACGCCTACATGAAGCGCCGCATGGCGGAGATGGACGAGGCCCGCCTGGTCGCCCGCGGCCAGGCGCTGGAGGCCGCCGCGGCGCGGGCCAAGGCGGAGGCCGAGCGGAAGGCGCTGAGTGACCTCATCGACAAGGCGCCGGGCGTCGCAGGCTGGCTGATGCGTCGCGCTCGGAAGCGCGCGGGGCTGTAGGTCAGCCCCGGGCGGCGGTGTAGCGGTTCTCCGGCACCCGCAGGCCGAGGTTCTCCCGCAGCGTCGGGCCCTCATAGGCCGTGCGGAAGATCCCCCGCCGCTGCAACTCCGGGATCACCTGGTTGGCGAAGTCGTCGAAGGGGCCCGGGTAGTAGTTGCAGATGACGTTGAAGCCGTCGCAGGCATCGGCTTCCAGCCATTCCTGCATCTGGTCGGCGATGTAGCCGACGGTGCCGACCAGCACGCGGTGACCCTGGGCGGCGGAGACCGATCGCGCGACCTGCCGCAGCGTCATGTTGTGTTTCTTCGCCATGTCCATGATCAGCTTCTGCCGGGACTTCGCCGAGTTGGCTTCGGGCAGGTCCGGCATGGGCCCGTCCAGCGGGTAGCTGAAGATGTCGATGCCGCGCGTGAAGCGGGCGAGCGCCGCCAGCGCGACATCATCCGGCAGCAGCGCCTGGAGGGCATCGTATTTCTCCTGCGCCTCCTCCATCGTACGGCCGATGACGGGGGTGATGCCGGGCATGATCTTGATGTCGTCGGGCGTGCGGCCGTAGCGGGCGGTGCGGCCCTTCACGTCGGCGAAGAATTCGCGCGCGGCTTCGAGTTCCGTCTGCGCGGTGAAGACGATGTCGGCGGTGCGGGCGGCGAGCTCGCGGCCAGGCTCCGACGACCCCGCCTGTGCCACCACCGGCCGGCCCTGCGGCGTGCGCGGCGAGTTCAGCGGACCCCGCACGTTGAAGTACTTCCCGTGGTGGTCGAGGAAATGCATCTTGTCCCGGTCGAACCAGACGCCGCTTTCCTGGTCCCGCAGGAAGGCATCGTGTTCCCAGGAATCCCAGAGCCCGGCGACCACCTCGTAGAATTCGATGGCGCGTTCGTAGCGCAGCGCGTGGTCCACATGGGTGTCGAGGTTGAAGTTGCCGGCCTCGTCCTCGATCTGGGACGTCACCAGGTTCCAGCCGCAACGGCCGCCGCTGATGTGATCGATCGTCGAGAAGCGGCGGGCGATGTTGTAGGGCTCGTTGAAGGTCGTCGTCGCCGTGGCGATGAGGCCGATGTTCTTCGTGCCGACGGCCAGCGCGGCCAGCGTCGCGGTCGGCTCCAGCTTGACGATGCGCGACAGCCGCGTGCGCGTCAGGTCCCCCGCCTTCAGCGCATCGCTGCCGGCTACGGCGACCGTGTCCTGGAAGAAGATGGTGTCGTAGAGCGCGCGTTCCGCCGTCTGAGCGAGGCGCATGTAGAGCGAGAAATCCATGTCGTAGTCGGGCACGGCATCGGGATGCCGCCAGCCCGCCAGGTGGTTGCCCGGCACGCTGAGGAAGGCGCCGAGCTTCAGCTGTTTCTTCTTCGTGGGCATGTCAGGCGATCCGTTCAGCGGGCGAGGCGAATGCCGGTCGCCATGGTGTACTGGTCGCCTCTCGGCGTCAGCGTGATGTTGCGCGCCGTGCCCCAGGCGGAGCGGACGAAGAAGACCGGCACGATGGCGGCCTCCGCCATCGCGTAGCGCACGGCTTCCTGAGTCAGCGCCTCACGCCGCACATCATCGAGCGTCGTCTCGATGGCGCCCAGCAGCCGGTCCAGGTTGGCGTCCGAATAGCGGCCGCGGTTGGACGCGCCATGGCTGAGCTGCGCGTTATAGGTGCGGAGGATCGTGCTCATCCCCTCCGGCGCCGCGCCCGTCGTCGTGAAGAACATGCTGAGCGAGACGGAGAATTCCGGGCCGCCATTGGCGGGGTTGCGATTGGCGCGGCGGAAGAAGATGGCCGAGGGCAGGGCCTCCACCTCCGTCTTGATGCCGATCGCGGTCAGCATCTGGCCGATCGCCTGGCAGCTGCGCGCATCGCCGGCGAAGCGGTCGCCGGTGCAGTGGATGGTCAGGCCGAAGCCGTTGGGGTAGCCGGCTTCCGCGAGCAGGGCGCGGGCGCGGGCCGGGTCGAAGGCCGGGACGGGCAGGTCCGGCACATGGCCGATGAAGCCCGCCGGCGCGATCTGCCCCGCGGGCTCCGCGCCGCCTTCCATTGCGCGCTCCGCCAGTGCCGTGCGGTTCAGCGCGTGGGAGAGGGCGAGGCGCACGCGACGGTCCTGCAGCGGGTTGCGGTCCAGCGGCTGGCCCTCCGTCGTGGTGACGAAGGGAGAGCGTTCGCGCCCGCTGTCGATGTACATGTAGAAGTTGAAGCCGGAGGTCGAGGTGACGAGGCGCGAGCGCGCATCGGTCCGCACGCGGCCATAGAGCGCGGGCGGCACCGCATCCACGACGTCCACGTCGTTGGCGAGCAGCGCGGAAACGCGCGCGCTGTCATTCGGGATGAAGCGGAAGACCACACGCTCCCATGGCTCCGGCGCGCGGCCGGAGGGGCGCTGCACGCGTTCGATCGTGACGTCGGCGCCGCGGTTGAAGCGCACCCAGCGATAGGGGCCGGTGCCGATGGCGGCACGGCCGCCATTGAAGTCGTCCTCCGTCGCATTGTCGCCGACCGCGGCGGCGGAGACGATCATGATGGAGGCGAGGTTGTAGGGCAGAAGGGGGGAGGGGCCGTGGGTGCGGATGCGGATCGTGCGCGCATCCACCTCCTCCACCCCCGCCACGGCGCGCATCTGCGCGCTGTAGGTGCGAAGGCCGCGCGCATCGCCGGCGCGGGCGAAGGAGAAGGCGATGTCGGCGGCGCGCAGCGGCGTGCCGTCATGGAAGGTGGCGTTCGGCCGCAGCTTGAATTCCCAGGTGTTGTCGTCCACCACGCGCCAGGATTCCGCGAGCCCCGGCAGGGCCTGCATGTTGGGGTCCTGCTCCACCAGCGATTCATAGACGTGCATCTGCACGTTGCGGTTCGGGCTGTAGGATTGGTGCGGGTCGGATCCGTCGATCGCGGCCTTCATCCCGATGCGCAGCGTCTGGGCGCCGGCGGGCAGCGCGGCGAGCAGCAGCGCGAGGGCGAGTGTCGGACGGATCATTCGGCGGCACTCCCAAGGACTTGCGACAGGGCGGCGCGGCGGGCGGCCGCGGCGGGATGTTCGGGATAGGCGAGGCCGAGATTCTCCCGCAGCGTGCGGCCCTCATAGGCCGTGCGGTAGAGGCCGCGGTGCTGCATCTCCGGCACCACCATCTCCACCACCTCCTCCAACCCGCCGGGCAGCCAGGTCGGCAGGATGTTGAAGCCGTCGGCGGCCTCGTTGTGGAACCACTCCTCCATCGCATCCACGATGTCGGCCGGCGTGCCGATGACGGTGCGGTGGCCGTTGCCGCCGGCGATGGAGAGGTAGAGCTGGCGGATGGTCAGGTTGTTGCGCCGGGCCATGTCGATGAAGATCTGGCCGCGGCTGTGGTCCCGCCGGTCCTTCGGTTCGGGCAGCGGGCCGTCGAGGTCGTACTCCGACAGGTCGCCGAGGTAGTTGGCCAGCGCGCCGAGCCCGACCACGGGCTGGACAAGCTGCTGCAGCACCTCGTATCGGTCCTGCGCTTCCTGCCGCGTGCGGCCTGGCACGGCCATGAGGCCCGGCATGATCTTGAGCTGGTCGGGATGGCGGCCGTAGCGCGGCATGCGGCGCTTCACGTCCTGGTAGTAGGCGCGCGCATCCTCCAGCGTCTGGGCCGCGGCATAGACGACATCGGCGGTGGCGGCGGCGAGTTCGCGGCCCTGGTCGCTGGCGCCGGCCTGCACGATGATCGGCCGGCCCTGCGGCGTGCGCTGCACGTTGAGCGGCCCGCGGACGCGGAAATGCTCGCCCTGGTGGTTCAGGATGTGCAGTTTGGACGGGTCGTAGTTGACGCCGCTCGCCTTGTCCCGGACGAAGGCATCGTCCTCCCACGACTCCCACAGGCCGCGGACGACATCGACGAATTCGATGGCGCGGTCATAGCGGCCGCCCTTGGCCGGCGCGCCGTCCAGGCCGAAATTCTGCGCCTCCATGTCCGTCGCGCTTGTCACGACGTTCCAGCCCGCGCGCCCGCCGCTGATGTGGTCGAGCGAGGCAAATTTCCGCGCGACGTGATAGGGCTCGTTGTAGGTGGTCGAGGCGGTGGCGACGAGGCCGACGCGTTCCGTCACCATCGCCAGCGCGGAGAGCAGCGTCAGCGGCTCGAACTGCACGTTCTTGCAGGTGTGGCTCAGCGCGCCCGGCGGACGGTCATTGAAGCGGATGCCGACGCCATCCGCGAGGAAGGCCATGTCGAGCAGCCCGCGTTCCGCCACCTGCGTGGTCTTCACGAAGTGCTGCAGTTCCATGTTGCCGCCCGCGGAAGCATCCGGGTGGCGCCAGGCGGCGAGGTGATACCCCATGCCGACCATGGAGACGCCGAGCTTGATCTGCCGTGTCGCGGCCATGGCGCGAAGTCCTCCAGCCCCGATGCGTCCCGTGAGTGATGCCGGCAAGGCGGCACAGACGTGGGAGCCGTCGTGGGATGGCAAAGCATGTCACGCGGACCGCCGAATGCAATGCGGTTTTCGCTGTTCCGGACTACGGCATCGCGGGCTTGCCGGTTGCGGATCGCCGGCGCGATGCCTCGCTGTCCGGCGCGATGTCCTCCAGCCGGTCGATGTCGCGCAGCGCGGGGAACCAGCGCATCCACAGCAGGGCCACGGCGACCGTGCCGATGCCGCCCAGCACCACCGCCGCGACGGGCCCGACCAGCGCGGCGGCGACGCCGGATTCGAACTCGCCCAGCTGGTTGGAGGCGCCGATGAACAGCGAATTCACCGCGGCGACGCGGCCGCGCATCTCATCCGGCGTGGCCAGCTGCACCAGTGTCTGCCGCACGACGACGCTGACCACATCGCCCATGCCGATCAGCGCCAGCGCGGCGGCGGAGAGCCAGAGGTTGGTGGAGAAGCCGAAGACCACGGTCGCGATGCCGAACAGGATGACGCCCGCGAACATCTTGCGCCCGGCCTTGCCGCCCAGCGGCACCCAGGCCAGCAGCAGCGACATCCCCAAGGCGCCAACGGCCGGCGCGGCACGCAGGATGCCGAGGCCCCAGGGACCGGTCTGCAGGATGTCCCGCGCATAGATCGGCAGCAGCGCCGCGGCACCCCCCAGCAGCACCGCCATCATGTCGAGCGAGACGGCGCCGAGCAGGATCGGGCGCGTGCGCACGAAGACGAGGCCGGAGAGCAGGTTCTCCATCGTCACGCGCCCGCGGATGCCCTGGCGCGGCGCGGTGCGGATGGCGAAGGCCATGAGGGCGGCGAGCAGGAAGCCCCCCGCCGCCGTGCCATAGGCGATCTCCGGCCCGCCCAGCGCGTAGAGGAACCCGCCCGCCGCCGGCCCCGCGATGGTCGCCGCCTGGCTGGCGGAGGAGGAGAAGGCGGTGGCGCGCGCCATGTCCGGCGCCCGGACCACGCCCGCCAGCAGCGCCTGCTGGGCCGGCATCTCGAAGCCCCTTGTCGCGCCGATGACGGCCACGAAGGCGAAGATGGTGGAACTGGTCACCCAGCCGCCATGGCTGGCGAGCGTCAGCGCCAGCGCGGCGAGCCCCGTCAGCGCGCGGCAGATGCCGACGACCAGGCGGCGGTCGAAGCGGTCCGCGACCTCCCCGGTCAGGGGCGTCAGCAGCAGCACGGGCAGGAACTGCACCAGCCCGACCAGCCCGAGGGCGAAGGCGCTGTCCGTCAGGTCGTAGACCTGCCACCCCACCGCGACGACCTGCACCTGCACGGCCATTGCCGAGATCACCCGGGAGCCGAGGAAGAGCGCGAAGGGCAACTGGCGCAGCAGGGCGAGCGCGCCAGGGGACGGATCAGCCATGGCCCAGGGGAGCACCCCGCCCCCCCGCTTCGCAACCCTGGCTTTCGCGGGGCAGGATGGCGGGCGCTGATGATCCGGAGATTCCATGGCCACCGACCCCCGCGACCAGGTTTTCGTCACCGCGCCCGCGCTGGCCGCGCTGCTGCAGGGGCCGCGCCCGCCGATCGTCCTTTGCGTCAGCAACCCGCGGACGGCGGAGATGGCGGCTGCGCCCCGCATCCCGGGCGCGATCGACGTGGACCTGCCGACGGAATTGGCCTCCCCGGGTGGCGGCACGAAGGGCAGCCGGCCGCTGCCGGAGATCGCGTCATTGCAGGAGGCCGCCCGGCGCTGGGGCATCAGGCAGGGGGATGCGGTGGTCGTCTATGACCATGACCGCTGCCTGGTGGCCGGGCGCGGCTGGTGGGTGCTGCGCTGGGCGGGGATTGCCGATGTGCGGCTGCTGGATGGCGGCTTCGCGGCCTGGCAGGCGGCGGGGTTTTCGGCGGTGACCACGCCGAGTTCTCCGACGCCCGGGGATGTGGTACTCTCCGCAGGGCATCTCGGCGTGCTGGACGCCGACGGCGCGGCGAGGCTGGCGCGGGAGGGGGTGTTGCTCGATTCGCGCGTGCGGCCCAATTACATCGGCGCGACGGTGGCGCCCGGGCAGCCGCGGCGCGGCCATATCCCGGGATCGGTCAGCGCGCCGGCCATCGACAACCTGACCGAGGCCGGCACCTTCGCGGAGTCAGAGACGCTGCGGCACCTCTATGCCGCGCTGGGCGCGGATGGCAGCCGGCCGGTCGGCGTCTCCTGCGGCGCGGGCATTTCGGCCGCGCATGCGGTGGCGGTGCTGGCCTCGATCGGGGTGGAGGCGTCGATGTATCCGGGGTCCTGGTCCGCCTGGATCGCCGATCCCGATCGCCCGGTGGTGGTGGGCGGTCGGCCGGAATGAGCGGCTTCGACTTCGACACGCCGATCGACCGCCGCGGCACCGGCTGTTCGAAATGGAGCCGCTACGGCGACGACGTGCTGCCGCTATGGGTGGCGGATATGGATTTCGCGGTGGCGCCGCCGATCCTGGATGCCATCCGCGCGCGGCTGGACCACCCGGTGCTGGGCTATGGCGTGGCGCGGGATGCGCTGCGGGATGCGGTGGTGGCGATGCTCGCCCGCGAATACGGCTGGGCGGTGGCGCCGGAGGCGGTGTGCTTCCTGCCCGGCGTGGAGCCCGGCTTCAACATGGCGCTGCGCGCGCTGCTGGCGCCCGGTGATGGCGTGGTCGTGCAGACGCCGGCCTACAAGCCGATGCTGGCCGCGCCCGGCCATTGGGGGCTGCGGCGCGTCGATGCGCCGCTGGCCGTCCACGGCGATGACGTCGTCTGCGACATGGACGCGCTGCGGGCCGCCCTGTCGCAATCGCGCGCGCTGCTCTTCTGCAACCCGCACAACCCGCTCGGGAAGGTGTTCACGCGGTCCGAGCTGGAGATGATCGCGACCGCGGCGCTGGAGGCCGGCGCCGTCATTGTCTCGGACGAGATCCATTGCGAGCTGCTCTTCGACGGGCGGCGACATATCCCCATCGCGTCGCTGTCGCCGGACGTCGCGGCGCGGACCATCACGCTGATGTCGGCGAGCAAGAGCTACAACATCGCCGGCCTCAAGACCGCCTTCGCCATCATCCCCGACGCCGCGATGCGGGAGCGTTTCCTGGCGAGTAAGGCGGGGATGGTGGACAGCGTGAACGTGCTGGGGCTGGAAGCGACGCTGGCCGCGCTGGAACACGGCGCGGCCTGGAAGGCGGCGGTGCTGGATTACCTGCAGGCCAATCGCGACTGGCTGGTGGAGGCGGTGCGGGCGCGCCTGCCGGGTGTGACGATCCACAAGCCGGAGGGCACCTTCCTGGCCTGGCTGGATGGCACCGCGCTCGGCATCGGGGAACCGCAGCCCTGGTTCCTCGACCGCGCGAAGGTGGCGCTGAGCCCGGGCGCCGAGTTCGGCGTGCCCCTCGGCGCGCGGCTGAACTTCGGCTGCCCGCGCTCGACGCTGGAGGCGGCGGTTGGCCGCCTCCAGGCCACGCTGGCGGCGCGCTGACTAGGACCCGATCTCGCCGCCATCCTTCCTGATGATGGCGATGACGGCGGGGCGGGGTGGCATGCCCTCCGCGAAGTCGGGCCAGCGGGTGGAGGGGCGTTCGAAGGTCGAGCCCGGGTCGTCGCCGGGGTGCTGGATGGCGAGGAAGAGGGTGCGGCTGTCCGGCGTAAAGCAGGGGCCGCAGACTTCCGCGCCCGTCGGTGCCTGGTAGAAGAGGCGCGTCAGCGCGCGGCCATAGCCACTGGTGTCGGCGGCGTAGACGCCATCCGCCACGCCCGCTGCGCCCGGCGCGCCGTCGGTCGCGATCCAGATGCGGCCCTTGGCGTCGAAGGCGCAATTGTCGGGGCAGGACAGCCAGCCATTGTCGCTGGTGGCGCGGTGGTAGCGCGCGCCGGCATCGACACCGGGCTTGCCGGCCAGCAGGAAGATCTCCCACCGCCCGGTCGTCGCGGCGTGGTCCACGGCGGACGTGCCAGCGCCGGGCGGGATGACCTCCACCACATGGCCATGGTTGTTGGCCGCGCGCGGGTTGACGCGGTTGGCCTGCTGCGCGGTGCGGTTGCCGTTGTTCGTCAGCATCACATAGACGCGGCCGTTGACGGGGTTGGTCTCCACATCCTCCGGCCGGTCCATCGGCGTCGCGCCGAGGAGGTCCGCGGCGCGGCGGGTGTTGATCAGCACCTCCGCCTGGCTCGGGAAGCCGTTGGCGGCGGTCAGCGGGCCCTCGCCCTGGACCAGCGGCAGCCATTCGACGCGGCCATCATCATGGAAGCGGGCGACGTAGAGCGTGCCCTCGTCCAGCAGGTCACGGTTGGCGGCGCGGTCGGTCGGATTCCAGGGGCGGGCAGTGACGAATTTGTAGACGTAGTCGAAGCGCTCATCGTCGCCGGCGTAGAAGACGACGCGGCCATCGGGGTTCACCGCATGGGTGGCACCCTCATGCTTGAAGCGGCCGAGCGCGGTGCGCTTCACCGGCACGCTGGTGGGGTCATAGGGGTCGAACTCGACGATCCAGCCGAAGCGGTTCGGCTCGTTCGGTTCGCGGTCGAGGTTGAAGCGATCCTCGAAGCGGCCCCAGGCATAGGTGGCGTCGGGCAGGATGCCGTAGCGGCGATAGCTGTCGGACTGCGCGCCGCTGCGCGCCGCGGCGCCGCCGAAATACTGGTTGAAGTTCTCCTCCGCCATGATGACGGTCCCCCAGGGCGTGTTGCCGCCGGCGCAGTTGTTCAGCGTGCCGAGCACGCGCGTGCCGGTCGGGTCCGCGCTGGTCTTCAGCAGGTCATGCCCCGCGGCGGGGCCGCTGATGCGCATCGGCGTCTCGCCGGTGATGCGGCGGTTGTAGCGGCTGTTGCCGACGACGCCCCACTTTCCGTCCTGCTTGCGGATCTCGACGACGGAATGGCCATGGGCCAGCAACTCGATCCGCGCCTGCGCGGCGGTGGTGCGCAGCCGCGCGTCGCGCCCGCTGCCGATGCCAGGGAACATCAGCTGCGTGTCGGTGTATTCGTGGTTCACGCAGAGCAGCCCGTGGTCGGAGCCGTTGGCGCCGAAGGGCAGGGGGCGAAAATCGATGAAGTCGTTGTTGTAGCCGAACTGAGCAGCCTGGGCTTCCGGCGTCTGCGCCGCGGCGTTGAAGGCAGGCGCTTCCGGCACCACCGGGTCGCCCCAGCGGATCACGGTCTGGATCTCATAGCCCTCCGGCACCGCGTCGCGCTGGCCCATCTGGTGGCGGAGCTCGGCGAAGGTCAGGGTCGAGGGGCCGTTCACCTGCGCCAGCGCGGGCTCCGCCGCCGCCAGCAGCTGGTCCGCCAGCGTCGCGGCCGCCGCGGCGCCGCCCAGGCCGCGGATCGCGGCGCGGCGAGACAGGCGGCGGTTCATCACCTCCCCGATCGTGTCCTCGGGGTTCGGGTTGCTGCCGATATCCTCGATCTCGATCGGCTTGCCGTTGTCGGCTGGCTGCATCGTATCGGGCATGGTCGCTTGTCTCTCCGGCGCCGCGCGGAATGGCGCGGCGGTCGGGCGGGTGATTAGACAGGCTCCGCGAAAGGCCGATGACGGGTCGATGAAGCATCCGTGTCGGCTGCATGGCTGCCCGAACCCCGCCGCGTGCCGGCCGGCTGGCGCGGCACCGGCGTGCCGCCCATGATCGGTGGACCGGGATTGGGGGGAACGACGAAGCCGATGGCGTTGGTGCGGGCTGATGGATTGCGTGATTTCGTGGCGGCGCTGTATCGCGCCGCGGGGCTGCCGGCGGATGATGCGATGCTGGTGGCGGACAGCCTGGTCAGGGCCGATCTGTGGGGGCATTCCTCCCACGGCGTGATGCGGGCGCCCTGGTACCTCGACCGCATCCGGACCGGCGTGATGAAGCCGGTGACGCGGGCGGAATACCTGGTGGATGGCGGCGCCATCGCCGTGCTGCACGGGCATGACGGCGTCGGCCAGGTGATCGCCAAGCAGGCGATGGCCAGCGCGATCGAGCGCGCGCGGAAGCATGGCGTCGGCATCGTCTCGGTGCGGGAGAGCAACCACCACGGCGCGCTCGGCTACTTCACGCGCATGGCGGCGGCGGAGGGCTGCATCGGCATGCTGGTCGCCAATGGCAGCCCGGCCATGGCGCCCTGGGGCGGGCGGAAGAAGGTGGTGGGGAACAATCCCTGGTCCATCGCGGCACCCGCGGGGCGGCACGCGCCCATGATGCTCGACATCGCCAATACCAGCGTGGCGCGAGGCAAGATCTTCCTGGCGCGGCAGAAGGGGCTGCCGATTCCCGATTCCTGGGCGCTGGACAAGGAAGGGCGTCGCACGACCGATCCCGTGGCGGCGCTGGAAGGCGTGATCCAGCCGATGGCGGAGCACAAGGGCTATGCCATCTCCGCCATGATGGATGTCCTGGCCGGCGCGCTGTCCGGCAGCGGCATGCTGACGGAGGTCGCGGGCCCCTACCAGGCGGACCGGCGCAGCCGCAGCGGCCACTTCGTCATGGCGCTCAACATCGCGGCCTTCGGCCTGCTGCCGGTCTTCGAGGACCGGATCGAGCGCATGATCGCGGAGCTGAAGGCGGCACCGCGCGCCGACGGGGTGGAGGAGATCTTCTACCCCGGTGAGATCGAGGCGAGGAACGAGGCGCGTCACCTGGAACACGGCCTCGACCTGCCGGAGAACACGGTGCTGGATTTGCGCCAGGCCGCGACGCATTGGGGCGTGACCTTCCCGGAGGAACTGGTGCGATGAGCTGGACCGTCGAGACGCTGATCCAGGGCTATCCCGGCAAATCCAAGCAGCAGGGCGGGCTGGGCTTCAGCACGGTGGCGCTGGCGCGCGGGCCGGGCGGGCGCATCGCCGTGCTCGATACCGGGCGCAGCGGCGCGCGCCGGCTGATCCTCGACCGGCTGAAGGCCGTCGGCGTGGCGGCGGAGGCGGTGACGGATGTGCTGGTCACGCATCTGCACTACGACCATGTCGAGAACTGGCCGATGTTCCGCAACGCGCTGATCCATGTGCCGGGCGCGGAACTGGACTACGCGCTGCAGCAGCCCGAAGGCGCGCCTCTATGGCCGGAATTCTGCATCCGCGCCCTGGCGGAGAATCCGCGGATGCGGCGGCTGGCAGAAGGGGAGACGGGCGTGCCCGGCATCAGCTGTTTCGAGGCGCCGGGCCATTCGCCGCATCACTTGGTCTTCGTACTGGAGGGCGCGGCGCGCACGATCTTCTCCGCCGACGTCGCCAAGAACCGCGCGGAACTGGCGACGGGCGTTGCGGACATGACGATGGATGCAGAAGTGCACCGGGCCTCCATCGCGCGGCTGAACGCGGTGTGGCGGGAGAAGCCCGGCACGGTGCTGCTGCCCGGGCATGACGTGGCGCTGCGTATCGGCGCGGATGGGCAGCCCGAGGCGATGGAGGCGCGGACGCTGGAGATCCAGGCCTGGTTCGGCGCCAGCCTGGATGACGTGACGAAGTTCGACGTGACGGAGCGCGGCGCTACCTGATCCGGTCGGGATCGCCGGAGAAGCCGTATTCGCAGACGCCGCCGCCGTGGAAGCGCGCGGCGACGCTGCCGGTGGGCGGGCGCTTGTCCTCCAGTTCCGCGGCAAACACCTCCGCATCATCCTTCGGCCACCAGCCCAGCGCGGCGCGGGCGGCCTCGTCCTTGCCCCACAGCGCGCGGCGGTTGGCGGAGACGCCATAGACCACGAGGAAGTGGAAGGGCGCGGCATCGACCGCGGCGCGCGCCAGCCCCGCCATGTCCCCATGGCTGATCCATCCGCCGAGTTCCCGCGCATTGCCGGGGCGGGCGCGGAAGGCGCCGATGCGGAGGCACGCGACCTCCATCCCGTGCTTGTCGGCGTAGAGGCGGCCCAGCGTCTCACCCCACACCTTGCTGGCGCCATACTGGCCGGAGGGACGCGGGCGTTCCTCAGTGCCGACCAGCGCATCGGCGGGGTGGAAGCCGATGGTGTGGTTGGAACTCGCGAAGATGAAGCGCTTCACGCCGTTCTCCCGCGCCGCCTCGAACATCGCGTGGCAGGCGATGACGTTGGCGCGCAGGATCTCCGCCGCCGTGCCGCCGGTCTCCCGCGGGATGCCGGCGAGGTGGATGAGGCAGTCGACGTCGCGTGTCGCTTCGACCGCGACGCCAGGCTCCGCCAGGTCGCCCTGCATCACCTCCTCATCCGGCCCGGCATCCGCGATGGGGCGAATGTCGTGCCAGCGGAGATGGGTCGCCGCGCCGCGCAGGGCGGGGCGGATGACGCCGCCGATCTCCCCGGCCGCGCCGGTGACGAGAAGGCGGTTCCAGCGTGGCATCTCAGCTTTCCACCGTGATCTTCGCCTCGTCCACGATACGACCGAACTTCGTGGCCTCGTTCGTCACGAAGGCCTGCGATTCCGCCAGGCTCATCGACTGCACCAGCAGGCCCTGGCCCTCGAACTTGCCGCGCAACTCGGGATCCCGCACGGCGGTCGCGATCACCTCGTGCAGCCGCTGCATGATGGGATCGGGCACGCCGGCGGGGGCGAAGACGCCGAAGAAATTGACGAGTTCATAGGCCGCCAGCGGCGCGTATTCGGAGACGGACGGGCTGTCCGGCAACTGTGGCATCCTCTCCTTGCTGGTGACGGCCATGGCGCGGATGCGGCCTTCGCGAATCAGCGGCAGGCCGGAGGCGAGACTGTTGTAGCCGAACTGCACCTGGCCGCCGGCGATATCCACCACCGCCTGGCCCGAGCCGCGATAGGGGACGTGCACGGTCTGGACGCCCGCCATGAAGTCGAACAGCGCGCCGGCCAGGTGCTGCGGGTTGCCGATGCCGGAGGAGGAGTAGGAAAGCCGCCCCGGATTGGCCTTCGCGTAGGTGACCAGCTGCTCCACCGTGCTGAACGGCGCCTGCGGGTTCACCATCAGCACGTTCGGCACCTTCACCACCACCATCACCGCGCGGATGTCGCGCGCGGGGTCGTAGGTCATGCGGCCGCGGAACAGATGCTGGTTGATCGCCGTCTCCCCGGCGCCGCCCAGCATCAGCGTGTAGCCATCGGGCGCGGCGGTGGAGAGGGCCTGCGCCGCGATCATGCCGCTGGCGCCGGTCCGGTTTTCCACCACCACGGGCTGGCCGAGCGCGTTGCGCAGCGGGTCCGCCAGCAGCCGGGCGGAGATGTCCTGCCCGCCGCCCGCGGCGTAGGGCACCAGCAGGCGGATCGGGCGGTTGGGATAGCCACCTTGCGCAAGAGCGGGGGCGGCCAGCGCGGTGGTGGCGCTGGCCAGCAGGATGCGGCGCGTCAGCATGGTTCGTTTCCTCCGTTTGACGGCGGTGTCAGGCCCGTCAGGCCTGGCCGGCCAGTTCCTGCAGCTTCACTAGGTCGGCGCTCGCGACCCGCACGCCGTGCTTGCGGCTTCGGTGCAGCAGCTGCATCTCGCGCTCCCCCGGTAGCAGCACGGGGCGCGCGGGATCGGCGGGCGGCGTTGTGTGGATGATGTCGATGAAGTCCGCCATGCGCGCCTTCAGCACCTCCACCGGCGCCAGCTTCGTCGCATCGATGGCGATGAAGACATGGCCGAGGTCCTGCGCCACCTCCGGCGTCTTGTCCCAGGCGCGCACGCGGGTGAGGTAGGAGGCGCCGGACAGCAGGCCGGCGAGCAGGTCCACCATGATGGCGAGGCCATAGCCCTTGTGCCCGCCGACCGGCAGCAGGAAGCCCGCCAGCGCGGCCCTGGGATCGGTGGTCGGCCTGCCATCCGCATCCGTCGCCCAGCCTTCCGGCATGGGTTGGCCGGAGGCGGCGAGGCTGCGGATCTTGGCCCGCGCCGCCACGGAAAGCGCCATGTCCAGCAGCACCGGATCGCCGCCGGGATTGGGCATGCCGACGCCGATGGGGTTGTTGCCGAGCCGTGTATCCTTCCCGCCCCAGGGCGCGATGGTCGTCGTGGCGTTGCTCGCGATCAGCGTCGCGAAACCCTGCTCGGCCGCGATCATGGCGTAGGGCGCGATCGGGCCGAAATGGTTGCTGCCGCGCGCGAAGGCGGCGCCGATGCCGCAGGCGCGGGCGCCTTCCAGCGCGGCCTCCAGCGTCTTCATGCCCACCAGCGGGCCGATGCCGTTGCGGCCGTCGATCATGGCCAGCGCCGGCATCACGCGTTCTACCTGCACCTCGGCCCTGGCGTCGATGCCGCCGACCGTCACGCGGCCGAGATACTGGGGCACGCGGCTGATGCCATGCGTGGACAGGCCGAAGAGATCGGCCAGCACCAGCACGCGCGCGGCCAGCGCCGCTTCATCGGCCCGCATGCCCCCGGCGATGAGGGCGCGCGTGGCCAGCGACAGCAGCGCGTCCTCCGCGATGGTGGCGTCCGTCACGCGCCGTGCCCCGCCCAGACGCGCGCGGGGATATAGACCTCACCCTTCATGATGCGGCGCGCGGTGCGCAGCGTGCCGCCGCCGAGGATGGTGGCGCTGCCATCCGCCGCGGTGCCGGTGGTGATGACCGCGTCCATGACGCCGGAGGGATGTTCGATGGTGACATTCTCCCGCGCCTCGGCGTTCACGACGGCGATGCCCTCCGCCACCGTGCCCGGCAGCTTGCAGGCGCTGGCGATGCAGATGCCGCCGGTGACGGCCATGGCTTCATGCAGCGCGAGCGGCGTGAAGTAGCGCGCGGCGACGCCGGTGCCGCCCTTCGCTTCGCCGACGATGGCGAATTTCGGGATGACGCGGCCTTCCGCATCGCCCATGCCCATGGCGAGGCTCGCCGCGCGGCGGATGCGCTCGATCCGCGCCATGAAGTCCTTGTCGCCATCGAGGTCGGCGCTGGTCTCATGCCCCGTCTTGCCGAGGTCCTTCGCACGGGCGATGACGACGGGCATGGCGACGTCGAGGCAGGTGACCTCCACGCCCTCGATCACGTCCTTCGCCTGACCGGTCGGCATCAGCTTGCCGGTGGAACCGCCGACGGCATCGGCGAAATTCAGCACGATGGGCGCGGCGGCACCGGGAACGCCGGCGATGGCGGTGTCGCCATCATAGGTCACGCGGCCGCCAGGGGTCTGGACGACGGCTTCGATCAGCGCGCCGGTGTTGACGGCGCGGATCAGGACCTTCGTCTCCCCATCCTCGGCCGGCACCAAGCCGTTCTCGATCGCGAAGGGGCCGATGCCCGCCAGCATGTTGCCGCAGGTCGGGCCCCAGTCGACGAAATCCTTGTCCACATTCACCTGGGCGAAGAGGTAGTCCACCTGCTGCTTCTGGCCCGGTTCCGCCTTGCTCACCATCACCGTCTTGCTGGTCAGGGTGGTGGCGCCGCCGAGGCCGTTGATCTGCCGCGCATCGGGCGATCCCATCACGGCCTGGAGGACCCGGCCCGCCGTCTCCCGGTCCGCGGGCAGGTCGCTGCGCAGGAAGTAGGGGCCACGGCTGGTGCCGCCGCGCATGAAGGTGCAGGGGATCGCGGTCTGCAGGACAGGTTTGCTCATCATCGTCTTCTTCAGCGAAGGGGCCAGGGCAGGTCGATCATCGACTGCAGCAGGCCATTGGGAAAGTCGAGCACGAGGATATCCGCCACCGCCACCAGGCCTCCATTGGCGATGGCGGTCAGCACCAGCGTCTTCGTCCAGCGGCATTTCGCGGCATGGCGCAGGAAGGCCAGGAAGAAGACAATGCTGGCCAGCAGGAAGCCGACCAGGGCGGAGCCCAGGATCAGCCCCGCGAACCAGAAGAGGTAGGTCCAGAAGCCGCCCTGGCTCTCGTCCGACCCTTCCTCGCCATCGTGCAGTAGGGAACCTGGATCCTTCGCGAAGGCCAGCTTCAGGACGATGGGGATGCTGATGACGAGCATCGCCGCCGCGACCATGCCGGGGAACACCGCGCCGAGGAAGCTGTGGCGCGTGGCGTCCAGCAGCACGGCGGCGAAGATCACGACAGGGACGAGGGCGAAGATCGCCTGCGGCCGCGCCTGGCCGCGCTTGTCGCTCTCATCATCCGTATCCGCGAGCCGCCGCTGGCGGGCACCGATGAAGACGAAGAGGGCGATCATGCCGGCGATGATCACGACGCCCGGCCGTTCGACGAAGCCCCAGCCATAGAACTGCACGGCCTGATAGAGGTAGGTCTCCATCGGCTGGGCGAGGACGAAGCCCACGACAAAGGGCGGCCGCGGCCAGCCGAAGCGGCGCATGAACAGGCCGAGCACGCCGACCGCGAGCAGCAGATAGAGGTCCGCGGCATCGCGACTGGTATTGAAGGCGCCGAAGCAGACGATCATCACCATGAAGGGCGCGATCAGGCCGAAGCGGATCGTCGTCAGTTTCGCGATCAGCGGCGAGGTGATGAAGCAGAGCCCCGTGCCCATGACGTTCGCGATGGCGAGCGACCAGATGATGGCGTAGGTGAGGTCGAGCCGTTCGCCGACAAGCTGCGGCCCGGCCTCGATCCCGATCAGCGTCATGCCGCCCAGGAAGACGGCCATGGAGCCGGAGGAGGGGATGCCGAAGAACAGCGTCGGCACCAGCGCGCCACCCTCGCGCGCGTTGTTGGAGGCTTCGACGGCGATGACGCCGCGGACATCGCCCTTGCCGAACTGGCCGTTCTTCTCCGTCTGCACGGCGTGGCCATAGACGATCCAGTCCGTGACGCTGCCGCCGAGGCCCGGGATGGCGCCGAGCAGGCTGCCGATGGTGGAGGTGCGCAGCAGCAGCCACCAATGCGTCGCGATGTCCCGCAGCCCCGCCATCCAGCCCTTGCCGAGCTCCGCGGTCTTGGAGATGGTGCCGCCGCCGCGCGCCAAATCCACGATTTCCGGCAGGGCGAAGATCGCCAGCACCAGGACGGGCAGCGGCAGGCCGTCACTCAGGTATAGCGTGCCGAAATCGAGCCTGTATTCCGCGGTGGCGGGCGCCGATCCGATGGTGCCAAGGGCGAGGCCGAGCCCGCAGGCGACCAGCCCCTTGCCGAAGCTGCGGCCGGCGAGCACGCCCACCATGGACAGGCCGAGCACGGCCAGCATGAACAGCTCCGCCGTGCCCAGCGCCAGGATCAAGGGGCGCGCCACCAGCACCGCGCAGCTTAGGATCACCGCGCCGACCAGCCCGCCGATCATGGAGGCGATGAAGGACGCCGATAATGCCCGCGCGGCCTCTCCTCGGCGGGCCATCGGGAAGCCGTCCAGGATCGTCGCCTGGCTTGCGGAGGAGCCGGGGATGCCCATCAGGATGGAGCTGTAGGTGTCCGCCGTCGCCGCCACCGCGACGAGCCCCGTCAGCATCGCCAGCGCCGAGACCTGGTCCAGCCCATAGATGAAGGGCAGCACGAGGGAGAGGCCCGCGAGCCCGCCCAGCGCCGGCAGCACGCCGATCGCGTAGCCGATGGCGACACCCAGCGCCATATAGGCCAGCCGGTCGGGGCTGGAGAGCTGCACCAGGGCGGAGAGCAGGGCTTCGATCATCGCGCGTCATCCATCGAGGCAAGGCAGGTGGGCCCGCACCGGCGATGCGGGCCCGTGACACGCTATTCGCGGCCGAGCGTGTGGTTGAAGCGGCGCTGCAGCCAATCCCGCGTCCATTGCCGCACCTCCGGCGACATGGTGGTGGCGGCGGCGTAGGCGCGGTCCGCGGGTTCGCCAACCGTCTCGTTGTATTCGCCGATGACGGGGCCGCGCTTTTCCCGGTACTCGGCATCCGCAATGGTCTTGCGAAAGGCCTCCTTGTAGGCGTTCACCAGATTGGCGGGCGTCGTCTTCGGCAGCACCACGAATTTCTGCGCGCCGAAGCCCGCGACGAACAGCGCCTTCCAGGATTCCCAGGCGGGGCCGGAGGGCGGGCGGCCGGTCGCGGCCTGCAGGAACTCCGCGAAATGCGGGAGGTCCGGGAAATTGCTGTCGCGCACCAGCTCGCCCGCATCGTTCAGGCTGCCCCAGCTGCACAGCGGCACGGCCTTGCCCTCCCGCACCAGCGGCAGGACCTGACTGATGTAGGCGGAACTGGTCTGGTAATCGATCGGCGTCTCGCCACGCTCGAAGGCCAGCCGCCCCTGGCCGCGGCCCTGCATGCCCATCACGACCTGCACGTCGATGCCGAGCAGTTCGAAGGCCAGCGCGGGCACCATGTCGAGCGAGGTCGGCCCCTGGCTGCCGAACTTCAGCCCCGTGGCCGCGCGCAGCTTCGCCAGATCCCCCGGCCCGCGCACGCCCACTTCCGGCCGGATGTACAGCACGCCGCCGGTGGGGGAGGCGAGGACGGGGACCCAGTTCGCGTAGTCGTAGCGCACGCGCGGATCGCCGAGCAGGAAGGGGAACTGGATGGAGGCGGTGGTGCCGAGGATGGTCAGCCCATCCGGCCGCGCCCGCGCCGCGAACTGGTTGGTGCCGTTGATGCCGCCGCCGCCGGTGATGTTGCGGATGACGATGGTGGGGTTGCCCACCATGTGGCGGTTCAGGAAGGGCAGGTGGAAGCGCGCCCAGGTGTCGGACCCGCCGCCGACCGACATGGGGATGATCCATTCGATCGTTCGCCCGGCGAAGTCCTGCGCCCGCGCCGCCCCCGGCAGCGCCGCCGCCGCGCCGATCCCGGCGCCGAGGCGGAGGAGGTCGCGTCGCCCGGCGCCCGGCACGCTGTCGCGTTCAGCCATGGTCGTTTCTCCCGCAGAGATGGCGAGTTTGTCCCGCCTAATGGGAACGATAGAACCCTTTCCAAGCCGGACGCAAAACCCCCCGCCTGTCACGCCTTGAGCAGCGGGTCGGCCCGGGCGGGGTGACGGGGCCCCCCGGGCGATGCAACATGCCCCGCAAGAGGCGCGGTCCACCGTGCCCGGAACGGAGGAATCGTCATGCAACGCAGGCAGGCCCTGCTCCTGGCCGGGGGCGCCCTCCTGGCGCCGTCGGTCACCCGTGCCCAGGATGCCTGGCCGGTGCGCCAGGTGCGGATCATCATCCCCTTCGCCGCCGGCGGGCCACAGGACGTGCCCGCGCGGATCATCGCGGACCGGCTGAGCCGCCGGCTGGGCGCCACCTTCATCGTGGAGAATCGGCCTGGCGTCGGCGGCGGGCTCGGCGCGCAGGCCGTGGCGCGGTCCGACCCGGACGGCGCGACGCTGCTCTTCATCTCCTCCTCCATCGCCATCCTGCCGACGCTGCAGGCGCAGCTGAACTTCGACCCGCTGCGCGACCTGGCGCCGCTGACGGTGGTCTGCGACGTGCCGGCAGGCCTCATGGTGCGGGCCGACAGCCGCTTCGCGGACCTGCCGGCGCTGCTGGCGGCGGCGCGGGCGCGGCCCGGCATCCTGACCTATGGCTCGGGCGGCGTGGGCTCGGCCAACCACCTGGCTGCCGCGCAGTTCGGCGCGCTGGCCCATATCGACATCACGCATGTCCCCTATCGCGGTGTCAGCCAGGCGGTGAACGCGGTCTATACCGGGGAGATCGACTTCGTCTTCGGCAGCACCGTCGAAGTCCTCGCCCATTACCGCCAGGGCCGCGCGCGGCTGCTGGGCATGACCATGCCGGCGCGCGTGCCCTCCGTGCCGGAAATCCCGGCCATCGCGGAATTCGTGCCGGGCTACGCCGCGCCCAACTGGTTCGCGATGTTCGCGCCGAAGGGGATGCCCGATGCGCTGATGACGCGCCTGGTGGCGGAGCTGACGGCGATGCGCAACGACGAGGACCTGCTGACCCGCCTGAGCACCGCCGCCGCCATCATCCGCATGGATGGCCCGGCCGCCCTGACCGCGCAGCTTTCCGCCGAGATCCTCCGCTGGCGCGAGGTGATCCAGCGCGCCGGCATCCGCGGCGATTCCTGAAGGAACCACAGCCATGACCCAGTTCGGCCCGCTCGAGATCGCACCCATCCAGGCTTCCGTCAGCGACGCGGAATGGAAGGCGCGGCTCGACCTCGCCGCCGCCTACCGTCTCTGCGACGGGTACGGCATGTCCGACATGATCTACACCCACATCTCGGCGCGGGTGCCGGATGCGCCGGACCAGTTCCTGATCAACCCGAACGGCATGCTGTTCGGGGAGATCACGGCATCCTCGCTGCTGAAGGTCACGATCGAGGGCGATGTCCTCTACAAGCCCGATCTTCCCTACGGGCTGCACAAGGCGGGCTTCACCATCCACAGCGCGCTCTATCGCGCGCGTCCGGATGCGATGGCGGCGATGCACACCCACACCATCGCGGGCATGGCGGTCTCCGCGCTGAAATGCGGGCTGCTGCCGCTGACGCAGACGGCGACGCGCTTCTATGGCCGTGTCGCCTATCACGATTTCCGCGGGCCGGAGCGTGATCCGTCGGAACGCGACCTGCTGGCGAAGAGCATCGGTGAGAGGAACTACTGCATCCTCAAGAACCACGGCCTGCTGACGCTGGGGGAGAGCGTGCCGGAGGCCTTCATCGCGATGTGGGGGATGGAGCGCGCCTGCCAGGCGCAGCTGGCCGCCATGGCCTGCAATACGGAACTCGAGATGCCCTCGCCGGAGGTCGTGGCGCGTTCCTGCGCGGCCTATGACCTTTCGGCCTCGCGCCGCTACGGGCTGCTGGAATGGCCGGGGCTGCTGCGGAAGCTGGACCAGTCGGATAGCAGCTGGCGGCAATAGGGCGCATCGCCAGGCTTGTTGCCGGTGTGTGAACGGCCAGCCCGTCACGGGGCTGGTCCGTCAACCATTCGTGACACCTGTTTTCATCCTGTTTCGCTTCGCTTGGCATGCCCGATCGCGAGCGGTCCGGGTCATGGGTTGTCCATGATTCCTTCTGACGTCGCCTCACGGATGCCGGACCGCCAGCGGAGACGAAACGCGCATGTCCGGCATTCTGCGACGGATCACCCTGCGGGGTGGTGCCGCGCCACGGAAGCTTTCTCGCAAGACCTGGCTGATGGCGTCACTCGCCCTCGGCCTCGCAGGCCCTGTTGCAGCACAGTCGCTGCTGACCTTCGAAGCAACCTCGTCCAACGCCACGACCGGCGTGATGAATCTCTCGACGCCTTATCTCGGCTTCGGGCAGCTCAGTGATCCCTCCACGCTGACGACGGGGTCCAACCCCTTCAACTATGTCGCGCTGCCCTTCATCGCGGACAGCACCCGGACCTATGTCCTCGGCCAGACCAGCGCGCCGGTGGATACGGTGCTGATCCTCTACCTCGGCAGCTTCGACCCGACGCAGCCTGGCCGGAATGCCGTCACCGGCAATGATGACAGCGGCAACCACGCGGCGGTCGGTGCCGTCGTCATCAGCTGCGGCTCTCCGTTCTTCTGCCCGCAGGTCAGCTACGACCTGACGCGCGGCCAGCATGTCGTGATGGTAGCCAGCACCTTCTCTCCCGGCACGCCGCTGACCCTGCCGATGACCTTCTACACCGTGCCGGTCGGCACGCCGCCCGCGACGGACATCGCGGCGGAATACACCTCCGCCGAACTCGAAGCGGGCACGGTGCTGCCGGTGTTCCGCGGCGGCACACTGCGGCTTGTCGGTGATGTCATCACGCAGGATTTCACGGTGGATGGCGCCGGCGGCACCATCGACCAGAACGGCCATGTCACGGTCTTCACCGGCAGCTTCTCCAATGACGGCACGACGCCCGGCCGCATCGTCATCGTCAATGGCGGCAGCGGCGGCAAGGTGATCCTGTTCGGCACCCAGTCCTTCACCGGCGGCTACACCGTCGGCAATGGCGCCATGCTGGTGGTGAACGGCAACACCGCCGCTTCCTCCGGCATCGAGGTGCAGGGCGGCGGCGTGCTGGGTGGTTCCGGCACCACGCCGGGCGTGACGGTCGCTGCTGGCGGCTCGCTCGCCCCCGGCAATTCGATCGGGACGCTGACGGTGGCGGGCAACCTCGCCCTTGCGGCCGGGTCGCGCTACGTCGTCGAATACGCCCCCGGCGGCGCGGACCGCGTGAATGTCAGCGGCACGACGAGCCTGGCGGGCCAGCTGGTGGTGGTGCCGGTCGATGGCGCGGCGCCGGTCGGCACGATCCACCGCATCGTCGCCAGCGGCGGCGCGGTCAGCGGCAGCTTCTCGGGCATCGAGGCGCCGGTGACGGGCCTCGCCCCCAATGCGCGCCTCGACGTGATTTATGGCGCCGGCAGCGTCGATCTGGCGGTGACGCCGCAGCGCTATGCCGCGGTCGGCCTCTCCCGCAACCAGGTGGCGGTGGGCCAGGCGCTGGACGCGGTGCGCCCGGCGGCGGGGCTGCGCCTTTCGGGGCCGATGGCGGCGCTGTTCAACGGCCTCTACCCGCTCAGCCAGCCGCAGGCGGCGCAGGCGCTGACCGAGGCCTCCGGCGAAGTCGCGACCGGCGCGAGCGCGATGGGCTTCCTCGCCGGCGGGCAGTTCCTGGCGGCGATGATGGACCCGCTATCCGTCACGGCGAGCGGCGCGATGGGCCAGCGCCTGGCGCCGGGCGGCGATGCGCGCCAGGGTTTCTCGGTCTGGGGCACGCCCTTCGGCGCCTACAACCGCACCGACGGCAACGCGGCCGACGGGTCCGGCCGTCGCAGCCTGCAGGGTGCGGGCTTCGCGCTCGGTCTCGACATGCGCCATGGCGCCGATGGCGTGATGGGCGTGGCGGTGGCGGCGGGCGAGGGGCGGGCTGCCTTCGCCGGCGGCCGCGGCACGGCGCATGCGGATTACGCCCAGGCCGGTGCCTATGCCAACACCCGCATCGGCGATGTCACGATCGCTGCCGCCGGCGGCTTCACGCAGATGGAGATCGACACCAAGCGCACCCTCGGCCTGCTCGGCGGCACGCGGCAGGACGCCAATGCCTCCGCGCAGGTCTATTCCTTCCGCGTGGAGGCGCGGCATGACAGCGCGGCGATCGGTGCCGGTCGCCTGATGCCGCTCGCCGCCATCCAGGCGCAGCGCGTGAACAGCCAGGGCTACACGGAACGCGCGCCGGCGGCCGGCACCGCGCTGCGCGTGCCCGGCCAGGGCAGCAGCGCCATCCGCACGGAGATCGGCGCGCAGGCGGAGGCCTCCAGCACCGTGGCGGGGCAGCCGCTGCGCGGCTTCGTGCGGGCGGCCTGGGGCCACTATATCGAGAACGACGTCTCCATGACCGTGGGCCTGGCCGCGCCGGAATCGCCGCGCTTCACCGTGCGCGGCGCGCGCGGCAGCAGCGAGGTGGGCCTGGTCTCCGCGGGGCTGGAGACGGCGATCGCGCCGGGCGTCACGCTCGGCGCACGGTTGGACGGGGAGGTGTCGCCGGAGGTGTCGCAGATCGCCGGCACGCTGCGCCTGCGCTACGCCTTCTGACGCCGGGGGCGGCGCTGGTTCAGGCCAGCGTCGCCGCCACCTTCACCGCGCTCTGTTCCGCCAGGATCTGCTGCACCGCCTGGCGGAGCAGCCGTACGTCGCGGATGCGGCTGAAGCCCGGGCGGTGGAACAGCGCCACGTCGCGGGAGATGCTGCCATCCCCGATGCGGCGATAGGCGACCATGTCGTCCAGCAGCGCGCCGACCTGGACGGCCAGCTGCGGCAGCAGGGAGACGCCGACGCCGGCCGCGATCATCTGGCGCAGCGTCTCCAGGCTTGCGGCCTGCAATTCGGGGCGATCGACGGCCAGGCGCTCCGCATAGAAGGTCAGCGCGTGTTCGCGCAGGCAGTGGCCTTCGCTCATCAGGATCAGGTCCTGGACGGGCACATCCTCCCGCCGCACCTGCTCCACGCGCGCCAGCGGATGGTCGCGCGGCACGGCGAGGACGAATTCCTCCCGGAACAGCTTGAGTTCGGTCAGTTCAGGGCCGGGGAGGGGTGAGGCGGCGAGGATGGCGTCGAGTTCC
The DNA here is from genome assembly GCA_027482245.1 of Acetobacteraceae bacterium. Taxonomy (GTDB): domain Bacteria; phylum Pseudomonadota; class Alphaproteobacteria; order Acetobacterales; family Acetobacteraceae; genus Falsiroseomonas. The sequence continues at coordinate 44,798 of JAIXWG010000019.1, read as the reverse complement.
CCTTCCTCCACCTGCCGCGCCAGCTGGCGCGTATAGCCTTCCGACAGCAGCAGGCGGAGATGCGGGAAGCGCGCGCGCAGCGGCTTCAGCAGGAAGGGGACGAGGTAGGGGCCAAGGGTGGCGATGACGCCAAGGCGGAAGGTGCCCTCCAGCGGCGCATTGCCGGCGGCCGCGACCTCGAACAGCCGCCGCGCCTCCGCCACCACCAGGCGGGCCTGCGCGACGACCTCGGCGCCCCTGGACGTCACCAGCACGCCGCGGGGCGCGCGTTCGAAGACCTCGATCTTCAGCAGTTCCTCCACCTTGCGGATCTGGGCGGAGAGGGTGGGCTGGCTGACGGCGCAGGCCTGGGCGGCACGCCCGAAGCTCAGATGCTCAGCGACGGCCAGCAGGTATTCGAGGTCACGGAGCGAGAGGCCGGCGAGGGTCATGGCGGGTCCGTTGCGAATCCCGGCCCAGTATCGCCGGGCCGGCGCGCAGGTCCAGCGCCGTTGTCACTCCGGCGATGACAGGCGGATGGCGTAGGCGAAGCGGGGGGAGGCCGCGTGGAGGTTGACGGTGGCTTCCAGCAGCAGCGCCTTGGGCCCGTAGAAGCGGCGGACGATGCGAAGGCCCGGCGTGCCGGCGCGGACGCCGAGCGCGTGGGCGGCGGTGCGGGGCAGGGAGAGGGCCGCGATCTCCTGCCGCATGTCCACCACGGGGATCTTCCATTGCCGCTCGATCAGCCGGTAGATCGGCGTGCGGCCGACTTCCGGCCGTTCCGCCGCGGCGGCGAAGGGGGCGGGCACGAACATCTCCACCGCCGCGAGCGGCGTGGGATCGGCGCCGGCAGCGGTGCGGATGCCGGTGATCCGCGCCATCTCGACCCCCGCGCCATCGCCCAGCAGCGCGCCGAGCGCGGGGTCCACCACCAGCCGGTCGCGCTTCGTGACCGTCAGCTGCGTCGGGCCCCCATAGCCCATCAGGTCGGCCAGCGACCGTACCGCCATCTCATAGGTCGGACGCGGGCGGCGGGCGGTGACGCGCGTGCCGACGCCGTGCACGGGCTCCACCAGCCCCTGGTCCCGCAGGCGGCGCAGCGCTTCCCGCACCGTGGCGCGGCTGACGCCATGGGTCTCCGCCAGCTTCGCCTCGGTCGGCAGGTTCTCCCCCACCGCGGGGTTGCCGGCGGCGATGGCGGCGGCGAGCGTTTCCGCCAGCGCGGCGTAGCGCGGGCCGAGGCGAGGGGGCGCGCGGCGCGTCACGCGGGCGCCGTCCCGTCCCGCAGCGTGCCGAGCCAGGCCAGCACCTCCTCCATCGGCAGGACATCGGCGAACTGACGGTCCATGTCGAACAGCGCGATGGCGTGGGAGATGGGGATGCGGTCGAAGACGGCTTCCTGCGGCACGATGGCGCGCAGGTTGTAGGAGGATGCGTCGAAAACGGTGGCCTGGACGCAGTTGCTGGTGGCGCCGCCCGTCACGATCACCGTGTCGATGCCGCGATCGATCAGGTAGCCGAGCAGGGGCGTGCCGTGGAAGGCGGAGGGCTTCTTCTTCACGAAGACCAGGTCGCGCGCATGCGGCTCCATCCCCTCCGCCAGTTCCGCCCCGCGCGTACCGGCCAGGCACCAATGCGGGCTCTGGAGCAGGTCGCGCTTCCGGCCATAGACGCCGATGTCGCGGCCTTCCGGATCGAGCTCGAAGCGCGTGAAGATGCAGGGGGCGCCGGCATCCTGTGCCGCGCGCACCAGCTGCGCGGCGGCGGCGAGGGAGGCGCGGCCGGTGGCGCCGCAGCTGGATGGCCAGGCGGCGTCCTCGCCCTCCGCCCCCACCATGTAGCGCTGCGCATCGATCACCAGCACCGCCGCGCGGCGCCCGAAGCCCATGCGCCGGCCGAAGCGCCCCTTGGACAGCACGGCGCGGTCCGCGTCGCTCAGGAAGGCGTCCCAGGGTCTGCCCGCGGGGGTCTGGGTGTCGCTCGGCATGCGGGTCCTCCTGCGGGCGGCGTTGACCCCGGGGCGGGGCGCCGACTAGCCTTGTCCGGACAACATGATAACCGAGGGCGCCGCGCATCGCGAGCGGCGCACCCCGCGAAACCGCCGAGGGAAACGAGACCATGATCCGACGCAGGACGCTGCTGGCCGGCAGCACCGTGGGGCTTTCGCTGCCCGCGCTGGCGCAATCCGGCGACTGGCCGAACCGCCAGGTGCGCCTCGTCTCCCCCTTCCCGCCGGGCGGCGCCGCCGACCTGACGGCGCGGATGGTGGCGGAGGAGTTGACCGGCGTGCTGCGCCAGACCGTCTTCGTCGAGAACCGGGTCGGCGCGGGCGGCGCCATCGGCACGGAACACGCGGCGCGCGCGACGCCCGATGGCTACACCTTCCTGCTGGCCAGCACCGGGCCCTTTGCGATCAATCCCGGCCTGTTCAGGCTGAACATCGACCCGTCGCGGGACCTGACGCCGGTGGCGATGGTGGCCATCGTGCCCTCCATCTTCATCGTGAACGCGGCCGTGCCGGCGCGGACGATGACGGAGCTGCTGGCGCTGGCGAAGGCGCAGCCCGGCGCGCTGTCCTATGCCAGCGGCGGCAACGGCACGGCGCAGCACCTGTTCGGCGAGCTGCTGAAGCAGATGGCGGGGATCGACATCCAGCACATCCCCTATCGCGGCGGCGGGCCGGCCATGACGGACACCATCGCGGGGCGCGTGCAGATCCTGTGTGACACGCTGCCGCTGGCCCTGCCGCATGTGCGGGAAGGGCGCGTGCGGGCGCTGGCGGTGACGACGGCCACGCGCAACCAGGCGCTGCCGGACATCCCGACCGTCGCTGAATCCGGCGTGCCGGGCTACGAGGCCACGGGCTGGTACGGCATCGCGGCACCCACGGGCACGCCCGCCGCGGCGGTGGACCGCGTGAACACCGAGATCAACGCGCTGCTCGCCCGCCCGGCCTTCCGGGAGAAGCTGCTGGGCGTCGGTGCTGACCCCGCGCCCATGACGCCCGCCGCCTTCGGCGCGCTGATCGAGCGTGACCGCACGCGCTGGACCAGCGTGATCCGGGAGGCCAACATCCGGCCGGACTGAACAGCTATTCGTTCAGCCCGCGCCCGGGATAGGGGTGCGTCGCGGCCCAGTGCCGCGCGATGTCGATGCGCCGCGTGATCCAGACGCCCTCCTTCGCCGCCATGTGGTCCAGCAGGCGATGGAGGCCGGCGGCGCGGGCGGGCTGTCCGGTGATGCGGGAGTGCAGGCCGACCGACATCATCGCCGGCCGCCCCGCCGCACCCTCGGCGTGGAGCACGTCGAAATGGTCGCGGCAGAAGTGGAACCAGTCGTCGGCGGTCGTGGCGGCGCCGAAGTGGCGGGCGTCGTTCGTCGTCATGGTATAGGGCACGACGAGGTGCGGGTTCCCCTGCACCGTGACCCAGTGCGGCAGTTCGTCGCCGTAGTAGTCGCTGTCATAGAGGAAGCCGCCATGCTCGGCGACCAGGCGGCGCGTGTTCACGCTGGGTCCGTAGCGGCAGTACCAGCCTTCCGGTGTCACGCCCGTGGTGGCCTTGAAGCTGGCGACGGCGCGGGCGATCTGCGACCGCTCCTCGGCCTCGTCCATCTCGTAATGCTTCACCCAGCGCCAGCCATGCGAACAGATGTCCATGCCGCTGTCGCGGATGGCTTCCGCGATCGGCTGGTTGCGTTCCAGCGCGAGGGCGCAGGCGAAGAAGGTGAGTGGGAGCCTGCGTTCCTCGAAGGCGCGGAGGATGCGCCAGAAGCCGGCGCGGCTGCCGTATTCGAACATGCCCTCCGCCGCCAGGTCGCGGCCGCGGGGGATCTGCGCGCGGGCGGCGGCCTCCGTCAGGTTGTTCTCGGTGAAGCCTTCGCCATCCTGGACGGAGGGCTCGGAGCCTTCCTCGACATTGAGGACGAAGTTCACCGCGATGCGCGCGCCGTTCGGCCAGCGCGGATCGGGCGTGTGGCGGCCATAGCCGACGAAGTCGCGCTTCACCTCGTAGTGCATGCTGCCCCCGCCTGTGCGCGCATTGACCCCCAGGGGCCGCTGCGCCTACCGTTGTACGGACAACACCACTACCCGAAGGCGCGCGCGTGGGCGATACCCCCCTGAACCGGAAGCCGCGATCGAACAAGCGGCGGCGGGATTTCGACCCGGCGGCGAAGGGCGCGCTGGATGGGCTGCGCGTGGTGGACCTGGCGCGTCTGGTCGCGGGCAACATGCTGACCAAGGTACTGGCCGACCACGGGGCGGAGGTGGTGAAGGTGGAGCCGCCGGCGGGCGACAGCCTGCGCGCCTGGAAGGTCGGCGGCGTCGAGACCGCCTGGAAGACTTGGTGCCGCAACAAGCGCAGCACCTGCATGAACCTTCGCAACCCCGACGCGATCGAGGTGGTGAAGCGGCTCGCCGCCACGGCCGACATCTTCGTGGAGAGCTTCAAGCCCGGGACGCTGGAGGCGATGGGGCTGTCGCCGGTAACGCTGCTCGGTTTGAATCCGAAGCTCGTTATCGTCCGCGTCTCCGGCTGGGGGCAGACGGGCCCGTACCGGCACAAGGGCGGCTTCGGCACGCTGGTGGAAGGCTATTCCGGCTTCGCGGCGATCAACGGGTTTGAGGATCGGGAGCCCGTGCTGCCGCCGATGTTCATGGCGGATGCCTATGCGGGTCTCTATGGCGCCTCCGCCGCCATGATCGCGCTGCATCACGTGGCGCGGACGGGTCAGGGGCAGGTCATCGACCTCTCGCTCTTCGAGCCGATCTTCGCCGTGCTGGAGCCGCAGATGGCGAACTGGCGGATCATGGGGCGGAAGAAGCCCCGCACCGGCAGCCGCAGCACCAACACCGCGCCGCGCAACGCCTACCGCACCAAGGATGGCGGCTGGCTCAGCCTCTCGACCTCCACCCAGGCGGTCTTCGTGCGCCTGATGCAGAGCATCGGGCGGGCGGAGCTGGTCGATGATCCGCGCTTCCGCACCAACCCGGACCGCCTGAAGCACATCGAGGCGATCGACGGCGTGATCCGGGACGCCATCGCGCTGATGACCCGCGAGGAGGCGCTGCAGAAATTCGACCGCGACGGCGTCACCATCGGCCCGATCATGGATGTCGAGGATATCGATGCCGACGATTACGCCGCGCAGCGCGAGGCGCTGATCGAGGTGCCGGACGCGGAGATGCCGGATGGCTGGCTGCCCATGCATGGGGAGGTGCCGCGGCTTTCCGCCACGCCGGGCATCCTGCGGAACGCCGCGCCACGGCTCGGCCAGGACAATGATGCGCTGCTGGTGCCCCTGCTGGGCCAGGCGGAAGTCGCGCGGCTGCGCGAAGCCGGCGTGATCCTTCACGGAGAGACTGTCTGATGACTCGCGTCTGGCGTTCCATGCTCTATGTGCCCGCCAATGTGCCACGCTTCGTCGCCAAGGCACCGGGCGCCGGTGCGGATGCGGTGGTGCTGGATGTCGAGGACAGCGTGCCGCATGATCGCAAGCTGGAAGCGCGCGCCGCGCTGAAGGACGCCGTGCCGATGGCGGCTTCCGGCGGCGCGGATGTGCTGGTGCGCATCAACCGGCCACTGAAGCTCGCCGTGCCGGACATGGAGGCGGCCGCGGCAGCGGGCGCCAACGGCATCCTGCTGACCAAGTGCATGGGCCCCGACCATGTGCGCCTCGCCGCCGAGGTGCTGGCCGAGGCGCGGCAGCGCATGGTCATCGTGCCGATGATCGAGACGGCGGCGGCCGTGCCGCAGATGGAGGCCATCGCGCGCGCGTCCTCGATGGTCACGGGCCTGCTCGTGGGCGCGGAGGACCTGGCGCTGGAATGCAATGCGGCTTCCGACGACGACCTTATCGTGCTGGCCAAGCGGCAGATGGTGCTGGCGGCGGTGGCGGCGGGCGTCGCGCCGCTCGGCACGCTCGGCACCGTCGCGGACTATCGCGATGCGGATCGCATCCGTGACCTGGTCGCGCGGTCGAAGCGATCCGGCTTCCTCGGCGCCACCTGCATCCATCCGGCGCTGGTGCCGGTGCTGAACGAAGGCTTCTCGCCCTCCGAGAAGGAGGTCGATCTCGCGAAGCGGCAGCTGGCGGCGGCGGAGGAGGCGGCGCGCGATGGCCGCGGGTCCTTCACCGTCGATGGCATGATGGTGGATGAGCCGATCCTGATCCGCGCCCGCCGCATCCTGGCGCTGGCCGGCGCTGTATGAGCGAGGACGTTGCCCGCCTGGTGGAGATTTCCATACGCGACCTGCACGGCATCGACAGCCGCGCCGGCGCGGCCGCCGTGGCGCGGGAGGTGGTGCGGCTGAACATGGCGGTGCGTGACCTGGCGAGACCCGTTCTGCATTTCAGCGATCAGCCCGCGGATTTCGCCGCGGCGCTGCTGCGCCACGCCGATCCCGCCAATGCTTGAGCTGTCGCTGGCAGAGATCGCCGCCGCGATCCGCGCGCGGCAGGTGAGCTGCCTGGAAGTGACGCTCGCCGCCATCGAGCAGGCGGAGACGGCGCAGCCCCTGACCAACGCCTTCGTGGAGATCCTCGCGGACCGCGCGCTGGACCAGGCGCGGGCGCGGGATGCGGAGCTGCGCGCGGGGCGCCTCCGCGGCCCGCTGCATGGCGTGCCGCTGGCGCATAAGGATTGTTTCGAGCGTGCCGGCGTGTCGATGGGCGTGGGGTCGAAGCTGCTGGCGGGCAGCGCGCCGCGCACGCGGGATGCGACGGCGCTGATGCGGCTGGAGGCAGCGGGCGCGGTCGATCTGGGCCGACTGAACCTGAACGAGTTCGTGGCGGGGCCGACGGGGCAGAACCCGCATCTCGGCGATTGCCGGAACGCCTGGGACCCGGATCGCATTTCCGGCGGTTCGTCCTCCGGCTCCGGCTCCGGCTCCGCGGTGGCGTCCGGCGCCGTCTATGGCGCGCTGGGGTCGGATACCGGCGGCTCCATCCGCCTGCCCGCTGCCATGCAGGGGTTGTTCGGGCTGAAGCCCACCTATGGCCGCGTCAGCCGCGCCGGCTGCTTCCCGCGGGCGCACAGCCTCGACTGCGTAGGCCCGATGACGCGGACGGCCGAGGATGCGGCGCTGATGCTCGGCGCCCTGGCCGGCCCCGATCCGCGGGACCCGACCGCGCTCGACGCGCCGGTGCCGGATTATGCCGCGCGCATCGCGACGGCGGCGGCGGGATCGCGCCTGGTCACCCTTGCCGATCCCGGACCCATGGATCCCGACATCGCGGCGCGGATCGAGGATTTGCTGCGCGTCGCCGCCGACCTTCACGGCCCCGTCGCCCGTCGTGCCTTCCCGCAATTCGCCGCCTGCGACGCGCTGGGGGACGTGCTCTCGAAGGTCGAGGCCTCCACGCTGCATGGCCATTGGATGGCGATTCGGGGCGGCGACTATTCCACCGCCGTCCATTCCCGCACGGAGCCCGGCCTGCACATCCCGGCGCAGCGCTACCTGGAGGCACTCGCGCTGCGCGCGCGGATGCTCGAGGAGTTCCTCGCCACCGTCATGGACGGCGCGGATGCGCTGATCTGCCCCGCCATCCCCATCCCCGTGCCGACGCGCGTGGAGGCCGACATGGAAGCCGCTGGTCGCGTCTTCCCCGTGGTGGCCGCGCTGACGAGCTGGACGCGCCCCTTCTCCTATCTCGGCCTGCCCGTGCTGACCGTGCCGATCGGGCTCGACCGGAACGGCATGCCCGTCGCGGCGCAGCTGGTCGGGCGGCCTTTCGGGGAGGCGCGGCTGCTCTCGCTTGGCGCGGGGCTCTCGGCCGCGCTGGGCTGGTCCTTCACGCCGGGGCTGCCGGCACGCATCGACGGAGACGCCGCATGATGGATCGCAGGACGTTGCTGGCCGCCGCCGCGCTGGGCGCCATGCCGGGGATCGCGCGGGCGCAGCCGGCCTGGCCCAGCCGCGCCGTGCGCATGATCGTCCCCTTCCCGCCGGGCGGCAGCAACGACGTGCTCGGCCGCGCGCTGTGCGAACGTCTCGGCGCGCAGCTCTCGCAGCCCTTCGTGGTGGAGAACCGCGGGGGAGCAGGTGGCGCGATCGGCGCCGACCAGGTCGCGAAATCGGCACCGGATGGCTACACGCTGCTGTTCATGTCGTCGTCCCTGACGACCAACGCCGCCGTGCAGCGCCTGCCCTATGACCCCGTCGCCGACTTCACGCCGATCGCCCAGGCGGCCGTCGCGCCGATGATCGTGACCGTCGGCAAGGACAGCCCGGCGCGGACCATGGCCGATCTGGTGCGGATCGCGCGCGAACGGCCAGGCATGCTGCGCTTCGGTGGCGCTGGCCCTGGTGACACCTCCTTCTTCGCGACCGAACTCCTCAAGATGGCCGCGAACCTGGACATGGAGGCCGTCGCCTATCGCGGCATCACGGAGGCGCAGACGGACGCCGCCGCGGGTCGGATCGACCTGGTGGTGACGACGCTTGCCTCGGCCCGCGGGCTGATCGAGGCCGGGCAGCTCCGCCTGCTGGCGACCGCCAGCGCGGAGCGGGATGCGCGGATGCCCGATGTGCCGACGGTGCGGGAGGCGACGGGGATCGACTATGTCACCGGCGTCTGGTGGGGGATCTTCGCACCCGCCCGGATGCCACCGGCGCTGACCGCCGCCATCAACGCCGCGGTCAACCGGGCGATGGCGGAGCCGCAATACCAGCGGGTGCTGGAAGCCGGCGGGGCCTCCATGGCTGCCCTCGCGCCGGAGGCCTTCGCCGCGCATGTGCGGTCGGAGGTCCAGCGCTGGACGGATGTGGCGAAGCGGGCGGGGGTCGCCCTCAACTGACAAGCGTGTGGCGCGGTGCAGCCATGCGCGGCCCTGCGGTAATGCGTGCGGTCGCGCCCTTTCTGCGCTAGGGGGGGCGCACAATGCCATTTCCCGAACTGCCCACGCCGATCGCCCAGGCCCTGGCCGAGCGCGGCTACGCCGAACCCACCCCCGTCCAGGAAGCCGTCCTCGACCCCGCAACCGTCGGGCGGGACCTCCTCGTCTCCGCCCAGACCGGCTCCGGCAAGACCGTCGCCTTCGGCCTCGCGATGGCGGCCCAGGTGCTGGAGGCGCCGCGTACCGGCGCCCCGCTGGCGCTGATCATCGCGCCGACGCGGGAACTCGCCCAGCAGGTGCGGGATGAACTCGCCTGGCTCTATGGCGGCACCGGCGCCCGCGTGATCGCCTGCGTCGGCGGCACGGAGGTGCGCGGCGACCGCCGCATGCTGTCGATCGGCGCCGAGATCGTCGTCGGCACGCCCGGGCGCCTGCGCGACCATGTCGAGCGCAACGTGCTGGACATGTCCCAGCTCCGCGCCGCCGTCCTCGACGAGGCCGATGAGATGCTGGACATGGGCTTCCGGGACGATCTGGAAGCCATTTTGGAAGCGGCGCCGGAGACGCGCCGCACGCTGATGTTCTCCGCCACCGTGCCGCGGGAGATTGCGGCCCTGGCGGCTTCCTACCAGCGCGACGCCATGCGCATCGCCGCGACGGCGGAGGGTGAGCGCCATGGCGACATCGCCTATCGCGCCATGATGGTCGGACCGCGGGAGGTGGAGGCCGCCGTCGTCAACGCGCTCCGCTGGTTCGAGGCTTCCGGCGCGCTCGTCTTCTGCAACACCCGCGAACAGGTGGCGCGGCTGCATGGCAGCCTCTCCGAGCGCGGCTTCTCCGCCGTGGCGCTGTCCGGCGAGCTGACCCAGGCGGAGCGCAACCGCGCGCTGCAGGCGCTGCGCGACCGCCGCGCGCGGGTCTGCGTCGCGACCGATGTGGCGGCGCGGGGGATCGACCTGCCGGACCTCGGCCTGGTGATCCATGCCGAGCTGCCGCGGGACAAGGAGACGCTGCTGCACCGCTCCGGCCGCACGGGCCGTGCCGGGCGCAAGGGTACGGCGGTGATGCTGGTGCCGCATTCCCGGCGCCGCATCGCGGAGCGCCTGCTGGCCATGGCGCGCCTGCAGGCCGAATGGTCCGGCCCGCCGAGTGCCGATGACGTCCACGCCAAGGACCGCGAACGCCTGGCGGCCCAGGCGCGCGACGCCGCCGACGCCGTGGCGGATGAGGATGACGTGGCGCTGGGCCAGGCGCTGCTGGCGGAGCGCAGCCCCGAACAGATCGCCGCCGCGCTGTTCCGCGCGCTGCGTTCCACCTTGCCCGCGCCCGAGGAGATCACGGCCCTGCCGCCGCCCGCGCCCCGCGCGCCGCGCGACACCGGGGGCGGGGAGGGCGTGTGGTTCCGCCTCTCCATCGGCCGCCATTCCCAGGCGGATCCGCGCTGGGTGCTGCCCTTCCTCTGCCGCCGGGGCGACCTGACGCGGCGCGAGGTCGGGCGCATCGACGTGCTGGACCGGGAGACGCGGGTCGAGATCGCGCCCTGGGCCGCGGAGCGCTTCCTGGCCGCCGTCGCCCGCCCGACGGGGGACGAGGACGACCGCATCAAGGTGGAGCCGCTGGGCCGCCCCGCGCCGCATCGTGCGCCGCCGCGGCCCTCGGGCCCGTCGCGGCATGAGGATCGCGGGACTCCGCGTGGGGAAGATCGCGGGCCGCCGCGCCATGATGACCGCGGCCCGCCGCGGGCGCCGAAGAAGCCCTACGTGTCGAAGCGGCGGCCGCCGCCGCCGCGGTAGCTTCGTCTCAGATCAGGTCGATCTTCGCGTCGCGCACCACGCGGCGCCAGCGCGCCAGGTCGGCGGCGATCAGGCGGGCCAGCGTCGGCCGGTCCGTCGCATCCACGGCGAAGCCGACGCGGGCCAGGCGCTCCGTCACCTCCGGCGTCTTCAGCGCGGCCACGATCACCTCGTTCAGCCGGTCCAGCGCCGGCGCGGGGGTCGCGGCCGGCGCCACGATGGCGGTCCAGGAGCCGGAAACGAGGTCGGGCAGCCCCTGCTGCGCCATGGTCGGCACATCCGGCAGCTGGCCGAAGCGCGTCGGCCCGCAGATGGCGATGCCGCGCAGCGCGCCGGACGCCACATGCGGGCCGGCCGTCGCCGCGTTCAGCACCGCGATCGGCGCCTGGTTCTGCATGACCGCCGTCGCCGCGGCCGGTCCGCCGGCGAAGGGCACGGCCACCGCATCCGTCCCGGTCAGCAGCTTGAACAGCTCCATCCCCAGCTGTTCGGAGGAGCCGACGCCGGAGGAGGCATAGGCGGGCCCGCCCGGGATGGTCTTCATCCAGGCCACGACCTCCGCCACCGTGCGGGCGGGGATGGAGGGGTGGACGACGAGCATGTTGGGCGCCGTCATCACCAGCGTCACCGGGGCGAAGTCCCGCTCCACGTCGTAGCCGGGGCTGCGCATGATGACGGGGTTGATGGTCAGCGTGCCGCTGGCCGCCACCAGCAGCGTGTGGCCATCCGCCGGCTGCCCGGCGACGTAGCGGGACCCGATGGCGCCGGTGGCGCCCGGCCGGTTGTCGATCACCACGGGCTGGCCGAGCGCCGCCTGCATCCCGTTCTGCACCACGCGGCCAGCCAGGTCGGTCGGCCCGCCCGGCGGGAAGGGGACCACCATGGTGATGGGCCGGGTCGGCGCCCAGGGGGCCTGCGCGCCGGCGCCACGCGGCAGCAGCAGGGGCAGGGCCAGCAGGCTCAGGGCAGCGCGACGACGCATGGTGTGAAGTCTCCCGTTGTTGAGGCGTAGTGAAGCACAGGGCGGTCAGCCCGCGAACATGGGTTCCGGCAGCGCCTTCACGCCGAGGCCCGTGACTTCCAGTAGCGCGCCTTCCCAGCGCTGCACGCCGCGCTGCCAGCCATTCAGGAACTTCCGGGCGGTGGTGACGAACATCACGTCATGCGCGGCGCCGCCGAAGCTCGGCATGGTGGGGCAGGAGGACGGCATGCGGTAGCAGCGGTCGATCCGGCCATCCGGCGCGTAGCGCATCAGCAGCCCGTCATAGGGGAGCGCCGCCCAGTAGAAGCCATCGGTGTCCACCGCCGCGCCATCGACCTTGCCGTTGTGGCCGGGGAAGTTGGTGGCGGAGAGGAAGACGCGGCGGTTCGCGATGGTCCCTGCGTCGAGGTCGAAGTCGTAGGCCCAGACGGTCTTGGCGCTGCTGTCGGACAGGTACATGGTCCGGTCGTCCGGGCTGAAGGCGATGCCGTTGCCGACGATGATGCCGGTCTCCATGCGGTGCACGCTGCCATCGGGGTCGAGCCGCCAGAGCGAGGCCGAGGGCTCATAGGTCTCGACGAAGCGGGCATTCATGCCGCCGCACCAGAAGCGGCCGCGGCGGTCCACCTTGCCGTCATTCATGCGGTTGCCCGGGCGGTCGGGCTCCGGCCGCGCGATGGTGTCGAAGACGCCCTTCTCGGGCTCGATCACCGCGAAGCCCTGCAGCGTTCCGGCGATGAAGCCGCCCTTGGCGCGCAGGCCGATGGAGCCCACGAATTCCGGCAGCTTCCATTCGGCATGCGCGCCCGTGGCGGGGTCGCAGCGATGGATGGCGGGCTTGAGGTTGTCCAGCCACCAGACGCAATTGTCGCGGGGGTCCCAGACCGGGCTCTCGCCGAGTTCGTCGGCCGTGTCGGCCAGGCAGCGGATGGTTTCCATGCTCAGCTCTCCCGGGCGCCCGCGGTCTCGACGATGCCGCGCCACTTCTCCATCTCGGCGACTACCAGGGCGCGCAGCGCCTCGGGCGTGGAGGCCGCGGCGTCGGCGCCGAGCGCGGTGGCGCGGGCGCGGAACTCGGCGCGCGCGGTGATGGCGCCGATGGCGGCGTTGAGGCGCGCGACGAGGGGCTCCGGCGTGCGCGGCGGCGCGAAGATCGCGTTCCAGGTATAGGCGTCGTAGGGGCGGATGCCGGCTTCCTCCATGGTGGGGAGATCAGGCAGCGCGGCGATGCGGCTGGGCGTGGTGACGGCCAGCGCACGCACGGCATTGCCCTGGATGGCGCCCATGGCGCTGGGCACCGCATCGAACATGAAGGTAAGGCGCCCGCCCTGGAGGTCCTGGATGGCGGGGGCGGAGCCGCGATAGGGGATGTGCTGCGCCTGCACGCCGGCCACCGCTTCCAGCAGCACGGCGGAGAGGTGGATCGGTGATCCGATGCCGGCGGAGCCGTAATTGTGCCGGCCCGGCTCCGCCTTTAGCAGCGCCACCAACTCCCCCGCGCTGCGGACATTCACGCCGGGATGCACCATCAGGACATTGGCGATGGTGGCGAAAAGGGCGACGGGCGCGAAATCCCGCCGCGGGTCATAGGCCGGCGTCTTGGCGATCAGCGGCTGCAAGGCGTGGCTGCCGAGCGTACCGACCACCAGGGTGTAGCCATCCGGTGCTGACTGCATCACGGCCGTGCTGCCGATGGCGCCGGTCGCGCCGGCGCGGTTCTCCACCACGACGGGGGTGCGGAGGTCGACCTCCAGCGCCTGCGCCAGCAGCCGGCCCATGATGTCGGTGGGGCCGCCGGGCGGGAAGGGGACGACCAGGCGGATGGGGCGGCTGGGCCAGGCATCCTGCGCTAGGGCGGGCGCCGCCAGCAGCGCGGGCGGCAGGGCGCCCAGCAGCGATCGTCGCGTCAGGCTCATGGCGTCTCTCCCAGGTTCGGCCGCGCCTTGTGCCAGGCGGTGCGCTGTTGAAAGGCCTCGGCCAGGGCGAGCACGCGGGCATCCTCGCCATAGCGGCCGATGAGGTGCAGGCCGATGGGCAGGCCCTCGGGCGACAGGCCGCAGGAGATGGAGATGGCGGGCCAGCCCATGGCATTGGCAAAGGCGGTGAAGGCGACGGGCATGCGCGGCCCGGCCTGCAGGCCGCCGACGGTCGCGGGCGGGCCGGATTCGATCGGCCAGGGCGGCGCCGGGCAGGTGGGCGTCACCAGGATGTCGTCATCGCCCATCGCAGCGCCGACGCTGGCGCGCCAGGCCGCCAGCCCATCCTGGGCGCGGGCGTAGTCGATGCCCGACAGCGTCATGCCGCGTTCCGCCACCGAGCGGATCGCGGGGGTCACGGCGTCCCGCCACCCCTCATGCGCCTGCACCACGCGCGCGACGCCGACCGCGGAGAGCACGGCGGAGACGTCGCGCAGCGCCGTGGCATCGCCGGGCATGTCGCCCCCCGCGATGGTGCATCCCGCCTCCGCCAGCACCGCCGCGGCATCGCGGACCAGCGCTGCCACGGCGGCGTCCGTGCCCTCTCCGCCGGCCTGCATCACCAGGCGGATGCGCGTGCCGCCCGGCGGCGGCGCGCCCAGCGGCCCGAAGGCGAGCGAGGCGCGGTCCCGCGGATCGCCGCCGGCCAGGATGCCCATCGCCAGCCTGATGCCGGCGACGTCCCGCGCCATGACGCCGATCGCCTGGTAGTCGAGCGACAGGGGCGGGAACCCGTGCAGCCGGGGGATGCGACCGGTGCTGGGCTTGAAGCCGCTGAGGCCCGTGAAGGCCGCCGGCAGCCGGATGGACCCGCCCGCATCCGTGCCGATGGCCAGCGGTGCCATGCCCACCGCCACCGCCGCCGCCGCGCCGCCGGATGACCCGGCCGGCACCAGCGCGGGGTCCCAGGGGTTGCGCGTGGTGCCGAAGACCGGGTTGGAGGTGTGCACCGCCAGCGCGAATTCCGGCGTGTTCGTCTTGCCGACCAGCACCGCCCCCGCCGCCCGCAGCCGCGCGACGCAGAGGTCATCGACCCCCGGCGCGAAGTCCTGGAACAGCCGCGACCCCCAGGTCGCGCCGAAGCCCGCGGCGTAGAGGTTGTCCTTCACCGTGAAGGGCACGCCATCCAGCGGTCCGAGCGCCTGCCCAGCCCGGCGCCGCGCCGCCGCTTCCGCGGCCGCGGTGCGGGCCGCCGGCAGGTCCATGGCGATGACGGCGTTCAGCCCGGGATTATGCGCCGCCAGCCGTGCCAGGCAGGCATCCAGCAGCGCCTCCGGGTCGGTCCGGCCCTCCGCCAGGGCGGCGGCGGCCTCGGCCAGGTCATCGACGGGCAAGGCAGGGGCAGGTTCCATACAAGCAGCATGCGACGCCGTTGCGGTGCTGCAAAGCCGGGGCTTCGCGGTTTGACGCGGCGCGGAACCCCTCCCTATCCTGCCGCCACAAGAGGGTGACTGATGACCGAGGCGTTGCAGGTTCCCACGCACCTGACCGTGGAGAACGCGGATTTCAGCAAGGCGCTCGGCTTCATCGACGGCGCCGTGGTGCCGCTGGCGGAGGCGAAGATCTCCGTCCGCGACCTCGGCCTGATGTATGCCGACATGACCTATGACGTGGTCCACACCTGGAAGGGTGGCTTCTTCCGGCTGGAGGATCACCTCGACCGCTTCTTCGCCTCCATGGAAGGGCTCCGGCTGGATGCGGGGATGGACCGCGCGCGGATGCGGGCGGTGCTGATGGACCTGGTGCGGCAGAGCGGCCTGCCGGACACGCTGGTCTATTTCGCCTGCACGCGGGGCATGGCGGTGCCGGGGTCGCGCGACCCGACGCTGTCGAGGAACAACTTCTTCGCCACCGTCACGCCGCTGGTGCTGCGCGGGCAGCCCGACGAGATGGCGCGCGGCAAGGATGCGATGCTGGTTCGCGATATCCGCCGCATCCCCGGCAGCGCGGTGAACCCGGTGTGGAAGAACAGCCACTGGGGCGACTTCATCCGCGCCACCTTCGCCGCCAAGGATGCGGGCCATGACACGCCCATCCTGCTGGCGACCGATGGCCGCGTGGCGGAAGCGCCCGGCTTCAACATCGTGGCCGTCATCGACGGCGCGCTGCTCAGCCCCGATTCGGGAGTGCTGGAGGGCATCTCCTGCCGCACCATGTTCGAGATCGCGGCCGAACTGGGCATCCCCGCCCGCTACGGCACGCTGACGCCGGAGGCGCTGCTGGGCGCGGAGGAGGCGTTCCTGACCGCGACCTCCTGCGGCCTGTTCCCGGTGACGCGCATCGATGGGCAGCCGGTCGGTGCCGGCGTGCCCGGGCCGATCACGACGCGCTTGCTCAACACCTATTATCGCAAGAAGAATGCGGGATGGCACATCACGCCCGTGATGGCCGCGGATGGGGATGGCGCGCGATGAGGCGTTTGCTGAGAACACTGGCCGGGCTCGCGCTCGGCGTCGCGGCGATGGCCTCGCCCGCGGTGGCGAGGGACCTGACCGTGGTCGCGGGTGGCGGCGCGCTGCAGGACCACATGCGCCGCACGCTGTTCTCCACCTTCGCGGGCGGGCCGGTGGTGGACACCGCCTATGACTACAATGTCGGCCCCATCCGCGCGATGGTGCAGGCCCGCAACGTAACCTGGGATGTGGTGCTGGTGGAGGCGCCCGACCTGATCCGCGGGTGCGAGGACGGCGTCTTCGAACGCATCGACTACAGCGTCGTGAACCGCGACAAGTTCATGCCGGGTGGCGCTACGACCTGCGGCGCGGGCGCCATCGGCTGGGGCGTCG
This sequence comes from Acetobacteraceae bacterium, assembly GCA_027482245.1. Lineage (GTDB taxonomy): Bacteria > Pseudomonadota > Alphaproteobacteria > Acetobacterales > Acetobacteraceae > Falsiroseomonas. The sequence continues at coordinate 28,443 of JAIXWG010000019.1, read as the reverse complement.
CCGTCTTCTATGATGAGGGCCGCAACCCCAACGGCCCCGCCACCTTCCAGGAATTCTGGGACACGCAGCGCTTCCCCGGCCGCCGCACGCTGCGGCGTGGCGCCCGCATCACACTGGAAGCGGCGCTGATGGGCGATGGCGTGGCACCGGCCGATGTCTATCGCCTGCTGGCGACGCCGGCCGGCCAGGCCCGCGCCTTCGCGGCGCTGGACCGGCTGCGGCCGAACCTGGTGTTCTGGACGGGCGGGCAGCAGCCGATCGAGCTGGTGAACAGCGGCGAGGTTGCCTACGCGCTCGGCTTCGTCGGCCGCACCGCCAACGGCATCCGCGCGGGATCCCGCTACGCGCTGCGCTGGTCCACGCTGCTCTATGCCTATGACAGCTGGGCGGTGGTGCGCGGCTCCTCCAACACCGCCGCCGCGATGCGCCTGATCCAGCACATCACGGAGCCCGGGCCGGTGATGGAGCTGACGAAGCTCTGGCCGATCAACCCGGCCACGGCGGCGGTCGCGAACGACCCCGATGTGCGCGCCCGCAACCCGCTGATGATGACGAACCACCAGGCCGGCGGGCTCGAGATCAATACCGAGTTCTGGCTGGAATACGGCCCGGACCTGGAGCAGCGCTTCGCGGCCTGGGTGAATCGCTGACCTGACAGAGTCGCGGCGATGCGACGTACCAACTGGCTCGCCGCGCTTCTGATCGCGCCGCTGATGCTGCTGATCCTCGGCAGCTTCCTGCTGCCCGTGGGCTTCGCGCTGTTCACCGCGGTGGCGGACCGGGAGGTCGCGGCGACACTGCCGCACACCCGCGCGGCGCTGGCGGCCTGGGACGGGCAGGGCCTGCCGCCGGAGCCCGCCTTCGCCGCCATGGCGCAGGAACTGGGCCTGGCGCTGGAGGAACGGCGCATCGGCGACATGGCGCAGCGGCTGAACTTCGAACGCACCGGGATGCGCGGGCTTCTGCTGCGCACCGCGCGGGCGGCAGGACGGCTGCAGGCGCCCTACGCGGCATCGATGACGGCGCTCGATCCGCGATGGGGGGAGCGTGAGACCTGGCTGCTGGTACAGCGTGCCGGCGGGCCGGTGACGCCGCTCTACCTGCTGCGCGCGATGGACCTGCAACGCGCGCCCAATGGCGGCGTGCAGGCGGTGGCGGCGGAGGAGGCGCTGTACCGCCAGCTCTTCTGGCGCACGCTCGGCATCAGCCTGGCCGTGACGGCGCTGTGCGTGCTGCTGGCCTATCCCGTCGCCTACACCATCGCGAAGCTCCGGGCGCCGTGGTCGTCCGTGGCGCTGATGCTGGTGCTGATCCCCTTCTGGTCCAGCGTGCTGGTGCGCAGTACGGCCTGGTTCGTGCTGCTGCAGCGGGAGGGCCCGGTGAACCAGGCGATGATGGCGCTGGGCCTCACGGACGCGCCCGTGCAGATCGTCGGCACGCGCATCGCGGTGGTGGTGGCGCTGGTGCATGTGCTGCTGCCCTTCGCCGTGCTGCCGATGCACAGCGTGATGAAGCGGCTGGATGGCACCTACCTCCGCGCCGCCGCCTCGCTCGGCGCCAACGGCTTCCAGCGCTTCCTGCGCGTGTATCTCCCCCTGTCGATGCCAGGCGTGCTGGCGGGCGCGGCGATGGTCTTCCTGCTGGCGGTCGGCATGTACACCGCGCCGGCGCTGGTCGGCGGCGACCGGGACCAGATGGTGGCCTGGTTCATCGCCTACTTCATGAACCGAGAGGTGAATTGGGGGATGGCCGCCGCGCTCTCGGCCTATCTGCTGGCGATGACGGGCGCCGCCATCGGGCTGGCGCGCGTGCTGACCGGTGGTGTCGCGACCATTGGCGGGCGGGCCTGATGCGGGACGCGCCTGCGACCCGGTGGCTGCTGCGCCTGGTCACCGCGCTGGTGCTCGGCTTCCTGCTGGCGCCGATGGTGGCGGTGGTCCTGCTGTCCTTCTCGCCGACCGAGTTGCTGGCGCTGCCGCCGCGCGGCTTCTCGCTGCGCTGGTACGGGGAATTCCTGGACAGCGCGCGCTGGCTGCTGGCCATGAAGAACAGCTTCATCGTGGCCGGCGCGACGACGGTGGTGGCGACAGTGCTCGGCACCATGGCGGCACTCGGCCTGCAACTCGGCCGCTTCCGCGGCAAGGCGGTACTGGTGACGATCCTGACCCTGCCGATGGTCACCCCCTACATCGTCACCGCGGCCGCCATGTTCTTCGCCTATTCGCTGGTCGGGCTGACGGGATCGCTGCTGGGCCTCGTGCTGGCGCATACCGTCGTCGCGGTGCCCTTCGTGGTGGTGAGCGTGCTGGCCACGCTGCAGACCTTCGACGCGACGCTGCTGCGCGCGGCGGCCTCGCTCGGCGCCTCGCCCGCCACGGCCTTCCTGCGCGTGGTGGTGCCGAACATCTGGCCCGGCATCGCGGCCGGCGCCATCTTCGCCTTCGCCACCTCGCTCGATGAATTCGTCATCACGCTGTTCATGGCGGGGCCGGGCCAGTTCACCCTGCCGCGCCAGATGTATGCGAGCGTGCGGGAGTTCCTGAGCCCCACCATCCTGGCCGCCGCCACCATGCTCTTCCTCTGCTCGCTGGTCTTCCTGCTGGTGAGCGAGGCGGTACGCCTGCGCGCCGAACGAAGGGGGCGCGTATGAGCGAGCCGATCGTCCGCTTCCGCGCGGTCTCCAAATCCTATGACGGCCGCACGCCGGTCGTCGCGGGCCTCGACCTCGACATCGCGCGCGGCGAATTCCTGACGCTGCTCGGCCCATCTGGCTCCGGCAAAACGACGACCTTGATGATGCTGGCGGGGTTCGAGGATCCCTCCGCCGGCAGCATCGAGCTGGATGGGCGGCGGATTGATCGTGTGCCGCCGCACAGGCGGGGCATCGGCGTCGTCTTCCAGAACTACGCGCTCTTCCCGCACATGACGGTGGCGCAGAACCTGGCCTTCCCGCTCTCCGTCCGCGGCACGCCGCGCAGCGAGATCGCGAAGCTGACAGCGAAAGCGCTGGAGATGGTACGGCTGTCGGGTTTCGGCGACCGCCGCCCGCAGCAGCTCTCGGGCGGGCAGCAGCAGCGCGTGGCGCTGGCCCGTGCGCTGATCTTCTCGCCAAGCCTGGTGCTGATGGACGAACCGCTCGGCGCGCTCGACAAGCAGCTGCGGGAGGAATTGCAGCTGGAGATCCGGCGCCTGCACGCCACGCTCGGCGTGACCATCGTCTATGTCACGCACGACCAGTCGGAAGCGCTGACCATGTCGGACCGCATCGCGGTCTTCGAGGGCGGGCGCATCCAGCAGCTGGGATCGGCGGAGGACATCTACGAGCGCCCCGCCAACGCCTTCGTCGCCGGCTTCATCGGGGAGAACAATCGGCTGGAGGCGACCGTCGTCGATTCGTCGTCGCTGCGCCTTTCCGATGGCCACGTTCTGCTGACGCGCGCCCACGGCTGTTCCACGGGTGAGCGTGTTCTTGCCTGTGTACGACCTGAAAAAGTCCATCTGGCGGAAGCGGGGCAGGCGGGTGCGATTTCGGCGGTGGTGACGGAGGTGGTCTATCTCGGCGACCACTGCCGTCTCGCGCTGAAGGCCCCTGGCCTGCCGGAAATCGTGGCGAAGCGGCCGAGCCTGGACGGACAGGTCATGCCGAGGCCCGGGGAGGCTGTCTTTCTCGCCATTCCGCCTGCGGCAGTGATGGTGTTCCGCGCCTAGACTGCTGCGGAGGCGATTTTTGCGCTGTCATTGTGCTTGACAGCGAGGCCCCCGTCCCGTGGCATCGCGGTGATCGATCATCCCCCGCCGCGCAGGAACCTGCTCATGCCGACGTTGAACCGACGCAGCTTCCTCGGCGCCGCCGCCGCCCTGCCGGTGCTGTTCAATGAGCCTCGCGCGCAGCAGCGCCCTGCGACGATCCGCTTCGGCCTCTCCGCCTGGCCGCCCAACCTGCAGCCCTGGGTCTCCACTGGCGCTTCCGCCGGCACGGTGAAGCTGCTGATCCACCGTCGCCTCATCGGCTTCGACGAGAAGGGGGAGATGCGCGGCGAGCTGGCGCGCGAATGGTCGCTGGATGCGCAGGGCGCCTGGATCTTCAAGCTGCGTCCCGAAGCCGTCTTCCATAATGGGGAGAAGGTGACGTCGGAGGATGTGAAGTGGACCATCGAGCAGATGGCCGCGGAACGCTCCACCGCCTACTACCGCCAGCAGATGCAGCAGGTGGAGCGCGTCGAGACGCCGGATGCGCAGACCGTGCGGCTGGTGATGAAGGAACCCTCCGCCACCGTCCCGCTCTGGTTCACCAACTACAACATGGCCATCGTCTGGCGCGGATCGCGGGACATGAACGCGCCGATCGGCTGCGGGCCGTATCGCGTCACGGCGCAGGAACGCGGCACCTGGATCGAGGTGCAGGCCATGCCGAACTACTGGGTGCCCGGCCTGCCGCGCACGCGCACCATCCGCTTCACCGTCTATGCGGATGAGAACCTTCGCCTCGCCGCGCTGCAATCTGGCGACATGGACATGATCGAATACGTGCCCTGGTCCGGCATGGCGGCGGTGGAGGCCGATCCGCGCCTCACGCTGGCGACCCAGATGGGCCCCTTCATGGACATCCTGTTCAACGGCACGCGCCCGCCCTTCGACAACCCGCTGGTGCGCCGTGCCGTGGCCCATGCGGTGAAGCGCGACGACATCGTGCGCGTCGCCTTCTCCGGCCGCGGGAAGGTGCTGGAGGGCATGCCGATCTCCGCAGGCACGCCCTGGTTCGACGCGGAGCTGTCACGCGGCCATGCCTATGATCCGGAGCGGTCGAAGGCGCTGCTGGCGCAGGCGGGCTACGCGAACGGCTTCAGCACGACACTGCTCGCCGCGTCACAATTCGCCATGCACAAGGACAGCGCGGAGATCAGCCAGCAATACCTGGCCGCGATCGGCATCCGCGCCGAACTGCAGCTGGTGGACTGGTCCACGCGCGTCAGCCGCGGCATCCGCGGGCAGTATGACCTGGCCGTGCATGGCGTCTCCTCCGAGTTCAACGACCCGGATGGGCTGAGCGTGGTGATGGACACCTCGCTGTCGCCGGCGCATGGCCGTTCATTCGGCGTCCGCGCGCCGCGCACGACGGAGCTGCTGGCCAAGGGGCGCACGGAATTCGACCAGGCGAAGCGCGTCGAGATCTACCGCGACATGCAGCGCGCGGCGCTGGAGGAGGTGCCGCTGGTGGGCCTGGCGTGGCGCGAGCAGGGCTATGGCTTCGACCGCCGCATCACGGGCTTCGCGAACCTGCCCGCCGCGCTGTCCACCGCATCCGGCGCGCTGCTGGAATTCGCGGCCTTCGGCTGATGCTCTGGATCGCCAAGCGCATCGGCGTGTCGCTGCTGCTCATGTGGGTGGTGGCGACGGTCGTGTTCCTCGCGCTGCATATGGTGCCGGGCGATCCGGCGGAACTGCTGCTCTCCAGCGGCGGCGCCATGCCGGATGCCTATGCGATCGAGGAACTGCGGGAGAAGCTCGGCCTCAACCGCCCGCTGCTCGACCAGTACCTCGCCTTCCTGGAGGGGCTGTCGCGCGGCGACCTCGGCAATTCGCTGGTCGATGACTATCCGGTGGCCGAGGAGATCATGCTGCGCCTGCCGCGTACGCTCGAACTGATCCTGGCGGGCACGCTGATGTCCATCGTCATCGCGCTGCCCGCCGGTACCCTCGCGGCCGTGCGCGCGGGCGGGGCCTTCGATCGTGCCGCGAGCTGGGTGGCGGCGCTGCTGCAGGCGGTGCCGGTCTTCGTGCTGGGCACGCTGCTGATCCTGCTGCTGGCGCAGACGCTGCGCTGGATGCCGGCGGGTGGCTATGTGCCGCTGGCGCAGGATCCGGCGCGGCATTTGCTGCTGCTCTCGCTGCCGGCCATCGCCATCGCGAAGGGGCTGACGGCGACGGTCTTCCGCATGACGCGTGCCTCCGTGCTGGATGCGCTGTCCCGCGACCATGTCCGCACGGCCCGCGCCAAGGGGCTGACGCCGCGGCGCGTGCTGACGCGGCACGTCGTGCGCAACGCGCTGATCCCCGTCACCACCGTGCTCGGGTTGCAGATGGGCACGCTGCTCGGCGGCACCGTGTTGGTGGAATACGTCTTCAACTGGCCAGGCCTTTCCACGCCGCTGCTGCGCGCGGTGGAGGGGCGGGATTATCCAATGGTGGTCGGCATCGTGCTGACGGTCTCCGCGCTGTTCCTGCTGATCAACCTGGCGATGGACCTGCTCTACGCGGCCCTCGATCCGCGGATCAGCCGGTCATGAGGCGCCTCTACCTCCCGGGCCTCGCGGTCCTGTTCATCTGCCTGGTCGCGGCCGCGGCGCCGCTGCTGCCGATGCCGGACCCGATCCGGCAGGATGTCGCGAACCGGCTGGCGGCCTGGCTGCCGGGCAGCCCGCTGGGGCGCGACGAATTCGGGCGCGACGTGTTGTCGCGGCTGATCTGGGGCGCGCGATCCTCGCTGATGGTGGCCTTCATCTCCTCCGCCATCGCGGCCATCGTCGGCACGGCGCTCGGGCTGCTCGGCGGCTGGTTCCGCGGCGTGGCGGAGTTCCTCGCGATCCGCGGCGCTGATGTCGTGCTGTGCTTCCCGCCGGTGCTGCTGGCGCTGCTCGTCGTCACGCTGCTGGGGCCGGGCACGGCGACGCTGATCCTGGTGCTGTCGGTGCTGTACCTCCCGGGCTTCATCCGCGTGAGCTTCGCGGAGGTGCTGTCGGCGCGGAACCAGGACTATGTGGAGGCGGTGAGGGCGCTCGGCGCGCCGACGACGCGCATCCTGTTGCGCACGGTGCTGCCGAACATCGCGGGGCCGGTGCTGGTGCAGTTCTCGCTCGCCGTCGCGGCGGCGGTGGTGCTGGAATCGGGGCTCTCCTTCCTCGGCCTTGGCGTGGTGCCGCCAACGCCGTCCTGGGGCCTCATGATCCGCGGTGCGCGCTCCACCATGGAACAGGCGCCGATGCTGCTGGTCTGGCCCTGCGTGGCGCTGACGATCACCATCCTGGCGATGAACATCCTCTGCGACGCCGTGCGCGACATCGCGGACAAGCGCGGCGGTGGAGGCGCGAAGCGGCTGCGCCTGGTTGACCGGCTGCTGCCGGGCCTGTTCCCCGCGCCTGCGACACCGGCGCCGCTGCTCGACGTGCAGGGGCTGACGGTGGAGATCGCCGTGCCGGGCGGCCTCATCAAGCCGGTGGAGGATATGTCCTTCAGCCTGATGGCCGGCCGCACGCTGGCGATCGTGGGGGAGAGCGGCTCGGGCAAGTCGATGGCCGCGACCTCCATCATGGGCCTGCTGCCGCCCGCCGCGCGCGTCGCCGATGGCGTCGCGCGGTTCGAGGGTGAAGACCTGCTGCGGATGCCGGAGGCGCAGCGCCGCAGGCTGCGCGGCGGCGCCATGGCGATGGTCTTCCAGGACCCGATGAGCAGCCTGAACCCCGTGCACCGCATCGGCGACCAGGTGGCGGAAGCCATCCGCGCGCATCGCGACGTCGGCGCGGAGGCGGCGCGGCGGGAGGCGGTGGACCTGCTGAAGCGCGTCGGCATCGCCGATCCCGAACGGCGAGCGCGTGCCTATCCGCACGAACTCTCCGGCGGCATGCGCCAGCGCGTGATGATCGCCATGGCCATCGCCAACAAGCCGCGGCTGCTGATCGCCGATGAGCCGACGACGGCACTCGACGTCACCGTGCAGGCGGCGATCCTGGAACTGCTGGCTGTGTTGCGGCGGGAGGAGGGGATGGGCGTGGTCCTCATCACCCATTCGCTCGGCGTCGTCGCCGAAGTCGCTGAGGATGTCGTCGTCATGTACGCCGCGCAGGTGGTGGAACGCGGCCCGGTGGCGGAGGTCTTCGCCCGCCCGCTGCACCCCTACACGCGCGCGCTGCTCGCCGCCGTGCCGGATGGCGATGCGGAGCCCGAGGGCATCCCCGGCGTCGTGCCGCGCCCCGACCAGTGGCCGCCTGGCTGCCGCTTCGCGCCGCGCTGCGCCCATGCGACGGAGGCCTGCAACCAGGCGCCGCCGGTGCTGGAGACGCAGGGCGATCGCGCCGTGCGCTGCATCCGCTGGCGGGAGCTGACGCCATGAGCGCGCCGCTGGTCGTGGCCGAGGCCGTGGAGATGAGCTTCGCGCCGCGCGGCATGCTCGCCGGCGGGCGTCCCGTGCGCGCCGTCGCCGGCGTGGATGCGACGGTGGCGAAGGGGGAGGCACTGGGCGTCGTCGGCGAGAGCGGCAGCGGCAAGTCCACGCTCGGTCGCGTGCTGCTCGGCCTGCTGGCCGCCACGGGGGGCACGGTGCGCTTCGATGGGGAGAAGCTGCCGAAGCCCGGCAGCAGCGCTTGGCGCAAGCTGCGCGCCCGCATGGGCATCGTCTTCCAGGACCCCTTCGGCAGCCTCGACGCGCGGCGGAGCATCGGCGCGCAGGTGATGGATGGGCTGACCATCCACACGACGCTTTCCGCCGCGGAGCGTGAGGAGCGCACCGCGGCGCTGTTCCGGCGCGTGGGGCTCGATCCGCAGCGCATGGGTGCCTATCCGCATGAGTTCAGCGGCGGGCAGCGCCAGCGCCTCGGCATCGCGCGCGCGCTGGCGACCTCGCCCGATTTCCTGGTGGCGGATGAGCCGGTCTCGGCGCTGGACGTGTCGATCCAGGCGCAGGTGGTGAAGCTGCTGGCGGAACTGCGGGGCGACCTGGGCCTGGCGATGCTGTTCATCAGCCATGACCTGCCCGTGGTCCGGCATCTCTGCGACCGGGTGATCGTGATGTATCTCGGCCGCGTCATGGAAGAAGGGCCCGTCGCGCAGGTCTTCGCGCGGCCGCTCCACCCCTACACCGTGGCGCTGCTGTCGGCGACGCCGATGCTGGACCCCGCGAAGCGCGCCAAGCGCGTGATCCTGCCGGGGGAGCCGCCGAGCCCGACCAACCCGCCATCGGGCTGCGTGTTCCGCACGCGCTGCCTGCATGCCCGCCCTGCCTGCGCGGAGGCGGTGCCGCCGCTTCGCAGCCTCGACCAAAGCGGGCACCGTGTTGCCTGCATCCGTGCCGAGGAAATCGGCTGAACATGGGGAAGACTGAGATGACCGAGGTGTCACCGACCAAGGTGCGCATGGGGGAGATCACGGGGGGCGAGGCGCGCACGCTCTATGCCCAGAACCCCGTGATCCTGCTGCCCATGGGCAGCCATGAGGACCAGGGCCCGCACGCGCCGATGGGCGACTATTTCCTGGCCGAGAAGATGGCGGAGCTGATCGCGCTGCGCGCGACGGCGGAGGGCACGCGTACCGTCGTGGCGCCCGTGCTGCCCTTCGGCAAGGGCGACTTCTTCGGGCCCATGCCCGGCGGCATCGCGCTGTCCGCCGCCACCTTCCGCGCCGTGCTGGATGAGCTGTTCGGGGAACTGCTGCGCCACAAGCTGACGAAGCTCATCGCCATCAACGGCCATGGCGGCAACGTCAACGTCATCAACGAGGCCACGCGCGCCGTGATGCACAGGACCGGCCTGGTGATCCCGGCGCTCTACCTCTGGCGCATCGCCTATGCGGAGATGCCGAAGCTGCTGGGCGCGGAGAAGGCGAAGGCCGTGTCGAGCCACGGCGCCGATCCGTTGACCAGCCTCTGCATGCATCTGTACCCCGAGCGGATCCGCGGCGACCTGGTGCCGGAACCCCGCAGCGGCAAGCCGGAGGCGCTCGGCCTGCCGTTCAGCGGCTGGGGCGCGCTGAGCTATGAGGGCGCGGAAGTCACCGTTCCCATCGAATACGACGCCGTCAGCCCGAACGGCCTCGGCACCGGCGATCCCCGCCTCTGCAGCGCGGAATCCGGCAAGCTGATCGCGGACCGGCTGACCGAGATCGGCGCGGGCTTCTGCCACCACTACGCCAAGCAGTAACCCCCTGCCCCCTCCCCCGCGCTTGCGGGGGAGGGTCGGGGTGGGGGTTTGCGCCCCCTTAATCCACCACGCGATCCTGCTCCGGGATCGGCTCGCCCTTCTCCACGCGCATCATGTTGCCGAGCCAGTGCTGGATGCTGCGGCGGCTGTTCTCATAGGCCGTGGAGGCGCAATGCGGCGTGACGATCACGTTGTCCATGTGCAGCAAAGGGTGGTCGGAAGGCGGCGGTTCCTGGTCGAAGACATCGACCGCGGCGCCGCGCAGCGTGCCGTCCTTCAGCGCCGCCACCAGATCGGCCTCCACCACCACGCCGCCGCGTGCGACGTTGATCAGCAGCGCGCCGCGCTTGATCTTCGCGAAGGCCTTCGCGTCGATCATCTTCGCCGTCTCCGGCGTCAGCGGGCAGTTGAGGGACAGGATGTCGATCTCCGGCAGCAGCGCGTCCAGCGTGCGGTACTCGACGCCGAGCGCCTTCTCCTGCTCCGCCGGCAGGCGCGTGCGGCTGTAATACAGGACGCGGCAATCGAAGCCCTGCAGGCGCTTCGCGACGCCCTTGCCGATGGCGCCGAGTCCGATGATGCCGACGGTCTTGCCGGACACCATGATGGACTGCTTCCAGACCTCGTTCTTCGCCCAGCCGCCGGCGGCGGTGCTGTTGTGCGCGGGCACGATGCGGCGGGCGAGGGCCAGCATCAGGCCGATGGTGAAGTCGGCGACGGGCGCCGCATTGCTGCCCGTGGTGCGCGCCACCTTGATGCCGTGCTTCCGGCAATAGTCGAGGTCGATGTTGTCGATGCCCACGCCCCACTTGTGCACCAGCTTCAGCTTCGGTCCCGCGGCGAGCACTTCCGCCGGCACCGGCACGTCCCACCACAGCGCATAGGTCGCATCCGCCACCTCGGCCTTGAGGTCCTCCACGCTGCGGCCCTTCACCGCGGTCGCGGTGAAGCCTTCCGGCAGCAGGGACTGGATGATGTCGGCCATCTCGCCGGCGATGGGCTGCAGCAGGGCAATCTTCGTCGTCATCGGGTCTTTCCTCAGAGAACAGGGGCGTCGGCGGAGAAGCGGATGCCGGCGCGCGCCAGACCTCCGCCAAGCGCCACCACCGAACCATCGGCGCGCCAGCAGGCCGCGCCGGTCATCGAACTGTCGTCATTGAAGGCGATGGCATTCATGCCGCCGCCGATGGTGCGGACGCGCTGCACCTTGTGGCCACGCGCGGCCAGGCCCTCCGCGACCTCCGCCGGCACGGCGGGCTCCAGTTCCAGGGATTGGCCCTGCGTCCAGATGCGCGGGGCCTCCACGGCCTGCTGCAGCGTCATGCCGTGGTCGATCAGGTTCAGCACGGCCTGGAAGGCGGAGGTGAAGATGCGCAGGCCCCCCGGCAGGCCGAGCGCGAAGGCGGGCTTGCCGTCCTTCAGCGCGATGGTCGGCGCCATCGAGGTATAGACGCGCTTCCCCGCCTCGACCGACAGCGCGAGGCCCGGCCGCGGGTCGAAATTGTGCATGTAGTTGTTGCAGATCAGGCCCGTGCCGGGGATGGCGATGCGGGCGCCGAACAGCGCGTTGATCGTCTGGGTCGTGGCGACAATGTTGCCGTGCGCGTCCGCCACGGTGACATGCGTCGTGCAGTTCGACTCCATCAGCGACGGATGCGCGGACCACGCCTTGGCGGTTGCCATGTCGATCTCGGCGCGGCGCAGCGCCGCGTAGTCCTTCGACGTCAGGTGCGCGACCGGCACCTTGACGAAATCCGGATCGGCCGTCGCCGCGCTGCGGTCCGCGAAGGCCATTTTCAGGGCTTCCGCGACCAGGTGGAAACCCTCCACCGTGCCGAAGCCCATGCCCGCGACGTCGAAGCCCTCCAGCACGTTCAGCATCTGCGCGACATGCACGCCGGCGGAGGCCGGTGGCGGGGGCGCGAAGACGTCGTATCCGCGATAGGCACCACCGATCGGGTTGCGCTGGATCGGGCGGCTGCCGCGCAGATCGTCCCGCGTGATGATGCCGCCCATGCGCGCGAGCGCGTCGGCGACGATGCCGCCGAGCGACCCGTCCCCATGCAGCGCCGCGTCTCCCTCGCGGGCCACGCAGCGCAGCGTCTCCGCATAGGAGCCCTGCACCAGCTTCGACCCGGCCGCTGGCTTCGCCCCGCCCGCCAGGAAGCGCGCGGCGAGGTCCGGGTCGCGCGCGAGATCCGCCGCTGCATCGCCGATGGAATCCGACAGGTACGGCGTCACGCGAAAGCCTTCGCTGGCCAGGCGAATCGCGGGAGACATCACATCGGCCAGCGGCCAGGTGCCGTATTCCGCCAGCGTCACGCACCAGGCGCGGAGCGCGGCCGGCACGGCGACGGAGAGCGCGCCGATGGCATTCGCGCGGCCGACCGTCTCCCGCTCCTCCGGCGCCGATCCGGGCGCCGGCGTGTACATCGTCGGAGTCGCGGCGGCCGGCGCGGTGCTCAGCCCGTCCACGACCTTGTGCCGGCCATCGGCCATCCGCAGGTGGCAGACGCCGCCCCCCGTCAGGCCGACCATCATCGGCTCCACCACCGTCAGCGCAAACAGCGCGGCGATGGCGGCATCAACGGCATTGCCGCCGGCCAGCAGCACCTCCGCGCCGGCGGCGGAGGCCATGGGGTGGTTGGTCGCCACCACGCCGCGCGTGCCGGTCGCGGGCGATTTCTCGAGCCCCAAGGCAAAGCCGTTTCTTCCAACGGTCGCGAAGCCGTTGCGGCCCACCGATTGCGCCATCGTCGGCGCCTCCTTCCTCGTCATGCCGCGCAGTCTGGGCCGGCAAGGCGAGGCGCGAAAGGGTGGCTCACGCCGCGGCCGCGTCCTCCGCGGGTCCATCGGGATCGCCCGGTGCGGTTTCCCAGCCCAGGCCGACCATCGCCACCACGCGGCGCCCGCCGCGTTCCGCCCGCAGCACGATCGCCTTCCGCTCCTCCATCCAGGCCAGCAGGCGGCGCGCACGGCCGAGCGAATGGCTGCCATAGGCGCGGGCGATGGTGGCGTCGGAGGGGCAGGGGAGCCCGTCCAGCGCGGCGCGCGCGAGCAGCAGGTAGACGCCCTGCGAATCCTCCGGCAGCGCATCCGCCCGCGCCACCGCGCCCTGCCAGGCCTCGCCCTCCGCCACATCGGGGTCGATGCCGGCCCGCGCGGTGGACAGCATGCGGCGGAAGGCGGGCAGGTCCGGCGGGCCCTCCACCTCATGGATGCGCAGCCGCACCAGGAAATCCTGGTAGAGCACGCTGGCCGGGCGGAAGGCGGCCTCCGGGTCCGCCAGCACCTGGCGCAGGATGGCGTCCATGCGGCGGCGCTTGTCCTCCTGCTGCTCCGGCGTCGGCGGCGGCGGGGGCGCGGCGGGCTCGGCGGCGGCGGGCGGGCGGTACTGGGACAGCTGGATCAGGATGTCCGGCATGGGCGGCTTCGGCGCGCGGCGCACGGGGGCGGGGCGGGGCGTGTCGTCCTGCGGCGCCTTCAGGATCAGGTCCCGCGCCTCCTCCGCGCTCGCGACCGGCGGTGGGACCAGGGCCGGGCCGGCGGAGCGCGAGGCCGTCTCCACCCCCCCAATCCGGATCGGCAGCGGGCGGCGGGAGACGGCGGGACCGAGGGCCACGAAATTGCCGCGCTGCAGGTCCCGGAACATCTCCGCCTGGCGGCGCTCCATGCCCAGCAGGTCCGCCGCGCGCGCCATGTCGATGTCGAGGAAGGTGCGCCCCATCATGAAGTTGGACGCCTCCGCCGCCACATTCTTGGCGAGCTTGGCCAGGCGCTGCGTGGCGATCACCCCGGCCAGGCCGCGCTTGCGGCCGCGGCACATCAGGTTGGTCATGGCGCCGAGCGCGGCCCGCCGTGCCTCGTCGGAGACCTCGCCCGCCATGGCGGGGGCAAACAGCTGCGCCTCGTCCACCACCACCATCAGCGGCGTCCAGGCGTCGCGACCGGCCTCGAACAGCCCGTTCAGGAAGGCGGCGGCGCAGCGCAGCTGGGCCTCCACCTCCACCCCCTCCAGGTTCAGCACAACGGAGACGCGGTGGCGGCGCACCCGCTCCGCCACCCGGGCCAGGGCGGCCTCCGTATGGTCCTCGGCGTCGATCACCAGGTGGCCGTGCTTGTCCGCCAGGGTGACGAAGTCGCCCTCCGGGTCCACCACCACCTGCTGCACCCAGGGGGCGGATTGTTCCAGCAGGCGGCGCAGCAGATGGGACTTGCCCGATCCCGAATTGCCCTGGACCAGCAGGCGGGTGGAGAGCAGTTCCTCAAGGTCGAGCGTCGCGGCTTCCCCATTCGGCGCGCGTCCCATCTCGATCCCGATCGTCATGCACCCATCCCGGCCGGTGTTGCGGACTCGCCGCCCGGGGGCCGGGCGGGGGGCGGAGGACTAACGCGCGGGGGCGGGGGGTGGAAGACAGGATTTCGGCACCGCGGGGGCCGGGGCGATGACGCCCGCGGTTCATGGCCGGTTAAGCGCGGCAGCGGATACTCCGGCCGCGTGTACCGAAGCCCAGCCCCGTCCGTCGCCCAGGCATCCCGGTCCCACGCCCTGGCCTTGCCCGGCACAAATTACTTTCCTTTCGAAACCTGTGCCGGATCGGGGGGGCATGGCAATGTCCCCGCATGACCCTGCCGCTGGGCCCGTCCTTGTCGCGGAAATCCCGGCCCCCGCTGCCGGCCCCGGGCTGCTGCCGATGACCCCGGCCGCGGACGGGGATCGTGGTGCCGTACTGGCCGTGCTCGTCGTCGATGACGACGAGGACATCGTCCTGAACCTGGCGGAGGGGCTGGAGATGAACGGCCACACCGTGCTGACGGCCCATTCGGTGGCGCAGGCGCGCGCCGTGATGGCGGGGCGTGAGGATATCGGCGTGGTGGTGACCGATATCCGCATGCCGGGGGAGGATGGCCTCAAGCTCGCCCAGCAGATCATGACCGGCCGGCCGGATGAGGCGGCGATCGAGGTCGTCGTCATCACCGGCCACGCCACGGTGCAGGACGCCGCGGCGGCCATCCGCCTGCACGTCTTCGACTTCCTGCCCAAGCCCTTCACGATCGACGACGCCACCCAGGCGGTGGACCGGGCCCTGGCCCGCGCGCGGTCCCGCCGCGCCGACGGCGCCCATCGGCGGGAGCTGATGCGGCGGACGGAGGAGGCGGAGCGGGCGCGGGAGGCGATGGAGCGGCTGCTGGGCGGCGCCGAGGGGCGGCTTTCCGCCATGCCGAGCGGCTTCGCCCCGGCCGAGGCGCTGCGGCGGGAGATGCATGCCATCTCCCACGCGCTCCGCACGCCGCTTCACGCCATCGCGGGGGGCGCGGATCTGCTGAAGCTCCGCGGCGGCACGCTGGATGACGAGGCCGCGCGCGACGACATGGCCATGCTGCAGGGTGGCGTGCAGCGCGCGGTGGAAGCCGTGGCGCTGGTGGAGGAGCTGCACCGCACCGATGCCAGCGCGCCGGAGGAAGGGGGCGCGCCGCTCGACCTCTCGCTGGCCCTGACGCGGCTGGCCCAACGGCTGCAACGGCGCGACCCTCCGCCGGAAGCGGCGCTGCTGGTGGAGGCGGGGGAGGGCATCATGGTCCGCTGCCTGCCGAATGATCTGCGGCGCATCATCGACCTCTGCGCCGACAGCGCGCTGGCCTGGGCGCCCGCCGGCGCCACCGTCGTGCTGGCTGCGGAGCCCGCGGAAGCCGGCATGGTCGAGGCGCGCTTCGCCGTGCGGAGCGGGGATAGCCCGCCCGAGCACCCAGCCGCCGTGCTGTCCGACTTCGCCCGGACGCAGGAGGATCTGCGCTTCGCCATCGCCCGGCGCCTGGCCGAACGCCATGGCGGCAGCCTGACCAGCACCGGCGGCGCCGATGGCGCGATGACCATGCGGCTGCTGCTGCCGGTCGGCTGAACGGGGCGGCGGGCGCCGCCCCTTAGCCGCTCAGGCCGTGGGCACCACGCTGGTCCAGCCATGGGCATCGTTGGTCCGGCCGTACTGGATGCCGACGATGCTGTCATAGAGCTTCTGCGTCAGCTCACCGGTCACGCCGCCATTGATCAGCACGTCCTCCCCCTTGTAGCCGAGGGTGCCGACCGGGGAGACGACGGCCGCGGTGCCCGTGCCCCACATCTCCTTCAGCGTGCCGTCCCGGCCGGCCGCCATCACCTCGTCGATCGTGATCGGGCGTTCGGAGACCTTGAGGCCCCAGTCGCGCATGAGCTGGAGGGTGGAGGCGCGGGTCACGCCATCGAGGATGGTGCCGGCGAGCGGCGGCGTGATCACCTCATCCCCGATGCGGACCATGATGTTCATGGTGCCGACCTCGTCCAGGTACTTCCGGTGCACGCCATCGAGGTAGAGCACCTGCGTGTAGCCCGCCGCCGCGGCATCCTGCTGGCCGGACAGGGACTGCGCGTAGTTGGCCGCTGTCTTCGCCTCGCCCGTGCCGCCGCGCACCGCGCGCACATGGGTGTCGGAGGCCAGGATGCGGACCGGCTTCACGCCTTCCTTGTAGTAGCTGCCGACCGGCGAGAGGATCAGGAAATAGAGGTAGCTGTGCGCGGGATGCACGCCCAGCATCACGTCGGTCGCGATGATGGTCGGGCGGAGATAGAGCGAGGTGCCGGCCTTGCGCGGCACCCAATCCGCCTCCAGCCCCACCAGCGCGTCGAAGCTCTGGCGCACCAGGTCCACCGGCACTTCCGGCATGCACATGATGCGGGCGGATCGGTTGAAGCGTTCGGCATGGCGGTCGGCGCGGAACAGGCGGATCTGCCCGTCATCGCCGCGGAAGGCCTTGAGCCCATCGAAGATCGCCTGGCCGTAGTGGAGCACGCTGGTCGCGGGGTCGAGGCTCAGCGGCGCATAGGGCTCGATGCGCGGGGAATGCCAGCCACGACCCTCATCGTAGTTCATGAGGAACATGTGGTCGGTCAGGACCTTGCCGAAGGACAGGGTCTCGTCGGAGGGCTTCGCCTTGGGCGAGCTGGTCCGGGTGATCGGGAAATTGCTCATCAGGCGAGTCCTCCAGCGTTTCCTTGCGCGTTCCCTACCATGCCGCGTTCTTTTAGGAACGGTAAGGGGGGCTGACATAATTTCCGCGCATGGCAGCCCTGCGGTCAGACGCAGCAGCTCTTCGCGCTGCGGCTGGGCGGCACGTCCAGCGCCGGGTTCTCGTCGAAGAAGCCCTCGGGATGCAGCGCGAAGCCTGCGGTGATGACGGGCTGGACCGGGAAATCCTCCGGCCGGGGGATGTGGTGCAGGCCGAAGCAGTGCCAGAGGACGAGGTCGGCATCGACGAGGGGCCGGTCCGCCGCCGTCCAGGCCGGCAGCCCGTCCCCGCCCGCGGATTGGTTGGGGTAGCGGCCGGCGGCGAACAGTTCCTCCGCATCGAAGGCGGTGACCCAGAGCTGCTTCGTCATGAAGGCGGCGCGGCGCGTGACGCTGGCTTCCGGTGCGGAGAAGGTGGGCAGGGGGTTCTGCACCACCAGGCGATAGGCGGTCGGCCGGCCCATGGCGTTGCGGGCGGTGGCGCTTTCCACGCGCCAGCCGCGCATGGCGTGGAAATCGACGTTGCGCTGCGCGCGCTGCTCACTCTCCAACACCGTCTCCCGCAGCACGAAGGCGTTGCCATGCGGGTTCTCCGGCCCCATCGGCAGGCCAACGGTATCGACCTCCACGACGCGGTTGGCTTCGCCGTCCACATCCATGTCGAGCCGCATGGCGAAGACGTGCTGGTGGAGATGCGCATAGACGCCGGGCGCCACCATGGTGCCGAAGCGCGGCTCCTCCCCGGGCTTCAGCCCGGCGGTGTTCATGATGCCCGTGGCCTTGATCTCGAAATGGATGGAGCCGTCCTGGTGGAGGTACCAGAAGGACCCGTATTCGTAGTTGCCGATGGTGGAGATGGAGGACAGCACCAGCCGCCGCGCGCGCCGCACCTCGACCTTCCCGGTGTGGAGATCCGTGTGCTTCCAGAGGATGCCGTGATCCTCTTCATGCAGGCAGATGGCGTTCTGGATGCAGTAGGGATCGCCCTTGCTGTCGGCGAGCCAGCCATCGAAGTAGTGGATGGCGCCGAGGCAGTCGCAGCCCAGCGTCAGTGAATTGGCCAGCACGCCGATCCCGTATTCGCCAACGTCGAAGGCGTTCTTGCGGTAGTGGCCGCCGCCGGGATGGGCGTAGGGCACCACCATCTCCGACAGCGCGCCGCGATGCATGACGGGGCGCAGCCGCCCCTGGTCCTCATAGGCCAGGTCGTGCAGCACCAAGCCTTCCCGCGCGTTGAAGCCGACGCGGAAGCGCCATTTCTGCCAGCGCACCTCCTGGCCATCGACCGTGAAGGAAGGCCCCGCGGCCTGGATGATCTCAAGCGGCCTGATGTCGTCGCGGAAGGTGTCGCGGAACCTGGCGGCGTAGTTCACGTCGCGCATGGGGATCGGCGCCTCGCCATGGTCGTCGATCCGCAGCACCTCCGCGCGGTCGAGGTCGATGACGGCGCAGAGGCCCTCGATCGGATGCGCATAGGCGTTGTCGTCGGGGGAGGTGCGGAGCCAGCAGAAGGTGTGCGACAGGCGCCGCCCTTCCTCATCCGGCAGGCCGTAATTGCCGGCGGACCACGGATCGACCTGCACCAGGCTGATGTCGGTGATCCCGCGCCGCGCCAGCGCGGCCTGGAAGCGCGCGTCGGCGCGGGCGACGCGGCCGACCAGCTCGATGTCGTCGAACAGGATGCGGGGCCGCACGCCCGGCATCGGCGTCCAGGACAGGATCGCCCCTGCCGTCAGGTCGGCCACCGCCTCGAACACCCGGCCATCGGTGCGGTCGAAGGCGCAGACGAAGGCGCGGCGGGGTGGCGCCGCCGCGGCGCGCAGCTCGGCCTTGGTCGGTTCGTGCAGGCTGATCGTCTCGAACATCATGCCGGCGCCGAGGTCATGCGCGGCACGGACCAGGGCGGCGGCCTGGCGGATTTCCGCGGGGGTCAGCGGGTCGAGCGGATGGGCGGGCATGGGGACGTCCTTCGGGCGTCCCGCGACGGTAACGGGGGCGGGAGGGGGACGGAAGCAGGGCGCTTGCCCGGGCCTTTGCCTGGGCCTTTGGTGGAATCACCGACGTTGAATCGGGCTTATTGACTCTTCTCGTCGTGAAATCGCATAATTCACGCGTTGCAGAGGAGCGACCCATGCCGCCCATCCTGCCCTGTTGTCGGGGCTGACAAGCCGACCGCATCCCGGCCGACCGGCCGCGCCGTCCCTCCGCGCAAGGACCCCCATTTGATGCCACTCGTGCCATCCCGGCGCGCCGTCCTCGGCCGCCGTGCGACCTTCCTGTTGCCCGCGCTGCTGGCCAGCCCCGCCATCGCCGCCGACCTGCCGCGCGGCGTGCCGCCGGGGACGCGGCTGGTCGCGGCGGACCAGAACCAGGCGCTCCAGACCATGATGCAGGCCTCGGGCGAGCATGGCCGCCTGGCCGCCAGCGTCAGCTACGCCAATTTCCTCGGCGGCCCCGCGATCCTGGAGGCCTTCCGCGCCGGCGCGCTCGACCTTGGCATCGTCGGCAACACGCCGCCGATCCAGGCCCATGCGGCCGGGGAGCGCATCCCGATCATCGCGGCGCGCACCTCGCCCGAGCCGGACTACAAATTCGCGGCCCGCCCGGGGCTGGCGGTGGCGACGCTCAAGGATTTCGCCGGCAAGCGCATCGCCTACGCCGAAGGCACGGGCCGCCAGCCCTTCGTGCTGCGCGCGCTGCAACTGGCGGGGCTGACGCGGCGCGACGTTCGCCTCGTGCCGCTCCGCGTCTCCGACTTCCCCGACGCGGTGCGCGGCGGGCAGGTCGATCTCGCGCCGCTGAACGAGCCGCATTTCTCCCGCTACCTCGCCCAATGGGCGGACCGCGGCACCGCCGCGCTGCCGGCGGACCAGCACGCCGAACTGCCGCGCCGGCTCAGCTACCTCTATGCCAGCGGCCGGGCGCTGGATGATCCCGGCAAGGCCGCGGCGTTGCGGGACTTCGTCATCCGCTGGATCGCCGCCAGCCGATGGTCCAAGGCGCGGCCGGAGGAATGGGTGCAGGCCTACCATGTCCGCCTGCAGAACCTGCGCCCGGAAGACGGGCGCGCGATCGAGGCCTCCGAGGGCGAGTACCGATTCCCCGCGCTCTCCACGCTGGTCGCGCCGCATCAGGCGACGATCGACCTGATTCACGCCGCGGGCGACATCCCGCGCCGCCTGGACGCGCGGGAGGAATTCGACCTGCGCTTCGACGCCGTGATCGCGGAGCACGCGGCATGAGCGAACGCGCCACGTATGAGTTGATCTCGGTGGCCGATGTGCTGCTGCCGATCGACCCGCCGAAACCCCGCGCCGCGCCGGTGCTGGCGCCGCGGCGCCTGCCTTCCTGGGGCATCCTGTTCGGGCCGCTGGTGCTGGTGCTGGTGTGGGAAGCCGCGTCGCAGACGGGCCTGCTCTCGCCCCGCCTGCTCGCCGCGCCCTCCACCGCCGTCACCACCGGCTTCGCCATGCTCCAGGCCGGCACCTTGCAGGAGCATTTCCTCGCCTCCGCCTGGCGCGCGTGGGTCGGGCTCGGCATCGGCGTCGCCATCGGCTTGGTGCTGGCGCTGGCCTCCGGCCTGACGCGCCTCGGCGAGGCCTCGATCGACGGCGTCGTGCAGGTGAAGCGCGCCATCCCGACGCTGGCGCTGATCCCGCTGGCGATCCTCTGGCTGGGGATCGGGGAGGTGATGAAGATCGCGCTCATCGCGACCTCCGTGCTCGTGCCCGTCTACATCAACACCCATGCGGCGCTGCGGGGCATCGACCTGCGCTTCGTGGAACTGGCGCGCTCCGTCGGGCTCGGCCGGGCGGCGTTCCTGCGCCGCGTGGCGCTGCCCGGCGCGCTGCCGGGATTCTTCACCGGGCTGCGCCTGGCCGTCACCGCCTGCTGGACGGCGCTGGTGGTGCTGGAACAGATCAACACCACGGAGGGCATCGGCTACCTGATGAACCGCGCCCGCGACTATGGGCAGACGGATGTCATCGTCGTCGGCCTCGCGGTCTATGCGGTGCTGGGCCTGGCCTCCGACATGGCGGTGCGGGCGCTGGAACGGCGCGCGCTCTCCTGGCGCAAGGCGCTTGGCGCATGACCCCGGCGGTGAGGATCGAGGCGCTGACCCGCGCCTTCGGCGGGCGCGTGGTGCTGGACGGGATCGACCTGTCGATCCAGCCCGGGGAGTTCGTGGCGCTGATCGGCCGCAGCGGCTGCGGCAAGTCCACGCTGCTGCGCGCCATCGCGGGGCTCGATGATGGCGTGGCCGGCGATGGCGTGGTGGAGGCGCCTGCGAGCCGGGCAATCCTGTTCCAGGACAGCCGGCTGCTGCCCTGGGAACGCGTGCTGTCCAACGTCACGCTCGGCCTCGACGCCACCGATGCGGAGGCGCACGCGCGCCGCGTGCTGGTGGCGGTGGGGCTGGAGGGAAGGGAGGATGCCTGGCCCGGCACGCTGTCCGGCGGTGAACAGCAGCGCGTGGCGCTGGCCCGCGCCCTGGTGCGCGAACCCGCGCTTCTGCTGGCCGATGAGCCTTTCGGCGCGCTCGACGCCCTGACGCGGCTGCGCATGCACGCGCTGCTGGCAGCGCTGGTGGCGCGCCATCGCCCCACCGTCCTGCTGGTCACGCATGACGTGGACGAGGCGCTGACGCTGGCCGACCGCATCCTGGTGATGGAGGACGGCCGCATCACGCGTGACCTGCCCATCGCCCTGCCTGCCCCGCGCCGCCGCAGCGATCCCGGCTTCGACGCGCTGCGCGCCACCCTTCTCAACGCCCTCGGCGTTCCCGAACACGCCTGACCGGAGGAGCATCACCATGCCCCGCGAACTGCACCTGAACCTGTTCATCAACGGCCGCGGCCACCACGAGGCCGCCTGGCGCCACCCCGGCGCCACGCCGCGCGCGCTGACCGACATCCGCTACTACACGGAACTTGCCCGCGCCGCGGAAGCCGCCGCCTTCGACAGCATCTTCTTCGCCGACCACCTGGCGCTGGGCGATGAGGCCGCGCATGTCGCGAAGGGGCAGCTGGAGCCGATCACGACGCTTGCCGCCGTGGCCGGCGCCACGACCCGTATCGGCCTGATCGCGACGGCCTCCACCAGCTATACGGAGCCCTTCAACCTGGCGCGGCAATTCGCCAGCGTGGACCACATCAGCGGCGGCCGCGTCGGCTGGAACATCGTCACCACCTGGCTGCCGGAAGCCGGGCGCAACTTCGGGGAGGCGAAGCAGGCCCCGCATGCCGAACGCTACGCCCAGGCGGATGATTTCCTCGACGTGGTCAAGAAGCTCTGGGACAGCTGGGCGGATGACGCCGTGCTGGACGACCGGGAGGGTGGCCGCTTCGCCGACCCCGCGCGCATCCGCCGCTTCGACCACCAGGGGCCACATTACCGGGTTGCCGGCCCGCTGAACCTGCCGCGCGGCCCGCAGGGAAGGCCGGTGCTGGTGCAGGCGGGCTCCTCCGACACCGGGCGCGGCTTCGCGGCAAGGCATGCGGAGGCGGTCTTCACCGCGCATCTGGAGAAGCAGGCCGCGCAGGGCTTCTACGCGGACCTCAAGGCCCGCGCCCGCGCCATCAGCCGCGACCCTGCCGGCATCCTCGTCCTGCCGGGTATCAGCCCCGTCATCGCGGGGACGGAGGCGGAGGCGCTTCGCCTGCAGCGGGAGCTGAACGATCTGACGGACCCGGCGGTCGGCCTCGCGCGGCTCTCGGCGCGCTTCGGCGGGCATGACTTCTCCCACCTCGGGCTCGACCAGGTGCTGAGCCCCGATGACTTCCCCGACCCCGCCACGGTGCAGGCCGCGCAGAGCCGCGCCGCGGTCATCACCGCGCTGGTGGCGCGCGAACGCCCGACGCTCCGTGCCCTGCTGCACAGCCTGTCGGGCGCGCGGGGCCATCTGAGCTTCGCCGGCACGCCGGAACAGGTGGCGGCGATGATCGAGGAGTGGTTCACGACCGGCGCCGCGGATGGCTTCAACGTCATGCCCCCCGTGCTGCCGGCGCAGTTCGACGCCTTCGTGGCAGAGGTCGTGCCACTTCTGCGACGCCGGGGCCTGTTCCGGCAGGGCTATGCGGGGACGACGCTGCGCGACCATCTCGGGCTCGACCGGCCCGAGAGCCAGTTCTTTCCGACGGCACGACGGGTCCCCGCCGCCGCCTGATGCCTATTCGGCGTCGATCGGCTGCCAGCCCTGCAGCAGCGCATGGCTGGCGCGGTCGAAGGCGAAGCGGTTGCCGCCGCCACGGCCGGGCTGGTCCTCCGCCCGGCTGATCGGCACGCCCTTCAGGCGGCACAGCAGCAGCGCGCCGACCGCGCCATGGGCGATGATGGCGACATCGCCCGGCGGCGCCAGCGCCAGCACCGCCTCCACCGCTGCCACGATGCGCGCCTGCGCATCGGCTGCCCGTTCCCAGCCGCGCACGCTCTCCTCGGGCCGGGCGAAGAAGGCGTCGGCCATCGCCTCGAATTCCGGGCCGGGGAGGTAGCCGGTGGAAGCGCGGTCATTCTCGCCAAGCGCCGGCGCCACCGTCACGTCGAGTCCGGTATGCGCGGCGAGGATCGCGGCGGTGTCGATGGCCTTGCGTTCGGCGCTGCTGAAGAGGCTGGCGAGGCCGGGCACCCAGGCCTGCGCCAGCATCAGCGTCGCGCGATGGATGCCCCGCGGCGAAAGGTGCCATGCCGGGACGGGCGTTGCCGGATCGACCTGGACGTCCGGGTGGGTGATGAAGTGGACGGTGGCCATGATGCGCCGCCGCTATGCGGCGGACTCCCCAGCGACGCAACCCGCCTCTAGGCTGCGTGGTGCCGGAGGATCCCCGATGATGCGCCGCTTCCTTATCCTCGCCATGCTTGCCCTGTCGTCGCTGCCCGCCATGGCGCAATCGCCGCCCCGGCTGGTCAACGGCTTCGCGCCAGGCGGCACGGCCGATATCGTGGCAAGGCTGCTGGCCGAACTGGCAGCGCCCGCCCTCGGCATGCGCCCGGTCGTCGAGACGCGCACGGGCGCCACGGGTTTCATCGCGGCGGAGCAGGTGGCGCGCGGCCCGGCGGATGGATCCGCCGTGGTTCTCTGCGTCATGTCGATGCTGGCCATTGCGCCTGAACTGCCGGGCGCAAGGCTGCCGATCGACCCGCGCACGGACCTGGCCGGTGTCTCGCTCTTCGCGCTGTCGCCCTACGGGCTGGTGGTGGGGGCGCAGTCGCCCTACCGGTCGCTCTCGCAACTGGTGGAGGCTGCGCGGGCGCGGCCTTCCGCCGTCTCCTACGCCAGCGTCGGCGTCGGCTCGGCGCCGCACCTCTCCGGCGTGCTGATTGGCCTGCGCGCGCAGGCGGAGATGGTGCATGTGCCCTATCGCGGCGCGGCACCCGCGCTGCTCGACGTCATCGCGAACCGTGCCGACTTCATGATGGTCAGCCTGGGCGATGTGACGAAGCAGATCCAGGATGGCGACCTGCGGCTGCTGGCGCTGGGCGACAGCCGCCCGGTGCCGCTCTTCCCCGGCATCCCGCCCATCAGCGCGACCTTGCCGGGGGTGGAGAGCTACACCTGGTTCGGCCTCTGCGGCCCCCGCGGCATGACCGCCGAGGGGCGCGCGCGGTGGGAGAGGGGTACGGCCGCCGCCGTCGCCGATCCCGGCTTCCGCAGCCGGCTGGAGGCGATGGGCCTGGTGCCGCTGTTCGAGGATGGGGTGACGATGGATCGCCGCATCGCCGCTGATCGTGAACTCTGGGGAGGCGTTGTGCGTGCCGCAAACATCCGGGCCGAATAGGGTGCCGCCCTCGCCGGCGGAGCTGAAGCTGCGCACCACCGCGATGCCCGCGGATGCGAACCCGTCCGGCGACATCTTCGGCGGCTGGCTGATGGGGCTGATGGACCTGGCGGCGGGCAATGCCGCGGGCCGCCGCGCCCGCGGCCGCGTCGCCACCATTGCCGTGGACGGCATGAAGTTCCATCGCCCGGTGCTGGTGGGCGATGAGGTCAGCATCTATGCCTGCATCGCCTCCGTCGGCCGCACCTCCATGCGCATCGAGGTCGAGGCCTGGCGGCGCGAACGGTCGGAGGATGCGATGTTCCTGGTGACGGAAGCGGTCTTCACCTTCGTCGCGATCGACGAGGCGCGGAAGCCACGGCCCGTGCCGCAGGAGGACGCGCCGTGACCGACGCCACCACCTGGCCGCTGCTGCGCGACCACCAGGTCCGCTGGTCCGAATGCGACCTCTACGGCCACGTCAACCACGCGGCCTACCTGACGATCTTCGAGGATATGCGCATCCAGCACTGGGAGAAGCTGACCGGCCTGCCAATCTCGCCGTCCCGCCCCGGCCCGGTGGTGGCGCAGATCGAGGCGAAGTACCACCGCGCCGCCGGGTTCGGGGAGAAGGTGGTGCTGGGCAGCCGCGTCGTCTCCTTCCGCCGCACCTCCTTTATCCATGACTACGCGATGTGGCGCGATGGCGTGGCCTGCTGCACCGGCCGCGCCATCTGCGTCGTCACCCGCAACGACACCGGGGAGAAGGTGCCGCTGTGGCCTGAATTGCGCGCCGCGATGCTGGCGGAAGGCGCGGTGGCGGAGGGCTGATCAGCGCGAGGTGCGCACGGCCTGGCCGATCGCCGGCACGGGGCGGGACAGGACCTCCCCCAGCAATTCGCGCAGCTCCCGGTTCATCAGGCGGATGCGGGCCACCAGCAGGTCGGCCATCTCCTCCCGCTGGTTCAGCCGGTCCTGGTCCACCATGCCATCGGCGGCGAAGATGTCGTCGGCGCCCTCCTCGCCCTCCGGCGGCAGCAGGCCGGCGGCGCGCCAGTCCGCCACGATCTGCTCGGCGATGGTCATCGCGCCGGGGCGGTGCCGGGCGGTCAAATGGCGCCAGACCTGGGCGGGGAAGATGCGCGATTCCGCCGGCTGGTCCCGGATCTCCCGGAGGAAGTTGGTGGTGACGCGCAGCTCCCCGGCCGCGGCGACCGCGATCTGCGCCGCGGCGGTGCCGGCTTCCGCGATGCCGCCGCCGATGCCGATGTAGTTGCCCAGCTGCCCGGTCGCCGGCATCACCGCCAGCGCGCCGGTGGCGATGGCGGTTGTGGCGCCGATGATGACGCCGGCGATGGCGAAGCGGCGGTTCGCATCGGCTTCCAGCCGCGCCAGGCGGCCCTGCAACTGGTCCGCGCGCTCATCCTCGCAATCCATCACCGCGATCACGGACTGCACCTCCAGCGTCGCCAGCAGGATGCGGCTCGTGACCTCCTGCCGGGCGAGGAGGTAGCCGACGCCGGTGCCGGGCTGGCGTTCGGCGGCGACGAGCGTGGCGAGCGGCCCCGTCAGGCCGAGGTCGTCGGCCAGGCGGCGCCCGGCTTCGCTGAACCCCGCGGCGGTCAGCGCCTGCGCCGCGCCCGGCACCGCCGCGGGCGGCGGCAGCACGCGGGCGGAGAGGTGGCTGCTGCAATGGTCCGCCCGCGTGCGCGGCGCCTGCGGCTCCACCAGGCCGCAGGCAGGCAGCGCGAGGACCGCGGCGGCGAGGGCGGCGTGCCGGAAGGGCGTGGCGGGGAGGCAGGGACGCATGGGCGAGTCCTTCGCGGCAACGGGCCGGGTGCCCGCCCGCGAAGGCTACGGGAGGAGGGGTAAACGAGGCCCTGCTACAGAGCCGCCAGATAGCGGCCGGCGAGGCCCCCCTGGTGCCGGCGGTCATGCTCCATCAGCAGCCGCAGCACGACATCGGCCGACCCGTAGCAATCGTGCAGGATCGTCGCCATCGCCAGCAGCGCGCGGTCCGCCAGCGCGTCCAGCCGCGTCAGGTCGCGGATGAAGATGCCGTCCGCCCAGACCATTTGGCTGAGCCCGGCATAGGGGCTGCCCCCCACCACCATCGGCGCCATGACGCGGCTGTTGAGGGGGTGGAAGCGGTGGAAGGCGAAGCCCTGGCCGCGCAGGAAGGCATCCACATCGGCGAAGAGCGGCTGGCCCTGGTAGAGCGGCAGGAACTCGACTTCCGCCTGCACCACCAGCGCCTCCGCCAGCCGCGCGGTGGCGTGGCGCAGCACCATCAGCTCCGCCCCCTGGATGTCGAGCTTCAGCAGGTCCGCGCCCGCGGTTTCCGGCACGTCGTCGAGGCGCACGGTGTCGAGCTCGACGCGCTCCAGCACGCGGCCCCAATCGGGGAAGCCGTGGAACAGGGCGAGCGTCGCGGGATCGGGTTCCAGCAGCGATGTCATGCCCGGCGCCTGGCAGACCCGCAGCGTATGCCGGCCGCCATCGCCGACGGCGTGGGGGAAGTAGCGCTCATGCGGGCCCTTGCGGGCATCCAGGCTGGCGAGTGCCGCCGCATCGGGCTCGAACCCCACCACCTCCGCCTGGCCGGCGCGGAGCAGCGTGGCGTAGGGCGGGTCGCCATCGATCGGGTTGGCGCCGATGTCGATGGCCTTGATGCGGATGTCCTGGCCCGTGAGGTCCCGGAAGGACCGGCTTCCTGCCGCCATGGATGCGCTGCCTTCTGCTGTCGCAGGGGCACTCTGGCGCGCGTCGGTTAAGGAAGCGGCAAACTAGGCTCAGGACTCATTGGCCGAGCCAGAAGATGACGATGGCGGCGAGTGTGACGGCGCCGAAGAAGATGGTGGGGCATCGGTCGTAGCGGGTAGCAATGCGGCGCCAATCTTTGAGGCGGCCGAAAGCGATCTCGATGCGGTGGCGCTGGCGGTAGAGCCCCTTGTCGTAGGGGATCGCGGCTTTGCGGTTCCTCTTGGGCGGGATGCAGGCGGCGATGCCGCGTTCGGCGAGGGCGGCGCGGAACGGGTTGCTGTCGTAGCCGCGGTCGGCGATCAACTCGCGCGCTGGAGGCAGCAGGGGCGCCATGATGTTGGCGCCCTTCTGGTCGTTCATCTGCCCCTCGGAGAGCATCATGACGACCGGGCGGCCCTGGCCGTCGCAGACGGCGTGGAGCTTGGAATTCAGCCCGCCCTTGGTTCGGCCGATGCACCGATCAGGCGCCCCCTTTTGAGTAGGCTGGCCGCAGTGCGGTGCGCCTTCAGGTGGGTGCTGTCGATGATTAGGCGGTCGGGCTCGCCCGCTTCACCGGCGAGAGCGGCGAAGATGCGGCTGAACACGCCCATGCGGCTCCAGCGGACGAAGCGGTTGTAGAGGGTCTTGTGGGGGCCGTAGGCAGGCGGGGCATCGCGCCACCGCAGGCCGCCCTGAAGGACGAAGATGATGCCGCTGAGCACCCGACGGTCATCCACGCGCGGGACGCCGTGCGAGAGCGGGAAATGCGGCCGGATGCGCCGCATCTGGGCAGGAGTGAGCAGGAACGGGACGGACATGGCAACACCTCCCCCCGTTCAGAATCACGCCAGACCGCGTCGGTGCAAGCTGATTAATGGGTCCTGAGCCTAGGTAGGGACCTCAAACAACCTTCTGATCAGTCGGGCGTTTTTTCCTCCTGAATGGGTTTGGCCTGGAGGGAGGCGGCTATGGCGCGGCTGTACTGGCTGTCGGACAAGG
>JAIXWG010000057.1 GCA_027482245.1 Acetobacteraceae bacterium | reverse complement strand
GTCTTAGGACCGAAGGGCCGACGGCCTCGAGATCGCGCCGCCGGTGCTGGGCTGCAGCCCAGCACCGGCGGTCACACTATGCACCATCGCCAAGACACAAGGGGCCGCTGGCCCTTGGCGCGGGAGAGGTCCGGAGCGGGGCGC
This sequence comes from Acetobacteraceae bacterium, assembly GCA_027482245.1. GTDB lineage: Bacteria > Pseudomonadota > Alphaproteobacteria > Acetobacterales > Acetobacteraceae > Falsiroseomonas. The sequence continues at coordinate 38,404 of JAIXWG010000057.1, read as the reverse complement.
GCAGCCCCTCTCCGGGAGCCACCCGCGCAACACCCGCGCGCATGCTTCGCACGGCTAAGGCGAGCATCCCGGTGGTGCTCGCAATCGCGAAGTGACTGGCTTTCGCGGGGCGTTGTTCGGTCGCATAACCGTTGGTCAGTGGTTGGGGGAAATCGAACACCATGGATGATGCGCGCAAGGGTTCCGTCGAGGCGGTGGCGGATACCCGCACGGCTCGGGTGACGGGTGAGGAGGCGCTCGCCATGCATGCCGAGGGGCGGCCTGGCAAGCTGGAGATCCGCCTTACCAAGCCGCTGATCACGGCGCGCGATCTGTCGCTGGCCTACAGCCCGGGCGTGGCGGCGCCTTGCCTCGAGATCCATCGCGATCCGTCGCTGGCCTATGACTACACGTCGAAGGGCAATTTCGTGGCTGTCATCAGCAACGGCACGGCGGTGCTGGGGCTCGGCAACCTGGGCGCGCTGGCGTCCAAGCCGGTGATGGAGGGCAAGGCCGCGCTCTTCAAGCGCTTCGCTGATGTGGACAGCATGGATCTGTGCGTGGCGACGGAGGATGTGGACGCCTTCGTCAATGCCGTGCGGTATCTCGGCCCGAGCTTCGGTGGCATCAACCTGGAGGACATCAAGGCCCCCGAGTGTTTCGTCATCGAGCAGCGGCTGCGGGAGCTGATGGACATTCCCGTCTTCCATGACGACCAGCATGGGACGGCGATCGTGGCGGCCGCGGGGCTGATCAATGCCTGCCATTTGACGGGGCGCGACCTGAAGTCGGTCAAGCTGGTGATCAATGGCGCGGGGGCCGCGGCGGTCGCTTGTGCCGAGCTCGTGAAGGCCATGGGCATCCGCCCGCAGAACGTGATCCTGGCCGACACCAAGGGCGTGATCTATCGCGGCCGGACGGAGGGCATGAACCAGTGGAAGTCGGCGCACGCGGTCGAGACGCCGGCGCGGACGCTGGCCCAGGCGATGGAGGGTGCCGACTGCTTCATGGGCCTGTCCGTGAAGGGCGCGGTGACGCCGGCGATGGTGCGCAGCATGGCGCCCAATCCCGTGATCTTCGCCATGGCGAACCCCGACCCCGAGATCACGCCGGATGAGGCCCGCGCCGTGCGGCCGGACTGCATCGTGGCGACGGGCCGGTCCGACTATCCGAACCAGGTCAACAACGTCCTCGGCTTCCCCTTCATCTTCCGCGGCGCGCTCGATGTCCGCGCCAGCACCATCAACGACGCGATGAAGGTCGCGGCGGCGGAGGCGCTGGCCATGCTGGCGCGGGAGGATGTGCCGGAGGAGGTGGCGGGTGCGGGTGCCGGCAAGTCGCTCCGCTTCGGGCCCGACTACATCATCCCGAATGCCTTCGACCCGCGCCTGATCTCCCGCGTCTCCCCGGCGGTCGCCAAGGCGGCGATGGAAAGCGGCGTGGCGCGCAAGCCGATCACGGACCTCGCGCGCTATGCGCGGGATCTGGCCGGCCGGCTCGATGCCACCGCGGGCGCGATGGAGGCGATCGCGGAGAGTGTGCGCGCGCATCCGCGCCGCGTGGTCTTCGCGGAAGGCGAGGAGGAGAAGGTCATCCGCGCCGCCATCGCCTTCCGCAATGCGGGCTATGGCACGCCGATCCTGGTAGGGCGCGAGGATCGCGTGAACGCGACCGTCGCCTCGCTCGGCATCCCGCTCGGCGAGGGGATCGAGATCCAGAACGCCCGCGTGTCGGAGAAGAACGGCGCCTATGCCGAATGGCTCTACGCCAAGCGGCAGCGGGAGGGTTTCCTGCTGCGCGACTGCCAGCGCCTGGTGAACCTGGACCGCAACGTCTTCGCCGCCTGCATGGTCGGCAATGGCGATGCGGATGCGATGGTCACCGGCGTGACGCGCAGCTACGCCGCGGCGCTGGAGGGCGTGCGCATGGCGATCGACCCGGCGCCGGGCACGGTGCTGTTCGGGCTGACGCTGATGCTGGCGCGGCGGTCGGGCACCGTGCTGGTGGCGGACACCGCCATCCATGAACGGCCGGATGCCGCGACGCTGGCGGAGATCGCGATCCGCGCCGCGGCGGCCGCGCGGCGCATCGGGCAGGAACCGCGCGTAGCCTTCCTGTCCTTCTCCACCTTCGGCGATCCCAAGGGCAGCATCCCCGGCAATGTCCGCGATGCGGTGAAGCTGCTCGACCAGCGGGAGGTCGATTTCGAGTATGACGGGGAGATGGCGGCCGACGTGGCGCTGGACCCCGAGCTGCGCGCCAAGCTCTACCCCTTCTGCCGCCTGACCGGCCCGGCCAATGTCCTGGTGATGCCCGGCCTCCATGCCGCGCATATCCTGACCAAGGCCGCGCCGCGCCTGACCTCCGCCCAGACCATCGGGCCGCTGCTGATGGGGCTCTCGGCGCCGGTGCAGATCGTGGGGATGGAGGCGGGGGTGAACCAGATCCTCGACATCGCCTGCCTCGCGGCCCACGCCGCGCTGCCGAAGTAGCGCGATCGGTCATCGGGGCAACCTGCGGCCGCCACCGGCGGCCGAGGCCGCGACGGGTTCCCATGCGCGTTGCTTCGCAACGTGCATGGGGTCCCGGAATGCGGCCCGCCGCAAGTGCGGCGAGCCAAGGCCCCGGAGGGGCCGCCCGGCGCCTGAGGGGAGAAGGATGAAGGTCTTCACCATCGGCTATGAGGAGACGACTCCAGCAAAACTGCTGGCGGCGCTGACCGGCGCCGGGGTGAAGACGCTGGTCGATGTGCGGGCGCTGGCCAACAGCCGGCGCCCGGGCTTCGCCAAGCGGGCGCTCTCCGCCAGCCTGGAGGAGGTTGGCATCGGCTACCGCCACCTCCGTGCCCTCGGCACCCCGGCCGAGGGCCGGCAGGCCGTGCGGGAAGGCCGGCCCGACGACATGAAGCGCATCTTCGCCGCGACGCTGGCGGGGACGGAAGCGCAGGCCGCACTCGCCGACCTGCGCGACCAGGCGGGGCGGGAGCCGGTCTGCCTGCTGTGCCTGGAAGCCGATCACCGCCGCTGCCACCGGACCCTGGTGGCGGAGGCGCTGGGACTGCCGGTGAACCACCTGGTGGCGTGATCAGACGCCGAGATGCACGCAGCGCGCCTTCTCGCCCAGCTCGCCCCGGATCGATAGCCCGAACAGCCGCATCGTCGCCGGCAGGCCGATCAGCGTCTCCAGCCGGGCCATCACGACGTTGATCGTCTCCTCGACGCCGCCGGCGCCCTGGTTGCGGCCGTCATGCCGCGTGCCCTGCACGATCAGGGGCTGCACCATCGCGTCGTAGAAATCGCGCCGCAGGAATTGCGGCGTGTTGGAGAAGCGGGCGGTGCGCAGGATGCCGCTCGTCGCGTCCCGCGCGGTGCAGGACAGCATCAGATCGAAGCCCGTGCGGATGTTCGCGCGCCGGTTCAGCCGGACCTGGCCGATATCCGGGCGCGCCGCGAACAGGGCCAGCATCTCCTCCATTCCCGGGCCGGGCCTGACGAATTCATGGTCCTGTTCCACCACCATCACCAGGTCGGCCCGGATGCGGTCGAAGGCATCCAGCCATTGCCGCCGCAGGCCGTGGTCGGTGTTCACCACCAGCGCCAGCCCCTCCGCCGCGCAGAAGTGCGCCACCCGGTCCCGGAAGGCGTCGTTCACCTCGCCCGGCCGGTGGTCGAGGATGACGGTGACGGGGACGGCCGCCGGCACCCCCACCACGGCCCGGAGGGACCGGTAGCACGCCTCCAGCAGCCCGATGCCGGGGGGCGCCAGGTGGGCGTTGCGCTGCAGCTTGGTCGTGGCGTGGCAGAAGATGATGACCGCCATCGTCCGCGGCGCCCTGGCTTCCGGTGGCCCCTCCAGCAGGCCGGCCGCCCGGCCGATCGCGGCGGCCGCTTCCGCCTCTTCGCAATCGGCCAGCATCGCCGCGGCGCGGCGGGGCAGCATTTCCGCGGCGCGGTGGGGCAGCGTTTCCGCGGCGCGGCGGGGCAGCATCGCCGCGGCGCGGCGGGGCAGCGTTTCGGCGGCGCGGCGGGGCAGCGTTTCCGCGGCGCGGTGCGCCAGCGCCGCCGCCTCGCCCAGTTCGCCCCGGTCGATCGCGATCGCCGCCAGGCCCAGCAGGGCGCGGCCGCAGCCGGCATCGAGCGTCAGCGCGATGCGGTAGCAATTCTCCGCCTCCGGCCCCTCGTCCTGCATCAGGTGGATGTCGCCCGCCCAGCACCAATGCGGCGCATCCTCCGCCAGGCCGCGGGCACGGCGCGGCGCCAGGTGCCGAAGCAGCAACGGCAGGGCCAGCAGCATGACATCCAGCGCGCGGAGGCGCTGCGCGTGGCCCATGATCCGCAACAGGTTCGGCAGCCGGATGGGCGGCTGCGCCAGCACGGCCTTCCACAGATGGACCCGCACCGGCGCGCCCGGCAGGCGCGTTGGCCGCAGCGCCACGTCGATCCAGCGATGGTCCCGCAGGACGAGCACGGGGTGCGCGTCCATGAACCCCGTCAGCCGCGCGGAGAGCTGTCGCACGCTTTCGGGCGGCCCCTGTTCCCAGGCCGCCAGGATCGCCGTGACATAGGCGCGGCCGAGGGCAGCTGCCTCCGGCCCCGCCTGGCGCCGGCAGGCATCCGCCAGCAGGTCGAGCGCCTGCTCACGCTCCCCGGCCTGCCGCAGCGCCTCGCTCTCCGCCAGGATCGCGTCGAGCGCCGCCGCGGAGGCCGGGGACAGCGGGATCGCTGCCCTGCCAGTGGCTTTCGGCCCAGTCATCCGGTTCAACGCCGACCTTCCCTTGAGTCGCAGCCTGATCCTACGGCGCGAGGCAGCCCGACAGGACCCTGGACGCCTGTTGTTCCAGGCGCCGCCGCGTCACCCGGCCATGCGCCTTGCCGCCATCTCCCCGATCATCACGCAGGTGAAGTGCAGGTTCGCCCGGCAATCCGACGGCATGATGGAGGCGTCGGCCACACGCAGCCCCTCCACTCCCCGCACCTTCAGGTCGGGGTCCACCACGCCGCGCGGATCCTCATGCGCCGTCATGCGGCAGGTGCCGGCGGCGTGCTGGATGTCCCCGGCCTCTGCCAGCATCACCGCATCCAGCTCCGCATCGGGCAGCGCCGCGGCCTGGTCCATCGCCAGCCCCGTCTCCCCGAAGGTGATCGCCTCCGCGATCCCCGCGACAGGCGCCAGGGCGCAGAGCCGCGCCAGGCGCCGCACGCCATCCCGCATCCGGGCGCGGTCCAGCGGATGGTCCAGCATGTTCTCCTCCACCACCGGCTGCGCCTCGGGATCGGCGGCGGCGAGGCGGAGCGAGCCGCGCGACAGCGCGTCATACAGCGCGACGCCGATGGCGCCGTTCGGCGCGGGGCCGGCATCCTCCGACAGGCCGCGGTGGTTGTAGGCGATCAGGATCATGTCCCGCTCGCCGCCCATGCCGCTGGAATAGGTCACGCAGCAATTGGTGTGGCGCGCATCGGCGCCCTGCGCGCGGTGCCCCGGCTTCAGCGCCAGGCTGGCGCGGAGGATCGGGTGGTCCATGAAATGCGCGCCGACCGAGGGCTGGTCGTGCAGCACCTCGATGCCGAGCGCGCGCAGATCGGCGGCGGGCCCGATGCCACTCCGCATCAGCAGGGCTGGCGAGTGGATGGCACCGGCGCAGAGCACGACCTCCCGCGCCGCCACCTCCTCCCATGGCCCCTGTCCGAAGCGGACGCGCACGCCGCGGGCGCGGCGGCCCTCGAACACCACGCGGTCCACCAGCGCGTCCCCGCGGATCTCCAAATTCGGGCGCCCGCGCGCGGGTTCCAGGTAGCCGTCATTGGTCGTGACGCGGATGCCGTCGCGCAGGTTGATCGGGTTGCCGGAGATGCCCTCGCCCTCCGGCGCGTTGAGGTCGGGCTTCCAGGCATGGCCCGCTTCCAGCGCCGCATCCCGCAGCGCCCGGTCCACCGCGCCCCAGCGCTCCGCCGGCATGCGCCAGACCGGCAGGGGCCCGCCCTGCTTGTGGCCGGGCGTGCCGAAATCGGCATCATCCTCGATGGCGTCGAAGACCGGCATGACGCTGGCCGCCGACCAGCCCTCGCACCCCGCCTCCGCCCAGGCATCGAAGGCCGCGAGCACGCCGCGGATGGCGATCTGGGCATTGACGGTGGAGGACCCGCCAAGCGCCCGGCCGCGCCAGTAGAAGCGGGGTTCCTGGGTGCGGGTGCGGCGCGTCATCAGCCCCGGCCACTGCCATGCGGCCTGGTGGGCGGGGTGGTGCATGAAGGGGATGATGTTGGGGCTGCGGAGTGCCGCCGGCGCCTCCGCCGCCCGCCAGTCGCGCCCCGCTTCCAGCAGCAGCACGCGGCGGCGGGGGTTTTCGGAAAGCCTGGCGGCCAGGGCGGCGCCCGCGGACCCGCCCCCCACCACGATCACGTCATGCAAGGCGTCCGATCCCCGTCCCCTTCACAGGGGAGGATAGGGGCGCCTCAGCGCCCGCGCATATAGGCGCGGTGCGGCTTGTAGGTCAGCCAGCGCTTGAGGTTGCGCAGGAAGTCGCGCACCGGCGTGCGGGCGCGGAAGGGGAGGGCGTAGGCGCTGGGCATGGCAGGGCTCACCGCTGAAGATCGGGTGCGCCCTCCTGGCGGGGCAGCCCGGGGCCGCCCGGGGCGCATCCTGCGGGATCGCGATGAATCGTCTCTTAGCGCGGCCGTGGTTTGCGGGGGCGTCCCGCCGGGATGCCGTCCTCACATCCCGCGGAGCAGCCAGGGCCCCGCCGGGCGATTTCTCCAGGCGGGCCAGGGCCTTGGCCATGCCAAGCGGCATCTCCGCAACCCTGGGGCCACCGGCCAGCCGCTTTGACGCCGGCCCGGGCGCTGGTAGCCCGCCCGGCCATGACCCATGCTCGATATCCCAGCCGCCGTGCGGTCACGGCCGGCCTTCTCGCCACGGCGGCGCTGCCCGCCACGACCCGCGCCGCATCCTCGCTGGAGGCCCGGGTGGCGGAGGCGGCGCGCGCCTTCATGGAGCGGACGGCCGCGCCGGGCCTGGCGATCGGCCTCGTCAGCCCCGGCATCGCTCCCTCTGGGCGTCGCCTCTTCTTCTTCGGCGTGGCCGATCCCGCCCGGGGCCTGCCGGTGGAGGAGGCGACGCTGTTCGAGCTGGGCTCGCTCAGCAAGCTGGTCACCGCGGCCCTCGCTGCCCTGGCGGTGGAGAAAGGGGCGCTCCGCTGGGAGGATGCGCCCGGCCGGCACGTGCCGGAGGTCAGCGGCCCCGGCACGGATCGCCTGACCCTGCTGCAGCTCGCCGCCCACTGCACCGGCGGCATGCCGCTGCAATTCCCGGCCGACATCCACGCCTGGGCGGATGCGGCGGCCTGGTACCGCGGCTGGGTGCCGCCCGCACCCCCCGGCACGGTGCGCGCCTATGCGAATCCCTCGATCGGGCTGCTCGGCGTCGTGGCGGCGCGGGCGCTGGGGGGCGATTTCGCGACCCTGGCGCGGGACCGCGTGCTGCGTCCGCTCGGCCTCGATGCCAGCTTCCATGAGGTGCCGGCAGCGCGGCGCGACGCCTATGCGCAGGGCCATACCCGCGACGGCCGGCCGATCCGCCTGGCGCCGGGGCCGCTGGACCGGGAGGCCTATGGCCTGCGAGCCACGGCGTCCGACCTGCTGCGGCTGGTGGAGGCGCAGCTGGGCCTGGCCTCCCCGCCCGCGCCGCTGCGCGCCGCCCTCGCCGCGCTGCCGGTCGGCCGGTTCCGCAGCGGGGCGCTGACGCAGGGCGCGATCTGGGAATGGTATCCCCCGCCGGCCCCGGCGGAGGCGATCGCCGCCGGGAATGCCGATGGCATGGTGCTGGGCCCGAACCCCGCCACGGCGCTGTCGCCGCCGCTGCCGCCGCCGGTGGGCGCCTTCGTGAACAAGACCGGCGCGACCAACGGCTTCGGGGGCTATGCGGCCTATGCGGCGGGACGGGGCCTCGGCCTCGTCATCCTCGCCAACCGCAACCACCCGACGGCGGAGCGGCTGCGGCTGGCCTTCGAACTGCGCGCCATCATCGGCGCCTGAGGCGCCCGCCTATCGCGCCTTGCGGATGATCAGGCCGATCGAGGTCGCGACATGCTCCCCCATGGCGAGCCGCAGATGCGGCGCATCCGCCACGGGCAGGAAGCCACCCTCGGTCGCGTAGGGGGGCAGGTCCACGAACTGGTCCAGCACCCCCTGGCCGGGGTCGAAATCGACGGGCAGCAATTCGTGCCCGGCCGCGGCCAGCCGCTCGCCCAGCGCCTCGATGTGCCGGCGCTGGAACAGCACCGTGGCGCCGCCCTCCAGCGTCGGGCCCTCCGCGGCCAGGTTGAATTCAGTGGTGTGCACGGCCACGCCGCCCGGCCGCAGGCAGTCCATGGCGCGCACGACGAAATCGAGCCCCGCCTGGATGCTGCCCAGATGCTCGAAGGAGCAGACGGACCAGACGAAATCCCGGCTGCCATCGGCCAGCGCATCGGGGATGCGCCGCATGTCGGCGGGCTGGAAGGTCACGCGCTGGTCGAAGACCTCGCGCTCCACCAGCGTCGGCCAGAACAGGTGGTCGAGTTCGCTGGCGTGCTGCCCGGTCTCCTGCCAGCCGCGGGCCTTCTGGTCCTGCTGCGCCAGGTCGGTGGCCAGCACCTCCACCCCATGGGCGGCGAAGAAGGCGGGCAGCATCTCCCGCCCCACCGCGAAGCCCAGCGCGCGGCGGCGGCCGTTCAGCATGCCGGCCTCCCACAGCGCCTGGGCGACGAAGCAATCCTCCCACACCTTCCGGTGATAGACCGGCGCCATGCCGAGGCGGGAGCACCAGTAGTGCAGCCAGGGCTGTTCCATGTCCGCCTGGCGGCAGAGGCCGGAGGTCAGCCGCACCTGCACCGGGAAGGATTGCAGGGCCACGCCGGGCCCGGCGACGCCGCTGGCGTAGAGCTGCCGCGCGAAGGCGGAGCCCAGCACCTTGGTGTTCCAGGCCGCGTGCCGCGCCTCCGCCGAGGGTGGGGCGGCGCGGCTGGCGATGTCCGACACCCCCTGCCGGCCCCGCGCGATCAACTCCATCACCCGGCGGAGCACGGCCGGCCTGCCCTGTCTGTCCATGCGGCCCCCTCTGCCCCCGAATCACGCCGGGGGCAACGGGTTCAGCTGTCCAGCCGGATGCCAAGGTCGCGGATCAGCGGCCGCCAGGTCGCGTTCTCCTGCGCCACGAAGGCGTTGAACTGCGCCGGCGACCAGGGCTGGTATTCGATGCCTAGGTCCGCCAGCCGCCGCGCCAGGTCGGGGGAGGTCATGGCCCTGATCATCTCCTCCGCCAGCCGCGCGATGACGGGGGCGGGGGTGGCGGCCGGCACGCTCATGCCCTGCCAGCCATAGGCGACGGCATCATGGCCGAGGTCGCGCAGGGTCGGCACATTGGGGAACAGCGCGCTGCGCGCCTCGCTCATCACGCAGAGCGCGCGGACGCGGCCATCCCGGATGAAGGGCGTGCCCGTCGCGGTATCGATGACGACGACGTCCACATTGCCCGCCAGCAGGTCCTGCATGGCGGCGGGGCCGCCGCGATAGGGCACGTGCTCCGCCGCCAGCCCGGTGCGGCGCTTCACCAGCTCCATCGCGAGGTGGTGGGGGGAGGCGACGGCCGGTGTCCCATAGGTCGGCGCCTTCGTCCGCGATGCCGCGACGAGGCCCGCGAAATCCTGCACCGGGTCGTTCGGCCGCACGACGATGAACAGGGGAAAGCGCCCGATGAAGCCGACACCGGCCAAATCCCGGTCCGGGTCATAGGGCAGGCGGGCATAGAGCGCCGGATTGTAGGTCAGGATGCCGTTGTCGACATGCAGCCAGGTGTAGCCATCGGCCGGGGAGCGGGCCACGGCCTCGCTGGCCAGCACGGCGCCGCCGCCCGGGCGGTTCTCCACCACCACGTTCTGGCCGAGCCGCGGACCCATCAGCCCCGCGATCAGCCGGGCGAAGGTGTCGGAGGCACCGCCGGGCGGATAGCCCACGACCCAGCGCAGCGGCCGGTCCGGCCAGGCGGCCTGCGCGGCCGCACCCTGCGCGAGGACTGTCGCCCCCAAGCCCGCCGCCCCCGCCAGAAGGCCCCGACGTCCGATCATGCGCCCATCTCCCGGAATGAGGGCGCCATTCTGCGGGCCCCGCGGCCCGGCGCAACCGCCTTGCACGGCGATGTGGCCCCCGATGCGGTCACCGGCTGCCCGGCATTGCGGCAACGGCGCCCTGCCATGCGCCATCAGCACGCGATTAACGTAAAACCTGTCTTGATCCTGCCATATCCAGGCGGGACATTCCCGGCATGCGCGCGATGATTGGCATTTCCTGCTGCGTGAAGGCGTTCGGCATCTTCGCCACGCCCAATCATGCGGCGTCCGACAGCTACGTCCGGGTCACGCTCGGCCCGATCGGCGGCGTCCCCGTGCTGCTACCCGCGGCCGGGGAAGCGCTGGTGCCGGAAATCCTGCCCCGGCTCGACGGGCTGATGCTGACGGGCAGCCGGTCCAACGTGCACCCCGACCACTACCAGGGCCCCGCCCATGCCGAGGGCACGCCTGAGGATGTGGCGCGGGACAGCACGACCCTGCCCCTGATCCGCGCCGCCATCGCGGCCGGGCTGCCGGTGCTGGCGATCTGCCGCGGCTTCCAGGAGCTGAACGTGGCGCTGGGCGGGTCGCTCGACCAGCGCATCCAGGACCTGCCCGGCCGGCTCGACCATTCCACGCCGTCGGACCAGAAGCTGCCCAAGGTGCGGACCGGCAAGGCCCACCCCGTGCGCCTCGCCGCCGACAGCCAATTGGCAAGAATCTGGACCGCCGCCGGCCAGCGCTTCCGGCCGGAAGCGGTGCCGGTGAACTCGCTCCACAACCAGGGCATCGCCCGCATCGCGCCCCGCCTGGTGGCGGAAGCCTGGGCGCCGGACGGCACGGTCGAGGCCGTGCGCGTCGCCGATGCGCCGGGCTTCGCCATGGGCGTGCAGTGGCATCCGGAATATGACTGGGAGCATGACGCGCTGAGCCGCACGATCTTCGAGGTCTTCGGCGCCGCCTGCGCCGACTGGGCCGCGGGACGCCGGCCTGCGACCCTGGGCCCGGAAACCCTAGCCCCGCAACGCGCCGCCGCCTGACGGCGCAACGATCCTTCACGACCGCGCGACCTGCCGGTCCGTGGCACGGAATCCCGCGCACGATGCGCATTCGTCTTTTGCAACCCGTCCGGCGCTCAGGCTATTCTTCCTGTGCCGGCCCTGCTTTGCCGGTGGACGAAGCCCGGTTCCCCTGCCGGCTCGCCCGACCATTCCGATCGGAACGTAGCGTGGCGCCCGGTCACCCCCCTGACCGGGCGCTTTTCCGAGCGCATGATGGGCGCATCGCAAGGGGTCCCGACCATGGACAAGGACAGGCTGGCAGGGCTGAAGGCCCGCTTCGGCGCGGGTGCCGCCGGCGCGGGTGAGACGCAGGACCCGCTGTTCCGCGCCATCATCGACAGCCAGTTCCAGGGCGACCGCCGCGCCTGGCCCTTCGCCGGCATTTCCACGTTTTGCGGCGCGCGCCTCGAGGCCGATCCCCTCGCCAACCCGCCCGAGATCGGGCTGCTCGGCGTGCCGATGGACCTCGGCGTCACCAACCGCGCCGGATCGCGCCTCGGCCCGCGGGCGATCCGCGGCGTGGAGCGCATCGGCCCCTATGAGCCCGCGCTGCACATGGCGCCGATGACGGAGGTGCGCGTCGCCGATATCGGCGACGTGCCCATGGCCTCCCGCTTCTCGCTCGAACAATGCCATGCAGATATCGAGGCCCATGTGGCTAGGCTGCACGAAGCCGGCATCCGCCTGGTCTCGGCCGGGGGCGACCATTCCATCAGCCTGCCCATCCTGAAGGCGCTCGGCCGCGACCGCCCCTTGGGCATGGTCCATATCGACGCCCATGCGGACACGGGCGGGGAGTATGAGGGCACCCGCTTCCACCATGGCGGCCCCTTCCGCCAGGCGGTGCTGGAGGGGGTGCTGGACCCCGACCGCACCATCCAGATCGGCATCCGGGGCGGGGCCGGCTACCTCTGGGAATTCTCCACCGCCAGCGGGATGACGCTGCTGCCGATGCATGAGGTGGCGGCGATGGGCATCCCCGCCGTCATCGCCCGGGCGCGCGCGGTCGCGACGGGGCCGATCTACGTCTCCTTCGACATCGATGCGGTGGACCCCGGCTTCGCGCCCGGCACCGGCACGCCGGAAGTGGGCGGCCTCACGCCCCTCCAGGTGCTGGAACTGCTGCGGGGCCTCGTGGGCCTCGATGTCGTGGGCGGGGACGTGGTGGAGGTCGCACCGCAATATGACGGATCGACCGCCACCGCCCAGATCGGCGCCCAGGTCATGTTCCAGTTGACCTGCCTGCTCGCCAGGGCGCCTTCGTTCCGGGGGTAGCCCTGGAATCAACGGAAAACCCTGCCTTCAACAAGCGATTCCGGCCTGTTATGTAGGGTCATTGTCGGGGGCCATGGGGTCCGGGGGCGCCTCCGCCCCGGGGCCGCTTCAGAACGTCGGGATATCGGGTGCCATGAAGTTCACGGTGGACAGGGCAGTGCTGCTCAAGGCGCTCGCGCATGTGCAGAGCGTGGTGGAGCGGCGCAACACCATCCCCATCCTGGCGAATGTGCTGCTGGAAGCCCGCGACGGCGGCCTGCGCCTGACCGCCACCGACATGGAGATCGCGGTGGTGGAGGAAGTGCCGGGCGTCACCGTCGCCCGCACCGGCCGCACCACGGCCCCCGCGGCGACGCTGTTCGAACTGGTCCGCAAGCTGCCCGACAGCGCCAAGATCGAGCTGGACCACCCCGGCGGCGACAGCCAGCTGACGCTCCGCGCCGGCCGCTTCGACGCCAAGCTCGCCGTCCTGCCGGTCGAGGACTTCCCCTCCATGACCGAGGGCAAGCTGCCCCACCGCTTCGCCCTGGCCGCCGGGCAGCTGCGGGAGCTGATCGACCGCACGCGCTTCGCGATCTCCACCGAGGAGACGCGCTACTACCTCAACGGCATCTACATCCACGCGACGGAAGCGGGCGGCGCCAAGGTGCTGCGCGCCGTGGCCACGGACGGCCACCGCCTGGCCCGCGTCGAGGAACCGCTGCCCGATGGCGCGTCGGAAATGCCGGGCGTCATCATCCCCCGCAAGACGGTGAACGAACTGCGGAAGCTGGCCGAGGAGGTGACGGACGAGATCGCCGTCGCGCTGTCCGACACCAAGATCCGCTTCACCCTCGGCCCGGTGCAGCTGACCTCCAAGCTGATCGACGGCACCTTCCCGGAATACGAGCGCGTGATCCCGCGCGGCAACGACAAGATCCTGAAGGTGACGAAGAAGGCCTTCGCGGAGGCCGTGGGCCGCGTCGCCGGCATCAGCAGCGAACGGTCGCGGCCCGTGAAGCTCAGCGTCGACCGCAACCACCTGCTGCTCTCCGCCGCCAGCGCCGAACTCGGCCAGGCGCAGGAGGAGCTGGATGGCGATGTGGTGAGCTACGAGCACGCGCCGATCGAGATCGGCTTCCAGGCCCGCTACCTGAACGACATCACCGACCAGATCGCGGAGACGGTGGAGTTCCGCTTCTCCGACGGTTCGGCACCGACCATCGTGACGGACAGCGCCAAGCCGGAAGCGCTCTACGTGCTGATGCCGATGCGCGTCTGAGGGGAGGGGAGGCCATCAGCCGCCTCCCCAAAGCCGCCGGTCGAAGCGGAACGGCGTGACGCCCAGCACCCGCGCCGCGCCGGCGCGGGGATGGGCCGGGTTCAGCAGCAGGTTCCGCCCTTCCTGCAGCACCATCGACGGCACGGAGAGCACCGCGCTCCGCCCCGCCGCGATCCATGCGTCGCCGAAGGCGGCAGGGTCCTCGGGCAGGGCCTCGACGCGTTCCACATCGGCGGGCAGCGCGACCCGCACCAGCACGTGGTCATGCGTGACCTCGTCATAGGGCATGGCGAGGTGCGCGCGGGCTTCCAGCACCGCGAGTGCCGGGTGTTCCGCCAGATAGACCAGCGCGCGCCCGGGCCCGTTCCAGCGCTGTCCCTCCCGCGCCTTGTCGCCGGAGAGCCCGACCTGGCCCTCCCGGCAGACCTGCCATGCCGTCAGCCCGTCCATCGCCGCGCATGACGCGGCGCGCAGGCCCCCGGTTCCTAGCTGGCGTCGTAATCAACCGAGACGGCAGGCCCCAGCGGGCGGGACTGGCAGGTCAGCACGAAGCCGGCCTCCGTCTCCCAGGGCTGGAGCGAATAGTTCGTCGCCATCGCGACCTGGCCTTCCGTCACCTTCGCCCGGCAGGTGCAGCACATGCCGCCGCGACAGGACCAGGGCAGGTCGAGCCCCGCGCGCAGCCCGGCCTCCAGCACCGTTTCGTCAATGGCCATCGGCACGTCGCGTGTCACGCCATCGACGGTGATGGTTGCGGTTGCCGCCGGTGGCGCTTCCGGTGCCACGACGGGCCGCGCCCGGGGCAGGGCGCCGGCGGCCGGCGTGAAGCGTTCCTCATGGATGCGCGCGGGGTCCATCCCGAGCGTCGCCAGCGCCTGGCGCGCGCCCTCCGCCATGCCGTCAGGCCCGCAGAGGAAGGCGGCGTCGATGCTACCGACCGGCACCAGCCCCGGCAGCAGCGCCGCGATCCGCGCGGCATCGAGCCGCCCGTGCAGCGCGCTCAGCTCATGCTTCTCCCGGCTCAGCACATGCGTGACCGCGAAGCGCGACAGATGGCGATCCTTCAGCCGTTCCAGCGCATCCCGGAACATGATGCCGGCGGCATCGCGGTTGCCGTAGAGCAGCACGAAGCGCGACCGTGGCTCCCGTGCCAGTAGGCTGGCGGCGATGGAGAGGATCGGCGTGATGCCGCTGCCGCAGGCGATGCCGAGCACGGTACGCGGGGCCGCCGCCGCATCCGGCATCAGCCCGAAGCGCCCCTCCGGCGCCATCGCCTCCACCACATCGCCCGCCTTCAGCTGATCGACAGCCCAGGAGGAGAAGGCCCCGCCCGCCACGCGCTTGATGCCGATGCGGAGCGTCCCGTCATCGAGGCCCGAGCAGATCGAGTAGCTCCGCCGTTGCTCCCCGCCATCGACCACGCGGCGGAGCGTCAAATACTGGCCCGGCGTGAAGCGGAAATCGGCATGCGGCGGCGGTTGCAGCGTGACCGCCACGGCCTCCGATGTTTCACGTGCAACATCAACCACGCGGAGCGGGTGGAAGCGCGTCGCAACGGCGTTCATCGGCGTCTCGCTACAGGCATTTGAACTGGTCGAAGGGCTCGCGGCAGGCGGTGCAGCGCCACAACGCCTTGCAGGCCGTGCTGCCGAATTCCGAGAGCTTTTCCGTGGCCAGGCTGCCGCAGCGCGGGCAGGGGGTGTCGTCATCCGCCCCGAACAGCGCCCGCCGCCCGGCACGCGGCGCGGGCGGCGCGATACCATAGTCCCGCAGCGCCTGGCGCCCCGCCTGCGTCATCCAATCCGTCGTCCAGGCAGGCGAAAGCACGAGCCGCACGCGCACATCGGCGAAGCCCGCGGCGGCCAGCGCCGCCTCCACCTCCCACGCGATGACATTCATCGCGGGACAGCCGGAATAGGTCGGCGTGATGTCCACCTCGACGCCGGCGTCGCCGACGCGCACGTCCCGCAGCACACCAAGATCGGCGATGCTCAGTACCGGGATCTCGGGATCCACCACCGCGCCCGCGATCGCCCGCACCCGCGCGAGGTCGAGCGCCGTGACACTCACCACACCGCCCCGGGATAGGCGCGCTGGAGGTGCTGCATGACGGCGAGCATGTGCCCGAGATGCTCGGTATGCACGCCGCGCCGCCCGCCCTTCTGCATCCAGCCATCGCGCGGCCGATCGAGCCCGGCTTCCGCCAGCACGCGCGCGACGGTCGCCTCGAAGCCAGCGCGCAGCGCGGCGGGATCGGGCAGCAGCGCGGCGACGGCCGGATGCTCGGCCTCGAAGAGTTCGCCGGTATAGGGCCAATACTTCGCCACGGCCGCCGCGACGCGCGCATGGCTCTCATCCGTCCCGTCGCCGAGCCGGATCATCCATTCCCCGGCGTGGCGGAGGTGATAGGTCACCTCCTTCTCCGCCTTGGCCGCGATGGCGGCGAGGCGCGCATCCGGCGATCCCATCGCCGCCTGCCACCAGGGCAGCATCGCGGCGCTCGCCAGGAACAGCCGCGCGATCGTCTCCGCGAAATCGCCGCGCGGCAGTTCGAAGATCAGCGCGTTGTGGAATTGCGGCGCGTCGCGGCGATAGGCGAGGTCGTCCTCGCCGTGCCCCGCTCCCTCGACCTCTCCGGCATACTGGTACAGCGCGCGCGCCTGGCCGAGCAGGTCCAGCGCCACATTCGCCAGCGCCAGATCCTCCTCCAGCATCGGCGCATGGCCGCACCATTCGGACAGGCGATGCGCATGCACCAGCGCGTCATCCGCGCGGGCGAGCAGCGCCTCCACCAGCGGCGACGCCGCGACAGCGATCGTCGTCATCTCACATATGCCCGACTTCGTCCGGCACCTCGTAGAAGGTGGGATGCCGGTAGATCTTGTCGGCCGTCGGCTCGAACAGGCTGTCGCGGTCGGACGGATCGCTCGCCGTGATGGCGGCGGATGGCACGACCCAGAGCGACAAGCCCTCGCCGCGCCGCGTATAGGTATCGCGCGCCGCCTGCAGCGCCATCTCCGCATCCGCCGCATGCACGCTGCCGGCATGCCGATGAGCGAGTCCGGCGCGGGCTCTGACAAAAACTTCCCAGATGGGCATGGGGGTTTCGGCCATCGCGCTCACTCCGCCGCCTGGGCCATCTCGGCGCGGCGCGCGCGGCGCTTGGCGGCATGGGCGAGGGCCGCCTCTCGTACCCAGGCGCCCTCCGCATGGGCCTTCCGCCGTGCCTCCAGCCGTTCGCGGTTGCACGGCCCGTTCCCCGCCAGCACCTGCCGGAATTCCTCCCAGTCGATGGCGCCGTAGCGCCAGTGCCCGCTCGCCTCCTCGAAGCGCAACTCGGGATCAGGGAAGGTCAGTCCGAGAAAATGGCCCTGCGGCACCGTCGCATCGACGAATTGCTGGCGCAGCGCGTCGTTCGTGAACCGCTTGATCTTCCAGCGCATGGACTGGTCGGTATGGGCGCTCTCCCCATCCGGCGGGCCGAACATCATCAGCGCCGGCCACCACCAGCGGTCCAGCGCATCCTGCGCCATCGCCTTCTGCTCTTCCGTGCCGCGCGCCAGCGTCAGCATGATCTCGTAGCCCTGGCGCTGGTGGAAGCTCTCCTCCTTGCACACGCGCACCATGGCGCGGGCATAGGGGCCGTAGCTCGTCCGGCAGAGCGGGATCTGGTTCATGATCGCCGCGCCATCCACCAGCCAGCCGATCGCGCCGATATCGGCCCATGTCAGCGTGGGGTAGTTGAAGATCGAGGAATACTTGGCCTTCCCCGACAGCAGCTGATCGACCAGCTCCTCCCGGCTCGTGCCCAGCGTCTCCGCGGCGGCGTAGAGGTACAGCCCGTGCCCACCCTCATCCTGCACCTTGGCCAGCAACGCGGCCTTGCGGCGGAGCGAGGGCGCGCGCGTGATCCAGTTGCCCTCCGGCAGCATGCCGACGATCTCGCTATGCGCGTGCTGGCTGATCTGGCGCGTCAGCGTCCGGCGATAGGCCGCTGGCATCCAGTCATTCGGCTCGATCTTGTCCTCGGCCGCGACCCGCGCCTCGAACCGCGCCACGCGCTCCGGATCCTCCGCGGGACCTGCCGCGGGCGCCACATCCTTCTGGTTCAGGGCCTGGGTGTACACCGGCGCCTCCTCCTGCTTTGAAAGAGGTTATGTCACGCATACCGGCGAGTAAAGCACGAACGACGTAACATGTCAGAGGTCGAACCGCCCCGCCAGATCCGCTGCCGGCAGACGCCCCGCCTCGGCCCTGCCCTCCCGGTCCAGCCAGGCCTCCGCCGCCGGCACCAGCCGCGCATAGAGCCGCGCGGCCAGCGCCGCGGCCTCCCGCCCCGGCCAGCCATCCGGCAGCAGCGCCGCCGGCAGGGCGGGGTCGCGGAGTGCGATGCGCCGCCATTCATGCACCAGCCGCAGCCGCAGCGGCAGCGCCTCCGCCGGCGCCGGCACCACCCGCTCCAGCGCGGCGAAGGCGCCGGTGAAGCGCTCATGCGCCGCGGCGATGGCGTCCAGCGGCCAGGCCCGCGCCGCCAGGTCCCGCGCCTCCGCCAGGCTGCGCGGCGTGGCCAGCAGCACCGTCGCCGCGGCCGGCAACTCCGCCGGATCGCCGCGCAGCCCGATCCAGAGCCCCGCTGCCACCTGGCCGAACTGGCTGGCGACCAGCGCCTCCACCACCGCCGGGTCGGTCGTCATCGCCAGGCGGAAGCGCCCGTCCCAGTCCGGCGGCTGGGTGCGGTAGATGCGCCGCGCCGCCGCGCCGAAGGCAGCCTCCCCCCGCGGGCCCAGGCGATGGAAGGAATTCCGCCCCACCCGGTTGCGCGCCAGCCACCCCTCCTCCGTCAGGCGCGACATCGCCGTCCGTACCTGGCCCGGATTGCAGCCGAACTGGTCGAGGATCGCCTGCAGCGACCCCAGCCACAGCGATCCGCCCCGCGGCGCCACCGCATCCCCCCAGATGGTCACGATCAGGCTCGCGATGCGCGGCGGGCCGAGGCGCTGGGTCAGCGCGTCCAGGGCAGAGGGTTCCGACATGGCGCGCAGACTGCGTCCACCATGCCCGCCCTGCAACACTTGCCCCCATCCCGGTCCTTAACCACATCCGCGCGACCATGACCCATGACCGACGCCCCCCCGCCTATACGGCGCCGATCCTCTCCACCCTGCCGCCGCTGCCGGACTGGCTGGTGGGCGAACTCCGATCCGACCATGCGGGAGAGACGGGGGCGGTGCTGATCTACCGCGGCATCCTGGCCACCTGCCGCGACCCCGGCGTGGTGGATTTCGCCCGCCGACACATGGCGACGGAACAGGGGCACCTCGATTTGCTGGACGTGCTGCTGCCGCCGCACCAGCGCAGCCGCCTGCTGCCCATCTGGCGCGTCGCCGGCTGGCTGACCGGCGCGCTGCCCGGCCTCTTCGGCCCCCGCGCCGTCTACGCCACGATCGACGCGGTGGAGACCTTCGTTGACCACCACTACCAGCAGCAGATCGACCGGCTGGACGCGGAAGACATCCACCCGGAGATCCGCGCCCTCCTCGCCCATTGCCAGGCCGAGGAAGTCCACCACCGCGACGAGGCCCGCGACGCCGCCACGGCACCAGCGGGCGCGCTGCTGCGCGGCTGGGCGTGGCTGGTGGGGAACGGGTCGGCCGCCGCTGTGCAGGCAGCGCGGCGCATCTGAAAAACTGCGAGGCTCTGCCTCGCGCTCCGCCGGGGGGCGTGGCGCCCCCCGGGCCCCGCCGGCACAATGCGATTCTCAGAGGGGGACCGCCACCATGCCGACCAATAAGCTTCCCAAGCCCAGGGCCATGATCGTGGCGCCGCAGCCGGAGGCGGCGGAGGCCGGCGCCAGCATCCTCGCCGCCGGCGGCAACGCCATCGACGCGCTGCTGGCCTGCGCGCTCACGCAAGGCGTCGTGGACCCCATGATGTCGGGCATCGGCGGCCTCGGCATCCTGCAACTGCACGACCCCGCCACGGGCCGCACCACGGTGCTGGACGGCCTCTCCACCTGCCCGGGCGCCTGCACCCCCACCATGTGGGAAGCCGCCTTCCAGCGCGAATGCGCCGATGGCTACGGCTTCATCCTGGCCGACCGCGCGAATGAGGTCGGGCACCGCGCCGTCACGACGCCGGGCATCCTCCGCCTCTTCGCCGAAGCCCATGCGCGCTTCGGGAAACTGGCCTGGAAGAACCTCTTCGGCCCCGCCATCGGCTTCGCCGAGGAAGGCTGGATCATTCGCCCCCACGTCCACACCATGTTCACGGCGAACGAGGCCGCCTACGGGCGCCTCGACTACATCCGCAAGCTGGCCTTCACGAGCGAAGGCGCCGCGCTCTACTGCCGCCCGGACGGCACGCCGAAACGCCCTGGCGACCCCGTCCGCAACCCCGCCCTCGCCCGCACCCTGGCCGGCATCGCGCGCGACGGTGTCGAGAGCTTCTACACCGGCGCCCTTGCCCGCGTGATCCTGGACGACATGGCCGCTAACGGAGGCCTCCTCTCCGCCGCCGACCTCGCCGGCTTCAAGGTCACCGAAGCCACGCCGCTCGTCGTCCGCTACCGCGGCTTCGACATCTCGCTCCCCCCGCCGCCCGCCGGCGGGATCGTGGTGGCGGAGATGCTGCGAATGCTGGAACGCTTCGACCTGGTCGCCATGGGCCACAACAGCGCGGCCTATATCCGCACCCTCTCCGCCGCCATGCGCATCGCGCTGAAGGACCGGGAGGAGCATATCGGCGACCCCGCGACGCAGCCGCCGCCGCTGGATCGCCTGCTGTCGGACCACTACGCCGATGAATGCGCCGCCCGCATCCGGGACGGGCTGGTGGCGGCACCCGCGCGCGTGACGGCGACGGCCAAGGACACGACGACGATCTCCTGCGTCGATGGCTCCGGCCTGGTCGCCTCCCTGACCCACACGCTCGGCGTGCCATCAGGCGTCATCCCGCCCGGCACCGGCTTCATGCTGAACGGCGCCATGAACTGGTACGACCCGCGCCCCGGCCGCGCGGGGTCCATCGCGCCAGGCAAGAAGCGCTTCTCCTCCATGACCCCCACCATCGTCTTCCAGGCTGGCAAGCCTGTGATGACGCTCGGCGCCCCCGGCGGCGCCTGGATCGGCATCGCGATCCTGCAGGTGCTGGTCAACGTCCTCGACTTCGGCATGGGGATGCAGGAAGCCGTGCAGGCCCCCCGCTTCGCCGCCACCGGCCCCGCCATCGACATCGGCAACCGCATCCCCCGCGCGGTGGAGCGGGACCTCGTGGCCGCCGGCGAAACGGTGCGCCGCAACTACCACTCCTACCCCTTCGCCGCGCCGCACGGCATCAGCCTCTGGGACGGCGTCCTGGTCGGCGGCGCCGATCCGCAGCGGGATGGGCTCGCGATCGGGGTGACTTGAGAGAATTCAGCCCGGCGGCAGCAGCTTCGCCAGTTCCGCCTTCACCGTCTTGCCGCTGCTGTTGCGCGGCAGGTCGGCGATCAGCTCGATCCGCTTCGGCACCTTGTAGGGGGCGAGGCGGCTGCGGCAGAGCGCCTCCAGGCTCGCCGCATCCGGCGCCTCCCCGGGCCGTGGCACGACGAAGGCGGCGATCTCCTCCCCCATCGCGGCGGAGGGAAAGCCGACCACGGCGGCTTCCGCGATCCGCGGGTCGGACAGCAGCACGCTCTCGATCTCCGGCGGGTAGATGTTCACGCCCCCGCGGATGATCATGTCCTTCTTCCGCCCCTTCAGCGTGACGTAGCCGGAGGCATCGACGGAGGCGAGGTCGCCGGGCAGGAACCAGCCCTGGTGGAAGACTTCCGCATCCGCCTCCGGATCCTCGAAGAACCCCGTCGCCACGCCGGGCCCGCGATAGCCGATGCGCCCGACCTCCCCGGCCGGCAGGCGGTTCATCGCATCGTCGAAGATCGCGATCTCCACGCCGAAGACCGCGCGGCCGACGCTCGCCTCATGCGCGTCGATATCCTCCGGCCGCAGCAGCGATATGCCGCCGCCTTCGGTGCTGGCGTAGTACTCATGAAAGCCGGCGCAGAGCCGGTCGCGGATCGCCTTGCGTTCCCAGGGGTGCAACGGCGCGCCGGATGACAGCAGCAGCCTCATCCGCCGCAATGGCGCGGCTTCCTCATCCGACAGGTCGAGCAGCCGCCGCAGCAAGGTCGGCACGAGGAAGGCCGACGTGGCCTGCCGTTTCGCGATCTCCGCCGCCAGTTCGTGGGCCTTGTAGGGCGGCGGGAACAGCACCGCCGTGCCGCCGCTGAACATCAGCGACATCGGGAAGGTCCGCCCGCCGCCGAAATACAGCGGCGTCGCGGAGACATAGACCTCGCGGCTGTTGAGGCCGAGGTCAATCCAATGCGTCCAGAACCGCCGCAGGAACTGCTCATGCGTCACCACCGGGCCCTTCGGCCGCCCCGTGGTGCCGGATGACAGCGACATCAGCAGCGGCATCGCGCCGCAGTCGCGGCCGGTGGGGAAGGGAAGATCGGCGGGCGCATCGGCAACCGCCTGCGCAAAATCCGCATTCATCGGCACGCAGCGCAGCCCCTCCAGCACCGCCGCCTCCGGCTCCACCAGCACCAGCGCCGCCCGGAAGCGCAGCGCGACGGCCTGCTGCTCGCCCGGGGTCCAGCGCCAGTCCAGCGGCAGCGCCACCGCGCCCATCCGCGCCGCAGCCCACAGCGCCAGCATGTGTTCCAGGCTGTCCCGCAGCGCGATGCCCACCACATCGCCCTGCCGCAGGCCGAGTGCCGTCAGATGCGCCGCCCAGCGCCGCACCAGCCCATCGAGGTCCCGGTACAGAACCGCGCGATCGCCCGCGACCAGCGCCGCCTGGTCCGGCCGCGCCACTGCGTGATGCGCCAGCGCATCGGCCAGGTTCATCATGGCGCCAGCCCATAGATGCGCAGCGCGTTGTCGCGCAGGAATTTCCTCAACGGTGCAGGCCGCAGCTTCAAAGCCTCCACCTCCGCGCGCGTCCGTTCGAACTGCAGCACGGGGAAGTCGGTGCCGAACAGCACCTTGTCCTGGCCGTAGCTGTCGATGTAGCGCACGAAACTCTCGGGCCAGTATTTCGGGCTGTGCGCATCCGCCGCGATGAAGACGTTCTGGTGCTTCCACGCCATCGCGATCATCTCATCCGTCCAGGGGATGCCGACATGGATGCCGATGATCTTCAACTCCGGGAAATCGCAGGCCACCGCATCCAGGCAGATCGGCCGGCCGACGGAGCGGCGAGGATAGCTCGCGTCATAGACGAGCGATTGCCCGACCTGCAGCTGCACGGGCACGCCGAGCTCGGCGCATTTCGTGTAGAAGGGATACCACTTCGCGTGGTCCGGCGGCAGTTCGAACCAGTGCGGGTAGAAATGCGCGCCGATGAAGCCGTCCTCCTTCACCGCACGCTCCAGCGCCCGCACGCCCTCCATCCCCTCCGTCGGATCCAGCCCCGCGAGGCCGGAGAAGCGATCAGGATACTGCCGCACCGCTGCCGCCACCAACTCGTAAGGCACGTGGTAGCAGGCGGGGTGCCACTTCACGCCGACCTTGGCGGCGACCAGGAAGGCACGCTCGATCTTCGCGGCGTCCATGCGCGCCAGCATCGTCTCCAGGCTGATGCCCTCGAAGGTTTCGCGGTCCACGCCGATCTTGCCGCGGAAGAAGGCGGTGCGGTCCGGACGCGCGGCCAGGGCTTCCTTCGTCCAGATGTTCACGACCGAGTCGATGGCCCAGATGTCGTCGCTCATGCGGTCAGGCTTCCTTGTCGCGGCGCGGCTGCATCGGGGCGTTCCGCGCGGAGGCTGTCAACCCGCCGGGGGTCGGCTGGCCTCGCGCGGAATCCGGGCTAGGTTGCCGCGCATGGACATGCAGGCGGATGTGCTGGTCGCGGGTGGCGGCATGGCGGGCACGGTGGCGGCCATCGCGGCGGCGCGGGCGGGGGCCGATGTGCTGCTGGTGGAACGCTGGGGCTTCCTCGGCGGCGCCGCCACCGCCGCCGCCGTCGGCCAGTTCGTGGGGTGGGAGACCGCCGCCGGCCGCCGCGTCGTCGCCGGCATTGCGGAGGAGGTGGTGGAGCGCCTCATGGCGCTCGGCGCCAGCGACGGCCATTCGTATTTCACCATGTCCACCGGCCACCGCATGGACCGCGTCTGCTACGACCCGGAAGTGCTGAAGCCCGTGCTGGATGGCCTGGCGCAGGAAGCCGGCGTGCGGCTGCTGTTTCATGCCTCCATCCTCGGCGCCGAACGCCAGGGCGGCACCATCACCTCCGTCGATCTGCTCACCAAGGCCGGTGTCTGGCGCGTACTGCCGCGCATCGGCATCGATGCCTCGGGCGATCTCGACCTGCTCGCGCGCCTCGGCGCCGATTTCCTGCCGCTCGATGCAGGCCAGGCGATGCAGCCCGCCACCGCCATGTTCCGCTTCGGGCCCATCGATCTTGATGTCTTCGATGCGCTCTCGCCACAGGACCTGGCCGCCCTGTCCCGCCAGGGCGTGGCGGATGGAAGCCTGGCCCGCGCCGCGCTGCATGCCAGCCGGATCGAGGGCACGCACGACGCCTGGTTCAACATCGGCCGCCTAGCCTTCGATGCCACGGACCCGCTGGCGCTCTCCGAGGCCGAGGTGGAAGGACGCCGCCAGTCCCTCGCCGCCAGCGCCTTCCTGCGGGATCGCGTGCCGGGCTGCGCGGCCGGGCGCCTGGTGGCCTTCGCGCCGCAGATCGGCGTGCGCGAAAGCCGCCGCATTCGTGGCGAGCACGTGCTGGCGGAGGAGGAGCTGCGCGCCGCGACGCCCTTCCCGGACAGGATCGCCTGGGGCGCCTATCCCATGGACATCCACCCCGCCAAGGGCGCCGGCCTGCACTTCGAAGGCTTCGGCGAGGACCACGCCTACGCCATTCCGCTGCGGTCCCTGCTGCCCATCGGCTTCGACAATGCGCTGGTCGCGGGGCGCGGCATCTCCGCCACCCACAAGGCCCATGCGGCGACGCGCGTGATGCCGACGGTGATGGCCATCGGCCAGGCCGCGGGCATCGCTGCCGCCATGGCCGCGCGCGGCAACGCCGCGCCGGCATCCTGCGACGTGGCCGCGCTGCAGGCCGCGCTGCGGGAAGGCGGCGCCCATCTGCCATGAGGAGGAAGACGACGATGAACCTGACGCGCCGCGCCCTGCCCGCGCTGCTGCTCGCCACGCCCGCACTCGCCCAGCCAGCCTGGCCGACGCGGCCCGTGCGCCTCATCGTCCCCTTTGCGCCGGGCGGTCCCGCGGACATCCTGGCGCGCATGCTGGCGGAATTCGTCACGCCGCGCCTTGGCCAGCCCTGTATCGTGGAGAACCATGCCGGCGCCGGCGGCATGATCGGCACGCGCGTCGCCGCCGCCAGCACGGATGCGCACACGCTGCTGCTCGGCAGCGTCAGCATGACCATCGTGCCGCATCTGGCGACGCAGCCCGTGGGCTATGACGTCACCACGGATTTCGTGCCCGTCGGCCTCGTCGCCTCCGCGCCCTTCGTGCTGGTGGTGCCCGCCGCCTCGCCGCTGCGGGACCTGCCGGGCCTGGTGGCCGCATCGCGCGCGCAGCCGCTGAATGCCGGCAACAGCGGCAGCGGCACGCTCTCCCACCTCGCGATCGAGGTCTTCCGCACCCGCACCGGCGCGGCGGTGGAATCGGTGGCCTATCGGGGAGAGGGCCAGATGCTGCCGGACCTTGTCGCCGGCAATATCGGCTTCTCCTTCGCCTCCCTCTCCTCCGCTTTGCCGCTGATCCGCGACGGAAGGCTGCGCGCGCTCGCCGTGCTCGGCCCCGCGCGGCTGGAGGCGCTGCCGGAGGTGCCGACCCTGGCCGAGCAGGGCGTGCGGGACGTGGAGGCCGATGGCTGGCAGGCGCTGTTCGCCAACAAGGCCGTGCCGGCTTCCGGCGTGGATCGTCTGCGTCGCCTGCTGGCGGAAGCGCTGGCCGATCCCGCCATCGCCGCGCGCATCACGGGCTTCGGCCTGGTCCGCGCCGCCCGCGACCCCGCCGCCTTCGCGACCCTCTTCACGGAGGAATATCGCCGCTGGGGAGAGGTCGTGCGCGCCGGCGGCATTCGCGCCGAATGAACCGCGAGACGGATGCCCTCATCCTCGGCTCCGGCGCCGCGGGGCTGACGGCGGCGCTGACCGCCGCGAAGGCCGGGCTGCGCGTGACGGTGCTGGAGAAGACGGACCGCCTGGGCGGCACCAGCGCCATGTCCGGCGCCGGCACCTGGATCCCCGCCAACCACCACGCCGCCGCGGCGGGCATCGAGGACAGCGAAGCCGACGCGCTCGCCTACATCCGCGCCGCCGCGCCCGAAGGCTGGGCGGACACCGAGGATGCCCTCTGGCAACGCCTGGTCGAAGCCTCGCCGAGAATGCTGCGCTTCATTGAAGAAAGCTCGCCGCTGCGCTTCGCGCTGACGCCGGAACCGGACCCGCTGCGCGACCTGCCCGGCGCCAAGAAGCGCGGGCGAATGCTCTCCCCCCTGCCTCTGTCGCGCTGGAAGGCCGGGCGGTTCGCCTTCCGCATCCGGAAATCGACCATCCCGGAGTTGTTCACCTATCACGAGGCGGTCGAGACCGACCTCTACCATCACCCCTTCCGCACCGCCTGGCAGCTCTGGCCACGGCTGCTCTGGCGCATCCTGACCAACACGCGCGGCAAGGGCACGGCGCTGGTCACGGGGTTGCTGCGCGGCTGCCTGGATGCGGGCGTGCGCGTGGAAACCGAAGCCCGCGCCGTCGAACTCACGCGCGACGAGACCGGCGCCATCACAGGCGCCATCGTCGAACAGCGCGGCGCCCGCCACCGCGTCAGCGCAACACGCGGCGTGGTGATCGCGACCGGCGGCTTCGAATGGGATCGTGCATTGCTGGCGCAGCACTTCCCCGGCGCGATCGACTATCTCGGCAGCCCGCCGGGCAATGAGGGCGATGGCCATCGCATGGCGGAAGAAGCCGGCGCGGCGCTGGCGCATATGGACCAGGCGACGCTGACACCCTCCGTCCCCACCACGCTGCACGGCCGCCTCATGGCCCGCCCCGTGCCCTTCCACACCGAACCCAACGCCATCATCGTCAACCGCCACGCCCGCCGCTTCGCCAACGAGCTGCGCTTCAACATCGGTGAATCGATGGATGAGCGTGACGCCGACGGCAACCCGGTGCAGCTGCCCTGCTGGGTCATCAGCGACGCCCGCCTGCTGGACCGCCTGCCGCCCGCCCGCTGGGGTGCCCGCGCCGATCCCACTTGGCTGAAGCGCGCCGACAGCATCGCGGACCTGGCGCAACAGACCGGGCTCGACGCAACGGCGCTGACGGAAACCGTCGCCCGCTACAACGCCCATTGCGCGGCGCAGAAGGACGCCGATTTCGGCCGCCCCTCCGCGGCCGATGCCGCGGCCTCCGGCGACAAGCGCCGCCGCGGCGGGCTGGAAGCGATCGAACGTACGCCTTTCCTCGCCATGCCCTTCAACCGCTCCATCCTCGGCACCAAGGGCGGGCCGCGCACCAACGAACACGCGGAAGTCTTGCGTCCCGATGGCAGCGTCATCGCGGGGTTGTTCGCGGCGGGGTCGTCATCGGCCAACCCGCTCGGCACGCGCGGCGTGGGGACGGGGACGACGATCGGGCCCTACATGACCTGGGGGTTCGTGGCGGGGCAACGACTGGCAACACGCAATTGATGCGAGGCGCTGCCTCGCGCTCCGCCGGGGGGCGTGGCGCCCCCCGGACCCCGCCTCAACCGAAGGCGAGACTGGGGAGGAAAAGAGCCACCCCGGGGAAGAGGCATAGAAGAAGCACGCCCAGCAACAACGCGATCCAGTAGGGCAGGGCAGCCACCGCGGCCTCGCCCAGCTTCACCTCGCCACCCGTGATGCCGACCAGCACGAACAGGTTCATGCCGACGGGCGGCGTCAGCATCCCGACCTCGATCATGATGGTGACGACGACGCCCAGCCACACCGGATCGAACCCCACGCCGGTCAGCAGCGGAAACACCAGCGGCAGCGTCATGATCATCATCGACAGGCCGTCGAAGAAGCAGCCGAGGATCAGGTAGACCACCACCACGACCAGCAGCAGCAGCCACTTCGAAAGCCCCCACTCCGACACGACCGCCAGCATCTGCTGCGGCAGGCCGAGCAGGCTGATCGCCTGCGCCAGCACCAGCGCGCCCACGAAAACCATCGCGATCACCGCGAAGGTCCGCACCGTGCCGATCAACGCCACCCCCACGCCGCGCAGCGTCAGGTCGCCGATGGTGAAGCCCAGGATCGCCGCCGCCGCCACGCCGACGCCGGCCGCTTCCGTCGGCGTTGCCAGCCCGGCGAAGAGGCTGCCCAGCACGGCCACGATCAGCACCAGCAGCGGCAGCAACGCCGGCAATCCCCGCAACGCCTCCCCGATCGCCACGCGCTTCTCCTCCGGCGCGATGGCGGGGTTGCGCAGCGCGGCGAAGACGATCCAGCCCATGAAGATCGCCGCCATCATCAGGCCCGGCAGCACGCCTGCGATGAACAAGCGCCCGATGGAGGTATCCGTCAGCGCGCCATAGATCAGCAGCGAGAGCGACGGCGGGATCAGCAGGCCGAGCGTCCCACCCGCCGCCAGCGTCCCCACCGTCTGCGCCCGGTCATAGCCGCGCGACTTCAACTCGGGATACGCGACCGACCCGACCGCGGCGGCGACGGACATGGACGATCCTGACACCGCGCCGAAGACGGTGCAGACCGCGATGTTGGTGTGCAGCAGGCCCCCCGGCAGCCGCCCGAAGAAGGGCGCCATGGCGCGATAGACACCACGCGCCAGGCCGGAGGCCACCAGCAACTCGCCGAGCAGGATGAACAGCGGAATCGCCGTCAGCGTGAACTCGTTCAGCGTGTTCCACACCGTCTGCACGCCGATGCGCGTCGATCCGCCGGCGAAGAAATGCAGGATGGCGAAGCCCGTCAGCCCCAGCGCCGCGCCCAGCACGGCGCCGGACAGCACGGTGGCCGTCAGCATCCCCAGCAGCGTGGTCCAGATCACAGATGGGCCGCCTTCTCATCCGGCGGGGGCCGCAACGCGACCCAGGCCGCCACCAGCCCCGTCAGCCCGACGCTGACGGGCATCAGCAGCACCCAGGGGCCGAGCGGCAGCCGCGACTGCTCGCTCATCAGCTTCAGCATCAGCGTGAAGTCCGCGATCGCCCAGCCCTCCCACGCGAAGACCGCGCAGAAGGCCACCATGATGCATTGGCCGAGGAACCAGGCAACGCGCCTGCCCAGCGGCGGCAGCTTGTCCGTCACCAGCGTCACCCGGATGTTCGCATTCCCCGCCATCGCGAAGGGCAGCGCGAGGAACGCCATGGCGGAGAGCAGCAGCCCCGACAATTCCTCCGTGAACCGGAAGGGTGCCGCGACGGCGTAGCGCATCACCACCGCCGCGACGACCAGCCCGAGGATCGCCGCGCAGCACGCCGCCGACAGCGCGAGCAATCCCCGCGTCGCCAGCAGCAGCCCGCGATCGATGGCGTTCATCAGTTCCCGGTCAGCGCGGACTGGATGCGCGCGCGCCAGGCCGGGCCCTGCCCGCCCGCTTCCTTCATCAGCGTGTCCCAGGTGTTGAGCGCCGCGGTGCGGATCGCCTGCTGCTCGGCCTCGGTGAAGGTGGGGTGGAAGGTCACGCCGGCCTCACGCAGCCGCACGCGCGCGGCCTCGTCATCCGCCGCATCCTGTTCGAACCGCGCGCTGCGCTGTTCCATCGCGGCGGTCGCCTGCTGCAGCGCCGTGCGGTTCTCGGCACTCAGCGCCCGGAAGCGCGCCTGGTGCGCCAGGATGATGTAGGGCGTGGGCGGGAAGGCGAAGCCGGTGCTGGTCGCGTGCTTCGCGACTTCCTGCAGGCTGATCGTGTGCACGATGCGCGGCGGGTAGAGCGCGCAATCGACGACGCCCGTCTGCATCGCGCTGTACAGCTCCTGCTGCGGCACGATCTGCGCCGCGACGCCGAGCGTGCGGAACGTCTCCACCTGCTCCCGCGACCCCACGCGCAGCTTCACGCGGCGCAGCTCATCCAGGCTCCGCACCGGGCTGCGGCAGAAGATCGCCGCATCCAGCAGGCCGAGCTGCATGTAGCCCACCGGCTCGATGTTCCAGCGGCGCACGCCCTCGTTCAGGCTCTGCTGCAGCGCCGGCATCACGCGGTTCAGTTCCGCCGCATTGCGGATCAGCCCGAACACCAGGATGGAGGACATGGCCGCGTCGTCGCGCCCGAGGAAGGGCGGCCAGATGAAGCTGATCTCCGGCGTGCCGCCCTGCATGGTCCGCAGCGCGTCCGCATCCCGCAGGTTCATCGCATTGCCCTCGAAGACATTGAGGACGAAGCGCCCATTGGTCCGCGTGCGGAGATCGGCGGCCAGTTCCCGCGCGTGCTGGCTCTCGATGCGCGTCGGCGCGTAGCTGTTATGGAAGCGCCATTCCGTCGTCTGCGCCTGCGCCCCGCCCGCCATCAGCGCCGCCAGGGCGCCCAGCACGAACCGCTTCATCGCACGCTCTCCCATCCCGTTCGGGCGACGATAGGGGTCGCGCGGGATGATTGACAATCGGTCACGCGGCCCCTGCCATGGCCCGATGCCAGGACATGTCGATCGCGCCCGCGCGGCGCGGATGATGGAAGCAGCGGGGCTCGATGCCCTGCTGGTCATCTCGCCGGAGTTCTTCCTCTGGGCGACGGGCGCCCCCGCCGGCGTCGCGGCGGGCTGGCGACGGCTCGGCGCCGCCATGGCCGTCATCCCCGCCGATCCCGCGTCCCCCGTCGGCGCCGTGGCCAGCGACCTCTTCGCGCCGGCCGCGCTGGCCGCGGGCTGCGCGCCGCTCCGCACCCACGCCATCTGGCCGGAGGCGCTGTCGCTCCGTGCCGTGATGCGGGAGGGTACCAGCGCGGCCGAGCTCGTCGCCGCCGCCACCGCGGACCGCCCCGCTGACTTCGCCCGCCCCTCCACCTTCGACCGGGAAGCCGCGCTGGCGCAGCTCCGCGCCCTGCTGGCCGACCAGCGCCTCGCCGCCGTGCGCATCGGGGTCGAGCTTTCCGCGGTGCCCGCCACCGACCTGCTGGCGCTGGAGGCCGCGATCGCGCCCGCGCGCATCAGCGATGCCTCGCTGCTGCTCGACCGCCTCCGGTCCCATAAGTCACCGGCGGAGATCGCCCTGCTCCGCCAGGCCGGCGCCATCACCGAAGCGGCGCTTACGGCCTTCATCCCCGCGATCCGGGAGGGCGCGACGCGGCCCGAACTCGGCCGCCATTTCCTCGACCTGGTGCAGCAGCATGGCGGCGCCGCCACCGCGCCGCTGACGGCCTGGGAATATGTCGGCTTCGGCACCTCCCCCTGGTCCTCCCCCGGTGGCGTACAGCGCGGCGATGTCGTGAAGGTCGATGTCGGCGCCGTCGTCGGCGGCTATTCGGCGGATCTCGGCCGCACCTTCACCCTCGGCCCCGCCCCCCGCCTGGCGCGGGAGGTGTTCGCCCCCTTGCTTGACGCCTTCGAAGCCGGCCGCGCCCTGTTCAGCCCCGGCACCGCACTGGCGACAATCCACGCAACCTGCCTGCGCGTGGTGCGCGACGCCGGCTTCCCCAGCTACGCCCGCGGCCATTTCGGGCACGGCCTCGGCGCCTCCATCTGGTCCGAGGAATGGCCCTTTACCGCCGCCGACAGCGACGTGGTGCTGGAACCCGGCATGGTCATGGCCTTCGAGCTGCCCTGGTACCTCGACGGCATCGGCGGCTTCATCGTGGAGGACATGCTGCTGATCACCGAGACGGGCGCGGAGACGCTGGCCGGCGCCGGCCTGCCGCGGGGCCTGGTCGAACTCTGACGCCACAGGGGGCGTTGCATCGCCTCACCGTGCCGGGGACGCCAGCCATGTCGGGATCACTGCCAGAGGGCCGCTTTGCCGTCACGCGCATGCTGGAGCGGGGCTGGTGGCTTTTCCTGCTGCGCGGCGTCGCCGGCATCCTGTTCGGGCTGATGGCGCTGCTGGCGCCCGGGCTCGGGCTTGCCGTCGTGCTCGGCTTCCTCGCCGCCTTCCTGCTGGTGGAGGGTATCGCCACGCTGGTGCAGGCGGCGCAAGGCGGGCCGGACCCCATCGGCCACCGGTCCCGCGCCTGGCTCTGGGTGGATGGCATCGCCTCCACCGCCGCGGGGCTCGGCGTGCTGGTCGTGCCCGTCGTCTCCGCCGTGCTGCTGGTGGTGATGGTGGGGGCCTGGGCCGCCATCGTCGGCGCCATGCGCCTGATCCTCGCCTTCCGTGCCGGCGACGTGCTGATGGGCCTGCTCGGCGCGCTGGCGGTCTTCGTCGGCGTCTGTATGATGGCCTCGCCCGGCCCCGGGATGCTGGCGCTGGTCTGGCTGGTCGGGCTGCAGGCCCTCGTCACCGGGGGCCTGTTCCTGGCCATCGGCTGGCGGCTGCGGCGGATCGCGAACGACCCGCACGGGCCGCCCGCTCAGACGTAGATCACGTCATCCGCCGTCAGGCCCGTCGTGCCGCGCAGCCAGATCTCGCCCTGGCTGCCATCGAAGCCCGTGATGTGCACCACCACGCCGCTGGGGCGGATCTCCCAGGACACCGCCTCGGGCCCGATGCCCTCGAAGCGCAGCAGGTCCTGCCCTTGGGCGAAGTCCAGCACCGTGTCCCGCGCCCCGCCCAGGCCCGCATCCAGCCCGAAGGCGGCCGGTGCCGCGGTGAAGCCGAAGACGAAGATGTCGCGGCCCGCGCCGCCCGTCAGCCGGTCCGCGCCCAGCCCGCCGACCAGCACATCGTCGCCATCGCCGCCCAGCAGCCGGTCCGCCCCCCATTCGCCCAGAAGCAGGTCGTTGCCCGCGCCGCCATCCACCAGGTCATCCCCGCCGGCGGCCTGGATCACGTCGTCGCCCTCGCCGCCATAGAGGCGATCCGCGCCATCGTCCCGCGCCAGGAAGGCACCGCCCTGGCCCGGCCCGGGGAAGAGGCCAGCGCCGCTGATGGTGTCGTTCCCCGCCCCGCCCTGGACGGTGTCGGACCCGTAGCCCGCGAAGACGACGTCGTTGCCGCCCAGCGCCTGCACCAGGTTGCCCCCGCCCGGCACCTGCCCGGCCGGATCCCCCAGCAGGAAATCGGCCTCCTGCGTGCCCCGCAGCGTATCCGCCCCCGACAGCCCCGTGATCGTCGCCATGATCCATCCCCGCGCAATGGATCGTATACTATGCACTTCGGCAGGTTTGGCTTCCCCCGGCGCCAGCACGAGCGCGTGTGGCCGCTACCGCACCGGTGGCGCGAGCACCTTGCCTATCGCGCCGGCGGCGCGAGTACCTTGGCGGTGTGGTTGCAGTGCTCGATCGCCGGGCAGCGCCAGCATTCCGGCATCCGCGCCTTGCAGATGTAGCGGCCATGCAGGATCAGCCAGTGATGCGCGTCCCGCAGCATGTCCGGCGGGCAGCGCTTCACCAGCCCGTCCTCCACCTGCCGCGTCGTCTTGCCCGGCGCGATGCCGGTGCGGTTGCCGAGGCGGAAGATGTGCGTGTCCACAGCCATCGTCTCCTGCCCGAAGGCCACGTTGAGCACGACATTCGCGGTCTTGCGGCCGACGCCGGGCAGCGCCTCCAGCGCCTTCCGGTCCTCCGGCACCTCTCCGCCATGGCGGTCCAGCAGCAGCTGGGACAGGGCGACGACGTTGCGCGCCTTGCCCTGCCACAGCCCGATGCGGCGGATGTGCCGGGCAACCCCCTCCACCCCCAGCGCCACCATGGCGGCGGGCGTCGCCGCTTCCTCGAACAGCGTCGCCGTCGCCTTGTTCACCGCGACGTCGGTGGTCTGGGCGGAAAGCGCGACCGCCACCAGCAGCGTGTAGGCATCGCGGAAATGCAGCTCCGTCTCCGGCGCCGGGTTGGCGGCGGCCAGCGCGCGCAGGAAGGCGGCGGCCTGGTCGGCCTTCATCACCTTGGCGCGACGGGCGCGGGGTGCGTTTTTCGGGGCCGCTTTCGGCACAGGCTTGGGCTTAGCGGCCTTCGCCGGCCTGGCGGCTGATTTTTTCGGGCGGGGTGGCGATGTCTGGGGCATGGCGTTCCCGCAGGCCTACCCCATACTGGGAGTCCATGTCAGCCGCTTCCGACCCCATCCTGTTCGAGGCCGTCAGCACGCCGCCCCGCAGCCTGAGCGACCGCGGCATGCGCTGGCTTGTCATCCTCGCCTGCCTGGGCGCGGCGATCCCTGCCGTGCTCTTCACCCTGCTCGGCGCCTGGCCCGTGCTGCCCTTCCTGGGGGCGGAGGTGCTGCTGGTGCTCTTCCTCGTCACCCTGCACCGCCGCTGGACCCGCGCGGCGAGGGAGGTGGTGCGGCTGACCGAGGGCCGCCTGCACGTCACCACCGCCGATGGCCGCGGCGGCCGGCGCGTGACAGAGCTCGAGCCCTACTGGACCCGGGTGCGGCTGGAGGAGGAGGGCGGATCGGTCCGCCTGCTGCTGGTCCAGCGCCACCGCCGGATCGAGCTCGGCACCTTCCTGGCGCCGGAGGAGAAGCGGGACCTGGCCGGGGCGCTGGAGGGCGCGCTCCGCCGCTACCGCAACCCGGTCTTCGACAACCCGCAGCTGCGCTGAAATCGCCCTGCGGGCGATTGGTTCATGCCCTCAAGCGCCGGGCGGCGCCTCCGGCGCCTTGGCTTCGCCGCACTGGCGGCGGGCCGCATGCGCGGCCTCGGCCGCTGTCAGCGGCCGGCTTATCATCTATGCCCTCAAGCGCCGGGCGGCGCCTCCGGCGCCTTGGCTCGCCGGACAACCGGCGGGCCGCATGCGCGGCCTCGGCCGCTGTCAGCGGCCGGCTTGGGGCCGGTGCGCCCGCCGGGCGCCGCGACTACTCGCTGGGCGCCAGGCTCTTGATCAGGTCGAAGACCCGCTTGCGGACCGACGGATCGGTGATGCGGTAATAGGCGCGCACCAGCTCCAGCGTCTCACGCCGATGCAGCGTGTCGTCCTCGAAGCCTTCCTGCACTTCCTGGAAGCCGCCGAAGCGCCGGTTGGGCTGCCCGCCGCCCATCTCCGGCGGCATGTCGTCGAAGAAGAAGCCGATCGGCACATCGAGCACGCGGGACAGGTCGAACAGCCGGCTCGCGCCGATGCGGTTCACGCCCCTCTCATACTTCTGCACCTGCTGGAAGGTCAGGCCGAGCGCCTCGCCCAGCTTCTCCTGGCTCATGCCCAGCAGCGTCCGGCGCAGGCGCACCCGGCTACCCACATGCACGTCGATCGGGCTGGGGCGGTGCTCACGCTCCGTCCGCTCGACGACGTCTTCGCTCGCCATGGCCAACACTCCGAACTCCGCGCCAGAAAGGTGACCAACCCTTGCTGGGGCCGTTTTGGCCCGGTTGGGACCCATCGATGCGTGTGTGACGCAGGTCTTAGGGCCGCTTGAAGGGGTATCGGCGTGGTAGGAGTTTGTCAACTCTTTTGAGAAATCTCAATAAAGCGCACAGCCGATACGCGCATCGCGCGGCATCAGCGCCGCGTCACACCCTGCTAGCGTTCCGTGCGGAGAGAATACCGGCGGCCACGCCTACCAGGACGAGTAATGTGAAAGGTCCCCACAATCCCAGCAGCGCGAAGGGCGTCGCGCTGCCCGTGGCCGGCAGCGGCGCCAGCACCACGCCGGTCTCCGCCAGGCCCAGCCGCTCCACCTCCCGCCCCCGCGCATCGAAGACGGCGGAGATGCCGGTCTGCGCCGCCCGCGCCAGCGGCAGCCCTTCCTCCACCGCCCGCAGCCTGGCGGTGGCGAGGTGCTGGTGCGGCCCGGCGGAGACGCCGAACCAGGCATCATTGGTGACATTCACCAGGAAGGCCGGGCGATCCGCCGGCGTCACCGCGCCGGGGAAGATGACCTCGTAGCAGATCAGGCCGCCGAAGCTCGGCAGGCCCGGCAGGCTGATGCGCCGCAGCCCGGGCCCCGGGGTGAAGTCGAGCGCGGAGATGACGAGGCGGATCGGCAGCAGCCCTCGCATCGGCGTGTATTCGCCGAAGGGCACCAGGTGCACCTTGTCATAGGCATCCAGCACGCTGCCCTGTGCATCCAGCGCCACCAGGCTGTTCCACACGCGCGTCGGGCGGCCATCGGGGGCGAATTCCGCGCGGACGGACCCGGCCAGCAGCGTGGCACCCGGGGGCAGGGGGGCGGTGGCCAGCCGGGCCGCGCCGGGGTCGTTCGCCAGCAGGAAGGGGCTCGCCGTCTCCGGCCAGATCACCAGGATGCGGCTGCCGGGCGCATCGCGCTGGGCCGCGCGCACGCCGGCCGCCGTCAGGTCGATGTAGCGCTGGAAGATGGGCAGGCGGCTGTCCTCCCGCCACTTCGCCTCCTGCGCCACATTGCCCTGCACCAGCACCAGGGCGACGGGTTCGGGATCCGGCTCCTGCGGCAGCAGGCGCACGACACCGAAGGCGGCGAAAGCGGCGATGCCCGCCAGGCTGGCCGCGGCACCCCGCCAGCCCCGCATCGGCGCCAGCACCACCAGCATGGTGGCCAGGCTCAGCCCATGCACGCCGATCCAGGCCGCGGCCTGGATGGGCAGGGCGCCAAAGGCCCAGACCGTGCCGATCAGGTTCCAGGGAAAGCCGGTGAAGAGAATGCCGCGCAGCATCTCCGCCGCCACCCAGGCCGCCGCGAAGGCCAGGATGCGCGGCCAGCCCGGCGCCGCGCGGCGGGCGAGCAGGGCCGGCACCAGCGTGAAGGCCGCCAGCGGCAGGGCAAGGCCCGGCACCGCCAGCGGCACCAGCCACCAGTAGCGCTCGACCTCCGTCAGGATCGCATTGGTCAGCCAGTGCAGGCCCGCGACATGGAAGCCCCAGCCCCAGGCGAAGGCGACCAGCGCCGCCCGGCGGGCGGTCGGCGCCTCCATCGTCATGATGAACAGGCCGGGGATCGAGACCAGCAGCACCGGCACCAGATGCACCGGCGGCAGGGCGAGCGCCGCGAAGGCGCCCAGCCCGAAGGCGGTGGCCAGCGCCCGCCAGAAGCCGGGGCCGGCCAGCCGGCGCGTCAGGGCCGCCTGGAAGCGCGCCGGTGCCTGGCGCAACCGCGCCCCGCGCCCGGCCGGCGCTTCACGGCCCTGCATCGGTCAGGCGGTACCGACCTGCTGGGCGTTCGGGCCGCGGCGGCTCTGCCACAGCGCCACGAAGTCGATCGGCGCCAGCAGCACGGGCGGGAAGCCGCCGTCGCGCGTCACATCCGCCAGGATGTTGCGGGCGAAGGGGAAGAGCAGGCGCGGGCATTCCACCAGCAGCACGGGCTCCAGGTGTTCCTGGGGCACGTTGATGGTGAAGACGCCGCAATAGGCGAGCTCGGCGATGAAGCAGGGGGTCTCCCCCACCTTCGCGTCGGCGCGGATCTGCAGCGAGACCTCATAGACGTTGCCGCCGGATTCCACCGGCCGCGCCTGGACGTCGAGCGCCAGGTCCACCCGGGGCTGTTCCTTCAGGGAGACGAAGATCTCCGGCGCGCCGGGCACCTCGAAGGACAGGTCCTTCGTGTACTGGATGTTGAGCTGGATGGGCATGACGCCCTGGGACGCGTTCTGGTCGGACATCGGCATTCCGTCTGGTGCGGTTGCCGCCGGGCTAGCACGGGCCGCCGGTCGGGGCCAGCACTGGCCTTGCGCCCTGCCGCAGGGCGAAGACGCTGGCATCCCGCGCTGCGTTCCTGCTATGTTCCTGACATCACCGCCGGAGGCGCGCCCGGCACCGCGTGAGATGGTGCTAAAGGTGCTAAAACGGCTAAGGGCGCTTTGGATTCCGGTGGGAAAGCGTGGCTTTCCAGGGACTTGGCGATACCGGGCCCCGGCGCTTCTCAAGATTGAGGGCGCTCAATCCCCTAAATCAAGCGAAATCAGGGCCTTGGCGGTCAGTGGTGCTTCCAGCTGACCTCGGTCAGGGCGGGTTCGGTCGGGTCCACGCGCAGCCAGGTGCCGTTGCCGACGCTCTGGCCGCTCATCGCCAGGATGAAGCCCCAATGCGCCACCACCACCGTGGTCCGCCAATCCGGCAGGGACGCCATCTCCCCCCGGAACAGGGCGGCGCGGGCCAGCACCTGGTCGGCGGGTTCCTCCACGGCCGGCCACCACACTTCCTCGATATGCGCGAGGTCGAGGGTTGGCCAGGCGGCGCGCAGCGCGGTGGCGGGGCTGCCGACGTCGCAGGTGAAGGCGTAGCGTTCGCGCACCAGGGAATTGACCAGCACCGGCAGGCCGAGCCGCTTGGCCAGCGGCGCCGCCGTCTCCAGCGCCCGCGTATAGGGGGAGGCAATGATCCGCGTGATACCTTCGCCCGCCAGTGCCTCCGCCGCCGCCGCCGCCTGTTCATGGCCGAGCGGCGTCAGCTTCGGGTCCTTGATGCCGGGGTCGCGGCGGGTCGCGCTGAAATGCAGGTTGAACTCGCTCTGGCCGTGGCGGAGCAGGATCATGGGCGGGCGGCTCCTGGTTGGCGCGGGGAAGCGGGGCGGCGATAGCCGCGCCCCTGTCGTGGTGCAAATGCGGGCCATCATCGCGGGCTGATCGCCCACCGACCATAATCGCGGGCTGATCGCCCGCGGGGCCGTTGCGGGTGACCCCCCGCGGCCTTAAGTGAGTGAAGAATGAGGAGTTGGCAATGTCCGGCGGCTTTCCTGTCGATCTGATCCTGTTCGCCATGATCGCGGCCTTCCTGGTCCTGCGCCTGCGCAGCGTGCTGGGCC
>JAIXWG010000001.1 GCA_027482245.1 Acetobacteraceae bacterium | reverse complement strand
GCGCTGCTCGGCGCGCTGGCATCACGCACCGTCGAAGCCGCGCCCCTGCTGGCGGCGCTCGCCGTGGAGCGAAGGCCGGATGCGCTGCGGGAGGCCGCGGACCTCGGCGATGCCGCGCGGATGCTGGGCCTCGGGCGGCTCGGCGCCGCCTTCGATCGCCTGGCCTCCCAGGCCGGCGGCGCCGGCGCGCTGGCGGCGCTGGGGGGGCTGCGGCGCCTGCTGGCGCTGCTGGAGGCCGAGGCCGGGGAGCCCGCCGGCGCCGACCGCCTGGCTGGCGCGCCGGGCACCGAATCGGCGGCGCTCGGCCCTCGCCTGGCGGCGCTTGCGCTGCAGGCGGAGGCCGTGACCGCGGGCGGCGACGCGACCGCGGCGATGGAGGCGGCGCAGGAAGCGGCGGAGGTGGCGGCGGCCTTCGGGCTGGACGGCCTCGAACACCTGCTGCTGTCGCTGGGTGACCTGGCGGACCGGGCGAGCGACCCGGACGCCGCCGCGACGCTGGCGGCGCAGGGGCCGGTGATCGCGGACCGGCTGCGCAGCGCCGCGGAAGGCGGCGTGGCCGCGCTGCGCCTGGCGCAGGAAGTGGGGCCGGGCCCCGAACAGGCGGATGGCCGCATCCCTGCCGCCTTCGCGCCGCTGCTGGGGGCGGAGGGCCGCCGCCGTGCCATCGCCGCGCTCGAAGGCGGCCGGGCGCTCTATCGCCTGCGCATGGCGACCGGCGTGCCCGCGGAAGCCGAGGCCGCCGTCGCCGCCGCGCTGGCGGCGGAGGCGGAGGTGCTGACCAGCCGCACCGTGTTGGACGCGAGCCCGCCGCATCTCGACATGCTCCTCGCCGGCCCCGCCGATGCCGAGGCGCTGTCCCGCGCCGTGACCGCCGCCGATCCGGCCCGCGCCGTCGTGCTAGAGCTGGCGCCCATCGAGGCCGGGGCCGGGATGGCGGAGCCGCAGCCGGCCATGCGCGCCGCGCCGGTCACGCTGCGCGTGCGGCAGGAGACGATCGACCAGATCATCGCGCTGGAAGCGGAGGTCCGCGCCGCCTCCCTCGCGCTGGCGGAAGCGCTGGACGATGGCGGGATGACGGAGGCGCTGGCGAGCCTCGGCGCGCTGGAACGCCGCCTGGCCGGTGGCGCGGCGCGGGAGCTGGGCCAGGCCGTCGGCCGGCTGCGCCAGGTGCAGGAGACGCTGGAGCGCGCGGAGAACCGCCTGGCCGTCGGCATGCGGCGGCTGGATGATTCCGTCATGGAGTTGCGCGTCGTGCCCGTCGGCACGCTGTTCGGCCGCCTGCCGCGCGTGGTGCGCGCCGTCGCCCAGGCCTCCGCCAAGGAGGTCGAGCTGGTGATGGAGGGCGAGGACGTCACCATCGACCGCAGCCTGGTGGAATTGCTGGCGGACCCGCTGCTCCACCTCACGCGCAATGCCGTCGATCACGGGATCGAGCCGCCGGAGGAGCGGGAGGCCGCGGGCAAGCCGCGGCGCGCGACGCTGCGCGTTTCCGCCGCGCGCCGCACGGGCCAGGTGCGCGTCCGCGTCAGCGAGGATGGGCGCGGCATCGATCGCGGCCGTGTGCTGGCCCGCGCCATCGCGCGCGGCCTGGTGAGCCAGGAGCAGGCGGCGCGGATGAGCGAGGAGGAGGTGCATGCGCTGCTCTTCCGCCCCGGCTTCTCCACCGCGGAGACCATCACGGAGACCTCCGGCCGCGGCGTCGGCCTGGATGTGGTGCAGGACGCCATCCGCCGCGCCGGCGGCACGGTGGAGATCGCGAGCGCCGCGGGACAGGGCACCAGCTTCACGCTGCGCCTGCCGCTGACGGCGGCGGTGCAGACCGTGCTGCTGCTGGAGGTGGCGGGCCATCCCTACGCCCTGCCGGCCGCGCGGGTGGAGGCGGTGCTGGACGGCACGGCGGCGCCGGGCTGCGAGGTGCTGTCACTGGCCGCCGTGCTGGGGCTGGAGGCCAGGGACAGCCGCGGCGCGGGCGCCATCGTGATCGTGAAGTCGGGCGGGCGGACCTTCGGGCTTGCGGTCGGGTCCGTGCAGCGGCGGACGGACCTGCTGCTGCGGCCGCTGCATCCCGCGCTGGCGGCGCTGCCCGGTGTCGGCGGCGTCGGCGTGCTGGGGAATGGGGAACCGGTGGTGGTGCTGGAACCGGATGGGTTCGCGCCGGAAGGGGTGGCGGGGTGAATCGCCTTCGAACCGGTTGCCTTCCCCTGCTGGACGCTGCCGCGCGGGGCGGGTAGAGGCTCCCACCCAATCCAACCCGGCGCCTAAGGGCTTTGCGCCGGATTCTGACAGGAAGGACCTGCCCGTGATTTCCCGACGCCACGCGCTCGGCGCCGGCGGCCTGACGCTGCTGCTCGCCGCCTGCCAGACCCCGACGCCCCCCCGGATCGTGCCGGAGGACGGGACCATCGACATCCTGAGCCTGCTGCGCAGCAAGCCGGAACACACGCGCTTCGTGAACGCGCTGGTGATCAGCGGCGCGACGTCGCGCCTCGGCCGCCAGAACGGCGCGGTGACGCTGTTCGCGCCCACCAATGAATCCCTGAACAGCCTGCCGGCCGCGACGCTGGCGCTGCTGGACAACCCGCCGGCGCAGCCGACGGAGGCGCAGCGCGCGCTGATCCAGCCGCTGGTCTTCGGCAATGCCGCCTGGGGCATGCTGCGCTTCGCGGACATCGCCGCGCGCCGCAACACCATCGTTACCTGGGACCGCGCCCGCCTGACGGTGACGGCGACCGGCGAGCGCACCGCGCGCCTGGCCCGCGAAGGCGTGACGCTGGCCGCCGGCCGCGCCGCCCCGGAAGTCACCCGCGGCAATGTGCTGGCCAGCGACGGCGTCTTCCACGTCACCAACGGCTTCGTCGCCGGCTGAAACTGACGACGGTCCAGGGCCGGTTCGGCCCTGGCGGGTGGGTCCAGGGAGGGCAGCGCCCTCCCTGTTACCCCGCGTGCCGCAACGCCAGCGCCGTGATGTCATCCGCCTGCGGCGCGCCATCCGCAAAGGCGCTGACCGCGCGCAGCACCGTCTCCACCACCGTCCGCGGATCCGTCCCCGCGCCCGCCAGCGCTGCCATCAGCCGCGCCTGGCCGAAGAAGCCGCCCTGGTTGTCCTCGGCTTCGGACACGCCATCGGAATAGCAGAACAGCGATTCGCCCGGCGCCAGCGCGAAGGCGTCGGAGGCATAGGGAATACCCTCCATCACGCCGAGTGCCGGCTGGCGGCGCAGCGGGCCGAGCAGGCGCGGGGCCTCGCCCCCCAGCACCACGGGCAGGTCGTGGCCCGCCACGGCGACGCGCCCCTGGCCGGTGGTGCCATCGATCACGCCGAGCACGACGGTGACGAAGGTCTGGCTTTCGTTGTCGGCGGAGAGGTCGTCATTGGTCATGGCGAGGATCTCGCCGGGGTCGGGCGCCGCGCCATCGGGTGACAGGCGCTTCGCCGCGGCGCGCATCAGGCCGAGCGTCCGCGCCATGGTCAGCCCCGCCGGCGCGCCCTTGCCGGAGACATCGGCCACGGCGAAGAGCATGTGCTTCGCGTCCAGCCGCAGGCAGTCATAGAGGTCGCCGCCGACCTGCCGCGCGGGGACCATGGCCGCGTGGACGGAAAGCGCGCCCGTGGCGGCCGCCGCGAAGTCCCGCGGCACCAGCGACAGCTGCGCGGCGCGGGCCGATTCCAGCTCCGCCTCCAGCGCGTGCAGCCGGGCATCCGCGACCTCCCGCAGCCGCTTCTTCTCCAGCACCGCGCCGAGGCGCGCGCGCAGCAGCGGCGGGTCGAAGCTCTTCGGCAGATAGTCCTCGGCACCCAGCTCGATGCAGCGGACGATCTTCTCCATCTCCGTCAGCGCGGAGATGACGATGACGGGCGGCGCCGCGCCGCGGGCGGCGTGCAGCTGTTCCAGGACCCCGATGCCGTCGAGGTTCGGCATCTCGAGGTCCAGCAGCACCACGTCGAAGCGCTGGCGCTCCAGGGCGGCGAGGCCCTGCACGCCATCCTCCGCCATCGTCACCTTCGCATAGCCGAGTTCGCCGAGCCGGCGCTTCAGCACCAGCCGGTTGAAGCTGCTGTCGTCCACGACGAGGATCTCGACATCCCCATCCCCGTTCTGC
Source organism: Acetobacteraceae bacterium (assembly GCA_027482245.1). GTDB lineage: Bacteria > Pseudomonadota > Alphaproteobacteria > Acetobacterales > Acetobacteraceae > Falsiroseomonas. The sequence goes on along the minus strand of JAIXWG010000001.1, from coordinate 112,342 downwards.
TGCCCGCTCATGCCCCGTTCCGATCGGATGCCATCGCCTCCACCACCGCCCGCGTCTCCGACGCCAGCTTGGAGAGGTCGATCATCGTCACCGTGATCTCTTCCGCCGCCGTCGCATTGGACTGGCCGATGCGCGACAGGGTGCTGACGCGATCCGTGATGGAAGTGACCGTCGCCTGCTGTTCCTCCATCGCCACCGCGATGGCGCCGGCCAGGCGGGCGCTCTCGGTGACGATCGCTTCCAGCTCGTCCATCGCCTCGCCCACCGCGGCGGCGGTGCCGCTGCCTTCCCGCGTGCGGCGCCCGGCGACGAGGACGACGTCCGCGATCTCCTGCGCCAGCGTCTCGCTGCTCGCGGCGAGTGCCCGGACTTCCTCCGCCACCACCGCCAGGCCGCGGCCGTGTTCGCCGGCGCGCGCGGCCTCGATCGCCGCGTTGATGGCGAGGATGTTGGTCTGGGTCGCGATCTTGGCGATGGTGCCGGCGATGCGCGTCACGCGCTCCGTATCCTCGGCCACCGCATCCACCAGCTCGATCAGGCTGCGCAGCTTGACCAGGTTCTCCGCCAGCAGGGCCTTCGATTCATCGGCGCGGTCACTGCTTTCCTGCGTGGTGCGGCCCACTTCCCGCACCGCGTCCTGCGTCTGGCCCAGCGCTTCCTCCACCTGGCGAAGCTCCGCCAGCTGGGTCATGGCGCCGTCGCTGACCTGGCCGATGGCATCCGAGGCCTGGGTGGTGGCGATGGCGGTGCGGCGCGCATTCTCCAGCGCGGTCTCCGTCAGGTTGCGCGCGGCGACCAGATTGTCGCGGAACACCAGCACGGCGCGCGCCATGTCGCCGACCTGGTCGGTGCGGTCGGTGCCGGGCACGGTGGTCTCCACCGCGCCGCGGGAGAGGCTGACCATGGCGCCCGCCAACCGGCCGAGCGGCCGGGCGAGCCCCTGCACCAGCACCATCCAGACCAGCGCGCAGCCCACCAGCCCGACGGCGCCCGCGCCCATGACGATGGTGCGCGCCTGGCGTTCCAGCTCATGCGCCGCGGCGAGGGAGGCGTCGGAGCGGCGCTTCACCTCCGCCCGCGCGGCGGTCGCGACGCGGTTGAAGGCGCTGGCGAAGTCCAGCCATTCCTCATGCAGCGGCGCGAATTGCGCGCGCTGGCGCGCGGCGAAGGCGGCGCGGACCTGTTCGGTGAATTCCGGCAGCCGCCGCGCCATGTCCACGCCGCCGCCCATGACGATCGGGTCGATGTCGGCGGAGAGCAGGCGCGTCACCTCCGCGAAGGAATGGCTGACGAGTTCGCCGTTGCGGACCATGCGGTTGGCAGTGGGGCCGGGCTGCAGCACGCCCGCGATGACGCTGGCGAAGGCCGAGGAGAAGTCGGCGACATGCAGCGCCAGCTCATCCACCGATGTATCGGCCTCCCGGTCCCTTCCGCCGAACTGCTCAATGATCGCGAGCTGGCGGGCGACGACGACGAGGGCGGAGCCGGACAGGAGCCCGACGACCATGACCATCAGCAGCGTGATGAGGCCCGCGCGCACGCCGATCCGGCCGAGCCAGCCGCGCAGGCCACCGCTGCCGGGCCGCACCTCGCCCGGCGTGGCGCCATCGGCGCGGCCGCCGCCACCGCGCAGCGTGACATCCGGCTTGGTCATGCGGGTATGCCCTGGCGGAGGCGGAAGGGCCTGGCGGGAACGGGGCGCGGGTCAGCCATCTTCGGGTCCGGGGTGGCCTCTCTCAACCAGCCGTGAAGCTACAGGCCACCGGGTTCCGCAACAAGCTTGGCCCATGCGTCCATTGATGAGTGCCCCCTTTGACGGCGGGGTCACGGCGGCCGATCCTGCCGCGCCCGATCGGGCAGGAGGAAAGGACAAGCCATGGCCGAGCATCCCTTCACGGCGGAAGACCTTGAGACGCTTCGGCAGTGGGACACGCCGACCATCTGCAACGCGCTGGAATTCGTCGCGCCCGCGCGCCGCGGCCATGGCTTCACGGTGCGCCCGATGGTCTGCGCCGATCCGAAGCTGCCGCCGATCTGCGGCCTGGCGCGCACCGGCACCATCCGCGCCGCCCAGCCCTCTGGCCGCCCGAAGGACCAGGACCGCGCCATCCGCATCGGCTGGTACGAGTATGTGGAGCGCGCGAGCCTGCCGACGGTGGTGGTGCTCCAGGACCTGGACGACACGCCCGGCGTCGGCGCCTTCTGGGGAGAGGTGCACACGGCCGTCCACAAGGCGCTCGGCGCGCAGGGCTGCGTGACCAATGGCTCGATCCGCGACCTCGACATGCTGGCGCCCGGCTTCCAGCTGGTGGCGGGCGTGGTCAATCCGTCCCACGCCTATGTCCACATGGTGGCCTATGGGCAGGAGGTGACGGTGCACGGCATGCATGTGAAGCATGAGGACGTGATCCATGCCGACCGCCACGGTGCCGTCGTCATCCCGCATGAGGTGGTGCGGCTGATCCCGGCGGCGATCGAACTCGGTGCGCGGAAGGAGAAGGTGATCCTCGACCTCTGCAAGTCGCCGGATTTCAGCGCGGCGAAGCTGGCCGAGGCGCTGTCCAAGGCGGACGAGATCCATTGAGGTTGCTGGCAGCGCTGGTTGTGGCGCTGCCGGCGGCGGCGCAGGCGCCGGGGTGGGAGGCGGAGGTCCACCGCCTCGCCCCCGCGCTGCGGGCCTGCCTGGACGGCCAGGCGGGCGCGATGGTGGTGGATGCCTGGGCGCTGGACGACGCGCGTGTGCAGGCGCGGCTGCTTCTGCCCGGCGGGACGCGGCAGGATTGCGTGGCGGCGGATGCGGTGCAGTCCCGAGCGCCCGCCGGCGCAGCGAGACCGGGCGAGGGGCTGCGCGCCTTCATGCTGGAACGCCGCTGCGTGGATGCCTGGCGGGTCACGGACCCCGCGGGGCGCGAACTGGGCTGGCTGGCCTATCCGGAGTGTGGATGAGACAAACGATCTGCGAGGTCCGCCCCGAATGGGTGGACCACTACGGCCACATGAACCTGGCCTACTACCTCGTGGCCTTCGACCTCGCGACCGACCTGGTCTGGCCGGCCTGGGGACTCGGCGCGCCCTTGAAGGCAGCGGGCTTCGGGACCTTCGCGGTCGAATCCTGGCAGGGTTACCGGCGGGAGGTGACGCTCGGCATGCCGCTGGCAGGCGAAAGCGTGCTGGCCGCCTACGACCATCGCCGGCTGATCGTGAAGCACCGGCTGTACCACGCGACGGAGGGCTGGCTCTCCGCGGAGAACGAGGTGCTGTTCCTCTGCGTCAACCTCGCCACGCGGCGCGCCGGCACCTGGCCGGCCGAGACGCTGGCGAAGCTGGCGGAGGCGCTGTCGACGGAGGCGCCGGAGCGCCTCCGCCTGACGCGGGTCAGTCCAGCCGCAGGTTGAGCGGGCGGATCACGGCGGCCCAGCGTTCCCGGTCCGCGGTGATGAAGGCGCGCGCCTGGTCGGGCGTGCCGGTGACGGGCAGGATGCCCTGGGTGCGGAAGACCTCCTGCGCCGCGGGGCTGCGGAGCGCTTCCGCGCTGGCTTCCGCGATGCGGGTCGCGGCGGCGGCGGGCATGCGGGCGGGGCCGACCAGGCCGAACCAGTTGGCGGCATCCAGCTGCATGCCCTGTTCGCGCAGCGTCGGCACGTTGGGCAGCAGCGGCACGCGGGTGGAGGAGCCGATGCCCAGCACCTTCACGCGCCCGTCGCGGGAGAGGGATTCGGCCGGGCCGGCATTCATGAACATCGCATCGACCTGCGCCGCGACCAGCGCGGTATAGGCCGGCGCCGCGCCGGTATAGGGCACGTGCAGCATGTCGATGCCGGCAGCCGCGATGACGCGCGCGGCGGCGAGGTGGGAGGTGGAGCCGATGCCCCAGGAGGCATAGGTCAGCGCGCCAGGCCGGCTGCGCGCCAGCGCCACGAAGGCCTCCAGCGTATCGGTGCCGAGGCCGGAGCGGACGACGAGGGCGAAGGGGCCGTCGGCGAAGAGGGTGATGGGCAGGAAATCCGCCATCGGGTCATAGGCCAGGCGCTGATAGACCAGCGGGTTGACGGCATGCGTCTCGGCGCTCGCCACGAACAGCGTGTGGCCATCGGGCCGCGCCTGCGCCACGAACTGCGCACCGACCGCGCCATTGGCACCCGGGCGGTTGTCCACGACGACGGGCTGGCCCACGACCGGCGCCATGGCGGTGGCCAGCGCGCGCGTCACGACATCGGTCGCGCCACCGGCATTCCAGGGCACGACGATGCGCAGGGGCTGGTCGGGGAAGGCGAGGGCAGGGGCGGCGAGCGGCAGCAGGGCAGCGGCGCCGAGCAGCGCGCGGCGCGAGACCGTGGTCGTCATCGGCGGGAATCCTCCGGGCAAGGGCGGCACGGGCCGCGAAGTTGTCCGGACATCCCAGCCGACCATTCCGTTTGTGTCAAATCGTGCGAATCCTGGCATCACTCGCCGCGATTGATCACCCAGATTCCGGCGCCGACGAGCAGGAGGGAGGCCAGGAGCGCCGGCGTCACCGCCTCCCCCAGCAGCAGCCAGCCGCAGGCGACGCCGAAGGCGGGGGTGAGGAAGAGGAAGGGCGCGAAGCTCGATGCCGCGTGCCGCTTCACCAGCCAGAACCAGGCGAGGTAGCTGACCACCGCGATGCCCAGCACCTGGAAGGCCAGCGACCCCAGCACGCGCGGCGTCGGGTCGAACACGCCCCGCTCCCCGATCGCATAGCCGAGCGGGATGAGCAGGGAGGAGACGGCGAGCTGGTAGAGAAGCGTGCGTTCGGAGGCGATGCGCGTCAGGCCGCTCGCCTTGATCGTCACCATCGTGCCGCCCCAGAAGATGCCCGACGCGAGGCCGATGAGGTCGCCCATCAGCGCGCCATCGGCGGGCGCGCCGAGCCGGTCCGCGAAGAGCACGGGGACGGAGGCGAAGGCGATGACGAGGCCGGTGAGCTTGCGGCGCGTCAGCCGGTCCCCGGGCGCCAGGAAATGCGCGCCGATCACGGCGAAGAAGGGCGCGGTGTAGAGCAGCACGACGACGCGGGCGGCGCTCGTCAGCTCCAGCGCGCGGAAGATCGCCCAGAACTCCGCGGAGAAGAGCATGCCCGCCAGCAGCCCGGCCGGCAGCGTGCCGTCCCGCCGGAACACCGTGACGCCGCGCCACCGGCACCACAGCAGGATGAAGGGGATGGCGAGCGCGGATCGCAGCCCCGCCTGCACGAGGGGCGATATGCCCTCGCCGCCCCACTTCATCGTCACCTGCGCGAAGCCCCAGGCGGCGCAGAGCGCCACCAGCAGCACCGCATCGCGCGCGGGCATCATGCCTCGTGCCGGATCACCCCGCCGACGATGGTGGCGCGGACCTTCGTCCCGGCGATCGCGGCCGGATCGTCCTCCAGCACGTCGCGATCCAGCACGATCAGGTCCGCCAGCTTGCCCAGTTCGAGCGAGCCCTTCTCCCGTTCCTCCCGCTGCGCCCAGGCGCCGAGCCAGGTATAGGCGCGCACGGCTTCGCGCGGCGTGATCGCCTCCCGCGCATCGAGGTCGGTGCCGCCGGTGGTGCGGCGATTGACCATGGCGGCGAGCGCCGTCCAGGGGGAGACGCGGCAGACCGCGAAATCGGAATGGCCGGGGGCGGGGACGCCGGCGTCGATCAGGCTGCGATGCGGCCACATCCAGCGCATGGCGTCCTGGCCACGATTGGCGGCATAGGCCTCGCCCAGCTCGTCCATGAAGCCTGTGGCAGAGCTGTCCACGAAGCCGCCGCGCTTCAGGCGTTCGAGGATCTTCGGCGTCACGTAGCAGCAGTGCTCGACGCGCATGCGATGGTCGTCCACGGGATGGGCGGCCAGCGCGGCCTCCATCACGTCCAGCGCGAAGTCGATGCCGCGGTCGCCGACACCCTCGATCATCACCTGGAGGCCGGCCTTGTGGGCGGCGGTGGCGCGCTGCGTCAGGTCGTCCTGTTCGTAGAGCAGCATGCCGGTGTTCGGCACGGGCTCCCCGGGCACCGGCGTGCCGAGATAGGGGTCCCAATAGGCGGCGGTGCGGCCGCTGGTGGAGCAGTCCGGGCACCATTCCACGCCAACCAGGCGCAGCCATTCATCGCCAAAGCCGGACCGGATGCCGGCACCGATGAGGTGGGGGATCAAGGGCTCGTCGCGGCCACTCGCGATGATGCCCATCCGCATCCGCCAGCGCCCGTCGCGATGCATGCGCTGATAGGCGCTGATCGCCTTCGAGGGACAGAGCGAATTGGCCACTGACGTGATCCCGGCGGCCAGGCACTGGTTCTGCACCATCTCCATTCCCTCGGCGATGTCAGCCTCGCTGTCCTGGCCATGGACGGCGTTGAGGAAGACATGCGCCGCCGTCTCCCGCACCAGGCCGGTCAGGCGACCTTCATGCTTGTCGAAGCGGCCGAAGGCGGGGTCGGGGGTTTCCGCCGTGACGCCGCAGACCGCGAAGGCAGCGGAGTTGGCAAGGCCGAGATGGCCATCCGTGCGCAGGATGAAGATCGGCCTTCCGAGGCTCGCGGCATCGAGTTCCGCCAGCGTCGGATAGCCGCCGCAGGCGCGTTCGTTCAGCCGGTAGAAGGCGGCCCAGCGGCCAGGCGCCACGGCCTCGCAGCGGCGCCGGATCGTCGCCAGCAGCGCGTCCCGCGTGCGCACGCGGTCGGGGGAGACGAGGGTCCAGGCGCGGAGCCGGATGGCATAGGCATCGGGATGCGCGTGGCTGTCCACGATGCCTGGCAGCACCCGCTGCCCCTCCGCATCCAGCACTTTGGTGCCGGGGCCGACGAGGTCCCGGATCGCGGCGCTGTCGCCGAGCGCGACGATGCGGCCGTTGAGCGAGGCCAGCGCGCCGCATTCGGTGCCCGCCGCGTCCATCGTCGCGATGCGGGCATTCAGCAGGACGAAATCGGGACGCATGGTCAGCCCACCAGCCGATCGATGTGGTCACGCACCTTGTAGTAGTTGCCGACGATCGGCAGGAACCATGGCGTGCCGGTGTAGGTCGGCTGCGTCGGGAAGGGCAGGCCATCCAGCGCGAAGGGCGCATTCGCCGCGCCCGCCAGCTTCAGCGCGACATTGTGGCCGAGCCACGTCGCCATCGCGACGCCACTCCCCTGGCAGCCCGCGGCGTAATGCATGCCGTCCTGCACGCCGATATGCGGCAGCAGATCGAAGGTGAAGGCGACATAGCCGGTCCAGGCGTGGGTGATCTTCACGCCGGTCAGGTCCGGGAAGGTCTGCAGCATCGTGTCGTAGAGCGCGGGCGCCGCCTGTTCCGCCGTGGCCGCGCGGAAACTCGCGCGCCCGCCCCAGAGCACGCGCTTCCCATCCGGCGAAGGCCGGAAATAGTTCAGCACGCGCTTGCTGTCGCTGATCATGCGGCGGCCGGGGAAGAGGCGGTCCATCGTCTCCGGCGGCAGTTCCTCCGTCGCGATGATGTAGGAGTTGAGCGGGATAAGGCGCTTCGCCAGCCAGGGCAGGGCGGTGCCGCGCGCGTCCTTCGTATACCCGTTGGTCGCGACCAGCACGGCATCAGCGCGAAGCTCGCCCTTGTCCGTCGCCACGCGAATTCCGCTGCCATCCTGCTTCACGCCGGTGACGCGGACGCCATCGACGAGCCGCGCGCCCGCCTTCTCCGCTGCCTGCGCCAGGCCGCGCGCGTATTTCCCGGGATGCAGGCTGCCGGTGGCGGCGGCAGCCATGCCGCCCTCATAGTGATCGCTTCCGACGAACTCCCGCTGCCGGGATTTCGGCACCATCTCCGTCGGCAGGCCCGTCACCTCCGCGATCCAGTCGGCGCGCGCCGCCATCGCGTTGTAGTGCGCGCGGGACCAGGCACCGGTGTAGCGGCCGCAGCGGACATAGTCGCAGTCGATCCCCTCCCGCGCGATCGTCTCCTCGATGAAGGGGAAGGACGCTGCGGCAGCGCCGGCGATGGCGCGGCCCTTCTCCTCCCCGTATTTGGCCGCGAGACCCGTGGAGGCGACCTTCAGCCCGCCCGAGACCATGCCGCCATTGCGCGAGGATGCGCCCCAGCCGATGCGCTCCGCATCGATCACCGTGACCTCATGCCCCAGCCGCCGCAGCGTCAGCGCGGCCGACAGGCCCGCATAGCCGCCGCCGATGATGGCGATCGGCGTGTGGTCGGGCAGGGCGTTGTCGCGGTCAGGCGGCTCGGCGGCTTCCCACCACCAGGGGCGGGCCTTGAAGCCCGGGGCGGCGATGGATTGAAGATCGGTCATTGCCCGCGCGCGCGTCCCGCTGTTGACTTGCATCCATGAGGTTCCCGCCGGACGCCGTCCGGATCAAGGGGACCCGCGGGAGCTTCTTTGGCGAAGGGGTCGAAGGCATGCAGACGTTCCAGCAGGATTGCATCGAGCTGGCCTGGCGGAAGTTCAACCGGGGGGAGGTGAGCCGGCGAACCCTGCTGGCGGGCCTGGCCGCGCTGGGCGCCGCGCCGATGCTGGGTGGCGAAGCGCAGGCCCAGGCCGCGCGGACCATGGTGATGGTGAACTGGGGCGGCATCGCCAATGACGGCTTCGGCCGCTTCTATGGCGATCCCTTCGCCGCGGCGAATCCGGGCTGGCGCGTGGTGCAGGACAGCACCGGGCCCTCCGCCGGCCGCATCCGGTCCATGGTGGAAAGCGGGCGCGTCACCTGGGACCTCTGCGACAGCTCCGCCACCTCCGCCACACTGCTTGGCGGGCTTAACCTGCTGAACCGCATCGACTACAACGTCGTGGACCGCAACAACGTCATCGGTCCTACCTTCGCGCTGGACCATGGCGCGGCGCCCTATTCCTTCAGCAACGTCCTTGTCTACGACAGCACCAAGTTCCCGAACGGCGCGCCGACCAGTTGGGCGGATTTCTGGGATCTGCGGCGCTTCCCCGGCACGCGGCTGCTGCGGCGCGATGCCGCCGGCGCGCTGGATGCCGCGCAGATGGCGCTCGGCAAGGACCCCGCGAACCTCTACCCGCTCGACATCCGCGCCTGCGTCGCCAAGGTGCGGGAGATCCGGCGCAATTGCGTCTTCTGGAACAGCGGATCCGAATCGGAGCAGTTCATCCGGACGGGCGAGGCGGTGATGGGCCAGATCTGGCACACCCGCGCCAAGGTGCTGGAGCAGGAAAGCAACGGCCGCTTCAAGCACATCTGGAACCAGGGCATCCTGCAGCCCGGCATCTTCGTCAGCCCCCGCGGCAATCCGGGGGGCGAGATGGTGCAGCGGCTGATCGCCTCCATGCTGTCCAACCCGGAACAGCAGGTGGAACTGCTGAAGTTCCTCGGCAACGGCCCGACCAACCCGCGCGCCAGCGCCCTGGTGCCGGAGGAGTTCAAGCGCTTCAACCCGACCGACCCCGCCAATGCCCGCGTGCAGGTCGCGCAGAACGGCACCTGGTGGGGCGGCGTCTACGCCCAGGCCAATGCCGACTATATCGACATGGTGACGGGCTGAAGGCACTCTCGCTGCGTTGCAGCAAGCGAGGCGCCGCGTGGCGAAACCCATCCTCCTGGTGAAGTCCGGCGGCGAGGCGGCGGTGGCGGAATGGCAGGCCCATTTCGCCGCCTGCGCGCCGCAGATCGAGGTGCGGTGGTGGGACGACCCCGCCGTGGCGCCGGAGGACGTGCACTACGTACTGGTATGGGACCCCGAGCCCGGGCGCATCGCGCGTCTCCCGAACCTGCGGGTGATCTGCGGTGCCGGCGCGGGCGTGGATTTCATCACTCGTGACCCGGACCTGCCGAAGCATATCCCGCTAACCCGCATGGCGACGGAGGGTGCGGCCCAGCGCATGGGGGAATTCGTCTGCTGGTCCGCGCTGTCCCTGCTGCGCGGCGCGCGACGGATCGCGCTGCAGCAAGTGGCGAAGGACTTCACCTATTTCGATGGCATGGGCCTGGCGACGCAGACGACCGTCGGCGTCATGGGCCTCGGCCATATGGGCACGCAGGCCGCGACCATGCTGCGCGCGCTCGGCTTCCCGGTCATCGGCTGGTCGCGCACGGCGAAGGACATCCCAGGCGTGGAGGGCTTCGTCGGCACGGAGGCGCGCGATGCCTTCCTTGCGCGCAGCCACATCCTCGTCTGCCTGCTGCCGTCCACGCCCGAGACCAACGGAATCCTGTCTGCGCCGCTTCTCGGAAAACTGCCGAAGGGCGCGGGCCTGGTGAATGTCGGCCGCGGGGCGCACCAGAAGATCGATGACGTGATCGCGGCGCTGGACAGTGGCCAGCTCTCCGGCGCCGTGCTCGACGTCTTCGAGACCGAGCCCCTGCCGGCCACGCATCCGGTCTGGAACCACCCCAAGGTCATCGTGACGCCGCACATCGCCAGCCTGCCGACGCGGCGGGAACGCGCGGAACACGTCGCCCGCGCGCTGGCGGCCTTCGAGCGCGGCGACCCGCTGCGCAACCTCTTCGACCACGACCGGGGCTACTGACATGCTGCCGCCGCCGCCCGTCCGGCCCGACCCGACCCATGTGCCGACGGAGCGGGAACTGCGGGAGGATCTGGCGGCCGCCTATCGCCTGGTTGCGCTGTTCGGCATGACGGACCTCGTCTTCACGCATCTCTCGGTCCGCGTGCCAGGGGAGGGGCATCGATTCCTGGTGAACCCCTACGGGCTGCTGTTCGAGGAAGTGACGGCCTCCAGCCTCGTGCTGGTGGATGCGGAAGGCGCGCCGCGGCAGCAGACCAGCTGGCCCGTTAACCCCGCGGGCTTCGTCATCCACTCCGCCGTCCATCTCGGCCGCGCGGATGCGAATTGCGTGATGCACACGCATACGCTGGCGGGCATGGCCGTCGCCGCGCAGCGGGACACGCTGCTGCCGCTGAACCAGATGATGATGGAGTTCATCGGTCGCGTCGCGCTGCACGACTATGAGGGCGTGGCAACCGAGGAAAACCTGTCTGAGCGCGAACGGCTGGTGCGGGACCTCGGCGACAAGCCGGCGATGATCCTGCGGCATCACGGGCTGCTGACCGTCGGCCGCACGGTCGCGGAAGCCTTCTACTGGATGTACTATCTGGAGCAGTCCTGCCGCATCCAGCTGGCTGCGCAATCCAGCGGGGCGGCCCTGGCCGTGGCGCCGCCGGATGCCGTGGCCCGCACGCAAAGGCTGTTCGACAGCGGGCCCACCAAGGGCTGGTTGCCCTGGCAGGCGTTGCGGCGGAAACTCGATCGCGAACAGCCTGGCTACAAGGACTGACCGGATGTCGGGAACGGGCCACGCCCTCGCGCTGCGCGGGCTGACCAAGCGATACGGCAGCTTCACCGCCGTCGATTCCGTCTCGCTCAAGGTAGAGCGGGGCGAGTTCCTGACGTTGCTCGGCCCGTCGGGCAGCGGCAAGACGACGATCCTGATGTGCATCGCGGGCTTCGTCGCGCCGACGGAGGGTGCGGTGCTGCTGGATGGCGCCGACATCACGCCGCTGCCGCCCGAACGCCGCGACTTTGGCATGGTCTTCCAGGGCTATGCGCTGTTCCCGCACATGACGGTGGCGGAGAACGTCGCCTTCCCCTTGCGCGTCCGCAAGCTGGGGGCCGCGGAGCGGGAGGCCAAGGTGCGCGCGGCGCTGGACCTGGTGCAGCTCGGCCGCTTCGCGGATCGCCTGCCGCGGCAGCTCTCCGGCGGGCAGCAGCAGCGCGTGGCGCTGGCGCGCGCGCTGGTCTTCGATCCCGCGCTGCTGCTGCTGGATGAGCCGCTGAGCGCCCTCGACAAGAAACTGCGCGCGGAGCTGCAGGAGGAGCTGAAGGCGCTCCACCGCCGCGTCGGCCGCACCTTCGTCAACGTGACGCATGACCAGGAGGAGGCGCTGTCCCTCTCCGACCGCGTCGCCATCCTCAACCACGGCAAGCTGGTGCAGGAAGGCGCGCCCGCCCATCTCTATGAACATCCGCGCACGCGCTTCGTGGCCGACTTCCTCGGCAAGTCCAACTTCCTCCATGGCGCGGTGCAGGAAAGCGTGCCCGGCGGCTTCGTCATCGGGGCGGGTTCCACGCGCATCCTGCAGGCGGCGGCGGAGAATCATCGCCCCGCCCATGGCAGCCCCGTGCTGTTGAGCCTGCGTCCGGAGAAGATCGCGCTGCTGAACGACGATGATGGCGCCGACAACGTCGTCACCGGCCGCATCACCGCCTGGTCCTATCTCGGCGCCGGCTATTCGCTGGTGGTGGAGACGCCGGACCTCGGCGCGCTCCGCGTCGCGCTGCCGACCTGGCAGGCGCCGATCGCGCCGAGCGAGGGGCTGCCGGTACGCCTCGGCTGGAGTTCGACGGCGAGCGTCCCGGTGGTCGAGGACGCAGCCTGATGCGCCGGCAGGACGCAGGCTGGTGGCTGCTGATCCTGCCCGCCTTCCTGCTGATGACCGCCTTCTACATCGCCCCCATCGCGCAGGTGCTGGCGATCTCCTTCACCGAGCCCTCGCCGGGGCTCGGCAACTACGAACGGCTCTTCACCAGCGAAAGCGTGCAGCGCGTCATCGTGACCACGCTCCGCATCTGCGCCATCACCACGGCGCTCGCGCTGCTGCTCGGCTATGTGCTGGCGTACCGGATCGCGCTGGCGACGGAATCCGCGCGGCGCTGGTGGATCCTGGCGGTGCTCGTGCCGCTCTGGATCAGCGTGCTGGTGCGCGCCTTCGCCTGGGTGACGCTGCTGCGGCGCCAGGGGCTGGTGAACAATGCGCTGATGGATGCCGGCGTGATCAGCGAACCGCTGCAACTCGTCTGGAACGAGTTCGGCATCATCGTCGGCATGGTGCACTACATGGTGCCCTACGCCGTGCTGCCCCTGCTGGCGAGCATGCGGGAGATCGACCCGCGGCTGCTCGCCGCCGCGCGGGGCCTCGGCGCGCCGCGCTTCACCATCTTTCGCCGAATCTTCCTCCCGCTATCCCTGCCGGGGCTGATCGCGGCCGGCGTGCTCGTCTTCATCTTCTCGCTCGGCTTCTACATCACGCCGGCCATCCTCGGCGGCGGCAAGACGCTGATGGTGGCGGAATGGATCGGGCTGCAGATCCTGGACCTCATCCGCTGGGGGCTCGGCACCATGATGGCGACGGTGCTGGTGGTGGCGATCCTCGCGACCCTCGCGGTCTTCTCCCGCGTCGTCGATTTGCGGCGCGTCTTCGGTTCGGGGGGCTGAGGGATGGACCATGCGCACCGCCCCGGTGGATGGACGGTGGCCGCGGCCTGGATGGTCGCGATCTACCTTGTGCTGCCGATCAGCATCGTCATCCCCGTCTCGCTCACCGACCAGCGCTTCCTCTCTCTCCCGCATGAAACGCTGAGCCTTCGTCACTACGCGACGGTGCTGGGCAGCGATGCCTGGCTCGGGTCGATCTGGCAGTCCTTCCTGATCGCGGTGGCGGCGACGGTCATCGCCGTTGTCGCCGGCACGCTCTGCGCCATCGGCTGCTGGCGGCTGTCGCGGCGGTCCACGGAGCTGGTGCGGGCGATGATGCTGTTGCCGATCATCATCCCCTCCATCGTCTATGCCGTCGGCCTCTACCGCTACTTCGCGAAGATCGACCTGCTGGATCGCTTCCTCGGCGTCGCCATCGCGCATGGCGTGACGGGCATTCCCTATGTCGTCATCACCGTCTCCACCGCACTTGCCGCCTTCGACCCGCGGCTGGAGCAGGCGGCGCGGGGCATGGGGGCGTCGCTGTCGCAAACGCTGCGCTGGGTGATCCTGCCGCGCATCGCGCCGGGCATCGTCTCCGGCGCCATCTTCGCCTTCATCCACAGCTGGGATGAGTTGGTGATCGTGCTGTTCATCGCCTCCCGCGACGTCTTCACCCTGCCACGCCGCATCTGGGACGGCATCAACGAGAACCTGGACCCCGCCATGGCCGCCGTCGCCGTGCTGCTGGTGATCTTCACCCTTGGCCTGTTGCTGCTTGACCTGGCGCTGCGGAGGCGCCGCGACGCCTGAGGAAACGACCATGCAGAAAACCCCGCCCAGCTTCGCGATGAGCGAGTTCGACCATCGCTACAACATGCTGATCGAACGCTTCGCGAGCGAGCCCGAGCCCGTTTTCGAAAGCGCGTCCGAGCAATCCTTCGTCTGGGGCCGCGAATGGGGCTGCAATTCCGATATCGGGCGCCTCCGCGTTGTCCTGATGCACCGCCCGGGGGAGGAGATGCGCGTGGTGGACACGCTGCCGCACATCCCGGAGCTCAACGCCTTCGGCGATCCCACGACCGGCGCCTATTGGCGCGGCAACCAGCGCCCGACGCTGGAGGAACAGCAGGCGCAGCATGATGCGCTGGCGGCGGCGCTGCGCGATGAAGGGGTGGAGGTCGTCTACCTCAAGCGTGCCGCCGCCGGCCGCCACAAGTCGATCTACACGCGGGACAGCTGCATCGGCATCAAGGGCGGTGCGATCGTCACGCGCATGGGCCCGCGCATCCGCCGGGGTGAGGAAGCGCCCGTCACGGAAACCCTCGCTGCGCTTGGCATGCCGATCCTGCGGACCATCCACGGCCATGGCCTGATGGAGGGCGGCAGCTTTGCCTATATCCGGCCCGACGTCGCCGTCGTCGGCGTCTCCTCCCGCGTCAATGAGGAAGGTGCGCGGCAGCTGGAGGAAGTGCTGGCCGTGCAGGGCACGCGACTCATCCGCGTGCAGATTCCCGGCTATCGCCTGCACATCGACGGCGGCTTCGTGATGATCCACCACGACGTGGCCATCGTTAACCCCTCCATGCTGCCCTTCGTCTTCATGGAGGAGCTGAAGCGCCTCGGCATCCACATGATCCCGGTGAACCATGAGGATCCGTCCTGGACGGTGAACTGCCTGGCCGTCGCGCCCGGCCGCGTCATCATGAGCGACCGCGTCAGCGCGCGCACGCAGGATGCGCTGGACAGGGCCGGCATCTCCATCCGCCTGGTGGATTACGACCGCGTCGGCCTGGGGGGCGGCGGCATCCACTGCTCCACCAGCCCGCTGGTCCGCGATCCAGTCTGAGGGACCTCTCACGCCAACGTCATCGCCGGTGCCGCTGCTGGCACCGCGATTGTCCAATTTGTTGATTGCCCTCGTTTCGCGCTTGGCGCTTCTGTCGGGTGCTGCGCCCAGCTCCTTGGGCGCCCGCCTTCCAGCCCGCGCGAGACGATGAATTTTGATCCGACCCGATCGGTGGAGCCCATCCCCGCCGTGGAAGTCGCCGCCAACCAGCCACCGCCGACCGTGACGAGCCCTGCCGAGGCCGGGCTTCGGCACCTTCTCCTGCTGCTCGTGGCCGGCATCCTGGTTCCGGCGCTGCCGCTCAGCGCCGTGGCGCTGTGGCTCGCGATGCATCACGGCGCGCCCATCCTGGCCGGGGTTGCCGTCTTCACCGCGGTGGCGCTGCTGGGTGGCGCCATTGCCGCGACCGCACTCTCCCGCCGCATCCTGCGCCCCGCCGCGGCGCTGGTCGCCCGGGCGGATGCGATCGCGGCGGGCGACCCGCCGCCGGCGCAATGGGAATTGGGTGTCGCCGAACTCACGCGCGTCGCCGCCGCGATGGACGTTGCCGCGCTGGCCATTCGCGATCGCGAATCCGCCTTCTCCGCGGCCTTCGAGCAATCGACCGTGCCGATGTCCCAGGCG
This sequence comes from Acetobacteraceae bacterium, assembly GCA_027482245.1. Taxonomy (GTDB): domain Bacteria; phylum Pseudomonadota; class Alphaproteobacteria; order Acetobacterales; family Acetobacteraceae; genus Falsiroseomonas. The sequence goes on along the minus strand of JAIXWG010000001.1, from coordinate 96,734 downwards.
GAATGCGAGACCGCCGTCGTACTCCGCGCCAACGCCGCCTATTGCGCGCTACTCGATCGCCCCGCCGAGCAGATCATCGGCCATCCCTTCACCGACTTCGTCCATCCCGACGATCGGGAGGAAGACATGGAAGGCTTCCTCCGCCTGTGCCGCGGAGAGGTCGCGACCCATGTGCAGGTGAAGCGCTACCTGCGCCCGGATGGCAGCGTGCGCTGGGTCAAGCTCTCCACCTCCCCGGTGCGCGATGCCGATGGCCGCGTCACCCGCACCGTCTCCGTCGTCACCGATGTCACCGGCCGTCGCGCGGCGGAAGCGGCGCTGCGCGAAAGCGAGGCGCGGCTGAAGCGCGTGCAGCGCATCGGCCGCGTCGGCGGGTTCGAGATCGACCTTCGCAGCGGCCAGAACGACCGCTCGGCCGAATACATGGCGCTGCAGGGGCTGCGGGCCGCGGGCGCGCAGGAGCAGCACGAGGATTGGGTGCGCCGCCTGCATCCCGAGGATCGGCTTCGTGCGGAGCAACGCTTCCTGGAGGCGATCTCCGACACGTCCGGCCAGGTGGACTACGCGCAGGAATACCGCATCACGACGCCGAACGGCGATGTGCGCTGGATCGCCGCGCGGGCGGAGATCGAGCGGGATGCGGAGGGGCGTTCGCTCCGCATGCTCGGCGCGCATGTCGATGTGACGGAGCTCAAGACCGCCGAGGAAGCGGTGCGGGACCGGGAGCACATGCTGCGCGTGGCGCTGGAAGCGGCACGGCTCGGCACCTGGGACGTCGATCTGCGCCAGGGCACCGCCACGCGGTCCGCACGATCGCTGGAGATCTTCGGCCTCGACGGCGACTCCGCCTCGGGCCTCTACCCCAGCTTCCGCGACCGCATCCATCCGCAAGACCGCGGGTTGCTCGACGATGCCGTCGCGCTGGTGAAGAAGGGGGAGGCGGAGCGCTATCACGTCGAATACCGCTTCCGTCGCCCGGATGGCGCCTGGTGCTGGGTGGAAAGCCACGGCAGCGTCGCGGCGCGCGATCCCGTGACCGGCGAGGCGACGCGCCTGATCGGCACGACGCAGGACATCACCGCGCGCAAGCAGGCGGAGGAACGCCAGGCCCTGCTGGCGCGGGAAGTCGATCATCGCGCGAAGAACGCGCTGGCCGTCGTGCAGGCAGCGCTGCGCCTGACGCCGCGCACCGACATGCGCAGCTATGCCACCGCGGTGGAAGGCCGCGTCGCGGCCCTGGCGCGCGCGCACACGCTGCTGGCCGATGCGCAGTGGAACGGCGCCACGATCCGCAGCCTGGCGGAGGGTGAACTGGCCGCCTTCCTGCCCGCCGACGGGCTGCGCCGCGTCGTGATGGAAGGGCCTGGCCTGCTGCTGCTGCCCGCCGCCGCGCAGGCGGTCTCCATGACGCTGCATGAACTCGCGACCAACGCCACCAAGTACGGCGCGCTGAGCGTGGAGGGTGGCGAGGTGCGGCTGCGCTGGGCGGTGGAGCAGGGGCTCTTCACCCTGCGGTGGGAGGAGCATGGCGGCCCCGCCATCACGGGCAAGCCGGCGCGCCGCGGCTTCGGGTCCCGAGTCATCGAGGCGACGGTGCAGGACCAGCTGGGCGGGACGCTGGAACGGCACTGGGAATCGGGCGGCCTGACCGTCGTGGCCGCCATGCCGCTGGAGCGGTCGGTCTATGGCCCGGCGGGGGATCCCGCCGGGCGATGAGGCTTCATCGCTTCGTCACGCCCCAGAAGACCGGCACGGTGGTGGCGCGCAGGCCCTCGACGTTGGTGCGATGCGCGGCGAGCGTGCGGAACTGCCCGGCATTCATGTAGGGCAGCACCTCATAGGCGCGGGCATGGACGCGGTGCAGGATCTCCTGCCGCTTCGCCGCGTCATTCTCCTCCCACCACGACCGGCGCAGATCCTCCAGCTGCTGGTCGCAGGGCCAGCCGGCGATGCCGCCCTCACACGGGCTGGCGAGGTAGAGGTTGGTCAGTGGGTTCTGGCCGTCGAGCACATTGGCGACGGTGACGAAGAGGTTCCAGCCGCCCTGTTCCACCGACTCCCGCCGGTTGCGGCGCTGCGTGACGGTCGCCCAGTCCATGCTGGGCACGTCCATGTTGAGGCCGGCGCGCTGGAAGGCCTGCGCCATCACCAGCGTGGCCGCATTGTTGATGGGGCTGTCGGCGGCGTTCATGAAGACCACGCGCTGGCCGTTGTAGCCGGCCTCCCGCAGCAGGGCGCGGGCACGTTCCAGATTCGCCTCCCGCAGCCCCTGCGCGCCGGCGCTGCTTTCCAGCGGCGTGCCGCAGAAGAAGAAGGCGGGGCAGTAGGGCACCTGTTCGCTGGCCCGCACGCCGACGCCCTGCAGCACCTCCTGCTGGTTCACCAGATGCAGCAGCGCCTGGCGCGCGGCGGGGTTGTTGAAGGGCGGCTGGGCCTGGTTGAGGCGAAGCCACACCATGGAGCCCACGGGGTTCAGCGCGAAGGTGCGGATGTTGCGGTTGCGCTCCAGCGTCGGCACCAGGTCGGGGGAGGGCTGCTCGATGAAGTCGATCTCGCCGGCCTGCAGCGCCGCGGCCGCCGTCGCGGGGTCCGGCATCGCCAGCCATTCCACGCGATCCACCTGCACGACCTTGCCGCCCGCCAGGCCATCCGCCGCTTCGCTGCGGGGGCGGTAGTTCGGGTTCCGCGTGTAGACCGCGCGATCGCCGACGCGCCATTGCGCGGCCTGGAAGATGAAGGGCCCGCTGCCCGTCGCATCCGTGATGGCCGCCGTCGCCGGCGTCTGCGCGATCCGTTCCGGCATCACGAACAGCGCGCTCGCTGTCGGGCGGGCCAGCGCCTCCGTCACCAGCGCGAAGGGGCGGGAGAGTTGGATGGTGAAGGTCCTGTCGTCCACCACCTCCATCGCCGCGGTGGCCGCGGCCAGGGCGCGGCCCACGATGTCGCGCTGCGACCAGCGGCGGATGGAGGCGACGGCATCGGCCGCGCGGACGGGCTGGCCATCATGGAAGGCGAGTCCCTCGCGCAGCGTGAAGCGGTGCGACAGGCCATCGGCGCTGGCCTCGTGCCGGTCCACCATCTGCGGCCGGGCGACGCCCTGGCTGTCCAGCGCGAAGAGCTGGTCATAGACCATGAAGCCGTGGTTGCGGACGAAGGCGGCGGTGGATTGCACCGGGTCCAGGCTCGCGAGGTCATTTACCAGGACGACCCTGAGCGTGGACTGGGCAGAAGCCGCCCCCGCCGCAAATGACACCGCCGCGGCCGCCACCGCCCCGATCCAACGCCTGCGCATGCGTCACATTCCCCTGCCTGATGGCGCGATCATCATCGCCCTCGGTCCCGTGTGCAATCTTGGTCGTGGTCGGGCGGGTTGACGCGCCAGCATCACCGCCTGACAGTTCGTCCACTTTCTGCGGTGCGGCAAACGGTATGCGGTGTACGGCGTGATGAATGACCTGATCTTCAGCGGTGGACGGGTCTTCCGTGGCCTGGCCGGCGGCTTCGCGGAAGCGATGGCGGTGCGGGATGGCCGCGTGCTCGCGGTGGGCACCGACGCGGAGGTGACCGAGACGGCGCCGGAGGCTCGCCGGATCGACCTCGCGGGCCGCGTCGCCATCCCCGCCTTCAACGAAGCCCATATGCACCTGCTGCCCTACGGCCTGGCGCTGGCGGGCGTGAACCTGCGGGCGGAGCAGGTGCGCACGCTGGACGAGGCCTTGAGACGCATCGGTGAGGCCGCGAAGGCCTCGCCCAAGGGCGCCTGGGTGCTGGGCCGCGGCTACGACCATGCGGAACTCGATATCGGCCGCCATCCAACGGCGGCGGAGCTCGATGCAGTCTCCCCGGACAACCCCGTCTTCATCACGCGCACCTGCGGTCACATGGGCGTCGCGAACAGCGCCGCGATGCGCGCGGCCGGCGTCGGCCACAACACGCCCGATCCCGAGGGTGGCGTCATCGAACGCAAGGGCGGCACGCTGACGGGCCTGTTCCAGGAACGCGCGATGCGCCTGGTGCGGGACGTGATCCCGCCGCCCGATCAGGAAGCGCTGGTCGCGGCGATCGAGCGTGCGGGCAACCACCTCGCCAGCTTCGGCTTCGCGAGTGCCACCGACATGAATGTCGGCATGACGGCGGGCATGGCGGAGGTCGAGGCCTTTCACGCCGCCGTTGCCGCGGACCGTTCGCCGCTGCGGATGTGGAACGTGCTGGCCGGCAATCCGGAGGGCATCGCGCAGGAGGCATGGGACGCTGGCCTCCGCCCGAACCAGGGCGACGACATGCTGCGCTGGGGCGCGGTGAAGGTCTTCGCTGATGGCAGCGCGGGCGGCCTGACGGCGGCCTTCTTCGATCCGTACCTGGAGAGCGCCGGCGGCGGCACCGGCGTCTTCACCTTCCCGGACGACAAGATCTACGCGCTGCTGAAGCTCTATCACGAGCAGGGCTGGCAGCTCGACATCCACGCCATCGGCGATGCGGCGATCGAGCAGGTGCTGACGGGCATGGAGGCCGCAGACAGCGCGGCCCATCCCTTCGCCGGCCGCCGCCACCGGATCGAGCATTGCGGCTTCCTCAACCGCGACCAGATGCGCCGCATGAAGACGCGCGGCATCCTGCCGGTGCCGCAGCCCGTCTTCATGTATGAGTTCGGCGACCTCTACATCCGCAACCTAGGCCTGCCGCGCAGCGAGAATGCCTATCCGATGCGGACCTGGCTGGAGGAGGGGCACCACCCCGCGGCGTCCTCCGACTGCCCCGTCTCCTCCGTCGATCCCTTCATCAACCTCTTCACCATGGTCACGCGCAAGACCAGCCGCGGCACGGTGATGGGGGCGGACCAGGCGCTGACGGTGGAACAGGCCGTGCATTGCCAGACCTGGTGCGGCGCCTACACGCAATTCGCAGAGGATCGTCGCGGCACGCTGGAGCCCGGCATGCTGGCCGACATCGCGGTGCTGTCGCGCGACATCTTCTCCACTTCGCCGGAGGAGATCCTGCACGACACGCGCGCCGACCTGACGCTGCGCGGCGGCACGGTGATCTTCGACCGGCACGGGGAGGCCGCCTGATGCTGCGCCACGCCGTCCAGCGCCTGCTGCTGGCCGTGCCGGTGATGTTCGGCGTGCTGCTGGTGGGCTTCCTGCTGATGCAGGTGGTGCCGACGGACCCGGCCGTGGTGCGCGCGGGGCCGAATGCGAGTGCCGAGATCGTCGAGGCCATCCGCCGCGACCTCGGCCTCGACAAGCCGCTCTGGCTGCAGTTCTTCCTCTATCTCGGGCGGCTGGCGCAGGGTGACCTTGGCGTCTCCATCATCAACAACGTGCCGGTGTCGCAGGAACTCGGCACCACCATCGGGCCGACGCTGGAACTGATGGTGGCGAGCCTGGTGTGGTCCATCCCGCTCGGCCTCTTCCTCGGCACCATCGGCGCCTATTGGCGCGGGTCGCTGATCGACCGCGTGGTGATGGCGATCAGCGTCGCGGGTGTCTCCGTGCCGGTGTTCTTCCTGGGCCTGGTGCTGATCTGGTTCGTCGGATTCCAGTGGCAGTGGCTGCCCTTCACGGGGCGGGAGGGTCCGCTCTGGACTTGGCAGGGGCTGCGCGCCGTGATCCTGCCCGCCGTCACGCTGGGCGGCGTCTTCGTCGGCCCGGTCGCGCGCATGACGCGGACGGCGGTGCTGGATGTGCTGGGCGCGGACCATGTGCGGACCGCGCGCGCCAAGGGCCTGCCGGAACGCATCGTCGTGCTGCGCCACGCGCTCCGCAATGCCATGGTCCCGGTGGTGACGTTGATCGGGCTGCAGATCGGCTTCCTGCTCGGCGGCGCGGTGGTGACGGAGACGGTGTTCTCCTGGCCCGGCGTCGGGCGGCTGGCGGTGGGTGCCATCCTGTCGTCGGATTTCCCGATGGCGCAGGGGACGATCATCGTCCTCTCGCTCGGCTTCATCCTGGTGAACCTGACCGTCGACCTGCTCTATGGCGTGCTGGATCCGCGGGTGCGGGCGGCATGAGCGGCGCATTGCCCCCGGCGAGGCCTTCCACGCTGCGCGTCCTGTTGCGCGAGCCCGCGGCCGCCATTTCAGCGGCGCTGGTCGCGATCGTCGTCGTCGCGGCGCTGCTCGCGCCCTGGCTGGCGCCCTATGACCCCTATGAAACCGACCTGATGGCGATCATGCAGCCGCCTGGCGGCGCCTATCCGCTCGGGACGGACGGGCAGGGCCGGGACATGCTGTCCCGCCTGCTGCACGGGCTTCGCGTGACGCTGGCGATGGGCGCGCTCAGCCTCGGCTTCGGCGGCGTGCTGGGTGTCGCGATCGGATTCTGCGCGGCCTATTACCGCCGCGTGGACGGGTTGCTGATGCGGCTCGCGGACATCATGCTGTCCTTCCCCGCCATCCTCTTCGGCCTGGCCATCGCGGCCATCGCGGGGCCGGGCGTGACGGCGGTGGTCATCGCGCTGTCGGTCGCCACGGTGCCGCTGATGGCGCGCATCGCACGATCGACCGCGCTGGTGGTGCTCGGGCTAGACTACATCGAGGCCGCGCGCGCCCAGGGCATGGGCGATGCGCGGCTGATCTGGCGGCACCTGATGCCGAACTGCCTCTCGCCCATCCTCGTCTTCGCGACGCTCCGCTTCGGCCAGGTGATCCTGCTGGGATCGGCGCTGTCCTTCCTCGGCCTCGGCGCGCAGGCGCCGATCGCGGAACTCGGCGCCATGGCGGCGCAGGGGCGCACTTTCCTGTTCTTCGCGCCGCATATCAGCGTCATTCCGTCGGTCGCGATCTTCGTCATCGTCCTCGCCTTCAACGTGCTGGGGGACGCGCTGCGCGATGCGCTCGATCCCCGGCTCCGCGTCTAGAACCAAGCAGGGAGAACCACGCATGAGAACCGGACTGCTCCGCCGCGGCATGATCGCCGCCGCCGCATTCGCCGCCACGCTACCCGCGCTGCCATCCGCCGCTCAGACGCCGCGCAACACCGCGGTCTTCATGCGGGAGATCGATGCGGACCGCTACGACCTGCACCGCAGCACGGCGCGTGGCGCCGGTGAGGTCGTGACGCTGATGACCGACACGCTGGTCAGCATGGACTGGGACCAGCGCACCATCCGCCCGGGCCTGGCCGAGAGCTGGACCGTGTCCGATGACGGCAAGCTCTACACCTTCCGGCTGCGTCGCGACGTCACCTTCTGCGACGGCAAGCCGATGACGGCGGATGACGTCGTCTATTCCATCAACCGCTGGATCGCCCCCGCCACGCGCAGCCCCGTCGCCTGGCGCGCCGGCCCGGTGAAGGAGATCCGCGCTGTCGATCCCTACACCGTCGAATACGAGCTCAACACGCCGTTCAGCGAGTTGCTGTCCCAGCTGACCCTGTTCTTCGCCGGCATCATCGACCGCGCGACGGTGGAGCGGCTTGGCGACAATTTCGGCACCCAGGGCTTCAACGGTACCGGCCCCTATTGCTGGGCTTCCTGGACCCCGCGCAGCGAGCTGGTGCTGACGCGCCACCCCACCTATCGCTGGGGCCCGCCGATCTTCGAGAACCGTGGCCCCGCGCATGTCGAGCGCATTGTCTGGCGCGTGGTGCCGGAAGCGACCGCGCGGCTCGCCGCGTTGCAGACCGGCCAGGCCGACGTCACGCAGTACATCCCGATGGTGGCGGTGGACAGCGTGCGCCGCGTGCCGACCGTGACGGTGACGACGCAGCCCAACTACTTCTGGGACTACTACCTCGGCTTCAAGGTGGACAAGCCGGTGGTCAGCGACCGCGCCGTGCGCCGCGCCATCCACCAGGCCGTCGATCGCGCCGCGCTGGTCCGCGCCGTGTGGTTCGGCCATGCGCAGCCCGCGCTGAACATCGTGAACCCCAACACGCTGGACTATGACGCGCAGTCCGACGCGCTGGTCCCGCGCTTCGATCCCGCCGCCGCCGCGCGCACGCTGGATGAGGCCGGCTGGCGCATGGGCCCGGATGGCGTCCGCGTGAAGGACGGCCAGCGCGCCACCTTCCTCACCTACGGCATCAACACGCTGGAGAACCAGCGCCAGGGCGAGATCATCCAGCAGGCGCTGCGCCGCGTCGGCATCGAGATGCGCGTTCAGCTCTTCGACGCGACGGTCGCCTGGGGCCGCATGGCGACGCAGGAATTCGACGCCCTCTTCCTCTCCTACCCCTATTTCTCCGCGGGCGATGCGCTGTCGCTCTACTGGCACAGCCGGGCACGGCCGAGCCCGAACCGGATGAACTGGAACGACCCGGAGACAGATGCCTGGCTCGATGAGGCGCGCAGCGCGACCGATCCGGCCGTTCGCGCCCGCGCCCTGGCGCTGCTCCAGCGCAAGCTCGCGGAGGAAGCGCCCTGGCTGACCACGGCGCGGGAGAACATCTATGTCGGCAACAGCAACCGCGTGACCGGCATCCGCACGCATGGCCTCTATGGCATCGGCGTCTACAAGGCGCTGGACATGCGGATCGTGCGGTAACCAAGGGGGAAACAACGGGCATGGCCACCACCGTCATCCGCAACGCGGACCTCGTCGTCGCCTGGGATGCCTCGACGAAGAGCCACACCTACCTCTCGGACGCCGATGTGGCGTTCGAGGGTGGGGCCCTGACCTTCGTCGGCCGCGGCTATACCGGCCCGGCGGAGGAGGAGATCAGCGGGCGCGGCCTGATGGTCATGCCCGGCCTCGTCAACATCCACTCGCACCCCTCCAGCGAGCCGATGAACAAGGGGCTGATCGATGAGATCGGCAGCCCCGGCCTCTACAATTCCTCGCTCTATGAGTTCATGCCGATCTTCCGTGCGGATGCGGAAGCGGTGCCGTCCTGCGTGCGCGTGGCGCTGTCGGAACTGCTGCTGTCCGGCGTCACGACGGTGGCGGACCTCTCCATGGCCCATCCCGGCTGGATGGACCTGCTGGCGGAATCGGGCATGCGCGTCTGCATCGCGCCCATGTTCAAGTCGGCCAAGTGGTTCACCAAGAACGGCCACGTCGTCGAATACGAATGGGACGAGGCCGCCGGCGAGAAGGCGATGGCGGAGGCGCTGACGCTGATCGAGCGCGCGGAGCAGCATGAGTCCGGGCGCCTCTTCGGCATGGTCGTGCCGGCGCAGATCGACACCTGCACCGACACGCTGCTGAAGGAGAGCTTCCAGGAGGCCGGCAAGCGCGGCGTCTCCTGGCAGATCCATGCGGCGCAGTCGGTCGTGGAGTTCCACGAGATCACGCGCCGCCACGGCAAGACGCCGATTGGCTGGCTGGACAGCATGGGCCTGCTCAGCGAGCGCAGCATCATCGGCCATGGCATCTTCCTGGACGACCATCCCTCCACGAAATGGTGGACGGATACGGACATGAAGCGCCTGGCGGAGACCGGCACCACCGTCGCGCATTGCCCGACCGTTTTCGCACGGCGCGGCATCACGCTGAAGCATTTCGGCCGCTACAAGCGGGCCGGCGTGAACATGGGCCTTGGGACGGATACCTATCCGCACAATATGCTGGATGAGATGCGGCTCGTCGCCTACCTCGCCCGCACCCAGGCCAACGATCCGCGCAGCATGACGACGACGGAGTTGTTCGACGCGGCGACGGTCGGCGGCGCGCAGGCGCTGGGCCGCGACGATATCGGGCGCCTCGTGGCCGGCGCGCGTGCCGACTTCGTGCTGGTGGATGTCACGCATCCCCGCATGCGCCCCTCCCGCGATCCGGTCCGTAGCCTGGTCTATGCCGCGGGCGACCGTGCGGTGAAGGATGTCTTCGTCGACGGCATCAAGGTCGTGGGCGACGGCCAGGTGCTGACCATGGACTACGCCGCGGCCGCCGAACACCTGAACGAGGCGCAGAAGCGCATCGTGGATCGCGCGCCGTCGCAGGACTGGGCCCATCGCCCGGTCGAGGTGTCGAGCCCGCCGACCTTCCGGTGGTCGTGAGCCCGCTTCTCGAGATCCAGGGGCTGCGGACCGTCTTCCGCAGCGCCAATGGCGACATCCCCGCCGTGGATGGCGTGAGCCTGGAGGTGCCGCGCGGCCGCACGCTCGGCATCGTGGGGGAGAGCGGCTGCGGCAAGTCGATGCTGTCGCTTTCCGTCATGCGCCTGGTGCCGCCGCCGGGCCGCGTCGCCGCCGGTCGCGTGCTGCTGGAGGGGAGGGATCTGCTGACGCTCTCCACCGCCGAGATGCGCGCCGTGCGCGGCGGCCAGGTCGCGATGATCTTCCAGGAACCGATGACCAGCCTGAACCCGGTGCATCCGATCGGGCTGCAGATCACGGAGGCGATGCGCGCCCATGACCCGCGCGCCAGCGCCGCGGAACTGCGCGACCGCGCCATCGCGGCACTGGAGCGCGTGCGCATCCCGGCGCCCGCGCGCCGTTACGACGAATTTCCGCATCAGCTGTCGGGCGGGATGCGCCAGCGCGTGATGATCGCCATGGCGCTCGCCTGCAAGCCGAAGCTGCTCATCGCCGATGAGCCGACGACGGCGCTCGACGTCACGGTGCAGGCGCAGATCCTCGACCTGCTGCGCGACCTGCAGCAGGAAACCGGCATGTCCATCATCCTCATCACGCACGACCTTGGCGTGGTGGCCGAGATGGCCGATGAGGTCGCGGTGATGTATGCCGGCCGCGTCGCGGAACGCGCCTCCGCGCGTGATCTCTTCGGCAGCCCGCAGCATCCCTACACCCTCGGCCTGCTCGGCTCCGTCCCGCGGCTCGATGAGGATCGGGATCGCCTGCTGGCGATCGAGGGCGCGGTCCCGCCGCCCTTCGCGCTGCCGCAGGGCTGCCGCTTCCACCCGCGCTGCCCCTTCGCGATCGAGGCCTGCACGGCCGCGCAGCCGCCGCTGGAGGAGATCGAGCCGGGGCATTTTGCCGCCTGCATCCGCGCCCCGGTCGAAAGCGCGGTGGAACTCGCATCATGAGCCTGCTCGAAGTCACCGACCTGACGAAGCACTACCCCGTGCGCCAGGGCATCGTCGTGGCGAAGCAGGTCGGTACCGTTCGCGCCGTGGACGGCGTGTCCTTCCGCATCGAGCGGGGCGAGACGCTGGCGCTGGTCGGCGAATCCGGCTGCGGGAAGTCCACCACCGCACGCCTCGTGCTGCGCCTGATCGAGCCCACCAGCGGTACCGTCCGCTTCGATGGGCAGGAAGTGTCGGGCGCCGCGCTGCGCACGCTGCGCCGCCGCGTGCAGGTCGTCTTCCAGGACCCCTATGCCAGCCTCAACCCGCGGCTGCGCGTCGGCGAGACGATCGCGGAGCCGATGGAGGTGCATGGCATCGGCGATGCGAAATCGCGGGAGGCGCGGGTGCAGGAATTGCTGCGCCTGGTCGGCCTCGCGCCCTTCCACGCGCAGCGCTATCCGCATGAATTCAGCGGCGGCCAGCGGCAGCGCATCGGCATTGCCCGCGCGCTGGCGGTGCAGCCGGACCTGATCGTCTGCGACGAGCCGGTCAGCGCGCTCGATGTCTCGATCCAGGCGCAGGTGGTGAACCTGCTGAAGGACCTCCAGCGGCAGTTCGGCCTTTCCTACCTCTTCATCGCGCATGACCTGGCGGTGGTGCGGCACATGGCCGATCGCGTCGCCGTCATGTATCTCGGCCAGATCGTGGAGACGGCGCCGAAGCGGGACCTCTTCGCCGCGCCGCGCCACCCCTATACGCGCGCCCTGCTGCGGGCGATCCCGCATCCCGATCCGCGCCGTCGCGGGCAGGTCACGCCGCTGGGCGGCGATGTGCCAAGTCCGATGAACCCGCCAAGTGGCTGCCGTTTCCACACGCGCTGCCCCTTCGTGCAGGACCTCTGCCGGGCAGAGGTTCCTGTGCTGCGCGACATCGACGCCGGCACGCGCGTCGCCTGCCACCTGGCGGAGACGCTGCCGCCCTTCGAGGCGGAGGTCGGCGATGGCCTCTCCGAAGTGGCGACGCGCCGCCTCGCGCTCTACGCCGCGGCGAAGGACAGGCGCGCCTCAGGCATCCGGTAGGGCCTCGCCGCGCAGCGCCTCCCACAGCGCAGCGGTGTCGTGGAAGACGTCATAGGCGGCGACGCGGCCTTCGCGCAGCGTGAAGACATTGGCGACGCGCGCCGCGACCTCCCGCCCCGTTGCGCGGGCGCGCCAGCGGCCGGAGAGGATCACGACGACGCTGTCGGCCTCCGTGATGCGGCGCATCGGCGTGACCTCCAGCACTTCCAGGTGCTGGGCCACGGCGGCGAAGAAGCGCATCGCCTCCGCCACGCCGGTCCAGATGCCGCTCCACGGCAGCAGGCTGGGACGGCCGCCATAGGTGATGGTGAGGTCGGGCGTTGCGACGGCGGCTAGCGCGGCGGCGTCGCCGGCGCGGATCGCGGCATACCAGGCCGCCAGCACATCCTGCGTCATCGGTCCTCGCCCTCCCTGGCCGTGCGCGCAGCCTACCCGTAATCTGCGCGCCTCAAAGGGGAGGGGGTCCGACGATCATGGTCATGCAGTTGGTGGCGCCGCGCTTGATGCTGATGGGCGGCGGGTCCGTGGCGAAGCTGGCGGAGGTGCTGGCGCAGCTCGGCCTGTCGCGTCCCCTCATCGTCACCGATCCCTTCATGGTGTCCTCCGGGATGGTGGAGCGCGCGCTGGCGCCGCTGCGCGCGGCGGGCGTCGCCGTCGCCGTCTTCAGCGACACGGTGCCGGACCCGACGGATACGGTGATCGAGGCCGGCGTCGCCGTGCTGAAGGCCGGCAACTACGATTGCCTGGTCGGCTTCGGCGGCGGCAGCCCGATGGACACGGCGAAGGCCATGGCGATCCTGGCCGCGGCCCCCGCCGGCACGCATATCCGCGCCTACAAGGTGCCGGCCGCCGCGAACACCGGTGCCGTGCCCGTCATCTGCGTGCCCACCACCGCCGGCACGGGCAGCGAGGCGACGCGCTTCACCGTCATCACCGACACCGCGAGCGACGAGAAGATGCTGATCGCGGGCCTCGGCGCGCTGCCGCTGGCCGCGGTGGTGGACCATGAGCTGACCTTCAGCCTGCCCGCCCGCATCACCGCCGATACCGGCATCGACAGCCTGACCCATGCGCTGGAGGCCTTCGTCAGCAAGCGGGCCAATGCCGTCTCCGACGACTATGCGCGGAGCGCGATGCGCCTCATCGCCCCCAATCTCCGCCGCGTCTGGGCCGATCCCTCCAATGCCGAGGCGCGGGAGGCGATGATGCGCGGCGCGACGCTGGCGGGCCTCGCCTTCAGCAATGCCAGCGTGGCGCTGGTGCATGGCATGTCGCGCCCTATCGGCGCGCATTTCCACGTGCCCCATGGCCTGTCCAACGCCATGTTGCTGCCTGCCGTCACCGCCTTCGGGCTGGAAGCCGGCCGCGCCCGCTATGCGGACGCCGCCCGCGTGATGGGCGTCGCCACGGAGCAGGAGGGCGACCAATCCGCCGCGCAGCGCCTGGTGGAGGAACTGCGGGCGCTCAATCGCGACCTGAAGGTGCCGACGCCCGCGGGCTACGGGATCGATGCCGACAAGTGGAACGGCCTGTTGCCGACCATGGCGCAGCAGGCGCTGGCCTCCGGCAGCCCGGGCAACAACCCACGGGTCCCCGACGCGGACCAGATCATGGCGCTGTACCGGGAGGCCTACGGCGCCTAGCCGAGGCTCGCCCGCCAGGCGGCGTTCCAGGCGGGCAGGGCCGGCGGGGGCAGGGGGCGGCCGACGCCGAATCCCTGCGCCACGTCGCAGCCCGCCGCGGCGGCGGCGCGCCAGGTGAGGGTGTCGGCGACACCCTCCGCCACCACCAGCATGCCGCGCCGGCGGGCGTGGCGGACCAGGCTCTCGACCGTCGCGCGGGCGCGCCGGTCCTGCGGCATGGCGATCACCAGCTTGCGGTCCAGCTTCACCCCGGCGAAGGGCAGGGACAGCAGGCTGCGGCGATGGTCATCCAGGCCGAGGTCGTCCAGCAGCACGCCATAGCCGCGCCGCGCCAGGCGCATCAGGGCGCGGCGCAGCAGGGCGGTGTCGCGCACCTCCGTGCTCTCGGTCAGTTCCAGCAGCAGCGAATCGGGGGACAGGCCGGCCTGCCGCACCTCGGCGTCCAGCCAGCCCGCCATGTCGGCATCCAGCAGCACCGCGAGGGGCACGTTGAAGGACATGCGCAGTCGCTGCCGCGTCTCCAGCGCCGCCAGTTCCCGCAGCGCCCGGCGGGCCACGGCGCGGGTCAGGCGCTTGGCTAGGCCGCCGCGCTCCGCCATCGGGATGAAGCGATCCGCGCCGAGTGCCGCGGCCGGGCGTTCCCAGCGGGCCAGGGCCTCCACCAGGACAGGGCGGCGGTCACCCATGCGGACCATGGGCTGGAAGCGCACCGTGATCTCGCCGCGATCCAGGCCGGCGGCGAGGGCGGCGATGTCGCTGGCCGGCATCTCCCCCGGCGTGCCGCCGGCGACCAGGGCATCGGCCAGCGCGCCGCCTTCGGCATCGACGCTGCGCAGCCCCGGCGTGGCCGGCAGGCCTGGACGGTGGACGACGACGACGCCGGTACCACTGAAGGGATCGCGCAGCGCGCTCATCAGCGCGGGGCTGTGGACGCCGCCATCGCCGCCTTCCAGGACCAGGTGGCGCGGCGCGATTCCCGGGCCGACCAGATGGCCGAGTGCCTCCGCCCCCGTCGTCACGAGCACGGGTGGCGGGCCGGCCATGCGCTGGGCGGCATCACGGGTCGCGGCGATGACCAGGGGATCGCTGGCCACCAGCAGCACCGTGCCGGGCTCCGTCAGGGCGCGGCGGGAGCGCCTCAGGATCAAGACATCGACTCCCCGGGCGCCGGTTTGGCGCAGCCGTCATGACGCGCAACGGCAGGAACCGCCGCGCCTCCCACGTGTAGCAAGGGCGGCCGGTGAAGACTACGGCGTCTCAATTGCTGCGAACAAAAATACTTTCTGCGTGATTTGCCGAATCGTCTAGGCGCGGCGGGGCAGCCAGGGCTCCTCCGCCCAAAGCCGCCGCAATTCGCCATCGGCGCGCGCGAGCACGCGGCCCCAGGCTTCCGGGCCCAGGAAACGGGCGTTCTGGCCGAGCGTCGCGGCCTGGGCGGCGAAGTCCTGGTCGGCCGCCATCGCTTCCAGCCCCGCGAGGAGGGAGGTGCGGAAGGCCTCCGGCGCCGCCGGGTTCAGGGCGAAGCCGCGCTGCGCGGCGGCGACGAGGTCGAGGCCCTGTTCGCGCAGCGTCGGCATCTCCGGCGCCAGGGCGCTGCGGCGGGCGGCGGCGATGCCGATGCCGAGCAGCTTGCCCTCCCGCAGCGCCGCGATGGCGTCCGGCATGGCGAGCATGGCGGCCGCGACATGGCCCGACATCGCCGCCTGGCGCGCCGCCGCGGCGGAGGGAAAGGCGAGGCGGGCGAGGTCGAGCCGGCCCTCGAGCCGCAGGCCCGCGAAATGGGCGGCGCTGCCGGGCGGCGGCGTGCCGAGCGTGCCGCGTTCGCCGAGGCCGCGCAGCGCCGCGAGGTCCGGCGGGCCGGCGGGCGCGCCCACCAGCACCATGCTCTCCTCGATCACCGCGGCCAGCGGCGCGATTCGCTCGGCCGGGGAGGCCTCCCCGGCCTCCACCGCGCGGGCGAGCAGCAGGGGCGTCGTGACGACGCCCACCACCTTCTGCTCGGGCCGTGCCGCGGCCAGCAGGGCCACGGCTTCCAGCCCCGCCCGGCCGGGATGGTTCCGGACGGCCAGCGTCAGGCGCGGCAGGCAGCGTTCCAGGAAGGGCGCGACGCCCCGCGCCCAGAGATCGGCGGGCGACCCGCCCGGCGCGCCGACCAGCAGCTCCACCGGGTTCCGGCGCGTGGCCAGGGCCGGCGCGGGCAGCAGCGCCGCGCCCGCCAGCAGCAGCGCCGAACGGCGGCGGAGCGCCGGCAGCGTCACGGCGTCGCCGCCTGGGGCACCGCGGCCGATTCGCGCCGCAGCGTCTTCGCGCCGGTGAACAGCACGATGGGTGCCGCGATGAAGACGGAGGAGGAGGCGCTGACGATGATGCCGAACAGCATGGTCCAGGCGAAGCCGCCCAGCGCATCGCCGCCGAACAGCGCCAGCGGCACCGCGGAGAGGAACAGCGTCATCGACGTGCCGAGCGAGCGGTTCAGCGTCTCGTTGATCGAGAGGTCAACCAGCTCCCGCAGCGGCATCTGCTTGAACTTGCGCAGGTTCTCCCGCATCCGGTCGAACACCACGACCTTGTCGTTGGCGCTGAAGCCGATGATGGTCAGGATCGCGGCCACGGTCTGCAGATTGAACTCGATCTGCGTCAGCGCCAGGAAGCCCACCGTCTTCGTCGCGTCCAGGATCAGCGTGATGATGGCCGCGATGCCGAACTGCCATTCGAAGCGGAACCAGATGTAGAGCAGCATCGCGATGAGGCTGATGCCGAGCGCGATCATGCCGCCGCGGAACAGCTCGCCGGAGACGCGGTTGCCCACGGCTTCCACCCGCAGCACGCGGGTGCCGGGCGTGGTCGCCTCCAGCGCGGCGCGCACGGCGTTCACCGCGCGCTGCGTGCCGGCCTCATCGCCCTGCACCGGCAGGCGGACCAGCAGCTGGTCCGGGCCGCCGAATTCCTGCACGCCGACATCGCCGAGGTTGAGCGCGGAGACGGCGCCGCGGACGCGGCCGAGATCCGCCGCCTGCGGCGTGCGGACCTCCATGATGATGCCGCCCTTGAAATCGATGCCCCGCTCCAGCCCCGGATAGAAGGCCAGGATGACGGAGGCGGTGGACAGGATGGCGGAGACGACCAGTCCCATCACGGCGCCGCGCATGAAGCGGATGCGCGTATCGTCGGGGACCAGGCGGAAGAGGGGGCGTGCCAGCAGGCGGAACATGGCGGCGTGCCCTTACGTCGGCAGCACGGCCGGACGGCGCCGGCGGTACCAGATGGAGACCATGAGTCGCACCACCACCGTCGCGGTGTACATCTGCACGATGGTGCCGATGGCGACGGTGACGGCAAAGCCCTTCACGGGGCCGGAGCCGAAGGCATAGAGGCAACCCATGGCGATCAGGTTGGTCAGGTTGCTGTCCATGATCGTGCCGGACGCCTTGCTGAACCCCGCTTCCAGCGCGCTGAGCGGTGGTCGCCCGAGCTTCGTCTCCTCCCGGATCCGCTCATTGATCAGCACGTTGGCGTCGAGCGCGGTGCCGAGCGTCAGCACGATGCCGGCGATGCCGGGCAGGGTCAGCGTCGCGCCGATCACGGTCAGGATGCCGACCATGATGATGACGTTGGCGACGAGGGCGATGTTGGCCAGCCAGCCGAAGAAGCCGTAGGCGAGCCCCATGTACAGGAAGACGAAGAGCGTGCCGGCGGCCAGCGACAGCAGGCCGGCCCGGATGGCGTCCGCGCCGAGTTCGGGGCCGACGGTCCGTTCCTCCACCACCGTCAGCGGCGCGGGCAGGGCGCCGGCGCGGAGCAGGACGGACAGGTCGTTGGCCCCGCGCACGTCGAAGCTGCCGCTGATCTGGCCGCGGCCGCCGGTGATGGCCTCCCGGATGACGGGGGCGGTGATCACGCGGTCGTCGAGGACGATGGCGAAGGGCTTGCCGACGTTCTGGCGCGTGATCTCCGCGAAGCGGCGGGTGCCGACGCTGTCGAAGGCGAAGTTCACGACCCATTCGCCGGTGCGGCCATCCTGGCCGGCGCGGGCATCGGTCAGGTTGGCGCCATCGACCTCGACCCGGCGGCGCACGGCGTAGCGTTCCTGGCCGCGATCGCCGGGCAGGAACATGGTGCCGGCCGGCGGGGTGGGGGCCTGGAGGTTCGCCGTCTCATCCACCAGGTGGAAGGTCATGCGGGCCGTGCGGCCGAGCAGGTCCTTGATGCGGGCGGGGTCCTCCACGCCCGGCAGCTGGACCAGGATGCGGTTCTGGCCCTGGCGGGCGATCAGCGCCTCCGCCACGCCGGTCTCGTCGATTCGGCGGCGGACGATCTCCAGCGACTGCTCGACGGCGTTGCCGGCCTTGGCGCGCAGCGCGACCTCCGTCAGCACCGCGGTCACGGTGCCGTCGGGGCTGGTCGTGACCTCGATGTCCGGCTGGGTCACGCCGGCGCCGGCGGGCACCGCGATGGCGGCGTCGCGCAGCAGGCGGGCGACATCGGCGGCGCGGCTGGCGTCGGAGACGCGGAGCGTGATCCGCCGCTCCGCCTGGTTCGCGCTGAGGCCGGTGTAGAGGATGCGCGGATTGGCCGAGGCGGTGCCGCGGCGGACGGAATCCACCAGCGATTCCAGGCGTTCCCGCACCATGGCGGAGGTATCGACCTCCAGCAGCAGGTAGCTGCCGCCGCGCAGGTCGAGGCCGAGGCTGATCTGGCGCGCCCAGTCCGGGAGCACGCTGCGCGGCAGCAGGTTCGGCACGGAGAGCAGCATGCCGAGGAGGCACACGCCAACCACCGCGAGCGCCTTCCAGCGGGCGAAATACATCATGGACGCAACGGAATCCTGGCCAAGGTCAAGGCAGCCATTGCCCGGGAGGGGGCAAAGCCACGTGCGCGGAACATGCGCGGGACCCCCCCCTGATGCAAGCCCGCGCGGGACGGAGTATCCCGTGCGGAGCTTGATGAAGGGTGTTCGGGCATGGCTCTCCGCGTCGCGCTACTGGGTTGCGGGCATTTCGGGCGCTTCCACGCCCTGAAGGCGGCCCGCGCGCCGCGGGTGGAGTTCGTCGGCCTGCATGACGCCGACCCGGCCCGGGCCGCCGCCGTCGCGGCCGAATGCGGGGTGCCGGCGCTGACGGCGGCGGAGGCGATCGCGGCCGCCGATGCCGTGATCGTCGCCGCGCCGACGCGCTTCCATGCCGCCCTTGGGCGCCAGGTGCTGGCGGCGGAGCGCCACCTGTTCCTGGAGAAGCCGATCGCCGGGACGCTGGCGGAGGCCGAGCACCTCTCCGCCCTGGCCCTGGCCGCCGGCAAGGTGCTGCAGGTCGGCCATATCGAGCGCTTCTCGGCCGCCTTCCGCGCGGTGCGGGAGGCACCCTCCGGCGGCCGCGCCCTGCATTGGGAGGCGGTGCGCGCCGCGCCCTTCCGGCCGCGCTCGCTCGACGTCTCCGTGGTGCTGGACCTGATGATCCATGACATCGACCTGGTCCTGACCCTGGCCGGGGAGGCGCCGGAGACGGTGGACGCGACCGGCGCGCGGGTCATGTCGGACCATGCCGATTTCGCGGTCGCCCGCCTCGGCTTCCCCGGCGGCCGGTCCGCCACCATCACGGCCTCCCGCATCTCCCTGGCCATGGAACGGCGGCTCCGCGTGCTGGGGACGGAGGGCGAGATGAACGTGGACTTCCTCGGCCGGTCGCTGGCCGTGCTGCGCCGCGGCGGTGCGGAGCCGGTCGCGACCATGCCGGGCTTCGGCATCGACCGCGGCGGCTGGACCGACCATGACAGCCTGGAGGCCGAGCAGGCCGGCTTCGTCGCCGCCTGCCTCGATGGCGTCCGGCCGGAGGTCGGCGCGGCGGAGGGGATCGCGGCGCTGAAGGTGGCGCTGGCGGTGGAGGCCGCGATCGGCTGAGCGGCGACGCCGTGGCCGGAATGTCACTAAAATCTAAGGCGCGCTAACCCTCTTTAGCACCTTTAGCACCGATTCCGCGGTGTCCGGGGCGGCGGCGCCGCCGCCCGGGCCTGGACGCGGGAAGGGCGTGGCGATCAGAACATAGAGCGAACAAAAACCTCGCGCCACCTGAATCACGCGCTGGCCGGCACCGTCACGCCGAAGGTCTCCTGGAAGCCGCGCGCCCCCTCCGGCGTCACCAGCAGCGTCCGCCCGCCCTCCCGCCGCCTGACCCATCCCAGGTCGAGGCAGCGGGTGCAGAGCGCGGCGCCGAGCTGCCCCGCGATGTGCGGGCGGCGTTCGGACCAGTCGAGGCAGGGGCGGCAGAAGACGCGGCCGCGATCCGGCCGCGCGACGCCGATGCCGAAGGCGCGGAGGAAGGCGTCCCCCGCCGGCGTCACCGCCCCGCCATCGGGGCCGAGGTCCAGGAGGCCGCGCGCCACCATCGCATCCGCCAGCGCCACGGCCAGCCGCCCGGCCAGATGGTCGTAGCAGGTGCGGGCGGCGCGCATCGCGGCGTCGCGCGGGCCGAAGGGGTGCAGCGGCCGGGCGGGCGCGGGCGTGCCGGCGACCGCCATGATCCCCTCCAGCATCCGCGCCACGGTGGCGGAGGCCAGGCGGTGGTAGCGGTGGCGGCCCTGGCGCTCCATCGCCAGCAGCCCGGCGGCGGTCAGGCGCGCCAGATGGCCGCTCGCGGTCTGGGGCGTGATGCCGGCGGTGGCGGCGAGTTCGGTCGCGGTCAGCGCGCGGCCATCCATCAGCGCGGCGAGCATGGCAGCGCGGGCGGGGTCGCCGACCAGGGCGGCAGTCTCGGCCAGGGCGTTGATGCTGGGCATGGCGGCGTCCCGGGGGCAGGGGCGGAGCATGGCGGGGGCCCCTCCGCCCCGCCAGCCCCCGGGGCCGGGCCCGCGGCGCGCATCCTGCCATGCCGCATCCCGCGCGGCTTCGGCGCGGGCCGAAGCGTCAGGCCGTGCTGGCCTGGCCGCGCCCCGCGGCGGCGGGCGAATGCGCTGCGGGTAGCGGGGTCTCCGGCGCTGGGGGCGGCAGCGAAGCCGGGTGGCGCATCGGGATCTCGATGCCGCAGGACAGGCCCTCCTCCTCCCACGTCATCGTCACGCGGCCGCCCAGCTGGTCCTGGATCGTGCCATGCAGCACGCGGGACCCGAAGCCGGGCTTCCGGCGCTGCGCCGGGGACGGCCCGCCGCGTTCCTGCCAGGACAGGCGCAGCACGTCCCCCGGCCCGCGGTCCCGATGCCAGGACAGCGTCAGCCGCCCCTCCGCCCGGGACAGCGCGCCGTGCTTGATGGCGTTGGTGGCGAGTTCGTGGATGGCCATCGCGAAGGGCTGGGCGGCGCCGGCGGGCAGCACCACCCGGTCCCCGGACAGCGCCACGCGCTGCCCGCCGGGGCGCCCGACCAGGAAGGGCGCCAGCTCCCCTTGGATCAGCGCGCGCAGGTCGGCGCCGGACCAGCGGTCCGCGGCCAGCTGGGTCTGCGCGCGGGCCAGGGCGGCGATGCGTCCCTCGATCGCATCGACGAAGCCGGCGATGCTGTCCGCACGCGTCAGCCGCAGCGCGGCCTGCACCACGGCCAGCATGTTCTTGGCGCGGTGGTCCACCTCCCGCGTCAGCAGGGCCTGGCGTTCATGGGCGCGGTGTTCGTCATCCACGTCGATCATCACGACCAGCGCGGCGATCACCTTCCGGTCCGGGCCATGCACGGGCACGCCGCTGACGCGGCACCAGCGCGCCGGCTGGTCTTCCACCGCGTGCAGGAAATCCATGCCCAGCGTCACCTCCCCCCGCAGCGCCCGCGCGCCGGGAAAGTCCCAGGGGGATATGACGCGCCCATGCTCATCATGCGCCACCCAGCGGGAGACACGGTCCGCATCGGCGGAGGGGATGACGTTGCGCCCGAGCAGGCGGCGGAATTCAGGGTTGGCAATGATCACTTGGCCGGAGGGCGCGACGAGCCCCGCGCCGATCGGCAGGTGTTCCACCACCGTCTGCATCCCCGCGGCTTCCCGCAGCGATGCCTCCACCCGCGCGCGTTCCTGCGCGGCCTCCCGCAGGCGGGCATTGGCGGTGCGGAGTTCGCGCGTGCGCTCCTCCACCCGCCGTTCCAGTTCCTGGTTGCTGGCGCGCAGCGCGTTCAGCGCGCGGATGCGTTCCACGGCGGAGCCGATGAGGTTGGCGTAGCTGCGGAGGAAGGCGATGTCGGAGGGGATGAAGTCCCGCGCCACGCGGCTGTCCACCTCCAGCACCCCGAAGGGCGGGTGGCTGTCGGTGCCGAGGATCAGCACATTCGCGAAGGCCTTCACCCCGTGCTCGATCAGGAAGTCCGGCAGGACGAAACGCGTATCGGCGGCGACATCGGTGCAGAGGATGGGTTCCTCCGTCTCCACCGCCAGCGCCTCCACCGGCGCTTCCGCCGGCGTCATGCGCAGCTGGCCGACGATGCCGGGGCGCCAGCCGATGCCGGCGCGGACCAGCAGGCGGTCCCGGCGCGGATCGCCATGGCGTTCGAATTCGATGACCTTGGCGAGATCGGTGCCGAGACCCTCGCCGACCAGCCGGCAGGCCTCGGTCAGGATGGCGTCGGTGTCTTCCGCCTTCAGCGCGAATTCGCCGAAGCGGGCGAGGACGGATTGCTGCCGCAGCAATTCGTCGCGTTCGCTGACATGGCGGCTGTGCAGGGCACGGTCTCCCTTGTGGTGCGAGGCCTCGGGCGCCGGGCCGGGGCCCGGCGCTGCCCCGGTGCCGCCCCGGCGCGTGCCTGAACAGGAGCCGTGGCAACGCCTGGGTTTCCCGGTGATCCGGATGCGGGCCTAGAACCACGCCAGACAGCGCCGGGTTGCAGGCAAGGCCGAAATTCAGGCGGACAACTTCGCCTGCTGGATCACGGCGCGGGCCGCGGCGGCGCTGGGCAGGCCCTCCGGCGGGCGGAGCTTTGCAAGCACCTCCGCGAAGCCGGCGCGCTGGGTGGCGGCGCTGGTGTCATCGGCCAGCAGGGCGTGCAGCCCCTCCGCCAGCGCCTGCGGCGTCGCGGCTTCCTGCAGGTATTCCGGCACCACGCGCCGTTCCGCCAGCAGGTTCACCAGGCTGGCGAAGGGCACGCGCACCAGGCGGCGGACGATGGCGGCCGTGACCGGGTTCACGCGATAGGCGACGAGGTGCGGGATGCCCGCCACCGCCATCTCCACGGAGGAGGTGCCGGACTTGATCAGCCCCGCGCCGTGCCGCGCGGCGGCGGCGAAGGCATCGTGCTTCTCGGCGATGTCGGTGACGAGGATGGGCTTCACCGGCCAGTCCGCGCTGCCCGCGCGCACCGCATCCGCCACGACGGCGGAGACCGGCAGCACGGGCACGAGGTCCGGATGGCGCGGGGCGAGCAGGCGAAGCGTGGCGCCGAAGATCGGCAGCAGGCGCTTCACCTCCATCCGGCGGGAGCCGGGCATGACGATGAGGACCGGAGCCTCCGGCGCCAGGCCGTGGCGCGTGCGGAAGCGGTCGCCATCGCCGGCATCGACGCCGGATTCCAGCACGGGGTGGCCGACGAAATCGGCGGGGATGCCGGCGGCCTCGAAGATCACGGGTTCGAAGGGCAGCAGGCAGAGGATGCGATCGACCCGCGCCTTGATCTTGGCAATGCGCCCGGGACGCCAGGCCCAGATCTGCGGCGCGACGTAATGGATGATGGGGATGCCGAGCGGGCGGACGCGCTCCGCCAGGCGCAGCGTGAAGCCGGGGCTGTCGATGGTGACGATGGCGGCGGGGCGGCGGGCCGTGATGTCGGCCGTCGTCTCGTTCAGGCGGCGGGCCAGGCGGCGGATGTTGGGCAGCACCTCGATCAGCCCCATCAGCGCGAGTTCGCGCATGGGGAAGAGGGAGGGCATGCCCTGTTCGGCCAGGCGGTCGCCGCCGATGCCCGCGACCTCGATCCCCGGATGGCGGGTGCGGAGCGCGGCGACGAGGCGGGCGCCGAGCACGTCGCCGGAGGCCTCGCCGGCGACGATGTAGATCAGGGGCTGGGTCATGCGAAGCGGGCGACCTCCGGCCTCGGCATCGGGCCGCGCGGGAAGTCGCGGTGGTTGCGGACCGCGCCGTGGTCGCGGACGTGATCGACCAGCGCGGGGTCGAGCGTGGCAAAGGTCCAGCCCGGTTCGTCGAAGCCGCCGGCGGCGACGATTCCATCGGCGGGGAAGCCGCGATCGGGCGGGCCATAGACGGCGCATTGCCCATGATTCTCGTCCAGCGCCGCGGACCAGGGGGCGAGGCCCATGGTCGGGGCCACGGCGACGAAGCACTGGTTCTCCAGCGCGCGGGCCTGGGCGCCGATGCGGATGCGGGCGAAGCCGTGCAGGCTGTCCGTGCAGGAAGGGGCCAGGATCAACCAGGCGCCCTGCTCGACCTGGGCGCGGACATGCTTCGGGAATTCGACGTCGTAGCAGACGGAGATCCCGATGCGGCCCCAGGGCGTGTCGAAGACGCGCGGCGTGGCGCCGGGGGAGACGCCCCAGCGCTCCGCCTCGAACCGCGTCATCAGGTGCTTCTGCTGGAAGGCCATGCGGCCATCGGGGGCGATGAGGGGGGCGACATTCACGACGCGACCGCCCTCCGCCACCGGCAGCGTGCCGGGGGCGAGCCAGAGGCCGCTGCGGATGGCGGCTTCGCGCATGGCGGCGAGGATGGCGTCGGCATGGGCGACCATGGCGCGGAGTTCGGTCGCCTCGTCAGGGGCCGTGTTGCCGGCGAGGCCCGCGCCGAGCTCGACGCTGGCGTATTCCGGCAGCAGGACCAGGTCGGCGCGGCCGCGCGCCTCCTCCAGCCGCGCATCGAGGCGCGCGGCGAAATCGGCGACGGTCGCGGGGTGCCCGACCTCCCACCCCAGCAGGCCGAGGCGGAGCGGGCGCGGTGCCGGTGTCACAGGGATTTCGCCCAGAAGGAGAGGCGATGCGGCGTCGCCGCGCTGTCGCCGATCTCCTTCCAGGAGAAGGTGACGGCGAGGCCGGGCAGGGGTTCGTAGCCGCGCTTCCGCCAGAAGGCGTCGAGCGGCACATGGCCGGGGGGGCGGCGCGGGTCGTCGGCCGCGCGATCGACGCCGCAGAAGGTGGCGTGGGGCAGGCCGAGGCGCCGCGCATGGGCCTCCCGCTCCGCGAAGAAGCGCACGCCCGCGCCCTGGCCGCGGTAGTCCCGCAGCAGCACGGATTCGCCGAAATAGCAGTAGAGCGCAGGATCGAGTCCCGCGGCTTCGAAGGTCTGGCGGACGGGGGCGTGGCCCTGCGTCATCGGTTCGCAGGTGGCGGCGCCGACGACGCGGTCGCCATCCCGGCAGACGACGACGGCGGCGCCGGGGGCATCGGCATAGGCACGGAGGTAGCCGCGCTCATAGGTCTCGTCGCCCTCGTAGAGGTAGGGCCATTCGGCGAAGACGGCGATGCGCAGCCCCGCCAGCGCCGGCAGCAGGGGATGCAGCGCGGGGCCGGACAGGGTTTCGAAGCTGAGATGGCCAGACTCTGGATGGACCGACGACATGGCGGGATGCATAGGGGCGTGCCGCCGGCCAGGGAAGGGGATTGCGCGCGTGGACTGGATCGAGGCGATGGGCCTGGTGGCGGGGGCGATGACGACCTCCGCCTTCGTGCCGCAGGCCGTGAAGACGTGGCGGACGCGATCGGCGCGGGATTTCAGCCTGGGGCTGCTGGTGCTGCTGGTGGCGGGCAACACGCTGTGGATGGCCTATGGGTTCCTGAAGGGATCCATGGGCCTGGTCGCGGCGAATCTCGTGACGGTGCCGCTGACGATGTACCTGCTGGGGGTGAAGCTGCGGCGGGGGTAGGGCGCGGACCCCCACCCTGACCCTCCCCTGCAAGCGCGGGGGAGGGAACAGGTGGTCAGGCCAGACCGGCGACGGCGGCGTCGCGGGTCGGGTGGATGCTGAGGATCTTGTCGAAGCCGCTGATCTCCAGGACCTCCCGCACGGGCGCCTGGGGGGAGGCGACGGCGAAGCTGCCGCCGGCGGCCTTGGCCTGCTTCGCCGCCTTCAGCAGCACGCGCAGCCCGGCGGAGGAGACGTAGTGGACCTCCGCCAGGTCGGCCACGACCTTGGCGCCGCCTTCGAGCATGCCGAGGATGGCGCCTTCCGCCGCGGGGGCCGTCGCGGTGTCCAGCCGGCCCTTGAGGGCGGCGACCTTCACGCCGGAAGCGGTGCTTTCAGTGATGTCCATGAACCCTGTCCTGTCCTGTCCGGCCTGACTTACACCATCGGCGCGTAGCGCGCGATCTGGGCGTAGATTTCCCGGATCGCATCGGCCAGCGAGCGGTTCAGCTCCTCCAGGTCCGCCACCGCGTCGATGCGCGGCTGCACGCGATCGAGTTCCGTGGAGGACAGCAGCAGCGTGAAGAGTCCGCCGGCGCGGCAGAGGCCGATCAGCATGGAGTCGCGGGGGTCCGGGATCTCGTCGTTGAAGAGCACGCCCATGATGCGCGCCTTCACCTCCCGCTCCTCCTTGTCGGAGATGACGGGGTAGCGGCGCTCCGGAAAGACCCAGAGGAAGCGGCCCTCGACGCGCTTGAGGATGCCCTTGGAGACCAGGCGCGCGAAGAGCGCCTCCCGGTACTCATCGGCGTCGGCGGCCAGCGTCTCGATCCAGTGGCGGCTGTCCTGCGTGTCCGTCGCCGCGGCGATCTGCGCCAGCGCGCGGTCCTGCAGCGCATCGCCGGTCGGCGCCGGGTTCGTGACGTAGAGGCGCGTCGGGTCGGTGTCGATGCGCCCGGCCAGCGCGAGTTCGGCGAGGACCGCGCCCGCGATGGCGAAATCACCGGACGGGGCGGCGCGTTCCTGCAGGCGCCCGGTCTCGTCATCCAGCATCAGGAGGAGGATTTCCTCCGGCATCGTCAGCGGCATGGCGCTCCCTCGGCCCGTTAGTTGGCGCGGCCAAGGTCGCGCGGGGCGGGGGGCAAGTCAACGCAGGTGCGAGACGGTCACGCCGTGACGATGGTGGGCGCCTGGCCGGCGGCGTGCAGAAAGGCGCCGAGCCCATCGCGCACCACGGCGGGGTCGAGGTCGCGCAGGATGAAGACCAGGCGCGAGCGACGCGGCAGGCCGGCGGGCCAGGCCGCCAGGCGCCGCGGCGGGTGGAAGATGTGCTGCACGCCATGCACGACGACGGGCCTGTCCTCCCCCTCCAGGTCGAGGATGCCCTTGAGGCGCAGCACGGCGGCGCCGCGCGTCATGGTCAGCATCTCGAGGAAGGTGGCGAGGCCGTCCCAGGGCAGGGGCGCGTCGAATTCCAGGCAGAGCGCCTGGATGCGGGAATCGTGGCGGTTGGGGTCGTGGTGGTGGTGATGGTGGTGGTCATGCCCGTGGTCGTGATGGCCATGCGGCGCGGCGGCGCCGATCCAGCCGGCGACATCGGGCGCCTTGTCGGCCGGATCGTAGGGGCCGGCGGCCAGCAGCAGCGTGGGGTCGATCGCACCTTCTGTCGCGACCAGGATCGGCGCGACGGGGTTCAGCGCCGCGAGGCGCGCCCGCAGCGCCGCGGTCGCCTCCGGGGGCGCGATGTCGGTCTTGGTGAGCACCAGGCGGTCGGCGACGGCGGCCTGGCGCAGCGCCTCCGGCTGCGCATCCAGCGTCGCGCCGCCGGTCGCGGCATCGACCAGCGTGACGACGCCGTCGAGGACGTAGCGCGCGCCGATGCGCGGGTCGGACATCAGCGTGTGCAGGATGGGCGCGGGGTCGGCGAGGCCCGTCGTCTCCACCACCACGCGCTTCACCGCCTGCCCGGCCAGAACCCGGTCCCACAGGCCTTCCAGCGCGCGGGCCAGGTCACCGCGCACGGTGCAGCAGAGGCAGCCGGCATTCAGCAGCACCGTGTCGCCATCCAGCCGGTCCACCAGCAGGTGGTCCAGCCCGACCTCCCCGAATTCGTTGATCAGCACGGCGGTGTCCGCCATCGCGGGGTGCTTGAGCAGCGCGTTCAGCAGCGTGGTCTTGCCGGCCCCGAGGAAGCCGGTGAGGACGGTGAGCGGGATCATCGGCCGTAGAGGACCTCCGGATCCACCTCCGGCTCCGCGATGGTGGCGAGTTCGCCATCCCGCAGCGCTCGGTAGAAGCAGGTGCGGCGGCCGGTGTGGCAGGCGACGCCGGTCTGGTCCACCAGCGCCAGCAGCGTGTCGCCGTCGCAATCCAGGCGGAGATCGACCAGGCGCTGCACCTGGCCGGAGGTCTCCCCCTTGCGCCACAGCGCGCTGCGGGATCGGGACCAGTAGCAGACGGTGCCGGTGGTCAGCGTCTCCGCCACCGCGGCGCGGTTCATCCAGGCGACCATCAGAACCTCGCCGGTGTCATGCTGCTGGGCGACGCAGGTGACGAGGCCGTGGCTGTCGAAGCGGATGGCATCGAGCAGCAGGGCGCGGGCGGCAGGGTCGGCGACGGCGCCGAGGGACGGGGGGACGGGTGTGCCGGTCATGGTGATACACTATATCACGGCGGCGACGGCGGACAGCCGAGCGCGTCACGGGGATCGGGCATGACGGAACACGCGCACCACGCGCACCACCACGCGCCGGCGGGGCAGGGGGATATCGAGGCGACGCTGGACCGCGCGGCCGCGACCTGCCTGGCGCGGGGTGCGCAGCTGACGGCGCTGCGGCGGCAGGTGCTGCGGCTGGTGCTCGACTCGGCGCAGCCCATCGGCGCCTATGCGCTGCTCGACCGGCTGAAGGGGGAACGGCGCGGGGCGGCACCGCCGACCGTGTACCGCGCGCTCGATTTCCTGATCGAACAAGGGCTTATCCATAAGATCGAGCGCCTCAACGCCTTCGTCGGCTGCGCGGAGGAGCCGGGGCATGGCCACACCCATGCCCATCCCCACCCCCACCAGTTCCTGATCTGCGGCCGCTGCGGCAGCACGGCGGAGGTCTGCGACGATGCCGTGGCCGGGGCCGTGGCGGGTGCCGCGGCGCGGCTTGGCTTCCAGGTGCATCGCACAACAGTGGAAGTGGAAGGAATTTGCGCGCACTGTAGAGACGCACAAACCACTCATGGTTGAGCGTCCCCTCGCGGGGTGAGCGAACCTATTGGAAAGGCAATAAATTTCCTGTTTTTGCGAACGTTGCAATGCAGTTCTGGTCTGGCAGAACGACGCGATGAAGAAGACGGCGGATTGGCCGGCGCGCCGCGAGGCAGCGCTGGCGCTGTTGCGACGACTGCGGGAAATCGATCAGCGTGTCGGCGTGAAGAACAGCCGCATCGCCTTCGACGTGGCGTTGCTGTTCTACGAAGGCGCCGCCGCAACGCCGCCGACAGCCTTGTCCGTGGACCAGATCGCCGCCCTGACGGGCTATAGCGGGCCAACCGTCCGCCTGGTGCTGAAGCGCCTGATCGATGGCGAAACCGTCACAACAAGCCGCCGCGTCGGCAAGACACAATTGTATGAGATGACGCCCGCGGGTCGATCCGGCTTCGACGACTACATCCAGGCGGTGCTGGCTTTCAACGCGGGCTGAGAGACCATCCGGGCACAGCGGCGGGTCCGCCTCGCCGGGTTTTCCCGCCCTGGTCTGCCCAGGCTTCCGGCAGGGACGGAAATCCCTCGCGAACCCTGAGCCGACGGCATTCCCGCACGGTCCCTGCGCCCCCGGCCGCGGCCGGGGGCGTCGCCTGGTCAGCGCGGCAGCAGCGCCAGGCCCTGTTCCAGGTCGGCGATGATGTCCGCCACATCCTCCAGCCCGATATGCAGGCGCACGGCCTGGCCCGGCAGCGGCGCGCTGACCGAACGGCTGAGGCTGGCATTGGTGGGCAGGGCAAGGCTCTCATACCCACCCCAGCTGGCGCCGATGCCGAACAGCTTCAGCCCGTCCACGAACCGGTAGGCATCCGCTTCCGTGTAGCGGGGCTGCAGCACGATGCCGAACAGGCTGCAGGCGCCGGTGAAGTCCCGCTTCCACAACTCATGGCCGGGCGCGCCGGGCAGGGCGGGGTGGCGGACTTCCATCACCTCCGGCCGGCCCGCCAGCCATTCGGCCACGATCAGCGCGCTCTCCTCCTGGTGGGCCAGGCGCACCGGCATGGTGCGGACGCCGCGCAGCGCCAGCCAGCAATCATCGGGGCTGGCGTAGTGGCCCATGGCGGAGGCCGCGCCCCGGATGATCAGGTGATGGTCGCGGCTGTTCACCGTGACGCTGCCCAGCAGGATGTCGGAATGCCCGCCGACATACTTCGTCAGCGCCTGGATGGACACGTCGCAGCCATGCCGGAAGGGCTGGAAGTGGTGGATGCCCCAGGTGTTGTCGATCATGCTGACGGCGCCGTGCTTCTTCGCGACCGCGGTCAGGGCGGGGACGTCCTGCACCTCGAAGGTGTGGGAGCCGGGGCTTTCCAGGTAGAGGACCTTGGTGTTGGGGGTCCAGAGCGCCTCAAGCCCGGCGGCATCGATGCAGGGGTCGTAGAAGACCGTCTCGATCCCCCAGCCCTTCATCAGGCCCTCGGAGATGTTGCGCGCCGGGCCGTAGGCGCTGTCCGGCATCAGGCAGCGATCGCCGGCCTTGAGGAAGGCCAGCAGCGGCACGGCGACGGCGGCGAGGCCGGTGCCCATGATGGTGCAATGGGTGCCGCCCTCGATCTCCGCCACCACGTCTTCCAGCGCGTAGTGGGTGGGGCCGCCCTGGGTGCCGTAGGTCATCACCCGGTCGAAGCGGTGCTTGGCGTTGTCCACGCGCGCCTGGCAGGACGGCGCGGTGACGGTGGAGCCGCGATGCACCGGCGGGTTCACGAAGCCCAGGCTGCGGATGCCCGGCCGCGCCGCATGGGACATGCGCGTGGCGAAGGCGTGCCCGCCGTGACCGGAGTTGGGGCCCTGCTGGGAAGCTGAATCGTCGGGCATCAGGATGCGCTCGTCTCTTTCGGGGTTTCGGGACGGCTGGCCCATTCGGTCCAGGAGCCGTCATAGACGGTGGGCTCGGGCAGCCCGGCGCGCAGCGCGCCGAGCGTGAGCACGGTGGCGGTGACGCCGGAGCCGCAGGAGGTGATGATCGGCCGCTCGCCATCCGCGCCGCGGGCCGCGAACATGGCCTTGAGCGTCGCCGCGTCCTTCATCGTGCCGTCGGCATTCACCAGGTCGGCGGCCGGCAGGCTGGCGGCGCCGGGCATGTGGCCGGAGGGCAGGCCCGCGCGCGGTTCCGGCGCCGTGCCGTCGAAGCGCGCCTTGCTGCGGGCATCGAGGATCAGGGCTTCGCCGCCGCCCTGCCGGACGATGCGCTTGATGTCGCCGATGCCGGCCAGGCGCCTGGCGACCATGTCGGGGATGAAGGTCGCGGGCGCGGCGTCCGGCGCATCGCCGGTCTCGACCGGCCGGCCCTCCCGCTGCCATTTCGGCAGGCCGCCATCCAGCACGGCCGCGCGCTCATGCCCGAAGAGCCGCATCATCCACCAGCCGCGCGGGGAGGCGCGGAGCCCGTGCTGGTCGTAGAAGACGACGCGCGTATCGTTGGAGACGCCGAGCGCGCCGATCATCTTCGCGAAATGCGCCGGCGTCGGCACCATGTGCGGCAGGTCGGTGTGCGGGTCGGCGATCCGGTCGATGTTGAACAGGCGAGCGCCCGGCAGATGCGCGGCGCGGAAGCCATCCGGCGCGTTGCCCTTCTCGGTCGGCAGGTAGGTCGTGCAGTCCAGCACGACGAGGTCGGGCTTGCCGAGTTCGGCCGCCAGCCATTCGGTGGTGACGAGGTTGTCCATGGCCGTCAGTCCCCCAGGACGATGTGGATGCGCCGGTTCTGCCGGCCCTTGCTCTCGAGCTTCGTCACCTCGACGCGCCCGATCTCCCCGGTGCTGCGCACATGCGTGCCGCCGCAGGGCTGCAGGTCGATGGGTGCCGCTTCCGTGCCGATGCGCACCAGGCGCACGCGCCCCGCGCCGCGTGGCGGCTGGACGGAGAGGGTGCGGACCAGCGTCGGGTTCGCGTCCAGCTCCTCCTCCGTGATCCAGCTGGTGGAAATCGGGTGGTCCGCAGCCACCAGCTCCGCCAGCTTCTCCGTGAACCACTCCTTCGCCGGCGGCTCGGCGAGATCGACGTCGAGGCGCGACTTCTCCGCGCCGATCTGGTTGCCCGTGGCGTAGATGCCCGGGAGGATGCTGCACAGCAGGTGCAGCGTCGTGTGCATGCGCATGTGCCGGTGGCGGCGCGCCCAGTCGAGGCCAAGGGTGACTGTGGCGCCGACCGGCGGCGTCGCGCTGCCGGGGGCAAGCCCGTGCAGGATGGCGCCGGCCTCGCCCTTGATGGCTTCCGCGATCACCGCCTCCCCGCCCTCCCAGCGCATGGTCCCGCTATCGCCGGGCTGGCCGCCGCTGCGGGCGTAGAGGCAGGTGCGGTCGAGAAGGACGCCCTTCTCCTCCACCGCGACCACGGTCGCGGTGCATTCCTTCAGGTAGGAATCCTCGGTGAAGAGCGGGTCGGTCATCGTGAGACAATCCAGTCGGCGCGGAGGCGCGCGCGGTTCAGTTGCAGCCACATCAGGGAGAGCGCGGCGGGCGCGTTCTCGATCCGGTTCTCCGCCACCAGGCGGAAGGCGTCCTCGGCGGGCAGGGTGATGACGCGGGTATCCTCGCCCTCCGCCACCAGGCCGTGGGTCGTGGCCTCGCTGGTCGAGAGGTCCACCTGGCCGCAGAAGAAATGCACCACCTCGTCGCAGCCGCCCTGCATCAGCATGAAGCGGCCGATGGGTGCCATGGCGCGAGCGGTGAGGCCGGTCTCCTCCGTCAGCTCGCGGCGGGCGGAGGCTTCCGCATCCTCCCCCGCTTCCAGCAGGCCGGCGGGGCATTCGGTCATGACGGGCGCCATGCCGGCGGAGAGGGCGGGCAGGCGGAACTGCTCGATCAGCGCGATGCGGTCGGTGGCGGGGTCATAGGGCAGGACCAGCACGCCCTGGCCGCGGCGCCACAGCTCCCAGGTCAGGATGCCGGATGGCGCGCCATCGAAGCGGGTGTAGCGGAAGCGCACGCGCTGGAGCGCGAAGCGCTGCGCCCAGACGACCTCGTCCTCCAGGACCTCGAGCCCCGGATGGGGCGGGATGGGCGGCGCTTTCGGGTGGCGTGGGGTGGCGCTCATGCGGCCGGGACCGTAGCTTCGGGTGCCAGGAACGTCCATGTCCCCAGACCCCATTGCGCTGCGCGCTGCCCGGACCCGGGCCATCCTCCTCGTCATCGGCGCCTCCGCCACCTTCGTCGTCGCGGCGGCGGGGGTGAAGGCGATCGGCACGGCGCTGCCGGTGGCGCAGGTGGTGCTGTTCCGCAACCTCTTCGCGCTGCCGATCCTCTTCGTGCTGCTGGCGCGGGCGGGGGGATTCGCGGCGCTGCACACGCGCCATCCCGGGCAGCACGCCCAGCGCGCGCTGTGGGGCATGTTCGGCATGTTCGGCGCCTTCCATGGCTATGCCAACCTGCCCATCGCGACGGTGACGGCACTGGGCTTCACCATGCCGCTGTTCCTGACGGCGCTGTCGGTGGTGCTGCTGAAGGAACAGGTGGGGTGGCGGCGCTGGTCGGCCGTCGCGGTGGGCTTCGTCGGCGTGCTGATCATGGTGCGGCCCTTCGGCGGGGGCGATGCCGCGCTGCCGCCGCTGTCCGTCGGCATCGTGCTGCTGGGATCGGTCGGCTGGGCGCTGGCGATGATGACCATCCGCCGCATGGGCGATGCGGGGGAAAGCGGCGTCGCCATCGTCATCTGGTTCGCCCTCATCAGCGCCACGGCCAGCGGGATCGCGACCATCCCGGTCTGGGTGACGCCGGATGCCTGGCAATGGGCGCTGCTGGTCGGCATCGGCCTGGCCTCCGCGCTGGCGCAGCTGCAGATGACGGCGGCCTATCGCCGGGGGGAGACGACGCTGCTCGCCCCCTTCGAGTATTCGGGCATCATCTGGACGATGATGGTCGGCATCGGGATCTGGTCGGAATGGCCCGATGGCTGGGACCTGCTGGGCTTCGGCGTGCTGGTCGCGGCCGGGCTCTACATCTGGCACCGGGAGGTGGTGCGCGCCTCCCGCCGCTGAGGCGGTGCTGCCTCAGCCGCGCGCCAGCAGCCGGCCGAGCCGCTGCGTCAAATTGTGGTCGGGGTGGTGGCGAAGCAGCACGGCGTGGTGGGCGGCGGCGGCGGCCGCATCGCCCGCGGCCAGCGCCAGATCCGCCAGGCGGGCTTGCGCCACCGGGTGGTCCGGCACGGCGCGGATGGCGGCGCGATAGGCCTGGGCGGCGGGGCCGTCCTCCCCCAGGCGGTCCAGCAGCCTTCCCTGCGCGACCAGCAGCTGCGCCTCCCGCTGCGCGGCTGCCTTCGTCTCGTGCAGCAGCAGGGTGCAGGCGGCGTCGAGGGCGGCGGCCTCGTCGATCGGCGGCGGGGGCGCGGGCGGGCCCTCCGCCAAGGGGGCGCCGGGCGCGGCGTCCGGCATGTCCTCGAACAGCGCGGGGCGGGCGGGGAACCAGCGGCGGCGCGTTGCCTCGTTCACCGCGGCGTAGCGGGCCAGGAAGGCGGCGGCCTCGGCCGGCTTCGGCTTCCAGCCGGGGCCGGGCATGGCGTCCGACACCGCGGCCACGAAGCGGCGCCAGATGGGGGAGGCGGCGGAAAGCCCCTCCGGCGTCGCGCGCATCGCCTCCCCCATCCGGCGCATCAGCTCGATGGCGGCGGGGGTGACGGAGAGGTTGCTGTGGCGGTCGGGATCATCCGGCGGCACCGCGATGTCGATGCCGGCGAGGGCCAGGAAGTCATCCACCGCATCGCCATTGACCATGCTCGCGCGTTCGAAGATGCGGGGCTCGATGGCGGCATCGCCGAAGACGGCCGCCCAGTTGCCCAGCAGCGTGGCGTAGTCGTAGTGCGGCAGCCGGTCCGGGCCATAGGGCGGCAGGCCTGGCGGGCTGATCTGCGCGACGCGCAGCGCCTGGGTGTAGCCGCTGGCGAAATGCGCGTCCTGCCGGCGGAGATACATCACCACGCGGATGCGCCCGGCGAAGGGGGCGACCAGGTCCCGAAGCCGCGCGATGGCGTCGCGAGTCGCGAGCAGGCCGGAGCATTGCTCGGCGGAGAGGATGATGAGCCGCGTGGTGGCGGGCAGCGCCGCCATCTCGGCGGCGAATTCGCGGCGGAAGCGGGCGAGCCGCGCCTCCGCCCCCATCCCGTCCCAGAGGGCCGGGTTGAAGTGGCCGAGCTGGTCCGGCGCGACAAGGGAGGCCGGCAGCATCCCGTGGTTGGCCCAGCCGGGTGAGGCCGGGTAGCAGACCCCCAT
The DNA here is from genome assembly GCA_027482245.1 of Acetobacteraceae bacterium. GTDB lineage: Bacteria > Pseudomonadota > Alphaproteobacteria > Acetobacterales > Acetobacteraceae > Falsiroseomonas. The sequence goes on along the minus strand of JAIXWG010000001.1, from coordinate 61,899 downwards.
CGCCATCAGCTGCGCCCGCCGCGCGCCGAGCACGCGCTGGATGGAGGAGGTGCCGGTCTTCGACTGGCCGATATGCAGGATCAGCTCCGGCCGGCCCGAAATGGGGGCGGGCGCCTCCACATGCGCCGTGGCGGGCGGGGGGGCGAGGGTCGGCGCGTTGAAGGGGCGGAGCGGGGGCAGCATCGGGGCCTAGAGGGCCTTGCGGAACCAGATGCGCGCATGCCCGGCCGGCATGCCGTCCAGCCGGCCGAATTCCTTGTAGCCGTTCTGCAGCCAGAAATCGGGCGCCTGGAAGCTGAAGGTGTCGGTGTAGGCGTGGGCGCAGCCGCGTTCGCGCGCGATGGCCTCCGCCCGCATCAGCAGCTCGGAGCCCACGCCCTTGCCGCGCAGGTCGCGGGACAGCCAGAGCCAGTCGATGAACAGCCAGCCCCAGAAGGTCAGGCCGAGCAGCCCGCCCCGTGCCGTGCCGTCCGGGGCGCGGGCCAGCAGCGTCACCGGCTCCCGGTCGTAATCGCCGCCCATTTCCTGGTTGTAGGCGTGCAGGCCCCGCTGGATGGCGGCGACGGCGTCGAGTTCGGGGAAGGCGTCCTCGCTGATCTCGACGCCGGCGTCGGGCGCCAGGCCGCGGGGGCGCAAGGCGGGGGGCGGTGCGGCTTCCGCGATGGCGGCGGCCTTGCGCAGGGCGGGCTTCGCCGCGGTGATCCGGGATCGGGTGCCCTTGGCGCCCGTCGGCTTGGCCATGTGTCACGCTTCCTGGCGCCAGGCGGTCATCGATCGGGACCGTGATCGATCAAGACCGGGGTCCATAGCGGCGGCGGCGGGCCGGCGCAAAGCCGGGGCGCTTCACGTGTTTCGCAGCGCCTTCAGCGCCGCGGCGAGCGCCCGCATCTCCTCCGCCGCCACGGAGTTGGGCGCCGATTCGGTCACGCCGAGGCCGCCGGCGAAGGCCTGGGCGATGCCGGTGCGGTTGCCGATGGCGGGCTGCAGCAGCGTCAGGCCGCGCTTCGCGATCTCCGCCTGGATCATCGTCAGCAGCTTGCCGGAGGCGGGGGCGCGGTTCAGGGCAATGGCGGCGGGCCGCTTTTCCCCGCGCGCCAGGTCGAGCGTCGCGTCCATCGCCCAGAGATCGGCCGGGGAGGGCTGGAGCGGCACCAGCACCAGGTCCGCGCCGCGGATGGCGATCTTGGCGTCGGTGTCGGCGTGGGGGGGCGTGTCGAGCAGCACGTAGTCATGCGTGCGGCGAAGCTTGTCGAGCGCCGCCGGCACGCGCCAGCCGGCGGGGGCATCAAGGTCGAGGTGGGTGGCGCGCTTGCCGGCCTTCGCCCGCTCCGCCCCCCAGCGTGCCAAGGTCTGCTGGGGGTCGGTATCGAGCAGCGCCACGCGGGCGCCGCTGCCGGCCAGTGCCGCGGCCAGGTTGGCGGTGAGGGTCGATTTCCCGGCGCCGCCCTTGCGCTGCGCCACCGCCACAATGAAGGCCATGCCTGCGACTCCATGTCCCGGTTCGCGCAAAGCCTAGCAAATCCTGGGACGCCGGTCGCCAAAGGCCGGTTTCAGCGGGGTTGGGCCGGGCCTTCCTGGGCGCGGGTGGTGCTGGCGTCGGGGCGGGCGCCCGGGCGTGCTGGGATGGGGGATTGCCCGGCCTGGCCGGCGCCCTCGCTGTGTTCGGGCTGGCGCTGGTTCGGCACGGCGGGGGCCGGCATGGTCGCGTGGCCGGGGGGCGGCGCGGTACGGGCGGGCTCGTTGCGGGGCGCGCCGGTGCCGACGGGGGGCTGGGCCGGCGCGGTGGGCGGGCCGGCGCGGTCGCCTTCCATGCGGGTGGGCGGTGGGCGGGAACTGGTGGCGGGCTGGTGGTCCAGCTGCTGCGCGGCGGCGGGCAGGGCCAGCAGGGCGGCGAGGAGCGTCGGGGGGAGCATGATTTTCATGCGATCGCAGCGCGCCAGCGCCCCCCGGGTTCGATAGGCTGCCGGCATGGACGAGCTTCTGACACCGGACGAGATGGCGCGCGCCGATGCGGCGGCGATCGCGGCGGGCATCCCCGGCCTGGCACTGATGGAGGCCGCGGGCCGGGCGGTGGCCCGCGCGGTGATGCGCCGCTTCCGGCCGGTGCGGACGCTGGTGCTGGCGGGGCCGGGCAACAATGGCGGCGACGGTTACGTCATCGCGCGCCTGCTGGACCAGGCGGGGTGGCCGGTCGCTCTGGCCGCACTGGCGCCGCCCCGGCCGGGCACCGATGCCGCCGCCATGGCCGCGCGGTGGCGGGGGCCGGTGGTGGCCTTCTCGGCGGAGCGCGCGGCGCAGGCGGGCCTGGTGGTGGATGCGGTGTTCGGGGCGGGGCTGTCGAAGCCGGTGGAGGGGCTGGCGGCCGATGTGCTGGGCGCGGCGACGGCGCCGGTGGTGGCGGTGGACATGCCCTCCGGCGTCGATGGCGCGACGGGGGCGGTCAGGGGCTTCGCGAAAGCGGCGGCGCTGACCGTGACCTTCTTCCGCCTGAAGCCGGGGCACCTGTTGTTCCCCGGCCGGGGGCTCTGCGGGGAGGTGGTGCTGGCCGATATCGGGCTGCCGGCCGCCGTGCTGCCGGGCATCGCGCCGCTTGCCTTCCGCAACGGGCCCGGCCTGTGGCGCCTGCCGGTCCCGGGCGCCGAGTCCCACAAATACGCCCGCGGGCATGTCGCGGTGGTGGCGGGGCCCGGGATGACAGGGGCGGCGCGGCTGGTGGCGGGCGCCGCGCGGCGCATGGGCGCGGGGCTGCTGACCCTGCTGGCGCCGGATGCCGCGACCGCCGCCGTGCTGCGCGCGGGCGACCCCGGCGTGATGGTTAGCGAGGCCGGCGCCGACGCGCTGCTGGCCGATGCGCGCATCGGCACCTGGGTCATCGGCCCGGGCCTGCCGCCGGATGGCGCCACGCGCGCCCTGCTGCGCCAGGCTGTGGGCGCGGGGCGGCAGGTGGTGGCGGATGCGGGCGCGCTGCGCGCCGCCGCCGGCGATCCGGATGCGCTGGCGGGCGCCGCGGCGCTGACGCCCCATGCCGGCGAGTTTTCCGCCGTCTTCGGCCCGCCGGGGGAGGACCGGATCGCCGCGGTCCGCGCCGCCGCCGCCCGCACCGGCGCGGTCGTGCTGCTGAAGGGCGCGGACACGATCATCGCCGCCCCCGAGGGGCGCGTCGCGATCAACGCCAATGCGCCCCCCTGGCTTGCCACCGGCGGCACGGGGGATGTGCTGGCGGGCATCACGGCCGGGCTGCTCGCCCAGGGCATGCCCCCCTTCGAGGCCGCCTGCGCCGCCTGCTTCCTGCATGGGGAGGCCGCGACACGGATCGGCCCGGGGCTGGTGGCGGAGGACATCGCGGACCACTTGCCATCCATCCTCTCGGCCCGCCTCTCCTCTCGGCAAGGTTGCTCGACGCCGCGGGGGCTTCTCGGGCAGAGTGATTGAAACACGCAGAAAGGATCCGTGATGTCGGACCTTGCCGCCCCCGCCGGGCTTTTCGACCGCGCGCTTCGCCGCGTGACCACGCTGTGGCGGGACATGGCGTCCTCGGTCACGGGCGGGGAGGATGATGGCTTCGCCGCCCAGATGCGCGCCTGCCTGGAGGCCCGCGGTGGCGAGGTCTCCGCCCGGTCCCGCGCCGCGCGCCTGGCGCAGGCCTACCTGGCCGCGGACCATGCGGAACGCGGCGAGTTCCTGCGCGCCCTGGCCGGCTTCGACTCGGACGCGCAGGCGGTGTCGGCTGCCTGGAACCGCGTCGCGGCCGCGACGGATGTGGCGGAACGTGCGGCGGCCAAGGCGGCGCTGCGCCGCGTGCTGGAACCGCCGCGCCAGCGCCTGCTGACGCAGTTCACCACCATCCCGGACGGGGTGAAGTTCCTGGTGGACCTGCGCGCCGACCTGATGGCGCGGATGGAGGGCGACCCCCTGCTGCAGGCGCTGGAGGCCGATTTCCGCACCCTGCTCGCCGGCTGGTTCGACGTCGGCTTCCTGGAGCTGCGCCGCATCGACTGGGCATCGCCGGCCATGCTGCTGGAGAAGCTGGTGGGGTATGAGGCGGTGCACCGCATCCGCACCTGGCGGGACCTGAAGAACCGGCTCGATTCCGATCGCCGCTGCTACGCCTTCTTCCACCCTCGCATGCCGGATGAGCCGCTGATCTTCGTCGAGGTCGCGCTGGTGGAGGGCATGGCCGCCAGCGTGCAGGGGCTGCTGGACGAGAAGGCGCCGGTGCAGGACCCGAAGACGGCCGATACCGCGGTCTTCTACTCCATCAACAACTGCCAGCGCGGGCTCGATGGCATCTCCTTCGGCAACTTCCTCATCAAGCGGGTGGTGGAATTGCTGAGCGCCGAGTTCGGCAACCTCGACTGCTTCGCCACCCTCTCCCCCATCCCCGGTTTCCGGCGGTGGATGGAAGGGAAGCTCGATGCCGGCGACGTGGCGCTGGTGACGGAGGAGGAGGCGGCGGCGCTGCGCGCGCTGGTGCCGGCGGAGTTGGCCATCGCGGGGCCGGCGGGCGAGGTGGCGACGCCGGAGACGCCTTCCCAGACGCTGCGCCGCATCCTGGCCCGCCGCCCGCCGGGGCGGGAGGAGCCGCTGGGCAAGGCGCTGGAACCCATCCTGATGCGTGCCTGCGCCCGCTACCTGCTGGCGGAGAGCGGCCGCAGCGCCAGGCGCGCCCGCGACCCGGTCGCGCATTTCCACCTGTCCAACGGCGCGCGGGTCGAGCGGCTGAACTGGCGTGCCGATACCTCCGAGAAGGGCTTTCGCGAGTCCTTCGGCCTGATGGTGAACTACCGCTACGATCCCGCGAAGATCGAGGACTATCACGAGGAGTATGCGGGGGAGGGGCGGCGCGCGGCGTCCTCCGCCATCCGCAAGCTGGCGAAGGGGTTCGTGTGAGGCTTTCACCCGGCGTCGCCCTGGCGGCGATGCTGATCGCCGGTCCCGCGCTGGCGCAGGAACGGCCTGTGCTGCGCGTACTGGTGGAGCAGCGGGTGGAGGATGGGCGCTTCGAGGAGCGCGCCGCGCTGCGCTGCGTGCCCGACACGCCCTGCCTGGCGCCGACCGCGCTGGTGCTGGATGGGCGGCCGGTGGCGACTCTGCTGGCGGCGGAGAACCTCGGCACGACTCTCCGCCTGCATGTCATCCCGGACCTGCCGGGGCAGCCGGTGGCGTCGCTGACGCCGACGGGCCGGTCCGGCGTCGCCGTCATCGACCTCCGCCAGGCCTCCCGCATGACCCGGGAGATTTCGCTGCACGTGAATGCGGACCGTTCCCTGCCGGCGAATGACGCCGTGCACCGCAATCCGCCGCATCCGGTGGCGGTCCTGCTGGTGACGGTCACGCTGGAATAGCGCTGCCCCGCCGCTGATTTCGGACTGATTTCGGCGCGGCTTCCCCCCGCCTTCGGGACCCCGACCCGCCCCTGCCGCCAGCCTCTGCCCCGCAACCGAGGGGCGGAGGATGGCGATGGGGCGGTGGTGGCGCGGCGTGGCGGCGATGGTGGCGGCCCTGGCGCTGGGCGGCGCCGGCCTGGCGCAGGACGCGGCCGACGGCTTCCCGCTGGATGAACCCCTGTGGCCGGCGGACGCCGCGGCGACGCCGCTCGGCATCGCCATGCGGCCGGCGGGCTGGCAGGCGGGGGATGCCATGGTGGTGCTGGCGCCCTCCACCGCCTGGCCGCCGGGGCTCAGGGACCGGCTGGCGCAGGCGCTCTCCGGCGCCGGCGCGGCGGTGGTGGACCTCAACCCGCCCTTCGCGCGGCTGCAGGCGGTGGTGGCGGCGCTGCGGGGGGATGCCGGCGTGCTGGTGGTGCTGGGGCCGGAGGGCGTGGCACCGGTGGCGGAGGGGGTGACGGTGTCGATCGCCCTCGACATGGCCAGGCCGCTGGTCCGGCCCGGCGCGCCGCCGCCGTCGTCGGAAGCCTGGCCGGTTCGGGGCCGGATGCTGTGCGACCTGCTGGCCGCCACGCTGCGGCTGGAGGCGCCGGAGGCCTGGGTCGCGCATTGCGCAGCGGGCGTGGTGGCCCTGCGCGGGGCGGAGTAGGGGTTGTTCGGGAACCGGCAGGCAGGACGCGCCAGGCTTCGGCCGCGTCCGCCGCGGCGGTCACGCGGCCCTGCGCTGCGAACTACACCCCCGCAAACCCTCCGTCGCCGGTGTTCTCCGGGGGGGGCAGGGCCGGCGACGCGCCCTGCTGCGCTGCCTCACGCGAACGCCGACGACTGTTAACGGGTGCCGCCGATAATCGGCTGGCGGCTTGACGGGAGCCGACCGGGCCTGCCCGTCAAGCGCTTGGGCTTGCGCCGATCAGCCGCGATCGGGCTTGGCGAAGACCTGGCATTCCTCGAAGTGCAGGAAGCCCGGCTGGTCCTTCCGGACGAGCACGAAGCGTACCGGCGGCTGCGGCTGGGCCTGTGCGGCGAAGACAGAGAACGGCGCGTCGTCCGTCTTCGCGCACAGCGGAAACCATTCCTTGCCGTCAGCGGACCCAAGGACGGTCAGCTTCAGCAGTCGTTCCCGCAGGGTCGCGCGGTTGAAGATGACCACCTTCTCGACGATCGTCGGCTTCTCGAGTTCGACCCGCCACCAGGGCGCCTCCTCGGCGTCGGTGTGGAAGAACGTGCCGGAGGTCGTGTCGCCGTTATTGGCCACGCGCGCGTCGACGGTCGGGTCCCGGTTCGTCGACCATTCCGAGGTCGAGCTTTGCGTCGCGGGACGGTCGATGGCGACATTGACAAGGTCGGTGGGCGTCAGCGTGGCATGGATGTCCTGCCACTCCGCGAATGGCGGGCGCAGCGCGCCGAGCAGGGCGTCTTCGCTGAGCCAAGTGCCTTCGAGATCATCGCCGAAGACGCCGGAGGCGCCGCGGCTGAACACGTGTTCGAAGGGCCTGCCCTGCAGGTCTGTGACCTGCACGCGGGTATTCGCGATGATCTTCTGTGGGACCAGCTTGAACTGCTGGTAGCCGAGTTCACGAAGAAGCGCGATGCAGGCCCGGTTCTGGGCCATGTCGACCGAATTCAACTCGATGGAGACGAATTGCGGGCGCTCCGGAAGGTCGCGCAACGCCTCCAGCACCAGCCCGTCGGCGCCTTCGATGTCGATCTTGAGGTAGTAGGGGATGCCTGCCTGAAGGTGGTGGCGATATCGATCCGGGCGACGTCGATGCGCGTGACGTGCGTGCCCCGGGCCGTGTTCCTGGCCACCCAGTCGCTGTCGATCGTCCCCCACTCGGAGGTCTTGCTGTTCAGGAAGAACGAGACCTTGCCGTTCTCGGTCTCTGGCGCGATCGCGCCTTCGATGAGGGTGACCTCGCCCGCCGCGATGTGCTTGGCGTATCGGCGTTGGGCGGTTTCGATGAGAGCCGGATTGGCATCGAACGCAACGACGCGATAGCCCTTCTTCAGGTAGAAGTCTGTGTCTTCGCCCCTGTGCAGGCCGATATCGTAGATCAGCCGGTGATCAAGCTGCATCCTGGTGCTCCGTCGCAACTTCTAGCTCATGCCTGGCGGCACCGTCGTGCATACCGCATTCCTCACGATAGGGGACAGCCCGACGTTTGGCATTCCGTTTCACAGACCACCCGGCAACGATGGCTTGCCGGTTCGACTGCGCGACAGGGGCGGCGCCTCTCCGGCCTTGACGATGACCCTGCGTGAGGGCGCGTCCATGGTGGAACCGGCGCGGGCGGTACCGGCGCCGTGGTCGGGTGTAGGCTGTGCCACCGACCCGGGCCGTGCAATGCATCGTGGGCCTGCGCGACCCGCGCCCGGCGCGCAGCCCGGTGGATTGAGGGCGCGGCCGATCCCGGCAAGGATGGGCGGAACAACGCCGGGTCCGCCTTGTTCCAGGGAGTGACAACGACAGGGGTGCTGGGGGTGCCGGATTTCCGGCGCATCTGGCTCGTCGGCTCCTTCATCTCCATCGCGCGGTGGCTGGAGATGCTGGTCATCGCCGTCGTGGTCTATGACCAGACGCGCTCCCCCTTCCTGGTTGCCGCGATGACGCTGGTGCGGCTGCTGCCCATGGGGCTGTTCGGCGCGACGCTCGGCGTGGCGGCGGACCGGGTGCAGCGGCGGCACGCGCTGGTCGCGGTGGTGTGCTGCCAGGCGCTGGTGGCGGCGGGGCTTGTCGCGCTCTGCCTGGCGGGCAGGCCGCCGGTCTGGCTGCTGGGGCTGGCCTGCTTCGTCTCCGGCATCGCCTGGGCCACCGACAACCCCGTGCGCCGGATGATGCTGGGGGAGATCGTGGGCACCACGCGCATGGCCTCCGCCATGTCGCTCGACGTGGTGGCGAACAATGCCAGCCGCGTCGCGGGCCCGGCGCTGGGGGGCACGATCCTGGCGGCGCAGGGGCCGGCGGCGGCCTTCTTCCTGTCCTTCGTCCTCTATGCCTGCGCGGCCGCGGCTGCGCTGCGGGTGCGCCACCGCAGCACGGTGACGAAGCGGCCGCTTTCCATCATCCGGGACACGCGGGAGAGCTTCGCCCTGGTGCTGCGCCAGCCCAGCATGCGCGGCGTGCTGATCGTGACGATCATCTACAATTTGTTCGGCTGGCCTGCGAATTCCATGGTGCCGGTGATCGGCGCGGGGACGCTGGGGCTGGGGCCTGATGGCGTCGGGCTGCTGGCCAGCATGGACGGCGTCGGCGCCTTCTTCGCCGCCATGCTGCTGGCGGCGCGGGCGCCAGCGCATTGGTACCGGGCGGTCTATATCGGCGGCTGCGCCACCTATTGCGCCATGGCGACGGCCTTCGCCCTGGCGCCCGGCGTCATCCCTGCCGGCACGGCGCTGGTGCTGATGGGCGCGGGCGGCGCGGGCTTCGCCACCATGCAGGCGACGCTGGTCTATATCGCCACGCCGGCGGAGGAACGCAGCCGCGCGCTCGGCGTGCTGTCGGTCTGCGTCGGCCTCGGCCTGCTGGGGTTCCTCCATCTCGGCCTGATGGCGGATTGGATCGGCGCGCCGGCGGCCACCGCGCTGATGGGGACGGAGGGGCTGGTGGCGCTGGCCGTGACAAGGCGCTGGTGGCGGGCGCCCCCCTGAGGTGCTTCGCTTGACCGGCGCGACCCCCTATCTTCGCGCGGTGAACCAGAGGAGGCGAGGATGACCGCTGAACGCCCGATCCGCCAGGACGCCTCGCCCCTGGCGGAATCGCATCGCCTCCGCGTGCTGCACCAGCTGGAGCGGAAGCTGCTCTGGCTCTCGGCCTGGATGATCCACAACGCCAACCACATCCGCCCGAACCGGGACGGGCTGAAGGTCGGCGGGCACCAGGCTTCCTGCGCCTCCTCCGTCTCCATCCTGGCGGCCCTGTATTTCGAGGTGCTGCGCCCGCAGGACCGCGTCGCGGTGAAGCCGCATGCGGGGCCGGTCTTCCACGCCATCAACTATCTGTTCGGCCGGCAGCAGCGGGAGAAGCTGGCGACCCTGCGGGAATTCGGCGGCATCCAGCCCTATCCGTCCCGGGTGAAGGACGGGGCGGAGGTCGATTTCTCCACGGGCTCCGTGGGCCTCGGCGTGGCGCTGACCACCTTCGGGTCCCTGGTGCAGGATTATGTGCGGCTGCACGGGCTGGGGCGGCCGGAGATCGCGCGCGGCCGCCACGTGGCCGTGGTCGGCGATGCGGAGCTGGACGAGGGGAACATCTACGAGGCCCTGCTGGAGGGCTGGAAGCACGATGTCCGCGATGTCTGGTGGGTGGTGGACTACAACCGTCAGAGCCTGGACAGCGTGGTGCCCGACCGCCTCTTCGGCCGGATCGAGGGGCTGTTCCGCGACATGGGGTGGAACGTCGTCACCCTGAAATACGGCCGCAAGCTGGAAGCCGCCTTCGCGCGGGAGGATGGCGATGCGCTGCGCCGCTGGATCGATGACTGCCCCAACAGCCTCTATGCCGCGCTGACCTTCCAGGGCGGCGCCGCCTGGCGGAACGCGGTGCTGGCCGACCTCGGCCGCGTGCCCGGTGTGCGCGCTATCATCGATCCGCTGTCGGATGACGAGCTGGCGGCGCTGATGACGAATCTGGGCGGCCACGACATCGAGACACTCACGGAGGCGTTCCGGGCGCAGGATGCGGCGGGCGACCAGCCCACCTGCTTCATCGCCTACACCATCAAGGGCATGGGCCTGCCCTTCGCCGGGCACAAGGACAACCATGCCGGGCTGATGACGAAGGAGCAGATGGCGGCCTTCAAGACCGCCATGGGCATCCGCGACGGCCATGAATGGGACCGGTTCGAGGGGCTGGAGGTCCCGGCGGAGGAGGTCGAGGCCTTCCTGGCCGCCGTGCCCTTCGCGAAGCCGATCGCCCCGGAAGGCCGCGCCTTGTCCGCGCCGCTGGTGAAGGTGCCGGCCGCGCTGCCCTCGCCCCGCATCCCGCCGGGGCGGATGATGTCCACCCAGGCCGCCTTCGGGGAGATCCTGGCCGAGATCGGCCGCGGGCAGGGCGACTTCGCGCCGCTGGCGGAGCGCATCGTCACCACCAGCCCGGATGTCACCGTCTCCACCAATCTCGGCCCCTGGGTGAACCGGCGCGGCATCTTCGACCGGCACCTGAAGAACGACGTCTTCCGCGACGCCAAGCTGGCAAGCGCGCAGCGCTGGGGGATGGGGCCGGAGGGGCAGCACATCGAACTCGGCATCGCCGAGCAAAACCTGTTTCTCCTGTTGGGCGCGCTCGGGCTTTCGCATTCGTTGAACGGGGCCAGGCTGCTGCCGATCGGGACGGTGTATGATCCCTTCGTCAATCGTGGCCTCGATGCGCTGATCCATGGCTGCTACCAGGATGCGCGCTTCCTGCTGGTTTCCACGCCATCCGGCCTGACGCTGGCGCCCGAAGGCGGGCAGCACCAGTCCGTGAACACGCCGCTGATCGGCATGGCGCAGGACCGGCTGGTGGCCTTCGAGCCCGCCTATGCCGACGAACTCGCCGTATTGATGCGCTTCGCCTTCGACCACATGCAGAAACCCGATGGCAGCGCCGTCTGGCTGCGGCTGTCCACGCGCGCGCTGGCGCAGCCGGAGCGGAAGCTGGACGCGGAGGGCGCCATCGCCGGCGGCTACTGGGTGGTGCCGCCGGCCGAGGGGGCGGAACTCGCGCTCTGCTACCAGGGCCCCGTGGCGCCGGAGGCGCTGGAGGCCTTCGAGGCGGTGCGGGAGGATGTGCCGGGGGCGGGGCTGATGGCCATCACCTCCCCGGACCGGCTGCACCAGGGTTGGCTCGCCGCCCGCAAGGGGGGCGCGCCGAGCGCGGTGGAGCGGCTGCTGGCGCCGCTGGCGCGGGATGCGGCGCTGGTGACGATCCTGGACGGGCATCCCGCGGCGCTGTCCTGGATGGGGGGCGTGCGAGGGCAGCGGGTGGTGCCGCTCGGCGTCGATCGCTTCGGGCAGGCGGGGGACATCCCGGACCTCTACGCGGCCTATGCGCTGGGCTCGGATGCCATCCTGGACGCCTGCGCGGCGGCGCTGCTCGGCCCCGCCGCGCCGGCGAGGCGCATTTGATGAGCGGGGAGGGGGCGAAACCGGCGCGGCCGGTGGTGATGCGGCCGATCCCGGCCATCGGGCGGCCGCCGCAGCGCGAGGCCCCGGCCCGCGCGGAGCCCCCGAAGGCCGCCCCGCCGGAGGAGCCCGCGCGCCCCGCCTGGAAGGACGCGACGCGTCGCACGGTCGCAGCGCGGCCGACGATGGAGGATGTGCGCGCCTGCTACCGCCTGCTGCTGGGGCGGGAGCCGGAGGATGAGGCGGTGCTGCAACGCCACCTGGCGCGTGCGGACAGCGTGGGGGCACTGGTGGACGGCTTCCTCGCCTCCGCCGAATTCACCGCCCGCCGGCGGGACGCGCCGCGCCAGGCGCTGCCGCTCGATATCCGCCGCCTGGCGGTGGAGGTGGCGGCGACGCCCGCGGAACTGGCGGCAATGCTGGAACGGATCGGCCAGTACTGGGAAGAGGCGGGGCGGGAGATGCCGCACTGGTCGGTGCTGACCGAGGACCGCTACCGGCCGGAGGCCATCGAGGCCAGCATCGACGAATTCTACGCCAGCGGCCGGCGGGATGCCGCGCTGGTGGAGGGGCTGCTGGAGCGCCAGGGAATCCCGCCCGAATCGCTGCCCTCCGCCGTGGAATATGGCTGCGGCGTCGGCCGCGCGACGCTGGCGCTGGCGCGGCTGTTCGACCGGGTGACGGGGTGCGACATCTCCCGCCCCCATCTGGCGCTGGCGGCGGAACAGGCCGAGGCGCGGATCGTGGACAACGTCGCCTGGCACCACAGCACGACAGCGGCGCCGATGCCGGGCGATGGCTGGGATTTCTGGTTCAGCCGCCTGGTGCTGCAGCACAACCCGCCGCCGGTCGCGGCGCATCTGCTGCGGCTGGCCTTCGCCGGGCTGCGGCCGGGCGGGGTGGCGATGTTCCAGGTGCCGACCCACCGGACCGACTACGCCTTCTCCATCCGCGGCTACCTGGAAGCCGGCGCCAGCCGCGCGCCGGAGATGGAGATGCATGTCCTGCCCCAGGGGGAGGTCTTCGCCCTGGCGCGGGAGGCGGGGCTGGAGGTGCTGGAGGTGCGGGACGATACCCACGTCGTCGCCCCGGCCAGCCGGATCTGGATGAGCAACCTTTTCGTCTTCCGCCGCCCGGCGGGCTGAAGGGCGCGCGGGGGGTAGCGGGCAGGGGCGGTGGCGCGGTATCCAGCGGCCCGCGCGGGCGTGGTGGAATTGGTAGACACGCTGGATTTAGGTTCCAGTGGCGCAAGCCATGGGGGTTCGAGTCCCTCCGCCCGCATGTCATGCCCTCAAGCGCCGGGGGCGCGCTCCGCGCGCCTGGCTCGCCGCATAGGCGACGGGCCGCATTCGCGGCCTCGGCCGGCTTCGCCGGCCGCAGGTCACTCCACCGGGCCGTTGGTGCACGCCCCCCATTGCCGCCGCGCCCCCAAGCCGCTAGGGGGCGGGCTTCCAGCGTGCCGCGCATCCGGGCCACCACTGCCCCGGGGCGCCCTCAGGATAAAGAAGGTCCGAAATGCAGGTCACCGAGCTTCCCGCAGAGGGGCTGAAAAGGGCGTTCCAGGTCGTCGTTCCGGCGGCGACCCTGGCGGAGCGCCGTGACAAGCGGCTGAAGGAACTTGGCGCCGACCTGCGCCTGCCCGGCTTCCGCCCCGGCAAGGTGCCGGCCGCCGTCGTCAAGCAGCGCTACGGCACCGCCGTGGCCGGGGAGGTGCTGGAGCAGTCGGTTGACGAATCCATGCGCCAGCTGCTGACGGAGCGCGGCCTGCGCCCGGCGATGCAGCCGAAGGTGGACCTCGTGAACTTCAGCGACGGCGCCGACCTGGAATACAAGGTCGAGCTGGAACTGCTGCCCGAGATCCCGATGCCCGATTTCGCCGGCATCGCGCTGGACCGCCAGAAGGCGGTGCCGGGCGACACGGAGGTCGACGGCTTCCTCGACACCATGCGCGGCCGCCTGGCCACGACCGAGGACGTGGCCGAAGCCCGCCCGGCCGCGAAGGGCGAGGTGCTGGTCTGCGACTTCGAGGGCCGCCTGAAGAACGAGGATGGCAGCCTGGCCGAGCCCTTCCCCGGCGGCACCGCCGCCGACATGCCGATCGAGGTCGCGGGCGAGGGCTTCATCCCCGGCTTCACCGAGCAGCTGGAAGGCATGACGCCGGGCGAGAAGAAGGACATCTCCGTCAGCTTCCCGGCCGAATACGGATCGGCCGAGCTGGCCGGCAAGGATGCGGTCTTCGCGATCACGGCCAAGAGCCTCAAGACCAAGACGCTGCCCGCGGTGGACGATGAGTTCGCCAAGCGCCTGGGGCTGGAGGACGTGGCCGCGCTGCGCAAGACGGTGACGGAGAACCTGCAGCGCGAATACGATTCGCTGGCACGGATCAAGGTGAAGCGGCAGCTGCTGGACGCGCTGGCGGAGCGGGCGAGCTTCGAGGTGCCGGCCGGCATGGTGGACGGCGAATTCGCCCAGATCTGGCAGCGCGTGGAGCAGGACCTGAAGGCCGGCAAGCTCGACGCCGACGACCAGGGCAAGGACGAGGACACGCTGAAGGCCGACTACCGCGCCATCGCGGAGCGCCGCATCCGCCTCGGCCTGCTGCTGAGCGAGATCGGCCGCACCAACAACATCCAGGTGACGAACGAGGAGCTGGGCGCCGCGATGCGCCAGGAGGCCTCCCGCTACCCGGGGCAGGAGAAGCAGGTCATCGAGTTCTTCCAGAAGAACCCGCAGGCGGTCGAGAACCTCCGCGCGCCGATCTTCGAGGAGAAGGTGGTCGATTTTGTGCTCGAGCTCGCCAAGGTGACCGACACGACGATCACGCCGGCCGAGCTGACGGCGCAGGCGGCGGAGGCGGCCTGACCAGGCCGGCCCACCGGACCGGCTTCGGGCGGCGCCCCTCGGGGCGCGTCGCGGGGCCTTGGGCATGAACGGGGTCGGCGCCTTGGCGGGTGCCGGCCCCGCTTGCTTTCGGGCGGGCGCCCCCGCTGGCTTTTGGGCGGAGGCCCCCGCTTGTGTTGGGCCGGGCGGCATCCCATCTGGGCTCGCCTGGACGACGCCGGGAATTGGTTGGGGAAATGCAGCAACAGGGGGGCTTTGCGCGTCGCCCTGGTTTCCCCACATTAATATCAATCGTAGAGAATCGCCTTCGAGGACCGGCCGCAGCAGGGGCCGGTCCGATGGCTGCAGCCCCGCCGGCGGCGGGGCATGAAAGGGACCACCATGCGGGACCGCGATCCGGTCGAGATCTACAACAACTCCCTCGTCCCCATGGTCGTCGAGCAGACGGCCCGGGGCGAGCGGGCCTATGACATCTATTCGCGCCTGCTGAAGGAGCGGATCATCTTCCTCACCGGGCCGATCTACGACCAGGTGGCGTCGCTGATCTGCGCGCAGCTGCTGTTCCTGGAAAGCGAGAACCCGAACAAGGACATCGCCTTCTACATCAACAGCCCGGGCGGCGTCGTGACGGCGGGCCTCGCGATGTACGACACCATGCAGTACATCCGCAGCCCGGTGTCGACGGTGTGCATCGGCATGGCGGCCTCCGCCGGCAGCCTGCTGCTGACGGCGGGCGCCAAGGGCAAGCGCTACGCGCTGCCGAACAGCCAGGTGATGATCCACCAGCCCTCCGGCGGCGCCCAGGGCCAGGCGACGGACATCGCCATCCAGGCGCGCGAGATCCTCAAGACGCGCGAGCGGCTGAACAAGATCTACGTGCACCACACCGGCCAGGAACTGGCCGAGATCGAGGCGAAGATGGAGCGCGACACCTACATGACCGCCGAGGAAGCCCGCGACTTCGGGCTGATCGACCAGGTCGTGGAACAGCGCCCCGCCCCGCCCGTGGAAGCGCCGAAGAGCTGAGCGCCCTTCTCCGCCTGGTTCGGCGACGGCAGGAGAACAGGTGGTTCGCCACCCGTTCACGTCTTGTTTCCAATCTGGTCCTTGGATCAGGGTTGTGCTTTCCCCCGCCGCGAGGCGGGGCTACATTCACCCGTTGCCGTCCCCCAGCCGGGGGGCGGGCGTCCCGCGCCGTCAGCCTGCCAGGCGACCGGGGCTTGAGGCTTTCGGAGCGCGCATGAGCAAGTCCGGCGACTCGAAGAATACCCTGTACTGCTCGTTCTGCGGCAAGTCGCAGCACGAGGTCCGGAAGCTGATTGCCGGGCCCACCGTGTTCATCTGCGACGAATGCGTCGAGCTGTGCATGGACATCATCCGCGAGGAGCACAAGACGCACCTCGTGAAGTCCCGCGATGGCGTGCCCACGCCGCGCGAGATCTGCAAGGTGCTCGATGACTACGTCATCGGCCAGGACCACGCGAAGAAGGTCCTGAGCGTCGCCGTGCACAACCACTACAAGCGCCTGGCGCATGGTGGGAAGTCCGGCGACATCGAGATCGCGAAGTCCAACATCATGCTGGTCGGGCCGACGGGCTCGGGCAAGACGCTGCTCGCGCAGACGCTGGCCCGCATCCTCGACGTGCCCTTCACCATGGCGGATGCGACGACGCTGACCGAGGCCGGCTATGTCGGCGAGGATGTGGAGAACATCATCCTCAAGCTGCTGCAGGCCGCGGACTACAATGTGGAGCGCGCGCAGCGCGGCATCGTCTACATCGACGAGGTCGACAAGATCAGCCGCAAGTCGGACAACCCCTCCATCACGCGCGACGTGTCGGGCGAGGGTGTCCAGCAGGCGCTGCTGAAGATCATGGAAGGCACCGTCGCCTCCGTGCCGCCGCAGGGCGGGCGGAAGCATCCGCAGCAGGAATTCCTGCAGGTGGACACGACGAACATCCTGTTCATCTGCGGCGGCGCCTTCGCGGGGCTCGAGAAGATCATCGCGGCGCGCGGCAAGGGCTCGGGCATCGGCTTCGGGTCGGAGGTGCGGGCGCCGGATGAGCGTCGCACGGGTGCCATCCTGCGCGAGGTGGAGCCGGAGGATTTGCTGAAGTTCGGGCTCATCCCCGAATTCATCGGCCGCCTGCCCGTGGTCGCGACGCTCGAGGACCTCGACGAGAAGGCGCTGATCGAGATCCTGACCAAGCCGAAGAACGCGCTGGTCAAGCAGTACCAGCGGCTGTTCGAGATGGAGGGGGCGAAGCTTACCTTCACCGAGGACGCCATGCGGTCCGTCGCCACGCGCGCCATCCAGCGCCGCACCGGCGCGCGCGGCCTGCGGTCGATCATGGAGAGCATCCTGCTCGGCACCATGTTCGACCTGCCGGGTCTCGAGGACGTCGAGGAGGTGGTGGTGAACCGCGAGGTGGCGGAGGGCCGTGCGAGCCCGCTGTTCATCTACGGTGAACGCCCCGTGGAGCAGTCTAGCGCCTGAACGGCGCTGCCTGCGCCGATTGCCCGGTCCCCAGAAGCCGGCGCCGGCGGCCACCCAGGAAGGCGCTGCCATCATGGCAGGCCTGCCTTGTGGCCGCGGGGCAGGGGACCCATCTGGATGACAACCCCGTGGCGCCGGGGCCCGTGCCGATAACCAGGGCCCCCGTGGTGGGAAAGTCCTGGGGGCGGACCCCGCGCCGACTGTCCTGAGTGAGGTCCGACATGGCGGCCAATCCCACCCAACCCGCGCGCGGCGAACTGCTTCCCGTCCTGCCGCTGCGCGACATCGTCGTCTTCCCCCACATGATCGTGCCGCTCTTCGTCGGGCGCGAGAAATCCGTCCGCGCGCTGGAAGCGGTGATGCGCGACGACAAGCAGATCCTCCTCGTCGCGCAGAAGAACGCGGCGCAGGACGATCCCGGCATCGACGACCTCTACAATGTCGGCACCGTCTCCACCGTGCTGCAGCTGCTGAAGCTGCCGGACGGCACGGTGAAGGTGCTGGTCGAGGGCGGCAAGCGCGCGAAGATCGCGGCCTACAAGGGCACCGATCCGTATTTCGAGGCCTTCGCCGAGGTCGCCGAGGACCCCGCCACCGAGGCGCGGGAGCTGGAGGCGCTGGCGCGCACCGTGGTCGCGCAGTTCGAGCAGTACATCAAGCTCAACAAGAAGATCGCGCCGGAGGTGCTGGTCTCGATCAACCAGATCGAGGAGCCAGCCAAGCTGGCCGACACGGTCGCGAGCCACCTGAACCTGAAGATCGCCGAGAAGCAGGAGCTGCTGGAGATCGTGGGCGTTGGCCCGCGGCTCGAGCGCGTCTTCGCGCATATGGAATCGGAGATCGGCGTCCTGCAGGTGGAGAAGCGCATCCGCAGCCGCGTGAAGCGGCAGATGGAGAAGACGCAGCGCGAGTACTACCTGAACGAACAGCTCAAGGCGATCCAGAAGGAGCTGGGCGAGGGCGAGGACGGCAAGGACGAGACCGCCGAGCTCGAGAAGAAGATCAAGGAGACCAAGCTCACCAAGGAAGCCCGCGACAAGGCGATGGCGGAGCTGAAGAAGCTCAAGACCATGTCGCCCATGTCGGCGGAAGCGACGGTGGTGCGCAACTACCTCGACTGGATCCTGTCGATCCCGTGGAAGAAGAAGACCAAGATCCGCAACGACATCGAGGCGGCGGAGAAGGTGCTGGACGCCGACCACTACGGGCTCGAGAAGATCAAGGAACGGATCATCGAGTACCTGGCGGTCCAGTCCCGCAGCCCGAAGATCCGCGGCCCGATCCTGTGCCTGGTCGGCCCGCCCGGCGTCGGCAAGACCTCGCTCGGCAAGTCGATCGCCAAGGCGACAGGCCGCAACTTCGTGCGCATGTCGCTCGGTGGCGTGCGGGACGAGGCGGAGGTGCGCGGCCACCGGCGGACCTATATCGGATCCATGCCCGGCAAGGTCGTGCAGGGCATGAAGAAGGCGAAGTCCTCCAACCCGCTCTTCCTGCTGGACGAGATCGACAAGCTGGGCGCCGACTGGCGCGGTGATCCGTCCTCCGCCCTGCTGGAGGTGCTGGACCCCGAGCAGAACGCGACCTTCAACGACCACTACCTGGAGGTCGACTACGACCTCTCGGACGTGATGTTCGTCACCACGGCCAACAGCCTGCGCATGCCGCAGCCGCTGCTGGACCGCATGGAGATCATCCGCATCCCCGGCTACACCGAGGATGAGAAGGTCGAGATCGCCAAGCGCCACCTGATCCCCAAGGTCAGCGAAGCGAACGGCCTGAAGGCCGGCGAGTGGTCGATCAGCGAGGACGCGATCCGCGACATGGTCCGCTACCACACGCGGGAAGCGGGCGTGCGCAACCTGGAGCGCGAGCTGGCCGGCATCGCCCGCAAGGCGGTGAAGGAGATCGTCTCCAAGAAGGCGAAGAAGGTCGCGGTCAATGTCAAGAACCTCGACAAGTTCGCGGGTGTGCGGAAGTTCCGCTACGGCGAGGCCGAGGCGGAGGACATGGTCGGTGTCGTCACCGGCCTGGCCTGGACGGAAGTGGGCGGCGAGATCCTGACGATCGAATCGGTCGTGGTGCCCGGCAAGGGCGCGACCAAGACGACCGGCAAGCTCGGCGACGTGATGCAAGAGAGCGTCAGCGCGGCGATGAGCTACGTCCGCAGCCGCTCCCCCAGCTTCGGCCTGAAGCCCACCATGTTCGAGAAGCGCGACATCCATGTGCACGTGCCGGAAGGCGCGACGCCGAAGGATGGGCCTTCCGCGGGCATCGCGATGGCGACGTCCATCGTCTCGGTCCTCACGGGCATTCCCGTCCGCAAGGATGTGGCGATGACCGGTGAGATCACGCTGCGCGGCCGCGTGCTGCCGATCGGCGGGTTGAAGGAGAAGCTGCTGGCGGCGCTGCGTGCGGGCGTCACCACGGTCTTCATCCCGAAGGAGAACGAGAAGGACCTCGCGGAGATTCCGGAGAGCGTGAAGAAGAGCCTCACGATCCTGCCGGTGAGCCATGTGGATGAGGTGATCTCCAAGGCGCTGGTGCGGCCGCCCGAGGCGATCACCTGGGAGGAGCCGCCGGAGGCGCCGCCTGCCGCGGCGTCCGGTGCCGCCGGGGATGGTTCGGCCGTCCGGCCGCACTGACCGGCCTGGCGTGGCATGATAAGGGGCGCGCACCGGCGACGGTGCGCGCCCTTCGCTTTTTTTGTTGGCTGGTCTGGGAATTGTCTCACGCGGTTGCGCAGGCCCGCGGAATCCGTGGGTTTCGCGCCGCACCCCATCGCGGAATGGCGGATATCCGCCATTAATCGCGCCGCCCGGCGTTGACGCGACGGAAAAGCGCCTCCTAGTGTGCCCGCGAGACGCCGGCAGAGTCGTGCCGGCTGACCATCGGATGTCGTCACACAGGAACCTGAAGGGGGGTCCCACATGAACAAGCAGGATCTGGTCGCCGTTGTTGCCGAGGCCGGCGATCTGCCGAAGGCGAAGGCCGGCGATGTGCTGGATGCGGTCTTCGACGCGATCACCAAGGCGCTGAGCAAGAAGGACGGCGAAGTGCGCCTGGTCGGCTTCGGCACCTTCTCGACCTCCAAGCGCAAGGCCGGCAAGGGCCGCAACCCGCGCACGGGCGAGGAGATCAAGATCCCGTCCTCCACGACGGTGCGCTTCAAGGCCGGCAAGGGCCTGAAGGACGCCGTGAACTGAGCCTTCCCGACATCGGGAAGCGGTGAGGGGGCTGGTCCGCGAGGACCGGCCCCTTTTCGTTTGGGCGCGCCTGGCGTAGGGGACGGGCGAGGGGCGCTTAGCTCAGAGGTAGAGCGGCTGCTTTACACGCAGTTGGTCGGCGGTTCGATCCCGTCAGCGCCCATTCCTTCCCGCCAGAGGCGGGAAGGAATCCGCCGGAGGCATAGAGAAGCGACCTGCGCGGCACCGCCGCGCAGCGCGGTCCGCAGCTGGCGATGTCCCCCGAGCCACCCGACGAGGCGGCAAGAAGCGACCTGCGCAGCCCCGCCCCGCAGCGCGGTCCGCAGCTGGCGATGTCCCCAGGCCACCAGAGGAGGCGGCGCGGTCCGCAGCCGGCGATGTAGCCTGCGGCGGCGCGGTGCGGCCCTCAGCGGCGCGCTGCGCGGTCCAGCAACTGCCCCACCCCATCCTTCCGCGCCAGCGCGGGGGAGGGCGCTCGGCGGCCGCATTTTTTCCGCCGCACGCGAATCCGCGTGCCGCAACGAACCTCGCAAAGCGTCCACATCGATCTGTCACGGTGCGCCATTTCAGCGGGGCCCCGCGCTTGACACCCCCCGCCCGCCCCCGTATTCCCCGCCCACCAGTCGCGTGCGGGTGTAGCTCAGTTGGTTAGAGCGCCGGCCTGTCACGCCGGAGGTCGCGGGTTCGAGCCCCGTCACTCGCGCCACGCGACTGGTTTTCTCCCACAATTCGAAGCACTTCGCGCCGAGACCTCCGCCACCTGCGGACGCGTTCACGGCGCGTTTACCGCTTCCCGCGACCCTGCATGTCAAGGCTTCCATGATGCGCTGCACCCTATGGCGGAGCGCGTCGGGCGGGTCTAATCTCCGGCTGCTGCGGTGCGGCATGGGACGGGGGCCTGCGGAGATGACGCGGGAAGCCCCCCCATCTCGCGCATGCGGAAAACCCTGGTGCCTTAATGCCGGGGATTGAGGTAAGGCAAAGGGTGCCGTGGCATGACCCAGCCCATGTTGGCTGAATACTTCCCGATCCTCGTTTTCCTGGGGATCGCGGCCGCCATCGCCTGCGCGATGGTGGGCGGAGCCCTGCTGGCCGCACGGCAGAAGCCGGATCCGGAAAAGCTCTCGGCCTATGAATGCGGCTTCGAGCCCTTCGACGATACGCGCCGGCGCTTCGACGTGCGATTCTACCTGGTCGCCATCCTGTTCATCATCTTCGACCTGGAAGTCGCGTTCCTCTTCCCCTGGGCCGTCACGCTGAACGAGATCGGCTGGTTCGGCTTCCTGTCGATGATGGGCTTCCTCGGCGTGCTGACGGTCGGCTTCGTCTATGAGTGGCGCAAGGGCGCGCTCGACTGGGAATGACCCGGCCGGGAGTGACGGGGCGACTTCGCACCAATTTCAGGGGGCGCCGGCGGGGCGCCCGGAGATCGGCATGAGCGGTTCGAACACACAGGACATCGCCTGGAACCGGGAGGCTCTGCCCCCCGGCCCGGCGCAGGATGCCGTGGTCAAGGGCATCACCGGCGAGATCGAGGAAAAGGGCTTCGTCATCGCCAACCTCGACAAGGTGGTGAACTGGGCGCGGACCGGCAGCCTCTGGCCGATGACCTTCGGCCTGGCCTGCTGCGCGGTGCCGATGATCCACGCCTACATGGCGCGCTATGACCTCGACCGCTTCGGCATCATCCCGCGCGGTTCGCCGCGGCAGTCGGACGTGATGATCGTGGCGGGCACGCTGACCAACAAGATGGCCCCCGCGCTGCGCAAGGTCTACGACCAGATGAGCGAGCCGCGCTGGGTGATCAGCATGGGCAGCTGCGCCAATGGCGGTGGCTACTACCACTACAGCTACGCCGTGGTGCGCGGCTGCGACCGCGTGGTGCCCGTGGATGTCTATGTGCCCGGCTGCCCGCCGACGGCGGAGGCGCTGGTCTACGGCATCCTGCAGCTGCAGAAGAAGATCCGCCGGACGGGGACCATCCTCCGTGGCTGAGGCGAGCGCGATGCACGAGCTGGGTGCGACCATCGCGGCGGCCGCCGGCCCCGCGGTGCAGGAAGTCTTCGTCGAGCGCGGCCAGGAACTGGTGCTGCGCGCGACGCGGGAGATGATCGTGCCGCTGATGGCGATGCTGCGCGACGATCCGCGCTTCGCCTTCGAGCAGCTGATGGACCTGTGTGGCGTCGACTACCCCGAGCGCGCGGAGCGCTTCGAGGTCGTCTACAACCTGCTGAGCCTGGCGCTGAACCAGCGCGTCCGCATCATCGTCTCCACCGACGAGGCGACGCCGGTGCCGAGCATCGCGAGCGTCTGGCCCGCCGCGACCTGGTATGAGCGCGAATGCTGGGACATGTACGGCGTCGTCTTCGCGGGCCTCACGGATCTTCGCCGCCTGCTGACCGACTACGGCTTCGAAGGCCATCCGCTGCGCAAGGATTTCCCGCTGACCGGCCATGTCGAGGTCCGGTACGACGAGGAGCGGAAGCAGGTGGTGTATGAGCCCGTGTCGCTCACGCAGGATTTCCGCAACTTCGATTTCCTGTCGCCCTGGGAAGGCATGACGACGCTGCCCGGCGACGAGAAGGTGCATCTGATCCGCGAGGAACGCGGGCAGATCGAGGGGCCGAAGCAATGAGCACCGAACTCGTCAGCGGCCTGCCGCTGCCTGGTGGCTCCGAGGATTCGGGCCACCACCAGAAGCTGTTCGACGCCGATACCCACACGATCAATTTCGGCCCGCAGCACCCGGCCGCGCATGGCGTGCTGCGCCTCATCCTGGAGATGAAGGGCGAAGTGGTGGAGCGCGCCGATCCGCATATCGGCCTGCTGCATCGCGGCACCGAGAAGCTGATGGAGTACAAGACGTATCTCCAGGCGATGCCCTACATGGATCGCCTCGACTACGTCTCGCCCATGTGCATGGAGCACAGCTGGGTGCTGGCGGTGGAGAAGCTGCTCGGCATCGAGAATGAGGTGCCGGAGCGCGCGCGTTGGATCCGCACCATGTTCGCGGAACTCACGCGCATCCTGAACCACCTGCTGAACGTCACGACCTATGCGCTCGACGTCGGCGCCATCACGCCGTCGCTCTGGGGCTTCGAGCAGCGCGAGCATCTGCTCGAATTCTATGAGGCGACGGGCGGCAGCCACTACCACGTGAACTACTTCCGCGCCGGCGGCGTGGCGAAGGACCTGCCTGCGGGGCTGGAGGATCGCATTGGCAAGTGGTGCGACCAGTTC
This sequence comes from Acetobacteraceae bacterium, assembly GCA_027482245.1. Lineage (GTDB taxonomy): Bacteria > Pseudomonadota > Alphaproteobacteria > Acetobacterales > Acetobacteraceae > Falsiroseomonas. The sequence goes on along the minus strand of JAIXWG010000001.1, from coordinate 38,629 downwards.
CCGGCCTTCCTCGACGAGCTTGAAGGCCTGCTCACCAACAACCGCATCTTCAAGCAGCGCACCGTCGATATCGGCGTGATGACGGCGGAACAGGCCATGGCCTGGGGCTTCAGCGGCCCCTGCCTGCGCGCCTCCGGCTGCGCGTGGGACCTGCGCAAGTCGCAGCCCTATGAGATGTATGGCGAGCTGGACTTCGAGATTCCCGTGGGCGTCCACGGCGACTGCTACGACCGCTACCTGGTCCGGATGCAGGAGATGCGGCAGTCGCTGTCGATGGTGAAGCAGTGCCTGGGCAAGATCAGGCCCGGCGCTGTGAAGATCGCCGACAACAAGATCACGCCGCCGACGCGCGGCGCGATGAAGCGGTCGATGGAAAGCCTCATCCACCACTTCAAGCTGTACACCGAGGGCTACCACGTGCCCGCCGGCGCGACCTACACGGTGACCGAAGCGCCGAAGGGCGAGTTCGGCGTGTACATGATCGCGGACGGCACCAACCGGCCCTATCGCGTGAAGATCCGCGCGCCGGGCTATGCGCATCTCCAGGCCATGGAGGCGCTTTCCAAGGGGCACATGCTGGCCGACGCCGTCGCCATCATCGGCAGCCTCGACATCGTCTTCGGGGAGATCGACCGGTGAGCGTCGAACAGCCCACGCATTTCGCCTTCGACGCCGAGAGCGAAGCCCAGATCAGCAAGGTCCTGGCGCGCTATCCGGAAGCGAAGAAGGCTTCCGCCACCATCCCGCTGCTCTACGTCGTGCAGCGCCAGATGGGGCGCACCACCGGCAGCGCCTGGGTTCCGAACGTGGCGATGGACGAGATCGCGAAGCGCCTCGGCGTCGCGCCGATCCGCGTCTATGAGGTCGCGACCTTCTACTTCATGTTCAACATGAAGCCGATCGGGAAGCACCACCTGCAGCTCTGCGGCACCACGCCCTGCATGCTGCGCGGCAGCGACGACGTGATGCGCGCCTGCCACGACGCGGCGCATGTGAAGGTCGGCCAGACCAGCAGCGACGGGCTGTTCACGCTGACGGAGGTCGAGTGCCTCGGCGCCTGCGTGAACGCGCCGGTGCTGCAGGTGGATGACGACTACTACGAGGACCTGGACTACGACCGCACCGTCGCGCTGATCGAGGCGCTGAAGCGGGGTGAGCGGCCGAAGCCGGGCAGCACGATCGGACGGCAGACCAGCGCGCCGGAAGGCGGGCCGCTGACGCTGCTGGACGTGGCGGGGGAATAGGGCCATGGCGCTTTCCGACAAGGACCGCATCTTCACCAACCTCTACGGCATGCAGGATTGGCGCCTGGCCGCCGCGCAGAAGCGCGGCAACTGGGACGGCACCAAGGGCATCCTGGAGAAGGGCCGCGACTGGATCATCGAGGAGATGAAGTCGTCCGGCCTGCGCGGCCGCGGCGGCGCGGGTTTCCCGACCGGCATGAAGTGGTCCTTCATGCCGAAGCAGGCGAGCGAGCGGCCGCACTACCTGGTCGTCAATGCTGACGAATCCGAGCCCGGCACCTGCAAGGACCGCGACATCATCCGCCACGATCCGCAGACGCTGATCGAGGGCTGCCTGATCGCCGGCTTCGCCATGGGCGCACATGCCGGCTACATCTACATCCGCGGCGAATACTACAACGAGAGCGTCGTGCTCGAGGCCGCGATCCAGGAAGCCTATGACGCGGGCCTGATCGGCAAGAACGCCTGCGGGTCGGGCTGGGATTTCGACCTCTACGTCCATCGCGGCGCCGGCGCCTACATCTGCGGCGAGGAAACCGCGCTGATCGAGAGCCTGGAAGGCAAGAAGGGAATGCCGCGGCTGAAGCCGCCCTTCCCGGCGGCCGTCGGCCTCTATGGCTGCCCAACCACGGTGAACAACGTCGAGACCATCGCGGTGGTGCCGACGATCCTGCGGCGTGGCGCCGGCTGGTTCGCCAGCTTCGGCCGGCCGAAGAACAGCGGCACCAAGGTCTTCTGCATCCAGGGTCATGTGAACAAGCCCTGCAACGTGGAGGAGGAGATGAGCATCCCGATGCGGGAGCTCATCGAGCGGCATGCCGGCGGCGTGCGCGGCGGCTGGGACAACCTGCTCTGCGTCATCCCCGGCGGGTCGTCCACGCCGCTGCTGCCGAAGGACATCTGCGACACGGTGCTGATGGATTTCGACGCGCTGCGCGAACACAAGTCGGGCCTCGGCACCGCGGGCGTGATCGTGATGGACAAGTCCACCGACATCGTCCGCGCCATCGCGCGCCTTTCCCGCTTCTACAAGCATGAGAGCTGCGGCCAGTGCACGCCCTGCCGCGAAGGCATGGGCTGGGTCAGCCGCATGATGGACCGCATGGTCGAAGGCCGCGCGGATGTGGAAGAGATCGACGTGCTGGAGGAAGTGACCCGGCGCATCGAGGGCCACACCATCTGCGCGCTGGCCGATGGCGGCGTCTGGCCCGTGCAGGGCCTCATCCGGCATTTCCGCCCGGTCATGGAAGCGCGCATCGCCGACTACAAGGCGAAGCATGCGCGCCCCTCCATGCCGCTGGCGGCGGAGTAAGCGACGATGGCGAAGGTCACGGTCGACGGGATCGAGGTCGAGGTCCCGAACGGCGCCACGGTGCTGCAGGCCTGCGAGGCCGCGGGCAAGGAGATCCCGCGCTTCTGCTACCATGAGCGCCTGAGCGTCGCCGGCAATTGCCGCATGTGCCTGGTCGAGGTCGAGAAGGCGCCGAAGCCCGTCGCTTCCTGCGCCTATCCGGTCGCCGACGGCATGGTGGTGAAGACGGACAGCCCGGTCGTGCGCAATGCGCGCCGCGGCGTCATGGAATTCCTGCTGATCAACCACCCGCTGGACTGCCCGATCTGCGACCAGGGCGGCGAATGCGACTTGCAGGACCAGTCCGTTTCCTACGGCATGGACAAGTCCCGCTACCGCGAGCCGAAGCGGTCCGTAAAGGACAAGAACATCGGGCCGCTGATCAAGACGATCATGACCCGCTGCATCCAGTGCACGCGCTGCGTCCGCTTCTCGGCGGAGATCGCGGGCACGGCGGAGCTGGGCGGCACGAACCGGGGCGAGAACCTCGAGATCGGCACCTATGTCGAGAAGGCGCTGACCAGCGAACTCTCCGGCAACCTGATCGACATCTGCCCGGTCGGCGCGCTGACCAGCCGGCCCTATGCCTTCGTGTCGCGGCCCTGGGAGCTGCGGAAGACGGATGGCATCGACGTCCAGGACGCGACCGGCACCAACATCCGCATCGACAGCCGCGGCCCGGAAGTGCTGCGCATCCTGCCGCGCATCAATGAGGATGTGAACGAGGAGTGGATGGCCGACCGTGGCCGCTTCTCCTTCGACGGCCTGAAGCGCAAGCGCCTCGACCGGCCCTGGCTGCGCGTCGATGGCAAGCTGAAGCCAGTGAGCTGGCCGGAGGCGCTGGGCGCCGTGGCGGCGAAGCTGAAGGCGACGGCGCCCGATCGCATCGGCGCGGTGGCGGGCGACCTGGTGGATGCCGAGAGCGCCTTCGCGCTGAAGGCGCTGATGGCTGGGCTCGGTTCGGCGAACCTCGATTGCCGCCAGGATGGCGCGGCGATTGATGCCTCCCGCCCCGATTTCTACCGCTTCAACACGACGATCGCGGGAATCGAGGAAGCGGATGCGCTGCTGGTGATCGGCAGCAATCCGCGCACGGAAGCCCCTGTGATCAATGCGCGCATCCGCAAGCGCTGGTCGCTCGGGAAGTTCCCGATCGGCGTGGTGGGGCCTGCGGGCGTCGATCTCACCTACAGCTACGACCATGTGGGGGAGGGGCCTTCGACACTCCGCTCCATGCTGGCCGGCACGCATCGCTTCATGGCGGTGCTGCGGGAGGCGAAGAAGCCGATGATCCTGGTCGGCCGCGGGGCGCTGGCGCGGCCGGATGGCGCGGCGGTGCTGGCGGCGGCCTGGGCCATCGCGCAGTCCTGCAACGCGCTGCGGGATGACTGGCACGGCTTCAACCTGCTGCACCTCTTCGGCGGCCAGGTCGCGCCGCTGGCGATGGGCTTCCTGCCCGGCCAGGGCGGCAAGGACCTCGGCGCCATGCTGTCGGGCGGCGTCGATGCGCTGTGGCTGCTGGGCGCGGATGGGATCGACCCGGCCGCGATCGCGCCGGAGACCTTCGTGATCTACCAGGGCCACCATGGCGATCGCGCGGCGTCGCGCGCCGACGTGATCCTGCCTGGTGTCGCCTATACCGAGAAGGACGGCACCTACCTGAACACCGAAGGCCGCGCGCAGGTCAGCCGCATGGCGCTGCATGGCCCGGGGGAGGCGCGGGAAGATTGGCGCATCATCCGCGCCACCGCGCAGGGCCTCGGCGTGACGGTCGGCTTCGATGACCTCGGCCAGCTGCGCGCCGCGATGGTCGCGGCGGTGCCGGCGCTGGCGGAGGGCTTCACGCGGTCCTTCTGCACGGACACGACCGGCCCGGCCGGCGATGCGGGCGCGCTGGGCGATGCGCCCTTCGCGGGCGCGATCACGCAGTACCATCTGGCGGATGCCATCGCGCGGGCTTCCGACGTGATGGCGCAATGCGCGCGCACCTACGGCCCCGCGCCGGCGCTTGCGGCGGAGTAAGCGTTCATGGAAGCCTTCCTCGCCACCCCTGTCGGCATCCTGGCGCTGACCGTCGCGAAGGCGATGGCGCTGCTGGTGCCGCTGCTGATCGGCGTCGCCTACCTGACCTGGGCGGAGCGCAAGATCCTCGGCGCCATGCAGATGCGGAAGGGGCCGAACGTCGTCGGACCCTTCGGCCTGCTGCAGCCCTTCGCCGACGCGCTGAAGATGCTGATGAAGGAGACCATCATTCCTTCCGGCGCGTCGCGCGCGCTGTTCCTGATGGCGCCGATGATCACCTTCATGCTGGCCATGCTGGCCTGGGCGGTGATCCCGGTGAATGACGGCTGGGCGATCGCCGACATCAATGTCGGCATCCTCTACCTCTTCGCGATCTCCTCGCTCGGCGTCTACGGCATCATCATCGCGGGCTGGGCGTCGAACTCGAAGTACGCCTTCCTCGGCGCGCTGCGATCGGCGGCGCAGATGGTGTCCTACGAAGTCTCCATGGGCTTCGTCATCGTGACGGTGCTGCTGTGTGTGGGATCGCTGAACCTGACGGCGATCGTGCGGGCGCAGTCCACGGTGTGGTTCATCATCCCGCTCTTCCCGATGTTCGTGATCATGTTCATCTCCGCGCTGGCGGAGACGAACCGCGCGCCCTTCGACCTGCCGGAAGGTGAGTCGGAGCTGGTGGCGGGCTTCTTCGTCGAATACAGCTCGATGAGCTTCGCGCTGTTCTTCCTCGGCGAATACGCGAACATGATCCTGATGAGCGCGCTCATCACCATCCTGTTCCTGGGTGGCTGGCTGCCGCCGATGGCGTTCGAGCCCTTCACCTGGATCCCCGGGCCGCTGTGGTTCATCCTGAAGATCTGCTTCTGCCTGTTCGTCTTCGTCTGGGTGCGCGCCACCTTCCCGCGCTACCGCTACGACCAGCTGATGCGCCTGGGCTGGAAGGTGTTCCTCCCGTTCAGCCTGGTGTGGCTGGTGATCACCGCCGCCGTGCTGAAGCTGGCCGGCTGGCTGCCGGTCGTCGGGTGAGGAGATAGACGATGCCGATGCTCGACCGCGTTGCCCGCAGCCTGCTGCTGACCGAGATCGTCTCGGGCATGGGGCTGACGCTGAAGCAGTTCTTCAAGCCGAAGGCGACGATCAACTACCCGCATGAGCGGTCGCCACTCAGCGCTCGCTTCAAGGGGGAACATGCGCTCCGCCGCTATCCCAATGGCGAGGAACGCTGCATCGCCTGCAAGCTGTGCGAGGCGATCTGCCCCGCCCAGGCCATCACGATCGAAGCCGAGCCGCGTGACGACGGCAGCCGCCGCACCACGCGCTACGACATCGACATGACCAAGTGCATCTATTGCGGCATGTGCGAGGAAGCCTGCCCGGTGGATGCGATCGTGGAGGGGCCCAACCTCGAATTCGCGACGGAAACGCGCGAGGAGCTGCTCTACGACAAGGCCAAGCTGCTGGCCAATGGCGATCGCTGGGAAGCGATGCTGGCCACGCGGCTTGAGCTCGACGCGCCGTATCGCTGAGACGACCCCCCCGGTGACCGGGGACGATGGGGACGAGATGATGAATGCTACCGATCCCGGAGGGGCGCGATGATCGCCGCAGCCGCCTTCTACCTCTTCGCGGCCGTGCTGATCGCCAGCGCGGTCATGGTCGTGACCAGCCGCAACCCCGTGCACAGCGTGCTGTTCCTGATCCTGGCGTTCTTCAACGCGGCGGCGCTGTTCCTGCTGGCCGGGGCCGAGTTCCTGGCGATGATCCTGGTCATCGTCTATGTCGGCGCGGTCGCGGTGCTGTTCCTCTTCGTCGTGATGATGCTGGACGTGGACTTCTCCGCCCTGCGGGAAGGCTTCCAGCGCTACGCGCCGGTCGGTGGCGCGGTGGGCCTGGTGCTCTTCGCGGAGCTGGTGCTGGTGTTCGGCAGCTGGCGCTTCGCGGATGACGTCGGCGGGCTGCGGCTGAACCCGACGCCGGAGGGGATCGACAACACCCGCGCCATCGGCCGCATCCTCTACACGGACCATGTCTGGCTGTTCCAGCTGTCGGGCCTGATCCTGCTGGTGGCCATGATCGGCGCCATCGTGCTGACGCTCCGCGGCCGGCCGAATTCCAAGCGACAGGACATCGCGGCCCAGGTCGCGCGCAGCGGCAGCGTGAACCTGCGGCAGGTGCGCGCGGGGGCGGGCCTCGGCGAGATCGGGATCGAGCGGCCGCGGGTGGAGGCGCCGCCGGCGCCGAAGCAGGTCGAGCATCACGGCCACGGGGGGCACCACTGATGATGGCCGTCGGCCTCGCGCACTACCTGACGGTGGGCGCCATCCTCTTCGTGCTGGGCATCCTCGGCATCTTCCTGAACCGGAAGAACATCATCGTCATCCTGATGTCGGTGGAGCTGATCCTGCTCTCGGTCAACCTGAACCTGGTCGCCTTCTCGGCGCAGCTCGGTGACCTGACCGGCCAGATCTTCGCCATGCTGATCCTGACCGTGGCGGCCGCGGAGGCCGCGATCGGCCTCGCGATCCTGGTCATCTACTTCCGCAACCGCGGTACGATCGAGGTGGAAGACGTGTCCACCCTGAAGGGCTGAGCCGATGTATGTCGGTGCGATCTTCTTCCCGCTGCTCGGCGCCACCATCGCCGGGTTCCTCGGCCGCTGGATCGGCGACCGCGCGGCGCAATGGGCGACCGTCATCTGCATGGCGATTGCCGCGGCCTGCGGTATCAGCGCCTTCATCCAGGTGGCGCTCGGCCATGCGCCGGGCGTGGCGCCGCTGTTCACCTTCATCGATGTCGGCGGCTTCGAGGTGTCCTGGGCGCTGCGCTACGACACGCTGAGCGTCGTGATGGTGGCGATGGTCACCTTCATCTCGACCCTCATCCACCTCTACTCCGTGGGCTACATGTCGCATGACGCGACGATCCCGCGCTTCTTCGCCTATCTCAGCCTCTTCACCTTCATGATGCTGATGCTGGTAACGGCCGATAACCTGGTCCAGCTGTTTTTCGGCTGGGAGGGTGTGGGCCTCGCGAGCTACCTGCTGATCGGCTACTGGTACGAGAAGGACAGCGCGAACCGCGCGGCGATGAAGGCCTTCATCGTCAACCGCGTCGGCGACGTGTTCTTCATGCTGGGCCTGGCGCTGACCTTCTGGACGTTCCAGTCCGTCGAGTTCGACACGATCTTCGCGAGCGTGGAGCAGGCGCAGGCGCAGCGCTTCCTCGGCATGCCGGCGCTGGAAGTGATCGGGGTGCTGCTGTTCCTCGGCGCTTGCGGCAAGTCCGCGCAGCTTGGCCTGCACACCTGGCTGCCGGACGCGATGGAGGGGCCGACGCCGGTCTCCGCGCTGATCCATGCGGCGACGATGGTGACGGCGGGCGTGTTCCTGATGGCGCGCATGTCGCCCGTGATGGAATACGCGCCGACGGCGCTGGCCATCGTGACGATCGTGGGCGCCTCCACCGCGATCTTCGCGGCGACGATCGGCTGCGTGCAGAACGACATCAAGCGCATCATCGCCTACTCGACCTGCTCGCAGCTCGGCTACATGTTCTTCGCGGTCGGCGTCGGCGTGTACCAGGCGGCGGTGTTCCACCTCTTCACCCACGCCTTCTTCAAGGCGCTGCTGTTCCTGGGTGCCGGCTCCGTCATCCATGCGATGTCGGACGAGCAGGACATCCGGAAGATGGGCGGAATCTGGAAGAAGATTCCGGTCACCTATACCGTGATGTGGATCGGCAGCCTGGCGCTCGCGGGCGTGCCCTATTTCGCGGGCTACTACTCCAAGGACATGGTGCTGGAGGTTGCCTATGCCGCGCATAGCGGCCCCGGCATGTACGCCTTCGCTATGGGCCTGCTGGCCGCCTTCCTGACGGCCTTCTACTCCTGGCGCCTGCTGATCCTGACCTTCCACGGCGCGCCGCGGGCGGATCACCACACCATGGAGCATGTGCATGAAAGCCCGCTGGTGATGCTGGTGCCGCTGCTGGTGCTGAGCGTCGGCGCGGTCTTCACGGGCTATGTGTTCTACGACTTCTTCGTCGGCCACGACCAGGAAGCCTTCTGGAACGGCGCCATCGTCAACGGCCCGCACAACCACGTTCTGCACCACGCGCATGAGGTGCCGGCCTGGGTGCCACTGGCGCCGACGGTCGCGGGCGTGGCGGGCATCGCGCTGGCCTATGTGCTGTACATGTTCGCGCCGGGCATTCCGGCCAAGCTGGCCGCCAGCTTCGGCGGTCTGTACCGGTTCCTGCTCAACAAGTGGTACTTCGACGAGCTGTATGACGCGATCTTCGTGAAGCCCGCCCAGGCGCTGGCGCGGGCCTTCTGGAAGACCGGCGATGTCAAGCTCATCGATGGAATGCCGAACGGCGCCGCCGCGCTGGCGGTGGATGCGGCGCAGGGTGCGGTGAAGCTGCAGACCGGGCGCGTGGCCAACTACGCCTTCACCATGATCATCGGCCTCGTGGCCTTCGTATCCCTCCTCCTGCTCGGGATGCCCCGATGAACGCCGCCGGCTTTCCCATCCTCAGCCTCGTCACCTTCCTGCCGCTGGCGGGGGCGCTGATCATCCTCACCGTGCGCGGCGAGGATGCGGTAGTGGCGCGCAATGCCCGCTGGACCGCGCTCTGGACCAGCCTCATCACGCTCGCCCTCTCGCTCGTGCTCTGGGTGCGCTTCGACGGCGCCTCGGCTGACTTCCAGTTCGTGGAGCAGGCCGCCTGGCTGCCGGAGTTCGGCGTCGGCTACCACATGGGCGTGGACGGCATCTCCGTGCTGTTCGTGCTGCTCTCCACCCTGCTGACGCCGCTCTGCATCCTGGCGTCGTGGGAGAGCGTGCAGTCCCGCGTGCGGGAATACATGGTCGCCTTCCTCGTGCTGGAAAGCATGATGATCGGCATGTTCTGCGCGCTGGACTTCGTGCTGTTCTACATCTTCTTCGAAGCCGTGCTGATCCCGATGTTCCTGATCATCGGCGTCTGGGGCGGCGCGCAGCGGGTCTACGCCGCCTTCAAGTTCTTCCTCTACACGCTGGCCGGCTCCGTCCTGATGCTGCTGGCGATCCTGGCGGTCTGGTACCAGGCCGGCACCACGGACATCCCGGTGCTGATGGAGCAGGCCTTCTCGCCGCGCATGCAGTTCTGGCTGTTCCTGGCCTTCTTCGCCTCCTTCGCCGTGAAGGTGCCGATGTGGCCGGTGCACACCTGGCTGCCCGATGCCCACGTCGAGGCCCCGACCGCGGGTTCCGTCATCCTGGCGGGCGTGCTGCTGAAGATGGGGGCCTACGGCTTCCTGCGCTTCAGCCTGCCGCTGCTGCCCCAGGCCAGCGCGGACTTCGCGCCCTTCATGTTCGCGCTCTCCGTCATCGCGGTGATCTACACCTCGCTGGTGGCGCTGGCGCAGGAGGACATGAAGAAGCTGATCGCCTACTCCTCCGTGGCCCATATGGGCATCGTGACGCTCGGCATCTTCACCTTCACGGTGCAGGGGCTGTCGGGCGCGCTGTTCACCATGCTGAGCCACGGCGTCGTCTCCGGCGCGCTCTTCCTCTGCGTCGGCGTGCTCTATGACCGCGTCCATAGCCGGGAGATCGCGCGCTATGGCGGTGTCGCGAAGATCATGCCGGCCTATGCGCTCGTGTTCATGCTCTTCACCATGGCCTCCGTCGCGCTGCCCGGCCTGGCCGGCTTCCCGGGCGAACTGCTGGTGATCGTCGGCGCCTTCAAGGTCAGCCCCTGGGTCGCGCTCGGCGCCTGCATGGGCATGATCCTGGGCGCGGCCTATGCGCTGTACCTCTATCGCCGCGTCGCCTTCGGGAAGATCACGCGCGACGACCTGCGTGCGCTGCTCGACCTCAGCCCGCGCGAATATGCGGTCTTCGCGCCGCTGATCCTGCTGACGCTCTGGATGGGGGTCTATCCCTCCTCCTTCCTCAACTTCTTCGAGGCAAGCGTGACGGCCCTCGTGACGCGGCATGAAGCCGCGCTCGGTGCCGCCCGCCTGGCCGGGATGTGAGCCCGATGAACTGGACCCTCGCGCTGCCGGAGATCGTGCTCGGCCTCTCCGGCCTGCTCATCCTCGCGGGTGGCGTCATCCCGAAGAAGGACACCTTCTTCCCCGTCTCCATGGCGGTGATCGGCGCGCTTGTGCTGACCGCGGCGCTGGTGCTGGGGCAGTCGGAAGGCACGGCCTTCATGGGCCAGTATGTCTCGGACGGCTTCTCCCGCTTCGCCAAGGTGCTGATCCTGCTGGGGGCGGCGCTGGCGCTGGTGCTGGCGCTGGACTTCAACACCAAGGCCGGCATCGACCGCTTCGAATATGCGGTGCTGATGCTGTTCGCGGCGCAGGGCATGCTGGTCATGGTCTCCGCCAATGACCTGATGAGCCTCTATATCGGGCTCGAGCTGCTCTCCCTCTCGCTCTACGTCATCGCCGCCTTCGACCGCGACAATCCCCGCAGCGCGGAGGCGGGCCTCAAGTATTTCGTGCTGGGCGCGCTGGCCTCCGGCCTGCTGCTCTATGGCTCCTCGCTGGTCTATGGCTTCGCGGGCACGACCAATTTCGACCGGCTGGCGGATGCGCTGTCCTCCGGCCAGGTGGGGATGGGGCTGATCATCGGGCTCGTCTTCGTGCTCGCCGGCCTCTGCTTCAAGATCAGCGCGGTGCCGTTCCACATGTGGACGCCCGACGTCTATGAAGGCGCGCCGACGCCGGTGACGGCCTTCTTCGCCACTGCGCCGAAGATCGCCGCCATCGCGCTGCTGATGCGCGTGCTCGCCGGGCCCTTCGGTGACCTGGCGGCGCAGTGGCAGCAGGTGATCTGGTTCGCCTCCGCGGGCTCCATGCTGCTCGGCGCCTTCGCGGCGCTGACGCAGAAGAACATCAAGCGGCTGATGGCCTACTCCTCGATCGGCCATGTCGGCTACGCGCTGATGGGCCTGGCGGTCGCGACCGATGGCGGCTTCCGCGGCGTGCTGGTCTACATGGCGATCTACCTGGTCATGAACCTCGGCACCTTCGCGGTGCTGGTGGCGATGCGCCGCAACGGCCGCGCCCTGGAACAGGTGGAAGATCTGGCGGGCCTCGGCCGCACGGATCCGCAGATGGCGCTGTGGATGGCGATCTTCATGTTCTCCATGGCGGGCGTGCCGCCGATGGCCGGCTTCTTCGGCAAGCTCTACGTCTTCCTCGCCGCCGTGCAGGAAGGCTTCTGGGTGCTGGCGCTGATCGGCGTCTTCACCAGCGTCGTCGGCAGCTACTACTACCTCCGCATCATCAAGGTGATGTACTTCGACGCGGCGGAAGCGCCGCTCGACCCGCGCACGGCGGGCGTCACCGTGGTGATGGCCGGCACGGGCCTGCTGACCCTGCTGTTCTTCCTGTTCCCGGCCCCGATCATCGCGGCCGCGCAGGCGGCTGTCGCTGCCCTGGCCGGATGAGGCGCGCATGACGCTGCCGCCGGCCGGCTGGCGGCTGCGGGTTCATGAAAGCCTGACCTCCACCACCGATCCCCTGCTGCGCCTGGCCGCGGCCGGGGAGCCGGAGGGGATCGCCATCCTGGCGCTGCGGCAGACCGCGGGGCGGGGGCGGGACGGGCGGGCCTGGGACAGCCCGGCGGGCAACCTCTTCCTCTCCGTGCTGCTGCGGCCGGGCGGGCCGGCGCGTGATGTCGGGCAATGGGCGCTTCTGTCGGCCGTCGCGCTGCATGATGCGCTGGCGCCGGATGTGCCGCCGGACGCCAGGCTCTCCGCCAAATGGCCGAACGACCTGCTGCTGGATGGCGCGAAGGTCGCGGGCATCCTGACCGACAGCGCCGCCGATGCGGCAGGCCGGGTCGAGTGGATCATCCTCGGCATGGGCGCCAACCTGGCCGTGGCGCCTGCCGTGACGGGCCGGGCCACGGCCTGCCTGGCGCAGCCGGGCCAGCCGGCGCCCGATCCCCGATCCGTCGCGGCCCGGGTGCTGGCCGCGATCGACCATTGGCGCGGCGTGCTGGCGACCCAGGGCTTTGGCGCGATCCGGGAGGCCTGGGTGGCCCGCGGCCCCGTCCTCGGGCAGAAGCTGACGATGCGGGATGGCCGCGCCGGGACCTATGCCGGCCTGGCGGCGGACGGCAGCCTGCTGCTGGCCGGGGAGGGGCGCATCCAGGCCCTGTCCTCCGGCGAGGTCGGCGGGGAGACGAGGTAGGAAGCGATGCTGCTGGCGATCGATGCGGGCAATACCAATGTCGTCTTCGCGGTGCATGACGGCCAGGAATGGCGCGGCCGCTGGCGCATCCGCACCGATGCGGAACGTACCTCTGACGAATACGCGGTGTGGCTGCTGACGCTGCTGCAGCATGCCGGGCTGAAGCCGCATGACATCGAGCGCTGCGTGATCGGCACGGTGGTGCCGGCCGCGCTGTACAACCTGCGCCGCCTGACCCGCGAATGGTTCGACTGCGAGCCGCTCATCGCGCGCGCCAACCTCGACTGGGGCTTCGACATCCGCGTCGATGCGCCGCATGAGGTCGGCGCCGACCGGCTGCTGAACGCGCTGGCCGCGCATGAACGCTACAAGGGGCCGCTGATCGTCATCGATTTCGGCACGGCGACCACCTTCGACGTGGTGGCGAAGGACGGCGCCTACCTCGGCGGCGTGATCGCGCCGGGCATCAACCTCTCGATCGAGGCGCTGCACCGCGCCGCGGCGCGGCTGCCGCGGATCGGCATCGGGCGTCCGCAGGCCGTCGTCGGGCGGAATACGGTGGCGGCGATGCAGTCCGGCATCTATTGGGGGTATGTCGGATTGATCGAGGGGATCGTCGCGCGAATCAGGGCGGAGCAGGAGGAAGCGGTGGATGATCGCCTGAAGGTGATCGCGACCGGCGGCCTGGCTCCCCTGTTTGCGGAGGGCACCACGGTGATCGAGACGACGGACCAGGATACGACCTTGGACGGGCTGCGCCTGTTGGCGCTGCGCAATCCCGCCCCCATCTTCACGCGGACCGCGCGACGCGACGACCCCTGAGGCGAGGGCTGCACCCAGCCCCCTCGGCCCGGTCAGCGTCGCGCCCCGAAACGACCAGGAAGCGCCATCCGGCCCCGACCGAGGGGTCCGGGCGGGTGGATCGCTTCCAGACGACGACGACTGAACCGACTGAGAACTGGAAGAACAACATGAATGGAGACCTGGCCTTCATCCCGCTCGGCGGGACGGGGGAGATCGGACTCAACCTCAACGTCTACCGATGCGACGGTGACCTGCTGGCGGTGGATTGCGGCCTCGGCTTCGGGGGGCCGGAGCATCCGGAGGTGGAGGTGATGGTGCCGGACCCCGCCTGGCTGGCGGAACGGCGGGACCGGCTGCAGGGCCTGGTCATCACCCATGCGCATGAGGACCATGTGGGCGCGGTCGCGCATCTGTGGCGGCAGCTGCGCTGCGAGATCTGGTGCACGCCCTTCGTCGCCGCGGTGCTGCGCCGCAAGCTGGGCGAAGCGGGCCTTGGCCCGCAGGTGAAGGTCAACGTCGTGCCGCCGGGCGGGCGGTTCGAGGTGGGGAGCTTCGACCTGCAGTTCCTGCGCGTGTCGCATTCCGTCCCGGAAGCGCAGGCGCTGGCGATCCGGACGAAGTACGGCAACGTGCTGCACACCGGCGACTGGAAGCTGGACCCCCAGCCCCTGATCGGCCCGCCGACGGATGAGGAAGCCTTCGCCCGCTTCGGGCAGGAAGGCGTGCTCGCCATGGTCTGCGACAGCACCAATGCGCTGGTCGAGGGCCATTCGGGCAGCGAGGCCGAGGTGCGGCGGAACATGACCGCCCTGATCAAGGGCATCAAGCGCGGCCGCATCGCCGTGACCTGCTTCGCCACCAACCTGGCCCGCGTCGAATCGGTGGCCGTCGCCGCCCGCGCGGCGGGGCGGGAGGTGGCGCTGTTCGGCCGCAGCCTGCGCAACGCCGAGGCCGCGGCGCGGGAGTGCGGCTACCTCCGCGACATCCCCCCCTTCCTGTCGGAGGAGGACGCCGAGGACGTGCCGGACGACAAGCTGGTGGTGATCTGCACCGGCAGCCAGGGCGAGCCGCGCAGCGCCATGTCCAAGATCGCGGCCGACACCCATCCCCACATCTCGATGGGGGAGGGGGATACGGTGATCTTCTCCTCCCGCATGATCCCGGGGAATGAGCGGGCGATCCTGCGCGTGCAGGACGAGCTGAGCCGCGCCGGCGTCGATGTCATGACGGCGGATGACCACATGGTGCATGTCTCCGGCCACCCGGCGCGGGATGAGCTGAAGCGCCTGTACCAGCTGGTGAAGCCGAAATACTGCGTGCCGGTGCATGGGGAATGGCGCCACATGAACGAGCACGCGAACCTGGCGGAGAGCCTGGGCGCGATCGCCCATGTGATCGAGGACGGCGACGTGCTGCGCCTGTCGCCCGGCCCGGTGGAGACGATCGAGAGCGTGCCGGTCGGGCGGCTCGCCATCGATGGGGACCGCCTGCTGCCGCTGGATGGCGATGTGCTGGCCGCGCGGAAGAAGATGCTGATGAACGGCGTCGTGGTGGCGAGCTTCGCGGTGGACGGGTCGGGCCGCGTGCTCGGCCAGCCGCAGATCTCGGCGCCGGGCCTCTTCGACGGGTTCGGGGAGGAGCCGGCCCAGATCGCCGCCGACCTGGCCCGCGCCGTGACCGAGATGCCGAGCGCGACGCGGCGGGAGGATGGGCTGCTGCGGGAAGCCGCGCGCAGTGCCGTCCGCAAGGCCGTCGGCCGCCGGCTGCGCAAGCGGCCCTCGGTCGAGGTGCATCTGCTGCGGGTTTAGGCCGGCGAGAACCCCGGGGCGCACGGCCCCGGGGAGGGGATGAGGGATCATGGACTGGTTCACGGGCGTGGTGACCTACCTGCTGCTGTGGTGGGTCGCCCTGTTCTGCGTGCTGCCGATCGGCGCACGGCCGCGGGATACGGAGGTGGAGGAAGGGGGCTGGCGCGGCGCGCCGGCGAATCCGCGCCTCGGCCTGAAGGTGGTCGGCACCTCCGTGCTGGCCGCGGTGTTCTGGCTGGCGGCCTGGGGGCTGATGGCGACGGACCTGATCAGCTTCCGGGATGGCTGGTGGGCCTATGGCGGGCCGGAGCAGTCGAGCCCGATTCCGGGTGTGGCACCGAGCCGTGCACAAAATTAAGGCGGCCAACCCGCCTCCCCGCGGGTGCCGCCCGTAAAACGCGCAGTTTTTTTCTGGAAGCCTGTTTTTTGGCTTCCGGCGGTGGCGTTTTCTGTTGTGCCACCTTGGTAAGCAGAGCCACATTGGGGTCCAGGGAGAGGTTGATCCTCTCTCTGCCGTGTGACTGGCGTTTCCTCCCTAAACTCGGGCGGCACCTAAGGTGCTGCCCGTTTTTTTTGTACCCGCCCCCCAAGCCGCTGGGAAGGGGTTTCTTAAGCGGCGGAGCGTTTTTTCGCTCTTTCCTTGCCGAAAACCGGGGTCAACGCGAACATTTGTTGCTGCGGTGCAGCACGAGCGGCGTCCTCGGGCCGCACTGTTCCCGTCAGACGCTCGGCGGGCTAGGTATGCGCCCCTGACCTCCGCTGAGGATCCGCCCCTTGCGCCTCTCCCGTGCCTTCCTCCCCACCCTGAAGGAAACCCCGGCGGAGGCGACCATCGCCTCCCACCGGCTCATGCTGCGCGCGGGGCTCGTGCGGCAGACCTCCGCCGGCATCTATGCCTGGCTGCCACTGGGCTGGCGCGTGCTGCAGAAGATCGAGCAGATCGTGCGGGAGGAGCAGGACCGCGCCGGAGCGCAGGAGATCCTGATGCCGACGATCCAGTCGGCCGACCTCTGGCGCCAGTCCGGCCGCTACGACGCCTATGGGCCGGAGATGCTGCGCCTGCGGGACCGGCATGACCGTGAATGCCTCTACGGGCCCACGAACGAGGAGATGGTAACCGACCTCTTCCGGGGCTATGCGAAGAGCTACCGCGACCTGCCGCGCAACCTCTACCACATCCAGTGGAAGTTCCGGGACGAGGTGCGCCCCCGCTTCGGCGTGATGCGCGGACGCGAGTTCCTGATGAAGGACGCCTATTCCTTCGACCTGACGAAGGAAGGCGCGCAGCACAGCTACCGCCAGATGTTCCTGGCCTATCTCCGCACCTTCGCGCGGATGGGGCTGAAGGCCGTGCCGATGCGCGCGGACACCGGGCCGATCGGCGGCAACCTGTCCCACGAATTCATCATCCTGGCGGAGACGGGGGAATCCCAGGTCTTCGTCAGCCAGGACCTGCTCGACATGAACGCGCTGGCGAGCGCGCCGGACTATGGCGCGGACCTGGCGCCGGCCGTCGATGCCTGGACCAGCCACTACGCCGCGACCGAGGAGATGCACGACCCCGCCGCCTGGGAACAGGTGCCGGAAGCCAAGCGCGTCTCCGCCCGCGGCATCGAGGTCGGCCACATCTTCTATTTCGGTACCAAGTACTCCGCCGCCATGGGGCTGTCCGTGCAGGGGCCGGATGGCAAGACCGTGGTGCCGGAGATGGGCAGCTACGGCATCGGCGTGTCCCGCCTGGTCGGCGCGACGATCGAGGCCAACCACGACGAGCAGGGCATCAAGTGGCCGGATGCGGTCGCGCCCTTCAAGGCCGTCGTCATCAACCTGAAGCAGGGTGACGCCGCCTGCGACGCGCTCTCCGAGCGCATGTACGCCGCGATCCCCGAGAGCCTCTATGACGACCGCAGCGAGCGTGCGGGCCCGAAATTCGCCGATGCCGACCTGATGGGCCATCCCTGGCAGGTCACGGTCGGCCCGCGGGGCGCGGCCAATGGCGTGGTGGAGCTGAAGCGCCGCGCGACGGGGGAGAAGCAGGAAGTCTCGCCCGAGGATGCCCTGACGAAAATCCTGGGCTGAGCATGTTCGGGGCGTTCGAACGCGCGGTCGCGTTGCGCTACCTGCGCGCCCGCAAGGGCGAACGCTTCGTCTCCATCATCGCCGTCTTCTCCCTGGTCGGCATCGCGCTGGGCGTCGCCACGCTGATCATCGTCATGGCGGTGATGAACGGCTTCCGGCAGGACCTGGTCGGCCGGATCATCGGGCTGAACGGCCATCTCATCGTGCAGCCCGCCAGCGGCAACCGCCTGCCCGGGCAGGATGCTCTGGTGGCGCGGCTGCGGGCGCTGCCGGGGCTGACGCAGGTGGCGCCGATCGTGGAGGGGCAGCTGCTGGTGACGAGCGAGGCCGGCGGCGCCGCCGGCGCGCTGGTGCGCGGCATCGCGCCGGCCGACCTCCGCGCCCGCACCACCATCGCCTATTCCCTGCGTCGCGGCACGCTGGATGACTTCAAGGACCAGGACGCGCTGGTGATGGGCCAGCGGATGGCGATCCGCATGGGCGTGCGCGTCGGCGACCGCGTCAGCCTGGTGCTGCCGCAGGCGAGGGGGGCCGACTTCACCGCCGCACCGAAGCTCCGCAGCTTCCAGGTCGTCGCACTCTTCGATGTCGGCATGCCGGAATACGACAACCGCCACCTCTTCATCCCGCTGGACGCCGCGCAGGATTTCTTCGGCCTCGGCGATGCCGTCAGCCAGATCGAGTTGCTGGTGGCGGACCCGACGCAGGTGCGCGGCGTGACGGACGCGGTGCGCAGCACGCTGGCCGGGCAGCCGCTGCGGATCGCCGACTGGCAGGACACCAACAGCACCATGTACGCGGCGGTGCTGGTGGAGCGGAACGTGATGTTCCTGATCCTGACGCTGATCATCCTCGTCGCCGCCTTCAACATCATCTCCAGCCTGACGATGCTGGTGAAGGACAAGGGGCGGGACATCGCGATCCTGCGCACCATGGGTGCCACGCGCGGCGCGGTGCTGCGCATCTTCCTGATCTGCGGCGGATCGGTCGGTTGCGGCGGCACGCTGATCGGCTTCGCGCTCGGCCTGACGGTCTGCCTGAACTTCGAGAATCTGCGCGCGGGCGTGCTGGCGCTGCGGGGCACGCCCTTCTTTAGCCAGGAACTGCTGTTCCTGGCGCAGCTTCCGGCGGTGGTGGACCCGCGGGAGGTGGTGCAGGTGTTGGTGATGGGGCTCACGCTCTCCCTCCTCGCGACGCTCTATCCGAGCTGGCGCGCGGCCCGCATCGATCCCGCCCAGGCGCTGCGGCATGGCTGAGGGCGGCGTCTTCGGGCCCTTCGAGCGTGCGATCGCGGCCCGCTACCTCTGGGCGCGGAAGGGGGAGCGCTTCGTCTCCGTCATCGCGGGCTTCTCCGTGGTTGGCATCGCGCTCGGCATCGCGACGCTGATCGTCGTGCTCAGCGTGATGGGCGGGTTCCGGCAGGAATTGCTGGGGCGGATCCTCGGCCTCAACGGCCATCTCGGCGTCACCGGCGAACGCGGCACGGTCGAGAACTTTCCCGAGATCGTCGCGCGCATCCGCGCCCTGCCGATGGTGGCGCAGGCGACGCCGATCGTCGAAGGCCAGGTGCTGCTGACGAGCGATGGCGGCAGCGCGGCCGGCGGGCTGCTGCGCGGCATCGCGCCCGATGATCTGCGCGCGCGCCGCATCGTGGCGGAGAACATCCGCGCCGGGTCGCTGGCCGATTTCCAGGGCGACGATGCCATCCTGATCGGCGTCGGGCTCGCACGGCGGCTTTCCGTGGGCGTCGGGGACCGCGTGACGGTCGTCTCCCCCATCGGGCGCGTCACCGTCTTCGGCACCGTGCCGCGGCTCCGCGCCTATCGCGTCGCGGCGATCTTCGAGGTCGGCATGCAGGACTACGATGCCGGCTTCACCTTCGTGCCCCTGCCCGCCGCGCAGACTTTCTTCCAGATGCCGCGCAGCGCGACGCTGGTGGAGGTGCATCTGCGCGATCCCGACCAGGTCACGGAAGCGGCGCAAGCCATCCGCGCCGCGGCGGGACAGTCGCTCCGCATTACCGACTGGCAGGACGCCAACAGCGGCTTCTTCCAGATCGTGCAGGTGCAGCGGAACGTCATGTTCCTGATCCTGACGCTCATCATCCTGGTGGCCGCCTTCAACATCGTCTCGTCGCTCACCATGCTGGTGAAGGACAAGGGGCGGGACATCGCCATCCTGCGCACCATGGGCGCGGGGCGCTTCGCGGTGCTGCGCATCTTCCTGCTCTGCGGTGCCGCGATCGGCGGGCTCGGCACCGTGCTCGGCTTCGGGCTCGGCCTGCTGTTCTGCGCGAACATCGAGGCGATCCGCCAGGCGCTGATGGCCGCGACGGGGACCACCGTCTTCGACCCGAACGTCTACCTGCTGACCCAGATCCCCGCCGTGGTGAACCCGCATGAGGTCGCGCAGGTGCTCGGCCTCGGCTTCGGGCTCTCGCTGCTGGCCACCCTCATCCCGAGCTGGCGCGCCGCGCGGCTCGATCCCGTCGAGGCGCTTCGCAATGAGTGAACCCGCGCTCCGCCTGGCGGCCGTGGTCCGCCGCTTCCGCACGGAAGCGGGCGACCTGCCCGTGCTGACCGGCGCCGACCTGTCGCTGGTGCCGGGGGAGATCGTGGCGCTCGTCGCCCCGTCCGGCACCGGCAAGTCCACGCTGCTGCACCTGGCCGGGCTGCTGGAACGGCCCGATGCGGGGGAGGTCTTCTTCAACGGCCAGGCCGCGGGCACGCTCTCCGACGATGCGCGCACCGCCATCCGCCGGCAGGGCATCGGCTTCGTCTACCAGTTCCACCACCTGCTGCCGGAATTCTCGGCCGCCGAGAACATCATCCTGCCGCAACTCGCTGCCGGCACGCCGCGCCGCGCCGCCACCGAACGCGCGCATGCGCTGCTCGCCCGCTTCGGCCTGGCGAAGCGGGAGGATCATCGCCCCGGGCGACTCTCCGGCGGCGAACAGCAGCGCGTCGCCATCGCCCGCGCACTGGCGAACCACCCGCGCGTGCTGCTGGCGGATGAGCCCACCGGCAACCTCGATGTCGAGACCGCGGACCGCGTCTTCCACGAACTGCTCGACGCCGTGCGGTCCGATGGCATGGCCGCCCTGATCGCCACCCACAACCCCGAACTCGCCGCCCGCATGGACCGCGTGGTGACGCTGCGCGGGGGGAAGATCGAGCAGGCGTAGCGGGCTGGGGCTCGGGGTGCGCCGGTTGCCTCGGGGAAAGGGCTCCGCCCCTTCCCCGAGCCCCTTCCCCGCCGAGGGGCGGCGGCCCCTCGGAACCCATGAGATCGGTGGATGAAGGGAGGGGCATGGAGCGCGTGACGAACACGCGGTCGCGCTGCGCCCCTCCCTTCATCCGCCGATAACCTCGCGGTCCAGGGTCCCGCTGGACCCTGGCGCGGGAGAGGTCTGGAGAGGGGCGCGCAGCCCCTCTCCAGGGGCCGCCAGCGCACCCTGCGCCCGACCCCGCCACGCCTACGCGAACACCCCCTCGTGCAGCCCCACCTCGAAGGCCTGGGCGCGGATGAGGTCGAGCAGGTAGGGCGCGGCGGAGATGGTGCGGAGCCGCCGCATGCGGAGGCGCGCGGTGCGCCAGGCGTTGCTGCCGAAGCTGTCGCGCATGGCGTGGAGGTGGTGGATGGTGGTGGTGGCGTCGGCGGTTGCGGGGATGCGGAAGGGGTAGTCGGTGCCGAGGAGTTCCGTCGCTTCGTCGTCGTCATCGGCGACGACGACGATGGCGCCGGCATGGGCGGCGGTGAAGCCCTTGGTGAAGGGCTTGAAGCCGGCGCCCCAGAGCGCGCGCGGGCGGAAGGCGTAGTGCAGATTGTAGGCGGGCAGCTGCGCGTGCCAGTTGTTCTTGTTCGCCGTCAGCGTTTCGATGGCGGTCACCAGCCCGGCCTCCCGCACGGCATCAAGATGCGCGGCGTTGTCGAGGTTGCCGAAATAGGCGCAGGCGAACTGGTCCCACTGGCAGGCGACGGGGCCGATATCCAGGTCCACGTGGTGCGGGATGTGGATCACCGGCTTGTCCGGCCAGGTGGCGCGGAGGTGCCGGTATTGCAGGGCGGAGACGGCGAGGAAGCCGTCCGCCGCGTCGCCATCCGCGGTGGTCACGCGACGGTCGACGAAATCGACCAGCACGGTGCAGCCGGCGTCCTTCAGCCGCGTCACGACGGATTGGGACTTCGGCATCAGCGCCGATTTGTTGACGATGGCGACGGCGTCCGTGATCGGTTCGTCGCTGAAGGCCACGCGCACCTTGCGGCCGTAGTCGGCCGCGACCTGCCCGAACAGGGTGGCAAGCTGCCGTCCGCGCAGATGGGCGGAGCCGGCGCGTTGCTGCGCGCGTTCGATGACGAAGACGATGTCGCGCCCCATCGAGGCCGCGATGTCAGCCATTCCGCCGCCAGGCTTCGCGGTAGGGCGTCTTCTCCACCACGATCATGCTGTCGTGGAAATGCAGCCCGCCGATGGCGGTGCCGATGGCGTTGCGGCGTTCAAGCCTGCCTTCCCGCGTGCCGGGGGCTTCGCGGAAGCGGGCGCGGTGCCGGTTGGGGACCATGAAGTCCACCATCATCTTGTCCGCCAGCCCCTTGAAGTAGTCATAGACATTGATGCCGAGCGTCGTGTCCTGGTGCGAGGGGTAGTGGACGGTGTGCGTGTCCTCCACCACGTAGAGGCCGTCCTCTGCCAGAACCGGGAACAGGCCGAGGAAGGTCGCCACCATGTCGCCCTGCTGGTGCGACCCGTCATCGATGACGATGTCGGGCGTGCCGATCTCCCCGATCACCTCGTTCAGGAAATCGAAGTCCCCCTGCGCGCCGGTGAAGACGCGGTTGGCGATGCCGGCTTCCTCCACCGCGCGGCTGGCGGGATCGGTGTCGATGCCGAAGATGCGCGCCGTCGGCCCGAAATACTCCCGCGCGGTGCAGAGCGACCCGCCGCCCTGCACGCCGATCTCCAGGTAGGTGACGGGGCGGGAGTCGCGGTAAGGCGGGCGATAGGCCGCGAAATAGCGGTCATAGAGGTCGAGGTAGTGGTCCCATTTGTCGGACCGGAAGCGCTTCGGCGCTTCCCAGATCTGGCGATAGGTCTTCATGGGGGCCGATCCTACCAGAAGCCGCGATGCGGCGCCTCCGCCTCGTCCTCCAGCAGCGGGCCTTCCACGGCGATGGAGCGCTGCCCGGCGGCGAAGACCTGGCGGCAGGGGAGGTCCATGGTCAGGTTTTCCGGATGCGGGCCGATCAGCGCCTTCAGCCGGGCCTCGGACAGGCCATAGACCAGCCGCCCGATGCCGGACCAGTAGAGCGCGCCGGCGCACATGGCGCAGGGCTCCGCGCTGCTGACCATGGTCGCGGTGGCGCGGACCTCAGGCGGCAGTTCGATGCAGGCGCGGGTGGCCAGCAGGCGCTCCGCATGGGCGGTGCCGTCGCCATGGGGGTGGAAGCCGTTCTTCGCCTCCATCAGCACCGTGCCGTCGGGCGCGGCGAGGAGGGCGGCGAAGGGGTGGTTGCCCTCCGCCCGGCTTTCCTCGGACAGGGCGATGGCCCGGCGGAGCAGGAGGAGGTCGGTCGAGTCGCGCATTGTCCACAGCCTGGGATGGCGGCGGGGCGCGGCGCAAGGCGAAGTCGTGGATTCCCGGGCCGCGGGCCCCTACCTTGCGGGGCATGAGCAGCTTCATCCACCTCCACGCCCATTCCGCCTATTCGCTGTCGGAGGGCGCCATCAAGGCGGACAAGCTGCCGGCGCTCGCGCGCGGCTATGGCATGCCCGCCGTGGCGCTGACGGACAGTGCCAACCTGTTCGGCGCGCTGGAATTCAGTCAGGGCTGCACGGCGAAGGGCATCCAGCCGATCGTCGGCTGCCAGCTGAACCTGGCCCGTGGCGAGACGGATGAGGGTGGCGGCCGCGCGAGCGACCCGAACCGCAACCGCCCGGACCCGATCGTGGCGCTGGCCATGGACGCGGCGGGGTTGGAGAACCTGCAGCGACTGTCCTCCTTCGGCTACCTCGCCACCGATCCCTCCGGCGAGCCCTGCGTGACGCTGGCGGCGCTGGGCCAGCATGCGGAGGGGCTGATCCTGCTGACCGGCGGCACGACGGGGCCGCTTGGCCGGCTCCTGGCGGAGGGTCGCAAGGAAACCGCGGAAAAGCTGCTGGCGAAGCTGGCGGAGATGTTCGGCGACCGGCTGGCGGTGGAACTGCAGCGCCACGGCCTGCCGGTGGAGAAGGTGATCGAGCCCGGCCTGCTGGCCCTGGCCGATGCCGCGCGGCTGCCGATCGTCGCCACCAACGACGTCTATTTCGCCAAGCCGGAAATGCACGCCGCCCATGACGCGCTGCTCTGCATCGCCGAGGGCCGCGTGATCGCGGAGACGGACCGCCGCCGCGTGACGCCGGAGCACTACTTCAAGTCGCCGGAGGCGATGCGGGAGCTGTTCGCGGACCTGCCCGATGCCTGCGACAACACGCTGGCCATCGCGCGGCGCTGCGCGGTGATGGCGGAATCGAAGAAGCCGGAACTGCCGATCTGCCCCAAGGTGAAGCCTGGCATGACGGAGGCCGAGACGGTCGCCGACATGGCGACCAGCGGCCTCGAGAAGCGGCTGGAGGACCAGGGAACGCCGGAGGCGGAGCGGCCGAAATATCGCGAACGCCTGGCCTATGAACTCGGCGTCATCGAGAAGATGGGCTTCTCCGGCTACTTCCTCATCGTGGCCGACTTCATCCAGTGGGCGAAGTCGCAGGACATCCCGGTGGGGCCGGGGCGCGGTTCGGGTGCCGGTTCGGTTGCCGCCTGGGCGCTGCTGATCACCGACCTCGACCCCATGCGCTTCGGCCTGCTGTTCGAGCGCTTCCTGAACCCCGAACGCGTGTCCATGCCGGACTTCGACATCGACTTCTGCCAGGACCGGCGGGACGAGGTGATCCAGTACGTCGTGCGCGAATACGGCGCGGATCGCGTCGCGCAGATCATCACCTTCGGCAAGCTGCAGGCGAAGGCGGCGGTGCGCGACGTCGGCCGCGTCATGGGCCTGCCCTATGGCCAGGTGGACCGCATCGCCAGCCTCATCCCCTTCAATCCCGCCAAGCCCGTGACGCTGGCGCAGGCGATCGAGGGCGAGCCGAAGCTGCAGGAGATGCGCGACAATGACGAGCAGGTGAGCCGCCTGCTGGAAGTGGCGCAGGAGCTGGAGGGTCTGTACCGCAACGCTTCCACCCACGCCGCCGGCGTCGTCATCGGGCGGAAGGCGCTGAACGAGATCGTGCCGCTGTATCGCGACCCGCGCAGCCCGATGCTGATCACGCAGTACTCGATGAAGTATGTCGAGCAGGCGTCACTGGTGAAGTTCGACTTCCTTGGCCTCAAGACGCTGACGGTGCTGCAGCGCGCGGTGCAGATGCTGGCGAAGCAGGGGGTGGAGATCGCGCTGGAGCGCATCCCGCTGGATGACGCCAAGACCTACGCCATGCTGGCCAAGGGCGATGCGGCCGGCGTGTTCCAGTTCGAAGGCCAGGGCATGCGCGAATGCCTTCGCATGATGCGCCCCGACCGGTTCGAGGATCTGATCGCGGCGGTGTCGCTGTACCGGCCGGGCCCGATGGCCAACATCCCGGCCTATTGCCAGCGCAAGCATGGCGAGAAGTGGGAACCGCCGCACCCCGCCATCATGAACATCGTCGGCGAGACCTACGGCATCCTGGTCTACCAGGAGCAGGTCATGCAGATCAGCCAGGAACTGGCGGGCTACAGCCTGGGCGGCGCCGACCTGCTGCGCCGCGCCATGGGCAAGAAGATCCGCAGCGAGATGGAGGCGCAGCGCAAGATCTTCGTCGAAGGCGCGGTCAAGAACGGCGTGCCGGAGGCGAAGGCCGGCGAGATCTTCGACCTGATGGAGAAGTTCGCGGAATACGGCTTCAACAAGTCGCACGCGGCTGCCTATGCGCTGGTCAGCTATCACACGGCCTGGCTGAAGGCGAACCACCCGGTCGCCTTCCTCGCGGCGTCGATGTCCCTCGATCTCGGCAATACCGACAAGCTCGCGGGCCACATGCAGGAAGCCGCGCGGCTCGGCATCGCGGTGCTGCCGCCGGACGTGAACAAGTCCGGCGCCGAATTCGTGCTGGAGGCGCGGGAGGATGGCAGCATGGCCATCCGCTTCGCCCTGGCCGCGGTGAAGCGCGTCGGCCTCGGCGCCATGAAGGACCTGGTCGCGGCGCGCGATGCCTCCGGCCCCTTCGCGTCGCTGTCGGATTTCGCGGGGCGCGTCGATCCGAAGCTGCTGAACAAGATGCAGCTGGAGAACCTCGCCCGCGCCGGCGCCTTCGACAGCCTGGAGAAGAACCGCGCGCGCATGGTGCAGGGCGTGGAGGCGGTGCTGCGCGCGGCGCAGGAAGCTGCGGAGCGCCGTGCCAACCCGACGCGCGACATGTTCGGCGCGGAAACGGCGCCGCCCCCGTTGCGCCTGGCGGAGGCGCAGGATTGGCCGACGCTGGAACGCCTGACCTATGAGGCGGAGGCCGTTGGCTTCCACCTCTCCGCCCATCCACTGGATGCCTACAAGAAGGTGCTGACCAAGCTTGGCGCCGTGTCCTCGGCCCATATCGCCGAACGCGCGCGGGGAGGCTCGGCGCGGATGAAGCTGGCGGGCACCGTCGTCGCCATCAAGTCCGGCCGCACCAAGACCGGCAACAAGATGGCCTGGGTGAAGTTCAGCGACGCCGAGGGCAGCTACGAGGTCACCTTCTTCAGCGAGACGCTGGCCCGCGCCGACGGCATGCTCTCCGAGGGCCAGGCGCTGGTGGTGACCACCGAGGTGCGGCTCGATGGCGACACGGTGCGGCTGACGGCGATGGAGCTGGAGCCGCTGGAGAAGGTCGCGCAGGGGATGGCGACCGGCATCCGGCTCTGGCTCGACCAGACCGCCGCCGTGGACCACATCCGCACGCTGCTCGGCCGCGAGGGCAAGGGCCGTGGCCGCGTCGTGCTGGTGCCCGTGACGGGACCGGGGCAGGAGGTGGAGATCGCGCTGCCCGGCGGCTTCAACGTCTCCCCCCGCTTGATGCAGGCGATGAAGGTGGTGCCTGGAATCGCGGAGGTGGAGGAGATCTGAGCCCTCAGGCCCCTGGGAAGATGCGCGGGATGCTGCCCAGCACCAGGACGATCTGCAGCGCGTTGTAGGCCATGCCCGTGAGTTGTACGCGGCGGAGCCGGCGCGGCGTCTCCGCCCCCGGCGCGCGCAGCACCGCATCCATCCGGCGCAGGGACCAGGCGCGGATGGCGAAGGCGGAAGCCGCCAGCAAGGCGAGGCCGCCGGCGACGCTCGGCTGCCCCACCGCCAGGAAGGCCAGCAACGCCAGGCCGCCGATCACCGCCACGGCCAGGAAGCAGGCGTGGAACAGTCCCCGCAGCATGCGGCCGACGATGGGGTCGCCGAGTGGCCGCAGGAAGAAGGTCAGCGACGCGAAGGCGAAGTAGATCATCGGCACCATCAGGACGATGGTGGACATCAGCGCCAGCCCCGGCGCGTTGAAGACCTGCGTGTTCATCCGGCCCGTCCCCACCTGTCTCACCGATGATGCCGCGGGGCGCGGCGGCCGGGGAGGGGGCGCGTTTCCCCTTCGGGACGATTCCGCCCGGCCGCCCGATGGTCTAGGAAGGACGCGCCACGAGGAGGAAGCCCGCCCTGTCGTCCCCCCTGCTCGACCTCTCCCCCGACCGGCCGGCCGCCGTGCTGCTGGATGCCGCGCTGGTCGCCTCCCACGCCGTGCGATTGCGCGAGGCCGCGGGACCGCTGCTGGAGCGGCTCGGCCCTGATGCGCGGATCATGAGCGAGTTCCTGATCGAGGAACTGGCCCGGATGGCCGCGCAGGTGGAGGCGGTGGCGCAGGCGCAGCGGGAGGCCGCGCTGACGCGGCAGGAAAGGCTGCGGATCGACCCGCTGCCCCACATCCCCGCCGCGCGCCGCATCGCCGCCCGCAGCGCGGAGGCATCGCCGGAGGAAGGGCCGGTGGTGGTGGAGGCCGGCGAGCCCGGCTTCATCGGCTTCGGCTGGTTCGGGGTGGAGCCGACCGAGGGCGGCGTGTTGCGCTGGACCGGCCAGGCGCCTTGGGCGTCCCTGCTGCTGCCGGCGCTGGGCGGCGGTGACCTGCTGCTGACCGTCTCGGTCCGCGCGCCCTTCGGCAGCGGGCTCGACATGGCCGCCGAGGATTGGGTGCTGGACGGCATGCCGCTGGCCTTCGAGACGCTGTCGAATGACGGCGTCGCAGGCGTCTTCGCCGCGCGCGTGACGCTGCTGGAACGCCCCGCCGGGTCCCGCGCCACGCTGCTGGTCCGCACGACGCCGCGCAGCGATCCCGCCACGGGCCCGCGCCGCGATCCGCGGGCGCTCGGGCTCGGCCTGGCCTGGGCGCGGATCGAGCGGGCAGCGTGACGCCGAAGGTCCTCATCAGCGGCGACCTGCTGCGCCCGCAGGACGAGGCGTTCCGCCCGGCGCAGCGGGACAACATCCGCTGGTTCCATCGCCTGGTGCGCCGCCCCCTGGCGGCCGCCACCGGCCTGGCGGTGGAGACGGTGCTGTGGGACGACCGGGCGCCCCCGGGCGGCGGCTTCGACACGCCGGGCTTCTACGCCGCTTCCGGCGCCACGCTCGATGTGGAGGGATGGGTCGGCCTGTTCGACGCGCCGAGCCTCCCGGCGGAGGCCGCGGGGATGCTCGCCCAGGCCTATGCGGAGGCTGCCGTCGTGGTGGGGTTCGAGCTGGCGGAGGTGCAGAAGCGCCTGCTGACGCAGCTCGGCATCCCCTGGATCGACGTCAACATCCACCCCTACCGCTTCGGCCCCGACCTGCTCTTCGCCATCGCGACGGCGGAGCCGGAGGTGATGGCGCAGCTTCGCCGCCACCACGCCGACGATTTGGTCTTCGAGCCCTGGGCCGACCTCATGGCCGCGACGGTCAGCCGCATGCCCCCCCAGCGCCCCATCGCGGAGCCCAGCCTGGTGGTGGGGCAGACGCGGGTGGACCGCGCGCTGATCCGCGACGGCAGGCTGCTCGACCTCGGCCATTTCGGCCCCGGGCTGCGCCAGGCGGTGGGGGAGGAGGGGCGCGTGCTGTTCAAGGCGCATCCCTACAACCCCGACGGCTTCGGCATCCACCAGGTCGGCCTGCCGCTGGCGCGTATCCGGGAGGTGCCGGACAACAGCTATGTCCTGCTCGGCCAGGATGCGGTGCAGCGCGTGATCGGCGTCTCCTCCTCCCTGGTCGCGGAAGCGCGGTTCTTCGGGAAGGAGGGTATCTTCCTCGGCACGCCGCCCTTCCACATCGCGGGCAGCCGGCAGTCGCTGCGCATGGGGCTGCATGCCAGCGTGGTGGATGCCTGGGCGGCCGCCGATTTCTGGCGGGACCTGCTGGCGCCGCTGATGGCGGTGACCGCGAAGGATGGCCACCGGCCGCGCCTGCCGCCCAACGCGCTCCGCGCCTCGCTCCGGCAGTTCTGGGGCTGGGACGAGATCTTTCTCCAGTTGCCCTGGGACATCGCGGCGGCCCGCGCGGCGGCGCGGTAGGGCGGACGCGCGGCGGCGGGCTGACGACTCAGCCGATCAGGCGCAGCACCTCGGCGGCGGCGGCCTCGATGGCCGGGACGCCGTGGTGCTTCTCCACATGGCGCCGCGCGTTGCGGCCCATGCGGATGCGGAGTTCGTCATCCGCCAGCACCATCTCCACCGCGTGGGGCAGCGCGGCCTCGGAGACCAGCAGCCCCGCCCCGCCATGCGGGATGCCGCCCTTGATCGTGCTGCGATAGGCGATGACGGGCACGCCGCAGGCCATCGCCTCCACCGTCGCGCGCGGCAGGCCATCCATGGTGGAGGTGTGCACCATCAGCCTTGCACCGCGCAGCGCGGCGAAGACGCCGGGCTGCGGCAGGCGGCCGGTGAAGGTCATCCGCGCGCGGAACCGCCCGGGCACGCGCTGGCGGAATGCGCGAAGTCCCGTGCCGCCGCCCACCAGCGTCACGCGGTGGCGCGCCGCCAGCGGCACCAGCGCGGCCTGGTTCTTCCGGTCGTCGCCGAAATTGCCGACATTGATGATGTCGCAGGCCGCATCCTCCAGCGCCACGGGCGTGCCGGCACCGGCTTCCGCCATGTCGAGGTATTTCGGCAGCACCAGGGCACGCCCGGCGCGCCAGAGCGGCATGAAGTGCTCCCGCAGCTGTTCGCGGTATTCGCCCAGCACCAGCGACGCCGCCGGCAGCAGCGGGTCCGTCACGCCGCCGCCGACGATGAAGCCGCATCGCGTCCCGGCTTCCAGCGCCGCCTGGGTGTCGGCATTCACGCGGTAGCCGAGGCCCTTGTAGAGCACCAGGCCGGGCGCGAAGTCGCGCAGCGCCGCCTTCAGCGCGGCGGAGACCTGGCGGTGGGGAATGTCCTCCGGGTTGTCGGAGGGGCAGAAGCTGGCGGGCACGGCGCCGTCCAGCACCGTCTCCTCCTCCACCGCCTCGCCGCCATGCAGGCGGAACAGGCGCACCTCCAGCCCCTGGGTCGCCAGAGCGCGGGCGAGCACGGCTTCGCGCATCGCGCCGCCCATGCTGCGCTGGGCGTGGGACATGACGATGGCGAGGCGCGCGTTGCTCACGCCGCGACACCCGCGAAGGCGGCGTCCAGCGCGGCCAGGAATTCGTCGCGCGTCATCACGTCCCGCACGCTGTCCGCGAAGCGCGCCCGCGTGGCGGGGACCGCGGCTTCCGCCATCACCCGCGCCAGGTCCACCGGGGAGGCGCGCTTGAAGTGCATGCCGTCCACGCCGTTCGCCACCTTCTCCGCCATGCCGCCGATATCGGCAACGATCAGCGGCGTGCCGGCGCGCCGGGCTTCCTGGATCACGACGGGCGAATTCTCCCACCAGATGGAGGGCATGACCGCCCAGCCGACGGACCCCATCAGCGCCACCGCGTCCAGCGGGTCGTAGCGCCCGGCGAAGGCCAGTGCCTGGCCGGCATCGGTGATGACGGGGTCAAGCGAGGGGAACAGCCGCACCACCTCCTCCCGCTCCGCCCCGAAGACGGTCAGCGTGATGGCGGGGTTGGCGCGCAGCGCCAGCGGCAGGGCGCGCAGCAGCACGTCGAGCCCCTTGAACAGCGTCGGCGATCCGAAGAAGCCGAAGCTGGTCGCGGCGACGGGCGCGGCGGCGATGGGGCGGGGCAGGGCCAGGTTCTCGTCGCCCAGGTAGTTCTCGATCACCGCGGCATGCGGCCGCGTCAGCCCCCAGGCCAGGTAGCGGTCGCGGATGAAGGCGCTGGGGTGGATGACGGCGTCGAAGCGGCTGAGCGTCGACAGCAGCGTCGCCTTGCGGATCGCAAAGCGTTCCAGCGTCTGCTCCGGGAAGCAGGTCAGGCAGCGCATCGGGCTTTCGGCACGGCAGAGTTCGCGCGACTGCGTGCGCACCATCTGGCCGTGGTGCAGGCAGATCGCCAGCATCTCATGCATGGTGATGGCGAAGCGCGCATCGGGCCGCGCCGCCATCAGGTCCACGATCAGGTCGGTGCCGACGCGCCAGTAGTGATGGAGGTGGAAGACATCGACGGGCAGGCTGGCGAGGAAGGTGACCAGCGCGCGGCGCTGGTGCGGATCCTCCCAGGCCAGGCGATCCTCCGCCATGCCGGCGAAGGTGTAGATGTACTGCCCCTCGCCATGCGGCATCACCGGCTCGATCGGCCGGTTCGCGGCGTAGCGGGTGCCGACATCGCTGGCGGCGACGAAGACCGCCTGCCGCCCGGCGTTGCGCAGTGCGGCGAATTGCCGCCAGGCCGCCATCTCCCCCCCGCCCTTGGAGAAATCGGGGTGGGAATGGCTGAGGATGCAGATCCGCGGATGCGGGCGGGACAGACGGTCAGCCATGGGCCGCGTCCTCCATCCGGGCGCGCGCGGCGGCATCGCCGGTGGTCCAGAGCCGCGCGAGGTGCTCGTTCACCAGGTCCGTCACCGCCGGGCTCGCCATCGCATAGGGCACGGGCAGGAAGGGCAACTCGCCGGGCGTCGCTCGGTCCACCCGGAGCAGCCGCGCCAGGCTGTCCGGCAGCCCCGCGCCGCAGCCGGCCGCGGCGTGCAGCGCCAGCAGCCGCGCGAGGTCCGCGGGCCGCAGCGGCGGGCCCAGCGCTTCCTCCTGCCCCGCGCCGGCTGCCAGCGCGGCGGCGTAGCGGCCCAGGTCCGCGGCCAGGATGCCGTCCTGCCCCGCCGCATCGCGCAGCGCGCGCACCGCCGCCGGGCCGGTGAGGGCCGGGATGCGCCCCCGGCGTTCGAAGACCTGCGCCACGGCATCGGCGGCATCGCCCATGATGAGAAGGCGGTCGCAGCGCCGCTCGATCTCCGGTGCCAGCACGTAGAACAGCCGCGCGGCGGAAGGATCGTCGGTGCCGAGCATCAGGATGGTGCGCGGCGCCCCGGCCGCCGGGGCCGCCCTGGCCTGCCGGGCCAAATCCTCCAGCGCCGGCAGGAAGGCGGCTTCCCGCCGCGCGATCACGTCTCGCAGCAAGGCCAGGGCGGGGCCGCTGCCGGCATCCATCGGCAGCGCGGCCAGGCGGTTGCCGCGGGCCAGCGCGTCCAGCAGCGGCGGCACCGCGCCCGCGCGCGGCTGGATGCGCAGGCAGAAGGCCTCGTCCCCCCGCAGCCTGGCGTGCAGCACTACCTCCAGCCCCTGCAGCCCGTCCAGCCAGGCGGCATCGATCCGGCCATAGCCGGCCATGGCGGTGGGCAGCGGCGCGGCGTGCCATTCCGCCAGCGGCACCGGCACCAGCATGGGCAGCCCGCCATCGGCGGCGGCGTAGTAGCCGATCAGCGCGGCCTCCAGCACCGCATCCGGGGGCACGGGATGGGTGGCGCGCAGCATGACCACCACCTCGCCGGAGGGGGAGGACAGCGCCTCCACCTCCGCCAGCGGTGCCACCTTCTCCTGCCGCCCGCGCAGCAGGGGCATGCGTGCCAGCCAGGGGCCGAAGACGCCATAGCTGCGGTCCGCCCCCGCCAGCGGCGCCAGCAGGGGGGTGGCGGCGACGTCCCGCAGCAGGCCGAAGGCGCCCTGCCAATCGGCGTCCGCCAGCGCCTGCGGCAGGGCGCGGGCGATGCGGGGGTCGCGCAGGTCCGCGCGCACTACACGGTCCCCGGCCTGCAGCGTGAAGACCAGCGCGGGCGGGTCCTCCGGCGTCGCGAAGGCCAGGATGAAGCCGTTCACCACGGCATGGCGGGGGTCCGCGGGCTGGATGGCGGGGCGGGGATGGAAGCTCGAATGCTCGATCGGGCAGTCGCCGGAGGCGCCGGCGGCGATCGAGAGTTCCGTGCCCTCGCCCCGTGGCGTCATCGCCCAGCCGAAGGCCAGGCTGTGGCGCGGCGACAGCGCCACGACGGCATCGATGCCGAGCTGCAGGTTGTCATCCAGCGTGACAATCACCGGGCGATCCCTTCCTCAGGCGCCCCAGGCGATGAAGGCGCCGTTGAGGAAGCCCTGCGCCGCCTTGCCGTAGCGGAAGGGCGCACCGGCCGGCGTCTCCACCCGGCCACCGGCAGCTTCCAGCACCGCCTGGCCGGCCGCCGTGTCCCATTCCATGGTCGGGCCGAAGCGTGGGTAGACATCGGCCTCCCCCTGCGCGAGCAGGCAGAACTTGATGGAGGAGCCGATGGAGCGGTGCTCCCCGATCGGCAGGCCGGCCAGGAAGGCGGTGGTTTCCGCATCCATGTGGGACCGGCTGGCCACCGCGGTCCAATCCGCCGCCGGGCGGGGGCGGGCGTGGATCGCGCGCCATTCCGCCCGCGACGGGTCATCCCCCACCGCCAGCCGCGCGGCCTGTGCGCCCTGGCCGCGGATGCCGCGCCAGGCCATGCCCAGCGCCGGGGCGTAGACGACGCCGCAGGCCGGCGCCCCGTCCTCGATCAGCGCGATGTTCACCGTGAACTCGCCGGAGGGGCCGAGGAATTCCCGCGTGCCGTCCAGCGGGTCCACCAGGATGAAGGGCGCGCCGTCCCGCAGCGCGACGTGCAGGGCATCCTCCTCCGACACCACGGGGATGCCGGGGGCGGCACGCGGCAGTTCGGCGGCGATCACGGCATCGGCGGCCAGGTCCGCTTCGGTCAGCGGCGACCCATCCGACTTGGAAGCGACGCCATAGCTGCGCGACCGCACCTCCACCACCCGCTGCCCGGCTTCGGCGGCGATGGCGGTGAAACGGGCGAGCAGGGCGTGCAATTCATTCATCGGCAGGTGGCATCCTGGGGACTGGCCGGGGGCCGGTTGAAGGGGCAGGCGCGCATCTTGCCGGTCGCCATCCGGTCGTGTGATAGCACCTTTCTACCCGTCCGGCGGCCACCGGGGAAACCCGGGCCGGCAGGGATGGGCACGGAAAAGGGGAATGACGCCGCGATGGACGCCGAAGCCGCGACCGCCGGGGGTGACGTGACGGCGGCGGGCGGCTCGATGGACCGGGGGCTTCTGCGGTTCCTCACCTGCGGCTCGGTCGATGACGGCAAGTCCACCCTGATCGGAAGGCTGCTCTACGACAGCCGCCTGATCATGGACGACACGCTGGCGACCATCGCGAAGGACAGCCGCAAGCACGGCACGGTGGGGGAGGAGATCGACCTTGCCCTGCTGGTGGATGGGCTGGAGGCGGAGCGCCAGCAGGGCATCACCATCGACGTCGCCTACCGCTTCTTCGCCACGCCGCGCCGAAGCTTCATCGTCGCCGACACCCCGGGGCATGAGCAGTACACGCGCAACATGGCGACGGGCGCGTCCAATTCCGACCTTGCCGTCATCCTCTGCGATGCCCGCAAGGGCCTGCTGACGCAGACGAGACGCCATTCCACCATCGCCTCGCTCCTCGGCATCCGGCACGTGGTGCTGGCGGTGAACAAGATGGACCTGGTGGGGTTCGACCAGGCGGTCTTCGACCGGATCGTGGCCGACTACACCGCCTTCGCCGCGGGCTTCGGCTTCGCGACGCTGGTGGCGGTGCCGCTCTCCGCGCGCTTCGGCGACAACGTCACGGTGCGGTCGCCCCGCATGGCCTGGTACGCCGGGCCGACGCTGCTGGAACAGCTGGAGGGCGTGGACACGGAGACGGACGCCGCCACCCGGCCCTTCCGCTTCCCCGTGCAATGGGTGAACCGGCCGAACCAGGATTTCCGGGGATTCTCCGGCACCGTTGCCTCCGGCCGCGTGGCCGTGGGCGATGCGGTGGTGGTCGCGGCATCCGGCCGCACCAGCCGCGTGGCGCGCATCCTCGGCCCCGATGCGGCGCAGGAGGAGGCCTCGGCCGGGGAGGCGGTGACGATCTGCCTGGCGGATGAGGTGGATGTCGCCCGCGGCGACGTCCTTGCCCCGCCGCAGGACCGGCCGGCGGTGACCGACCAGTTCGCGGCGCATCTGCTCTGGATGGACGAGGATCCGATGCTGCCGGGGCGGCAGTACCTGATGCGCGTCGGCAACCTCTGGACGCCGGTCTCCGTCACCAGCATCCGCCATCGCATCGACGTGAACACGCAGAAGCAGTCCCCGGCGCGGCGGCTGGACCTGAACGAGATCGGCTTCTGCAACCTGGCGGCGGCGCAGCGCGTGCCGCTCGACCCCTATGCGGAGAACCGGCAGACCGGCGCCTTCGTGCTGGTGGACCGCTTCACCAACCGCACGGCGGGGGCGGGGATGGTGGCCTTCAGCCTGCGCCGGGCCACCAACATCCACCAGGAGGAATTCCTGGTGGACAAGGCCGCCCGCGCGGCGCTGGACCACCAGAAGCCGCTGGTGCTGTGGTTCACCGGCTTGTCGGGGTCCGGCAAGTCCACCATCGCCAAGCTGGTCGAGCAGGCGCTGCACCGCGAAGGCCGTCACACCTACACGCTGGATGGCGACAACCTCCGCCACGGGCTGAACCGCGACCTGGGCTTCACCGATGCCGACCGCGTCGAGAACATCCGCCGGGTGGGGGAGGTCGCGAAGCTCTTCGTCGATGCGGGGCTGGTCGTGCTCTGCTCCTTCATCTCCCCCTTCCGGGCGGAGCGGCGGATGGTGCGGGAGTTGATGGCGCCGGGCGAGTTCATCGAGGTCTTCGTGGACACGCCGCTGGAGGAATGCGCGCGGCGCGACCCCAAGGGGCTCTATGCCAAGGCCATGGCGGGGACGATCAAGAACTTCACCGGCGTCAGCAGCCCCTATGAGCCGCCGGAGGCGCCGGAACTGCGCGTCGCGACCCTCGGGCTGACGCCGGCGGAGGCGGCGGAGGCGGTGCTGGTGCATCTGCGCGCGGCGCTGGCGCGTTGACCGGGCGGCCCCGGACGGGCTACGGCAATTTCCTGGTAACCGGCTTCTGGAATTGAGACGACCCACCGCCGCGCCCTTGCGGCCCCTGGCCGCCCTGGGTGCCCCGCCATGCTGATGCAGGTCCTCTTCGAAGGCCGGATCGCCGACTACCTGCGCGATGCCGCCATGGGCGTCGATCCCTGCATCTTCGTGCACATCCCGAAGACCGCCGGTACCTCGCTCCGCACGGAACTCGCCGCGCTGTTGCCGCCCGACGTCAACATCGTGGTGGACTACGCCGATACCAGCCGCAGCTTCCATGCGCGGATGGATGATGCGGTGGAGCGCTTCATGGCGGAGGCCGGGCCCGCCGGCATCCGCTTCGCCTCCGGCCACATCCTGGCCCGCCACGTCGCGCGGCTGCAGGCGGGCTTCGCCGATGCGCGCTTCGTCACCTTCCTGCGCAACCCCGTGGATCGCGTCGTGTCGGACTACCGCCACCAGCGGTCGCGCCGCCATCCCGTGCACGAGGCCTTCGCCGCCCGCTTCCCGACGCTGGAGGCCTATGTCGACTTCGCGCCGGAGCAGAACAAGATGGCGCAGCACCTGGTGCCTGAACCCATCCTGGGCAGCGCGCGCCCGGCCGCCTGCATCGCCCATGTCATGCGCACCTACGCCTTCGTCGGCATCCAGGAGATGTACGAGATCTCCTTCCGCACGCTGACGGCGCTGGCGGGGCACCCCGCCTGGCCGCAGCTGCGCGCCAACGTGAATGACGACGACGAGGATGAGCGCCGCGTCACCACCGCCATGGCGCAGCGGATCCGGGAAGCCAATCGCCTCGACCTCGCGCTCTACGACCATTTCTACGGGCGGCTGGCGGGGGTCGGGCCGGCGCTGGCGGAAGCGCTGGCTGACCGATGACGGCGCTGCCCCTGCTGCTGGCGGGTGAGTTCGACGCCTGGCTGACGCGGGCCGCGGTGCCGCCGCCGCCGCTCTGGCTGTTCGTGCATGTGCCGAAGACCGCGGGCAGCAGCCTCTCGGCCGAGGTCGCGACCACGCTCAGCCCCTATCGCAGCCTGCATATCGACCATCTGGACCGGTCGCGGCCGGCACTGGCGCGCTATGACGATGCGGTGGAACAGGCGATCGCCGTGCACGCGGCCACGCCCTTCCGCTTCGCCTCCGGGCATGTGCAGCAGCGCCATGTCGCGCGGATGGTCGCCGGCATTCCCGGCACAAGGCTGTTCAGCATGCTGCGCGAGCCCGCCGCCCGGCTGGTCAGCGACTACCTATACCAGCGATCGCCGATGCATCCGCTGGCGGAGGAGGTGAAGCGCCGCGTGCCTGATTTCGACGCCTTCCTCGGCCTGCCCGGCCAGCGCAACCGCGCCGCGCGGCACCTGGTGCCGGCCGCCATCGTCGAATCCGGGGATGTCGCGGCGGCGATCGCCCATCTGGACGCGCATTTCGCCTTCATCGGCGTACAGGAACGCTACGCGCTGTCCTTCCGCGCGCTCTCCGCCATGCTCGGCATCCCGCACCGCCCGCCGACCGCGCGGATGCGGGTGAACAGCGCGGCGGCGGCCGAGAGGGCGGAGATCGCGGCGCGGCTGTCGGACCCGGCCCTCGCCGCGCGGATCGCGGCGGCGAATGCGCTGGACATCGCGCTCTACCGCCACGTCGCCGCGCGGTGGGACGCGATCGCGCCCCGGCTGGAGGCCTGGCTGGAGGCGCGCTGAGCGGGCGCCGCGTATTCGCAAGCGTAGCGGGTGATCCGATGGCGGCCGGCGTTCTTCACGCCGGCCGAGCGCCCGGACGGGCGCCGCCGCTCATGCGGCGAAGCCAAGCGAAGCGCCGGCGTCTGAGGGCGTTTTCGTGCCAACGAAAAGGCACAGAAGTGTCAGCCCCGCAGCGCCTCCGCCACCGCGGCCGCCAGGCGCCGGGCGCGCTCGACCCACGCTTCCTCGTCCTCCGCCGACAGGGCTGCGGTACCGGCGGCGCGGGTGGCGAGGCTTGGCAGCACCTCCAGCACCGCGGCGACCAGCGCGCGGTCATGCGGGGTGGCGAGCATGGCTAGCGCCTCCCCCGGCGCGGGGTGTTCCAGGCGCCAGAGCGGGCCGAAATTGTCCACCTGCGTGCCGGGCCAGCGGTCGAACATCTGCGGCCAGCCCTTCATGGAGCGGAATTCCAGCCCGACCGTCCCGCGCCGGTCGAACAGCTTGGTCCGCACCTGCCGCCACAGCCCCGTCGGCGCAACCAGCCCGCCGATGGCGAGGTCGAGGTGCTGGTAGGTGCCTTCCTTGTTCACGAGGTGCTGGTTCAGCTTCAGGTCCCGCCAGGCGGTGGCGCTCGGCGTGTCCTGCGCATGGGCCAGGGGCGCCGCCGGCGGTCCGGCCGTCGCCGGCAGGCTCGCCGGCGGCGTGGCGGCCGGGATCGGCGCCGGCGGCGGGGCTGTCGGGGTGGGGGCATCGACGGCGGGGAGGGGCGCGGGCGTCTGGGGTGGCGCGACCCGGAAGGCGCTGGCACGCCCCGCGGCCATGCCACCGAAGCCGGCGGGGCCTTCCGGCCGGGGCGGCGCCACGCTGCCGGCGGGCAGCATGACTCGGGACGGCGCCGGGCCGGTCGGCGCGGGCGGCGCCGTCCCGGCAAGGAGTGGCGCGAGCGGTGCCGGCGCCACGGGCGCGGCGGGCAGGGTGGCGATCCGGATCGGCACCGGCGCGGGCGGCTTCGGCACCGGCGGCGGGGCCGGGGGCGCGGCCGCTGGTGCCGGTGGTGGCGCGGCCGGCGTCACCGGCAGGGAGATCGGCGCGGTCGCCGCGGGCGGCTTTGCGGGCGCGGCAGGGGCCGG
>JAIXWG010000024.1 GCA_027482245.1 Acetobacteraceae bacterium | reverse complement strand
CGTCGCGGCGGTGCGGGCGAGGGCGGGGAGGTCGGCGCCGGGGGCGGCCAGCGCGTCCTGCCATCGCGCGACCAGCGCCGTCAGCGCGGCGGGATCGCGGGCGCTGATCGGCAGGATATGGGCGGGGCGGGGATCCACCGCGGGCTCGGCGGCGGGGGCGGCACCGAGCACGATGTGGACGTTGGTGCCGGAGAAGCCGAAGGAGCTGACGCCGATGTGGCGGAGCGGCGTTGCCTCCAGCCGAGTCGGTACCTCGATCCGCGCGCCGCTCAGGTCGATATGCGGGTTGAGGCGCGTGAAGTGGAGGCTCGGCGCCACCTGCTGGTGGCGGAGCATGAGCACGGCCTTGATGAGGCCCGCGATGCCGGCGGCGGCCTCGGTGTGGCCGATATTGGTCTTGGCGGAGCCGACGGCGAGGGCGCGATCGCGCGGCCCGGCGAAGACGCTGCGCAGCGCATGCATCTCGATCGGATCGCCAAGCGCGGTGCCGGTGCCATGCGCCTCGATGGCATCGATCTCGGCGGGTGTCAGTGACGCATCGGCCAGCGCGGCGCGCAGCACGGCTTCCTGCGCGGGCCCCGACGGCGCGGTGAGGCCGGCGCTGCGGCCATCCTGGTTCACGGCGCTGCCATGGATCACGGCGAGGATGCGATCGCCCGCGGCCAGCGCATCCGACAGCCGCTTCAGCACGACCACGCCGCAGCCCTCGCCATGCGCGAAGCCGTCGGCATTCGCGTCGAAGGCGCGGCAGCGGCTGGTCGGCGATGCGGCGCCGAGCTTGGCGCTCGCCACCAGCGGCAGCGGCGACAGGATCAGGTGCACGCCTCCCGCCAGCGCCACCTCGCATTCGCCGGCGCGCAGCGACTGCACGGCAAGGTGCACGGCCACCAGCGAGGAGGAGCACGCCGTGTCCAGCGCCACCGCCGGCCCCGTGAGCCCGAGGCGGAAGGCGATGCGCCCCGGCGCGATGGAGGTATGCGTGCCGGAGGCCGACCAGGCGCCGATCAACGAGGGATCGGGCGACCCGCGGCCGATGAGCCCGTAATTGCTGTTGTAGAGCCCGAGATAGACGCCGCCCGCGACGCCATCCAGCCGGTCGGGCGGGATCGCCGCATCCTCCAGCGCTTCCCACGCCACTTCCATGACCAGCCGCTGCTGCGGGTCCATCGCCTCCGCCTCCCGCGGCGCGATGCCGAAGAAGGCGGCGTCGAATTCCTCGATGCCATCCAGCAGCGCGGCTTCCGCCTGCGTGGTGCGGCCCTGCTCGTCGGGATCGACGGACTGCCAGGCAGCGTGGTTCCAGCGGCTGATCGGACGCACCGCGTCGCCGCCCGTGGTGAGGAGGCGCCACAGTGCGGCAGGATCGGCGGCACCGCCGGCATAGCGGCAGCCCATGCCGATGATGGCGATCGGCTCACGCCCGGCGCTCACGACTCTCGCACTCCCCATGCCGGCATCATGCGGCTCCCGCCTTGTGGTTGCCAGCCCGATCCGACGACGACCAGGTCTTGTGCCTCGCCCGACATGGCCGCATCGAAGGCCGCCAGTGCGATGGCGGGCGGCAGCGATGGCGCACGGCCATCGTTCCACAGCGCTTCCTCCGCTGCCATGCCGATGCCCTGCCAGGCGCACCAGGCGATGCAGCGCGCGGGGAAGCCCGCCTGCCGCCGGGCCGCCGCCACGCCCGCCAGCGCGCCATTGGCCGCGGCATAGCCCGCCGTGCCCGGCAGGCCGAACCAGGCGGCGGTGGAGGAGAAGAGGACGAGGTCGACATCGCCGAGCGGGCGCGTCGCCACGTCCAGCCACGCCGCCGCATCCGCCTTGGGCGGGAAGGCCGGCGCGAAGCGGGACCAGGGGCTGGTCGCCGCGCGGCCATCGGCCGTGACGCCGGCGGCGTGGATGATGCCCCGCAGCCGCGTCCCCTTGGCACCGGCGCGGTCGAGCAGCGCGTGGATGGCGGCGGGATCGGCCAAGTCCGCGGCATGGCACACAACCTCCGTGCCCGGCAGGACGAGCGGCATCGGGTTGCGGCTGGCGAGCACGATGCGCCGCACCCCGCGCGCGGCGAGGTG
This sequence comes from Acetobacteraceae bacterium, assembly GCA_027482245.1. GTDB lineage: Bacteria > Pseudomonadota > Alphaproteobacteria > Acetobacterales > Acetobacteraceae > Falsiroseomonas. The sequence goes on along the minus strand of JAIXWG010000024.1, from coordinate 64,877 downwards.
ACGGGCAATCTGCGACCCGATGCCGCCGCTGCCGCCCGTGATGATCCAGGTGGCGTCGGGGTCGGGCGTCCAGGCGGCGCCGGCCGCCGCGGGCCGCAGGCGCATCGCCTGGCGCTGGCGGGGCGTCAGCAGCAGGCGCGTCTCCCCATCCGCCGCCGCCAACTCCCGCCGCAGTGACGCCGCGGGATCGGGCAGCGCGGGGTCGAGGCGCAGCGTGCGGATCGCCCAGCCCGGCTCCTCCGCGGCCAGGGCAGTGACGAAAGCCTCGACGAGGGGGGTGATGGCGGAGGCAGCGGGCAGGGCGATCGCGATTCGGGCCTTCTGGCCCGAAAGGCGCTGCAGGCGCGCCAGCATCGGTGGCAGCAGTGCCTCCCGCATCGCGGCCGGGTCGCCATGCGGCACGTCGAGGGCCGTCAGGTCGAGCAGCGCTGCCGGGTCGCCAGCCCCGAACTCCTCCCGCAGCGCTGCCGCGATGGCGCCCCGGCCTTCGACGGTCCAGCCATGTGCCGCGCCATTCGGCATGGCGATGGCGTCCCAGCCCGGCGCCAGCAGCGCGAAGCCCTGGTTCGGCGGGGCGACGGGCGCGGCCTGCGCCGCCAGCGCCCGCGCGGCGGCGGCAAGGTTGGCGTGGCTGTAGGCGAAATCAGGTCGCACCGCGCGGCCGAGGCGCTTCGACAGCGCGCGCGCGAACTCGACCGCGGCGAGCGAATCCATGCCGAGCGCCGTCAGCGGCGCCGCCGGGTCCAGCATGGTCGGATCGGGTGTGCCGAGCAGCGGCGCGAGGATGCCCTGCAGCAGCGCCACGTCGACCACCGCGGCGGTGGGCGCGGGCGCCGCTTCCGCCGCCTCGGCCGGGGCTTCCGCCAGGTCGGCGACCACGCGATGTGCCTCGGGCGAGGCCAGCAGCCCGGGCAGGGCGCGGAGCCCGAAGGCGGGCTGGATCGGCGTGATGCCGAAGGCCTTCCAGGTGGCGGCGGCGCGAGCCCCCATGCGCGCGCCGATGCCGGCCGCCCAGGGGCCCCATGCCACGGCGAGGCCCGGCAGCCCGTCCCGCCGCCGCGCCTCGGCCAGTTGGTCGATCGCAGCATTGGCGGCGGCATAGGCGCCCTGGCGCGCGGAGGGCAGCACGCCGACGATGGAGGAGAAGACGACGAAGGCATCGAGCCGGACGCCGTGGCGGCGCGTCGCGGCATCCAGCGCCTGCGCGCCGCCGAGCTTGGCGCGCAGCACCGCCGCGATCCGCGCCTCGGTCAGCGCTTCCAGCGCATCGTCGTCGGTGATGGCGGCGGCATGGATCACGCCGCGCAGCCCAGCCCCCGCGAGGCGCGCGACCAGCGCATCGACGAAGGCAGGATCAGCGACATCGCCCTGCGCGGTGCTGGCGCCATCACACTGGGCGAGGTCGACGCGGCAGGCGATGGCGCCCTGCGCCTCCAGCCAATCCGCCACCATGCGGCCGAGGCCGCTGGCCGCGCCGGTGACGATCCAGGTCGAGCCGGGGGTGATGGCGAAGGGCGGCGGCGGCGCCAGCAAAAGCACGGTGCGCCCCGGTGCCGCCGCGCGACCCAGCGCCTCCGCCAGCTCCTCGCGCCCGATGACGTGCCGCGGCAGGGGCGGCAGGTCGCGCAGCGCGGCGAACAGCGCGGGCAGGCGCTCCGCCGGCAGCGCATCCAGGTCGAAATGCCCCGGCGCCCGCTTGTCGAGGTTCACGACCGGCAGCGGCGCGAGGCGCGCGGCGAGGTCGGGCGGGAAGGCGCCGAAGGCGAGGGTGACGCCCGCAAGGTCCCAGCCCTCCGGCGCCCGGCTGTCGAGCACCGCCGTGATGCCCTGCCGGGCGAGCCAGCCATGGCGCGGCCGGCTGGCCGTCGCGACCACCGTGGCGCCGGCGTGGCGGATGATCGCCATCGCGGCGAGACCGGTGGCGCTGGTCGCCTGGTGGACCAGCACGTGGTCACCGGGGCCGAGTCGCGGCAGGGCGGCGAGCGCCGTCAGGTAGGGCACCGGCATGGTCGCGGCGTCGATCAGGTCGCGGCAGGGTGCGGGGGCGACGCGGATCGCCGGCACCACCAGCCGGTCGGCCATGGCGCCCGGCGCCAGCACCACCACGGGATCACCGGGCGAGAGGCCCTGCACGCCCGGGCCCACCGCCTCCACCAGGCCGGCGCCATCGGCGCCGAGCGTGCTGCCCTCCGGCGCCAGGCCGCCTGCCAGCAGCCGATCGCGGAAGGTCAGGCCGGCGGCGACCATGGCGATGCGGACCTCGCCCGGCCCTGGCACCGCCTCTGGCACCGACCGCCATGTCAGCGCCCCGCCCTGCCAGGAAGCGGCCTGAGAGGGCGCGGCGGGCTGGTGCACGGGTTCCAACCGGCGAGCGAGGCGGACGCCGCCGCGCAGCGCCACGGCCGTCTCGCCCATCCGCGCGGCCTCCGCCGCCAGCGCGGCCTGCTGCGCGGCCATCGGCACATCGGGATCGAGGTCGATGAGGCGGGCTTGAAGCCCCGGCCGCTCCGCCATCACCGCCATGGCGAGGCCCCAGAGCGCGGCCTGGTCGGGCGAGGGTGGCGTCATCTCCCGCCCCGTCGCCTGGGCGCCGCGCGTGACGATGCGAAGCGGTGGGCCGCCGGCCCGGCGGAGATGCTCGAGCAGCGCGCCGCAGAGCGTGGCGGCAGGGGCCTCCGGCGCGATCCAGACATCGGGGGCCGTGGCGCCGGCGGGCGCGGGCGACATGACGCGCCAGGCGATGCGGCGGGACCAGGCCTCGCCCCGATCGGGCAGGGGCGCGAAGCGCGCGCCCTCGGCGGCCAGCACGACCTGGCCGGTGGCGTCGAGCAGGCCGAACTCAGCGAGCAGCCCCCCATCGGCGCCGCGCGCGGTGACGCGCAGCCAGGCCTCGGCGGGCGTCCCGCCCTGGCCGGGCAGCAGTCGGTCGGTGCCGGCGAGCATGACGGGCGGCGCCCCCGGCGGCAGCAGGGCATAGGCAAGCTGCGCCGCCGCCTCCCACAGCCCGGGGCCGCTGCCGGCCAGCATGCCGCGCGCCGTGTCGCCATCGATACCGACCCGGGCAAGGCAGCGCGCCGGCGCGCCATAGTCGAAGCCCGAAGCGGCGATGCGGGCGTAGAGGGCGGCAGCATCCTCGGTCGCTGGCGGCAGGACCGGGGGCGTTGCGAGGGTGGCGGGCGCCGCGACCTCCCGCGCTGCCAGATGGGTGGTCCAGGCCTCCTCGCCCTCGGCACGGCTCTGAAGGGCGAGGCGCCCGTCCAATCGTTCCAGCCGGATGCGGCGAGGCGCCGTCACGGCGAGGCCCGCGGGGAAAGCCAGGTCGGCCAGCGGCCCCGCGGGGCCGAGCAGCGCCAGCAGCACGCCGAGATGGGCGAAGCCGCCAGTGCCGGCCAGCAGTGCGTCGTCCGGCGCCAGCACGCGCTCCGCCGGCGCGGCGGTGCCGATCGGCGGCAGGGGCAGGCGCTCGCGCTGGAAGACCGGCGCGGGCAGGCGCGGGCGGGGCGGGGCGTCACGCGCCGGGGCGGTTTCCAGCACCACATGCGCGTTGGTACCGGAGAAGCCGAAGGCGCTGACGCCGGCGCGGCGGATGCCCGGCACCGGCGCCGTGGCGACGGCGATCGGCGTCGCGCCCGCGCTGATCGCGGGATTGCGCCGTTCATGGTGCAGGCTGCGCGGCGCGATGCCGTCCCGCACCGCGAGCACCGCCTTGATGAGCCCCGCGACGCCCGCCGCGGCCTCCGTATGCCCGATATTCGACTTCACCGACCCGATCGCGAGCGGCCGCGTCCGCCCCGCGAAGGCCGCGGCCAGCGCATGCCATTCGATGGGATCGCCGAGCGGCGTGCCCGTGCCATGCGCCTCGACATAGTCGATCTCGTCCGGCGTGATGCCGGCATCGCGCAGCGCGTCGCGGATCAGGGCGGTCTGGGCGGGGCCGTTGGGCGCGGTGAGCCCGGCGCTGCGGCCATCCTGGTTCACCGCCGATCCGCGCAGGACGGCGGCGACGGGGTCGCCGGCGCGCTCCGCATCCGCGAGCCGCTTCAGGATCACGACGCCACAGCCCTCGCCGCGGCCATAGCCATCGGCGCCCGCATCGAAGGATTTGCAGCGCCCATCGGGGGAGAGCATGCCGGCCTCGGCGAAGCTCCGCGTCAGGGACGGCATGAGCATCAACGCGGTACCGCCGGCGATCGCCACGTCGCAATCGCCCGCCCGCAGCGCCCGCATGGCCTGGTGCACGGCGACGAGGGAGGAGGAGCAGGCGGTGTCGATCGTCATCGCCGGGCCGTGCAGGTCCAGCAGATAGGCGATGCGCCCGGCCGCGACGGCAGGGCTGCTGCCGCTGCCGAAGAAGCGGTCGAGCCCCGCTTCCGGCATCCGCCGCAGCCAGTCATGGGTCGCGAGGCCGATGAAGACGCCGCCCCGCGCGCCGCCCAGCGCCGCCGGCGCCAGCGCCGCATCGGCGAGCGCTTCCCACGTGACCTCCAGCAGCAGGCGCTGCTGCGGGTCCATCGCCGCGGCTTCGCGGTGCGACAGGCCGAAGAAGCGCGGGTCGAAGCCCTCGACATCGGCCAGGAACCCGCCCGGCGGGCCGGCCTCACCCTCCCAGCGCCCGGCCGGGCGCGGGCCGATGGCGTCCCGGCCTTCCGCCAGCAGGCGCGCGAAGGCGGGGAGGTCCGGCGCGCCGGGGAAGCGGCAGGCCATGCCGAGCACGGCGACCGGATCGCGCCTCGCCCCGCCCCCGGCCTCCGCGGCGGCGAGGCGTTCCTTCAGCGCGCGGATATCCAGCAGCGCACGGCGCAGGACCTCCTTCGGATCGGTGCCGCTCATGCCGGGTCCGCCAGTTCCTGCGCCAGCAGCGCGGCCAGCTCATCCTCGTCCATCGCCTCCAGCGCCGGCTCGCCGAGGCCGAGCGCGCCCAGCAGATGCGCGGCCAGCGCGGCCAGCGTCGGATGGTCGAAGAGCAGGGTGGAGGGCAGGTCGATCCCGAGCGCGGCCGCCAGCTCATTCCTCAGGCTCACGGAGAGGAGCGAATCGAGGCCGAGGTCGCGCAGCGCGCGGTCGGGCTGCAGGGCGATGTCCGGCGGCAGGCCGAGGGTCGCCAGCACGCGCCGCGCCAGCGCGTCCTGCAGCAGCGCGGCGCGGTCGGCGAGGGGAGCGTCGCGCAGGATGGCGCGAAGGTCCGCGGCCTCCGCCGCCTGGGCCGGCGCGGCGCGGTCCATGACCAGGCGGTGCGCAGCGCCCGATGCCAGGGCCTGACCGAAGGCGGATGCGGCACGGCGCGGTGTCATGGCGCGGAACCCCTCCGCCTCCAGCCGCGCGCGCTGTGCCGGCGGCAGGGCCGCGAACATGCCGCCCGCCCAGGGGCCGAAGGCGATGGATTGCGCGGGCAGCCCCGCCGCGCGCCGCGCCGCCGCCAGCCGGTCGAGCCAGGCATTGGCCCCCGCATAGGCCGCCTGGCCCGGTGCCTCCAGCGATCCGGCGGTGGAGGAGACGAGGACGAAGTGGTCCAGCGCCCGCTCGCGCGTCAGCGCATCGAGGTGCCGTGCGCCTTCGACCTTCGCCGCCAGCGTCGCCGCGACATCCGCAGGCGAGAGCGTCGCCAGCAGCCCGTCCCGCACCACCCCGGCGGCATGGACGATGCCGCGCAGGTCGGGCAGCCGCGTCAGCAGCGCCGCCACGGTGTGCCGATCCGCGATGTCGATCGCCACGCCCTCATGCCGCCCGGCCGCGCCGCTGCGGGAGGCGATGACGATGCGCCCGGCGCCCTGCTGCGCCAGCCAATCCGCGATGGCGGTGCCGACCGTGCCGGCGCCGGTAACCAGCCAGGTGCCGGCGATGCGCGGCGTCTGCGGCGGGCGCAGCACGAGCTTGCCGATGGCCCGGCCCTGGGCAAGCGCCTGGAAGGCGTCCTCCGCCACCGCCATCGGCAGCACGCTGCGGCGCGGCAGGGGCAGGGCGCCGTCCCGCAGCAGCGCCAGCACGCGACCCATCCGGTCCGCGAACCAGGCGGGATCGGCGGCGATCGGCGCTTCCAGCTCATAGGCGATGTGGCGGATCGGGTGCGGCGCGGGCGGTGGCGGCGCGCTGCCGATCTCGAGGAAGACGCCGCCCGGCCGCAGCAGCGCGGCGGAGGCCTCCGCCATGGCGGGGGAGAGGGCGTGAAGGACGATGTCGAAGCCGGCCTCGCCGGCCCAGCGCCGCGCCGCCGCCGCGAAGGCCAAGGAGCGGCTGTCGCCGACCGCCTCCGCCCCCGCTTCCTGCGCCGCCGCCCGCTTGCCCTCGCTGGCGGTGGCGAAGACCCGGGCGCCGGCCTGGCGGGCGAGCGCGATCGCAGCGGCGCCGACGCCGCCCGCCCCGGCATGGACCAGCACCCGCATCCCGGGCGCGATGCCGGCCAGGTCATGCAGCCCGCGCCAGGCCGTGAGGTAGGCGACGGGGAGACTCGCCGCGGCCTCCGCCGGCAGCCAGGCCGGGCGGGGGAGGAGGCGATGCGCCGGCACCACCGCCCGGCCCGCCAGCAGCCCCGGCGCGAAGGCGATGACGGCATCGCCGGGGGTAAGGCCGGTGACGCCAGCGCCGACCGCCTCCACGATCCCCGCGGCTTCGAGGCCGAGCGCCTCGCCCTCCGCCCGGCCGAGCGCGACCAGCGTGTCCTTGAAGTTGAGTCCCGCCGCTTCGATCGTGATCGCGACCTCGCCCGGCCCTGGCGCGCGGGTGGGCGCGGGCAGGCGGCGCAGCGCGGTCAGCGCGTGGTCGGGCGCGGGCGCGATCCGCTCCGAGCCCTCGGCGGGCGGCGGCGCGCGCTGCGGCTCCGGCGTGAGCCATTGGCCGTGGCGCAGCGCATGGCGGCCGGGCGGGCCGGCGAGCGTGGCGGGGATGCCGGCCTCCGTCGGGTCGAGGTCGACCCAGCGGCAGCGCAGCGCCGGATGCTCCGCAGCGATGCTGCCGGTGACGCCCATCAACACGGCGGCGGCCGGCACGGGCCCGGGCGCAACGGGCGGCACGGTGCTGGCGCCGCGGCTGACCAGGAGGAGTTGCGGCGGAGAGGGCAGGGAGGCGGCATCCCGCACCAGCGCGGCGGTCTGCAGTAGGCAGGCGCCAGGGTCGGTCGCGACCAGCGGACGCAGGTCGATGACGCCGTCGCAGGGCGGCAGCGGCCCTGTCCCCGTCTCATCCGCGCTCGCGGTGCCGAGCGTCGTGGCGCCGGGCCCGATGGCGTGCCAGCGCCCGGCGAGCGGCAGGCCGGGCTCGACGGCCGGGCGCCAGGCGATGTCGTGCTGCCAAGCGCCGGGGGTGGCGGCGGGGCGGCGCAGCGTGATGCCCTGGAGCATCGCGACCACCGTGCCGTCCTCGCGCAGCAGCGCGGCATCGCCGGTGGCGGCGCCATCCTCCAGCGACGTCAGGCGCGCGCGGACCAGCAGTGGACCCTCCGGCGGCGCGCCACGCCAGGCGGCGGCGATGGCACCTGGCAGCCAGGGCTGGTCCTCCCGCGGGAGTAGCGCCGTCAGCGTCTGGATCGCCGCATCCAGCAGCATCGGGTCCAGCGCTTGGCCCGGCGTCAACGTCGCCTCCGCCAGGTGGTCATCGCGGCGCAGCGTCGCGATGCGGCGATAGAGAGGGCCGAAGGCGAAGCCGCGCGCGGCGAGTTCGGCGGCGAAGGTGGCGCCCTCCTCCAGCGGTGCCGTCGGGGGCGGCGGCGCTTCGCCCTGCGCCGCGCCGGGTCGCGCCGTCGCCGTCATGGCCCATCCCTCGGCGAGATCGGCATGCAGGGAGACCTCGCCATCCCGCGCGATGACGAGTTGCGCATCGAGCCCGCCCGGCGGAACCGCCAGCGGGCGCAGCAGCGCGACATCGGCCAGCGCCTCCACGCCGCTCGCGAAGGCGAAGGCGAGGAAGGCCGTGGCGGGGAGCAGCACCGTGCCCTCCACCACATGGTCCGCGAGCCAGGGTGCCGTGGCGTCGAGCCGGAAGGCGGAGACGGCCTCCCCGCTCCGGGCGGAGCGACGCGGGGCCGGGGGCTGCCAGGCCAGCGCGGCCGGCGCCTCGTCCAGCCAGTGGCGGCGCGGCGAGAAGGGTGTCGGCGGCAGGGCCACGCGACGGCCGCGCGGCAGCGCCAGGTCGGGCGGCGTGCCCTGCCGGATCGGCGCTGTGGCCAGCGCCTGCACGCTCTCGGCCAGCAGCCAGTGGCGCAGCCGCGCCCGGCCGAGCCAGGCGGTGTGGCAGGCATCCTCGAAGGCGATGGCGCCATCCCGCAGCAGGCCGAGCATGCGCGCGCGCAGCGCCTCCAGCGCCTCCGCCGTCGCGGCCGAGAGCAGCAGGATGGGCGGGCCCTCGCCACGCGGCGGGGCCGCGGCGGGCGGGGCTTCCAGCACGAGATGGGCGTTGGTGCCGCTGGCGCCGAAGGCGCTGATGCCGGCGCGGGGCAGGGGCGTCGCGAAGCGCTCCACGGCCACCGGCACGTGCAGGCGCTGCATCGCGGAGGCGTGCGGGTTGGCCTGGCGGAAATGGAGCTGCGGCGGGATGCGTCCGCTGCCCAGCATGGCGGTCAGCTTGGCGATGCCTGCGATCCCGGCCGCGGCCTCCGCATGGCCGATGCTCGCCTTGACCGCACCGATGGCGAGGGGTGCCGCGCGGTCGCCGAAGACCTCGGCCAGCGCATCCATCTCCACCGGGTCGCCAAGCGCGGTGCCGGTGCCATGCGCCTCCACATAGTCGATGGCGGCGGGATCGAGCCCCGCATCGGCCAGCGCGGCGCGGATGACGGCGGCCTGCGCGGCCCCGTTCGGCGCGGTGAAGCTGGAGGAGCGGCCATCATGGTTCACGGCGCTGCCGCGGATGACAGCCAGGACGCGGTCGCCATCGGCCTCCGCCTGCGCCAGGGGCTTCAGCAGCGCGATGCCCGCGGCTTCCGCACGCACATAGCCATCCGCCGCCGCATCGAATGTGGCGCAGCGGCCGGAGGGGGAGAGCAGCCCCGCCCGCGCCAGCATGGCGGAGCCCTCCGGCGCCAGGATCAGGTTGACGCCGCCCGCCAGCGCCATCGCCGCCTCCCCCCGCCGCAGCGATTGCACGGCGAGGTGCAGCGCGACGAGGGAGGAGGAGCAGGCGGTGTCCACCACCAGCGCCGGGCCATGCAGGCCAAGCTGGTAGGCGATGCGGCCGGCCAGCGTGTTGCTCGGCTGGCCCGTCAGGCTGAGCGCGTCCAGCTTCTCCGCCTGGCGCCGCGCCAGCGCCGCATAGTCGCTGCCCGTCGCGCCGAGGAAGACGCCGATGCGCTGCCCCGCCACGCGATCCGGCGCGATGCCGGCGGCTTCCAGCGCGCGCCAGGCGGCTTCCAGCAGCAGGCGCTGCTGCGGGTCCATAGCGGCGGCGTCGCGCGGTGCGATGCCGAAGAAGGCCGTGTCGAAAAGGTCGATGCCATCGAGCCAGCCGGCCGCATGCGGCGCGCCAGGGCGGCCCGGCGGCAGCGGCCGCACGGAATCCTGCCCGGCCAGCAGCTGCGCCAGCAGCGCCTCCGGGTCTTCCGCCCCGCCGGGGAAGCGGCCCGCGAGGCCGATGATGGCGATGGGTTCGCTGGTGGCGGCGGGCGTGGCCGGCGCGCTCGGCACGGCGCGCGCGTGGCCCGCGAGCCAGTCGGCCAGCCGCGTGATGCTGGGCTGGGCGAAGAGGATGGCGGCGGGGATGGCGACGCCGGCCGCTTCCTCGATCCGCCGGCGCAGCGCGACGGCCAGCAGGCTGTCGAGCCCCTGTTCGAAGAGCCCGGCCTCCGGGTCGAGCCGCGCGGCATCGGCATGGCCGAGCAACTCCGCCACCAGCGCCGCCAGCCCGTCGCGGTCGAGCCGCGTGGGGCGGCGCGGGGCCTCGGGCGGTGGGGCCACGGGCTGCGGCGAGCGGGGGCGCAGCCGGTCGAAGAGGGTGGCGGGGCGGCGCGCCTCATAGGCCGCGATGAAGCGGGGCCAGTCGATGCGCGCGACGATGCGTAGCGCCTCGCCATTGCCCAGCGCTTCCAGCGCCGCGCCGAAGGCCTCGGCGGGGGCCATGGCGAGCATGCCCGCCTCCTCCAGCGCCGTCTCCTCGGCGGGGGAGAGCAGGCCGCGTTCGGTGAAGCGGCCGAAGGCGATGCTGGTGGCGGGGATGCCGCGGGCGCGTGCCTCTGCCGCCCAGGCGTCGAGCGCGCGATTGGCCGCCGCATAAGCGACGCGGTCGCGCACGCCCCAGATGCCGGCGGCCGAGGAGAACAGCAGCAGGCCATCGGGCCGCGGGATGGCCGTGGCGAGCGTCGTGGCGATGCCGGTCTTGGCGGCGATGACCGCGGCCGCCGGCCCCGTCGCGATGCCGGCCGCATGGACGACAAGGCCCACGCGCCGGTCGAGCGCCGCGGCGAGGCACGCCGAAGCCTCCGGCGCGGTGAGGTCGAGCGGGAGATGCCGCGCGCCCGGCGGCATGTCACCGGAGGGCGGGCGGCGGCCGACCAGCAGCAGGTGCCGCGCGCCGCGCGCCGCCAGGTGATGCGCGATGGCGAGGCCGAGTCGCCCGGTGCCGCCGGCGATGACGTGCAGCGCTTCCGGGTCCGGCCGGAAGGCCGGGACGGGCTGCGGGATGCGCGTCAGCTTTGCTTCATCGAGGCGTCCTGCCGCGGCGCGCACCTCGCCGCGTGCCTCGGCGACCACCGCAGCGATCGCTGCCAGCGTCTCGGGCGCGTCGTCGGCCAGGGCGATAATGGCCGTGACGGTGCCGGGATGGTCGAGCGCGATGGCGCGCGCCGCGCCTTCCGCCGCCGCGCCCGCCAGGCCCGGCCGCGCCAGCAGCGTCAGGGGCAACCCCTCCGCTGCCAGCGCCTCGGCCTCCGCGATGATGCGCTCGGGCGCTTCCTCGCCGGGGCACCAGAGCAGTGCCGGCGCATCGGGCGTGTCGGTGAGCCCAAGGCGCTGCGCGAAGGCCGTGTCGCCGCGGAGCCGGAACCGAGGCGCGGGGCGCGGCGCGCGGGCCAGCAGCAGCAGATGCGCGTCGCCATCGGGCAGGGCGGCGACGGCATCGAAGCCGGCCCCGCGCAGCGCGGCTTCCCAGGCCTCGGCGCCAAGCAGCGCGTGGTCGGGGCGCAGCGGATCGCCGCGGAAGCGCCACCAGCCTTCCGTCACGCCGAAGACGAGGTCCACCCAGCGTGGAGCCCGCGACAGCTCTGCCAGCGCGAGGAGTCCGCCGGGGGCCAGGCGCGCGCGCAGTGCCGCCAGCGCGGGGCCGAGGCGCGCCGCGGCATGGACGGCATTGGCGGCGACGATGACGTCGAACGGTCCCTCGAGGCCGACTGGCTGCTCGAGGTCGAAGACCGCCGTCGCGAGGTTGTCGCCGAAGCGGCGGCGGAGCGCGGCCAGGAAGGCCGGTGTCACGTCAGTGGCCGTGAGTTGGCTGCCCGCGGGCAGGCGGGGCAGCAGGCACGCGGTCATGGCACCGGTGCCCGCGCCGATCTCCAGCACGCGAAGCGGGCGGCCGGCCGCGTGTTCCGCTACGGCCTCAGCCAGTGCCTGCTGCACGGGCCCGAAGGGCGGCGCGGCGTAGACGGCGGCGGCGGTTTCGAGGTCGCCCTCGGTGAAGAGCGCATCCAGCGCGCCGAGGCGCCCCGAGAGGATGGCGGGCAGGGCGGCGCCGACGCGGCGCAGCAGTGTCGCTGCCGGGCCATCGGCGGCTTGGGCGGGCGGCAGGGCCGACCAGGCGGAGAGGCGCGCGGCGAAGGCCTGGTGCGCCGGCGCCACCTGCGGCGTCGCGGCCAGCGCGGCCCGCGCGAACGCCGTCGCCTCCGCCTCCAGCCCCGCGTCAGGCGGGGGCGCGGCGATGGTGGGTGAGGGCAGGGCGCCGGCCGGCGCGGGCAGGGCCTCCCAGTCCAGGGCGTAGGACAGCGCGGTGGCGGGACGCGCCAGCCAATGCGGCTCGCGCTCGAAGGGGTAGGTGGGGGCGGGTAGGATGCGCCAGGGCTCGCCGGCCTCGAAGGCCTCGGCATCGATCTCGGCGCCCGCCACGAAGGCGGCGGCGCAGCGGTCGAGGTAGGTTGGCCAGTCCTCGCCGGGCTCGCGCTGCGTGTCGAAGGCGATGGCGGCGCCGGCCGCGACGATGCCGCGATGCACGGCGCCATCCCGCAGCGCGCGCACGGCCTCCGCCGCATCGGCGGCGTGGAGCGCCAGGCGATGGGCGAAGCGGTCCCGCCCGACCAGCGCTGTGTGGCAGAGGTCGGCGAAATCCTCGGCGGGGGCGGTGGCCAGGTGATCCGCCCAGCGCGCCGCCAGCGCCTCCAGCGCCGCCGCGCTGCGGGCGGAGAGCAGCAGCAGGTGGCGCGGCCGCTGGCCCTGTCGGGTGGGGCCGATCGCAGCGAGCAGGGCTGCGGGTTCCGCCGCGCCACGCCGCATCGGCGCCAGCACCGTCGCCGCCGGCACGGTCTGCCGGATCGGCAGCGCCAGCAGCGGGTGCGGGCCGAGTTCCAGGAAGTGCTGGTGGCCCGAAGCGGCCAGCGTCGCGATGCCCTGCCGGAACAGCACGGGCTGGCGGAGGTTGCGGCCCCAATAGGCAGCATCCAGCGCCTCCCCCGCCATCGCCGTGCCGGTGACGGTGGAGATGAAGGGGGTGGTTGTGGCGCGCGGCGCCAGTGTCGCCAGCGCGTCTACAAGGCGCGGGACCAGCGCATCCATCTGCGCGCTGTGATAGGCGACCGGCACGCGCACCGGCAGCGCGGTGATGCCGCTTGCATCGAGCGCGGCCATCGCGGCCTCGATCGCTGCCAGCGTGCCGGACAGAACCGTGCTGGCGGGCCCGTTCTCCCCGGCGATCTCGACGCCATGGGGTAATAGCGGGCGCAGGGCCTCCGGCGCCGTGACGGCGGCCAGCATTGCGCCCTGGCCGGCGAGGCTCGCCTGCAGCGCGCTCCGCATCATGGCCAGGCGCAGCGCCTCCTCCCGCGTCAGCGCACCGGCGACGCAGGCGGCGGCGACCTCGCCCAGGCTGTGGCCGATGACGGCGGCGGGGCGGATGCCGTGGCTCGCCAGCAGATCCGCCAGCGCGATCTGGAAGGCGGTGTGCGCGGGCTGGCCGAGCGCCACCTCCTCCACCCGGCGATCGCCCAGGATGTCGAGGATGGAGGCGCCGAACCCCAACCCCCGCAGCATCGCATCGGAGGCGTGGAGCGACTCCGCGAAGGCGTGCTCCGCCATGAGACCCGTGGCCATGCCGGGCCAGGCGGCACCGTTGCCGGCGAAGACGAAGACCGGTGCCGCGCCGGGCGCGGGCTCCGGCGGCGGCGCTTCCAGCAGAAGATGCGCGTTGGTGCCGCCGAAGCCGAAGGAACTGACGCCGCCGATCGCCCGCCCATCGGGCCGCGCCGGCCAGGGCGTCGCAGTGGCCTGGATGGCGAGGCCCGCCAAGTCGATGGCGGGGTTGGCGCGGTGGAAATGCAGGCTGCGCGGGATGTGGCGGTGCCGCAGCGCCAGCGCCAGCTTGGCGAGGCCCGCCGCGCCGGCGGCCGCCTCCAGATGGCCGATATTCGTCTTCACCGACCCGATGCGGAGCGGCCGGCCGGCGAGGCGCCCACGCCCCAGCACGGCGCCCAGCGCATTGGCCTCGATCGGGTCGCCGAGCGCCGTGCCGGTGCCATGCGCCTCCACATAATCGACGTCCTGGGCTGACAGCCCCGCATCGGCCAGCGCATCGCGCAGCATGGCGCGCTGCGCCGCCGGGTTGGGCGCGGTGAGGCCATTGCTCGGCCCATCGTTGTTGATGGCGCCGCCGCGGATGATGGCGAGCGCGCGCCGCCCGGCGGCTCGCGCGGCGGAGAGCGGTTCCAGCACCAGGATCGCGCCGCCCTCGCCGCGGACATAGCCATCGGCCGCGGCATCGAAGGCCTTGCAGCGCCCATCCGGCGCCATGGCGCCGAACTTGGTCATGGCGATCGAGCTCTCCGGCGAGAGCACGAGATGGACGCCGCCCGCCAGCGCCACGGTCGATTCGCCCGCGCGCAGGCTCCGGCAGGCCTGTTGCACGGCGACGAGGGCGGAGGAACAGGCGGTGTTCACCGTCAGCGCAGGCCCCATCAGCCCCAGCACATGGGCGATGCGCGCGCTGATGATGCTGGTGTCCTGGCCCGTCGCGGTATGGGCGGCGATGCCGGCGGGATCGCCGAGCAGCCGCGCATAGTCGCTCCACATCGCGCCCATGAAGACGCCGGCGCGGGAGCCCGCGAGGCGGGAAGCGCGCAGCCCTGCATCCTCCAGCGCTTCCCAGGCGAGTTCGAGGGCAAGGCGCTGCTGCGGGTCGGCCTGCGCGGCTTCGCGCGGCGACAGGCCGAAGAAGCCGGCATCGAAGCCCGCCACATCGGGCAGGAAGCCGCCGCGGCGCGTGCGCATGTGGCCGGGCGCCTCGGGATCGGGATCGGTGAGGGCGTCGGCATCCCAGCGATCGGCCGGCACGTCGCCGATCGCATCGGTGCCGGCCAGCAGCATCGCCCAGAAGGCGGCCGGGGAGGACGCGCCGGGCAGGCGGCAGGCGAGGCCGGTGATCGCGATGGCGTCGTCGGCGGGCAGCGGCTGGACCGGCGGCGGGCCTTCGTCCGCCACCGCACCGTCGAGCCAGGCGGCGAGGCGCAGCAGCGTCGGGTGGTCCCAGACCAGCGTCGGCGGCAGGGCGCGGCCGACCAGCGCCGCGATGTCGGCGACGAGGCCGGCGGCGAGCAGGGATGTCAGGCCGTAGCGATGCAGCCGCTCCGCCGGGTCGATCAGCGCGGGCGCGATCGCGAGCCGCGCCGCCGCGAGGTTGCGCAGCTGCGCCAACCGGTCGACGGCACCGGCCGGGCCCGGGGGGTGTGGGTCAGCCGGTGCCAACCATCACCCCGAGGTCTTCGGCGATCGCGGTGGCGACGGCCTGGCGCTGCGGCACGAGGTAGAAATGGCCACCCGGGAAGACGCGGCGCGTGGCCGGGCCGGCGCAGAGGGCGGCCCATCCCTCCATCTCCGCGGTCTGCGGATCCGCATCGCCGCCATAGATGGCGATGGGGCAGGGCAGGGGCGGGCCGTCCTCATGGCGATGCGTCTCGAACACCGCGAAATCCGCCTTCAGCACGGGCAGGAACAGCGCCATGAGGTCGCGCTCCGCCAGGATGGCCTGGGGGATCGCATCATAGCGCCGGACGAGTTCGGCCACGAAGGCGTCGTCCGGCAGCGGGTGCAGCGGTGCCTCGTTCCCCTGGAAGGTCGGCGCGCGGCGGCCTGACACGATGAGGGAAACCGGCGCGGGCTGCCCGCGGCGCACCAGTTCGCGCGCCAGTTCAAAGGCCAGCAACGCGCCCATGGAATGGCCGAAGAAGGCGGTGGGCTGCCGGAGCTGCGGGGCGACGGCGTCGGCCATGGCCTCGATCAGCGGCGCCATGCGGGTGAAGGGGGCCTCCGCCAGCCGCGCCTCCCGCCCCGGCAACTGCACGGCGCCCATGGCGACGGAGGCGGGAAGCAGGCTGGCCAGCGGGTGGAACATGGAGGCACCGCCCCCGGCATGCGGGAAGCAGAGGAGCTGCAGCGCAGCCCCCGGTCGCGGCTGAGGAAACGTCAACCAGTTCGAACGCACCGTCCCACCCCACTCGCCCCCGGCGCGAATGGCGCAAGAAAGCCTCTGTCCTGTCAACCCAAGAGCCATGCCGCGCGGCGAGACGGTTGAGACGACATCGCTGGCGTAGCTGTCTGCAACGGGCTCCGTTGCGATCGCGAAGACAGCCCTTCCCTCGGCGCCTTGTTTCTCGGTATAGGTTGAATTGTTGCCTGATGAAGGGCAGCCATGAGACCCAGGGTGCTGTCCGCGCGTCGCCTTCCGCAGGCGACCAGCCGGTACCCGGCAAAGGGAGCGTTTTCGCCATGCGCGTTCGGATGATCTCTGGCGTGAAGCGTATCACGGTCTTGCAGCCGGGCCAGGTGGCGATGAGCCGCCGGATGAAGCCGGACGTGGCGGATGAAACGGGCAGTGCCGAACGGCTGAAGGTGTGGACCGTGGCGGGCGACCGCGTCTCGCGGGACGACATCCACCTCGACCTCGGCGAACGCAAGAAGCAGACCGGCGTGCTCAAGGTGATCGAGAAGAAGATCCGCAAGCTGGCCCGTCGCGAGCAGAAGGCGCTGGGGCACTACCTGGCCCTTCACGAGCAGTCGAATCGCAAGCGCCGCAATGGCTGGGCCAAGGATGTCGGGCGCAACCTGGTGCGCGTCATCCGCCGCGGCTGATCCCGCCTGCCCCGGATCGCGACGACGCGACCCGGCTTCCGCATCCCACCCGCCAAGCACGAGGAAGCAGCATGAGTGAGGCCAGTGCCGACGTGAAGGACGCCAAGGGCGTTGTTTGCGTCCTTGATCTCGGGGAGCATTCCCGCAAGCGCGTCCGCAAGCTGCGCCGCGGGGAAGGCAAGCTGATGGACAAGGTGGAGGACGCGATCGCCGCGCTGCATGAGGAAGGCGTGCTGTCCGGCGCCGCGCAGACCGTCGTCGTCGTCGTCCGCCAGGAGCAGAGCCTGGGCGACATGTTCCGCGACGATGACGACGACGACGACGATTGATCGGGACATCGTCTCGCTGATCGCCACGCCGGCCCGCTCATCCCGGGCCGGTACGACCAGGCTGCCGCTACCTGCACGCGCGGCAGGCCTCGCCCCGGGGGACTAGCCCTATTCTGGTGAAGCGCATCGCCGGGCTCCGCCTGGATGTTGTCCGGCGCGCCCGCGGCGCCGCCCGCACCCTCGTGCCGCTTGAACTCCGGCAGCCGGAGCGTGAGTTTCCGCCCGACCTGGACGCGATCGTCCCGACGCCGCTGGAATCGGGCCGGCCTTCGAAGCCCATCCGGATCGAGCCCCTGCCGCCGCATTCGCGGTTCCGGGGCTTCGCCGTCTTCGCCGCCCTGTTCCACTTCGTCTGGATGCGCTTCTGGCTGCGCGCGACCGGGCGCATGACGCCCGCCCAGGATGCGCGCCTGGCCCGCGACCTGTTCGAGGGGCTGAGCGGCATGTGGATCAAGGCGGGGCAGTTGCTGTCGCTCCGCACCGACCTGCTCAGCGACGAGATGTGCGAAGCCCTGGCGGGGCTGCAGCACCAGGTGGCGGGCTTCCCGCCGGAGGTGGCGCTGAAGGTGGTGGAGGAGGACCTCGGCGTCCCCATCGCGCGCGTCTTCTCCTGGTTCGATCCGATGCCCTTCGCCGCGGCGTCGATCTGCCAGGCGCATCGCGCCACGCTGTTGAAGGACAACCGCGCCGTCGTCGTGAAGGTCATGCGGCCGGACGTGTCGCGCAGCTTCGCCCGCGACCTCGGCCTGCTGCGCGGCATCGTCGCGGTGTTCAGCGTGCTCGGCATCGGCAGCCGCCTTCACCTGGTGGAGGGGCTGCGGGAATTGCGGGCCGTGCTGACGGAGGAGACGGACTACCGATTCGAAGCCGTCAACCTCAAGCGCATGCGCCGCAACCTGCGTCGCCACAAGGTCTCCGTCCCCCGCGTGATCTCCCGCTACTGCGGCCCGCGGATCCTGGTGATGGACGAGATCCCGGGCGTGCTGATGTCGCACTACCTGCAGATGCGCGGCGAGAATCCAGCCATCGTCCGGCGGTGGGAGCAGGAGAACAACGTCGATCCCGTGAAGCTCGGCAAGGGGCTGATCATCACGGTGCTGCGCCAGATCCTGGAGGACAACGAGTTCCACGCGGACATGCATCCCGGGAACATCATGATCCTGGCGGATAACCGCATCGCTCTGCTGGACCTCGGCAGCGTCGGGCGCCTGGATCGTCGCACCTGGCAACTGTACCGCTACACCATGGCGGCGCTCGCCGCGCGGGATTTCGAGCGTGCCGCCGACTATACGCTGCTGCAGCAGCCTGGTCTTGGCGTCGTGGATCATGCGCGGCTGCGCAGCGACCTGGCGGAGGCGCTGCGCAAATGGGAATTGCGGACGGAGTTCCCCAACACGTCCTACGCCGAACGTTCTGTTGCCTCGATGGGGGATGAGATCACGCGCGTCATGGCGCGGCACAAGGTCCCGGTCGGCTGGGGGCTGATGCGCGTGGGGCGGGCGCTGTCCACGCTCGATGCCTCGCTGCAGACGCTGGTGCCGGACGGCAACTTCATGTCCTTTGCGCGCGCCTACTACAAGGATCGCCGCCGCCGGCAGATGACGCTGAAGGGGGCCATGGCGCCGATCAGGTCCGTGATGCAGGATGTGGTCGGCCTCGCTTCCGATGCGAATGTCGTGCTGGGCTCCGCGGTGCGGTTCCAGGGGCTGCGGCTGCAGGGCATGGCGGACCGCGTGCAGCAGTTCCGCCTGGCGGTGCTGAAGGTCTTCAATCGCGGGATCTGGTCGCTGATCTTCTTCACCCTCGGCATGATGCTGCTCAACCGGTTCGTGGATGAATTGCCGCAGTCGTGGCAGCCCCCGGCCGAACGGCTGCTGCGCTTCGTGCTGGAACCGCTCCCGGACCTCGACGGCATCTACTGGCTGCTGTTCCTGGCCGTGGCACTGTTCATTTCCAACGTGTTGCGAACCGCCCGGAAATCCCTGTCCGCCACGCAATAGCCGTCGTCGCTCCGGGCTCGTTGGGGCTGCAACTCGGCTCAATCCTCTGTTATCTGTGAAACCGGAATGCGGCCGGGGCGGCTGCGCAAAGGGTTTCGACAATGGCGTCACGCGTCGTGATCGCGGCCGTTTCCGGTGTTGTAGGTCTGCTTGCAGGCGCGGCGGTCATGCGCTTCGGCGTGCCGGCCATGGGCGGCCCCGCCGCGACCCCAGCGCCGGTCGCCGCCGCCGAACCGGCACCCGCATCGGTCGAGGTGGCGCGCGTGACGTCCGGGCGGGTTGAGCAGGCGCTCAACTCCCTCGGCACGCTGCAGGCGCGGGAGAGGGTGCCGGTCGCATCCCTCAACCCCGGCATGGTGACGGCCATCCACTTCCGGGAAGGCAGCCGCGTGGAGGCCAATGCCCTGCTGGTCGAACTCGATCAGCGGATTGCCCGCGCGAACCTGGCTTCCGCCGAAACCGAGCTGCGCGCCGCCCAGATCCGGTTCGAGCGCAGCCAGCAGCTTTCCGGCTCCGGCTTCCGGTCGCGCCAGCAGCTGGACGACGACCGCGCCGCGATCGACCGTGCCGCCGCGGAAGTCGCGATCCGCCAGACGCAGTTGGCGCAGCTCAGCGTCCGTGCGCCCTTCGGGGGAATCCTCGGGCAGCGGGAATTCGGGCTCGGCGAATACATCGAGGCCGGCAAGCGGCTGGTGATGCTGGAGGACCGCTCCGTCCTCCGTGTGAACTTCCGCGTCCCGGAACGCTTCCTGCCGCAACTCGCCATCGGCCAGCAGGTCGAGCTGTCGCTGGACGCCGTCCCGGGCCGCAGCTTCAGCGGCCGCGTCACGCTGCTTGATGCGCGGGCGGACAGCAATGACCGCGACATCCAGGTGCGGGCGGAGATCCCGAACGATCCGCCCGTGCTGCCCTCGGGCCTCTTCGCCCGCGTGCGCCTGGTGATCGAAAGCCGGCCGGAGGCGATCATCGTCCCGCCTGCCTCGGTGCTCTACACCCTCACCGGCGCCTATGTGTACAAGGTTGTCGATGGCCGGGCGCGGCGCACCGTGGTGCGCGTCGGCCTGCAGCTCGCCGACCGGGTCGAGATCCTGGATGGGCTCCAGGCCGGCGACACGGTGGTGACGGCGGGGCAGTTCAACCTCGATGACGGCAGAAGGGTGACCACCCAGGCGCGGACGCCGGGGCAGCGCTGATGTCCGTCTCTGATCTTTTCATCCGGCGGCCGGTCTTCGCGATTGTCATCAACCTGATCGTGGCGCTGGTCGGGCTGCTGGGCCTGTCGCGGCTGGCGATCCGCGAATTGCCACAATTCGACCTGCCCTTCGTCTCCATCACGACGATCTACAGCGGTGCGACGCCCGACCTGGTGGAGCGCACGGTGACCGCGCCGATCGAGCAGGCGGTCTCCGCCGTCGGCGGCATCGACACCATCGTCTCCACCAGCAGCGAGGGCAGCAGCCAGATCCAGATCGCCTTCAAGGCCGGCACCAACCCGCTGAATGCGGTGACGCAGGTGCGCGACAAGGTCGGGCAGCTGGCCAACGTCCTGCCGACCGATGCGCTGGCACCGACGGTGGCGCAGCTGAGCCTTGACGCCGTGCCGGTCATCTACCTGTCCCTGACCGATCCGTCGCGCAGCGCCATGGAGGTGACGGAACTGGTGAACCGCGTTGTCCGGCCGGCGCTGGCCTCCGTCGATGGTGTCGCGGCGTCGCAGACGCTGGGCGAACGGCGCTACGCCATCCGTGTCTGGCTCGACCCGTGGGCGCTCGCTGCGCACAACGTGACGGCGGCGGAGGTGCACGACGCCATCGTGTCCCAGAACCTGTCCGTGCCATCGGGCACGCTGGAACGGGATGGCCGCAAGGCGCTGGTCTATACCGACACCGCCCTGCTGCGCCCCGACCAGTTCCGGGAAGTGGTGGTGCGGCGCGGGCTCGGCGATGACGGGCTGGTCAAGCTCGGCGACGTGGCGCGGGTGGAGGTGGGGCCGGAGAGCATCACCAACGCCATCCGCATCGATGGCCGCAGCGGCGTCGCGGTTGGCGTGCTCGCCCAGTCATCGGCCAATCCGCTGGAAGTCGCCCGCGCGGTCCGGGCCCTGGTGCCGGGGCTGCGGGGCCTGCTGCCGGCGGGCATGACGCTCGACGTGGTGTTCGACCGGTCGGAAGCGATCGAGATCGCGGTGAAGGAAGTGGCGGAGACGATCGTCGTTGCGGTCGCGCTGGTGACCGTCGTGATCCTGCTCTTCCTCGGCTCCTTCCGGTCCTCGATCATCACGCTGGTGACCATCCCGCTGTCGCTGCTCGGCATGCTCGGCTTCATGTATGCCATGGGCTACAGCATCAACACCTTCACACTGCTGGCGATGGTGCTGGCCATCGGGCTGGTGGTGGACGATGCCATCGTCGATGTGGAGAACGTCCAGCGCCATATCGACATGGGCAGCGATCCCGTGGCGGCGGCCTTCATCGGCAGCCGGGAGATCGGCTTCGCGATCGTCGCCACGACCCTGACGCTGGCTGCCGTCTACCTGCCGATCGGGCTGATGCCGGGGCTGCTGGGCAGCCTTTTCTCGGAGTTTGCCTTCACGCTCGCGGCCGGCGTGGTCATTTCCGGCTTCGTCTCCCGCACCCTGTCCCCTGCCATGTGCTCCCGCATGCTGAGGGCGAAGAAGCCGGGGGGCATCGCGATCCGCATCGACCATGCCTTCGCCGCCCTGGCGCGGGGCTATGCGCGGCTGCTGCGCGGCACGCTGCGCTTCCGCTGGCTGGTGATGCTGGGCGGTGTCGCGGCCTTCGTGGGTGGCATCATGCTGATGATGCGGCTGCCCGGCGAGTTCGCGCCGGCGGATGACCCGGGCTACGTCATCGTCGAGTTCACCGCGCCCTCCGACGCCACGACCTACTACATGGATGAACTGGCCGCCCGCGTCGATTCGGCCTTCGCGACCGTGCCGGAACGGCGCGGCACGATGATCATGAACGGCATGTCGTCGCCGACGTCAGGCATCGGCCTGCTGCTGCTGAAGCCCTGGGCGGAGCGGGGATCGACAGCACTCGAGATCAGTGCGCGGCTGATGCCGGTGCTGAACCGCATCGCGGGGGCGCGCTTCACGCTGCTGGACCCCAACCCGCTGGCGGGCGGCAATGTCGCGCCCGTGCAGTTCGTGGTGCGCACCACGGGCAGTTATGAGGACCTGTCCCTGGTGATGACGGGGCTGCGGGATTTCGCGCGGCGGCATCCCGCCTTCACCTCGCCCGCGCTCGACCTCGACCTCAACACGCGGCGCATCGACGTGGTGATCGACCGCCCCCTGGCCGCCGTGCTCGGCATCGACATCATGCGCATCGGCCAGACGATCAACACCTTCCTCGGTGGGCAGCAATCCGGAAATTTCGGCTGGGAGGGGCAGCAGTACAAGGTGCTGCTCCAGATCGAGGAACGCGACCGGCGCGATTCGGACATCGTGAACAACATCTATCTGCGCAGTGCGGCGGGCGATGTGGTGCCGCTGTCCTATGTGGTGTCGCAGCGGGAGACGGTCGGCGCTTCCAGCCTGCCGCGCTTCCAGCAGCTGCGCGCCGCGCGCATCACCTCCACCGTCGCACCGGGCTGGTCGTTGTCCGAGGCGCTGGCCGCGCTGGAGGCGGAGGCCGCGCGCGTGCTGCCGCCGGGCTACCAGGTGGATTTCGATGGACCCTCCCGCGCGCTGAAGCAGGCGGATGCCAGCGTCGGCATCGTCTTCCTGCTCGCCCTGGCCTTCATCTTCCTGACCCTGGCCGCGCAGTTCGAGAGCTTCCGCGACCCCTTCATCGTGCTGTCGGTGGTGCCGCTGGCGATGGTCGGCGCGGGGCTCGGCCTGATGGTCGTGGGCGGGTCGCTCAACGCCTACAGCTTCATCGGACTTGTCACGCTGATCGGCCTAGTGGCGAAAAGCGGCATCCTGATCACGGAATTCGCCAACCAGCTGCGTGACGAAGGCCGTGAACTGCGGGAAGCCATCGTGGAAGCCGCGGCCACGCGGTTGCGGCCTATCTTGATGACGACGGTGGCGAC
This sequence comes from Acetobacteraceae bacterium, assembly GCA_027482245.1. Lineage (GTDB taxonomy): Bacteria > Pseudomonadota > Alphaproteobacteria > Acetobacterales > Acetobacteraceae > Falsiroseomonas. The sequence goes on along the minus strand of JAIXWG010000024.1, from coordinate 42,245 downwards.
GATCCTGGGCGCGGTGCCGCTGCTGTTGACCGTGGGTCCGGGCGCGCGCTCGCGCGAGGATCTGGGTGCGGTCGTCGTGGGCGGCATGATCGTGGGTACCGTGGTGTCGCTGTTCGTCGTCCCGGCCTGCTACGTCATCCTCTCCCGCAAGGTGCGCAAGGCGCTGGTCACGCCGCCGCCCAGCGCCGCCGAACAGCGGGTGCACTGATCGGCAGCACCAGCCTCTTCCACTTCCCGCATGGCTTCGCCTAAGCTTTGTCCCGCAAGGATTGCAAAGCCGACGGTCCGGGACGCTGCCAGGAGGTGCTGCATGAGGTTGTTCCAGCCCACACAGGCGCAGCTTGCGGCCATGGTCAACGCCATGGGCGCCGTCGTCTCCGCGGGCGGGCAGGTGCGGCCCATCCCTGTCGAGCTTGCCAGCATCCAGGCGATCCAGCGGCATCTGCTGGCGCAGGCGACGCCGATGCCGGCTTCTGGCGGACCGCTGCCACAGGATCTTGCCGCCGTCATCCAGGATCCCGCGCATCGGCGGCTGACGGTCCAACTGCTCGTCATCCTGGCCGTCGTCGGACGGCGAGTCAGGGCGGACAAGACCGCGGTGGTGGTGGAAGCCGCAAAGCGCCTCGGTATCGAGGAACGCGGCGTGACGCTGCTGCAGCGGGCGTCGCAGGGCCAGTTCAAGCGCATCGCCATGACGCTGATGAAGGGCTTCGTCGATTGGTGGTCGCCCTCCGGCAAGGCGGGGCTCGGCGACTGGGCACGCTTCCTCTGGTGGATGATGCCGCAACTGCATGGCGCGGGGACGGCGCGGCGGCATGCGGAGCTGGCTGCTCGCTATGCGGCGCTTGGCGCGTTGCCGGAGGGGACCTTCGGCCGGGCGCTCCATGCCTTCTACGCCGACAACGACATCAGCCTGCCCGGGCAGCCGAAGAGCGTCCCCTGGGTGATGCACGAGGTGTATCACGTGCTGAGCGAGTACGGCGTGAAGCTGGAAGCGGAGATGCTGCTGACCGCCTTCGTGGGCGGGTCGCTCGGCGAGAACTGCATGGACCAGATCATGTTCGGCCTCCTGTCCTACCAGACGGGAAGCCCCTTGATCGGCGGCGTGGTCGCGGAAGGTCTTCTCGATCCCGACAGCTATTTTGCCGCCATGGCGCGCGGTGCGGCGATGACGGCGAATGTGGTCCAGGGCTGGGATCTGTGGGCTGTCGCAGGGATGGATCTGCAGGAACTCCGCGCGCTCTACGGCATCCTCCCGATCTCGGAGCATGAGCGCGCGGTGGTCGGCGGCTACAACGGGTTGCTCACCGGCCCTGGCCACTCGACGCCGTCGGACTGGCCCGGGATCGGGCAGGATTTTGCGCTCCACCAGGCCGCCTGAAGCGGGAGGGGGGTTGGCATGTCGATCTGCGATCGCGGCGGAGGTCCCTTGCATGGCTGCTGACGACACCACCGCGGGCATCGCCCGCGTCTGGACGGATGCGGCGTTCCGCAAGCGGCTGGTCGAGGACCCCGCGCCTGTCCTGGCGGAGATCGGCATCCCGCTGCCCGCCGACGCGACCGTCCGGGTCGTCGGCAGCAAGGGTGCGCCGGGCGACGTGGACGACCCATCCCTCATCCAGGTCGTGCTGGAGCAGGATGGTGGCTACGCCTACTTCTTCATCCCCTCCGCCCGATCGCCCTGCGCCCAGCAGGCGGCCTATGGCATGATCCTCGGGCGCACGGTCGATGATCCCGTCCTGTGCGGCCGCGTGGTCCAGGATGCGGCGCGCGCCGTTGCCGACCTCACCCGGCAACTGCCCGCGGCGCCGGAGGGCGTCGCCGCATGAAGCTGGTCGTGCCGACGCCGGACCAGACGGCGGCGATCGTCGCCGCGGCCTACGCCGTGGCCTCCGCTGGCGGCGCCCTGCAGCCGGAGCCGATCGAGGTCGAGGCGATCGAGGCGTTGCAGCGCCATATGCTCGCCCAGGATCCACCGATGCCGGGCACGGCGGGGCCGCTGCCTGATGACCTGGCACAGCGGATCGAGGATCCGGGCTTCCGGCGCCAGACGGTGCGACAGCTCGCCATCCTCTCGCTCGTGGACGGCACGATCCGGCGGGAGAAGATCGAGGTGGTGGCGGAGGCCGCGCGTCGGCTCGGCGTCGCGGAGTTCGGGCTCGACGTGCTGGTCCGGCTCGGCCGCGGCCAGCGGAGCGGTCACGTCTTCCCCTTCATGCGGCGCCTGGTCGCGCATTACTGGTCCTTCGACGGACAGGCGACGATGCGCGACTGGCTCGGCATGGCCTGGACCGCCATGCCGTGGTTCCCGGGCCTCGGCCGCTACCTCGGCCGAGACGTCCTGCTGGAGCGCTACCGCGCGCTGGGTGCCCTGCCGGAGGAGAGCTTCGGCCGCGCGGTGCATCGCTACTACACGACGCATGGCTTCCCGATGCCGGGGGAGCCGAAGAGCCTTCCCGAGGGTTGGGCCCGGCACGAGATCTATCACGTGCTCAGCGGCTACGCGACGAACCTGCAGGGCGAGATGCTGCTGGCCGGCTTCATCGCTGGCAACACGGACGAACTCTGCCTCGACATCGTGCTGCCGGCGCTGGTGCAGATGCACGCCGGGGTGAAATTCGTGCCTGGCCCAGTCTCCCGCAACAAGCTGCAGCCCGATCCCTTCTTCCGCGCCATGGCGCGCGGCGCCGCGATGGAGATCGACCTGCTGAAGGGATGGCGGATCTGGGAGGAGGCGGCCCTTCCGCTCGAGCAGGTGCGGCAGCGCTACGGCATCCCGCCCTTGACGCCCTCCGAGCGCGACAGGCTCGCCGGACACAAGGCGCTACTGCCGGCCTGAAGGCTTTACGCCAGGGAGACGACCATGAAGGTGATTCACCCGACAGAGCCTCAGGCGTTGGCGCTTGTCCAGGCCATGCATGCCGTGGCGACGGCCGAGGGCACGGTGCCCCTGCTGCCGATCGAGCGCGAGAGCATCGAGGCGATCCAGCGCCATCTGCTGCATCTCGACAGCCCCATTGATCCGCCCGCCCTGACGGTGCCGGCCGGTCTGGTGACCGTGCTGGATACCGCTGTCCTGCGGAAGGAAGCGGTGCGGATCCTGGCCCTGCTGCCGGTCATCGACAAGCAGGTGCTGGATGCGAAGGTGCGGCTCGTCGAAGCCATCGCTGCTCGCCTGGGTGTCGAGGAGCATGGCGTGGGCCTGCTGCGTCTGGCCGAGAAGCGGAAGTTCCGGAAACTCGCCTTCGGCCTGATGATGCGGTCGGTCTCGCATTACTGGTCGCCGACCGGCAAGGCACGGCTGCGGGATTGGCTCGACATGCTGCGCATTGCCATGCCGGCAGTCCCGGGACTCTACGCGATCCTGGTCGATCGCGGGTTGCTGGAGCGCTATCGCAGCCTGGAAGCGCGGCCGGCGGATACCCTCGGCCATTGGCTGTACCGCTTCTACCGGGAACGCGGCTTCCCCATGCCAGGGGAGCCCAAGAGCTTCCCCGAAGGCTGGTCGAAGCACGAGGTCTACCACATCGTCAGCGAGTACGAGACGTCGCTGCAGGGGGAGATGCTGACCGCCGCCTTCAGTGGCGGGAACACGGAGGTCCTGTGCATGGACCTGCTGCTGCTGACCCTGCTGCAGTTCCAGGCGGGCTTCCCGGTCATGCCGGGCCCGGTGCTGGCGGATGAGCTGAAGCCGGACGCCTTCTTCCGGGCGGTGGCCCGTGGTGCCGCGACCGAGGTCGACTTCCTGGCTGGCTGGGACCTCTGGTCGGCGGTTGACGAGCCGCTGGCCGTGCTGCGCGAGCGCTACAAGGTGCCCCCCCTGCGGCCCGAGGAGCGGGCCTGGCTGGCGGAGAACGGCTCGCTGCTCGCCTGACTGCGACGGTGGCGGCGAAACCCCGTCCGGCATCGGGGGTTGCACGTCCCCCCCCGAACCGCTAGGAACCGCGCCGGCCGACATGGCGCGCTGCTGTAGCTCAGTGGTAGAGCACTCCCTTGGTAAGGGAGAGGTCGAGAGTTCAATCCTCTCCAGCAGCACCACCGCACCAGGGCGCATCAGCCCCGGTCCAGGTCACCCCGCCTCCCCGTCGGTCAGTTCCTGCAGCGCTCCGCGCTTAAGCAGTTCGACACGCCCATGCGACGGTTCGCGGATCCAGCCGCGGCGGCGGAAGGCGGTGAAGCCGCGGCTGACGGTTTCCAGCGTCAGCCCCAGGAAATCCGCGATGTCGGCGCGGGTCATCGGCATCTCCAGCACCGGCCCGACCCGATCACGGCGCTGGCCGTTATCGGCCAAGGACAGCAGGAAGGCGGCGAGGCGTGCCTCGGCGGTGCGGCGGCCCACCGTGACCAGCTGGTCCTGGGTTGCGGCGAGTTCCTGGATGCAGAGGTCGAGGAACCGCCGCTCCAGCGCCGGGTATTGGCGCATCAGCGCATCCAGTCGCGGCCGGTCGAGCCGGCAGATCGTGGCGCCGGTCAGCAGTTGCGCCGCGAACGGGTAGGTGGAGCCGGTCGTATACCCCAACACATCGCCGGTGAACCGGAATCCCACCACCTGTTCCCGGCCATCCGGCAGCAGGCGGACGAGCTTTGCCGTGCCGGTGACCAGCGTGAAGACATGCCCCGCGCGGTCACCTTCCTGGAACAGGTAGTCCCGCGCGTCGAAGACGACATGCTCGGCTTCCGCCAGCACGTCGTCCAGCGTCGCGGCATCCAGCGGCTTGCACAATCCGGCGACACGCGACCCGCAGGTTCCGCAGATCTCGTCCTGGCCCAAGGCGTCGCCCACCAGGCGCCTGGCCGCATCGAGCGGATTCACGCGTTGCCTCCCCAGCTTGTGCCCCGGAAGGTTATCCGAGCGTTTCGCTCAACTTCAAGGGGGCTGGACAGTGCCGGTTGTCAACCGCGGCTTACTCCGGCGTGACGGTCAGCGCATCGACCGCGATGGTCACCGTGCCGGGGCCTGCCACCGTGACCGGGGAAGTCAGCGGCGACCAGGTCAGGGGGTTGCCGCCGGTCGCGGCATCGAACAGGCCGATATGGCTCATCGTGCCGGCGGCCGCGGTGAAGGTGAAGCGAATGGCCTCGACATTCCGCTGCTGCCCGGTGCCGGTGAAGGTGACGCGCTGGCGGGCGTAGCCCGTGCCCGCGGGCTCACCCGTGATGCCGGCGGCGTCGGAACCGCCGGTACCGACGGCCGCCCAGGCCGCCGTCGGCAGCGTGGGCAGGCGGCCGCAGAGGGACCGGGCGAGCAGGTTCTTCGCGTAGTCGGTAAGGTCAGCCATGCTGATCTCCTCGGATTGCAAATGCGGTGTCAAAAACTGCCGATGATGCTGCGGGACAGTTCCGGGTCGGTGGTGGCCAGGCCCGGCGGGGGCTCGATCGGCGTGGTCGCCACCATGGCGACGAAGGCGGTTCCATCCACGACGACGATCGGCTGGCCGATCGGAGGGATGAAGCCGCCGACGCGCGGGTCGAGCGTCTGCGCCGGCCCCTCACCGGGACCAGTCCAGCCGAACAGGCGGAGCGCGTTCGCGGCCGTCTCCGCCGGTCCCTGCCAGCACATCATGGTCCACTCATTCATCGCGGCCTCCTTCCGGCATGGTGATCGATGGGGACGGCGTCACGGCGCCGCGGCGCCGGACAGCAGGAGGAGCCGGGTCGTGCCGCCATCCGGGCTGACGGCGAGCAGCGTCGCCAGCCCATCCGGCCTGATCTTCGCGAGCCCGTCCGGGTTCGTCGGCGTGGTGCCGGTGAAGCCCGTCATCGTCACGGCCAGGTCCGAGCCCGTGCGATTGACGACGAGGCAGGTGAAGCCGTCGCCCGTCGCGGCCCAGTCGATGGAGAGGGTGGTGCCCGCATTGGCGGAAAGGATGCGAGCCTGGTGTGCCGTCATCGTCAGCGCCGTGGCGGCGGAGGCGGTGACGACCGGCATGCGCCGGGTGGTGAACTGGGCGTCCACATAGCCCTTGGTGGCGGCCTGGCTTGTCGTTGTCGGGTCGGCGGGCAGGACGAGCGGGCCTGTCAGCGTCACCGTGCCGGTCGATGCCACGCGCAGCCGTTCCGTCACGCTGCCGCCGCTGCGCGTCTCCACCACGAAGGCGCCGGCCTCGGTGCCGGCGGTCACCGTCTCGGCAATGCCGCCGGCACGGGCGAAGACAGTTTCCGTGCCGGTCGTGTTGTTGCCGCTGAAGGCGAGGCGGGCCAGCGCATCATTCGCCGCCGGTGCCGTGGAGCGTCGCCGCAGCGTCACCACCATCGGCGCCGTCATGCCGCTCGGTGCGCCGAACACCACGCCGCCATTCGGGTTGTTGGTGGCGTCGCCCGAGATCTCCAGTGGGGCGGTGGAACCCGCACCGACACTCATCGAATAGGTGATGGTGCCGTCCTGGTTCTCGACGTCCAGGTCACCGCCCATCGTGGCGGAGCGCCGCCGGAGGATCGCCCGTTCCTGGTCGGGGGAGGATCCCAGCGCCTGCAGCCGGTTGCCGACCAGCACGATGCGCGACAGGTCGGCGGCCGTCTGGCCCTGGAAGGTGGCGGAACGCGTGTCGGAGGCGACGACGGACAGGCTGTCGCCGGCGGTGGCCAGGTAGACGCGGGCCGCCGGCAGGTCGCAGGCCACCAGCGTCAGCCCGCCATCCAGCACCTCCACCGCGCGGCCGGCACCGTCGCCGCCGACCATGACGCCGACGAACTGGTTGTCGCCCTGGTTCGGGGCGGAGGAGTTGACGCGGATCGCGGTGGACATGCTGCTGATGAAGCCGCCGACCCATTTGGTCCGGAAGGCGGTACCCTGGATGTTGGCGCCGACCGTCGTCGGGTCCTTCAGGGTGAGCAGATCGTCGACGCTGCAGTTGCTCAGCTGGATCGACTGCGCGCCGTTGCCGATGTCGAAGCCGGTCCGGTAGCCATAGGCGAAGCAGCTCACGAATTCGGCGACGTCGCTGTCCTCAACCCGGAAGGCCGTGCCGGTGCGGCGGTTGTTCCAGATCGCGATGTTGCCGCCGCCGGTCCAGGTGCCGGAGAAGGTGCTGCCCTGCAGGTCGATGCGCGTGGCATCGACCACGGTCGCGACATAGAGCCCGTTCGCCGGCACGCCGGAGATGCCATAGATGTTGACGAGGTCGCCGGTGACGAGGCCATGCGCGGCAGAGGCCGTCAGCCGCACCAGCCCCGATCCGTTGTTGGCAACCCCCGCGACACCCGCCTGCGCGAGCGAGACGTTGCCGATGTTGCCCGTCAGGAACGGCCAGAAATGCACCTCGTGGATGCGGGTGATGTCGTAGGTCCGCGTCAGATAGATGCCGTTCTGGTTGTCGCCACGGATGCGGCGGACGCTCAGGCGCTGGCTGTTGTCGGACCGGATCGCCAGGTCGAAGCCGAGGATCAGCATATCCTCCACCAGCACATCGTGCTGCGTGCCGGACCCGTCGCCGATCGTGATCGCCGTCCCCGCCATCGCGGCGCGTAGCGTGACGCCGGCGCGAAGGTTGGTGGGCGGTGCACCCAGGCCGTCACGCGACAGCGTCATCGCGCGCAGCGTGGCTGCGCGCATCACGCGCACGGTGCGCGCGGGATCGATGACGAGCGTGCCGGGAATGCCGCGGTAATCGGCGGCGGCGCGCTGCCCGCCCGGGAAGGTCGTCGGGCCTTCCAGGCAGACATTCTCCAGCACGGTGATGTCGGAAGCGACGACGCGGTAGCGACGCGGGCCGAGGCGGACCGTGCCGCCGCCAGCCGCGGCCGCCGCGTTGATCGCGGCCTGGATCGCGGCGGCGTCGTCGGTGGTGCCGTTGCCGACAGCGCCGTAGTCCCGCACATGGAACATGCGTTCGACGTGAACGCCGGCGGTGATCTGCGCGAAGGTGGCGCGCCGCGTCTGCGCCGCGGCGCCGCTGCCCTGCACGAAGGGGGCGACATCCGCGGCGGCCAGCGCGGATGCGACCGGCAGTTCTGTAATCCTGGCATCAGGCATCGGGGGGTCCTGTCCTGGTCTGGGGCGGGGAAGGGGGTTGCGACGTCAGATCAGGACCCGTCCGCCATCTTCCTGCAGCAGCGCCACGCCGCTTTGCAGCAGCAGGCCGAAGGGCACGGTGACGGCGAAGGGCGCGGAACTGTCAGCGACCGCGGGATCAATCGTCGCCTGCACCCGCATGCGGTAGCCCGAGCCCGCCGGGGGGGCGGGCAGCGTGGCGGTGGCGACCCCGGCGGAAACCGGCGCCGTCTGCGGCCCGCGCACCGTTGCGCCGGTCGCGTCGCTGATGCTGAAGGCCACTTCCGGCACGGGCCCGACGATGCTGGCCTGCGCATTGACCGTGCCGTTGGAGACGATGCCCGCGGCTAGCGGCGCGAGCACGGCGGTCATCGCCACCGCGGTCGCCGCCTGCCGGACGGAGAAGCGCTGGGCCGCCGCCCGGTTCACGCGGAACGGCGCCGCGGCGGTGTCCAGCACCACGCCCGCGGCCACCACGCTGCTCGACCGCACCGGCAGCAGGCCGACGGAGTCGGAGGCCTGCAGCAGGATGAGGTCACCGGTGGTGATCCGGTTCGCGGCCGGCGAGAAGTAGTTGGCGCCGAGTGCCGTGGCCCGCGTGTCGGTGGTCCTGTACAGCCACATCGTGAAGCCGCTGCCGGTCAGCAGGGGGATCAGGGAGGTGTTGTCGAAGGGCATCGTGATCTCCGTTCGGACAGCCGGCCGCCCGGGACGCGCGGGCATGCGCGCCCCGTCGGATTCGGGGGTGAAGGGATTGTTGTCCTGCCGCCGGGCAAAGCCCGGATGGCTTGGACGGGATGTTCGAGGTCTCGGAGGGGGCGACCGGCGTCCTGCTGCCACGGTATTCCGCAGCATGTTCAGCAAGGTGGGCGCCGGCGCACGGGACGCAACTCGCCCCTTGGCCCGCCATCCCTACAAGGCGCCGGCGGGAAGGTCAAGGAAAAAAGACCTAATTCTGTTGCGATAGCCCCCCGATGCGCGATCGCGGCGCCGTGTTAGGCTCCCCCTGACATTGAACCGCGGGAGTGCCCCTGATGATGCGTCGTGTGGCCGTGATGGCTGCCCTGCTGGCCTCGGTATGCCTGGCGCCGCTGGCGCAGGCGCAGCAGCCGCCGCAGCAGGTCGTGAACGTCTTCAACTGGAACGACTATATCGACCCCTACATGGTCCAGCGCTTCGTGCGGGAGACGGGCATCCGCGTCCGCTACGACATCTATGACAGCCTGGAGACGCTGGAGGGCCGCATCTCCGCCGGCCGCACGGGCTACGACATCGTCGTGCCGACGAGCGAGCCGACCTTCTCCCGCCTGGCGCGCGCCGGCGCCTTCCGGCCGCTGGACCGAAGCCTGATCCCGAACCTCGCCAATATCGACCCGGCGCTGCAGCAGCAGGTGGCCAGCGCCGATCCGGAGAACCGGTTCGGGGCGCTCTACCTCTACGGGACCATCGGGCTTGGCATCAATGTGGACCGGGTCCGTGCGCTGGCGCCGGATGCGCCGATGGACAGCCTGCGCCTGCTGCTGGACCCCGCGAATGCCCGGCGGCTGCAGCGCTGCGGCATCGTGATGATGGACAGCGCCTCCGACGTCATTCCTATGGTGCTGCGCTACCTCGGCAAGGATCCGAGCAGCACCAGCCCGGATGACCTGCGCGACGTGGAGCGCACGCTGATGACGATCCGCCCCTTCATCCGCGCCTTCTCCTCCGGCGGCGTGATCGAGGCTCTGGCCGGCGGGCAGTTCTGCATGGCCTTCGCCTATTCGGGTGACGTCATCCAGGCCGCGGCCCGGGCGGAGGAAGCGAATCGCGGCGTCAACATCCAGTACGTCGCGCCGAAGGAAGGCGCGCAGCTCTGGTTCGACCTGCTGGCGATCCCGGCCGATGCGCCGAACCCGGCCGCCGCGCACGCCTTCATCAACTTCCTCCTGCAGCCCGATGTGATGGCCAGCATCACCAACCATGTCCGCTACCCCAATGGCGTCCCGGCTAGCCGGCCGCTGGTCGCGGCGGAAGTGGCGAACGATCCCTCCGTCTTCCCGACGGAGGAGATGCGCGCGCGATTCTTCACTATCGGTGCCGTGCCGCAGGCGGCGGAGCGTGCGCGCAACCGCGTCTGGGCGCGCTTCAAGGCGGGGCGGTGAGCGATTCCGCTGCGGAGCAGCAGAGGAATCCGGTCGCAGCCCGGCCCGGCGCGGCCGAGCCCTGGCGCGACCCGGCCGCCGATCCATTCCTGTGCATCGAGGGGGTGACGAAGCGCTTCGACAGCTTCGTTGCCCTGGATGACGTGACGCTGCCGATCTACCGCGGTGAGCTGTTCGCGCTGCTGGGGGCCTCGGGGTCCGGCAAATCCACCTTGCTGCGCTGCCTGGCCGGCTTCGTCGAACCCGATGCCGGGCGGATCGTGCTGGATGGGCAGGACCTGGCTGGCGTGCCGCCCTATGAGCGGCCCATCAACATGATGTTCCAGTCCTACGCGCTGTTCCCGCACATGACGGTGGCGCAGAACATCGGCTTCGGCCTGCGCCAGGAAGGGGCTTCCAAGGCCGTGGTCGCCGATCGAGTGGCGGAGATGCTGGCCCTGGTCCGGATGGAAGGCTTCGGCGCCCGCAAGCCCGCCGCGCTGTCCGGGGGGCAGAAGGCCCGCGTGGCGTTGGCGCGGGCACTCGCCAAGCGGCCCAAGCTGCTGCTGCTGGATGAACCGCTCTCCGCGCTGGACAAGAACCTGCGGGAGGCGACGCAGTTCGAGCTGGTGAGCATCCAGGAACGCACCGGCACCACCTTCGTCATCGTCACCCATGACCAGGAGGAGGCGATGACCATGGCGACCCGTCTGGCGGTCATGGACCGTGGCACGCTGGCGCAGGTCGGCACGCCCGGCGAGGTCTATGAATTCCCGAACAGTCGCCTGACCGCCGAATTCCTCGGCACCGCCAACATCCTGGAAGGCGTGGTGGAGGCGATGGACGGCACCGTCACGCGCATCGGCAGCTCGGAGCTGGATTTCGATATCCTGGCGGAGGCCGGCGGCCCCAAGCCGGTCGGCAGCCGCGCCTTCGTGGCCATCCGCCCCGAACGCATGCGGATCGAGCGGACGGACCCGGCGACGGCCCTGGGCGACAACCGGCTGGTGGGGCGGGTGCGGGACATCGCCTATTTCGGTGATTTCTTCATGTATTACGTCGTCCTCGACACCGGGAAGGAGATCCGCGTCAGCCAGCCCAACCTGCGGCGCATGGCGGCGCGGCCGGTGGATTGGGACGACCGCGTCGCCCTGACCTGGGATGCCGAAGCGAGCATGGTGCTGCCTGAATGAGAAGGCGGCTCGGCCGCGCCCTCGTGCTGGCCCTTCCCTGGACCTGGATGGCGCTGTTCTTCATCGTGCCATTCCTGATCGTGCTGACGATCGCCTTCGCGGAGCCGAGCGAGGGCCTGCCGCCCTACACGCCCGTGCTGCGATGGTCGGAGGAGGGCGGGCCCGTCATCCAGCTCAACCTCGCGAATTTTCGTCTGTTCCTGGAGGATCCCTTCTACTTCGAGGCCGGGCTGCGAAGCCTGCGCGTCGCCGCCATCGCCGCCACGCTCTGCCTGCTGGTCGGCTATCCCATGGCGCTGGCCATCGCGCGGGCGCCGGAACGCTGGCGCGCGCCATTGCTGATGCTCGTCATCCTGCCCTTCTGGACGTCCTTCCTGCTGCGGATCACCGCCTGGATCGGCATCCTGCAGGACCAGGGCTGGCTGAACGGCGCGCTGATGGCGCTCGGCATCATCCAGGAACCGCTGCACCTGCTCTACACCGACCTCGCGCTCTACATCGGTATCACCTACTGCTACCTGCCCTTCATGGTGCTGCCGCTCTACGCCACGCTGTCCAAGCTGGATCCAGCCCTGCTGGAGGCGGCGGAGGATTTGGGCGCGCGTCCCTTCCGCGCCTTCCTGCAGGTGACTCTGCCGCTGTCCATGCCGGGCGTGGTGGCCGGCTTCCTGCTGGTCTTCATCCCCGCTGTCGGCGAGTTCGTGATCCCCGAACTGCTCGGCGGCCCCGATGCCCAGCTGATCGGCCGCGTCTTGTGGACGGAATTCTTCCAGAACCGGGACTGGCCGCTGGCATCCGCCCTGGCGCTCGTGCTGCTCCTGCTGCTGGTCGCGCCGATCGCGCTGTTCCAGGCCCGTGCGGGGCGGGAAGGGGGATGACGCTGCGCCGCATCGCCAGGCTGGCCGTGCCGCTCGGGCTCGGTTTCGCCTTCCTCTACCTGCCGATCCTGCTCATGGTGCTGTTCTCCTTCAACGACAGCCGCCTGGTCACCAGCTTCACCGGCTTCTCCACCCGCTGGTACGCGGCGCTCTGGGAGAATGAGGCGCTGATGGAGGCGGCGGGCCTGTCGCTGCGCATCGCGGCGGTGTCCGCCACCATGGCGACGGTGCTGGGGGTGGTGGCCGGCTTCGCGCTGGGGCGCATGGGCCGCTTCCGTGGCCGAACCGCCTTCGCCGGCGCCATGGCCGCGCCCCTGGTGATGCCGGAGGTGATCACCGGCCTCTCGCTGCTGCTGCTGTTCGTGGCCCTCGAACAGGCCTTCGGCTTCCCGGCCGGGCGGGGCGCGGACACGGTCGCCATCGCCCATGCCACCTTCGGCGCGGCCTATGTCGCCGTGGTGGTGCAGGCCCGGCTGGCCGATTTCGACACCAGCCTGGAGGAAGCGGCCATGGACCTGGGCGCCAGGCCCTGGAAGGTCTTCTTCTTCATCACCCTGCCGCTGATCGCCCCGGCCATCGCCGCGGGCTGGCTGCTGGCCTTCACCCTCTCGCTGGATGACCTGGTTATCGCCAGCTTCGTCTCCGGCCCCGGCGCCTCCACCCTGCCGATGGTGATCTTCTCCGCCGTCCGGCTTGGCCTGACGCCGGACCTCTACGCTCTGGCCACGCTGCTGGTGGTGGTCGTGGCCCTCGGCCTCGGGGTCGCGACCTGGGTGGTCGCGCGCGGGCGCCGCGGGTGATCCTTGCCATGCTTTATGCACAAGGCTCGTCTATGCTCGCCGCATGCGCATCCCGGGCCTGATCCTCGCCGCCAGCCTTCTCCTCTCCGCCTGCGCGGAACGCTGGGCCCGCCCGGGCACGAGCGAGGCGGAGGCCGATGCCGTCGCCGGCGCCTGCCGGAATGAGGCGCTGATGGCCGTGCCGCCGCAGATGGTGTGGCAGATGACCTCACCGGCGCGGGTCGAGCGGGACCGGGATTGCTGGCGGGATGGCGGCCAGGAACGCTGCCGGGTGCGGGAACGCTACCTGCCGGCCCAGTATTCCCAGGTGGATATCGCCGCCGGCCCGCGGGATGGCTGGCGGCGCAACTGCATGGCGCAGCAGGGCTTCACTTTCCAGGGCTACCGGCCGCTCCGCCTGGAATAGAGGCAACCCTGTGGACGATCGGTGCAGTCGGGTCTAGGAAACGACCCGCCGCCCGGCATGGGCTGGGCAGGGACGCCGGACAAGCCATGAACCTCATCGCCGATCGCCTCGACCGCATCTCGCCCTCGCTGACCATCGCCATGACGGCGAAGGCGCGCGCGCTGAAGGCCGCGGGGAAGGATGTGATCTCCCTCGCTGCCGGGGAGCCCGATTTCGACACACCCCGCAACGTGAAGGACGCCGCGATCGCGGCCATCGAGCGTGGCGAGACGAAGTATACGGACGTCGCCGGCACCATGGCCCTGCGCAAGGCCGTCTGCGAGAAGTTCAAGCGCGACAACAACATCGACTACAAGCCGGAGGAGATCCTGGTCGCCACCGGCGGCAAGCAGGTGATCTTCGATGCGCTGGTCGCCACCATCAACCCGGGTGACGAGGCCATCATCCCCGCCCCGTGCTGGGTGAGCTACCCGGACATCGTGGCGCTGGCCGAGGGCAAGCCCGTCATCGTCCCCTGCGGCCCGAACCAGGGCTTCAAGATGACGCCGGAGCAGCTGGAAGCCGCGATCACGCCGAAGACCAAGTGGCTGATCCTCAATAACCCGTCCAACCCGACCGGCGCCGGCTATTCGGCGGCGGAGCTGAAGGGCCTGGCGGAGGTGCTGCTGCGCCACCCCGATGTCTGGATCTTCTCCGACGACATCTATGAGAAGCTGACCTACGGCATCAAGTTCGCGACGCTGGTCGAGGTGGAGCCCCGCCTGAAGGACCGCACGGTCACTATGAATGGCTGCTCCAAGGCCTATGCCATGACCGGCTGGCGCATCGGCTTCGCCGGCGCGCCCGTGCAGCTGATCAAGGCGATGGACAAGCTGCAGAGCCAGTCCACCTCCAACACCTCCTCGATCAGCCAGGCGGCGGCGATCGAGGCGCTGACCGGGCAGCAGGACAGCGTGGAGGCGATGCGCGTCGTCTACCAGCGCCGCCGCGACCTCGTCGTCGGCATGCTGAACCAGGCGAAGGGCGTCCGCTGCCCGACGCCGGAAGGCGCCTTCTACGTCTTCCCGGACATCCGCGGCTGCCTCGGCAAGACCAGCGCCAGCGGCAAGAAGATCGAGACCTGCGAGGATTTCTGCATCGGGCTGCTGGAGGAACAGGGCGTCGCCACCGTGCACGGCGCGGCCTTCATGTTCCCTGGCCATTTCCGCATCAGCTACGCGACGGATGACGCGTCGCTGACCGATGCCTGCACCCGCATCCAGGCCTTCTGCGCCGGCCTGAAGTGACGCCGTGCGATGACCGGAAAGCCGCGGGGCTGAAGGTCTGAATCGGATGGCCAGCCAGGTCTTCCGCCTCCGCCCCGCGGCGGAGGCGGATTTCCAGCCGATGCTCGCGCTCTCGATCCGGGTGATGCGCGCGCATCTCGAACGCATTGGCCGCTACGACCCGGACCGCCGCCGCGCCCGCATGCGCAAGCAGTTCGACGTCGGCATCCTGCAGGTGATCGAGGCTGATGGCGCCATGATCGGCTGCGTGGGCGTCGAGGCAGGCGGCGAGGCCGTGGAGATCCACAGCCTGTTCCTGGAGCCCGCGGTACAGGGCAGGGGCCTGGGCCAGGCCGTGTTTCGCACGATCCAGGCCAGCCACCCCGGCCGCCCCTTCCATATCGAGGTGCTGAAGGAGAGCCCGGCACGGCGGTTCTGGGAACGCCTCGGCTTCACCGTGGTCGGTGAACAGCCCTTCGACTGGGTGCTGCGCCGCCCGGCGGATTGAGTGACCGGGCCGACTTGGCTAAATGACGGGCATTCGCACTGGAAACCGGTCACCATGCCCGCTCTCGCCACCAGGTTGAACGACATCAAGCTCGCCGCCACGGCGGTGATGACGAACCGCGCGCGGGAGATCGCGGCCTCCGGCCAGAAGGTCATCAGCCTGGCGATCGGGGAGCCGAATTTCGACAGCCCGCGCCACGCGATCGAGGCCGGCTACCAGGCCGCGCTGCGCGGCGAGACGAAGTACCCGCCGCAGGATGGCACGCGTGCGCTGAAGGAAGCGGTGCAGCGCAAGTTCAAGCGCGACAACAACCTCGACTACGCGCTGAACGAGATCATGATCTCCAACGGCGGCAAGCAAGTGATCATGAACGCGCTGTTCGGCACCTGCGACCCGGGTGACGAGGTGCTGATCCCCGCCCCCTACTGGACCAGCTACGCGGAGATGGCGAAGCTCGCCACCGCGACGCCGGTGACCATCGCCTGCCCGCAGAACAACGGCTTCAAGCTGCGGCCGGAAGACCTGGACGCCGCCATCACGCCGAAGACGAAGTGGCTGTTCCTGAACTTCCCGAACAATCCGACCGGCGCCGCCTGCTCGCGCGCGGAGATGAAGGCGCTGGCGGAGGTGCTGCTGAAGCACCCGCATGTCTGGGTGCTGACCGACGACATGTATGAACACCTCGTCTATGACGGGTTCGAGTTCTGCACGATCGCGGATGTGGAGCCGCGGCTGAAGGACCGGGTGCTGACGGTCAACGGCGTGTCCAAGACCTATGCGATGACGGGCTGGCGCATCGGCTTCTGCGGCGGTCCGAAGAACCTCATCGCCGCCATGGTGAACATGCAGAGCCAGATCAGCGCCGGCACCAGCAGCGTCGGCCAGGCCGCTGCCATCGCCGCGCTGGACGGGCCGCAGGAGGGCGTGAAGGAACGCGCGGCCATCTACCGCGACCGCCGCAACATGGTGGTGGACATGCTGAACCAGGCGCCCGGCATCCAGTGCCACAAGCCGGAAGGCGCCTTCTACGTCTTTCCGAACGTCGCGGGCTGCCTCGGCAAGACCAGCAGGGGCGGCCGCAGGATCGAGACCGACCTCGACTTCGCGCTGGCGGTGCTGGAGGAGGCGCATGTCGCCACCGTCCATGGCAGCGCCTATGGCATGAGCCCCTATGTCCGCATCTCCTACGCCACGGACACGGAAAGCCTGCGGGAGGCCTGCACGCGCATCCAGGAGTTCTGCAAAGGCCTTTCGTGACCGCGCTTCGCCCCGGGCGGGACAGCGACGAAGCCGGCTTCATCGCGCTGATCGGCGCCTGCTGGGCCGAGTATCCGAACTGCATCCTGGACGTGGACGGGGAGGTGCCGGAACTCCGGGCGCTGGCGACCTATTTCGGTGACGCCGGCGGCGCGCTGTGGGTAGCAGAGCAGGACAGCCGCATCATCGGCATGGCTGCGGTGCGGCCGCTGAACCAGGACCAGGCCTGGGAGATCTGCAAGGTCTATGTCAGCGCGGAGGCGCGCGGCACCGGCCTCGCCCATCGCCTGCTGGACGCGGCGGAGCAGCATGCGCGAGATGCCGGCGCGCATCGCCTCGTGCTCTGGACCGATACGCGGTTCGAGGCTGCGCACCGCTTCTACGAGAAGCGCGGCTTCGTCCGGCAGGGCTCCATCCGCATCCTGGACGACCTCTCCCACAGCCTGGAGTTCCGCTACACCAAGCCGATTCGCGGCCTGGTGGTGGAGGCGCTGGACGCCGCCGCGACGGCCAGTGCGGAGCGGCGCCTTGCGCAGTTGCTGGTGGATTGCGTGGCGGAAGGCGCGAGTCTCTCCTACCTGCCGCCGCTGGCGCCCGCCGTGGCGCGCGATGCGTGGAAGCGCGTGTCGTCGGAGGTCGCGCTCGGCCGGCGCATCCTGCTCGCGGCCTGGCTGGATGGCGTGCTGGTTGGCACCGTGCAGCTCGGCCTGGCGACGGAGCCGAACCAGCCGCATCGCCTGGATGTCGAGAAGCTGATGGTCGATCCCGCCCATCGCCGCCAGGGCGTGGGCCGCGCGCTGATGCGCCGCGTGGACCAGACCGCGCGGGGCGTCGGCCGCAAGCTGCTGGTCCTCGACACGCGCCGAGGGACGGCGGCGGAGGCGCTGTGCCGCGCCACCGGATGGAGCGAGGGCGGCTGCATCCCCGGCGGTGAACTGGACGCGGCCATGCAGCCGCAGGACATCCTCTATTTCTGGAAGGCCGTGCCGTGATCTCGTCCGACCACGTCCGCCTGATGGCGGCCTACAACGCAGAGATGAACCGCCGCCTATACGGCGCCGCGGACCGGCTCAGCGACGGGCAGCGCCGCGAGAACCGCGGTGCCTTCTTCGGCTCTCTCCACGCCACGCTGAACCACCTCGTCTGGGGCGACACCACCTGGATGTCCCGCTTCGCGGGGTGGGAGGCGCCGAAGGGTGGCATCCCCGCCAGCGTGGCGCTGCATGACGACTGGGCCGCGCTGAAGGCCATCCGCACGGAGACCGATGCGCGGATCGAGGCCTGGGCCGCGACCGTCGACCCCGCCTGGCTCGGCGGCACCCTCTCCTGGTTCAGCGGCGCCATGCAGCGGGACGTGACGCGGCCGACCTGGGTGCTGGTCACGCATTTCTTCAACCACCAGACCCATCACCGCGGCCAGGCCCACGCCCTCATTACCGCCTTCGGCGAGAAGACGGGGGATACGGATATCCCCTTCATCCTTCCTTTCGACTGAGGAAGCCCTCCAGCGAGGCCAGCACCTCCCCGGGCGCTTCCTCTGCCAGGTAGTGGCCCGAATTGACCGGGCCGCCGCTGACGGGCCCGCTGGCGTAGCGGCGCCAGACCTCCAGCGGTTCGTACCAGACGCCGACCTTCCCCTTGGCGCCCCAGAGCGCCAGCAGCGGGCATTGCACGCGCACCCCGGCGTCCCGGCTTTCGCGGTCATGCACCAGGTCGATGGTGGCCGCCGCGCGGTACTCCTCGCAGATCGCCTCCACCGTGCCGGGCGTGCGCAGCGCGGCCAGATAGTCGGCGTGCGCCTCCGGGTGGAAGAAGCCCTTGTCCTTCGGTTCGCGGGAGGTGTGCATGTCGAACCAGTCCTCGACATCCCGCAGGATCAGGCGCTCCGGCTTCGGGTGCGGCTGGGCCAGCCAGAACCAGTGATAGTAGCCGAGCGCGAAGGCCATGTCGGTGTGCTCGAAGTGATGCAGCGTCGGCACGATGTCCATGGTGCAGAGCCGTTCCACCGCCGCCGGCGCATCCAGCGCCATGCGATGCGCAACGCGTGCGCCGCGGTCATGCGCCACGACCTGGAAGCGGTCGAAGCCAAGGCCCCGCATCAGCGCGACCATGTCCGCCGCCATCGCCCGCTTGGCATAGGCCGCGTGGTCGGCGGAGACGGGCGGCTTGGCGGAGAGGCCGTAGCCGCGCAAATCCGGGCAGATGACGGTGAAGTCCCGTGCCAGCACCGGCGCCACCTTGTGCCACATGGCGTGGGTCTGCGGGTTGCCATGCAGCAGCAGCAGGGGCGGGCCCTCACCGCCCCGGCGCAGGCGCAGCGCCTGGCCATCCGCGTCGCGTGTCTCCTCGATGAAGCCCTCGAACATGGCGGCTGCTCCTGCTGGATGGCGCAGCCTAGACCCTTGCCGCGGGGCGTTGACCCCCGCCGCGGCTGCGGCCAGCCTTGCGGATGAAACGGGGGAGAGACGCGATGGAAAGCGGGATCAGCCGCGTGGCCTTCATCGGCATCGGGCGCATGGGCTGGCCCATGGCCATCAGGCTGCGGGAGGCCGGCTTCACCGTCGCCGTGCATGATGCCGTGCCTGGCCGCGCCGCGGACTTCGCCGCGAAGCATGGCGGCATCGCGGCTTCCAGCGCCGCCGCGGCGGCGGAGGGCGCGGGCGCCGTCATCACCATGCTGCCGACGAGCCGGGAGGTGGCGGAGGTGGTGGCCGCCATCCGCCCGCGCCTCGCCGCCGGCGCGATCATCGTCGAGATGTCGTCCGGCGAACCCTCCGCCACCCGCGCCATGGCGCAGGATCTGGCGACGCAGGGGATTGCCATGGTGGATGCCCCCGTTTCCGGCGGCGTGGCCCGGGCGGAGACCGGCACCCTCGCCATCATGACCGGCGGCGATGCGGTGCCGCTGGACCGCGTGGACCCGCTGCTGCGCGCCATGGGCGGCAGCATCACGCGCTGCGGCGATGTCGGGGCCGGCCAGGCGATGAAGGCGCTGAACAACCTGGTCAGCGCGGCCGGCTTCCTGATCAGCGTGGAGGCGCTGCTGATCGGCAGCCGCTTCGGGCTCGACCCGGCGGTCATGGTGGAGGTGCTGAACAACTCCACCGGCATGAACAACAGCACCCAGCGCAAGCTCAACCAGTTCGTGCTCTCGCGGAAATTCAACTCCGGCTTCGGCCTGGACCTGATGGTGAAGGACCTCTCCATCGCCCTGCAGGTGGGGCGGGAGACGGCGACGCCGGCACCGCTGGCCGCGCAAACGCGGGAATTGTGGGCTGCCGCGGCCTCGCTGCTCGGGCCCGGGCAGGACCACACGGCGGCGGCGCGGTTCAGCGAGACGCTGGCCGCAAGCGCGCTCGAATCGCCCCAGATCGCGAAGAAGGCGTAGCGCCATGTGGGAAGTCCTGGCGCTCCGCTATGCGCGGCATGAACGCACCGCGCAGTCCAACTTCATGATGCCCGTGGCCGATGCGCATGACGCCATGCCGATGGACTACTTTGTCTGGCTGCTGCGCGGGCCGGAGGGGCGCCTCGTGCTGGTCGATACCGGCTTCAGCGAGGACACCGCCGCCCGGCGCGGCCGCACCATCCTGCGCCCGGTGGGTGACTGCCTGCGCGATGTCGGCGTCGATCCTGCGGCGATCCAGGACGTGATCGTCACGCATCTCCACTACGACCATGCCGGCAATCTCGACCTCTTCCCCAGCGCCCGGCTGCACATCCAGGACAACGAGGTCTCCTTCGCCACCGGCCGCCATATGTGCAGCCACTGCCTCCGCCATCCCTTCGAGGTGGAGGACGTCGTGCGCCTGGTGCGCGCCGTCTATGCGGAGCGCGTGGTGTTCCATGATGGGGAAGGGGAGGTCGCGCCCGGCGTCACGCTGCATGGCGTCGGCGGGCATTCCGGCGGGCTGCAGATGGTGCGCATCGCGACCGCGCGCGGCCCGCTCGTCATCGCGGGCGACGCCAGCCACTACTATGCCAACATGGCGCGGGAGAATCCCTTCCCGATCGTCTTTGACCTCGGCGCCATGGTGCAGGGCTGGCGGCGCGCCCGGGCGCTGGCGGGCGGCGATGAAAGCCTGGTGATCCCGGGGCATGACCCGCTGGTGCGGAGCCGCTTCCCGGCGGAGCCCGGCAATCCGGCGGCGACGCGCCTCGACCTGCCGCCCTACTCGTAGAGGTAGGAATAGACCGCGAGGCCGAGGCCCACCACGCCGAACAGCATGGAGACTCCCGGCCAGGTGCGCTTCGGCCCGCGATGGCCGAACCACCAGTTGACCGCGAAGGAGCCCAGCAGCGCGGCCAGCCCATCCGCCCAGTGGCGGTTGTAGAAGCCGCGCAGGATCATCAGCGCCCAGACCGCGAGGCACAGGTAGGACAGGCCGCGCCAGAACAGGTCCGCGATCGGGTTGGCCGGCCGCATGGCCGGGTCCTCCGACCGCGTATGGATATAGGCGGCCACCGAGAGCAGCAGCGCGGAGAGGAAGAAGGCGGACATGGCGCGCAGATAGGGCTGCAACGCCCGCCGGCGCAAGCGTCAGCCGAGGCCCGCCATCTCGCGCCACTCAGCCTCCGTCAGTACCCGCAGGCCGAGCTCCGCCGCCTTGGTGGCCTTGCTGCCCGCATCCGCGCCGACGATGACGAAGTCGGTCTTCTTCGACACGCTCTTGGTCACCTTGGCGCCCAGCCGCGCCGCCTGCGCCTCCGCCTCGTCGCGGGACATGGTCTCGAGCGACCCGGTGAAGACCACGGTCTTGCCGGCGAAGGGATTGCCCTCCACCGCGACCACGACCGTCTCCTGCGGCGTCACCTCGCGCGCCAGGTCATCAAGGGCCGCCAGGTTGCGCGGCTCCACGAAGAATTCCGCAAGTTCGGTCGCGATGGCGGGGCCGATGCCCTGGATGGAGCCCAGCTCCTCCCGCGCCTCCGACCCGATCGTGGTCGCGGCCAGCATCTTCGCGCGCCACTCGGTGAAGCTGTGGTAGTGCCGCGCCAGCAACTTGGCGTTCGCCTCCCCGATCCGGCGAATGCCGAGGGCGAAGATGAAGCGTTCGAAGGGCACGCTGCGCCGCGCCTCGATGGCCGCCAGCAGGTTCGCGACCTTCTTCGCGTCCTTCTTCGACCGCGCGCCCCAGCCTTCCCAGCCGCGCATCGTCTCGGCGTGCCGGGCCAGGCGGAAGATGTCGGCGGGGCTCTTCACCAGGCCCTCGTCGAACAGCTTCTGCACGTTCTCCTCGCCCAGCCCCTCGATATCCATGGCGTTGCGGCGGGCGAAGTGGATCAAGCGCTCCACGGTCTGGGCGGGGCAGATGAGGCCGCCGGTGCAGCGCTTCACGACCTCCCCGGCCGGGCGCACGGCGTGGCTGCCGCAGGCCGGGCAGCGGTCGGGGAAGGTGAAGGGCAGGGCGCCTTCCGGCCGCTTCTCCGCCACCACGCCCAGGATCTGCGGGATCACGTCGCCGGCGCGCTGCAGGATGACCGTGTCGCCGATGCGGACATCCTTCCGCGCGATCTCATCCTCGTTGTGCAGGCTGGCGTGGCTGACCATCACGCCGCCGACGCTCACGGGCTGCATCACCGCGCGCGGCGTCAGCGCGCCTGTGCGGCCGACCTGGATTTCGATGTCCAGCAGCACCGTCGTCGCCTGCTCCGCCGGGAACTTCCAGGCGATGGCCCAGCGCGGCGCGCGGCCGACGAAGCCGAGCCGCCTTTGCCAGTCCAGCCGGTTCAGCTTGTAGACGACCCCATCGATGTCATAGGCGAGGCCCGCCCTCTGCTCGCCCATCCGCTTCTGGAAGCCCAGCGCTGCCTGTTCGTCGGCCAGCAGTTCGGAGACGGGGTTCACGCTGAATCCCCAGTCTCGCAGCCGCTGCAGCCAGCCCTCATGCGTCTCCGCCGGCTGTTCGCTCGCCTCGCCCATGGCATAGGCGAAGAGCTTCAGCGGCCGCTGCGCCGTGATGGCGGGATCAAGCTGCCGCAGCGATCCCGCCGCGGCGTTGCGCGGGTTGGCCGGGATCGTCACGGCCGCGCCGACCTTCTCGCCGCGCGCGCGGCGCTCGTCCCGCTCCGCCGCCGCGCGTTCCTGCTGCGCGCGGAACTGCAGGAAATCAGCCTTGTCCATGAAGACCTCGCCGCGGATCTCGATCCGGGCGGGGAAGGGGGGCGGGAGCTGCTTCGGCAGCTCGCGCAGGGTCAGCAGGTTGCGGGTGACGTCCTCGCCCTCCGTCCCGTCGCCGCGCGTGGCGCCACGGACGAAGACGCCATCCTCATAGATCAGGTTGATCGACAGGCCATCGATCTTCGGCTCCCCCACGAAGGCCAGGGTCTCCGTTGCCTCCAGCCGCAGGAAGCGCCGGATGGAGGCGCAGAACTCGAGGAGATCCGCATCGGCGAAGGCGTTGTCGAGGGAGAGCATCGGCACGCCGTGCCGCAGCTTGGCGAAGCCTTCCGCCGTCTCGCCGCCCACGCGGCGGCTCGGGCTGTCGGCGCGCAGCAATTCGGGAAAGCGCGCCTCGATCGCCCGATTGCGGCGGACCAGCGCGTCGTAGTCGGCGTCGCTGATCTCCGGCGCGTCCATCTTGTGGTAGCGCTCGTCGTGATGCGCGATCTCGGCGGCCAGCGCGGCGAGTTCCGCCTGCGCCTCCTCATCCGTCAGCGCCTCCACCGCGCGCGCGCGAAGCGCGGGATCGCTTGCGTGGTCAGTCATGCTTCGCCGCCAGGCGCCGCAGCGCCGCCCCTTCCAGGATCTCGCCGCTGAAGCGGCCTTCGCTTGTGGCGCCGATGGCGCGGTAGAAGGCGGTTGCGCCGTCATCGCCCTCATCCACGCCCCACCACAGGCAGCCCGAGCCGCGCTGCACAGCCTCCGCCGCCAGCCTGGCCATCAGGGCGCGCGCGAGGCCGTGGCGGCGCGAATCGGGCAGGACGTAGAGGTCGAGCAGCATCAGCGCATCCGCGTGGCGTTCGGCATCGTAGATGAAGCCGGCAGTGGCGAAGCCAACCACCTGGCCATCATGCTCCGCCACCAGCAGCAGCGCCCGCGCCTGGGGCCCGATCAGGTCGCGCACCACCACAGCCGCGGTCATCGGGTTTGCCGGTGGCGTGCCGTCCAGGCTGTTGATGGCGTTGATCAGCGTCGCAACGGCCTCGGCATCGGCGCCCAAGGCTGGCCGGATCACAAGAGGCTGCCTGCCAGCAGGCTGTCGGCGGCCATGCGCGCCGCCTCCGTCACCTTCTCCCCCGCCAGCATGCGGGCGATCTCCTCCCGCCGCGCCGCGACGTCCAGCGGCAGCACGCGCGTCTCCGCCCGCCCGGCCTTCACCTGCTTGGCTACGGAGAAGTGGCGCCCGCCCCGCGCGGCCACCTGCGGCGAATGGGTCACCACCAGCACCTGCAGCCGCTCCGCCACCCGCGCCAGGCGTTCGCCCACGGCCGCCGCCGTGGCGCCGCCGACGCCACTATCGACCTCATCGAAGACCAGCGTCGGCACCGGCGATCCACGCGCCAGCACGACCTTGAAGGCCAGCATCAGCCGCGACAGCTCACCGCCCGAGGCGACCTTGTCCAGCGCCCCCGGCGGCTGGCCGGGATTGGTGGAGACGAGGAAGGTGACGCGGTCCACGCCATCCGGTCCCCAGGCGCCTTCCGGCTTTTCCGCGACCTCCACCACCAGCCGCGCGCGGTCCAGCTTGAGGGGCGGCAATTCGCGGGCGATCGCCTTTTCCAGCTTCTGCGCCGCATCGCGCCGTGCCGATGTCAATCGCCCAGCCGCCGCGACATAGGCTTCGCGCGTCTCCCGCGCCCGCTGCTCCGCCGCCGCAACCTGACCGGTGCCGGCATCCAGCGCCGCGAGGCGCGCCTTGAGCGATGCCAGCAGCCCCGGCAGCTCAACGACCGGCACCAGGTGCTTCCGGGCTGCGGCGCGCAGCGCGAAGAGGCGCTCCTCCACATGCTCCAGCCGCCGCGGATCGGCGGATGCCTCATGCGCCAGGCGTTCCAGCGCGGTCTCCGCATCCGACAGCGCGTCGAGCGCACGGCCGAGCGCTTCCAGCGCAGGCTCCGCATCCGTGTTCGGCGCCGGCAGGCGTTCGAGGGCGCGGGAGGCGCTGCGCAGGGCCGAACCGGGGTTCGCGCTGCGGCGGTCCCGGGGCTGCAGCGCCGCCAACGCTTCCGCGATCGCCTCCCCCCGGCGTTCACCCTGCTGGAGATGCTGGCGTTCGGCCGCCAGCTGGTCCT
This sequence comes from Acetobacteraceae bacterium, assembly GCA_027482245.1. GTDB lineage: Bacteria > Pseudomonadota > Alphaproteobacteria > Acetobacterales > Acetobacteraceae > Falsiroseomonas. Next base: position 17,593 of record JAIXWG010000024.1, on the reverse strand, counting down.
CCTCGCCCTCCACGGGGGCGAGTTCCTCCAACTCGGCCACCGCGTGGCGCAGGAACTCTTCATCCCGCTGGGCAGCCGCGATCTCCTCCCTTGCCGTCGCAAGGGCGCGCTCCGCCTCCCGCCAGGCACGGTGCGCCTCCGCGACGGCGCCGCGCAGCCCGTCCAGGCCGCCCGACGCATCCAGCAGCCCCGCGTGATGGGCGGGATCGGCCAGGCCCACCTGGTCGTGCTGCCCCTGCACCTCGACCAGCATCGCGCCCAGGCGACGCAGCAGCGCCAGGCCCACCGGCTGGTCGTTCACCAGGGCGCGGCTGCGCCCATCGGCGGTGACGATCCGGCGGAGGACGATCTCCTCCTCCGACTCGATCCCCTGTTCCGCCAGGATGGCGCGGGCGGGGTGCTGGTCCCCGGGCAGGAAGGCGGCCGCGACGCTGGCTTGCGCCTGGCCGGCCCGCACCAGCCCAGCGGCAGCGCGAGCCCCAAGCGCCAGCCCAAGGCTGTCGAGGAGGATGGATTTGCCCGCGCCCGTCTCGCCGGTCAGCACGGTCAGGCCGGGGCCGAAGGAGAGGTCGAGGCGCTCGATCAGCACCACGTCCCGGATGGCGAGGGCAGTCAGCACGACAGGCGCCGCGCCCCGCGGCTCAGAAGATCCAGCCCACGGCGCGGCGGAAGAAGCCGGGCCGGTCCTGCTCGGCCGGCGTCGCGCCATCCACCAGCAGCGCGTAGCTGTCCTGGTACCATTCACTGCCGGGGTAGTTGTGGCCGAGCACGGAAGCTGTGCGCCGCGCCTCATCGGTCAGGCCGAGCGCCAGGTAGATTTCCGTCAGCCGGTGCAGCGCTTCCGGCACGTGGTTCGTCGTCTGGTACTCATCCACCACGCGGCGGAAGCGGCCGATGGCAGCGGTGTAGAGGCGCCGGTTCTGGTAGAAGCGGCCGACCACCATCTCCCGCCCCGCCAGATGGTCGCGGGCCAGGTCCATCTTCAGCCGCGCATCGCGGGCATAGGGTGTGTTGGGGAAGCGGTTCGCGACATCCTGCAGCGCCGCCATGGCCTGCTCGGTGGTGCGCTGGTCGCGTTCCGTGTCGTTGATCTGCTCGTAGTAGCAGAGCGCCCGGAGGTAATAGGCGTAGGCGATGTCCCGGTGCGCCGGGTGCAGCTGGATGAAGCGGTCGAGCGCGCCGAGGGCTTCCGTGTAGCGGTTCCGCATGTACTCGCCATAGGCGGACATCAGCTTCGCGTTGGTGGCGAAGGCGGAGTAGGGGTGCTCACGCTCGACGGTGTCGAACAGCTGGACGGCGCGCTGGAAGCGCTCGGCGTTCAGTTCCTCCATCCCCGCGGCGTAGAGCGCCTCCGGCGAGGTATCCTCGCCCGTCGCCCCGGGCCGCGCGACGCCGAGCGAGTTCCGGCGGCCGTCCCAGGCCTGCGGCCCGGAACACGCCATGATCGGCAGGATGAGGAGCAGAGGCAGCGAACGTCGGAGCATCGGGGACCGGTCACGCATGAGAACACCCCTATACCACGCCGGGGCCCATCAGGGGCAAGGCGGCGGGCGCGCTTCGTGAGAAGTCGGCACGCCCGATCGAGCCGGGGTGATGCGTCAGACGAAGCCGGCTGGCAACCGTGGGCCGGACGGATCAGGCCATCGCGGGGGCGGCGGCGGCCGGCAGGCGCGTGGCCGCACCATCCATTGCCACATCGCCTTCGACCAGGCGCCAGGCGCTACGGTCCGCGAACATGGCCCGCAGCAGCTTGTTGTTCAGCGCATGGCCGGACCGGTGGCCGACGAAGCGGCCCGATAGTTGAGCACCGGCCAGCGCCAGGTCACCGACGACGTCCAGCAGCTTGTGCCGCACGAACTCGTCAGGGCGGCGCAGCCCGCCGGGGTTCAGCACGAGCGGGCCGTCCACGACGATCGCGTTCGCCAGGCTGCCGCCCTGCGCCAGGCCGGCGGCGCGCAGGCGCGCGATTTCCTCGGCCAGGGTGAAGGTGCGTGCATCCGCCAGGCCGGCCCGGAAGGCGGCCGGTGTGACGCGCATGCCCACGCTCTGGCTGCCGATGGCGGTGGAGGGGAAGTCGATCGACAGCTCCGCCTCGAACCCGGCCGTGGAGGAGGGCAGAAGCTCGACGAACGCCCCCTTCTCCTCGACCCGCACGCGGCGCAGAACCTCGATCACCGGAGCCGGCAGGTTGAGGCTGGTGGTGCCCGCGCAATCAATCAGGAAGACGAAGGGGGCGGCCGACCCATCCAGGATGGGGACCTCGGCGCCGTCGATCTCCAGCAGCGCATCGGTCACGCCCGTGCCGGCCAGCGCGGCCATCACATGCTCCACCGTGCCGATCCGCGCCTGCGGGGCATCGGCGGCGACAAGGGCGGTGCAGAGGCGGGTGTCAGCGACGCGGTCGAAGCGGGCCGGCACATCGATGCCGAGGTCCGTGCGGCGGAAGACGATGCCGGTGCCGGCAGCGGCGGGGCGAAGGGTGAGGGAGACGCGGCGGCCACTATGCAGCCCGACGCCCACGCAGCCGATCGCGGTCTTCAGCGTCTTGCGCCGCGCCCTGTCGATCGGAAGGAAACCGTCCATCTGCTTGCGCCCTTGTCTGCCCCGGCCGATGCAACCCGCATTCTGCGGACATCCCCGGCGGGGCATCCCCGTTCCAACACCAGGCCGCGTTTTGCGGTTGCACCGGTGTGGGGGTCCAGACCGGACCGCCCAGGCCAACATGGCAGCCACCCCGTGGGAACGCCATTCAAGCCTTGTTTCGCGGTATTACGTCGCAAGCTATTGAAATTGGGGCATTACTGCGATGCAGCAATGCCCCATTTCGGCCTTAATTGCTTTGCCGGCGCAAGAAGGTCGGGATGTCGAGACCCATCTCGTCCTGCTGCGGTGCACGCGTTACCGCCCGGGGCGCCGCCGGCGGCTCGATCCGGGCGGCGGCGGGCGCCGGCGCCAGGGGCTGGGCTTCCGGTACGTCACGGCGCATCAGCCCCGTGGCGCGGCGGAACAGGTTGTTGAGGCCACCCGGCTGCGCCGGGGCTGGCGCGGCGGGTGCCCGCGTCGCGGCCGGGGCGCGAAGGCTGACCTCCGCCTGCTGCGCCATCACCACCGGGCCTTCGGCCACGGGCGGCGGCGGCTCCACCGCCACGGGGGCCGGCGCCGGCGCCACTGGCTGCGGTGCGGCGGGGGCGACATAGGCCTGGGCGGGACGCATCGCGGTCGGGGCCGGCGCGGCCGCCACGCGCGGCGTGAAGCCGCCGGGAGCGCGCATGGCCGGGGCCGGGGCCACGGAGGCGGTCGCAACCGCCTGCACCGGCGCGCCGCCGCCCATCGCCACGAGCTTCGGACGCTCCGCATCACGCGCCTCGCGCGCGTCGATGCCGGTCGCCACGACGGAAACGCGCAGGCGGCCGTTCATCGTCTCATCGACCGAGGAGCCGAAGATGATGTTGGCGTCCTCGTCCACTTCCTTGCGGATGCGGTTCGCGGCCTCATCGACCTCGAACAGCGTCATGTCGTAGCCGCCGGTGATGTTGATCAGCACGCCGCGCGCACCGCGCATGGAGGTATCCTCCAGCAGCGGGTTGCTGATCGCGGCCTCGCTGGCCTTGATCGCGCGATCCTCGCCCTCGGCCTCGCCCGTGCCCATCATCGCCTTGCCCATCTCCGCCATCACGGTGCGGATGTCAGCGAAGTCGAGATTCACGAGGCCTGGATTGACCATCAGGTCCGTCACGCCGCGCACGCCCATGTAGAGGACGTTGTCGGCCATCTTGAAGGCCTCGGCGAAGGTCGTCCGCTCATTCGCCAGCCTGAACAGGTTCTGGTTCGGGATGACGATCAGCGTATCGACGAACTGCTGAAGTTCCTCGATGCCCGCATCGGCGGACTTCTTGCGCTTCGGGCCTTCGAAGTCGAAGGGCTTCGTCACCACGCCGACCGTCAGGATGCCGCGCTCACGCGCCATGCGCGCGATCACCGGCGCCGCGCCGGTGCCGGTGCCGCCGCCCATGCCCGCGGTCACGAAGACCATGTGGCTGCCGTCGAGGTGACGGGCAAGTTCCTCGGTCGCTTCCTCAGCCGCGGCGCGCCCGATCTCCGGCTTGGCGCCGGCGCCGAGGCCCTGCGTCAGGTGCGGGCCGAGCTGCACGCGCCGGTCCGCCTTGCTGTGCACCAGGGACTGCGCATCGGTATTGGCGACGAGGAATTCCACGCCGTCCAGGCCCATCGCGACCATGTTGTTCACGGCATTCGTACCGCCACCGCCGACGCCGACGACGGTGATGCGCGGGCTGAAGTCGGTGTGCTGGTGGATCGGAATGGTCAGGTTCAGGGTCATGTGTGGGGGCCTCTCCTGGAACTCAGCCTAGCGCAGCGGCCGGGGGATTGGGATGGGGGGAATGCGGCGACGACGCATCACAAGCGGTCCCGCAGCCATTCATAGAGGCGACGAATCGAGCCCTGCGGCCTGTCAACGCCCGGGGCGATGTCAACGACAGGACGACCTTCGCCGGCGCCCCAGGCCAGAAGCCCGATCGCGGCGGCAAAAGGGGGTCCGCCGGCCGTATCCGGCAGCCCGCGCACGCTGCGCGGCCTGCCGATTCGCACCTGCCGGTCCAGGACGCGCGCGGCGAGTTCGCGCGCGCCGATCATCTGGCTGGCGCCACCCGTCAGCACCACGCGAGTCCCGGCTTCCTTCGCGACGCCCGCCTGCTCCAGCCGTTCGCGCACGAACTCGAAGGTTTCTTCCAGGCGCGGACGGATGATGTTCACGATCATCGCCCGCGGCACGCGCGCGATATGATCCTCATCCTCGCCGACCAGCGGCACCGGCAGCATCTCTCGCTCGTCATCCGCCGCGGCCAGGGCGCCGCCATGCAGCGTCTTCAGCCGTTCCGCGTGGCTGATGGGCGTGGACAGCACGCGCGCCAGGTCATTCGTGACCTGCCAGCCGCCCACGGGAATCTGCGCGGTGTGGATCAGCTGCCCTTCGCTGAACACGGCGATGGAGGTCGTGCCACCGCCCATGTCGATGACGGTCGCGCCGATGCGCTTCTCGTCCTCCACCAGCGTGGCGAGCCCCGCGGCCAGCGGCGCGGAGACCAGTTCCTCCACCTCCAGGTCGCAGCGGGCGAGGCAGGCGCCGAGGTTGCGCAGCGCGGCCTGCGACGCATCCACCAGGTGCACACGCGCACCAAGCGTGTCGCACACCATGCCGCGCGGATCCTCGACGCCCGGCGTCGCATCGACGGTGAAGGAGACGGGCGATCCATGCACCGTCTCCCGCCCATCTTCCGTGCCACGACGCCGGCCCTCATGTAGGATGGCGCGCAGGTCCGCATCCGTCACGGCGCGCCCGCCGATCGGCCACTGCACATGAAGCAGCCGCGAATCGGGCTGGCCGCAGGACAGGTTCACGATGGCGCCGGACAGCTGGGTGTCCGACATCTCCTCCGCCTGGCCGACGGCGGCGCGGATGGCGCGCTCCGCCTCCTCCAAATCGATGATGGAGCCGCCCTTCACCCCACGGCCCCGCTGCCAGCCGAAGCCCAGCACGCGCGGCTCGCCATCCCCTTCGATGCGCGCGATCAGGCAGACCACCTTCGTGGTGCCGATGTCGAGCACGCCGAAGGGCCCACTGCGCGCGCCGCGGCGCCGCTTTTCCGGGGGCGGATCGATGCCGGCGGGAAGGCGGGAGAGTGCGTTCATCCGCGCGTGCTCGCCGTCGCGCGGCGCTGGTGCTGCGCCGGCTGTTCCGGCGCCGGCTGCTGGCGCAGCACGAGGCGATCCGGCAGGCGCATATCCACGGCGACGAGCGGCCGGTCCAGCAGCGCGTTCCGCGTCTGCAGCTCCGCCAGCCGGTTCAGCGCCGGGGCTTCCTGTCCCTCCGGCAGCAGTACGTCAGTGCCGTTGTGCAGGCGGAGGTTCCAGCGACGCTCACCCACGCGCACCAGCGCCTGCGTCCGTTCCAGGATGTTCCGATGCGCGAGCAGCAGGTCGTAGAGCGCGGCCGCATGCTTGTCCGCGCCGGCACCCACGACGAGCGGCAGCGGGCCGAAGGCGTCGAGCGTTTCGGTCGCCACGACACGGCCTTCTCGGTCGATGACGGCGAAGCGGCTGTTGTTCTGCCAGATCGCGAAGGGCGTACGCTCCGTCAGCCGCACCAGGATCGTGCCAGGCAGCCGGCGCTCGACATGCGCGGCCTCGACCCAGGCAATCGTCTCCAGCCGGGCCTTCGCCTCCTCCGGGGAGAAGGCCAGCATCGGGTCGCCGCGCTGCGCGCCGATGGCGGCGCTGATCAGGTCCGCGGGCGTGTTGCGACGGCCCTGGACGACAACCTCCGTCACCTCCAGCCCCGCGGCCAGCCCGATATCGCCGACATTCTCGACCACCGCGCGCATGCGGCCGGCAGGGTCGCTGGCATAGACGGCATAGGCGCCGCCCAGCAGAAGTACCGCACCGATCACGCCGAGCGCCGCGGGCCGCATGAGGCCGCGCCGGCGCTTCAGCCAGAGCCGCAGCCGGCTTGGACGATCGGGATCGCGCCGCGCCTCGCGGCGGCGGGCGGAGACAGGGGCGTTACGGGCCATGGCGCGCCTCCCTCACCATCCATGCGCAGAGATCAGGGAAGGGAATGCCCACATGCGCAGCCTGTTCCGGCACCAGGCTGGTGCGCGTCATGCCGGGCTGGGTGTTCACTTCCAGCAGGTAGAGCTGCCCGGGTTCGCCCGCCGTGTCGTCGTAGCGGAGATCGGCGCGGGACACGCCGCGACAGCCCAGCGCCTGGTGGGCGCGCAAGGCGATGTCCATGGCCTTCGCGCGGGTCGAGGGATGGACCGGCGCCGGCAGCGTGTGATGGCTGCCGCCATCCGCATACTTGGCGTCGTAGTCGTAGAAGACGTGCCCGGTGGCGATCTCCGTCACCTCCAGCGTCCGGTCGCCCATGACGGCGACGGTCAGCTCGCGGCCGGGGATGAAGGCCTCCACCATGATGCGGCGGTCGAACTTCCAGCGGCGCGCGATCTCGGCGCGGCGGTTGTCGCCCTCCCGCAGGATCTCCACACCGACGGAGGAGCCTTCATTGATCGGCTTCACCACATAGGGGCGCGGCAGCGGATCGTCCGCTTCCAGTTCCTCCGGCGTCACGATGCGGCCTGGGGGCACGGGCAGCCCGGCGGCCGCGAAGGCGGCCTTGGACGCTGCCTTGTCCATGGCGAGGGAGGAGGCCCGGACGCCGGAATGCGTGTACGGCAGGCCCATCCAATCCAGCACGCCCTGGATGCAGCCATCCTCGCCGAAGCGGCCGTGCAGCGCGTTGAAGACGACATCGGGCTTCGCGGCCTGCAGCGCGGCGATCACCGCGCCAAGGTCGGCACCGACCTCGATCGGCGTGACGTCGAAGCCCGCCGCGCGCAGCGCCACGACGACCTGCGCGCCGGTGGCCAGGCTCACCTCCCGCTCGGCGGAGACGCCGCCATGGAGGACCGCCACATGCATCGTCATGGCGTCACCTCGCCGATCCGCTTGATCTCCCATTCCAGCGACACGCCGCTGGTGGCCAGCACGCGCGCGCGCACCTCCTCGCCCAGCCCCTCGATATCGGCCGCGGTGGCGCCGCCGAGGTTCAGCAGGAAATTGGCATGCTTCTCGCTGACCTGTGCGCCGCCGCGCATCAGGCCGCGGCAGCCCGCGGCGTCCACCAGCGCCCAGGCCTTGGCGCCGGGCGGGTTCTTGAAAGTGGAGCCCCCGGTGCGGGCACGCACAGGCTGGGTTGCCTCGCGCGCCGCGCGGATCTCGGCCATCCGTGCCGCGATCGCCACAGGGTCGCCCGGCCGGGCATGGAAACGCGCGCGCACCACGACGCCACGCGCCGGCAGCACCGCCTTGCGATAGGCGAAGGCGAAATCCGCCGCGGCCAGGCGCAGCAGGCCGGTGGGCGTCGCAACCTCCGCCCAGTCCAGCACATCCTTCACCTCGGCACCGTAGGCACCGGCATTCATCGCGACCGCGCCGCCGACCGCACCCGGAATGCCGGAGAGGAACTCCAGCCCCGCCAACCCCGCCGCCGCCGCGTGCTCCGCGACGATCGCATCCAGTGCCGCGCCGCCGGCCACGATGCCGTCCGGCTCGACAACGACCTCGCCAAAGGCCTTCCCACCGAGCCGCAGCACCACGCCCCGCACGCCGCCATCGCGGATGATGAGGTTGGAGGCCGCACCCACCACCGTCAGCGGCACCGCGCCCGGCAGGTCCCGCAGCAGCAGCAGCAGGTCATCGACATCCGCCGGCCGCACGAGCCATTCCGCCGGTCCGCCGACGCGGAACCAGGTGAAGGCCGCGAGCGGCGCATCCTGCTGCACGCGGCCGCGCAGCGGCGGCAGCGTGGCGATCGCGCGATGATCCGCCATGGCCGTCACTTGCTGCCGCCCACCAGGCGCGGGCGCGTGCGCGACTGCAGCGCCGTCAGCTGTTCCGGCAGCGCATGCGCCCAGCCGGTGATGTTGCCGGCGCCGAGGCAGACGACGTAGTCGCCCGGCCGCGCGATGGCATTGACCATCTCCGCCAGGCTGTCAGGCCCGGGCAGCGGCACGACGGAGCGGTGCCCGCGGGCGCGCAAGCCCTCCACCAGCGCGTCGCGATCGACGCCCGGGATCGGCTGTTCACCCGCGGCATAGACATCCGCCACGATCACCGTGCCGGCGTCGTTCATGCAGGCGCAGAACTCCTCGAACAGCGAGGCCAGGCGCGAGTAGCGGTGCGGCTGCACGATGGCGACGACGTCGCGCGCCCCGGCCTGCCGCGCGGCCTTCAGCACCGCCGCGATCTCCACGGGATGGTGGCCGTAATCGTCGATGACCGTGATGCCGCCAGCCTCACCGGTTCGGGTAAAGCGGCGCTTCACGCCCTTGAAGCCCATCAGCGCGGTGCGGATCGTGCCCTCGTCGATGTCCATCTCGACGCCGATGGCGACCGCAGCCAGCGCGTTCTGCACGTTGTGGCTGCCGAGCATCGGCAGGCGCATCGGCTTGAGCGTGCGGCTGCGCCCCGTGGCGCGGTCGCGCACCGCGACCTCGAAGGTCGCGCCCATGCGGTCCGTGATCAGCTTCTCGGCGCGCACATCCGCCTGCGGGGAGAAGCCATAGGTGATGATGCGGCGATCCGACAGGCGCGGGATCATCGCCTGCACTTCCGGATGGTCGGCGCAGAGGACCGCGAAGCCGTAGAAAGGAATGTTGCCGACGAACTGGGCGTAGCCCTCCTTCATCGCCTCCTCGGTCCCCCAGTGGTCGAGGTGCTCGGGGTCCATGTTGGTGACGACGGCGCAGACGGCGGGCAGCTTCAGGAAGGACCCGTCGCTCTCATCCGCCTCCACCACCATCCAGTCGCCGGAACCGAGGCGCGTGTTGGTGCCATAGGCGTTGATGATGCCGCCGTTGATGACGGTGGGGTCGAGCTTGGCGGCTTCCAGCACCGCGGCGACCAGGCTCGTCGTCGTCGTCTTGCCATGAGTGCCGCCGATGGCGACCGCCCATTTCAGCCGCATCAGCTCGGCCAGCATCTCCGCCCGCCGCACCACCGGAATCAGCCGCGCGCGCGCGGCCTGCACTTCCGGATTGTCGCGCTTCACGGCGGTGGAGACGACGACGACCTGAGCGCCGCCAAGATTCGCGGCGTCATGCCCGACCATCACGGGGATGCCGGCCTCGCGCAGGCGCGTGACGTTGTAGCCCTCCGCGATGTCGCTGCCCTGCACCGTGTAGCCGAGGTTGTGCAGCACCTCCGCGATGCCGGACATGCCGATGCCGCCGATGCCGACGAAGTGGATGGGGCCGATCGAGAGGGGAAGGGCGCGCATCTAGCGGGACTCCGGACGCGCATCGATGCGCGACAATTCGCGTGCCTCGGCACGGTTGGTCAGGTTGAGCACGAGGTCGGCCAGCCGCCGTGCCGCATCGGGCCGCGCCAGGCGCGACGCCGCGGCGGCAGCGCGCGCCAGAACAGGCGGGTTCGTGAACATCGCGGCCAAATGCCTCGCCAATGCATCCGGCGTGAAGTCCGGCTGGCGCATGAGCCACGCCGCGCCCGCGCTGTCCAGCGATCTTCCGTTGGCGGTCTGATGGTCGTCGATCGCGTGAGGCAGCGGCACCAGCACGGAAGGCCGCCCGGCGCAGGCAAGTTCCGCGACGGTGGAAGCGCCCGCCCGCGCGACCACCAGATGAGCCATGGCCAGCCGCGTCGCGATGTTGCCGAAGAAGGGGGAGAGGTCGGCCGGCACGCCGGCTTCGCGATAGGCGGTCTCGACGCGCGGCAGGTCCTCCGCCCGCGTCTGCTGCGTGACGACCAGGCGCTGGCGCAGCCCCTCCGGCAGCAGCGCCACCGCGGCCGGCACCACATCGGCAAAGATCCGTGCGCCGAGGCTGCCGCCCAGCACGAGCAGCCGGATCACGCCATCCTCGGCCGGCGCCGTGTAGCCTTCCTCCGCCAGCGCCGCGAGGGCAGGGCGCACGGGGTTGCCGACGACCTCCGCATGGGCGGAGGACGGCACCTTCGCCGTGTCCTGCACCGACAGCGCCAGCAGGTCCGCGCCCGGCGCCAGCAGCCGGTTCGCCCGGCCCAGCACCGCATTCTGTTCATGCAGGGCGGTGGCGGGCCGCGTCGCGCGCGGCAGCGTCCTGGCCGCGATCAGGGGGGGCACGGAGGGGTAGCCGCCGAAGCCCACCACGGCGGCGGCATCCAGTCGCAGCAGGATGCGCCGCGCTTCCAGCGTACCGGCCGCCAGCGCCAGCGCGCCCTTGGCCGCGCCCTTCACGCCGCGGCCCGCGATGCCGGAGCCGCGCAGCACGAACCGCTCCGCATTGCTGAAGGCGGGGCTTTCGAAGGCCGCGCTCCGCGCATCGGTCATCAGCGCGATCCGTTCGCCGCGCGCCACCAGCTCCGCCGCCAGGGCCTCGGCGGGGAACAGGTGCCCGCCGGTGCCGCCGGCGGCGATGACGATGGGGCGCACGGCCGGACCCCTCATCGATCTTCCTCGGCACGGGACAGGCGCTTGCGCGTCAGCGCCAGCAGCATGCCCATGCCGAGCGCGATGGCGAGCACCGAGGAACCGCCATAGCTGACGAAGGGCAGGGTCATCCCCTTGGTCGGGATCAGGTGCAGGGACGACGCCATGTTGACGAAGGCCTGCAGCCCGAACTGCGTCAGCAGCCCCGCGGAGGCCAGCACGACGAAGAGGTCCATCTCCCCCATCAGCCGGATCAGGCCGCGGACGACGACGAAGGCGAAGAGGCCCAGGATCAGCAGGCACACGACGAGGCCGAATTCCTCGCCGGCCACGGCGAAGACGAAGTCCGCATGCGCGTCCGGCAGCACGTTCTTCACGCGCCCCTCGCCAGGGCCGCGGCCCAGCAGGCCGCCATGACCGAAAGCCTCCAGCGCCACCGTGACCTGGTAGTTGTCACCGGCGGCGGGGTCGAGGAAGCGGTGCACGCGCGACTGCACATGCGGGAAGATCATGTAGGCCAGGCCCGCCATCGCCACGCCGGCCGCGCCGAAGAAGCCGACGATGAACAGGTTCAGCCCCGCCACGAAGAACTGGGCGAAGAACACCGCCGTGACCACCAGCAGCATGCCGATATCCGGCTGGCCCTTCAGCAGCCCCGCGATGACGATGTAGAGGCCGAGCACCAGCAGCGTGGCGCCCCAGCGCCCGTTCAGCTTGCCCTCCGCGATCAGCCAGGCCGCGACCACGGCGAAGCAGGGCTTGAGGAATTCGGATGGCTGCAGCGACCCGAGCCCCGGCAGCGCGATCCAGCGCCGCGCGCCCTTGATCTCCACGCCCATCACCAGTGTCGCCGCCACCATGGCGATCGCGCCGATCAGCCCCACCCAGGCGAGCAGCCGGACCTGCTTGATGGACAGCATCGACACCGCGACCAGCACCGCGGCCGCCATGGCCAGGTAGAAGATCTGGCGCAGGAAGAACATGTTGCGGGACGAAGCGCCGATGCGCTCCGCCACTGCCGGGCTCGCCGCCAGCATCATCACGTAGCCGAAGCCGATCAGCGCCAGCAGCGCCGCCAGCGTCCAGCGATCGACCGTCCACCACCAGCGGCCGAGGGTCGAGGTATCGGCGCGAGAAACCTGGATCATGCCGCCCTCCCGATATCTGTGGCGCCCATGGCCTGCACCAGCGCGCGGAAACGGTCGCCGCGGGCGTCGAAGCCGCTGAACTGGTCGAAGGATGCGCAGGCCGGCGACAGCAGCACGACCGGCGCCGCGCCGCCGAAGGCGGCCGCAGCCGCCGCGGGCACGGCCGCGTCCAGCGTGCCGGCCACTTCATGCGCCACCCCATGGGCCGCGAGCGTCGCGGCGAAGGCCGGCGCATCCCGCCCGATCAGGATGGCGCGGGCGATGCGCGGGAAGAAGGGCGCCAGGCTTTCGATCCCGCCTTCCTTCGCCATGCCGCCGGCGATCCATACGACACGGTCGTAGGACGCCAGCGCCCGCGCGGCGCTGTCGGCGTTCGTCGCCTTGCTGTCATTCACGAAGGTCACGTCGCGCAGCGTGCCGACCCGCTCCTGCCGGTGCGGCAGGCCGGGGAAGGTCGCAAGGCCGGGGGCGATGGTCCCGCGGTCGAGCCCCAGTGCCAGCGCAGCCGCCGCGGCGGCGGCCGCGTTCTGGGCATTGTGCGTGCCGGGCAGGGCAGGGGCGTCCCGGAGGTCACCGAGGACACCGGCCTCGTCCCGCAGCAGCGGCCCCTCCGCCCAGATGCCGCCCGCCACGGCCCGATGGCCCGAAATCGGCACCAGCCGCGCCGTCACGCCGGCGGCCATGGCTGTGGACAAGTCGTCGTCCTGGCCCAGCACGGCGACGTCATCCCGGCCCTGGCGCGCGAAGACATTCGCCTTCGCAGCGGCATAGCCTGCCATGCTTCCATGGCGGTCGAGATGATCGGGGCTGAGATTCAGCATAACCCCCACGTTGAACCCGACCGTCGCGATTCGCTCCAAGCTGTACGACGACATTTCGAGGGTATAGACCCCGCCCGACCCCAACATGTTGAGTCCGAGGGCGGCCGGCCCGAGATTGCCGCCGACCTCGGACTGCCGCCCGGCGGCGACCAGCAGGTGGTGCAGCAGGGCCGTGGTGGTGGACTTGCCGTTGGTGCCCGTGATGCCGACGAAGCGTGCCGCGTTGCCCGCCGCGCGCACCGCCCGGAACAGGTATTCGACGTCACACAGGATCGGCCGCCCGGCCTCCCGCGCCCGCACCGCCGCCACATGGGGCTTCGGCAGCAAATGGGGGATGCCGGGCGACAGCAGCAGCGCATCCTGCGTGAAGGGGCCGGCCGAGGGGTCGCTGAGCCGGAAGCCCGCCTGTTCCGCTGCCTGCCGCCCCTCCGGCCGATCATCCCAGCAGGTGACCTCCGCCCCCCATTCCGCCAGGCGCGCGGCCGCGGGCAGGCCGGCCTTGCCCAGGCCGACCACCGCGATCCGCTCGCCGGCGAAGGGGCGGAACTCGTTCATCGGATCTTCAGCGTGCTGAGGCCGACCAGCGCCAGCACCATGGCGATGATCCAGAAGCGGATGACGATGGTGGGCTCGGCCCAGCCCTTCTTCTCGAAATGGTGGTGCAGCGGCGCCATGAGGAAGACGCGCTTGCCCGTCCGCTTGAACCAGAAGACCTGGATGATGACGGAGACGGTCTCCACCACGAAAAGCCCGCCAACGATCGCCAGTACCACCTCATGCTTCGTCGCCACGGCCACGGCGCCCAGCGCCCCGCCGAGCGCGAGCGACCCGGTATCCCCCATGAAGACAGCGGCCGGCGGCGCATTGAACCAGAGGAAGCCGAGGCTCGCGCCGATCAGCGCGGAGCAGAAGACGGCGAGCTCCCCCGACCCCGGCACGGCGTGCAGCTGCAGGTAGTCCGCGAAGATGCGGTTGCCGACGAGGTAGGCGATCAGCGCGAAGACGCCCGCCGCGATCATCACGGGCACGATCGCCAGGCCGTCGAGCCCGTCGGTCAGGTTCACCGCGTTGCTGGACCCCATCATCACCAGCATGGCGAGGGCCGGGAAGACGAAGCCGAAGGGGATCAGTACTTCCTTGAAGAAGGGCACGGCCAGCTTGTCCGACAGCGGGCCGGGCATCAGCCAGGCCATCCACAGCGCCGCCGCCAGGCCGATCAGCGCCTGGGTGATCAGCTTCTGCCGGCCGGACACGCCCTTGGTGTTCCGCTTCGTGACCTTCAGCCAGTCATCGGCGAAGCCGAGCGCGCCATAGCCCAGCGTCACCATCAGCACCGCCCAGACGAAGCCGTTCCGCAGATCGGCCCAGAGCAGGGTGGAGACGGTCAGCGACAGCAGGATGAGAACGCCGCCCATGGTGGGCGTGCCCTTCTTCGTCAGCAGGTGGCTCTGGGGCCCATCCTCCCGGATCGGCTGGCCGCCATTCTGGCGCGCGCGCAGGAAGCGGATCAGCGTCGGGCCGAAGGCAAGGGCGAAGAACAGCGCCGTCATGCAGGCCGCGCCGGCCCGGAAGGTCGTGTAGCGGATCAGGTTGAACAGGATGAAGTCGTCGGCCAGCGGCGACAGCAGGTTGAAGATCATCGGGAAGCACTTTCGGTCAGCGCCTTGACCACGGCCTTCATGCCGGTGGCGAGGCTGCCCTTGACGAGGACCGCATCGCCATCCTGGAGCGCGGCAACGACGAGGGGGGCGAGTTCCTGGGAGGTCGAGGTCCAACCCCCGTGGCGGGCGGCGGGAATGGCAGCGAGCGCGTGGCGCATCAACGGGCCGCAGGCGAAGACCAGATCCGCGGATTCCGCGATGTGCGGCGCGAGCGCGGCGTGCTCCGCCTCCGCGAAGTCACCGAGTTCCCCCATCTGGCCCAGCACTGCGATCCGGCGGCGGGCGGGCAGCAGCTTCAGCAGGGCCAGGGCCGCGCGCATGGAGGGCGGCTGGCCGTTATAGGCCTCGTCCAGCAGGGTCGCGGTGCCGCCATCCGGGGTCGCGATGCGCTGCCGGTCGCCCCGCCCGGCCAGCGCCCGGAAATCGGCCAGCGCGGCCGCGCCGGCGGCAACATCGGCCCCCAGCGCCCGCACCACGGCCAGCGCGGCGATGGCGTTGCGCGCCATGTGCAGGCCCGGCGTGCCGAGCCGGAAGCGCAGCACCTGGCCGGCGATGTCGGCGGTGATGGTCGTGCCCTCGGCATCGGCCTCCAGCGCGGTGGCGCGGGCATCGCCGCCCTCGCCGAAGGTCGAGACGGTCGCGCTACCCGCGAGGTCCCGCAGCAGGGGCAGGAAGGGACTTTCCGCCGGCAGCACCGCGATGCCGCCAGGCAGCAGCCCCTCCATGATGGAGCCCTTCTCCCGCGCGATCGCCTCCAGGCTGCCCATATGGCC
Source organism: Acetobacteraceae bacterium (assembly GCA_027482245.1). GTDB lineage: Bacteria > Pseudomonadota > Alphaproteobacteria > Acetobacterales > Acetobacteraceae > Falsiroseomonas. The sequence continues at coordinate 2,188 of JAIXWG010000024.1, read as the reverse complement.
GATATGCGCGGCCTCGATCGCCGTGATCACCGTGACATGCGGGCGGGCAAGGCGCGCGAGCGGCGCGATCTCCCCGGGGTGGTTCATGCCGATCTCGATCACGCCGAAGGCGGAAGCTGCCGGCATGCGGGCCAGGGTCAGCGGCACGCCCCAGTGGTTGTTGTAGCTGGCGACGGCGGCGTGGGTCGGCCCCTGGGCGCCCAGCGCGGCGCGCAGCATTTCCTTCGTCGTGGTCTTGCCGACGCTGCCGGTCACGCCGACCACGCGCGCGCCGCAGCGCCGGCGGCCGGCATCGCCGAGCGCGGTGAGCCCCGCCAGCGTGTCCCCCACGCGGAGCAGCGGCGCGCCCGCCGCCAGCCCCGGCGGATCCCGGTCCACCATGGCCGCCGCGGCGCTCCGCGCCAGCGCATCGCCGACGAAATCATGGCCGTCCCGCACATCGCGCAGCGCGATGAAGAGGTCCCCCGGCCCGGCCGAGCGGCTGTCGATGGACACGCCCGTGATGGCGATGCCCTCGGCCAGGGTGCCGCCGGTCGCGTCCCGCAGGGCGGCGCTGTCCCAGAGCGTGCTCATGCCGCCACCGCCCCGGCCAGGGCGCGCACGACCTGGACGTCGTCGAAGGGCAGCGTCACGCCCCCGATGGTCTGGCCGCTCTCATGCCCCTTGCCCGCCACGGCCAGCACGTCCCCGGGCCCGAGGTCCGACAGCGCCCGCGCGATGGCGGCGTGGCGATCGCCTGCATCGATGCCGCCCGGGCAGGCCGCCAGCACGGCGGCGCGGATCAGGGCCGGGTCCTCGCTGCGGGGGTTGTCGTCCGTCACCCAGCACCGATCCGCGAACCGCGCGCAGGCCGCGCCCATCAGCGGCCGCTTCCCCGGGTCCCGGTCCCCGCCGGCGCCGAACAGCACATGCAGCCGGGCGCCCGGCGCCACATGGGGCCGCAGCGCCGCCAGCAGCCGCTCCAGCGCGTCCGGCGTATGGGCGTAATCGACATAGACGGCCGCGCCATTCGGCAGCTGCGCCGCCAGCTCCATCCGCCCCCGCACGCCCCGGAGCTGCGGCAGGAGGTCCAGCGCCTGGCCGGCCGGCATGCCCGTGGCGATGGCGAGCGCCGCCGCCAGCAAGGCATTGTCGGCCTGGAAGCGGCCGGGGAGGGACAGGGTGACGTCCCGCCGCCCCGCGACGCCATCGATCCCGATCCGCTGGCCGGTGGGTAGCGGCTGGTGGCTGACGAGGCGCAGCGTCTCCCCGGCCTCCCCCACCGTCAGCAGGCGCAGCTGCCGCCGCGCGGCGATGTCGCGGAGCGCGGCCAGGGTCTCGGCCTCCATATCCGCATTGACCACGGCGGCAGCGCCGGCCGGCAGCAGCGTGTCGAACAGCCGGAGCTTGGCGGCCCGGTAGGCCGCCATGCTGCCGTGATAGTCGAGGTGGTCGCGCGTCAGGTTGCTGAACCCCGCCGCGGCCAGCACCGCGCCATCCAGCCGCCGCTGCTCGATCCCGTGGGAGGAAGCTTCCATCGCTGCCGCGACGATGCCGCCCTGCGCCAGCGCGGCCAGGGTGCCGTGCAGCGCCACCGGGTCCGGCGTGGTCAGGGAGGGGCCAGCCGGGAAGCCCGGCGCCACCAGCCCGAGCGTGCCCATCGAGGCCGCGCGAAGGCCGGCCAGCGTCCAGAGCTGGCGCAGGAAGTCCACCGTGCTGGTCTTGCCGTTGGTGCCGGTGACGGCGACCAGCGTGGTGGGCTGCGCCCCGTGGAACGCCGCGGCAAGCCGGGCCAGGGCGCGCCGGGCGTCATCGGCCAGGATCATCGGCCGCGGCGGGACGTCCGACGGCCAGGCCGTTCCCGCCGGCGCCAGCACCGCCGCCGCGCCCGCGGCCACCGCCGCGCCGATGAAGCGCCGCCCATCGGCATGGCTCCCGGGCAGGGCGGCGAAGAGGAAACCCGGCCGGACCTGCCGGCTATCCGCGGTCAGCCCGCCGATCGCGGGCAGGTCCTCGCCGGGGGCGTGAATCCCATCGATGGCGCGCAGCAGCTCGGCCAGCGGGCGCACGGGGCGGGCCTCATCGGGGCGCAAGGCTCGCCTCCCGCTGCGCGGCGGGGGGCGCGGCGGCGGGCCGGGGGGCCTCGGCGGCGCGGGCGGGGGCGGCGGCCGTCGGCGCGGTCGGCACCGCGCGTGGCTGCGGCTGGGGG
>JAIXWG010000038.1 GCA_027482245.1 Acetobacteraceae bacterium | reverse complement strand
CGCGCCAAACTCCTCGCCGGCGGCACCACCTTCGGCACCATGGCCTTCGAGTTCTTCACCCCCGGCCTCGCCCGCATCCTCGCCAGCGCCGGCGCCGAATACGTCATCCTGGATCAGGAACACTCCGGCGCCGGGATCGACCTCATCAAGGCCCAGTGCGCCTTCGCCCGCGGCGCCGGCATCGTGCCGCTGGTGCGCCTGCCGCGCCCCGACCCCGGCCTCGCGCCGCCGCTGCTGGATGCGGGCGCGCTGGGCATCATGATGCCGCTGGTGGAAAGCGCGGCCCAGGCCCGCGCGCTGGTGGAGGCCTGCCGCTACCGGCCGGAGGGCCGGCGCGGGCTCGCCTTCGGCCTGGCGCATGACGGCTACGCGGCCGGCCCGCCGGCGGCGAAGATCGCCGCCGCCAACGCCGCCATCCTGACCATCGCCCTGGTGGAGAGCGCCGAGGGCGTGGAGCAGGCGGAGGCGATCGCCGCGGTGCCGGGGCTCGACCTGCTCTGGCTCGGCCATTTCGACCTCTCGGACAGCCTGGGCATCCCCGGGCGGTTCGAGGATCCGGCCTATCGCGCCGCCGCCGCCCGGCTGCGGGAGGCCGCGGCGGCGCAGGGCAAGCCGATCGGCTGGCTGGCGGCGGATGGGGCGCAGGCGGCCGCGGCGCGGGGCGCCGGCTTCCGCTGCCTCTGCATCGGGCATGAGGTGATGCTGCTGCGCGACGCGCTGCGGGGCGCCATCGAGGCCGGGCGCGGCCCCGCCCCTGCCGGCGATCCGGGCCGCGACGGGTTGCCGTAGCAACCGCCGGAGGGCGCGCATCCGCCACCCGTGGCAGGCTGCGCCGCATGGACCCGACCCTCGACTGGCCGCGCATCGCGGATGACCTGGATGCCACGGGCTGTGCCGCCACGCCGCCCCTGCTGGACGCGGCCGGATGCGCCGCCCTGGCCGCGCTGTATGAGGACCCCGCGCCTTTCCGCAGCCGCGTGGTCATGGCCCGCCACGGCTTCGGGCGCGGGGAGTACCGCTACTTCGCCTACCCGCTGCCTGACCCGCTGCCTGCCTTGCGCGCGGCGCTCTATGCCGGCCTCGCACCGGTCGCCGAACGCTGGCGCCAGGCGCTGGGTGGCGCCGGGGAGGCCTTCCCGGCGACGCTCGACGCCTTCCTGGCGCGCTGCCATGACGCCGGCCAGGCGAAGCCCACGCCGCTGCTGCTGTCCTACGGCCCCGGCGACTACAACTGCCTGCACCAGGACCTCTACGGCCCACATGTCTTCCCGCTGCAGGCGACCATCCTGCTCTCCGCCCCCGGCCGCGACTTCGAAGGCGGCGAGTTCGTGCTGACGGAACAGCGCCCCCGGATGCAGTCGCGGGCGGAGGTGGTGCAGCTCGCCCAGGGCCAGGCCGTGATCTTCGCCGTGAACCATCGGCCCGTGCAGGGCACGCGAGGCCTCTATCGCGTCGCCATGCGGCACGGCGTCAGCCGCGTGCGGGCCGGGCTGCGCCGGACGCTCGGCCTCATCCTGCACGACGCGGCCTGACCACCCGTCTGGCCCCGCCGCTTCCTTGGGGCTAGAGGGGATCGTGCGCCGGCCCGACCCGGCCCCCCAACCCGGCACAGGACCGTCCAGATGCCCCAGTACCGCAGCCGCACCACCACCCATGGCCGGAACATGGCCGGCGCGCGGGGCCTCTGGCGCGCCACCGGCATGAAGGATGGCGACTTCGGCAAGCCCATCATCGCCGTCGTCAACAGCTTCACGCAATTCGTCCCCGGCCACGTCCACCTCAAGGACCTCGGCCAGATGGTGGCGCGGGAGATCGAGGCCGCGGGCGGCGTTGCGAAGGAGTTCAACACCATCGCGGTCGATGACGGCATCGCCATGGGGCATGACGGCATGCTCTACAGCCTGCCGTCGCGCGAACTCATCGCCGACAGCGTCGAATACATGGTCAACGCGCATTGCGCGGACGCCATGGTCTGCATCTCCAACTGCGACAAGATCACGCCAGGGATGCTGATGGCGGCGATGCGCCTCAACATCCCGGCCATCTTCGTCTCGGGCGGGCCGATGGAGGCCGGCAAGGTCATCCATCGCGGCAAGAAGCGGTCGGTCGATCTCATCGACGCCATGATCGTCGCCGCCGATGCCTCCGTGACGGATGAGGAAGTGGCCGTCATCGAGCGCAGCGCCTGCCCGACCTGCGGCAGCTGCTCCGGCATGTTCACCGCCAATTCCATGAACTGCCTGACGGAAGCGCTGGGCCTCGCGCTGCCGGGCAACGGCACGGTCGTCGCCACCCATGCCGACCGCAAGCGCCTGTTCCTGGAAGCCGGGCGGCGGATCGTCGAGATCACGCGCCGCCACTACGAGACGGAGGACATGTCCGTCCTGCCGCGCGCCATCGCGACGCGCACGGCCTTCGAGAATGCGATGACGCTCGACATCGCCATGGGCGGCTCCACCAACACGGTGCTGCACCTGCTGGCCGCCGCGCAGGAAGGCGGCGTCGACTTCACCATGGCCGATATCGACCGCCTGTCCCGCCGCGTGCCCGTGCTGTGCAAGGTGGCGCCGAGCGTGGCCGACGTGCATGTCGAGGACGTCCACCGTGCCGGCGGCATCATGGGCATCCTGGGCGAGCTCGACCGTGCCGGCCTGCTCAACACCGGCGTCAGCCGCGTGGACAGCCCGACGCTCGCGGAAGCGCTGACGGAATGGGACATCGCGGGCAAGGTCGATAACAGCGTCCTGGAATTCTTTCGCGCCGCGCCCGGCGGCGTGCCGACGCAGGTCGCCTTCAGCCAGGCGGAGCGCTGGGAGAGCCTGGACACCGACCGCGAGAAGGGCGTGATCCGCGCGAAGGAACACGCCTTCTCCGCCGATGGCGGCCTCGCCGTGCTGTTCGGCAACATCGCGGAGGAGGGCTGCATCGTGAAGACGGCGGGCGTCGATGCCTCCATCCTGAAGTTCACCGGCCCGGCGCGGGTGTTCGAGAGCCAGGACGCTTCCGTCGAAGCCATCCTCGGCAAGAAGGTGAAGGCGGGCGACATCGTGCTGGTGCGCTACGAAGGCCCGCGCGGCGGCCCGGGGATGCAGGAGATGCTGTACCCCACGAGCTACCTGAAGTCCGTCGGCCTCGGGAAGGCCTGCGCGCTGGTGACGGATGGCCGCTTCTCCGGTGGCTCCTCCGGCCTGTCGATCGGCCACCTCTCGCCGGAAGCCGCCGAGGGTGGCCTGGTCGGGCTGGTGGAGGAAGGCGACATCATCGAGATCGACATCCCGAACCGCCGCATCCACCTGGCGGTGCCGGATGAGGTGATCGCGCAGCGCCGCGCGGCGATGGAAGCCAAGGGCGATGCGGCCTGGCAGCCGGCGGAGCCGCGCAAGCGCGCCGTCTCCACCGCGCTGAAGGCCTATGCGGCGCTGGCCACCAGCGCGTCCCGCGGTGCGGTGCGGGACCTCAGCGGGTTGAAGCGGAAGTAGTCTCCCCCTCACCCAACCCTCTCCCCCGCTGGGGGAGAGGGCTTTTCGAGTCTATGGGCGCACGGCGGGGTAGACGGGGCCGTAGTAGCGGCGAAGCTCCTCGATCTGGCCCGGCGGCGGCTGGCCATAGGCGCCCCGGCGGCTGGCATAGCGGCCGCCCATGGCGCGGGAAAGCCGCACCGCCGCCTGCCCCGCCTGGACCAGCGCCATGGGGCCGCAGAGCACGGGCGTGTCCTTCACCGTCTCATGCACGCCCGCTTCCGCCAGCAGCACCATGGCGACGCCGACGGCGGGGATCACCACCTCCGCCCCCTTCGCCACGCAGGCCTCCGCCGCCGCGTGGAACTGGCCGAGGATGCGCTCCCGCTGTTCACCGGGGGAGAAGGCGGCGTCGAGATCGACCAGGCGGTCCACCGCCATGCGCTCCACCGCCACGACCCGCGTGTTCAACCCGTAGAGCGCGACGTTCTCCAGGATGCGGGAGTAGTGCTTGTCGTTGGAGACGACGAGGCCGACGGTCACGCCCATCTGGCACGCTGTGAACAGGGATGACTCGCACAGTCCCAGCACGGGAATGCGCGCCATCTCCCGCGCCGTGCGCAGGCCGGGATCGGCGATATTGCCGAGCAGCACGGCGTCGAAGCCCTCGGCTTCCGCGCGCTCCACATTCTCCAGAACCTCGATCGTCTCGATGAATTCGAGGCGCCGGTACTGGTCGCCGACGCCACCACGCTTCTCGATGCCATGCACCTCGATGGTCGTGCCGGGGTCGGTCGCCTGGGCCAGCACGCGCCGCAGCGCGGCCTGGTAGGCGGGCCAGGCATCCGGGCGCGTCAGGGATTGGTACCAGAGCTTCATGCGTTCACTCCGCCCGGATGTTGGCGCCGCGGATCACCTCGCCCCAGGACCGGCCTTCGTTGGCCAGGCGCTGGGCGAAGCTCTCGATGCTGCCGCCGAGCGGCTTCGCGCTGAGGCGTTCCAGCGCGGCGACCATGGTGGGAGAGGCGACGCTTTCCGCCAGCACGGCATGCAGGCGCTGCGTGGTGTCAGCGGGCATTCCGGCGGGCGCTATGATGCCCCACCACACCGTGACGTTGATGCCCTCGATCCCCTGCTCCGCGAAGGTCGGCGAATCCGGCAGCGCGGGGTGGCGCTGGCGGTCGGCGACGCCGAGCACCTTGAACTGCCCGCCCCGGATCAGCGGCAGCGCCTGCGCCAGGTTGGTGAACATCATGGACAGGCGACCCGCCTGCAGATCCGTCATCGCCGGCGCGCCGCCGCGATAGGGCACATGCACGAGGTCGAGCCCCGCCCGCAGCTTCAGCAATTCGCTGGCCAGGTGTTCCGTGGTGCCGGACCCGCCGGAGCCATAGGTGAAATGGCCGGGCCGCGCGCGGGCCATGGCGATGAAGCTGCGCGCGTCATTGGCCTCGAAGGATGGGGGCGCGATCATGACGGAAGGCACCTCCCCCACCAGCATCAGCGGCGCCAGCTGCGTGGCCTGGTCGTAGGTCAGGCTGGGATAGAGGTGCGGGTTCACGATGACGGAGGGCGAGGCCATCAGCAGCGTTGTGCCATCCGGCGCGGATCGCGCGACATGCTCCATGGCGATGTTGCCGCCGCCGCCGGTGCGGTTCTCCACCACCACGGTCTGGCCGAGCCGCGGCCCGATCTCCTGCGCCACCAGCCGCGCCACGATGTCCACCGCGCCGCCCGCGCCGAAGGGGACGATGATGCGGATGGTGCGGCCGCCGGCGACTTGCTGCGCCAGCGCGGGCGTGGCGATGCCGGCGGCAGCCGTCCCCAGCAGGGTGCGACGGGTGAGCATCCTGGTATCCTCCCTGTATGCAACCCAGCCTGCACCGGATCGGCGGCGCCCTTCAAGCGCCGCCGCTGCCGGTCAGGCCGCGAAGTCGATGGCGTCGGACGTCGTGAAGGTGGCGAAGCGCTGCAGCGCGCGGATCGCGGCCTCATGGTCCTCCTGCGTCGGGCAGGCGCAGCAATCCTCCAGCACCGTCATGACGTAGTCGCGGTCATGCCCGTCCCGCACGCAGCCCTGCACGACGGCGACCGTGGAGACGCCGGAGCAGATGATGCGCTGGATGCCATGCGCCCGCAGGATCGCTTCCAGGTTGGTGGCGTAGAAGGGGCTGACGCGGTGCTTGACGATGTCGAAATCGCCGGGCTGGGGCGCCAGGTCCTTGTGGATCTCCGTCCCCCAGCTGCCGAGCTTGAACAGCCCGTGCTGCCGCGCGCCGTTGAAGATGACGGAGGTGGTCGGCGCCTCCCGGTAGTCCGGGGAGAAGCCGACGCGCACATAGCCCACGGGCACGCCCGCCGCGCGCGCCTTGGCGATGGCCGTCGCGGTCTTGGCGATGATGCCGCGGCCCTGCACCTGCGCGCCGAGCGGCCCCTTCCCGTTCGGCCCGTCCTCCGCCACCAGGTCGTTTTCCATGTCGAGGACGAGGTAGATCGACTTCATCGTGTGCTTTCCCGTGTTCAGTCGTCGAGCTTGATGCCGAGGCGTTCGACGCGCGCGCGCCACACCGCGTCATCCTCCGCGAGGTAGCTGATGAAGCGCGCGCGGTCCTGCGTATCCGCCAGCAACCCGTTGGGCGTCAGGAATTCCAGCGCGGCCGGCGTGCGGACGAAGGCCTGGGTTTCCTGCGCGATGCGTTCGGCGATGGCGGTGGGCGTGCCGGGCGGCGCGAGGATGGCGAGCCAGAGGTCGCCCGCCAGGTTGATGCCCTGCTCCGTCAGCGTCGGCACCTCCGGGATCGCGGAGAAGCGCTGCGCGGTCGCGACGCCCAGGATGGGCAGGCGCCCCTGCTGGCCGATGGCGACGGCGACCGGCAGCATCATCGCATCCACCTGGTCGCCCAGCAGCGCCTGCACCGCGGGGGCGGCGCCCTGGAAGGGGATGTGCTGCATCTCCGCCCTAGTCTCGAACTTCATCGTCTCCATCATCACCTGCGACGTGCTGGCGACGCCCCAGGAGGCGAAGGTGAGCGGGTTGGCGGCGCGCGACCGCGCCAGGGCCACGAAGTCCTGCGCGTTCTTCGGCCCGAGGCCCGGGCGCGTGACGAGCGAGAAGACGAGCCGCGCGACGGCGGAGACGGGCACGAAGCTCTGCGGCTGGTAGGGCAGGCGGCGATAGACGACGGGGTTCACGGAATGCGTGTCCGCCGTGGTGAAGATCAGCGTCTGCCCATCCGGCGCCGCCTGCTGCACCGCCTGGCTGCCGAGGATCCCATTCGCCCCGGGCCGGTTCTCCACCACCACCGGCTGGCCGAGCCGCGTGGTGAGTTCCCGCGCCACCCAGCGTGCGACGAGGTCCGTGGCGCCGCCCGGCGGATAGGCGACGACGAGGCGCACGGGCCGTGTCGGCGCCCAGGCCTGGGCGCGGGCCACACCCGGGACGGCGGCGATGGTAGGCGCCGCGAGCAGGAGCGCGCGGCGAGAGAGCGTGGTCATGGCGTTCCCCTTCATTCGGCGGTGATGCGCGCGGTGCGGATCAGCTCGCCCGTCTCGTCCAGCTTGCGGGCGATGTAGTCGCGGAAGGCAGCGGGCGGGCCGCCGGCGGGTTCGATGCCGAGGCCCGCGAGCCGCGCCGTCATGGCAGGCTCCGCGATACCGGCATTGATCGCCGCATTAATCGCCGACAGCGCGGCCGGCGGGATGCCCGCGCGGGCGAAGAGGCCGAACCAGGAGGTGCTTTCGTAGCCGGGCACGCCGGCCTCGGCCACTGTCGGCACGCCGGGCAGAAGGGTGGAGCGCGCGGTGGCGCCGATGGCGATGGTGCGGAGTTCACCGCCGGTCAGGTAGGCCTGGACGGAGGGATAGTTCTCGAACATCGCATCGATGCGGCCGCCGATGATGTCGGTCGCGGCGGGCGCGGTGCCGCGATAGGGCACATGGGTCAGGTCCACGCCCGCGCGCCACTTGAACAGCTCGCCCGACAGATGCGCGAAGGACCCGATGCCGGCGGAGCCGTAGGTAAGCTTGCCGGGATTCGCCTTCGCCGCCGCCAGCAGGTCGGCGATGGTGCGGATGGGGCTGTCGCGCCGCACCACCACCACGGCCGGGCTGGCGCCGACGAAGGCCACGGGCTCGAAATCCCGCAACGGCTGGTAGGGGATGCGGGGCTGGAGATGCGGGTTGATGGTGATGGGCCCCGGCGTGCCCGCCATCAGCGTGTAGCCATCCGCGGGCGCATCCAGCACGCGCTGCGCACCGATGGTGCCGCCAGCGCCGGTGATGTTCTCCGCCACCGCGGTCTGGCCGAGCTTCTCCGTCAGTATCTGGGCGCAGAGCCGGGCGAGGATATCCGTGCTGCCGCCTGCCGCGAAGGGAATCACGATGCGGAGGCCACGTGTCGGGAAGCGTTCCTGCGCCATCGCGCCCGGCATCGCCGCCGTGGCTGCGACAAGGCCCAGAAGGGTCCGCCGTTCCATCATTCCTGTTTCCTCCCGGATTGGTCGTTCAGGCGCCGCCGACGCGGTCGATCCCGTAGAATCTGAGCAATTCCTTGACCCGTTCGCGCGGGGGCTTCGCCTGGAAGTAGCCGCGGCGGCTGGGCTTCGCGCCGGTGATGCGCCGCATGCCGACCATCATCTCCGCCGCCTTCACCGTCGCCGTCACGGGGTCCAGCACCGGCACGCCATCAACCTCCGTCACGCCGGCCTTGGACAGCAGCAGGCAGAGCGGCGCCTCACCGGGGATGATGACGTCGGCGCCGCGCGCGATCAGCGCCCGCGCATCCGACTGGAACCGCGCCACCACCTCTGCCGGATCGCCAGCATAGGCGGCGAGGACGTCGTTGAAGGTGAAAGAGACGGGCTGCGCGCCGACGAAGCGGGAGGTCAGCCCCATCCGCTCCACATTGCGTTCCACTGTGCCGGCCATGCCATGGATGAAGAGCAGCACGCCGATCTTCTGGCCGAGCATGGAGGCCGCCAGCATCGCGCTTTCGCCGTAGCCCACGACGGGGATGTCCACCAGGCTGCGGATTTCCATCAGCGAGGGTTCGGGCAGCGTCATCAGCGCGAAGGCGTCGAAGCCCTGCTCCTCCGCCGCGATGGCGCCCAGCACGAATTGCTGGCTGTGCAAGGTCTGGAAGTAGTGGAAGCTGATGTCGTTGCCGGGATATTCGGTCAGGTAGGTGGCCGGGTCCATGCCGTGCATCACCACCTCCGTCCCCGGCGCGCTGGCGCGGGCCAAGTGGGCGGCCATCGCCTCCGCATAGGCGGGCAGGTTCTGCAGCACGGTGAAGCTGTGGTGCCAGATTTTCATCGGTTCAGTCGCTCCACATGCCGCCATTGATGTCCAGGATCTCGCCGGTGATGAAACCCGTGTCAGGGCCTGCAAGGAAGGCGATCGCCGCCGCGACTTCCTCCGCCCGGCCCATGCGGCCCACGGGGATCAGCGCCTGCAGCGCTGCTGGGAAGTTTGTCGTCATGGCGGAGGCGATGGGCCCCGGCGCCACCGCATTCACCGTGATACCATCGGCAGCGAGTTCACGCGCCAGGAAGGCCGTCATCGCGTGCACGCCGGCCTTGGAGACGCCATAGGCCACGTTGCTCGCGCGGTCCTGCTCCGCTGCCTCGATCCAGGGGCGGGCATTGCCGCCATTCTTGCCGATGATGGAGCCGATATTGATGATGCGGCCGTGGCGGTTGGCGCGCATCGCGGGAATCACGGCCTGGCAGCAGAGGAAGCTGCCCTTCAGGTTCACCGCCATCACGCGGTCCCACTCGGCCTCCGGCAGCGTCGCCGCCGCGCCCATGGAGACGGTGCCCGCGACATTCACCAGGATGTCGATCCGCCCGAGTTCCGCGACGACGCGATCCACCATGGCGCGGACCTGTGCGGAATCCGTGACGTCCACGGCCAGGTTGAGCGCGCCCTCCATCGCCGGCGCGGCGCGGTCCGCCAGCGCCAGGCGTGCGCCACGCGCGGCCAGGGCGCGGGCGGTGGCGCTGCCGATGCCGCCCGCGGCACCGGTCACCAGTGCGACGCGGCCTTCGAGGGTCGCCGTCACAGGTTGCGCCTCGCCGTCGCGGCATCCGTGCCCGCCAGCTTGCCGAAGACGAGGCCCTTCAGGACCGACGTCGCGCCGGTATAGGTGCCGTAATACATCCCGACGACCTCGCCCGCGGCGTAGAGGCCCGGGATGGGATCGCCGCCCGTGTCCAGCACCCGGCCCTTCCCGTCCACGCGCACGCCACCGAAGGTGAAGACATTGGCGGAGATGATGGGATAGGCGTGGAAGGGGCCGGTGACGAGCGGCGTGGCCCAGTTCGATTTTTGCGGGGTCAGTCCCTTCGTCGCCAGGCCGTCCAGTTGCAGGGGCTTCCATTCGCCAGGCACGCAGGCAGCGTTGTATTCCGCCACCGTCTCCGCCAGCGCGGCCTCCGGCAGGCCGATGGCCCGCGCCAGTGCCTCGATGCTCTCGCCCTCGATCGGCGGCTGGTCGGTCCGCAGGCCAAGCCGCCAGTTGGGGATTTCCCTGTGCCTCGCATCGAGGATGACCCAGGCGATGCCGTCGCGCTGGTCGTAGATCCGGCGCGTCACGCGTTCATAGGTCGCATCCACCGTGCCCGGCGCCTCATCCACGAAGCGGCGGCCTTCCTTGTTCACGAGGATGCCGTAGGGGAAGAGGAAGACCGACGGCTCCGCGATCGATGACCGCGGATCGATCGGTTCCGCATGGTAGCTGCCGAAATCGCCGCTCGGCGCCGCCCCGATGTCGAGCGCCATGCGGATGCCCTCGCCCCGGTTGAACAGCCCGCCCTTGCAGATCGTGCGGAGGAAGCTGGAACGCGGGCCGAGGTAGCGGGTGGACATCTCCGCATCGCCCTCGAAGCCGCCGCAGGCCAGCGTCACGGGGCCGTGGAAGCGCAGCATCCGCCCGGCCTGGCGCGCGACCAGCCCGATGACGCGGCCCTCGTCATCCTGGATCAGCTTCTGCGCCGTCGTCTCGTAGCGGAAGGCGACGCCGAGTTCCTCGGCCCGCTTCGCCAGCGCCTCCACCAGCGCGGCACCACCGCCGACCGGCAGCAGGCGGGGCTGGGACTTCGTCAGGAACTGCGTCGGCAGGAAGTCGAAGCGCACGCCCATGGTCTTGAGCCAGGCGATGGTCGGCCCCGCCTGGTCGGCGAATTCCTGCACCACATCGGGATCGATCATCGACAGCGCGCGCGCATGGCCGGCGCGATCCGCCATCGGGCGGGCCACTTCGGGGGCGAGGTCCGGATCGGCATAGGGCAGCGCGCCATTCTCGGCGAGGTGCGTCTCGAAATCGTCGGTGACCTCGCTCTCGCTCTTCATGCGGAGATAGGCTTCGGTGTAGCGGCTCTGCCCGCCGCGCTCGGCCCGCGGGGCCCGTTCCAGCACGACGACCCGCGCGCCCTGTTCCGCCGCGGCGACGGCGGCGGACAGCCCCGCCACGCCGCAGCCCGCCACCACCAGGTCGAATCCCTCCCCCGCTGCCATGTGACCGGCGCCGCTCCCCTTTGCTTGGACGGGCGCAGGGTTCACCCGTGGCGCGGCCAGGGCAACGGCGCAGGACGGCCAGATCGCCAAAGACAGTCTTCGGGTTTGCCGAATGATGGGATAGCCTTCGGCCATGGACAGGCTGCGCGCGATGGAAGTCTTCGTGGCGGTGGCGGAGGCCGGCAGCCTGGCCGGCGCCGCCGCGCGCCTAGGCCTGTCCGCCCCCACCGTCACCGCGCAGCTCCAGGCGCTGGAGGCGCATCTCCGGACGACGCTGCTCCACCGCTCCACCCGCAGCCTGCGCCTGACGCCGGAAGGGGAAGCCTTCCTGCCCCGGGCGCGGGAGATCCTGGGCGCGATGGAGGAGGCGGAGGCCGTGGCCGGCGGCGATGCCGCGCGTGGCGTGCTGCGCATCCAGGTCCCGATCGCGGTCGGCCACATGGTGCTGGCGCCGGCCCTGGCCGCCTTCGCGGCGGCGCATCCGGGACTGCGCGTGGTCACCATCCTGGGGAACGAGGTGGACAGCCTGGCGCGCCGCGGCATTGATGTCGCGATCCGGATGGATGAGGTGGAGACCGGCGATCTCGTTGCCCGCCCGGTCTATCGCAGCACCCATGTCGTCTGCGCCGCGCCGGCCTTCCTCGCACGTCACGGTGTGCCGGCCCATCCCGGCGCCATCGATCCGGCGCAGGGGCTCGCCTGGGTCGCGGATACCGGCGCGCCGCCGCGCGCCTGGCGGTTCCAGCGCGGGGTGGAACGCGTCGTCGTCGAACCGGCAGGTCCCCTCGCCTTCAACAGCAGCGACGCGCTGCTGAACGCGGCGGCGGAGGGCGGCGGCTTCTGCTACGTGCTCGGCCTGCTGGCGCATGCGCATCTGCGGGATGGCCGCCTGCGCGCGGTGCTGGAGGAATGGGAGACGGAAGCGCAGGTCTTCTACGTCGCCTATCCAAAGGCGCGCTTCACCGCGCCGAAGGTGCGCGCCTTCGCCGATTTCGCTGCCCGCGCCTTCCCGGACCATCTGCGCCAGGCCCCGGCATCGCCGATCCGCATCCGGCGCCGCTGAACCGCTTGCCAGCCGCCCCGCGCTGGCGGACGCTTTCACCAGCGCGCCGCAGATGCGCGGGGATGGAGGAAATGGCATGCGACAGACGCTGAGGGCTGGCCTGCTCGCCGGCGCGATCGGGGCCATCGCGGCACCCGCCGCGGCGGAGGTCATCCGCTTCGAGGTGCTGGAGAGCGTCCCCGCCTTCGAGGGGCGGGAGTTCGAGGGTGTGGGGCGCTATGTCCGCATCACCGGCCGCGCGACCATCGCGGTGGACCCCGCCGATCCGCGCAACGCCGTGATCGCGGATATCGAACGCGCACCGCGCAACGCGCAGGGGCGTGTGGAGGCGATGGCGGATGTGGTGGTGCTGCGCCCCGCCGATCCCGCGCGCGGCAACGGCACGCTGCTGGTGGACGTGCCGAACCGCGGCACCAAGCTGGCGCCACAGCTCTTCGACGACGTCGCGCAGCCCGGCGCGACGCGGGCGGAACAGGCCGCCGATGCCGGCATCGGCTTCCTGCATCGCCGCGGCTACGCCATGGCCTGGATCGGCTGGCAGGCCGACATCCCCTCCCAGCCCAACCAGCTGGCGATGACGGCGCCGGTGCTGACGGGCATCACGGGCCCGTCCCGCGACGAATTCATCTTCGACCACACGCGCAACCCCGCCACGGCGACGCTGACCTGGCCCGTCGCCGATCCCGCCAGCCTGGCGGTGACGGTGCGCGGCCATTGGTCGGAGGCGCGGCAGACGCCGCCCGGCCTCGCCATCCGCGCCACCGGGCCCAACACCGTGGAGATCACCCGCCCCGCCAGCGGCTTCGATGCCGGCGCGCTGTATGAGGTGACCTACACGGCCAAGGACCCGATCGTGCTCGGCCTCGGCTTCGCCGCCACGCGCGACGTCACCGCCTTCCTGCGGCGCGACGGCAGCGAGGCCAATCCGCTGGCCGCGCAGGGACGCTCAACCGTGAGCCGCGCCATCGGCTTCGGCGTCTCCCAGTCCGGCCGCTTCCTGCGCGACTTCCTCTGGCAGGGTTTCAACGAGGATATGCGCGGCCGCATGGTCTTCGACGGCGTGATGCCCCACATCGCCGGCGGGCGCCGCATGGCGACGAACTACCGCTTCGGCAATCCGGGCCGCAACGCGCGGCACCCGCAGGACCCCGCCTGGCAGGCCGATACCTTCCCCTTCACCTATGCGGCGATGCGCGATCCGCTGTCGGGCCGCACCGACGGCATCCTGATGCGCTGCCGCCTGAACGGCACCTGCCCCAAGGTGATGCACACGGACAGCGAGCATGAATGGTGGGCGTCGCGCGCCTCCCTCGTCGTGACGGACCTTGCGGGCAACCACATCGACCTGCCGCCCGATGTCCGCGCCTATATGATCGCGGGCACGCCGCATTACGCGGCCCCGAATGACAGCGTGCGCCGCGTGGCAACCATGGCGCTGCCGACCAACCCCATGCATGCCGGCCCGCCCATGCGCGCGCTGCTGACGGCGATGGAGGCCTGGGTCGCGGAGGGCGTCGAGCCACCCGCCAGCCGCGTGCCGATGCGCGCCCATGGTACGCTGGTGGAGGCCGTGCGGGCCGTGCCCGCGGGCATCCCCGGCCTGCCCTACGCCGGCATCGTCACCGGTGCCGCCATCTCCGACCAATCCGTGCTGCCGCCGCGGCTGATCGGCGAATACCCGGTCTTCGTGCCGCGCGCCGATGCCGATGGCATGGCGATCGCCGGCATTCGCATGCTGCCGCTCGCCGTGCCGCGCGCCAGCTACACGGGCTGGAACCCGCGCGCGCCGGGCTATGGCGCGGGCACGCTGTTCCCGCTGCAGGGCGCCGTCTCCCCCTTCGCGCCGACGCGGGAGGCGCGGCTGGCAGCCAATGATCCGCGGCTGTCGATCGCGGAGCGCTACGCCGATGACGCCGCCTATGTCGCCGCCGTGCGCGCCGCCGCCGATCGCGCGGTGGCGGAGCGGCTGCTGCTGCCGGAGGATGCGGCGCGTGCCGTGGAACGCGCGCGGGCGGGGACGCTGGCGCAACTGCCCTGAGGGGCGGTGGACACCCTGCCATGGCGGGCCTAGGGTCATAAAGCTGACCTAAGGCCTGCCACCAGGGGAAACGCGCATGGACGGGACGCCGCGCAGCGTCGCGCAGAAGATCATCGCCCGCGCCGCCGGCCTGCCCGCGGTCGAGGTCGGCGACTACGTCACGGTCTCCCCGGACTACGTCGCCTGCCAGGAACTCTTCTGGCCCGGCCACAAGCGCAACCTGGAGCGCATCGGCGTCGACCGCATCCCACGCCCGGACAAGGCGATCATGGTGATCGACCATTCGACCAGCGCGGCGATGGGGTCGCATCACCACGAGACGCACCGCACGCTGCGCGACTGGTGCGCTCAGCAGGGGATCGCGACCTTCTTCGGCCCGGGCAACGGGCTCCGCCACCTGGTGCTGACGGAGCGCGGCTTCGCGCGGCCGGGCACGCTGATCTTCTCCGACGAGGGCAACATCGCCTCCATCGGCGCGCTCGGCGCGCTGAACCTGCCGATCTCGACGGAGGTGCTCGTCGCGCTGATCCAGGACGGCAACTGGATCGCGGTGCCGCCCTCGGCCCGCATCACGCTGACGGGGCGGCTCGGCTTCGGCGTGGGCGCGCGGGACGTGATCCAAACCATCCTGCGCGACCAGACCACGAACTCCGCGCTGCTGCAGGCCTGCGTCGAATTCGCGGGCCCGGGCATCGCCACGCTCTCGATCGATGAGCGGGAGACGATCCTCGCCAGCCTCTTCCACAGCGGCGCCTATACCGGCGTGATGCCGGTGGACGATGCCGTCATCGCCTATGTGGAGGCCCGCGCCCAGGGCCGCCCCTGGCAGGTGGTCGAGCCCGATCCCGGCGTGCCCTACATCGCCGATCTGCACTACGATCTCGACGCCATCGCGCCCATGGTGACGCTGCCGCCGGACCTGCATGCCGCCGTGCCGGTCGGCGATGTCGCGGGCCAGCGGATCGACCAGGCGACGATCGGCTCCTGCTCCGGCGGGCGGATGGAGGACATGCGCCTGGCCGCCGGGCTGCTGCGCGGCCGGCGCATCGCGCCGCATGTCACGCTCTACATCACGCCCGGCAGCCGCAACGTCTATGCCGCCGCGGCGCGAGAGGGTCTGCTGGAGGTCTTTGCGGAAGCCGGCGCGACAGTGCTCGCACCGGGCTGCACCACCTGCTGGGGCTACCAGGGCGTGCTGAACGACAACGAGGTCCTGATCTCCACCCAGCAGTTCAACTATGCCGGCCGCAACGGCGCGCGTAGCGCCCGCGTGCATCTGGCGGGCGCCGCCGTCGTCGCGGCCTCCGCCATCGAGGGCCGCATCGCCGATCCCCGGCCGATGATGGCGGAGGCGGTGGCATGAGCCCGCGCGGCCGCGCCTGGGTCTTCGGGGACGATGTCTCCGGCGATGACGGCATCATCGAATTCGCCATCATCCGCGACGGCTTCGGCAAGGAATTCGACGAGGAGGCGCTGCGCGCCATGTGCTTCCGGCGCCTCCGCCCCGAATTCCCGGCGGAGGTACGGCCTGACGATATCGTCGTCGGCGGCCGCAACTTCGCGCATCACAACCATGTCGAGGTCAGCGTCGCCATCCGCGCCTCCGGCGTCGCCGTCGTCGTCGTGGAATCCTGCGATTCCGGCTTCCTGCGCCGCGCGCTGAATGTCGGCCTGCCCGTGATGATCTGCCCCGGCATCCAGCGCGCGGTGCGGGATGGCGAGGTCATCGGCGCCGATCCGGAAACCGGCATCGTGACGCTGGCCGATGGCAGCACACGACCGTCGAAACCCTTCTCCCCCCGCATGGTGCAGATCTGGCGGGCCGGCGGCGTGATTCCGCTGCTGGAACGCGAATTCGCCGAACGCCGCGCGCAACGAGCCACTGAGGAAGCCACGCCATGATCACTCGCCGAAGCCTTGTCCTGGCCGGCGCCGCCACCCTCGCCGCGCCTGCGCTCCGCGCGCAAGGGCGCTTTCCCGACCGGCCCATCCGCATCGTCGTGGGCTTCCCGCCTGGCGGCAACGTGGACTTCACCGCGCGGCTGCTGGCGCCGGCGATGTCGGCGGCGCTCGGCCAGCCGGTGGTGGTGGACAACCGCGCGGGCGGGGCGGGCATCGTCGGCACGGAGAACGTGATCCGCTCCCGCCCCGATGGCTACACGCTGGTGCTGAATTCCACCGGCCCGCTGTCGCTCTTTCCCGCCGCCATGCCGAACCTGTCCTATGACACGCTGCGGGACCTGGCGCCGATCGGCATCGCCTATCGCGTGCCCATCGTCATGCTCGTCTCCCGCCAGATCACGGCGCGCAGCATGGCGGAGTTCCTGGCGCAGGCGAAGGCGACGCCGGGGCAGCTTTCCGCCGGCACGTCGGGCATCGGGTCCGGCGCGCATCTGGCGGTGGAGCTGTTCAACGCCAGCACGGGCGCGGGCCTGGTGCATGTGCCCTATCGCGGCACCGGGCCCGCCATCAACGACCTGATCGCCGGCACCATCCCCGTCGTCTTCGACCAGCTCTCCACCGCGCTGCCGCTGCACGCCGATGGCCGCGCGCGCATCCTGGCCGTCGGCTCCGCCACCCGCGCCGCGCAGCTGCCACAAGTGGAGACGCTGCGGGAGGTCGGCATGGTGCAGCCGGAGCTGACCACGACACTCGGCCTGCTCGGCCCCGCCGGCCTGCCCGCCGACGTCGTCGAGACGCTGCGCAGCGCGCTCGCCCGCGCCATGCACGACCCCACCATCAACCAGCGGCTGCTGGGCCTCGGCGCCGAGATCCCCGCCGCCGACGAGATCACCCCCGCCAACTACGCCCGCGTGATCCGGGAGGAGACGGAGACCTCGCGCGAGGCCGTCCGTATCGGCAATATCCGCCTCGATCAGTAGCGGGACAGGACAATGCGCGCAGCCTGGTATGAGCGGACGGGACCGGCACGGGAGGTGATCGTGGTCGGCGAGATGCCGACCCCCACGCCGCAGCCCGGCGAGGTGCTGGTGCGCCTCGCCACCTCCGGCGCGAATCCCTCCGACTGGAAGGCGCGGGGCGGCAGCCGGCCGATGCTGGCGCCGCGCATCATCCCGCACAGCGACGGCGCCGGGATGATCGAGGCCGTTGGCG
The DNA here is from genome assembly GCA_027482245.1 of Acetobacteraceae bacterium. GTDB lineage: Bacteria > Pseudomonadota > Alphaproteobacteria > Acetobacterales > Acetobacteraceae > Falsiroseomonas. Next base: position 242,571 of record JAIXWG010000038.1, on the reverse strand, counting down.
AAGGCGTCGATGCGGCGCGGATCGGGGAGCGCGTCTGGATCTGGAACGGCCAGTGGCAGCGGGCGCTGGGCACCGCGGCCGACTACATCGCGCTGCCCTCGGCCCAGGCCGTGGCGCTGCCGGCCGGCACGAGCTTCGAGGAAGGCGCCTGCCTCGGCATCCCGGCGCTGACCGCCTGGCGGGCCGTGCAGGTCGATGGCGGCGTCGCCGGGCAGCGCGTGCTGGTGGCGGGTGGTGCCGGCGCGGTCGGCCACTACGCCATCCAGATGGCGAAGCTGCTGGGCGCCGCGCAGGTCATCACGACCGTCAGCAGCCCCGGCAAGGCCGCGCATGCCACCGCCGCCGGCGCCGATGCGGTGATCGACTACCGCAAGCAGGATGTGGCGGCATCGGTCAGGGACCTCACCGGCGGCCATGGCGTCGATCGCGTGGTGGAGGTGGACCTGGCCGCCAATGCCGCGCTGCTGCCGCAGATCGTGGCGAAGGGTGGGCTTTGCACCTGCTACGGCAGCGGCAAGCCGGAGATGGCGCTGCCCTTCTTCCCGCTGATCCTGTCAGGCGTCGCGATCCGCTTTTTCATCGTCTACGACCTGCCGGCCGAGGCCCGCGCGGAGGGCCTGGCGACGCTGACGCGCTGGATGGAGGCAGGCGCGCTGCGCCACGCCATCGGCGCCGTCATGCCGCTGGAGGATTGCGCGGAGGCGCATGACGCGGTCGCGCGCGGCGAGGTCATGGGCAACGTCGTGCTGGACTGCACCTCAACCCTGTAGCAGGGCCTGCGCCGCCTCCCGGTGGCGCGCGGCGTGCTCGCGCTCATCCAGCGTCAGCAGCCGCCCGTCGCAGACGACGATCCGGCCGTTGATGACGGAGAGCGCGGCGCGTGCCGGCGTGCAGAAGACGAGCGCGGCGACCGGGTCCGCGCCCGCGCCGGCATGGTCGATGCCGCCGACATCGAAGGCAGCGAGGTCCGCCGCCATGCCCGGCACCAGCGCGCCGATATCCTCCCGCCCCAGCACGCGGGCGCCGCCCAGCGTCGCGATCTCCAGCGCCTCGCGCGCCGTCATCGCCGCGGGGCCATGGCCGACGCGCGCCAGCAGCATCGCCTGCCGCGCCTCCCCGAGCATATGCGCGCCGTCATTGGAGGCCGATCCGTCGACGCCGAGGCCCACCGGCACGCCGGCCGCACGCATCGCCGGGATGGGCGCGATGCCGGAGGCGAGGCGCATGTTGGAACAGGGGCAATGCGCGACGCCCGTGCCGGTGCGGGCGAAGAGTGCGATGCCGGCCTCGTCCAGCTTCACGCAGTGCGCGTGCCAGACATCGGGGCCGACCCAGCCCAGTTCCTCGGCGTATTCCGCCGGCGTGCAGCGGAAACGCTCCCGGCTGAAGACGACATCCTTGTCGTTCTCCGCGAGATGCGTGTGAAGGCGCAGCCCCCGCGCCCGCGCGAAGCCCGCGGCGTCCCGCATCAATTCCCGCGTGACGGAAAAGGGGGAGCAGGGCGCGATGCCGATGCGCAGCATGGAATGGGGCGCGGGGTCGTGGAAGCGTGCCACCACGCGCTCCATGTCGGCCAGGATCGCATCCTCCGCCTCCACCACCGCATCCGGCGGCAGCCCGCCCTTCGACTCGCCGAGGCTCATCGCGCCGCGCGTCGGGTGGAAGCGGAGGCCGACCTCGCGCGCCGCCTCGATCGTGTCGTCCAGCCGGCAGCCATTGGGGAAGATGTAGTGGTGGTCGGCGGCCGTCGTGCAGCCGCTCAGCACCAGCTCCGCCATCGCCGTGGTGGCCGCGATGCGCAGCGCGTCGGGCGTCATCCGCGCCCAGACGGGGTAGAGCGCGCCGAGCCAGTCGAACAGCTCCGCATCCTGCGCCGCGGGCAGCGCGCGCGTCAGCGACTGGTACATGTGGTGATGCGTGTTCACGAGGCCCGGCATCAGCACATGGCCGGCCAGGTCGATGCTCTCCGCAGCCGGCGGCGGCGCTTCCTCCGCCGCGCCAACGGCCGTGATCGCCCCGCCCGCCACATGCACCCAGCCGCCGCGCAATTCGCGCCGCGCGGCATCCATGGTCAGGACGACCTCGGCGCCTCGCAGCAGCAGGCTCATGCCGCATCCTCCCGGTTGCGCATGTGCATCGCCATGGCGAGGACCTTCGGCATCACCGCCTCGGTCAGCGCGGGGTCCTGCACCTGCTCGGCCCAGGCCTGGCGGAAGCAGGCGATCCAGCCATCGATCTCGGCGCCTGCGATGGGGGCGTGCAGGTGCCGCGCTCTCAGCATGGGCGCACCACGCGTCTTCAGGAACAGCGGCGGCCCGCCGAACCAGAAGGACAGGTATTCGAAGAAGCGCTGTTCCGCCTGCTCCAGGCTTTCGGGATGGATGGCGCGGCAGGCGGCGGCTTCCGGCAATTCGTCCATCAGCGCGTAGAAGCGGCGCGTCAGGCGGCGCAGCCCTTCCTCCCCGCCCAGCAGGGCGTAGGGGGATTGGGGGGAGGTCACATGGTCGGCGGTCATGCGCCGCATCATGCCCGGGAAGCGGGCCAGGGCGAAGCCTGAAGCGGGTTCCAGCCCCGGCGCGGGGCGCCTATCGTGGCACCATTCCAGGGAGCGTCCGGCAAGGCGCAATGGCCGTCCAGATTCCACGCCTGCTGCTCGTCATCCTCGGCGCGATGTTCCTGCAGCAGACCTGCGCGGCGCTGGGGCGCAACCTGCCCTCCATCATCGCGCCCGCCATCATCACCGATCTCGGCCTCGATCCCGCTTTGGCCGGCGTCTATGTGGGGCTGGCGGCGGCGGCCTCCCTCGTCTTCCAGATGGGCTGCGGCGGCTTCATCCTGCGCTGGGGCGCGCTGCGGATGAGCCAGCTGGCGCTGGTCATGCTGGCCATCGGGCTGGCGGCGGCGGCGGTCGGGCCGATGATCTTCTTCATCCTCTCGGCCGTCATCGGCGGTGGCGGCGCGGCCGTCTCCACCCCCGCCAGTTCCCACCTGCTGGGCCGCTATTCACCGCCGAAGCAGGCGCCGCTCGTCTTCTCCATCAAGCAGACGGCGGTGCCGGCGGGGCTGCTGCTGTCGGGCCTGGTCGGGCCGTGGCTGACGGCCTGGCTCGGCTGGCGCGCGACGCTGGAGATCGCGGCCCTGTTCTGCCTGGTCTTCGCCGTGGCGCTGCAGCCGCTGCGCGCCACCTTCGACAATGACCGCATGCCGGGGCGTGCCTTCAGGCTCAGCGACCTCTGGCTGTCCGGCGTCGTCGTGGCGCGCAGCCCGGCGCTGCGCAACCTCGCCTTCGCCTGCTTCGCCTTCAACGGGCTGCAGACGGTCTTCATCGGCTTCTTCGTGATCTACCTCGTGCATCTCGGCCATGGGCTGGCGACGGCGGGGGCGGTGTTCTCGCTGGCCATGACCATTGCCGTGCCGGCGCGCATCTTCTGGGGCTGGCTCGGCAGCGGGCGCGTGGCGCCGCGGGTGCTGATGGGGGTGCTCTCGCTCGGCATGGCCGCCAGCACGGGGCTGCTCGGCCTGTCGGGCGCCGGCTGGCCGCTCGCGCTCTTCGCCACCACCGCGATCGGCATCAGCCTGACCGCCATGTCCTGGCACGGCGTGCTGCTGTCGGAGGCCGCGCGCCTGGCGCCGCCGGGCATGAGCGGCGCGGCCACGGGCGGCGTGCTGTCCAGCGGGCAGCTGGGCGCGCTGATCCTGCCGCTGACCTATTCGCTGGTGCTCAGCCTGACCGGCCAGCATGGCTGGGGCTTCGCTGCCTGCGGGCTGCCGGCGCTGGTGGTCGGCATCGCGCTGCTGCGGCCGCCGAGGGTCGCCTAGGCCTCGCGCGGGCGCTGCCGGCGCAGCAGGAACACCATCGGCATCGAGACCAGCGCCACCATCATCATCAGCCGGAAATCATTGGCATAGGCGATGATGGTGGCCTGGCGCGTCACCTCCGCATTCAGGGCCAGCCGGCCGGCCTGCGTCGCCAGGTTCCAGCCATGCTGCACGGCCGGGTCCGCCAGCGCGGCGTTGAAGGGCGTGACCAGCGCGGCCAGGTCCGCATGCGCCACCTGCGTGTTCCGCCCCAGCATGAAGATGACGAGCGAGATGCCGATCGCCGACCCCATGCTTCGCGACAGGGAGAACAGTGCCGTGCCCTGGGTGCGGAATTCCGGCTTCAGCGTGGCGAAGGTGATGGTGGAGAGCGGCACGAACATGAAGCCGAGCCCCATCCCCTGCACCACGCCATTCGCCACCAGCTGGAAGCGGGAGACGTCGGGCGTGTAGCCCGTCATCTCATGCAGCACCCAGGCGCTGAGGATCAGGCCCGTCATCAGCAGCAGCCGCGGGTCCACGCGGTTGATCAGCCGGCCGACGATCAGCATCGCGACCATGGTGCCGACGCCGCGCGGCCCCAGCACGAGCCCCGCCGTCACGATGGGATAGCCCATCATGTGCTGGAGGTAGGGCGTCAGCAGGGCCAGCGTCGCCAGCAGGATCACGCCGACCATGAAGATCAGCATCAGCCCGACGCTGAAATTGCGGTCCTGGAACAGCCGCGGATCGATGAAGGGCGACCGCGCGGTCAGGCTGTGGACGATGAAGGTGTAGAACCCCAGCACCGCCAGCGCCGCTTCCAGCATCACCTCCACCGAATCGAACCAGCCGAGCGATTCGCCGCGGTCCAGCATCATCTGCAGCGCGCCGATGCCGAGCGACAGCGCGAGAAAGCCCAGCCAGTCGAAGCGCAGCACCTGGCGCTTCGATTCCGACAGCACCGCGGACAGGCCGATGAAGGTCAACACGCCGACCGGCAGGTTGATGTAGAAGACCCAGCGCCAGCCCTGCGTTTCCGTCAGCCAGCCGCCCAGCGTCGGCCCGAGGATCGGCCCCACCATCACGCCGACACCCCAGAGAGCCATGGCCGAGCCATGCTTCTCCCGCGGGTAGCTGTCCAGCAGCACGGATTGCGACATCGGGACGAGGGGCGCGCCGAAGACGCCCTGCAGCAGGCGGAACAGCACCATCTGTTCCAGCGTCTGCGCCGCGCCGCACAGGACGGAAGCCGCGGTGAAGCCCGCCACCGCCACCAGGAACAGCCGCTTCCGGCCGAAGCGCCCGGCCAGGTAGCCGGTGACCGGCATCATGATTGCGGATGCGACGATGTAGGACGTCAGCACCCAGTTCACCTGGTCCTGCGTCGCGGAGAGGCTGCCCTGCATATAGGGGGTGGCGACATTGGCGATGGTGGTGTCCAGCGCCTGCATGATGGTCGCCAGCATCACGCAGACCGTCAGGACGCCGCGGTGGGGGGCGGCGGCCATGGCGCTACAGCCCCACCATCCGCCGCAGATCGTGCCACAGCCCGGACAGGCTGCGTTCATGGCCGGTGTCGATCTCGACCACCACACTCATGCCCGCGCGCAGCGGCGGCGCATCGGCGGGCGGCGCGATCTCCAGCCGCACGGGGATGCGCTGCACCACCTTCACCCAGTTGCCGCTGCTGTTCTGCGCCGGCAGCACGGAGAACTCGGCCCCGGTGGCGGGGCTGACGCTGTCCACCCGTGCCGGGAAGGGCCGGCCGGGATAGGTATCCACCGCCACGGTCGCCGCATTGCCGGTCGTCAGCCAGGTGAGGTCCGTCTCCTTCAGATTGGCCTCGATCCAGACATGCTCGGCGGAGACGAGGGAGAAGGCGGGCTGCGCCGCGGCCAGGTACTGCCCGGGCTGCAGGGCGTTCACGTTGGTGACGGTGCCGGCCATCGGCGCGGTGACGACGGTGCGCCGCAGGTCGCGCCGCGCGCGGTCCACGCGGGCGAGCGCCGCGAGGTAGCGCGGATTCTCCTCGACCGGCGTATCGGCATGGCCGCCGAGCTGCGCCAGCGCGCCATCGGCCTGGCGCTGGGCTACCGTCACGCGGTCCCGCGCCTGGTCGGCCTCCCGCCGCGCCTGGTCGAGCGTCGCCTGCGCGGCCACGCCACGGCGCGCCAGGTCCTGCTGGCGGGCCAGATTGGTTGCGGTGAACTCGATATCGGTGCGCGCCTGCTCCACCTGCGCCAGCGCCTGCCGCCAGGTGGCCTGCAGGGACGCAATCTCGTTCCGCACCTGGCCGAGTTCCGCCTCCGCGCCCGCCAGCGCAATGCGGAAAGGCTCCTGGTCCAGCCGGAACAGCACCTGGTCGCGCTCCACGCGCTGGTTGTCCCGTACCTCCACCGTCGCGACGATGCCGGCGACATCGGTGGTCAGGTTGAGCTTGCTGGCACGGACATAGGCGTTGTCGGTGGAGACATAGCGCCCGCCATCGAGATACATCGCGAGCCCACCGCCGAGCAGGACGACCGGGCCCAGCGCCAGCAGCGTGCGCCGCAGCCAGCGGCGGGGTGGCGGGGGCGGCTTCGGCGCCTCCCCCACGGGGGTGACGAGCGTGCGTTCCGGCGCCTCGGCCTTCACTTCGCGCAGATGGGGCGCGGTGGTGGTGCGGGCGTTATCCATGGCGGGCTTCCTCCCCCGCCTCTTCCGGCGCGGGCGCGGTCAGGTTGGCTCGGGTCGCGAGCAGGATGTGCAGCAGCCGCTCCCGCTCCTCGGCAGGGATGCCGGCGAAGGCTTCCTCCCGCGTCTGGCGGCCGATCTCCTGGATCTGGGCCAGGATCGGGTGGGCGGCATCGGTCAGGTGCAGCAGGCGCAGCCGCCGGTCGGTGGCGTGCAGGCGACGCTCGATCAGGCCCGCGGCCTGCAGCCGGTCCAGGATGCGGACCAGGGTGATCGGCTCGATCTCCAGGATATCGGCCAGGGCGCCCTGGTGCAGGCCCTCGTTGCGCGCCAACGTCGCCATGACCTGCCACTGGGCGCGGGTCAGGCCGATGGCGCGGGCCTTCTGCTCGAACCGCTTGCGCAGCAGCCGGGCGGTATCGTGCAGCAGGAAGCCGAGGTTGTGGTCCGGGCGGTCCATGGCATGCCTCATCACAGGCAGCGCTATTTATAAGCGTGCTTATGATCAGGCAAGGGCGCGGCCGTCACAGCCGCGCGACCATGTCCTACTCCAGCAGGGCCCTTGCCTGGTCGAGGTGCAGCCGTTCCACCATCTGGCCGTCGAGGTTGATGACGTTGGCGCTGGCGTTGGCCGGCTGGTCGAAGGCGGCGACGACCTTGCGCGCCCAGGCCAGTTCCTCCTCCGACGCGCCGAACAGGGCATTCGCCGGATCCACCTGGCGGGGATGGATCAGGGTCTTGCCATCGAAGCCCATGGCGCGGCCCTGGCGGCATTCCGCGGCGAAGCCGGCATCATCGTTGAAGTTGTTGTACACGCCATCGAGGGCCGACAGGCCATACGCCTTGGCGGCCAGCACCACCTGGGACAGCCAGGACAGCAGCGGCGCCCGGCCCGCGCCCGCCCGCACGCCGGTCATCTTCGCCAAATCGTTCGGCCCGACCGCCAGCGCCTGCAGCCGGCCGCCTTCCGCCCGCGCGGCGATCTCCGCCACCGCCAGGATGGCGCGCGGTGTCTCCACCATGGCGAAGATGCCGATGGAGGGCGGTGCAGCGGTTAGCGCCTGCTCCACCGCCACGACATCGGCGGCGCTTTCCGTCTTCGGCAGCAGCACGGCATGGGCGCCGGCCGCGACGGCCATGCGGATGTCCTCCGCCACCATCGCGCTGCCCAGCGGATTGACGCGCACCACCAGTTCCCGCGCCCCGTAGCCGCCGGCACGGATCGCCGCCGCCACCTGGTCCCGCGCCATCGCCTTCTGCTCGATGGCCACGGAATCCTCCAGGTCGAAGAGGATGGTGTCGCAGGCGATGCCGCGCGCCTTCTCCAGCGCGCGGGCATTGGAGCCCGGCATGAACAGGGCGCTGCGGCGGGTCCTCGGCATGGCGTCGGTTCTCATCGGCGGTGATGCGGGCCAGTTCGATCACCCGGCGCCCGCGGTCAAGGCCAGCGCTTCCACGGGGGCCCGGGCCGGACCGCACGATTCATGGTGCAGTGCGGTGCCGGGCTTAATCGGCGGGTAAGGGGCGGCGGGGCATGGTGGGGCGTCCGCACCCCGCATCGCCCAGCACCGGAAGACCCGTGTCAGCGCAGCACCGCCCCCCCAGCTCGCGGCTCCTGGCCATGCCAGCCCCGGCCACCCGGCCCCCGGCGGCGTGGCATCCGCTTCTCCTGCCCGGGCTGGCCTTTGGCGGTGGCGTCGCCGTCGCGGTGGTTGCCGCGCTCCTGCTCCGTGCGCCGCTGCCCGCGGCGGCCACCCCGGCCGGGGCAGGCCTGGCGGAGGTCGAGGCGCGGCTCGAGGCCCGCATCGCGCCGGCGATGGAAGCCGCGCGGCGCGCCGAGGACCAGGCGGTGCGCGCCGAAGGCCAGGCGGTCCGGGCGGAAGCCGCCGCCTTGCGGGTGGAGGGCAGCCTGGCCCAGCGCGGCCCGCAGGGGGACCGCTTCCTGGCCGCCGCGCTGCTGCTGCAATCCAGCATCGCCACGCCGCGCCCCTGGCTGCGCGAATTCCAGACCATGGCGGACCTCGCCCCGGCGGGCGCGCTGCCGCGACCCGTGGCGGAAGTGCTCATGAGCCACGCCGCGCGTGGCCTGCCATCCGAACCCGAATTGCGGGAACGCTTCGCCGCGCTGATGCCCCAGCTGATCGCCCGCGCGCCGCAGCCGGGCGGGATGCTGGACCAGGGGCTCAACCTGCTGCGCGGCGGCTTCGCCTCCATCGGCCTGGCGGCGCCGCCCCCGCCGTCGGACCAGGAAGTGGCCATCGGCGCGGTCGCGCAGCAACTGCGTCGCGGCAACCTGGCCGGCGCGGTCGCCGATGCCAGCGCGCTGGATGCGGGCTTGCAACCCCTGCTGGCCGGCTGGCTGGCGCAGGCGCGGGCGCGGCTCGCCGTCGAACAGGCGGTGCAGGAGACGCTGCTGCGCGCCCTGTCCGGCGGCGCCACGCCCCCCGCGGCCGCGGCCATGCAGCCGGGCCGCCCGTCATGATCCGTTCCTCATTCCCCATGAAGGAGAAGCCCGTGCGCCGGACCTTCCTGCCGCTGATCGCGGCCCTTGCCGCACTGGGCGGCGCCAGCGCCTCGGCCCAGCCGGTGCCGGCGCCCGCCGCCGCGCCGGCGGCCGCGCCCAGCGCCGGCATGACGCTGCGCGACCGCCTGGTCATCGTCAGCTCCGCCTCCTCCTCCGGCATCACGCAGCTGCTGGCGCAGAACTTCACGGCGCGGTTCGAGGGGGCGAACCCCCCGGTCGTCCGTGCGATCGGATCCAGCCAGGCGCTGGAGCTGTTCTGCGCGGGCGTCGGCGCGCAGACGCCCGACGTGGCGGTGACCACCCGCCGGATGCCGCGCGCGGTGCAGGAGAACTGCGCCGCCAACGGGGTGCGCGACGTGATCGAGTTGCAGATCGGCCTCGGCGCCGTGGCGCTGGCGGCACGGCGGGGGGAAGTCCTGCCCAATGTCAGCTCGCGCCAGGTGTGGTCGGCGCTGGCGGCGGAGCAGATCGTGGACGACGAATTCGTCCCCAACCGCGTCACCAGCTGGGCGGATATCGGCCCCGGCCTGCCGCGCGCCCCGATCCGCGTCATCGTCCCCAGCGATGGCAGCGGGACGCGCATGCTGTTCGAGGACCTGGTCCTGGAAGCGGGCTGCCGGCATGTGCGGGACATTCGCCTGATCTTCGAAGCCAGCTATCGCCGCGCCAAATGCGTGACATTGCGGAATGACGGCCCGGTGACGGTGGTGCCCGCCACCGATGTGCCGGCCCGCCTGCTCGCCGCGCCGCCGGGCACGCTGGCGGTGATGAGCTATGACCAGCTGGTCTCCAGCGGCGGCAACTTCCTCGCCGTCACGCTGGATGGGGACCTGCCGACGGCCGCCACCATCGCGAACGGCAATTACGAGCAGTCCCGCACCTTCTACCTCTACGCCAAGCGGCAGCACGGCCGGAACATGCAGGGCGTGGGCGTGGTGCGCGGCCTGCGCGAATTCCTCAACGAGGCCAGCAGCGAACAGGCGGGCGGCCCGGGCGGCTACCTGTCCCTCGCGGGCCTCGTGCCGCTGCCGCCGGCGGATCGCGCGGCGCAGCGCCGCGTCGCCGAGAACCAGACGCTGATGTCCCGCTGACGCCGGAGGATGACGATCATGCACGCGAAAGCCCCCCTTTCCGCCGCCATCGCCCTGGCGTCCCTGCTCGCGCTGCCCGGCGCCGCCGGCGCACAGACCGCCCCGGGTTCAGTCTACGTGCCGCGCACCATCGTCACGGTGCCGCTGCAGGACCTGCCGTCCGGCGATTCGCTGGGCGACCGGGCGGAGCGGCTGTGGTCGAGCCTGATGGACGCCTTCGGCTTCGGCCTCAGCACCAGCAGCTTCATGCGCCGCCCGCCCGCCGCCGCGCAGGACCAGGCGCGGGAGGACTTCACCTGGCTGATGGACATCGCCGGCTACAAGCTGAAGGAGATCGAATCGGCCGTCAGCCTGTTCCCCAGCCTCAGCCTGACCTTCGGCCAGGCGCGGGAGCTGACGGAGGGTGACCGCGACTACCTGGAGCGGATGCTGGAACGCCATGCCCGCGCCAATCCCGGGCCGCTGGCCGCCATCCAGCGCACCATCGTGCGCGGCATCATGGATGCCGGGGAGATCGGCGGCTTCACCGTGGACAAGGTGGAGGTGGACCTCTTCCCCCTGCCGAAGGTGAAGCTGGTGCTGACGCCGACCGATGCGCCGCTGGGCATCGAGGCCAGCCGCATCATGCGGGCCATCGAACGCCTGAACCAGCGCGTGCAGGGCGCCCTGCCCCGCACCCAAGGCCAGGGGTTCGAGGCGCCGTCCCCCGGATCCCGCAGCCCGGCGCTGCGCCCCGCCACGCTCGATTTCTGAACCGAACCACGCGCGCACCAGGACGGTGCGCGGCTTCCAGGAAGGAAGGCAGCCATCTCGATGACGACAACCGAAGCCGCGGGCCGCGCCCGCTTCACGGAACTGGTGAAGCTGCAGACCCAGGGGCGCCGCTTCCTGGACCGCGACCAGGAACGCAAGCTGCTGGAGGAAGGGCTGACGCGCTACGGCCTGACGCTGGACGAAGCGCAGGGCCTGCTGCGCGGCGCCGCGCAGGAAGGCGACATCGCCATGGAAGCCGAACTCGGCGCTTCCTCCCGCCAGCTGCTGCGGACCCTGGCGGATCGCCGCAACCGCGTGGCGCGCGACGATTTCGGCCGCGCCGTCGCCTTCTACCGCGCCCGTGCCGGCGGGGAGCTGACCGATGCCGAGGCGCGGCGCCGCGTGAAGCGGCTGATGGAGGAAATGGACCTCCAGCCCCGGCCGAGCGGCCGGATCCTGCGCACGCGTCGCTGGTATCGCGCGATTGACGCCTGACCACCCTGTTCCCACACGGAGAATGACCATGCCGCGCCTGCTGCTGCTGCTCGCCTGCCTCGCCTTCGGGCTTCCCGCCGCGGCCCAGACCGCGCCCGCCCCGCCGGCGCCCACGCCGCGCGCGGCCACGATCACCCTGCCGCGCGTGGAACTGCCGGCGATGCCCGACATCTCCGCCGGCCATGCGGCGGCGCTGGGCGCGGGGCTCTTCGCCGGCGCGCTGGCGGGTTCGGCCATGATCAATGGCGGCTTCCTGGGCGCGGCCATCGGCGCCATCGCCGGCGTCACGGTCGGCAACTGGGCCTGGAAGGAACACGGCGGGGAGGATTGAGCCCGCGCGCCCGGCGCGCCCTCACTGCGGCCCGGCAGGATGCCGGGCCTTTCCCGCCCGAGACGCCGAGGAGGAACCCGGTCTTGGACATCCTGCTGCCGCATAGCCTGGCGGCGCTGCCGGCCTGGGCCGGGATCATCGTCACCATCGGCGTCCCGGTGGTGATCGCGCTCGTCTTCGGGCGCGCCATGTATGCGCTGTTCACGCCGCATGAATTCGCCACCAACGCCACCGTCGGCGCGGTGAAGTACGGCTTCGTGGTGGAGATCTACGCGGTGGTCGCGGCCCTCGCCCTGGTCGGCGCCTGGGACACCTACCAGACATCGCGCGACACGCTGCAGAAGGAAGCCAGCGGCCTCTACATGCTCGCGCTGTCGGTGGACACCTTCAGCGGGCCCGACTTCGCGGAGGCACGAACGGAAATGCGGGCCGCCATCCGCGGCTATGCCGCCGCGGTGGTGTCGGACGACTGGCCCGCCATGCAGGCCGGCACGCCGAACCCGGCATCGGATGCCGCCTTCCAGCGGCTGACGCGCGCCTTCCTCGACATCGATGGCACCTCCTCCGGCCAGCAGGCGCTGCAGCAGAAGATCGGGGACTGGATCGGCAGCGTGGCGGAAGCGCGCATCGGCCGGCTGTCCGTGACCAGCCGGTCGCTGGCGGGGCTGATCTGGCTGCTCGTCATCACCGTCTCCGTCGCCGTCATCGCCTTCCAGTGGTTCTTCAACGGCGGCAGCGCGACGATGCACTACGCGATGGGCAGCGTGATCGCGCTGATCGTCGGGGCGGTGCTGCTGGTCTCCCTCAAGCTCGCCTTCCCCTATGTCGGCGATCCCGCGCTGCTGACGCCGCGACCCTTCCTGGCGCTGATGGAGGTGTCGTGATGCGCGAGCTGGTGTGCGCCGCGCTCATGTGCCGCCCGTGGCGCGTCGCGCTCATGCGCCGCCCGTGGCGCATAGCGCTAATGCGCGGTTCGTGGCGCGTAGCGCCAACGCTGGAAGCCCAGCAGCAGCAGCGCGAAGACCCAGAAGTTCAGCCGGGCGGCCAGCCAGGCCGCGAGATGCGCGGCATAGTGCAGCAGCAGCGCGACGCAGGCCGCGAGCAGCAGGAAGGCGACCAGCGCGCGCAGTCGCGCCAAGCCGCGCCACAGCCGCAGCGCCACGGCGACGCCGGCCACCACGCCGCCCAGAGTCAGCAGCCCCGCCAGGCCGGCCGGCCCGTCCAGGCGGCGCAGCGCGAGGAAGGTGGCGGCCAGCGTCTCCCGCCCCGGCACCAGGCTGCCGGCCAGGAAGCTGCCCAGCCCCTGGCCCCAGCGGCCCCGCTCGTCGAAGACCTGCGCCAGGCGGAAGGCCTCCCCATGCGGCAGGGCCAGCAGCAGGGCGATGCCGAAGGCAAGCCCGGTGCCGAGTGCGGCGACATGCAGCAGCGGCACCGCTTCCGCGTCATGGGGGGCGGCCAGGTTGAAGGCGCCGGTGGCGCCGCGCAGCAGCAGCACGGCGATCAGCATCGCCACCAGCGCTTCCATCGCGCCCCAGGCCAGGGCCGCCATGACGGCGTAGTCCATGGTGCAACTCCTCCGCATCGCGCCGGGGCGCCGCGCACCATGCCATGGCACCGCTTTCCCAGCCGTTACGGCCTGGCGCTGATCCTCCTCCTCCTCGGCGCCACTGCGGCGCGGGCGGAGACGCTGGCCGTGGCCACCGCCGATGGCGTCTGCACGCTGCATGCGGCCCCGGACGGCACCGCGCGGCAGGCGCTGGATGCCCTGGCGGATGACGCGGCGACGATCCGCGCCATGGCTGCCCGCCTGCTGGCCGATGCCGCCGCCATGCGCCTGGCGCCGGCGCGCGAACGCGTGCCCCGCTTCGGCGACTGGGCCTATGGGTGGGTGCAGAGCTACGTCACCTCCTACCGCGTCCTGGCCCGCGGCGCGGTGGGGCTGGCGGATGCCATGGCGGGCCGGGGCGAAGTGCCGGACCCCGCCCGCATCGCGGAGGAGATGGCCGCCCCGATCCGCCACGAATTCCGCGTCCGCGTCCTGGCGCCGGCGACGGAGGATGGCGGCTTCGCCGCGGACCTCGCCCATATCGGCGCCGTCGCGGATGCGGAATGGGCGCGCGCGCTGGCCGCCGCCACGCGGTCGCTGCGCGCGCTGCCCGCGGGCAGCGGCCAGCCGGGGGTCGTGCTGAACCTCGGCGTGTCGGCGCCGCCCCTGGCGGCCGCCCTGGTGGCCGCGGTGCCCGACGACCCGATGGCGATGACGGCCGATGAGGGGGCCGATTCCGGCATGGTCTTCATGCGGTCGCTCCGCCCCATGGCCGCGCGCCTCGGCGCCGTGGCGGTGCGGGTGAGCGAGGCAGGATCGCTGGTCGCGACGGGCGGCGCCTTCGGCTACGCGCTGGCCGGTCTGCCGGGCACGGTGGTAGGGCTGGCCAGCGGCATCGGTGCCTCCTGGGGCATCGACTGGCTGTTCAACAAGCTGGACGCCACGCTGAACCGTTCGGCCTTCGAGGCGCAGGCCCTGGAGGCGATCGGCAACGCCGAACGTCGCCTGGCCGCGGAAGCCGGGCGCGCCGTGGCGACGGTGCTGCAGGCGCGGGTCGAGGCCTTGGCCAGCGGGGCAGCCTGCCCATGATGCCCCTGCCCGCGCCACCGCCCTCGGAGGCTCCGTCCGAACCGGCCGCCGCGCCACGCCGGCCCGCGCCGGCTGGCCAGGGCCGCGCGGCGCTGCTGCTGTCCGCCGGCGCCTTCCTGCTGGCCGCGGCCGCGCTGGCGACGGCGCTGGGCCGGCCGCTGCCGCCCATGGTCTCCCCGGCCGCGGCGGTGATGCCGGCGCCCCTGCCGGCGGATGCGCCCCTGCCGCTGATCGGGATCGAGCTGCTGCTGCCGCACCTGCCACGCACCGCGCCCTTCCCGCGCGCCTTCGCCCTCGCCTTCGCCTTTGCCGCCGGGGATCCCGAAGCCGCGTCCCTGCTGGCGCCGCTGCAGGCCGTGGCGCCGCATGGCGCGCCCAGCGCGCGCCAGCTGGCCGAGAGCTTCGGGGACGCCGCCGAGGCGGCGTTGCTAGCCGAAATGGGCCTGGCCCCCGATGCCGGCTGGCTGGCGCGCCGGGCGGCCGCGACGATGCGGCTCGGCGCCAGCCTGGGCAGCACCGGCACGCCGGCGCTGGTGGCCGTCCAGGCGACGTCGGCAGCCCTGGCGGCCGGGGACCTGCCGGCCGCGGCGGCGGCGCTGGAAGGCCTGCCGCCCGCCCCCGCCGCCGCGCTCCGCCCCTGGCGTGAGGGGCTGCAGCGGCGCCTGGCCGCCGACAACGCGGCACGGGACCTGGCCGCGCTGGCGCTGCAGCGGATGGCGCCCCGATGAGCGTCGCCCCGTTCAACTGGCGCGGGGTGGTGGCGCGGGCGCTGTTCAGCCTGTTCCTCGTCTTCGCGATCTACAATCCGTCCGGCACCTCCTACCTGCACTGGGTGCTGGGCGGCTTCGACTGGTTCTGGGCCAAGCTCGCCACCGGCGCGATCCTGGCGACGATCCTGCTGCTGATGTGGAAGACGACGATGGGCGTGCTCGGCCGCGTCGGCATCGCGCTCGTCCTGCTGTTCTCCCTCGGCACCAGCGTGACCCTGGCGCAGCTGACGGGCCAGCCGCTGCTCGATGGCCCCACCCTGCTGATCTGGGCCCTGGTCAGCATCGCCGCGGTGTTCACCGCGGGCCTTTCCTACTCCCACCTCGATCATCGCCTGACCGGCATCACCCATACGGAGGAGATCAAGAAGTGACCCCCGCTGCCCCCGACACCTCGAAGGCCGATGCCTTCGTCCTCAGCTGCATCGACCCGCGCCTGGTGGATGACGTGACCCAGCTGCTGGCCACGATGGGCCGCACCAACCGCTACAGCGAGATGCGGATCGCCGGCGCTGCCCTGGCCGCCGTGGACGAGGCCCGGCCGGGCTGGAACACCGCGGTGTGGGACAACCTGGCCGCGTCCCGCCAGCTGCACGGCGTGCGGCGCGTGATCATCATCAACCACCGCGATTGCGGGGCCATGAACCTCTGGGCCGGGCGCAACCTGGCGCAGGACCCGGTGGAGGAGCAGCGCCAGCACCAGGCGGTGATGGACCGCGCGGCGGCGGAGGTGCTGCGCCGCCATCCCGACATGGCGGTGGAACTGCATCTGATGGCACTGGACGGCAGCACGCAGCGCCTGCCCTGTGCCGCCTGCGCGGCCGCGCCGGAACGGCGGCTGGAGGCCTTGCGCCCGGGCCTGCGGGCCGAGGCCGTCACGCCGCCGCCCTCGCCGCCCGCCGGCGCGCCGGCCTTCGCGGAACTCGCGCGGCTGCGCCTTTCCGCCGGGCTGGCCGATGCGGAAGCCGAACGCGCGCTGCTGACGGAGGGCGTCACGCGCTACGGCCTGACGGCGGCGGAGGCCCGCGCCACGCTGGCGGCGGAGGCATCGCGCCACGGCGCCACGCCCAGCACCGCGGCGCGGCAGGTGCTGGTCTTCCTGCGTGCCCAGGCGGATGGGCGCGGCCGCGTCTCCCGCCGTGATGTCGGCCATGCGGCGGCGCTCTATCACGGGCTGGCCGGCAACCAGGGCCGCCGCGCCGATGCGGACCGCGCCGTGGCAGCGCTGATGGAAACCGAGGGGCTGGCACCGCGCCCGGATGGCGTGCTGCGCACCACCACCTGGTACCGGCGCATGGCGGAGGCGTAGCGCTAACCTGCCCCGGCCGCGCGCGCCGCCTGGATGATGCGCGCGGCCATCGCCTGCAGCGGGCGGTTGTCCGCCAGGCTGAACATGAAGGCGTTCTCGGCGAAGGCGTCGCGCAGGTAATGGCCGGTCGGCGCCGGGGCGCCCGCATAGGTCAGGCGCAGGAACTGCACCAGCAGCAGCGACCGCACCAGGTGCACGCCGACCAGGCTGCGCAGCAGGATGGTCGTCTCCATCTCCCGCTCCAGATGCGACAGCGCGTTCACCGCCGTGAACCACGGGCCGTGGCGAAGGATGCGGAGACGGTCGGCATGCAGCACGAGGTGCCCGCCCATCCCGTGCAGGGATGCCAGCACGCGATCCGCACGCCATCCGCCCGGCCCGCCATCGCGGATTGCCGCCTGCGCCATCATGGTGCCTCCTTGCGCCCCAGGAAGCACCGGGCGCCATCAACGCCGGGTTAAGCGCGGCGGGCGCAGGCTGGGGCATGGACCTCGCCAGCACGCTGCACGACCTGCCGAGCGCGGCCGTCTACGCCGTCTTCATGGCCGCCGCCGCGCTGGCGGCCGCGCTGGCCTGCGCCGCGCTGGCGCCGCTGGCCCGCGTACCGCAGACGAAGGAACACATCGACATCGCCATGCGCACCACCGGCGCGGTGATGGCGGCGCTGACCCTCATCCTCGCCTTCTGCGCGGTGCAGGCGCGCAGCCAGGCCAGCGACGCGCAGCGCCTGGTCTCGACCGAGGTCGCGGCCATCGCGACCATGGCACGCATCGCGGATCGTCTCGGCGCGCCGGGCCATGCGCTGCGCCAGGACCTCAGCGCCTATGCCGCCAGCATCGCCGCGCAGGAATTCCCCGCCATGGCGCGGGAGGGCCGCCACCCCGTGACCCAGGCGGCGCTGGAGGCGCTGGAGACCGCCTTCTACCGGGCCGCGGCCACGGCGCCGGAGGTGCTGGCCACCGACATGCTTCAGGAATACGACGACATGGACGGCGCGCGCGACCGGCGGCTGGAAGGCGCGCGCATGGGCCTGCCGACCGAGTTCTGGATGCTCATCCTGGTGCTGTTCGGCCTGTTGGCCCTGACCGGCGCGCTCTATCCGCCGCGGCTGCACACCATCGGCATGCTGGCGGTGCAGGCGGCGGGCGTTGGCGCGCTGATCGCCTTCGTCTTCCTGATGGACCAGCCCTTCCGCGGCAGCATCGGCGTCTCCGCCGCGCCCTATGAGGCCCTGTCGAAAAGCCTGACCCATCGCGCCGCCGCCATCCCCGGCAGCACGCGCCACGCCAGGCCCTGAGGGTCACGGCGCCAGCGGCATCTCCAACCGGCAGCCCTCCGCCCCGGTGCGGAGCGCGATGGCGATGGGCTGCGCCTCCGCCCCCGTGGCCCGGCGCGGATCCGTGCCGGTGCCGGGGTTGATGGGATGGGCCGGGAAGCAGGCGCCGGCGATGGACAGGCGCAGCGCCTCCCCTGGCTGGAGCGTGATGCAGAGCGGACGCATGGCGAGGCGGAGTTCGGACACGGCACCGGATTCGACCCGCGCATGCGCCTGGGACAGCGCCATCACGCGCCCCTCCCGCGTCACCAGCGACAGCGTGGCATTCAGGTCGAAGGATTCCGCATCCGTCTCCGCCGACAGCACCACGGCGGGATCGCCGGCATAGGTGACGGGGGCGGTGACGGGCGCGCTGGTGAAGCAGGCGATGTCGTAGCGCGCATCGATCTCCGCGCGGTCGCGCCAACCCTGTCCCGCGCCATGCGCCAGCCCGAAGGCAGGGACGGGCCGCCAGGGGTCATGCACGAAACGCTCCCACCCCGTGGTCGCGGGCGCATCGGGCAGCAGCACGCCGTCATCGGCGCGCATGGCGGCGAGGCCGGAGCCGCCGGCATGCAGCACCTGGCGCGGGCCTTCCGGCCAGGCGTTGAACAGCCGCCAGAAGCGGGTGCCGAGGTCGAAGAGCCGCACCGGCGCCTCCAGCATCCAGGGCGCGGGATCATGGCCCTTCAAGGCGTGGTCGAAGAACTCGGCCTGCATGGTGTCGATGCTGCTCAACGCGGCAGGCCCGAAATCCGTGCTCGCGCCCTGCGGCGCCCAGGCGAGATGCGTCCAGGGCCCGATGACGAGATGCCCGCCGAGGTGCCGGAACCCGGCCACCGTGCCCGCCAGGTGGTAGTCGAACCAGCCGCCGGTGAAAAAGGCCGGCACGCCCGGCTTCGCGCTCCCGACCAGCGCGGCCGACGACGCCTGCCGCACATAGGGGTGGTCCGGCCCCGCTTCCCGCCACAGCGCGTAGTGGCTGTAGCCGGCATGGCGGCGAAGCACGCTGGGGTCGGCCGGCACGGGGCCGTCGAAGCGCATTCCGCCATTGGCCGCGGCGGCCAGTTCCGCGAAGGCCTCCGCATCCCCTGCCCGCTTCGCCATCAGCGCGGCCATCTGCGCCGCCCAATAGGCGCTGCCGCCCAGCGTGAAGGCGCCGCCCGGCGCGATGCGCTCGTTGTAGAAATCCCACAGCGCCATGGCCGGCGCGATCGCCCTCAAGGCCGGTGGCGATTGCGACAGCGCCAGCGTTTGCGCCGCCCCCTGGTAGGAGAAGCCATACATCCCGACCGCGCCGGAGGAACCCGGCAGCCCCGCCGCCCAGGCGATGCTCTCCGCCCCATCCTCGGCTTCCGCGGAATAGGGCAGGAACTTCCCCTCGGAGGTCCCGGCGCCGCGCACATCCTGGATGACGGTGATGAAGCCGCGCGCCGCATACCAGGCAGGATGCGCGTAGACGACCGTCGAGGCGATGCCGCGCCCATAGGGCTGGCGCATCAGCAGCACCGGATGCGGCCCGGGCGTCGAGGGCCGCCATACCGCAGCATCGAGCCGCGTGCCGTCCCGCATCCGCGCCGACAGCGTCTCCTCCGGCCGCATCACAGCGCCTTCCGCAGCGACCAGCCGCTGGTCGGCAGGTCGACGCCCGCCCGCGCATCCTCCGGCGCATCGAAGACGAGCTTGCCCGGGTTGAGCAGGTTCCTCGGGTCCATCACGCGCTTGAACACCGCATCCCGCGCATCGAACTGCTTGATGCCGACCTTCTTGACGGAGGAGCTGTGGGAATTGGCGACGCTCACCCCCTCCGCCTGCATCGCCTGCACCAGCGCCGCCATCTGCGCCTCGCTTTCATACAGCACCGCCGGCGTGCCCATCGCCAGCAGGCGGCCGCCGGTGCGTTCGAGTTCGAGCCGCATCGGTGCCTCTGGATAGCGCGCATGCACGCGGGCGATGGAACCCACCAGGTCATCCGTCGGGAACAACCCCATCACGCCGGTGAAACGCGGGTCGCTCTTCTGGATGTGGATGTTGGAATGGCCCCAGGAGAACTCATAGAGCGGCGCGCCATAGGGCCCCTCGCCCTCCGCGCTGTCGCTGGCGACCAGGCCGCCATGCTCCGCCACCAGCTGGCGAAACGCGTCCATGAAGGGCGCGGCGATGAGGCAGGAGACCATCGAATGCCCATCCGGCACGATCGTGCCCATGGGCTTCATCAGGCGCGGGATGGGCCAGCCCTGGATGCTGACCAGCTTGCGGATGATCGCATCCTCCTGCGCCAGCTGCACGCCGAAGCGCACGGCCTGCATGAAGTCCGGGAAGGCGGCCAGGCATTCGCGCCATTCCCAGGCCGGCGCCAGCGGCATCTCGCATTCCAGGATCACGGCATTGGCGCCATAGGCGTGGTGGACGAGCGCGATGTCGGCGCCGCGCAGCTCCACCACCCGCGGCTCCTCCTCCATGCTCATCACCTCCAGCGCCAGGATGTTGCCCTTGTCGGCCAGCATGCCCCAGACGCAGGACCCGATGCCGGCATGGCCGCCGGAGATGAAGCCCGCGATGGTGGCGCTGCGCTTGGTGGAGGGATGGATGCGCAGCTCCCATCCCTGCGGCCGCGTCGCGGCATCGACATCGATGCACATGGTGCCCGCCTTCACCCGCACGACGCCGGGCTTCTGCCAGACCACGCCGGCGAAGCCCGTCATGTCCAGCAGCACGCCACCTTCCAGCGGCACGGACTGCCCGAAATTCGCCGTGCCCCCGCCCCGCGGCGTGACGGGCAGGCCGAGCCGGCAGGCGGCGGCCAGCACGCGGGCGATCTCCTCCCTCGTCCTCGGCGTCACGATCACCTCCGCGAACTTGTCCTTGAGCGCGCGGCGGAGCATGGGCGAGACGGCGAAGCGGTCGCGGCTGCGGAGCCTCACGGCAGCGGGGTCGGTCACGCAGGGGACATCCCCGATGGCGGCGGCGAAGGCGGCGATGCGGTCCATGCGAACTCCGGCAGGCAGGGCGTCGCCACGGCGGCAGCAAGACCCGTGCCCAAGCCCGCGCGAGGCCGGGCAACGGCGACGACCACCGCGATGCCCAAGCCATGGGCGCGCTGCATGCAAGCTGCACATCGGGGCGCCAGGGCGAAACCTGTTGCGGGGCCGCACGGCAGCCAGGCCGCGGCATGGGGATTGCACCGCAACCCCGCCGATCGGCAGGGGAACATACCCATGGGTCTTCGCAACTGGATGGCACGGCTGGGGGCGGCCGCGCTGGCCCTGGCGGGCGGCAACGCCGCGGCGCAGGAACGCATCACCTTCGTGACGTCCTGGCGCGCGCAGGCGGAGCAGGGCGGCTACTACCAGGCGCTGGAGAAGGGGTTCTACCGCGAATGCGGCCTGAACCTCGTCATCCGCCAGGGCGGGCCCTCGATCGACCCCGTCCAGCTGCTGGTCGGCGGCGCGGTGGAGATCGGCCTCTCCTCCGTCAGCGACGCGACCTTCCACATGCACCAGGCAGGCTTCCCCGCCCGCGCCGTCATGGCCGCCTTCCAGCGCACGCCGCAGATCCTGATGGCGCATCCCGATAGCGGGATCGAGAGCTTCGAGGATATGCGGGGCAAGCCCATCATGATCGCGGGCAGCGCGCGCAACGCCTATTGGCCGTTCCTCCGCAGCCGCTACGGCTTCGCCGACAGCCAGATCCGCAACTACACCGGCCAGATGGCCGCCTTCCTCGCGGACCGCAACGCCATCCAGCAGGGGCTAGTGACGAACGAGCCCTACCTCGCCGCCCAGGCGCTCGGCCGGCCGCCCAAGGTCTTCATGATCGCCGACAGCGGCTACGGCACCTATGGCTCCGTCGTCGTCGTCGGGCAGGCGCTGATCGACCGGCGGCCGGAAGCCGTGCAGTGCTTCGTCCAGGCCTCCGTTCGCGGCTGGACCGACTACCTGGCCGATCCCACCGCGGGCTTCGCCGCCGTGGCGCGGGAGAATCCGCAGAACACGCCGGAGATCATGCGCAACGCCTTCGACGCCATGCGCCGCGCCAACATCGTGGAGACGGAGGAGACCCGCCAGCACGGCGTCGGCACGATGAGCGACGCGCGCTGGCAATCCCATTACGAGGCGCTGGCGCGGGAGGGGATCGCGCAGCCCGGCTTCGACTGGCGCCGCGCCTATACGCTCCGCTTCCTGAACCGCGCCACGGGCAGCTGAGCCATGTCCGCCACCAGCGCCGATGACGCGCCCGCCCGCCCCGGCCCCGCCGCCGCGGACTGGCTGCTGCCGGCGCTGGGGGGCGCGATCTTCCTCGGCGGCTGGGAAACGCTGGTGCGGGTCCTGGGCGTGCCCAAGTTCATCCTGCCCGCGCCATCCCTGATCTTCGAGACTCTGATGAAGGATCGGGCGAGCCTGCTGGAGGCGCTGGGCTTCACCGCCACCATCACCCTTTCCGCCTTCGTCCTGGCCATGCTGTCCGGCATCGCGCTCGGCGTGGCGCTGACGCAGAACCGCACGGTGGAGCGCACCTTCTGGCCCTACGCCGTGATGATGCAGGTGACGCCGGTGATCGCCATCGCACCGATAATCGTCATCTGGGTCGGGCTCGACCGGGTGTGGCTGGCGCTGCTGATCCTGGCCTGGCTGGTCGCCTTCTTCCCGATCCTGTCGAACACCGCGGCCGGGATGAAGTCGGTTGACCATGGCCTGAGCAACGTCTTCGATCTCTGCGGCGCCTCCCGCTGGAAGCGCTTCCGCTACCTGCAGCTGCCGGGCGCGCTGCCCTACATCCTGGCCGGCGCGCGCATCTCCTCCGGCCTCTCCGTGATCGGCGCCGTCGTCGCGGAATTCGTGGCGGGGAGCGGCAGCGCCACGGGCCTCGCCTGGGTCATCGTGGAAAGCGGGTCGCTGCTGAACGTGCCGCGCATGTTCGCGGCGCTGTTCCTGCTCTCCGCCTTCGGCATCACGATCTGGCTCGTCATGTCCGCCGTGCAGCGCGCCCTGCTGCGCCGCTGGCATGAAAGCGAATTGGCGCGGGAGAATTGAGCGGCATGGACATGCACCATCCCGCCGAGCCCCTGCTGCGCCTGCGCGGCGTGGACAAGGTCTATGCCAGCGGCACCGTCGCGCTGCGGGGTCTCGACCTCGATATCGGGGAGCGCCAGTTCATCTCCCTGCTCGGCCCCTCCGGCTGCGGGAAATCGACGGCGCTTCGCCTCATCGCCGGGCTCGGCAGGCATAGCGGCGGCAGCATCGACTGGCCCGGCCGCGGCTTCGTGCCGGGCGACCTCGGCTTCGTCTTCCAGGAGCCGACGCTGATGCCCTGGGCCAGCGTCTGGGACAACGTCTTCCTGCCACTCAGGCTCCGCGACCGCCCGCGCGCGCAGGTGGCGGCGGAGGTCGATGCGGCGCTCGACCTGGTCGGCCTCTCGGGCTTCGCCAAGGCCTTCCCGCGGGAACTTTCGGGCGGCATGCGCATGCGCGTCTCCATCGCCCGCGCGCTGGTGATGAAGCCGCGGCTGCTGCTGATGGACGAGCCCTTCGCGGCGCTGGACGAGATCACGCGCCAGAAGCTCTGCGACGACCTGCTCGGCATCTGGCGCAAGGCGGGCTGCACCGTCGTCTTCGTCACCCACAGCGTCTATGAGAGCGTCTACCTCTCCGCCCGCATCGTCGTCATGGCGGCGCGGCCGGGCCGTATCATCGGGGAGATGGCGGTGGAGGAGCCCTATCCCCGCGACCGCAGCTTCCGCCTCTCCCCCGCCTATGCCGAATACTGCCGCCAGGTCTCCGGCCTGCTGGACCAGGCGATGGGCGGCTAGGCGGCGGGCCGCTTCGTCGCCCAGCCCTTCGTCGCGAGAGTCGTCACCGCCGCGCTCTCCTTCTCCTCCAACCCCAGCTTGCCGGGGTTCAGCAGGCCATGCGGGTCCATGGCGCGCTTGAAGGCGGCGTCCCGCTCATCGATCGCCTTGATGCCGACGGCGCGCACGCCCGTGGTGTGGCTGTTCGCGACATTCATGCCGATCGCCTGCAGCTGGTCCACGAGGCCCGCCAGCTGCGCCTCGCTCTCGAACAGCACATAGGGCGATCCCATGCCGACCAGCTGGCCCTGGCTGTAGAAGATCTCGAAGCGCAGCGGTCCCACGCCTCGCATCGCCGCCTGCAGCCGCGCGACGGAGGCTTCCAGCCCCTGCGGCGGGAACATCCCCTGCAGCACGGTGTAGCGCGGCTGGTGCTTCTGGATCTGGCGCAGCGCATGGCCGAAGGCGAATTCGTAGAGCGGCGCGCCGTAGCGCCCCCGCCCCTCCGCCACGCAGGTCACGACCTGGCCGCCATGCATCGCGACCAGCGCGCGGAATTCCGGCAGGTGCCGCGCGGCCACCATGACCATCGCCATGGAATGCCCCTCCGGCACGATGTCGCCGAGGTTCTTCATGAGCCGCGGCACCGGCCATTCCTGCACGGAGGCCAGCTTGCGCGCGATATCGGGATGCGCGGCGAAGGCAATGCCGAAGCGCGCCGCGTCCATGAAGTCGGGGAAGGCCACCACGGCTTCCTTCCACGACTCGGCTGGCGCCAGCGGCAGCTCCAGCTCCGTCATCACGCCATTCGTGCCATAGGCGTGCTGCACCAGCAGCGTGTCGACGCCGCGCAGCTCCTCCAGCCGCGGCTCGGCCTCGACACTTATCACCTGGATCGCGGTGATGTTGCCGGGATCGCGCAGCATGCCCCAGCGGCAGGATCCCATGCCGCCGCTGCCGCCGCCGATGAAGCCACCGATGGTGCTGTCCGACCGCGTGGAGGGATGGATGCGCAGTTCCTTGCCATGGGCGCGCAGCACCTCGTCGATCTCGCCCATCAGCGTGCCGCTGCGCACGCGCACGGTGGTGTCGCTGACGGCCACGACGCCCGTATAGCCCGTCATGTCCAGCATCGCGCCGCCCGCCAGCGGCACCGACTGCCCGTAATTGGCGGTGCCGCCGCCACGAGGCGTCAGGGGGATGCGGTGGCGCACGGCCCAGCGCAGCACGGCGCGCAATTCGTGATTGTCCCGCGGGCTGACGACGGCCTCGGCCTCACGCCCCCGCAACGCCTTCCGCAGCAGCGGGCTCACCGCATACATGTCCCGGCTCTTCGCCCGCGCCACGGCCGGATCGGCGGAATGCGGGACCTCCGCGATCTCCTCCAGCAGCGCGGCAATGTCGGGCATGGCGAGGCTCCGTCCTGGAAACACACGCGATGCTTGCAGGAAGCATGCCAGCCGCACGGCTTGGCGAGGCCGCGGCCCTTGCCCATGATGCGGGCGACCAGCGGGGGAAACACGGCATCGTGGCCGATAACGACATCATCGCGCGCCTCAAGCGCCTCGACAGCTGCGCGCTCTCCGACGCCATGGACAAGCTCGGCTTGCCGCCCGCGATCTCCGGCATGCCGCCCCGCACCGTGCCGGGCCGCATCGCCGGCCGCGTGATGACGGTGTGCCTGGCGGAGGGCCCGCCGCCCCCCGGCACGGCCCCGCGCCACCTCTGCTCCGCCGCGATCGAGGCCGCGGAGACTGGCGACATCCTGCTGATCCAGCACATCCCGGGCCTCGATGCCGGCGGCTGGGGCGGCATCCTCTCCCGCGCCGCGAAGGCTCGCGGCCTCGCCGGCATCATCACCGATGGCGCCGCACGGGACATCGATGAGGCGCGGGAGATCGCCTTCCCCGTCTTCGCCGCCGCCACCACGGCGCGCACCGCCCGCGGACGGCTGCATGAGGCCGAGACGGGCGGCCCGATCACCCTCGGCGGCGTTGCGGCGCGCCCCGGCGACTATGCGCTCGCCGATGGCAGCGGCGTCGTGATCATCGCCGCCGCAGACATCGCGCGCGTCCTCGATGCCGCGGAGATGATCGCGGCGCGGGAGGCCGCCATGGCGCGGGACGTGGAAGCAGGAAAACCCGTCAGCCAGGTGATGGGCGCCGACTACGAACACATGCTGCAGCGCTGAGGAGCATCATGGCCCGCCTCCCCTACCTCACCCGCGCCGAGCTGCCCGAACACGACCAGGACCTGCTGAAGCGCGACATCGCGCTGAACCGCCTGCTGGCGCACAGCCCGGGGCTCGCTCGCGCCTTCACCGGCCTCGCCATGCATATCCGCCACGCCAGCCGCCTCGATGCGCGACTGCGGGAGCTTGCGATCCTGCAGGTGGGCTGGCTGGCGCGCAGCCCCTATGAATGGTCGCACCATGTCCGCATCAGCCAGGATTTCGGCTGCACGGAAGCCGATATCCGTGCCATCGGCATCGAGACGGCGGGCGGCGACTCGCCGCTCGAGCCGCTGGCGAAGCTGGTGCTGAAGGGCGCGCGGGAGATGTGGGACGGCCCGGCCATGACAGCCGCCACCTTCGACGCGCTGCGCGGCCATTTCGATGCGGAGGCGCTGGTGGAGCTGACGCTGATCATCGCCACTTATTGCGGCCTGGTGCGCTTCCTCGGGACCATGGAGATCGATGTGGAGCCGGACTACCTGCCCTACCTCCTCGCGCATCCGCTGCCCGCATGATCAGCGCGCAGGTCCCGGGCGTCTTCCATCGCCGCGTCGGCGACATCCTCGTCACCGCGCTGCATGACGGCCACCAGGATGCGCCGGTCTCCTCCCTGGACGGCATCGCGGCGGCGGAGGCGACGGCGCTGCTGGCGGCGTCGTTCCGCCCCGCGCGGCGCACCGCCGTCAACGCCTTCCTGATCCGCCATGGCGACCGCATCGCGCTGGTCGATACGGGGCTCGGCCAGGGCGTGCGGGACACGGTCGGCTTCGTGGCCAGGCACCTGGCCGATGCGGGCGTCGAGGCGGCCGCGGTGGACACGCTGCTGATGACGCATCTGCATCGCGACCACTGGGGCGGCATCGCGGACAGTGCCGGCAACGCCGCCTTCCCCAACGCCGCGCTGCACGTCCATGCCGACGAACTCGCGCATTGGGACAGCGACGAGGCAATGATGCGCCTGCCCGATCCCGCGCAGCGCCGCGCGATGTTCATCGAGACGCGCAACCGCCTGCGCCCCTATCGCGACCGTATGCAGCCCTTCACGGGCGGCGAGGTCTTCCCCGGCGTCACGGCCATGCCGCTGCCCGGCCATACCCCCGGCCATACCGGCTTCATGGTGGCCTCTGGCGGCAGGGCGCTGCTGATCTGGGGCGACATCGTGCATGTGCCGGAAGTGCAGATCGCCCGGCCGGAGGTCACGATGAAGGTCGATACCGACCCCGCGCTCGCCATCGCCACGCGCCGCCACATCCTGGACCAGGTGGCGACGGATCGCCTTGCCATCGCCGGCATGCACCTGCACTTCCCCGCCTTCGCGCATGTGGCGCGAGAGGGCAATGGCTATCGCCTGGTGCCGGATGCCTGGACGCTCGACCTCGACGGAGACACGCCATGATGCGCTGGATCGACCTCGACGGCGCCGCCTTGCGCTACCACGACACCGGCGGTGACGGCCCCGTGCTGCTGCTGCTGCATGAGATGGGCGGCAGCCTGGAGAGTTGGGACTTCATGCTGCCGCTGCTGGCAAAGCGCTGCCGCGTGCTGCGCTACGACCAACGCGGTGGAGGCCTCTCGGAAAAGCCGCGCACGCCGCTCACCATGCCGGCGCAGGGCAACGACGCGGTGGCGCTGATGGATGCGCTCGGCATCACGGAGCCGGTGGCGACGGTCGGCATGGCGGTCGGCGGCGCGCTCGCCCTGCACCTCGCCGCCGCCCATCCCGGCCGCGTGCGCGGCGTCGTCGTCTCCTCCCCGGCCACCGGCGTGAACGAGGCCGGGCGCGTCGCGCTGCTGGCCCGGGCGCAGGAGATGGAGACGAAGGGCGCCCGCGCCGTCGTCGATACCGGGCTGATGACCAGCTACCCGCCCGCCATGCGCGGGGACGCCGAACGCTTCGCGCATTGCCGCGCCTCGCGCCTCGGCGTCGATCCCGCCGGGCAGGCGGCGACGGCGCGGATGCTGGCCGATCTCGACATGACAGCGGACCTCTCCAGCATCGCCTGCCCCGTGCTGGTGCTGGCCGCAAAGCATGACCTGACGCGGCCGCCGGAACGCGTGAAGCCCGTCGCCGACGCCATCGCCGGCGCCGAGTTCCGGGAGGTGGAGAGCGGCCACTTCATGGCCATCCAGACCCCGGAACTGATGGCCGACGCCGTGCTCGGCTTCCTCGACCGCCTTTAGGAGCGGACGAGCCGCCCCGGCCGCGCCCCCGTCTCCGCGCCGCGCTCCATGATGGGCACGCCGGAGACGAGGGTCATGTCGTAGCCATCCACGCGCTGCACCAGGCGGCGGCCGCCCGCGGGCAGGTCGTAGATCATCTCCGGATGGTGCAGGCGCAGCCCGTCCAGGTCGATGACGTTGATGTCGGCCTTGAGGCCAGGCTTCAGCCGCCCGCGGTCATGGAAGCCGAAGAAGTCGGCCGTGCCGCTGGTCTGCCGCTGCACGACGAATTCCAGCGGCAGGCGATCGCCGCGCTGCCGGTCGCGCGTCCAATGCGTCAGGCCAAAGGTCGGCATGGAGGCATCGCAGATCACACCGCAATGCGCGCCGCCATCGGACAGGCCCACCACCGTATGCGGGTCCTGCAGCAGCCCGTGCAGGCGGTTGAAATCGCCACCGACATAGTTGACGACGGGGAAGTAGAGCATCCGCCCGCCATCGCCGCCCGTCAGGTAGTCGTAGCAGAAGGAGACGGGGTCCTGCCCGGCCGCGGCGGCCATGGCGGCCATGCTGCGCTCCGGCGGCGGCTCGTAATCCGGCGGGTCGCCGAGGGCGAACATCTGGTCCCAGCGCGTCGCGATCTGGCGCGACAGCGGCGGCACCACATGCAGCAGGCGGGGCGACGCCTCCTCCGCCAGGATCTTCGCCCGCACCGCCGGTTCCCGCAGTTTTGCCAACTGCTCCGCCGGCGGCAGATGCGCCAACTCATGGAAGCTTTCGCGCAGCGCGAAGGGGTTCAGCGAGGTCGTCAGGCCGAGGATCAGCCCGACGGGGCGCGAGGCCACCTGCGCCGCCAGCGGCAGGCCATCGGCGCGCGCGGCGCGCACATGGCCCAGAAGGCGCTGCAAGCGGCCCGGATCGGCGTTGCGGTCGGTCAGCAGGAACCACACCGGCCGCTGCGTGCTCGCCGCCACCTGGCGCAGCCAGGCAAATTCCGCGGCCTCATCCTCGAAGTCGCTCAGCATGCCGAAGGTGCCGCGACCCGAACGGCCGATGGCCTGGCCGATCGCGAGCAGTTCCCGATGCTCCGCATAGCGCGCGGGCACCAGGTCGCCGGTCGGCGTCTTGTGCTGGTCGGTGCGGCTGGTGGTGAAGCCGAAGGCGCCGGCGCGCAGCGCCTCCTCCGTCAGCTTCGCCATCTGCGCGATGTCGTCATCCGTCGCAGCCTGGCGGTTCAGCCCACGCTCGCCCATGACGTAGACGCGCAGCGGATGGTGCGCGACCTGCGCCGCGACATCGATGGTGCGCGGCATGGCATCGAGCGCATCGAGGTATTCCGGAAAGCTCTCCCAGTTCCACTGCAGCCCCTCGGCGAGGGTGATGCCGGGAATGTCCTCCACGCCTTCCATCAAGTCGATCAGCGCCTGGTGATCGCGCTTGCGCACGGGAGCGAAGCCAACGCCGCAATTCCCGAATAGGATCGTCGTCGCGCCATGCCAGACGGAGGGGGCGAGCACCGGGTCCCAGGTCGCCTGCCCGTCGTAATGCGTATGCACATCGACCCAGCCCGGGGCGACGATGCGGCCTTCCGCCTGCACGTCGCGCTTCGCCGGGCCTGCCTTGCCGCCGACCTGCGTGATGCGGTCGCCATCGATCGCCACATCGCCGGTGAAGCGCGGCGCCCCCGTGCCGTCCACGATGGTGCCGCCGCGGATGACCAGGTCGTGCATGAAGGCTCCTTGCCAAGGATCGAGGTTGTCCGGACAATGGCCCCGGCCGCGCGGGATGGCAACGGGGATCGGGTACCGATCCACCGGCTGTGACCGGAGACGGCGGGGACGGGGGAATTGACCAATGGCGATCGAACGGCGCGACATCCTGCTCGGCACCATGGCCATGGCGGCCGGTGCGCCCCTGGCCACCCCCGCGCTCGCGCAGCCCCGCGCCGGCCGCACGCTGCTGCTGGCCGCGCCCGGCGCGCCGGAGGGCTTCGATGGCGACGCACTTCGCCCCGGCACGCAGGAAAGCGTCGTGCAGGTCTATGAGGGCCTGACCCGCTACGGCCGCGTGATGCGCGACGGCCGCCCTTACCTGAACCCCGACGTCATCGAGGGCCATCTCGCTGAAAGCTGGACGACCTCGCCCGACGGCAAGACCTGGACCTTCAAGCTGCGCCAGGGTGTGCGGAGCTTCTTCGGGAACGAGATGACGGCGGCGGACGTCGAATGGGGCTGGGCCAAGTCCTTCGCGCAGCGCCGCACCGGCGCCTTCATCGCCAATGTCTCCAACGTCACGGCGGTGAAGGCGGTCTCGAAATACGAGGTGGAGTTCACCCTCTCTGCCCCCAGCATGATCCTGCTGAGCGCGCTGACGCTCTACCTGCCGGCCGTCTACGACAGCACCGAGGTGAAGAAGCACGCGACGCCGGAAGACCCCTGGGCGCTGAAGTGGATGGAGACCAATACCGCGGGCTTCGGCGCCTATCACCTGGAATCGGTGCGCGCCGGCGAACAGGCGGTCTTCGTCGCCAATCCCAACTACTTCCGCGAACAGCCCTACTTCACCCGCGTCGTCTACCGCGCGGTCCCGTCCGCGGCCTCGCGCATCACGCTGCTGCGCAGTGGCCAGGTGCAATGGATCCATCGCCCGCTGCTGCAGCAGGTGGCGGAGCTGCGCAGTGACCGGCGCGTGAAGACGCAGGACAGCTTTGGCCGCACCATCTCCTCCGTGCGCATGAATGTCCGCTTCCCGCCCTTCGACAACAAGCTGGTGCGCCAGGCCTTCAACTACGCGGTCGACAAGCCCGCGCTGATCCAGGGCGTCTTCTTCGGCCTGGCGGAGCAAGCGCGCTCCATCGTGCCGCCCATCGTCGCCGGCTACGACCCGAGCTTCTTCAACTACGACTACGATCCCGCCAAGGCGCGGGCGCTGCTGGCGCAGGCCAACTTCAACTTCGACCAGCAGGTGGAAATCCTCTACTCCCAGATCTTCAACTGGGAGGAGCCGATGTCGATCCAGGTCGCGGCGCAGCTCCAGGCCGTGGGCGTCAAGGCGCGTGCGGTGCGCATCAGCGACAGCGACATGCGCGCCCGCGGCGCCCCCAACCGGCAGGACATGCCGATGTTCTCCTTCGAGGACGGGCCCATCGTGCTCGACCCCGTCTACGCCACCTTCCTGCTCGCGCATTCCCAGGGCGTCTCCAACCGCGCCCGGTTCGCCGATCCGCGCATGGATGCGCTGATCGACGAGGCGCGGCAGACGCTCGACGTGCCGAGGCGGAACGACCTGATGAAGCAGGCGCAGCAGCTGTGGATGGAGGAAGCGCCCTGGATCGTCACCGTCTATCCCACCGTCTGGGAGGCGATGGCCGGCAACATCTCCGGCTGGTGCCCGCATCCCGACGAGCATGAGCGCTGGTACGATCTGAAGGTGGTGTGACAATCGCATGCCGATCGGGCGGATGCTGGCGCGGCGCCTGGTCCTGGTGGTGCCGCTGCTCTTCGTGATCCTGCTGGGCACCTTCATGCTGGTGCGCCTCAGTGGGCAGGACCCGGTGGGGCTGCTGGCCGGCCCCACGGCCACGGCGGCGGAGATCGAACTGGTGCGGGCGTCGCTGGCGCTCGACCAGCCGATCTGGGTGCAATTCGGCGTCTATCTGGGCAAGGTCCTACAGGGGGATCTCGGCGCCTCCTGGCTCAGCAACCGGCCCGTGCTGGCGGAGATCCTGGACCGTGCGCCGGCGACGCTGGAGCTGATGGCCTGGGGCGTGCTGATCGGCGCGGGCATCGGCATTCCCGTCGGGCTGCGCGCGGCCTTCCGCCCCGACCGCGCCTTCGACCAGTTCAGCCGCTTCTTCTCCCTGCTCGGATTCTCCGTGCCGACCTACTGGCTCGGCCTCATCATGCTCTTCGTCTTCTTCTACCTGCTGGAATGGGCGCCGCCCGGCATGGGGCGCATCAGCCTGTTCCTGGATCCGCCACCGCGCGTGACGGGCAGCTACCTGATCGACGGGCTGATCGCCGCGGATTGGGAACTCGCCGCCTCCGCGGCCTCGCAGCTCATCCTGCCCGTGCTTTGCGTCGCCATCATCTCCGCCGCACCCATCATCAAGCAGACCCGCGCCATCGCGCTGGAGGTGCTGGCCAGCGACTACATCCGCTACGCCCGCGCGCAGGGCCTGCCGAAGCGGGAGATCCGCGCCATGGCGCTGCGCAACAGCATGACGCCCATCGTCACCTTCATCGGCACGGAGATCACGGGCCTGGTCGGCACCACCTCCCTCATCGAATACGTCTTCGCCTGGGGCGGGCTCGGACAATACGGGCTGTCGGCCATCATCGCGGGGGATTTCGCGGCGGTGCAGGGCTATGTGCTGATGCTGGCGCTGTTCTCGGTGTTCGTCTTCCTCGTCGTCGACATCTACGTCACGCTGACGGAACCCCGCGCGGCATGAGTGCCACCATTGCCTCCCCCCGCTGGGTGCGCCGCATCGGCGGCATCTCCCGCCGCAGCCCGACCCTGGCGGCGGGCGTCTTCATCATCCTGGGCTTCGCCGTCATGGCGCTGCTCGCACCGTGGCTGGCGCCCTTCGACCCGGAATTCGCGCAGCCCCGCAACGTGCTGGCCGCACCCGGCGGCGCGCACCTCATGGGCACCGACGGCAACGGGATGGATGTCTTCTCCCGCGTCATCGCCGGCGCGCGCTGGGCCTTCGGCATCGCCATCCCCGCCGTCGTGGTGGGGCTGCTCGCCGGCGTGCCGCTCGGCCTCTATACCGGCTATCGCGGCGGCTGGTTCGATGAGATCGCGATGCGTTTCTTCGATGCGCTGCGCGTCTTCCCCTCCATCATCCTGGCGCTGGCCGTGGTCGCCGCGGCGGGGCCCTCTCTCTTCAACGTCGTGCTGGTGATCGGCCTGCTCGACAGCCCCGTCTTCGCCCGGGTGGTGCGGGCGGAGGTGCTGGCGCTGCGGCATTCGACCTTCGTCGAGAGCGCGGTTTCCGCCGGCAATCCCACCTGGCGCATCCTCTTCGTCCATATCCTGCCCAACGCGCTGCAGGGGGCGATGGCGCAGACGGCGGTGCGCGCGGCCTGGGCGGTGCGGATCAGCGCGACCCTCGCCTTCCTCGGCGTCGGCATCCAGCCGCCGACGCCGGAATGGGGCGCCATGGTCCGCCAGGGGGCGGAGTATCTCGTCACCGGGCAATGGTGGGTCGGCGTCTTCCCCGGCATCGCGCTGATCCTGATGGTGCTCGGCCTCAACATGCTGGGCGACGGGCTGCAGGACCTGCTGGACCCCCGCCGGAAGGCGGCCACGCGATGACGCTGCTGCGCGTGGAGGACCTCCACACCCACTTCATCTCGCGCGACCTGGACAATGAGATCCAGGTGGCGAAGGCGCTGAACGGCGTCTCCTTCTCTCTCGATGCGGGCCGCATCCTCGGCCTGGTGGGGGAGACGGGGGCGGGCAAGTCGCTGACGGCGACCTCCATCATGGGCCTGCTGCGCCCGCCCGCCCGCATCATGGGCGGCCGCGCGCTGTTCGAGGGGCGTGACCTGCTGGCCATGCCCGATGACGACCTCAACGCGCTACGCGGCCGCGACATCGCGCTGGTGGTGCAAAGCCCGAAATCCTCGCTCGATCCCCTGTCGCGCATCGGCGACCAGCTCATCCGCATCCGCCGCGCGCATCGCGGGGGATCGGTGGCGGAGGCGCGGGAGAAGGCGATCGCGACTCTCGGCGCGCTCGGCATCCCCGACCCCGCGCGGCGCATGCGGGCCTGGCCGCATGAACTCTCGGGCGGCATGGCACAGCGCGTGCTGATCGCCCTCGCGCTGATGAACGAGCCGCGGCTACTGATCGCGGATGAGCCGACCACGGGCCTCGACGTCACGGTGCAGGCGCAGATCCTCGACCTGCTGCGGGACCTGGTGCGGCGCACCGGCATCGCCGCCATGATCATCACCCACGACCTCGGCGTGGTCGCGCATTACTGCGACGAGATGGCGGTGATGTATGCCGGCGCCATCGTCGAGAGTGGGCCCGTGCGCCAGGTCTTCCGCCGCCCCGTCCATCCCTACACCGTGAACCTCATCGGCGCGACGCCGGAACGCCTGCGGCTCGGCGCCACGCGCACCGTGGGCGGGCCGCCGCCGAACCTGAAGGCGCTGCCACCCGGCTGCCCCTACCAGGATCGCTGCCCGCAGGCCGGCGCGGATTGCACCATGGTGCCGCCCGACGTCGCGCTGGGCGACGGCCATGTCGTCCGCTGCCACCGGGTGGCGGCATGACGGCTCCGGTCCTGGAGGTCGAAGGGCTGGTCAAGCATTTCGACGTCTCCCGCCACCTGAAGGTGCATGCCGTCAACGGCGTCAGCTTCTCGATCCGCGAGGGCGAGACGCTGGGCGTCGTCGGCGAAAGCGGCTCCGGCAAGTCCACCATCGGTCGCAGCGTCATCCGCCTGCTGTCGCCGACCGGTGGCACCATCCGATTTCGCGGTCGCGACATCACGCGCCTGCCGGAATCCGCCTGCCGCCCGCTGCGGGCGGAGATGCAGATGGTGTTCCAGGACCCCTGGTCCGCGCTCAACCCGCGCATCCGCATCGGCGACCTGATCGCGGAGCCGTTGAAGCTGCACACGAAGCTCTCCGCCGCCGAACGCCGCGACAGGGCGGAGGCGCTGGCGATCCGCGTGCGGCTCACGCCCGAACTCCTCACGCGCTTCCCGGCCGAACTCTCCGGCGGTCAGCTCCAGCGCGTCTGCATCGCCCGCGCCATCGCGACCAGCCCGAAGCTGATCGTGCTGGACGAGCCCACCTCCTCCCTCGACCTCTCCGTCCGCGCCGGCATCCTCGACCTGTTGGCGGAGCTGAAGGCGGAGACGGGGGCGGCGATGATGTTCATCAGCCATGACCTCGGCACGGTGAAGCTGATCAGCGACCGCATCCTGGTGCTCTACCTCGGCAGCGTCGTCGAATACGCCCCCACGGCGCAGGTCTTCGCCGATGCCGCGCATCCCTATTCGCAGGCGCTGATGTCGGCGCATCTGCCGGCCGATCCCGACGCCGTGCTGAAGCGGCATGTCCTGCAGGGGGAGATCCCCTCCCCCATCAACCTGCCGCCCGGCTGCCACTTTGCGAGTCGCTGCCCCGTGGCGGTGTCGCGCTGCCGCAGCGAAACCCCACGCCTCGACGCCGTCGCCGGCGATGCCGCGCATCGCGCCGCCTGCCTCCGCATCGCGGAGGGCGCCAACCGGATTCCCGCGCTGGAGGACACGCATGGATAAAGCGACGCTGCGGCGCGAACTCCTCGCCGCCTATCACATCCTCGACGTGCACGGCCAGAATGCCGGCATCGCGGGCCACCTGACGGCGCGGCTGCCGGGCGGGGACAGCTTCTGGTGCCATGGCTACGGCCAGGGGTTCGAAGAGGTGCGCGCCGCCGATCTCCGCCACGTGGACATGGACCTCAACGTCCTCCATGGCGGGAAGATCAACCCCTCACTGGTCATCCACACCGGCCTCTATCGCGCGCGCCCCGATATCGGCTGCGTCATCCACACCCACAGCCTCAACGCGGTGATGCTGACCGCCACGGGCACGCCGCTGCTGCCCCTGTTCCAGTCCGCGCTGATGTTCCACGACGATTGCGCCCTGCACGCGGAATATGGCGGCATCGTCGATACGGTGGAGACCGGCGTCGAACTCGCCGCCGCGCTCGGCCCGCGCCGCGCCCTGCTGCTCGCCAACCACGGCACGCTGGTCGTCGGGCGCAACGTGCGGGAGGCCGTTCACTGCGCGATCATGCTGGACGATGCCTGCCGCATCCAGCTCGGCGCCATGGCCGCGGCCGCGGGCAAGCCGCTGTCGCTCGTCGATGACGCCACGGCGGAGGAGGCGAAGCGCTTCCTGCTCTCCGACAAGGTGCTCGGCCTGCGCTGGGACCACTACCTCCGCCGCGCCATCGCGGCCCGGCCCTGGCTGGCGGCGGACCTCGCCAGCATCCCCTGACTACAGCGCGACCTCGATCGTCACGCCGAGCCGCGCGGCGATGTCCTTCTTGTCGAGGTCCGGCCCCCGCGCCTCATTGCCCTGCACATGCTGAAGGTCGCGCGCGGTGTCGCGGCGGATGGCGATGATCAGGCTCGTCGCATCGACCAGCGCCAGCGGGAATTCGTGCCAGGTTCCGAGGTGCAGCATCAGCCCCGCGCTGCCGTCGAAGAGCAGCGCGCGGGCTTCCTCCAGCACGGGCAGCTCGCCCTCGCCCGGCGGCGCCAGCACCATCAGGAAGGGGCGGCCGCCGAGTGGGAAGAAGCTCTGCGTGTGCAGGAAGTGGCGCTCCATCCACACGGCGCGCAGCGGGCGGCGCTCCAGCGTGGCGACCGTGAATTCCAGCGTGTCATCGGCCACGAAGCGCCCGGGTTTCCGCAGCGCGACGCGGTCGCCATAGAAGGGGCTGCGGATCACCGGCGCGGGCGCGGTCGGGCCCATCAGCGTGCCGAAGGGCGCGACGTTCTCCGCCGTTGCCGCTTCCGCCTTCAGCGTGATTGTCCGCATCGCCGCCCCCCCGTTGCGGGGGCAGCATAGCCGTCACCGCAACGGCGTGAAGCGCGTCCAGCCCGGCACCTCCGCCGCCAGGTTGACCTCCCGCCACTTCGGATGGCGCGGCGGGCGCAGGAAGGCGTCGAAGCGCTCCGTCAGCGCCTCCACGAAGCGGGAGACCTTGCGATGCCGCTCCGTACCCGGCGCCCAGGCATAGACGGCGAGCACGGCGCCCACCGCCATGGTGTCGATGCCGCCCGCCGGCACCAGAGCGGGGTAGTCCGCGGCCTCGAACCGCGCGGGCAGGTAGGTGTCGAGCAGCGCGGGATCGGCAGGCAGGGGCAGCAGGCGCATCCCCTCGTCAGGCCGCACGCCGGCGAACAGCCGCGCGGGCTTGCCCGCGACATAGACCAGCGCCGCGATCTCGCCGCGCCGCAGCCGTTCCAGCGCGGCGTCCTGCGGCGCATTCTCCTCCCGCACCCGCACGCCCAGCGCGCCGAAGACCAGCGATGCCGTCATCGCCGTGCCGCTGCCCGGCAGGTCCACATTCACCGCCTTCCCCGCCAGGTCCTGGACGGATGCGATGCCCGGCGCGGCGAGGATGTGGATCTCCTCATCATACAGCTTGCAGACATACTGGATCAGCCGCTCGACGGAGGGGAACAGACGCTCCCGCCGCGCATAGGCCAGCACGTCGGACTGCACGATGCCGAGGTCGATCCCCCGCAGCACCATG
This sequence comes from Acetobacteraceae bacterium, assembly GCA_027482245.1. Lineage (GTDB taxonomy): Bacteria > Pseudomonadota > Alphaproteobacteria > Acetobacterales > Acetobacteraceae > Falsiroseomonas. Next base: position 205,420 of record JAIXWG010000038.1, on the reverse strand, counting down.
ATGTCGGCGATGTTCTGGACTGAGCCGCGGCCGATCATGGCGATGACGCGCAGCCGATCCGAATCGTCCAGCACCGCGGCCAGGTCGGCGGCGATGCGGATATAGGTGCCATCCACGCCGCCCGCGACGATGCCGACCGTGCCCGCATTGGCCCGCGCCGCCATGGCGTTGAGCTGCGCGACGGGGTTCCCCTGGGCCAGCGCGGGCGCCGCCAGCACGCTGCCCGCGGCGGCCAGGAGGCTGCGTCGTGATGTCATGGGGACTTTCCTGTCAGCGGGCCGCGCCGAGTTCTGCGGCGCGGCGGTACCAGTGTTCGGCCTGGGCCGGGTCCGGGCGGATGCCCCGGGCGCCGAGACCCGCCAGCACGGCCCCGTCAAAGCTGCGGGCCATGGCCAGGGCGGCCTCCGCGCTGCCGGCCTGGGCGGCGCGCGTGAACAGCAGCCGGGCGCCGGAGATGTCGCCGCGCGCCATCATCGCCTGGCCCCGATCGAGCAGGGCGGCGACGAGCCGGGGATCCAGCGGTGCCGCGGGCCGTGCCGGGGGCGGCGGCGCTTCGGGGCGGGCGGGCGCGCGTTGCGCCTCCACCACCGGGGGCGGCATCGGAGCGACCACGGCCGGCGGTTCCGCCCGGACCACGGGGCGCGGCATCGGCGCGATTACGGCAGGCGGTTCGGCTCGCACCACGGGTGGCGGCATCGGCGTCACCACGGCCGGCGGTTCCGCCCGGACCACCGGTGGCGGCGTCGGCGTCACCACGGCTGGTGGCTCCGCCCTCACCACGGGCGGCGGCATCGGCGTCACGACGGCCGGCGGCTCCGCCCGAACCACAGGCGGCGGCATCGGGGCGACCACGGCCGGCGGTTCCGCCTGCACCACCGCTGGCGGCATCGGGGTGACCACCGCCGGTGGCTCCCCTCGCACCACGCGTGGCGGCATTGGCGCCACCACGGCGGGCGGCTCCGCCCGCACCACCGGCGGCGGCATCGGCGTCACCACGGCGGGCGGCTCGGCCGTCACCACCGCTGGCGGGGCCTCGTCGCGCGGCGCCGGGGCTGGCTCAGGCTCCAGGCCTTCCGCCGCGGGGGCCGCCGCCGCTTCGCGATAGCTCCGCTCCAGCGCCGCCAGCGCGCGGTCGAAGGCCTCGAGATGCCCGCCCCCCTCCGCCGGCGAGGGATCCGCGTCGCTGCCCGCCTCGCCCGCCAGGGCGACCGAAGCGCTGGCCAGCAAGGTCAGGGGACCGCCAGCCTCCGGCCGAGGCGGGCGTCCCATCGGGACCATCGCCGCCGCCAGGCCCACACCGGCCAGGGCGAGGCCCATCCCACCCGCCAGCCGCCATCGTCGCCCTCGGGACGGCTGCACCGAAGGCAAGGCGTCGGGCGGCGTGGTCAGGGCGCGACGGAGCGGACCGATCCAGGCATCGCCGGGCGGCAGGGTCATCGGTGGCAGGGCGCTGAACGCCATGTCCAGACGGCGTGCCAGGCCGGGCAGCGCCGCTTCCTCCAGCGCCAGGTGCAACAGGGGCAGATGACCGGAGAAGACCTGTGGGAATCCGGCCGCCGCCAGCCGGGCCCGCAGCGCCGCCACCGTCGCCACGGCCTCCCGCGGCGCCAACGGCGCGGCGCCTTCCCAGAGCAGGTCGAGGATCGCGACCCCGCGCCGGGGGTGCAGCAGCGCCACGCGCCGGTCGAGGGGCCGGGCACCGGCAGGAAGACCCTGCAGGCTGCCGCCCGGCAATGCCTGCCATTCCGGCGCCAGCGCCGCCCAGCCGCCCGCGGGCTCCCGGCGCTCCACCAGCCGCAGCCTGGCTTTCGCCGCCATGCCGATCATCCCCTCCGAAGGGGAAGATCAGCACGCCTTTGAATAACTATACTTTATACAATGCCGTGATCGCGCGACTATCCTGCCGGGGTCAGGACATGGATCACCCGGCTGGCGATCATCTCCCGCACCTTCGCGCCATAGGCCGCCATGTGCGGCGCGGCGGCATGGGCCGCGAGGTGCGCCGGGCTTTCCCACTTCTCCACCACCACGAAGCTGTCCGGGCCGAGCTTCGTCTGGATCGCGCCGATTCCCTCGGCATCGATGGCCGGGCCGTATTCGATGCAGCCATCCTCGGCATGGACGGCCGGCATGTTGGCGCGGAAGGCCTCCAGCACCGCCTCCCGCATCCCGGGCTTGGTGGTGATGAGGGCGAGGACATGGATCACGCGGCGCTTCCTTCCTTGGACAGGCGGGCCTTGGACAGGCAGGAAGGCTAGGACCGCCGGAAGCGCTTCGCCAGCGGGGCCAGCACGCGTTCGACCAGCGGGATCAGCAGGAACCCCGCCACCAGCCCCACCACGCCGGCAAAGGCCGCGCCCGCCAGCCAGCCCAGCGCACCGCCGATCCCGGGCACCGCCCCCGCTGCCGCAGAGAGGTCGTGGGACAGGTGCCCCGGCCCGGCCACGCCGAATTCTTCCAGCCCATGGATCAGGATGCCGCCGCCGACCCAGACCATGGCCGCCGTGCCGACGATGCTGAGCAGTTTCAGGAAGGGCGGCATCCCCTTCACCAGGCCGCGCCCCAGTGCGCGGGCCGCCGGGCGCAACCCCGCCGGCAGGCGCATCGCGATGCCTTCCTCCCGCGCCAGCGCCACGCCCGCGTCATCCGCCTTCACGATCAGCGCGACAGCGCCGTAGACGACGACCGTGATGCCGATGCCGACCACCGCCAGGATCGCCGCCTGCGCCACGAAGCCGCTCTCGGGAATGCTGGACAGCGCGATGGCCATGATCTCGGCGGAGAGGATGAAGTCCGTCTTGATGGCGCCGGCGACCCGCGCCTCCTCCAGCGCCGCGGCATCGGCGGGGGCGGCGCCGACCGCTTCCTCATGCGCATGGGCCGCGTGGGGCCGGATGGCTTCCAGCACCTTCTCCGCCCCCTCGTAGCAGAGGAAGGCGCCGCCCAGCATCAGCAGGGGGGTGATGGCCCATGGGGCGAGCAGGCTGAGCGCGAGCGCGACCGGCAGCAGGATCAGCAGCTTGTTCTTCAGCGACCCGATGGCGATGCGCTTGACGATCGGCAGTTCGCGGCTGGCCGCGAAGCCCACGACGTAGCGCGGCGTCACGGCGGCATCGTCGATGACGACGCCGGCCGCCTTGGCGCCCGCCTTCCCCGCCTGGAGGGCGACATCGTCCAGGCTGGCGGCGGCGACCTTCGCCAACGCCACCACATCATCCAGCAGCGCGATCAGGCCCGTGCTCACGGCATCTCCGGCGGCATTGTTTCGCCTGGGGCCTGCCGTGGCAGGGGCCGCGCGTCAATGAAAACCCGCGTTTGCGGGCCTCACATCCGGCGGTAGGTTGGGCCCATGACCCAACGAATCCGCCTCGGCATGCTCACCCCCTCCTCCAACACGGTGCTGGAGCCCGTGACGCAGGCGATGGTCGCGGGGCTGCCGGAGGTCTCCGTCCATTTCGGCCGCTTCAAGGTGACGGAGATCGCGCTCAGCCCCTCCGCCCTCGCCCAGTTCGACGACAGCGCCATCCTGGCGGCGGCGGAGTTGCTGGCGCATGCGAAGGTGGACGCCATCACCTGGAACGGCACCTCCGCCACCTGGCTGGGCTTCGAGACCGACCAGCGGCTCTGCGAGCGCATCACCGCGGCCACGGGCATCCCCGCCACCACCTCCATCCTCGCGATGAACGAGGCGCTGGAACGCCTTGGCGCGAAGAGCCTCGGCTATGTCACGCCCTATACCGACGACGTGCAGGCGAAGATCGTCGCGCAGTATGCGCGCCACGGCCTGGCCTGCCGCGGCGACGCCCATGCCGGCATCCGCGACAACTTCGCCTTCGCGGAGGTCACGGAGGACCAGCTGCGCGCGATGACCCGCGCCGTGGCGGCGGAGCGCCCCGATGCCATCGCCGTCGTCTGCACCAACCTCCGCGCCGGGCCGCTGGTGGCGGAGCTGGAGGCCGAGCTCGGCATCCCCATCCTCGACAGCATCGCGACCGCGGTGTGGAAGAGCCTGTCGGTCGCCGGCCTCGACTCGGCCCGCGTGACGGGCTGGGGAAGGCTGTTCAGCCTGTGACGCGCCTGCTGCTGGTCAACCCGAACACCAATGCCCGCACCACGGCGGTGATGACGGCGATCGCCCAGCGCGCGGCGCCGGAAGGCGTGACGGTGGAGGGCGCGACCGTCGCGACCGGCGCGCCCCTGCTGGATGACCCCGCCAAGCTGGCCGAGGGCGCGCGGGCCGTGCAGGCGTTGCTCTCGGCGACCGATCTCTCGGTTTATGCCGGCGTCATCGTCGCCGCCTTCGGCGATCCCGGCCTCGCCGAAAGGCGCGCCGCCGCCCCCGTACCCCTGACCGGCATCGCCGAAGCCGCGATGGCGGAAGCCGCCGCGGCCGGGCGCTTCGTCATCGTCACGACAACGGCGCTGCTCGCCCCCTCCATCGACGGGCGCGTCGCGGAGTACGGCCACGCCGCACGCCATGCCGGCACCTTCCTGACGGAGGGCCCCGCCGCCGCGCTGATGGCGGACCCGGCCAGGCTGGAGGCCGCGCTGGAAGCGACCGCCCGCCGCGCCCTCGCCGAGACGGGGGCGGAGGCCATCATCATTGGCGGCGGCCCGCTGGCCGCGGTGGCGGAAGTGCTCCGCCCGCGCTTCCCCGTCCCGATCATCGAGCCCGTGCCCGCCGCGGTGCGGCTGGCCCTGAAGCGCGCCGCTATTCCGGCTTGATGTTCCCGGCCTCCACCACCCGCTTCCAGCGCGCGATCTCGCCCGCCTGGAAGGTGGCGAATTCATCGGGCGTGTCGCCGCCGATGTCGAAGCCGGCCTCGACCAGGCGCTGCGCCGTGGCGGGGACGCGGAGCGCGCCCATGAAGCTCTCCCGCACCCGCTCCACCAGCGGCGCCGGCATGCCGGGCGGCCCGCCCAGCGCCTGCCAGGAATAGACGACGAAGTCCCGCAGCCCGACTTCCTGCCCGGTCGGCACATCCGGCAGCACCGGCGTGCGCTGGGACGCCGTGACCATCAGCGCCTTCAGCCGCCCCGACTGGATATGCGGGATGACGGCGCCGAGGTTCTGGAAGGAGATATGCGTGGTGCCCGCCATCAGGCTGGTCATCGCCGGCCCGCCCCCGGTGTAGGGAATATGCGCCATCTCCGTCCCCGTCGCCTGCTTGAACATCTCCGCCGTCAGATGGTCCGACGACCCGACGCCGGAGGAGGGGTAGGAAGCGGTGGCGGCGTTCCGCTTCATCCAATCGATCAGCCCGGCAAAATCCTGCACCGGCACCGCCTGCGGGTTCACCACCAGGACATTCGGCGTGCGCACGGTGACCGTGATGCGCGTCAGCTGCGTCGTCGGGTCGTAGCCGAGGTTCGGCCGCAGCGCGACGTTGATGGCCCAGGTGCTGATCGGCGCGTGCATCAGCGTGTAGCCATCGGGCGCGGTGCGGATCACCTGCCGCGCACCGACCTCTCCGGTCGCGCCCGGCCGGTTCTCGACGACGAAGGGCTTTCCGAGTGTCTGCTGCAGGTGCTGCGCGGCGACGCGGGCGATGAGGTCGGAGGGCCCGCCGGTCGCGAAGGGCACCACGATGGTGACGGCGCGGGATGGCCAATCCTGCTGCGCGAAGGCCGGGCGGATGAAGGCGGGCGCGGCGAGGGCGCCTAGCAGCGTGCGGCGGTTCATTGGCTCTGGTTCCTCCCGTTGTTGCTTTGTCTCGCGGGGGAACGCTGTTCCCCCGCACCCCCATGCCAGGGTCCAGCCGGACCCTGGACCGGGATCAACTGACGACGGTCCAGGGGCGTCTCGCCCCTCGCGGATGGGGTGTGGGGAAAGCAGCGCCTTCCCCAACGACCTCACCGCCCCTTCGCCGCCCGCCAGCCCTTGAACTCCTCCAGGTTGGCCGGATTGGTCGCGGGATAGAGCCCGACGATCGTCCGCCCCTCCGCCACCTTCTCCGCCACGAAATCCTCATAGGCCGTCATCTCGGTCGCCTCGGCCGCGATCTCCTCCGCCAGATGCGCGGGGATGACGATGACGCCGTCGCAGTCGCCGACCAGCACATCCCCCGGGAAGACCGGCGCATCGCCGCAGCCGATCGGCACGTTGATGTCGATGGCGTGGTTCAGCGTCAGGTTGGTGGGCGCGGACGGGCGCGTGTGGAAGGCCGGGATGCCCAGCGCCGCGATCTCCGCGCTGTCCCGGAAGCCGCCATCGGTCACCACGCCCGCCACGCCGCGGGCCTTCAACCGCCCGACCAGGATGGCGCCGGCGGAGGCCGCGCGCGCGTCCTTCCGGCTGTCGAAGACCAGCACATGGCCAGGCGGGCAGGTCTCGATCGCCTTGCGCTGCGGGTGGCTGGGGTCCTTGAAGGCCTCCAGCGTGTTCAGGTCCTCCCGCGCCGGGATGTAGCGGACGGTGAAGGCCTCGCCCACCATGCTCTCGGTCGGCGTGTGCAGCGGCAGCGGGCCCTGGATCATCTGGCTGCGGAAGCCGCGCTTGAACAGCGCCGTCGCCAGGGTGGCGGTGCTGACCTTGCGCAGCTTGTCGCGGGTTTCGGGACTCAGGGCCATGATGCGTTCCTCAACGGGGCTTCGTTGCCGCCTTCATGCACATGGTCGGCCCGGATCGTGAACCCCGTCCAGCCCCGGCGGACCTCCCGGCCCTTTTCGTCGCGGCCGCGATGCGGGACACTCCCGCCCATCCCAGCGCGAGACCCCTCCCATGAACATGGCCGCCCCATTTCCCTCCCTTGGACCGATCCCCGCCGGCATCAGCGAGGAGGAGTGGAAGATCCGCTGCGACCTGGCGGCCCTCTATCGCCTGGTCGCGCATCACCGCATGACGGACCTGATCTACACCCACATCAGCGCCCGCATCCCGGGGCCGGAACACCACTTCCTCATCAACAGCTACGGCGTGATGTTCCACGAGATGCGCGCCAGCGACCTGGTGAAGATCGACGTGGACGGCAACATCCTGGAACCCGAGGGCCGCAGCGGCCTGCACGTGAACGCCGCCGGCTTCACCATCCATTCCGCCATCCACATGGCGCGGGAGGATCTGGTGGCCGTCATCCATACGCACACCTCCGCCGGCATCGCCGTCTCCGCCCAGGAACACGGCCTGCTGCCCATCAGCCAGCACGCGCTGAAGTTCTATGGCTGCCTCGCCTATCATGGGTATGAGGGCATCGCCCTCGACCTCGATGAGCGCGACCGCCTGGTCGCCGATCTCGGCCCGCACAAGGCGATGATCCTGCGCAACCACGGGCTGCTCGTCGGCGGCACCACCATCCCCGATGCCTGGAACCAGATCTACTACCTGGAGCGTGCCTGCCAGGCGCAGGTCGCCGCGCTGGCCGGCGGGGCCAAGCTGGTGCTGCCGCCGGAGGAAGTGCGCCTCAAGACCGCACAGCAATTCGCGCCGAAGAACCCGCCCAGCCCGCACATCAACCTGGCCTGGGAAGCGTCCCTCCGCCTGATCGAGAACGACCCGGTGAGCTACCGGAGCTGAACGCCGTGACCGAACGGCGCCAGATTCGCCTCAACGCCTTCGACATGGCGACGCCGGGCCACATCCAGCAGGGGATGTGGACCCACCCGCGCGATCGCAGCACGGGCTACAACAGCCTGGCGCACTGGATGGACCTGGCGCGGCTGCTGGAACGCGGGCTGTTCGACGGGTTGTTCCTGGCCGATGTGCTCGGCATCTACGACGTGCTGGGCGGCAGCGCCGATGCGGCGCTGCGGGGCGGCGTGCAGGTGCCCCTCATCGATCCCGCCGTCACGATCCCCGCCATGGCGGCAGTGACGACACATCTCGGCTTCGGCGTCACCTGCAACCTGGCCTATGAGGCGCCCTACCTCTTCGCCCGCCGCATGTCTTCGCTGGACCACCTGACGGGCGGGCGCATCGGCTGGAACATCGTGACCGGGTACCTCGACAGCGCCGCCCGCGCGCTGGGCCACGATGCCCAGATGCAGCATGACGACCGCTACGACCTGGCCGAAGAATACATGGAGGCGGTCTATGCGCTGTGGGAAGGCAGCTGGGCCGATGACGCGGTGAAGCGCGACAAGGCGGGCGGCGTCTACACCGACCCCGCCCGCGTGCGGCGCATCCGCCACCAGGGCAAGCAGTACCGGCTGGATGCGATCCATCTATGCGAGCCATCGCCGCAGCGGACGCCGGTGCTCTACCAGGCCGGCGCCAGCGACCGCGGCCGTGCCTTCGCGGGGCGCCATGCCGAATGCGTCTTCGTCAACGGCACCAGCCCCGCCATCGTGGCGCGGCAGGTGGCGGACCTCCGTGCCCGCGCCGCCCCGCGCCCCATCCAGGTCTTCGTCGGCGCCACCATCGTGACGGGCCGCACGGAAGCCGAGGCCCGCGCGCTGCTGGCCGACTACGCCAGCCACGCCAATGCGGAGGCGACGCTGGCCCATGCCGCCGCCTCGCTCGGCATCGATTTTTCCCGTTACGGCATGGATGACCCTATCGAGGCCGGGCCCACCCAGGCCATCCAATCGAATGTACAGGCGATGAAGCAGGTCGCCGGCCCCGCCTGGACCAAGCGCAAGATGCTGGAGCAATCCGTCCTCGGCAGCCGCCAGCCGCCGATCGTGGGCGACCCCCACCAGGTGGCCGATGCGCTGGAGGGCTGGATGCGCGAAGCGGATGTGGACGGCTTCAACCTCTCCCGCACCGTCATGCCGGAATGCCTGGAGCAGTTCATCGACCTGGTCGTGCCGGTGCTGCAGGAACGCGGCCTGTTCAAGACCGGCTACGCGGGCGGGACGTACCGGGAGAAGCTGTTCGGTGCCGGGCCGCGCCTGCCGGATAAGCACGTGGCGGCGAGCCACCGCTGGTGAGGGTCAGGGAGCCTCGACCAGGCTCCCATGCACCCAGCCGCCGCCGGCGCCGTCATCCACCTGCAGCCAGCCGCCCGCGGCGCGGTCCAGCACCGTGAGGCTGGCACCGCGGGGCGCCACGCGCAGCACCGCGGCACCGCCGCCCGGGCCGCTCCGCACATTGCCGGGCCCGCGCATCACCACCTGCTCCCCGCCGCGGGCCGGCATGCTGGCCGCGACCGGCGTGAAGACCGGCGGCGCTGCCGCGCTGGGTGCCGGCGTCGGTGCGGCCACGGGGGGCGCGGTGGTGCAACGCCGCTGCCAGGCATCGCCCGCGGGCCGGTTGCGGTTCAGCCCCGGGCCATCCTCCAGCACCACGAAGGGCGGCAGGGGGCGGGACGCGCTGGACGCCATGGCGGCGTTGCTCCGCGGTGTCGCCATCACCCGCGCCACGACATCGACAGGACCACCACGCGATGGCGCAGCGATGCGGGCGCAGACCACGACGGTCTCGCGCCCACCCTCCTGCCGGTGCGTCTCCAGCCCCATCAGCTCATCGGACAGCCCGGCCCGGCGCAGATGCTGGCGGACCGCCTCCACGGCGCTCTGCCCCTCCACCAGATCGACCGGCACCGGCAGGGCCTGTGACGAGGGGGCATCGCGCGAGGGCGCCTGCACCGCGATGGTGGCGGCGAGGGCCCCGGCGCCAAGGGCCAGCAGCATGGCGACGACGGTGACGGGACGGCCCGGCATAGGGCGAAGGCATCCTTGCGGCAATGAAGGGCGACAACCCCCTCAAAGCCCCACCACCCCGTCCGGTTCCGTCCGCGCCCTCAGGCGTCGGCGAAAAGCCGCCCGCCGGCGCGTTCGGGCTGCTGGCCCAGCGCCCGCGCGATGGCCCAGAGCATGGCCTGGTTGCTGCTGACCACGGGCTTGCCCAGCCGCGCCTCCAGCCCCGGCAGCGCCGCGATCGTCGGCAAGTCCGTGCAGCAGATCAGCACCCCGTCCGCCCCGGCATGGTCGAGGCCTTCCAGATGCGCCGCCAGCGCCTCCGCCCCGGTGCGGGAGACGACGCGGAACCGCTCCAGGCTCGTGTTCAGCCCGAGCCCGAGCGACGCGGTCGTCTCAATGCCTGCCGCGGCGAGATAGGCGATCACCGCTGCATTCGTCGTATCGAGATAGGGCGTGAACAGCGCGATGCGATGCAGGCGGAGTGCCTTCAGCGCCGCCACGATCGCGCCACCGACCTCCAACGCACCCTGCGCCTGCGCGGCCCCGACCATGGACAGCGACCGTTCGGTGCCGAGCGCCATGGCCGCGCTGGTGCAGCCCAGCATCATGACGTCGAGCTGGCAGGCCGAGAGGTGCTGCAGCGGCACCGCCGCATTCGCCATCAGGGTCGTGGCCAGCGTCTCCCCGGTCAGTCCCAGCGGCAGCGTCATGCGCGCGGCGTGGAAGCTGGCACCCGGCAGGCCGGCGCGATTCATCTCGGCCTCCACCGTCGTGTTGCTGCCGGGCACGAGGAGGCCGACGCGCTTCGGGAGATCGGTGGGGACGATGGTCTGCATGGCCCGAGCATGGCATGGCATGGCGCGCCACGTCATCCCTATCGCGCCGGCCTGCGTCGTGTTGAAGTACGGACAACGTCGAGAGGACCCTGCCCGATGCGCTACGACTTCGTCCCGATGCCCCACCGGAAGCCGCTCCGCTGGCCCAACGGGGCGCGCATCGCGATGCTGCTGACGACCAACTTCGAGTACTGGGACCAGACCAAGGACACCGACAAGCCCTTCTATCCCGGCGGCCCCTCCATCATCACCGACATGCTGCCCGGCAATGTCTACGACAACCCGAACTGGACCTGGCGCGAATACGGCCAGCGCGTCGGCGTCTGGCGGATGTTCGAGACCTTCGAGCGTGCGGGCGTGCCGACCAGCTGCACCATGAACGCCAAGATGGGCCTGGAACGCCGCCCGGTGGTGCAGCACGCCATCGACCGGGGCTGGGAGATCGTCGCCCACAACTACGTGCAGACCGACCTGCTGACCAACTACCAATTCGACGTCGAGGGCGAGCGGAACGTGATCCGGGAGACGCTGCGCGTCTACAAGGACGTCGTCGGCAAACCCGCGCGCGGCTGGCTCTCCTGCTCGCTGCGCTCCACGCCCAACACCGCCGACATCCTGGCGGAGGAAGGGCTGATCTTCTTCACGGACCTGCTGAACGACGACCAGCCCTACCTGATCCACACGGAATCAGGGAAGCCGATGGTCTCCATCCCCTATACCTCGGAGGTCAACGACTTCACCGTCTTCCTCCGCCAGGGCAAGGACGCGAATGGCGGCTTCGGCGTCTTCAAGGAACAGTTCGACGAGCTGTATCGCGAAGGCGCGACCAGCGGCCGGCTGATGAATATCGGCCTGCACCCGCATGTCATCGGCCAGCCCTTCCGCATTCGCGCCCTGCGCGACTTCGTGGACTACGCCCGCACCTTCCCCGATGTCTGGTGGACGACGCGGGAGGAGATCGCGGAGTGGTACCTGGCGAACCACGAAAGCCACATCTGAGGCCCTGTTGCCGACCGGGAGACGACCGATGCGCAAAGTCCTCGCCCTGCTGCTGTTGCTGATGCCGGCACTGCCGGCGGCGGCGCAGGACTGGCAGCCGACGCGGCCCATCCGCGTCATCGTCCCCTTCCCACCCGGCGGCATCTCCGACAGCCTCGCGCGCCTCTTCGCCGATCGCACCGGCGCGCGGCTCGGCCAGCCGCTGGTGGTGGAGAACCGCAGCGGCGCCAATGGCGCGGTGGCGGGCGAGTTCATCAGCCGCACCCAGGGCGACGGCTATTCCTACATCATGCTGTCGCCATCGCATCTGATGGTGCTGCCGGTGCTGATGCGCCTCAGCTACGACCCGATGGCGGATCTGATCCCGGCGGTGAATCTGGCCGCCAACCCCTTCTTCCTTGGCGTCCCCGGCAATTCGCCCTTCCGCACGCTCGGTGACTTCATCGCCGCCGCCAAGACCAGGCCGGGCGCGCTGGACTATGCCAGTGGCGGCGCGGGGTCCGGCACGCATCTCGTCATGATCTTCCTGTCACTCCGTGCCGGGCTCGACATGCAGCACATCCCCTATCGCGGTGGCGCGCCCGCGGTGCAGGACCTGCTCGCGGGCCGCACCGCCGGCTATTTCGGCAATCCCTCCGACATGGCCCCCTTCCTGCAGAGCGGCGAGGTGCGCGTCATCGCCTCCTCCGGTGCGGCGCGCTCGGCGCTCGCGCCGGAGGTGCCGACGGTCGCGGAACAGGGCTTCCCCGGCTTCCGGTTCGAGACCTGGAACGGTCTTCTCGCCCCGCGCGGCACGCCGCCCGCCGCCATCGCGCGCCTCGCCGCCGCCGTGCGGGAAGCCTGCGCGGAGGATGGCGTGCGCGCGGGCCTGCGGCGCCTCGGCAGCGATCCCGTCTGCAACACCACGGCCGAATTCGCCGCCCAGATGCAGGCCGAGGCGCCGATCTGGCGCGACGTCGTGCAGCGTTCTGGCGTCCGGCTCGACTGATGCGCGTCACGCGGCTGCACCATGTCGCCATCGCGGTGACGGACCCCGGACCGCTGGAAGCGGTGCTGGGCGATGCCTTCGCGCTGGGCACCCCGCACCGCGAAAGCCGCTCGGCACTCGACATCGCCGTCTTCCACGCCGGCGACAGCGCGATCGAACTGCTGCGCCCCACCGGCCCCGGCTCCTCCGTCCCTGCCTTCATCGCGGAGAAGGGCGAGGGCCTTTTCCATATCTGCCTGGAGGTCGAGGACCTCGACGCCGCCATCGCCGAGCTGGCAGCCAAGGGGCTGCGACTCCGCGCGGGCTCCCCCATGTCGGGCCATGCGGGCACGCGCGTCGCCTTCCTGGATACGGCGACGACCGGTGGCGTGCTGTTCGAATTGCTGGAGCCGCCGCGTGGCGCCTGACCAGCCCCGCATCGCCGTCGCCTCGCCCAGCTTCTGCCAGCACCCCGTGCTGCGCGCCGAACTGCTCGCGCTGTATCCCGAGGCGAAGCTCAACCCCAGCCCGCACCGGCTGGAAGGCGACGCGCTGGTGGATTTCCTGCGGGGGCATGAGGTTGCGGTGCTCGGCCTGGAACACCTGACGGCGGCCATGATGGATTCGCTGCCGGAGCTGCGCGTGGTCAGCAAGCTCGGCACGGGGACGGACATGCTGGACCTCTCCGCCATGCGCGCGCGCGGCATCCGGCTGGGCTGGGCACCGGGTGCCAATGCACTCTCCATCGCCGAACTCGTCATCGCCTTCGCTCTGCTGGCGCTGCGCCACATGGGCGCGCTGAACGCCGCGCTCCGCGCCGGCGAACGCCCGCCCCAACGCATGGGGCGCCTGCTGAGCGGCCGGGTCGTCGGCCTGCATGGCTGCGGCCATATCGGCCAGCATGTCGTGCGCCTGCTCGCCCCCTTCGGCTGCACGGTACTGGCGCATGACATCGCCGATCGCGCTGCCTTCTACACCGCGCATGGCGTCACCGCCGTCAGCCTCGACGAATTGCTGGCGCGGTCGGAGGTGCTGTCGCTGCACATCCCGCTCACGCCGCAGACCCGCGGCCTCTACGACGATGCGATGCTGGCCCGGCTGCGGCCCGACTGCGTGCTGATCAATACCGCCCGCGGCGAGATCGTGGAGGAAGCCGCGCTGATCGCCCGCCTGCGCGACGGCCGCCTGGCCGCGGCCTGCGCCGACGTCTTCGCCGGCGAACCCACGATCAACCAGGCGCTGGTCGATCTGCCGAACTTCTTCGGCACGCCGCATATCGGCGGCAGCGCGGAGGAAGCGCGCCTCGCCATGGGGCGCATCGCGATCGAGGGCATCACCCGCAACGCCCTGCCCGAAGCCTGAGCGGAGCACGCATGCATCACACCCTCAGCACCCGGGCGAAACTCGGCCTCATTGTGCCGCCAAACAACACGGTGAACGAGGCCGAGTGGCAATCCGCCCTGCCGCCCGGCGTCTCCCTGCACGCCACGCGCATGCGACTCAACCCCCTGGCCCGCGCGCCGGAGGAGATGGCGACGCTGCGCGCCGATCTGTGCGAGGCCGCCGCGCTGGTCGCCGAAGCCGGCGTCGATGTGGTCGCCTTCGGCTGTACCGCGCCATCCGCGGTCAACCCGCGGCGGGAGATGGAGGCGATGATGCAGCAGGCCGCCGGCCGCCCCGGCGCCACCGCTGGCGCGGCCATGGCCGATGCGCTGCTGGCCGTGGGCGGCCGCCGCATCGTCCTGCTCTCACCCTTTTCCGACGCCGTGACGAAACACGAAGCGGCCTTCCTGGCCGGCGAGGGCATCACCGTGATCGCCGTCGCCTCGCTCGGCCACCAGACCTATGCGCCCGGCCGCAAGCTCGGCATCCACCTCATCGGGCCCGACGAGATCCGCGCCGCGCTCGCGCCACTGCCGGTGGCGGAGGCCGATGCCGTGATGCTGAGCGGCACCAACCTCGTCACCTTCCCGATCATCGAGGCGCTGGAAGCCGAGATCGGCCGCCCCGTCATCAGTAGCAACCAGGCGCTGCTCTGGTCCGCGCTCCGCCGCGCCGGCATCACGGACCGGCTGCCGTTGGGCCAGCTGTTCGATCGTCAGGCCGGCGGGCCACCGGAAACGGAGAGCACTTCCCCCGTCACATAGTCCGGCGCGTCGAGCGCGAAGTAGAGAAGCGTATTCGCCACCTCCTCCGGCGCCGCCAGCCGCCCCATCGGAATGCGCTCCGCCCGCTTCGCCGCGCCGGGCGATCCTGGCGGGAAGGCACGCGTGGCGACGCCGCCCGGCGCCACGGTGTTCACGCTGATGCCGCGCGGCGCCAGTTCCTTCGCGAGCGACTTGCCGAAGGCGATCACCGCGCCCTTCGACGCCGCATAGACGCCGAGCCCCGGCGCACCGACCAGCCCTGCGACGGAGGCCACCAGCACCAGCCGTCCACCGCCCGCTTCCAGCAGCATCGGCACCGCCGCATGGGCGGTGTTCAGCACGCCGAACAGGTTGAGATCGATGATCCGCCGCCACTCCTCTGGCCGGCTGTCGGTGAAGGGGCTGAAGGCGCCGGGCAGCATGCCCGCCACCACCAGGCTGCTGACGCCACCGGCATTCGCGATCACGGCGCGGAAGCCGCCCAGCGCCGTGCCAGCCGCTCGCATCGCCTCGGCCACCCGCGCCTCATCCGTCACGTCAACGGTGCTGGCGAAGACGGGAAGGCCGGGATGCGCCCCCCGCACTTCGTCCCGCAACGCCTCCAGCGCCGCACCATCGAGGTCCAGCAGCGCAAGTGGGATGCCCCGCGCTGCCGCCATCACGGCCGCGGCCCGGCCGATGCCGTGGGCGCAGCCCGTGATGAGCAGCGCGTCAGGCATCGTGCAGACCGAAGGCGTCGCCATCCCGCTTCACGTCCCACACCACGCGCCCCCGGGCGTGGTGCGGCACGAGCGACAGCCCGTCATCCGCCGCTTCCGCCAGCAGCGCGCGGCGCGTCGCCACGGCCTGGTCGGTGTCACTACAGAAGCGGGAGACGATCTCCGGCATCGCGAGCTGCACCGGGTGGTGCACGGCATCCGCCGCGATCAGCACCTGGCGCTTCGTGCCCGTCAGCGTGATGCCGACCTGGCCCGGCGTGTGCCCCGGCAGCGGCCGGAAGCGGATGCCGGGCAGGGGCGAGAAGTCATCCGGCACCTGGTCGAGCAGCCCGGCTTCCGCCACCGGCAGCACGCTGTCGCGGAAGCAGCCATGGCCCACCGGTGCCACCGCATCCATGGCCGCCCAATGCGTGAACTCCCGCTCGGCCACGACGTAGCGCGCGCGGGGGAAGGTCGGCACCCAGCGGTCATCCTTCCATCGCGTCGCCCAGCCGACATGATCGGCGTGCAGATGCGTGAAGAGCATCGCATCCACATCCTCCGGCGCCACGCCGAGGCGGTCGAGGAAATCGGTCTTGCGGCGGTGCCAGGAGGATCGCGCCGGGCGGTCCTTGCCGTCTCCGACGCCGCCATCGACGACGAAGGTTCGCCCGCCGGCTTCGATGACGAAGACCTGGATGCGCAGCAGCAGGCTGTCCGTCTCCGGCTCCACGCTCAGCGGATCCAGCGCCGCGCCGCGCGCCAGGATGGAGGGATCGGTGCGCAGGAAAAGCACCTCGCGCGGCAGGCGGAAGGGATCCTCATCCGCCACCCCGCGCAGCACCATCCCGCCGAGGTCGAGCGACCAGTCACTCATGGCATATAGGCCCCACCATTCACCCAGAGCACCTGGCCCGTCATGTAGGCGCTGTCGGGGCCGAGCAGGAACATCACCGGCCCCACGACATCCGACGGCACGGCGATACGCTTCAGCGGCATCATGGCGCTGTAGGCGGGGATGTCGACATTGGTCTGCCCGTCCTCGTTCGACCGTCCCGTACCGCCGCGCAGGAAGGCGGTGTCCACCGCGCCGGGGCCCACGGCATTGACGCGCACCAGCGGCGCGGCCTCCAGCGCCATGGTCTTGGTCATCGACACCATCGCGGCCTTGCAGGCGGCATAGGGCCCGTAGCCCGGCCGCGTATGCGCGGCGAGGCCGGAGACCATCTGCACCATCGCCGGGTTGTCGCCCTTGGCCAGCAACGGCAGCGCCGCGCGCGCGGTCAGGAAGGCGGCGCGAAGGTTGCCCGCGATCACCTCGTCCCAGAATTCAGGCTCGACGCTTTCCAGCTTCCGCATCCCCAGCAGGAAGCCCGCCAGGTTCACGAAACCCTCGAGCCCATCCTCCAATTCCCCGAAGGCTGTGCGCACCGATCCTGCATCCGCAGCATTGATGGGAATCGCGCGTACGCCATCGGGCACAGGATGGCGTTCGAGCGATGCCGGAAGGTCGAGCACCGAAACGCGCCACCCCTCCGCCACCGCGCGCGCCACCAGCGCGCGTCCGATTCCACCCGCGCCGCCCAGGACCGCGAGGCGCCTGCTCATGCGCAGGTATCAGCCGGAAAGCTGTCGAAGAGCGACCAGGCCTGGTTCTTGATCTCGATGATGAACCCCGGCAGTTCGGCATCGCGGGCGGCGTCGAAGCAGGTGTTCTCGCCGGTAACGCCGGTGAAGCTGATGCCGCGCAGCGCATCGCGGAAAGCGGTCCGCTCGGCCGCGATGCGGGACGCCTCGCCGGTCACGCGCGCGCGCTCCGCCGCCTGCTTCATCAGGTAGACGATGTCGTAGGCCTGGGCGTCGCTGTGATGCGGGATGCGCTTGCTGGTGAGGCCGCGCCGCGCATTCTCCTCCGCATATTTGCGGGTGAAGGTGCGCGTCGCGTCGTTGCGGTCCCACCAGAAGCCCGCGACGATCAGCATGCCCTCGCCCTCCGGCCCGAAGAGCTCGACGGAGTTGGGATCGGCGAAGATCTGGCTGCCGATGACACGGCCGGTGAAGCCCTGGCGCCGCAGCTCCCGCAGCACCTTGCCCGCGCCATCCGGCGTCGCCGCCAGCGCCACGACCTCCGGGTTCCGCTGCATCACCTGCGTGACCTGCGGCGCCACGTCGAAGGTCCGGTACTGGAAGCTCACCGGCTCCCCGAACGCAATGTTCCGGGAGCGCAGCAGGCCCGGATAGAACTGGGTCGCGGTGATGTTGGAGATGCGCTCATCGGAGATGAACATGATCTCCGCCTTGCTCGCCGGCACGCCCTTCCGGGTGAGCGAGGTCAGCAGCCGCCCGAACTGCTTGCCCTCATCTTCCGTCAGCCGCCAGGCATAGCTGAAATTGCCGGTGAGCCCGGGCTGGGAGGCGGAGTTGGAGATCTGCACGATCCCGAGCCTTTCGCCGACCGGGAAGGCCACCGCCGATTCGCCGGAGGAGAAGGGCCCGATGATCGCCAGCGCGTTGTCGTCGCGCGCGAATTTCTGCGCGGCCGTCGCGGCCTGGCGCGGGTCCGACCCCGTGTCGAACTTCTCGATCCGGATCGGGCGGCCATTGATGCCGCCGGCGGCGTTGATCTCGGCGACCGCGATGTCCACGCAGGTCTCCGTCGCCTCACCCGGCGTCTTCAGCGGCCCCGACTTCACCATGGTGAGGCCGATCACGATCTCCCGCGCCTGCGCAAGCGCGGGCAGGGCGAGGAGGCCGCCCGAGGCGGCCAGAAGGGTCCTGCGCTTCATCATCCGTTCCATCCTCAATGCGATCCGAGATACGCGGCCGCCAGCGCCTCATTATCGGCCAGCCGGTCCGCCGGACCATCCAGCACGATGCGGCCCAATTCCATGACGTAGCCGCGCGACGCCGTGCGCAGCGCCATGCGCGTGTTCTGTTCCACCAGCAGGATCGCGAGCCCGTCGCGATTCAGCTCCCGCACCAGGTCGAACAGCCGCCCCACCAGCAGCGGCGAGAGGCCGAGCGACGGCTCGTCCAGCATCATCAGCCGCGGCCGCGCCAGCAGCGCGCGGCTGATCGCCAGCATCTGCTGTTCGCCGCCCGAGAGCACGGAGGCCAGCATGTCCCGCCGGGCCGCAAGGTTCGAGAAGCGGTTGTAGATGCCGTCGATGTCGCGCGTGACATCGCCATCCCGCCTGCCATAGGCGCCCATCAGCAGGTTCTCATGCACCGTCAGGCTGACCAGGATCTGCCGCCCCTCCGGCACCAGCACCAGGCCGCGCTTCACGCGTTCCGGCGCGCTCAGCGCCGTGACGTCGGTGCCGTCGAAGCGGATGCGCCCCCCACCCGGCTTCACGGCGCCTGCGATCGCCTTCAGCAGGCTCGACTTGCCCGCGCCATTGGCGCCGAGCACCGTCACCACCTCCGCCGCCGCGACGCCGAGCGACACGCCGCGCACGGCGTGGGTGCGGCCATAGCGGAGGTCGAGCCCTTCGATCTCAAGCAGCATCGGCACCGAGATAGGCCTCCCGCACCAGCGCATCGGCGCGCGCGCCAGCCATGCTGCCTTCGTAGATGCGGCGCCCGAAATTCAGCACGACGACACGGTCGCAGACCTCGTCCACGAAGCCCATGTCGTGCTCCACCACCAGCAGCGCCGTGCCGCCATCCGCGATCTTCCGGAGGAAGCGCGCGAGCTCCGCCGTCTCCGCGGGGTTCAGCCCCGCCGCGGGCTCGTCCAGCAGCAGCAGCTTCGGCCGGCTGGCCAGCGCGCGCACGACCTCGATCTTCTTGCGGATGCCGTAGGGCAGGGACGACACGACGTCGCCCGGATCGATGTCGAGCCCGGCTTCCGACAGCAGCGCCTCGGCTTCCCGCCGCCAGCGCCCGCGCGGCATCCAGCCGATCGGCGTCAGCAGCGCGCCGAGGCCGGATGCCCGGGCGTGCTGCCCCAGCATGACGTTCTCCACGGCGGAGAGATGCGGCATCAGCCGGATGTTCTGGAAGGACCGCGCCATGCCCGCCAGCACGCGGTCGCGCGGCGGCAACGTGCCGATACCACGGCCATCCAGCGTGATCGTGCCCGCATCCAGCGGATAGACCCCGGAGATGAGGTTGAAGACCGTCGTCTTCCCCGCGCCATTCGGCCCGATCAGGCCGAGCCTGCCGCCGCGCGGCACGGTGAAGGAGACGTCGTCCACCACGCGGAGGCCCCCGAAGGCCTTGCCGATGCCGGCCACCGTCAGCAGCGCCTCATCCGGCATCGGCATGCCTCCGCCTTCCCATGAGCCGTGCCAGCAGGGTGCGCGTCACCATCCCCTCCGGCCGGAACATCATCATGGCGACGATCATCACGCCGAAGACGACGTAGCGCCAGGACCCGCCGATGCGCAGCAGTTCCGGCACGATGGTGAAGAAGGTCGCCCCGACCAGCGGTCCCCAGGCGGTCTGCGTGCCGCCGATCAGCACGAAGAGCAGCACGTAGATGGAGAGCAGCGGCGAGAAGTACTGCGCCTCCACGAAGGAGAAGTGATGTGCGTAGAGCGCACCCGCCAGGCCCGCGAGCCCGCCGCCAATGGCGAAGCCTGCGACCTGCACCGCCCGCGCCGGCACGCCCATCAGCACGGCCACCAGCTCGTCGTCATGCAGTGCCCGCATCGCAAGGCCGAGCCGCGTCGCCGTCAGCCAGAAGACGCCCAGCGTCACCACCGCCGCCGCCGCCAGCAGCACCGGCAGGTCCACATACTCCGTGACCACCAGCCCCATCGCGCCACCCAGCGCCGGCTGCGTCAGGATGATGCCGGTGACGACCTGGGCAAAGGCGAAGGTCGCCAGCACCATGTAGACGCCGCGTGTCCTCAGCACCGGGAAGGCGATGCCGATGCCGACCAGCGCGGTCAGCAGCGTCGCCGCCGGCACGGTCCAGGCCGGCGTCCAGCCCAGCTGTTCGCCGAGAATCGCCGCGCCATAGGCGCCGATGGCCATGAAGCCCGCGCCGCCCAGGTTCAGCTGCCCCGCCGTCGCGGTGACGAAGATGCCGTAAGCGAAGATGATGTTGATGGCGAGGATCGCCAGGATGCCGGACCAGTAGCCGGACATGTCAGAGCTTCCCCTTGCCGATGCGCGTGCCGCCGAACAGCCCCTGCGGCCGCAGCACGATCGCCGCCAGCAGCGCCGTCCAGACCACCACCTGCGCCGCATCACCGCCGAAGAAATGGATGCCCAGCGTCTCCAGCAGCCCCACCAGCAGCCCACCCGCGATGGCCCCCCAGATGGACCCGAGCCCGCCGAGCACCATCGCCGCGATCGCCTTGGTGCCGACATGGTCGCCCATGAAGGGGGAGACGTCGCTGTAGTTCACGACGAAGAGCGCCCCCGCCACGCCGCAGAGCAGCCCGCTCAGCAGGAACACCACCGGCACGATCCGCGACACCTCCACCCCCAGCAGCGTCGCCGTGTCCGGGCTTTCCGCGATGCTGCGCAGCGCGCGGCCCGTGCGCGTCCGTGCCAGCAGCCAGGACAGCCAGAAGACGATGCCGAGCGACAGCAGCAGCGACGCCAGCTGCGGCAGCCCGACCACCAGCGGGCCGATGCGCCAATCCAGCCGGAAGCGCACCGGGAAGCTCTGCGCCTCCGACCCGAGGACAATCAGCACCAGGTGCTCGAAGATCAGCAGGAAGCCGAGGGAAGAGACCAGCGGGATGGCGTGTTCCGTCGCGTCGCCATGGCGGGTCTTGAGGTAGCGGAAGGTGAAGCGTTCCACGACCAGCGATGCCAGGATCGCCACCGCCACGCCCGCCGGCAGCGCCAGCGCCCAGTGCCAGGCCTCCGTGAAGGGCAGCCCATGCCGCGCCAGCCCCCAGCTCACCATGCCCGTCAGCATGAACATCGTCGGAATGGTGAAATTGAGAAAATTCAGCACGCCGATGGTGAGGGTGAAGGCCACCGCCACCGCGACATAGATTCCGCCCAGGCTGAGTCCCGACACCACCTGCTGCGCCAGCGTCGCGCCGCCCGGCAGCGCCGCCAGCAGCGCGATCCCCGCCACGCAGCCCGCCGCGACCAGGGCCGAGACCACCAGCGGATGGGCACCGCGCAACCCCGCCGCGGCGGTCATGCGCGAAGTTTCACCAGGCGAGAAAAGGCGCGATGCGGCAAGGGCGGCTCCTGCAACTTGTCCGGACCAATGGGGCCCAGATTCGCGGCATCGCGCAAGCCTCATTAACGCATCAGGCGTGCAGGCCCGGCGCCTCCTGCCCCGTCCGCGCCACGTATTCGGTGTAGCCGCCGCCATAGAGGTGAACCCCCTCCGGCGTCAGCTCCAGCACCCGGTTCGACAGCGCGGCCAGGAAGTGCCGGTCGTGGCTGACGAAGAGCATCGTGCCCTCGTAGTTCGAGAGCGCCGTGATCAGCATCTCCTTCGTCGCCATGTCGAGGTGGTTGGTCGGCTCGTCCAGGACCAGGAAGTTGGGCGGGTCGAACAGCATCCGCGCCATGACGAGCCGCGCCTTTTCGCCGCCCGAAAGCACGCGGACCCGCTTCTCCACCTCATCGCCCGAGAAGCCGAAGCAGCCCGCCAGCGACCGCAGCTGCCCCTGGTTGGCGCGGGGGAATTCATCCTCCAGCGACTGGAAGACAGTGCGGTCGCCATCCAGCAGTTCCATCGCGTGCTGCGCGAAATAGGCCATCTTCACGCTGCCGCCGATCGTCACGCTGCCGGCATCGGGTTCCGTCGTCTGCGTCACCAGCTTCAGCAGCGTGGATTTCCCGGCACCGTTCACGCCCAGCACGCAGCAGCGTTCCCGCCGCCGCAGCAGCAGGTCCAGCCCGTCATAGATCACGCGCTCCCCGTAGCGCTTGTGTACGCCGCGGATCTGCACCACGTCGTCGCCCGACCGCGGCGCGGGCATGAATTCGAAGGTCACGGTCTGCCGGCGCTTCGGCGGCTCCACGCGCTCGATCTTGTCGAGCTTCTTCACGCGGCTCTGCACCTGGGCTGCGTGGGAGGCGCGGGCCTTGAAGCGCTCGATGAACTTGATCTCCTTCGCCAGCATCGCCTGCTGGCGCTCGAACTGCGCCTGCTGCTGCTTCTCCGCCATGGCGCGCTGCTGTTCGTAGAATTCGTAGTCGCCAGAATAGCTGGTCAGCGACCCGCCATCGATCTCGATCACCTTGTTGATGATGCGGTTCATGAACTCCCGGTCGTGGGAGGTCATGAGCAGCGCGCCGTCATAGCCGCGCAGGAAGTTCTCCAGCCAGATGAGGCTTTCGAGGTCGAGGTGGTTGGACGGTTCGTCCAGCAGCATCACGTCGGGCCGCATCAGCAGGATGCGGGCCAGCGCCACGCGCATCTTCCAGCCGCCGGACAGCGCGCCGACATCGCCATCCATCATCGCCTGGCTGAAGCTCAGCCCCGCCAGCACCTCCCGCGCCTTGCCCTCTAGCGCATAGCCGCCGAGGTCGTCGAAGCGCGCCTGCACCTCCCCGAAGCGCTCGATCAGCGCATCCAGCTCATCCGCCTTGTCGGGATCGGCGAGGTCCGCTTCCAGCGCCCGCATCTCCGCCGCCACGGTGGAGACATCGCCGGCACCGTCCATGACCTCGGCGACGGCGGAGCGGCCCGCCATCTCCCCCACATCCTGGCTGAAGAAGCCGATGGAGACGCCGCGATCGACCAGCACCTGGCCCTCATCCGGCGGTTCCTGGCCGGTGATCATGCGGAACAGCGTGGTCTTGCCCGCGCCATTCGGACCCACCAGGCCGATCTTCTCCCCCCGCTGCAGGGCGGCGGAGGCTTCGATGAACAGAAGCTGGACGCCGTTCTGCTTGCTGATGTTGTCGAGGCGGATCATGGACAGCCCAATGCGGTTTCGGCGGGCTTATGCCACGCCGAAACCGGCCGCGCGACCGCCCCGGCATTGTCCGCCCTGGCCCCATGCCCGATGCTGGGTCCACGCGAAGGAGACGCCCATGCCATCCCTGCCCCGCAGGCCCCTGCTGGCCGCGCTGCTGGCCGCCCCCACCCTGGCCCGGGCCCAGGCCGGCTGGCCCAGCCAGCCCGTGCGCCTGGTGCTGCCCTATGCCGCGGGCGGGCCCACCGACATCATCGCCCGCCTGATTGCCGATGGCCTGTCCCAGCGCCTGCCGCCGCGCGTGGTGGTGGAGAACCGGACCGGGGCGGGCGGCAACATCGGCGCCTCCGCCGTCGCCAAGTCGCGGCCGGATGGCGCGACCTTCCTCTTCACCAATACCGGCCACGCCGTGAACCGCGCTCTCTACGCCAGGCTGGACTACGACCCGGCGAAGGACCTCACGCCCGTCACCATTGTGGCCGAAAGCCCCATGGTGCTGCTGGTGCCGAACAGCTCCCCCGCCCGCACGCTGGCGGAGTTCGTGGAGCGCGTGCGCGCCCAGCCCGGCGCCTTCAGCTATGGCAGCACCGGCACCGGCGGCGCGCTGCAGCTCGTCAGCCTGCTGCTGCTGAAGGCGGCGGGGCTGCGCATGGAGGAAGTGCCCTATCGCGGCAGCGCCCCCGCCGCGCAGGACCTGATCGCGGGGCGGATCGAGATGCTTTACGACGCCGGCGCGACCGCCTTCCCGCTCGCCACCGGCGGCCAGGCCCGCGCGCTCGTCGTCTCCTCCGCCCAGCGCAGCGCCATCATGCCGGCGGTGCCGACGGTGGCGGAGGCCGGCTTCCCCGCCGCCACCTTCAGCGTCTGGCAGGGCATCCTCGCGCCGACGGGCACGCCGGAGCCGATCATCGCGCGGATGCGGGAGGAGGTCGCGGCGCTGCTCGGCGACGGCCCGCTGCGCGCCCGCCTGACCGAACTCGGCGCGGAGCGCATCGTGGCGAACACCCCCGCGGAGGCCCGTGCCTATGTCGATGCCGAGATGACTCGCTGGGAAACGGTGCTGCGCGAGGCCGGGGTGCAGCCGCAATGACCACCCTGCCCCTTGCCGGCATCCGGGTCCTCGACCTGACCAATGTCCTGGCCGGCCCCTTCGCCACCTACCAGCTCGCGCTGATGGGCGCCGAGGTCATCAAGATCGAGCAGCCCGTGCGCGGCGACCTCGCCCGCCGCCTCGGCGCGGATCCGGAGGCCGCGAAGCGCAACATGGGCGCCTCCTTCGTCGCGGTGAATGCGGGCAAGCAGTCGGTCACGCTCGACCTGAAGCACCCCACGGGCAAGGAGGTCTTCAAGCGCCTGGTGGCGGAGGCCGATGTCGTGGTCGAGAATTTCCGCCCCGGCGTGATGGACCGCCTGGGCCTTGGATGGGACGTGCTGTCGGCGATCCGGCCGAGTCTGGTCTTCTGCGCCATCTCCGGCTTCGGCAAGGACGGGCCGCTCGCGAAGCGCCCCGCCTATGACCAGATCGTGCAGGGCATGGCCGGCGTGATGAGCATCACCGGCACCGCGGAGTCCGCACCGCTGCGCGTCGGCTTCCCGGTCTCCGATACGGTCGGCGGGATGACCGCGGCCTTCGCCGTCGCCTCCGCCCTGGTCGGCGCGCGCGCCACGGGCCAGGGGCGCTACATCGATGTCTCCATGCTGGAATCGACGCTGGCGACGATGGGCTGGATCGTCTCCAACTTCCTCAATGCCGGCGTTGTGCCCACGCCGATGGGCAACGACAATTTCAGCGCCGCCCCCTCCGGCGCCTTCCGTACCGGCGACGGGCTCATCAACATCGCGGCCAATGAGGACAAGCAATATGCCGCGCTCTGCGAGCAGATCGGCCGGCCGGACCTGCTGACCGATCCGCGCTTCAGCGACCGCCACGCCCGCAAGGCCAACCGCGCCGCGTTGACGGCGCAGGTGGAGGCCGCGCTGGCCGCGAAGGACGCCGCGACCTGGGAAGCCCTGCTCGTCGCCGCCGGCGTCCCCGCGGGCCAGGTCCTCAGCGTCCCCGCCATCATCAACCATGCCCATGTGCGGGACCGCGGCTTCGTGACGGAGATGGAGGCGCCGGAGGGCGTGCAGCGCCTGACCCGCTGCGGCTTCCGCTTCGGGGATGCGAACCCCGCCCCCGCCGGCCCCGCGCCCGCCCTCTCCGCCCAGACGGAGGAGTGGCTGAGGCGCCTTGGCTATGACGAGGCCGCCATCGCCGCGATGCGCGAGGACGGCGTGGTCTGATCTACAGAAAACGCTCCGCGCGATAGGGCGCGGGCGGGATGAAGGGCGCCTCGCCCGTCATCATCTCCGCCAGCAGGCGGCCCGTGGTCGGGCCCAGCGTCAGGCCCTGATGCGCATGGCCGAAGGCGCACCAGGCGCCCTGCTGGCCGGGCAGAGGCCCGATCACCGGCAGCATGTCCGGCATGCAGGGCCGCGTGCCCATCCAGGGCGTGTCCTCCACGCGGTCCGCCAGCGGCAGCAGGCTGCGCGCCACAGGCTCCGCCTGCTCCAGCTGGACGGGCGTCGGCGGCGCGTCGGGGGCGGCGAATTCGGCGCCGGTGGTCAGCCGGATGCCGGCGCGCATCGGCGCCAGCAGGAAGCCGCTCGGCGTATCCAGGATCGGCCGGTGGAGCACCGCATTGCCCCGCATCCGGAAATGCCGGTGGTAGCCGCGCTTGCCGAACAGCGGCGGCGCGTAGCCGAGCTTCCGCGTGACCTTCGTGGCGGCAGCGCCGAGCGCGATGACGACCTCCGCCGCCTCCACCGCCCCCTCCGCCGTCATCACCCGCCAGCCCGCGCCGGCGCGCTCCAGCGTCGTCGCGTCGCCATGCAGGAAGCGCCCGCCCGCCTCCGCGAAGCGCGCCGCGTATTCCAGCACCAGCGCCTGCGGATCGCTGACGGAGAGCGGATCGGTCCAGTGGATCGCCCCGGCGCGACCGACCATCAGATGCGGCTCCGCTGCCGCCAGGCCATGCCGGTCCAGCCCCACGAAGTTCACGCCATGCGCTGACCGCGCGCGTTCCGCCTGGCGCAGCGCGGCCTCCAGCCCCGCCGCATCGCCATAGAGCCGCATCCAGCCGATCGGCCGCAGCAGAGCCATGGCCGGCGTGTCCCGCGCCAGCGCCAAATGCTCCTCCAGGCAGGTTTCGATCAGCGCCGCATGCGCCGCCGCCGCCCGTTCGTAGCGCGCGGGTTCGGACTGCCACCAGTATTGCAGCAGGGGCGAGGCGAAGCCCGGCAGGGCCGACCAGTGGTAGCGCGCATCGATGGCGCGGTTGCCGGCGATGCGCAGGATCTCCCGCGCCTGGCGCGGGAAGGGATGCGGGAAGACCGCCTCCCGCTGGATCAGCCCGCCATTGCCGAAGGACGCTCCCTCCCCGGGATCGCGCCGGTCTACCAGCACCACGTCCCGCCCGCGCCGCGCCAGGTGCAGCGCGACGGAGACGCCGACCATGCCGGCGCCCAGCACCAGGACCGAAGCCGTCATCGCAGGACGCTCACGCCATCATTGGGCAGGGCGGGCATGGACCGCCACCACCTGCTCATCCATCCGCGGCGTATAGGTGATGCTGCGTCGCGTGCCGATCGCGCTCATCTGCACATAGAGCGGGATCTGGACGTGCATTGCCTGCACGTCCTGCATCATTTCCCGCAGCGCGGCCTCCCGCCCCTCATCCATCCGCACCATCACCGCGCGGATGCGCGCATCGAGGTCGGGGTCGCTGAAGCCCGCGCGGTTGGCGCCACCCAGCACACCATTCGCCTCCCGCGTGTGGAAGGAGGTGGAGAGCACGTAGGAGGCATCGCCGGAGGAGAAGGAGCGGCCGACGAAATGCATTGGCAGCGTGACGCGGGCCGGGCGGATGCGCGGGAAGAACACGGTGCTCGGCGTCACGTCCACGGTCATCTTGAGCCCGGCGCGGGACAGCATCTGCCCGACGGCCTGGCAGATGCGCGCATCATTGACGTAGCGGTCGTTGCTGCAGGCGATGGTCAGGCCGAAGCCATCGGGATAGCCCGCTTCCGCCAGCAGGCGCCGCGCCGCGGCGGGATCGCCCGCCGGCACGCGCGCCGCCGGGTCGTAGCCGCCGAAGCCTTCCGGCGTCAGCTGGCCCGACGCCACGGCCTGGCCTTCCATCACGCGATCCACCAGCGCCCCGCGATCGATGGCGAGGGAGAGGGCCCGCCGCACCCGCACATCCGACAGCGGGTTCACCGGCAGCGGCTGCCCCGCGCCATCCACGGCCAGCGGCAGCGGGTCCCGCGCCACGTTCAGCGAGAGGTACATGATGCGGTCGGTCGGCCGGGTCGCGACATTCACCCGCCCCTCCCGCCGCAGCCGCGCGATGTCGCCGAGCGGCACGTCCTCGATCAGGTCGAAATCGCCGGCCAGCAGCCCCGCGAGCCGCGCCGCATCATTGGCGACGACGCGGACATTCACCTGGCTCCAGGCGGGCTGCGTGCCGTGGTAGCCGGGAAAACGCTCCAGCTGCATGCCGGATGGCGTGACGCCGCCGCCCACCACGCGATAGGGCCCGGTGCCGATCGCCGCGCGCCCCGCGTTGAAATCCTGCGTGCTGGCCTGCGCGGCGGCGCGGGCGGAGACGATGAAGACATTCGTCATCTGCCCCGGGA
The DNA here is from genome assembly GCA_027482245.1 of Acetobacteraceae bacterium. Taxonomy (GTDB): domain Bacteria; phylum Pseudomonadota; class Alphaproteobacteria; order Acetobacterales; family Acetobacteraceae; genus Falsiroseomonas. Next base: position 177,667 of record JAIXWG010000038.1, on the reverse strand, counting down.
TCACCGGGTTGGGTTCGCTGGTGTGCAGTCGCACCGTCAGCGGGTCCACGACCTCCACGCGGCTGATCGTCCGCAGGTTGATGGTGTAGGGACCGATATTGCCTGGCACGTCGGGGATGCGCGCGATGGAGAAGGCGATGTCATCCGCGGTGAAGGGCGTGCCGTCATGGAACAGCACGCCGGGGCGCAGCTTCAGCTCCCACACCTGCGGCTCCACCGCGCGCCAGCTCTGCACCGCGCCGCGCACCTGGCGGCTATTCTCGTCGCGGCTGATCACGGTGTCGTAGATGTGCCGCGCGGCCGCCATGTTGGGGCCGTTGAAGAAGAAGTGCGGATCGATGCCGAAGGTCGATTGCACCGCCATGGTCAGGGTCTGGGCGGGTGCCGCCTGCGGCAGGCCGAGCGCGCCGATCAGAAGCAGGCTGCGAAGCGTCGTGGCGAGCTTGGGCATGCGTGGCCTCCGGTCCGGCAAAAACCTTCGACGCTGCCGCGGGGCCCGTCAATCCGGCTTGATGTGTCCGTCCCGCACCACATCGGCCCAGCGCTGCAATTCGGACCGCACGGTGGCGGCGAAGGCGTCCTGCGGCCCGCCGGTCGGGCTCAGCCCCTGCGCCAGGATCGCCTGTCGCGTCGCCGGCCGCGCCAGCCATTCGTTCAGCCCGGTATTGATGCGCGCCACCATCTCCGCCGGCAGGCCCGCCGGGCCATAGACGCCGTAGATGATGGTGTTGGTGGCCTGCGGATAGCCGGCCTCCGCCAGCGTCGGCACCTCCGGCAGATCGGGCCAGCGCGGGTCGGCGGTGACCGCCAGCATCCGCAGCTGGCCGGAGCGCGCCAGCGGCATGGCGACCGCCACGGGCAACACCATCGCCGCCAGGCGCCGGCCAAGCAGGTCCTGCAGCGCGGGCGCGGTGCCGCGATAGGGGATGTGGTTCAGCTCGATCCCCGCCGCCAGCATGAACAGCGCCATGGACATGTGCGGCGCCGTGCCGTTGCCGGGCGATCCGTAGTCGAGGTCCCCCGGCCGCGCCTTCGCCAGCGCCACGAATTCCGCCACGTCCCGCGCCGGCAGGTCGGGCCGCACGGCCAGCACCGAATTGCCATCGGCGATGCGGATGATGGGGATGAACTGCCGCACCGGGTCGAAGGGCAGGTTCGGCATCAGCGGCGGGCTCATCACGAAGTTCGCGCCCTGCATCAGCAGCATCCGCCCATCCGGCACCGCGCGCGCCACCGCGCCGGTGCCGATGATGCCGCTCGCCCCCGTGCGGTTCTCCACCACCACAGCCTGGCCCAGGATCTCGGACAGCGTCGGCGCCAGCAGCCGCGCCAGCACGTCCTGCGCCGTGCTGGGCGTGACGGGCACCACCAGCGTCACCGGGCCGCTGGGCTGGGACTGCGCCAGCGCCGGTGAGGCCAGCAGGGCCGCGCCGGCGGCCAGCAGGCCGCGTCGTGTCATGCTCATGGTTTCCTCCGGTCTTGTTCTGGTCAGGCCAGGCCGAGGGCGCGCGCCGGCGCGAAGACCTCCTCCACCGCCAGGGGCCGCGGCAGCAGGCCCTGCGCGAGGCAGGTCTCCAGGATGCGCGCGATCGGGGCGCGCATCGCCGCCTCCCCCATCGGCAGCATATCGGGCGCGCCCTCCAGCTTCGCCGCGCGGAGTGCAGCCATCAGCGCGGCAACCGCCGCCGTGCGCCCCTCCGCCACGTCGCGCCGCACCACCAGGATGTGGTTGACGGGCACGATGCCGTGGCGCGCGAACCAGGCCTTCGCCGCCGCCTCGGGCTCCGTGATCACCGGCGCGAAGATCGGGTCGTCCGGCAGATCGTTGCCGAGGATCGCAGCATCCAGCTCCCCGCTCCGCAACAGGTCCGGCAGGCTGCCCTCCGGCAGCGGCTCCACGAAATCCGGGTCCTGGTATTCCGCGACATGCGCGCCTTCCTGCGTCGCCCAGCGCATGGCCTGTGTCGGCAGCCCGGATTCCTCGGCCAGGATCGCGCGCACCCACATCCCCGTGGTCTGGGTATAGGCGCGCACGCCGACGCGCTTGCCGGCGAGCCCCACCGGCGTCAGCCCCGGCCGGCTGGCGAGCCGGATGATGCAGCGATGCTGGAAGCGCGCGGCCAGCGTCACCGGCAGCAGGATGATGGGCTTGTCGTAGGCCAGCGCCTGCAGGGCGGTGACGATCGCCATCTCGCTGGCGTCGTAGCGACCCTCCCGCGCCATGGGGGCGAAGGCGCGATGGATGGGCTTCACGGCTTCGAAAGCCAAAGGCGTGCCATCCGGCAGCACGCCGGCGGCCTTCAGCCCCGTGGTCAGCTTGCTGTCGGCGATGGCGAGGCGCAGCGCGTCCATCTCACGCCCCCGTCAGCGCTGGATAGACCCGCTGCGCGGTGCCGCCCAGGATCTGGTCGCGGTCATCGTCGGAAAGGCTCTCCAGCGCCGCCAGGCTGCGGTCCAGCAGATGCGGCAGCCCGCCCGCATGGGCCGGGAAGTTCGACCCCCACATGATCCGCCCTGCCCCGAAGCGCGCCAGCAGCTCCGCCAGCAGCGCGGCCGGGGTCGAAGCCCCCTCTCCCGCCAGGTCCAGCGCCCGCGTCGTCAGCTTCAGCACGACCTGCGGATAGGCGGCCAGGTCGAACAGCGCCGTGGCCTTCGCATAGGGCGGGCCATCGGCCAGCTCCGGCCGCGCCAGATGGTCCAGCAGCACCGTCACGCCGGGGAAGCGGTCCATCATGGCGCGCAGCGCGGGGATGCCCTTGGCCGTCATCTGCATGGCGATGGGCAGGCCCAGCGCCTCCGCCGCCGCCCAGCCGGCATGGCCGCGCGGGTCGTCAATCCACCCCGCCTGGCCCGGCATGGTGGTGCCCGTCGTGAACAGGCGCAGCCCCGAGAAACCCCGCCCGTGCCAGTGGTGGATGCGCTCCACCGCATCCGGCGCCAGGATATCGACGGAGCAGACGCCCGCCAGCCGGTCCCGATGCGGGGCGATGGCATCCGCGGCGCAGGAATTGTCATGGCCATAGGCGGTGGAGGCCTGCACGACGACGGCCTTGCTGACCCCCGCCGCATCCATGGCGGCAAGCAACCCCGCCACCTCCACCGGCCGTTCCGCCGACCAGTCGGACTGCTTGCCACCGAGCGGCGCCGTCGGGTAGCGGACCCGGTCGGTCGAGATGACGTGCGTATGGGTATCGATGATGATGCCTGGCATGCGTTTCCCCTTTCCCCCAGCCTGCCGCCCGCGCCGCGCCCTCGCTACGCAAGATCGCCGGCCCAGGTCATAAGCTCCGGGCTATGCCTCCCACCCCGCCCCGGCTCCGCGACATCGAGATCCTGCTGGCCGCGGCGGAGGGCGGCAGCCTCGGCGCCGCCGCCCGACGCCTCGGCCTCTCGCAGCCCGCGCTCAGCCAGGCCATCGCGCGGCTGGAAGGCGCGGTCGGGCAGCCCCTGCTGCTGCGCGGCCCGCGCGGCAGCTTCGCCTCCGAGGCCGGCGCCCGCTTCCTGGCGCGCTGCCAGCGCCTGATGGGACAGCTGCAGGCCGGGCTTTCGGCCTGCCGCAGCACGGCGCGGATCGGGCTGCTGACCGACACGGCGATCGAGACCCATCGCGCCATCGTGCGCGCCGGCAGCTTCTCCGCCGCCGCCCGGCTGCGCGGCGTATCCCTGCCCACGCTGGCCCGCACCGCGCGGGGGCTGGAGGGTGCGCTCGGCGTGCCGCTCTACCGCCGCGCCGCCGGCGGCATGGTGCCGCTGCCCGGGGGGATGGAACTCGGCCGCCGCTTCGCCCTCGCCGCGGAGGAGCTGGACCAGGGCCTGGCGGAACTCGCGGCGAGCGGCCGCGTGGAGTGGTTCCGCCTCGGCACCCTGCCGATGCTGCCGCAGGACGAACTCGCTGGCGCCATCGCGACGCTTGGCGCCGGCCTGCGCGTGACGCTGCGGGACGGCACCCATGCCGCGCTGCTGGACGAGCTCCGCCACGGCGCGCTCGATGCCATCCTTGGCGCGCTGCGCGGGACGGTGCCGGAGGATGTGGTGCAGGAAGTGCTGGCCGCCGACCCCTTCGTCATCGCCGCCGCCGCCACGCACCCGCTGGCGGGCGCGGCCATCACCCCGGTGGCGCTGGCGGCGCAGGACTGGGTACTCCCGGAACCTGGCCTGCCGCGGCGGGCGACGGCGGAGGCGATCCTGGCCGCCCTGCCCCACCGCCCCCGCCTGGCGCTGGAGACCAATTCCCCGCACGCCACCATCGCCCTGCTGCGCCGGACCCAGGCGCTGGCGCTGCTGTCCCGCCGCCAGGTCGCCGCCGCCACGGGCCTCGTGGCGCTGCCGGCGACGCCCCTCGGCCCGGCCCGCGTCATCGGCCTGACGACGCGGCGGGACTGGCTGCCGACCCCCGGCCAGCGGGCGGTGCTGGACGCGCTTCGCGCCGCCTTCGGGGCGGCTAGCCCTGGCGGCGCAGGCTGCGGGTGAAGCGCGCCCCGGCCTCCGCGAAGCCCGTCGCCGCGCAGAAGCCGCGCATTGCCTCCCCGGCCTCGCCCAGCGCCATCTCCAGCGCGCCGCATCCGGCGCTGCGCGCGGCCTGGGACGCGGCCTTCACCAGCAGCCGGCCGATCCCCCGGCGCCGGCTGTCCTGCCCCACCAGCAGCAGCGTCACCTGCGCCACCGGCCGGTCCTCCAGCAGCGACGCGTACCAATGCAGGGCGATGACGCCGCTCGGCGGCCCCCATTCCTGGGCGATCAGCACCGTGCCGCTGCCCTGGCGCAGCACCTCCAGCCGCGCGGCCAGCACGCGGCCCGCGACCACCGGCCCGGCCTCCGCCAGCAGTTCCGCCAGCCCCGGCGCATCGGCCGGCGTCGCGGCGCGGATTTCCAGCCCGTAGCGGGACGTCACGCGGGCTTGCTCCGGCGGCAGGCCGCCGCGGCGTTGACGGCATCCGCGTCGCCATGCCACGAACTAGACACTGTCAATTTAAAGGCCTCCGCCCATGCGTCGCCTGCTGATGATGGCCTGCCTGCTGGCCGCCGCCACCCCCGCCACCGCCGCGGAGCTGGTGGTGAGCGTCACCAACATCCGCGCGGCGACCGGCAGCATCGGCTGCCTGCTGTTCAACGCCGAGCAGGGCTTCCCCGGCGACCCCGCGGCGGCCGTGGCCCGGCTGGCCCTGCCGGCCAGCGGCGCCGCCGTCACCTGCCGCTTCGCGGGCATCGCGCCCGGCACCTATGCCGTCGGTGTCAGCCATGATGCCAACGGCAATGGCCGCATCGACACCAACATGTTCGGCATCCCGACGGAGGATTGGGGCGTCTCCAACAACATCCGCCCCGGCATGCGCGCGCCGCGCTTCGATGAATCCGCGCTGCAGGTGCCGGAAGGCCCCGCGCGGGGAATCGAGATCCGGCTGGGCCGCTAGGGTCGGAGCAGCCCCGGATGCCACGCCACGCGCTGATGGTCCTCGGCATGCACCGCAGCGGGACCTCGGTCCTGACGCGCGTCATCGGCGCGCTGGGCGCCACGCTGCCCGCCGACCCGCTCCGGCCCAGCGCCGACAATCCGGAAGGGTACCACGAGCCCGCCGGGCTGGTGACGGCGCATGACGCGCTGCTGCGCGCGGCGGACAGCGCCTGGTTCGACACGCGCCCGCTGGATGCCTCGGCCCTGCCCGCCGATGCGGTGCCACGCATGGCCGCCGCGCTGCGCCGCAGCTTCGGCGATGCGCCCTTCTTCGTGGTCAAGGACCCGCGCACCTGCCGCTTCGTGCCCCTGCTGCGCGCCGCGCTGGCCGACACCGGCGCCCGGGCCAGCGCGGTGATCGCCCTGCGGCACCCGGCGGAGGTCGCGGCCTCCCTCGGCCGGCGCGACCGGATGTCCGCCGCCTATGCCGGGCTGCTCTGGGCCCGCCACATGATCGAGGCCGAGCGCGAGACTCGCGACATGCCGCGCGTGATCGTCGCCTATGGCGCGCTGCTCGCGGATTGGCGGGACAGTGTCGCGCGCATCGCCGCGCTGGGGGACGCCGTGCTGCCAGAGGAAGCCGCGATGGGCGCCATCCTGCGCCCGGACCTCCGCCACCACACCGGACCCGCGGCCGCTGCGACGCCGCCCGATCTGGCGGCGCTGCATGCCGCGCTGCTCAGCCTCTCGGCGCGGGATGACGGGGCGGGACGTGCCGCGGTGGATGAAGCGGCGGCGCGCGTCGAGGACGCTGCCCGCCACGCCGCGCCGCTGCTGGAGGCCGAGTTCCTCCTCCAGCGCCTGACCAGCCCGAACGCCAACATGGTGTCCACCGATCCCGCTTCCGACCGCCGGCGCTTCGCCGCGGCCATGCAGCGCCTGCACGAGGCGCCGCCACGGGACTGACCGCGTCCGCTAGGCCGGCACGGTCTCCTCCAACCCCACCAGGCGAGCGGCATTGGTGGAGACCATGGCCCGGATATCCGCCTTCGGCACCTGCTGGTCCAGCAGCAGGCGGACGACCTGCCGGAAGCCCTCCACCGGGCGCGGGGAGCCGAGCAGGCCGAGGTCGGAGGAGAGGATGGTGCGGTCCACGCCCGCCACCTCGATCAGGTGGACCAGTTCCTCCGGCGTGAACTTCTTCGACTTGCCCTCCACCCACATGCAGATGGAGTGCTCGATATGCGCGCCGATCGAGACCAGTTCGCGGATGTCGTCGTCGGTGCAGCCGATCAGGTAGGTGGGGTGGTTCACCAGCATGCGCTTCACGCCACGGCGCCACGCTTCCTCGAACACCTTGATCATCTCGGCGGCATCGAGATGCCCGCCCGCCAGGATCACGTCACCGGCCGCGATGATGTCCAGCACCTGCTTGGTCGCGTCGCTGACCTCGCCATTCGCATCCGTCGCGCGCAGCGGGATGGCGTCCAGCATCTTCTTGGCGGTCTTCGGGAAGCTCTTCCCCTGCCCCATCGCCTGTTCGATGTGATTGGCGGCGGACAGCGTCGGCATCCAGACGATCTTCGCGCCGATCTGCACCGCATGGTCCACCGCATGCGGGTTGATGCCGCCGGAGGCGTTGTTCAGCGCGATGCCGGAGAACAGCTTCACGCCGAGATCGGGGAACAGCTTCTCCAGCATCACGGCATGGGCGACGCCGAGGTAGAAGTGGTCCTTGTAGAGCAGCCCGCGGAACTTCGCCTCCGCGCATTCCAGCAGGGCCTCGTGATGGTCGAGGGTGCGGGGCATCGCGGCGGGCCCGCTGTGGCAGTGGAGATCGACGGCCCCGACAAGGAGTTCCGCGACCTCGGCATCATGGGTGGCAGTCATGGTTGGCATGCTCATGGCGTCCTCGTCAGTGGGGCGGACGGCGTCAGGCGCCGAGGCCGCGGATATCGGCCAGCGCCTTGCTGGCGGCCTGCTTCATCATTCCCTGGTCGGATGAGTGGACGAAGGCGGTGGCGCCGATGGAGCGCAGCCACTCCGCCTCCTTCATCCCGCCCACGAAGACCATCACGGGCTTGCCCGCGCGCTTTGCCGCGGCGGCGATGCGGTCCACCGCGTCGCGGATCACCGGTGCGTCGTTGGTCGGCGCGCCCATGGCGGCCGTCAGGTCGCCGCGGCCGATGAACAGCGCATCGATGCCGTCGGTGGCGGCGATGGCGTCGATCTCGTCCAGCGCTTCCGGATCCTCGATCTGCGCGACCACCGTCGTGGCGGCATCCGCCGCCGCGATGTAGTCCCACATCTTGCCGCCGCCATAGCCGGCGGCGCGGACGGATCCGGAATAGCCGCGCTTGCCGCCACGATAGCGGCAGGCGGCGGCGACCTGCGCGGCCAGGGCCGCGGTCGCGACATGCGGGACCAGCACGCCGGCCGCGCCGCAATCCAGCACGGAGAGCAGGTGGTGCGCCGCCGGACTCTGCACCCGCACCAGGCCAGCGGCGCCGGTGGCCCGCGCCGCGAACAGCGCGGCGTCAGTGGATTGCCGGTCGAAGGGCGAATGCTCCTCATCGACCACCAGGAAGTCGAAGCCGATCCCGCCCAGGATCTCCGCCGCGTGCAGCGTCGGCGTCTTCAGGAAGCTGCCGACGAGGATCTCGCCGCGTAGCAACCGGGCACGGAACCCGTCGCCGGGGGGGCCTTCGGCCATGGACACGCTCCCGATGCTTGTTCCGTTCTCCGGAACACGTTACACAGTGGAAGAAACATCAAGCCAGCCCAGGGCGAAGTCAAGCGCGCCCGGCCCGGAGCCCTGCCCATGCCATCCACCGACAGCGCCCCACCGGGCGAAGGGCTGCATTCCGTCGCGATGGCGTTCCGCATCCTGGAATACCTGGCGGAACAGCGCGGCGGCGTCGGCGTCACCGCCCTCGCGGCGGCGCTCGGCACCTCGAAGAGCCGCGCGCACCGGCACCTGCGGACGCTGGTGGAGACCGGCTACATCGTGCAGTCGCCGGAATCGGAGAAGTACCGGATCGGCAACCGCCTCGTGACACTCGGCCGTGCGGTGGCGGAGAATTTCGACCTGGCCACGCTGGCGCGGGACGAGATGCGGGCGCTGCGCGACATGCTCGGCCAATCCGTCGTCATCAGCCGGACGGAAGGCGCGACAGCGGTGGTGCTGGCGACGCTGACGGGGCGCGAGGCGATCGAGATCGCGGTCAAGCCGGGGTCCATCCTGCCGCCGCACTGCACTGCCCAGGGCAAGCTGGCCCTGGCCCATGCCGACCCCGCGATGCGGGAACGCGTGCTGCTCTCGCGCCTCGACCTGCGCACGCCCCACACCATCACCAGCGCCGCCACGCTGCGGGAGGAACTGGACCGCATCCTGGCGCGCGGCTGGGCGGTGGCGCCCGGCGAAAGCATGGTCGGCGTGAACGCGCTGGCGGCCCCGATCATGGAAGGCGGCGGCCGCATCGTCGGCACGATCGCCATCCTCGGCTCCATCCAGTTTATCGAGGCCGAGCCCGAGGCCGGCCAGATCCGCCAAGTCCGGCAGGCGGCGGCGCGGATCTCCGCCCAGCTCGGCGGTGCCGATGGCGGCGTTGACAGCGGCCGGGGCTGACAACACACTCAGGACCGATAAACAGAATTGTGTTCCGGCTTGCGGAACACCAACCGCAGGAAACAGCCGATGGCCTACGACGCCTCCGACCCCCGCGCCGCGCTCTCCACGGCAGCGCCGAGCGCGACCAGCGGCCCCTTCACCGCGGCGCATTACGCCAGGTTCTACGAGACGCCGCCGCAGGAGGACGCCGACGGCATCCGCACCTGGTACGCCCGCGGCCGCAACTTCATCGTCGCCTATTCGGAAGTGCAGCCCGGCGCCGTCTTCGTCCGCGACAGCCAGCCCGACGAATACGTGCTGATGCTGCCGGACCGCGGCGTGCAGGCCGAGATCACGGCGGGCGACGAGACGAAGATCGTCGATGGCTACTCCCTCGCCTTCGTACCGCCCGGTGCCAGCCGCATCGTCATCCGCACCGCGGGGCGCATCGTCCGCCTCTTCACGCCGCGCAGCACGGATCTCGCGGACCGCTGCAGCAACGCCGCCGGCTTCGTCGCGGATGACCCGCGCATCCCGCCGCTGAAGGACTGGCCGACGCCGCCCGACGGCTTCCGCATCCGCAGCTACACGCTGGACGTGCCGCCAGAGCCCGGACGCTTCGGCAAGATCTGGCGCTGCACGACCTTCATGGTGAACTACCTGGAACCGGCAGCCGGGCCGCGCGACCTCACGAAGCTGTCGCCGCATCACCACGATGATTTCGAGCAATGCTCGCTGGTGCTGGATGGCGCCTACACCCACCACATCCGCTGGCCCTGGACGACCAACATGAACCACTGGCAGGCGGATGAGCACGAATACTGCCGCGGCCCCTCCGTCACCGTCATCCCGCCGCCGTCCATCCACACCTCCCGCGCGGAGGAAGCGGGGCAGATGGTGGACATCTTCTGCCCGCCGCGGGTGGATTTCTCGCTGAAGCCGGGCTGGGTGCTGAACGCCGCGGACTACCCGATGCCGGGCGGCTGAGCCGCCCCTCATCCGGGGAAGCCGTAGAGCGCGGCAGGATTATCCACGAACAGCCGCTGCCGGTCCTCCGGCCGCGGCGCGAAGTCGGCGACCAGGTCGAGCAGGATCGCCTCATCGACCGGTGTGGCCAGGTTGGGATGCGGGAAATCCGTGCCCCACAGCACCCGTCGCGGCGCCGCCTGCATCAGCGCGCGGGCGAAGGGCAGGGCCGCAGCGAAGGGCGGCGGCGCCATACGCTCGATCCCGCTCAGTTTCACCCAGATGCGCTCGTCCTGCAGCAGGTCCAGCAGGATCCGGAAGGCCTCACCCCCTGTCCCCCGCGCGGGATCGACCCGGCCCAGATGGTCGATCACGACCGGCATGCGAGCCGCACGGATCACCGGCGCCATCTCCGCCACGCCGTCCCCCTGAACATGCAGGACGAGGTGCCATCCCAGCGGCCGCACCCGATCGAGGCAACGATGGACCAGATCCATCCCGGGCCCCGCGCCGAGCGCCTTGATGAAGTTGAAGCGGATGCCGCGGACACCGGCATCCTGCATCGCCACCAGTTCCGCATCGGTGGTCGCATCGTCGATCATCGCGACGCCGCGGCGGTGGTCGGGGTCGGCGAGCAGGGCATCGACCATGGCGCGGTTGTCCGTGCCGTGGCAGCTGGCCTGCACGATCACCGCGCGGCCGAAGCCCAGGCGCTGGTGCAGGGCCGACAGCGCCTCCTTCGGCTTGTCCTCGGGCGTGTAGCGGCGCGTCTCCGCATAGGGGAAGCGCGCCGCCGGGCCGAAAACGTGGCAATGCGCATCGCAGGCAAGGGGCGGCAGGACGAAGCGCCCCGGGCGTGGCGCGTCATCATGGTCCTGCATGCGGTGTCCCTCCCTCGGTCCGCGAGGCTATGGCCTCCGCGGGACACGACAGAAGCGCGTTTCGCCAGCATTCCGCATGGCGGAATGCGCGCGCATCGCCATGGATGGGCCCTGCCGGACTGCTACGGTTGCCCCTGACGGCCCGCGAAGACGCGCCGTGGAGGAAGCGAATGTCGCCTGGCCCCGCCACGGCAATCCTGCGGCGCCGCCTGCTGCTCGGCACCGGCCTCGGCGCCATCGCGCGCCCGCTGCGCGCGCAGGAGGCCTGGCCGTCGCGGGCGTCGCGCATCATCGTGCCCTTCGCGCCGGGCGGCACCACCGACATCCCCGCCCGCATCATCGCGGACAACCTGGCGCGGCGCCTCGACAAGGCCTTCGTCGTGGAGAACCGCTCCGGCGCCGGCGGGGCTGTCGGCATCCGCGCAGTGGCGCAGGCAACGGATGGCCACACGCTGCTGCACACCACCTCCGCGATTGCCGTGCTGCCCGCGCTGCAGCGCGCGCCCGGCTTCGATCCCCTGCTGGACCTCGTGCCGGTCACGCTGACGGCGGCCTCCCCCATCCTGCTGGTGGTGCGCGCCGACTCCCCCTTCCGCGATGCTGGCGCCTATCTCGCCCGGGCGCTCGCGGCGCCGGGCCAAGTCAGCTTCGGCTCCTCCGGCATCGGCACCACCGTGCACCTGGCCGGGGAGGTGCTGCGCGCGCGAGGTTCCGTGGACCTGCTGCACGTGCCCTATCGCGGCTCCGCGCCATCCGCCACCGCCCTCCTGGCCGGGGAGGTCGATAGCGGCTTCCTCAGCCCCATCGAGGTCCTGCCGCATATCCGCTCGGGCCGGCTGCGGGCGCTGGCGACCTGCGCCCGCGATCGCAGCGCGTTGTTGCCGGACGTGCCGTCGCTGACCGAGTTCGTGCCGAGCTATGACGGCGTGCAGCTCTGGTTCGGCCTGTTCGGCGCGCGCGACCTGTCGGCCGACGCCATCGCCACCCTGCTGCGGGAACTGGCGCCGCTGCGGCGGGGGTCGGTGCTGACGGAACGCATGGCGGAGCTGGGGGCGGAGACGCTGTTGGACGGGCCCGAACCGCTCGCCGCCCGCCTGCGCGCGGAACTCCCCCTGTGGAAGACCATCGCCGAGAGAGCCGGAATCCCCCGCGAATGACCGACACCAGCCTGCCTGCCGATGCGCCCCTCGTGGACACGCATTTCCATGTCTACACGCGGGACATGCCGATCACGCCCTGGGCCTGGCATCACCCGCCGGAGGATGCCTCCGCCGAGCAGTTCATCGAGGTGATGGACCGGCATGGCATCGGCTTCGGCGTCATCGCCGCGGCGAGCCTTTACGGCCAGTACAACGACTACGTCATCCGCTCCATGCGCCGCCATCCGCGGCTGCGCGGCACCGCCTATGTCCGGCCGGAGACGGACATGTACACGCTGGAACGCATGAAGGCGGACGGCATCGTCGGCGTGCGCCTGTTCTTCCGCCGCGTGCCCGATCCGCCGGACCTCTCCTCCCCCGAATACCGGCTGCTGCTGCGCCGCGTGCGGGACCTCGACTGGCACGTCCACACGCTGGTCAGCGGCGACATGCTGCCCGGCGTGATCCAGGCGGTGGAGGATGCCGGCGTGAAGCTGGTGATCGACCATTTCGGCAAGCCCGACGAGCGGCTCGGCGTCAACTGCCCCGGCTTCAAGGCGCTGCTGGCGGCGGTGGAGCGTGGCCGCACCTGGGTGAAGCTGTCCGGCGGCTTCCGCCAGGGATCGCGGGAGGCCGCGCAATCCTATGCCGAGGCGCTGCTGCGCGTATCCGGCGGCGAAAGGCTGATGTGGGGCAGCGACTGGCCCTTCGCGGCCTTCGAGGACAGCGTCACCTATGCCCAGACCATCGCCGATCTGCGCGACTGGGTGCCGGATGCGGCGACGCGCCGCCTGATCGGCGCGGAGACGCCGATGCGCCTCTATTTCGGCGCCTGAGCCAAGCACCAAGGGGGAAGCACCATGTCCAGCATCAGCAGGCGACATCTCGGCACGGCGGCGTTCGGCGCCGCGCTGGCCGCGGCCGCCCGGCCCGCCGCCGCGCAGGCCTGGCCGACCAGGCCCGTCTCCATCATCGTCCCCTGGCCCGCCGGCGGATCGACGGATGTCCTGGCGCGATCGGTCGCACAGAATTTCGGCGGCCGCTTCAACCAGCCCTTCGTCGTGGACAACCGGTCGGGCGCCAACGGCAATATCGGCGCCGCGGCGGTCGCGCGGGCAGCGCCGGACGGCCACACGCTGATGATCACGACGAACGGGCCGATCACGAACAACACGCTGCTCTACCGGTCCATGCCCTTCAACCCGACGAGCGACCTGACGCCCATCGCGCTGCTGGCGGAACTGCCCATCGTCATCGCCGCGCGCAGCCAGATGCCCTACCGGGACATCCAGGGCCTGATCGCCCATGCGAAGGCCAATCCGGACAAGATCAATTGCGGCACGCCGCCGCTGGGGTCGGCCGCGCATCTGGCGGTGGAGTTGCTGATGCACCGCACCGGCATCCGCCTGAACCTCGTTCCCTATCGTGGCTCCGCGCCGCTGACGAACGACCTGCTGGGCGGCGCGGTGGACATGGGCATCGACCTGGTCACCACCTACCTGCCGCATATCCAGGCCGGCACGCTCCGCGCGCTCGGCGTCACCGCCACCGCCCCCATCCCGCAACTGCCGGAGGTGCCGCCCGTGCAGGCGCAGGGCGTCGCGGATTACCGCGCCACCGGCTTCATCTCGCTCCTCGGTCCCGCCAATCTGCCGGAGGAGATCATCGGGCGCCTCAACACCGCCGCCAACGCCTACCTCGCGATGGAGGAGACGAAGGCCCTGCTGCCGCCGCTCGGCCTCACCGCGCTCGGCGGCACGCCGACCGACCTTACCCGGCGCATGGCGGCGGAGATCGTGCAGTGGCGGCCGATCATCCAGGCCGCCAACATTTCGGTCGAATAGGATGGTGCAGCGTCCCGGCGTCACCAACGGCGCCATCGGCAGCGTGCCCTATATGCGCGACCTCATCCTGGCCGAGTATCCGCACGCCAAGTTCAACGAGGATATCCGCCACCGCATGAGCGCGGCGGAGATCATCGACTTCCTGCGGGACTGCGACGGCGCGATCATGGGCGGCGACGTGGTGGATGAGGAGGTGCTGGCCGCCCTGCCGAACATCCGCCGCATCGGCATCTTCGGCGTCGGGCTGAACACGGTGGACCTCGCGGCCTGCCAGCGGCACGGCGTGCGGCTCGGCTTCACGCCGGGCGTCAACCGGCTGGCGGTGGCGGAACTGGCGCTGTGCTTCATGATCGCGGGCCTGCGCTGGGTGGCGCCGCTCAGCCTGGCGATGCGCAATGGGGAGAGGCCGCGCACCCGCGTCGGCCGCAGCCTGACGGGGCGGACCATCGGACTGCATGGCTGCGGCCATATCGGCAAGGAGGTGGTGCGCCTGCTGCAGCCCTTCGGCTGCACCATCCTGGCGCATGACATCCGGGACTACCCCGACTTCTACCGCGCCCATGGCGTGACGCCCGTGGGCTTCGACGAACTGCTCGCGCGGTCGGAGGTGCTGTCGCTGCACATCCCCCGCAGCCGCGCGACGGAACGGCTTTACGATGCCGCCACGCTGGCGCGGCTGCGCCCCGACTGCGTGCTGGTGAACACCTGCCGTGGCGGCATCGTGGATGAGGATGCGCTGCTGGCGCGGCTGGAATCCGGCGACCTCGTCGCCGCCTGCATCGACGTCTTCGCGCATGAACCGCCGGAGAATGACCGGCTGCTGCGCCACCCCAACCTGCTCTCCACGCCCCATGCCGGCGCCAGCACGCGGGAAGCGCGCATCGCCATGGTGCAGGCGGCGCTGCGCGGGCTGCGGGAGGGCACGCTCGTCGATCCCGCGGCGTTCACCGACTACCTCTGAAGGACAGGACCGACATGGCCATCGACGCGCTGCGCATCCGGCAGGAGCTGGAAGTGCTCAACATCGCCTTCTGGCACGACGTGGACACCAATTGGGGCCGCAACGCCCATGAGTTCTTCACCGAGGACGGCGTCTACACCACCAGCCACAAGGCCCGCACGGGGCGCGAGGCCATCCGCGGCTTCTACACGGAACGGCAGGGCCGCGGCGAACGCGTCGCGCGCCACCTGATCCACAATTTCCATGTGACGGTGCAGGACGAGAACCACGCTACCGCCGAATGGACCATGTGCCTCTATGCCGAGGATGGCGTGGCGCCGCTGATGTCCGAACCGCCCATCCTGATCGGCGCCGTCACCGACCAGTGCGTGCGCGGCGCCGACGGGAAGTGGCTCTACGCCGCCCGCACCACGAGGCCGCTGTTCAAGGGCAGCCGCCCGACATCGGGTTGAGCGCGCCGTCATGACCGACGTTAAGAACGGCAATCTCGGCGTGCTCGGCCTGCAGGGCCGCGTCGCGGTGATCTCCGGCGCCAGCAGCGGCATCGGTGCAGCCTGCGCGCGGCGCCTCGCGGCCCTCGGTGCGCGCATCGCCATCGGCTACAACAGCGGGCGCGACAGGGCGGAGGCGCTGGCCGCCGAACTGCCGGGCGAGGGCCACCTGCCGATCCATCTGCCGATGACCGACAGCGCCGCCATCGCCGCCGCCGCCGCGCTGGTGGAGAAGCGCCTCGGCCGCGCCGACGTGCTGGTGAATTCCGCCGGCACCACCCGCGCCGTGCCGCATGGCGATCTCGATGCACTGGATGACGAGACCTTCGACCGCATCCTGGTGACGAATGTGCGCGGCCCCTTCGCCACCATCCGCGCCTTCGCGCCGCTGCTGAAGCGCGGTGGCGATGCAGTGGTGGTCAACATCTCCTCCCTCGCGGCGCTCAACGGCCTGGGCAGCAGCATCGCCTACTGCGCCTCCAAGGCGGCGATGGACACCATGGCGATGTCGCTGGCCCGCGTGCTGGGGCCGGAGATCCGCATCATCGGCATCTCTCCCGCTGGGGTGGACACGGATTTCGTGCCGGGAAGGAGCCGGGAGGCCGTGCTGAAGCAGGCGTCTCTTTCGGCGCTCAAGACCGTCTGCCAGGCCGATGACGTCGCCATGGCGGTGGAAGCGGCGGTGACCCATCTGCGGCTGACAACCGGGTCGGTCGTTCTCGTCGATGGGGGAAGGCGACTGTGACGAAGTTCACCCGACGCGCGGCCTTCGCCGCCGCGCTGGCGCTGCCCGCCACGGCCCGGGCGCAGGCCTATCCCAGCGGCCCCATCCGCATCATCGTGGGCTTCGGCGCCGGCGGGCTCGCGGACCTCACGGTGCGGCTCGTGGGCGAGCAATTGTCGCGACGCCTCGGCCAGCAGGTGGTGGTGGACAACCGGCCGGGCGCCGGCGGCGGCGTGGCGGCGCGCGCGGGCGCCACGGCGGCGCCGGATGGGCAGACGCTGATCGTGCTCAGCACCGGCAACGCCATCAACGCCTCCCTCTTCCGCAGCCTGCCCTACGATCCCGTCGCGGATTTCGCGCCCATCTCCGCCATGGTGTCCTTCGACCTGGTGCTGCTGACCGCGGCGGGCTCCCGCTTCCGCTCCGTGGCCGATGTCCTGGCCGCGGGCCGGCAGGGCGGGCGGCTGACGATGGCGACGATCAGCCCGGGCAGCACGCAGAACCTGGCGGCGGAATGGCTGCGCGTCGCCGCGGGGCTGGAGGCGACCGTCGTGCCCTACCGCACGACGCCGGAGGTGCTGACCGCCGCCCAGCGCGGCGATGCCGACATCGCCTTCGAATCCTTCGCCGCGGCGCGCGGCGTGATCGAGGGCGGGCAGCTGCGCCCCGTGACCAGCACGGGCGAACGCCGCTCCGCGCTGCTGCCGGCGGTGCCGACGCTGCGGGAGGACGGGCTGCCGGACTACGCCGTCACCGGCTGGAACGCCCTCTTCGCGCCGGCACGCACGCCACGGCCCATCATCGACCTGCTGAACCGCCACATCGCGGAGATCCTGCAGGAACCCGCCCTGCGCGCACGCGTGCTGGCGCTGGGCGTGGAACCCCTGACCAACACGCCCGAAGCCATGGCGACGCTGCTGCGGGACGACATCGCGCTCTGGGCCCGCATCATCGACCGTGCCGGCATCGAGAAGCAGTAGGGGAACGACCATGCTGGAAGCGCCACGGATCGGGCGTCGGGCCCTGGCTGCCATGGGGATGGCGGCCGCGATTCCCGCCACGCCCGCCCATGCCTTCCCGGACCGGCCGCTGCGCCTGGTGGTCGCCTATGCCGCCGGCGGTACCGGCGACCTGGTCGGCCGCCTGGTGGGAGAGGCGCTGGCCACGCGGCTCGGCGTGCCGGTGGTGGTGGAGAACCAGGGCGGCGCCGGCGGGGCAATCGCGGCCCGCGCCGTCAGCCGCGCGGCGCCGGACGGCCACACCATCCTGCTCGCCGGCAACGCCATCTTCGCGATCCTGCCGCACATGGCGAATGTCGGCTACGATCCGGTCACCGGTTTCACGCCCATCGCGAACATCAGCGAATCGCAGCGCCTGCTGGCCGTGCGCAACACCCTGCCGGTGACGACGCTGGCGGAGCTGGTGACCTATGGGAAGCGCAACCCGGGCCGGCTGAACTACGGCTCCTCCGGCATCGGCTCCACGCTGCATGTGATGACAGAGATGTTCCGGCGGGAAGCGGGCTTCGAAGCCGTGCACATCCCCTTCCGCGGCTCCGCGCCCGGCGTGCAGGCGATGCTGGCCGGCGACGTGGATTTCATGATCGACACCGTGGTGATCCAGCACGTGCAGCAGGGCCGGCTGCGCGGCCTGGCCGCCGTCGGCGACCGCCGCCTGCCGCAACTGCCGGACATCCCGACACTGGCGGAACAGGGTTTCCCGAATGTCCGCACCTCCGGCTGGCAGGCGCTGATGGGGCCGCCGGGCATGGCACCCGCCGTCGTCGCGCAACTCGCAGGCCGTGTGGAGGCGATGCTGGTGGAGCCCGCCTTCCTCGAACGCCTCGCCCGCGTCGGCGTCGTGCCCAGCTACAGGTCACCGTCGCAACTGGCGGAAGACCTCGCGGAGGATACGCGCCAGTTCGGCGCCCTGATCCGCGCCGCCGGCATCACCGCGGAATGACGGACCTCAACACAAGCGCTGCCTCCTGGGCCGCCGGGATGACGCTGGACCGCGTGCCGTCGGCCGTGATCGAAAGCACGAAGCTGCGGATCCTCGATCTCATCGGTGTCATGCTGGCCGCGAAGCCGCTGCCGCTGGTGGCCGCCGTGCGGCAGGCGGCGCTGTCGCTCGATGCCGGGCGTGGCGCGCGCATCCTGGGCGATACGCAGGATGTCTCCCCCATGGCCGCCGCCTTCGTGAATGGCGTGATGACGGCGGTGCTGGAGTTCGACGACACCCACATCGAAAGCTTCATCCACCCCACCGCCCCCGTCGTCTCCGTCGCCTTCCCCGAAGCGGTCCGCCGCCACGCCACGGGTGCCGAGCTGATCCTGGCGGTGCTGGTCGGCAGCGAGCTGACCTGCCGGCTCGGCCGCATCACGCCGGTGCGGCTGCACACGCTGGGCTTCCACCCCACCGCGGTCTTCGGCGTCTTCGGCGGCGTCTATGGGCTCGCCACGCTGCGCGGCCATGGCGCCGGCGTCATCGCGGACGCGATCGGCGCCGCCGGCAGCCTCTCCGCCGGGCTGAACGCCTCCTTCGAGGATGGCAGCTCGACCAAGATGATGCATGTCGGCATGGCGGCGACCGGTGCGCTGCGCGCGCTCGCGCTGGCGGAAGCCGGCATCAGCGGCCCGCGGCCGGTCTTCGATGGCCGCTTCGGCTGGTTCCGCAGCCACGTCCAGGGCCGTGAGGATCTGCGCTTCGACGCGCTCTGCGACGGCCTGGGCGAGGCGTGGGAGGTGCTGAACATCGCCGCCAAGGTGCACCCTTGCGCCTTCACCATGATGCCGCACATCGAATGCGCCATCGCGCTGCGCGACCGCCACGCCATCGCGCCGGAGGACGTCGCCGGCGTCACCTGTCGCATCGGCAAGCGGTCCTTCGCGACCGTCTGCGAACCCGTCGCCGACAAGCGCCGCCCGGCCACGACCTGGCATGGCCGCATCAGCCTGCAGCACACGGTGGCGGAGGCCCTGGTCCGTGGCCGCATGGACAAGGACGCCTATGCGGAGGAAGCGCTGCGCGACCCCGCCATCAACCGCATCGCCGACCTGGTGGAGTACGAGGACGAACCGGAGACCACCGCCACCCGCTCCGGCGGCATGGTTACCGTGCGGCTGTACGATGGCCGCGTGCTGAGCCACCGGATCGACGACATGCGCGGCACCCGCGCCAACCCGATGACGGAGGCGGATGTGCTGCGCAAGTTCCGCGCGAATGTGGACGGCGTGCTGACGCCATCGCAGGCGGACCGCGCCATCGATGCGCTGCTGCGGCTGGAGACGGCCAGCGATGTCGCCCCGCTATTCGACGGCCTGGCTGGATGAGCTGCGGGCATTCTGCTGAAGCCGCTCGATCGCCGCGGTGATGTGCCGGCTCGCTTCATGCAGCGCCGGCACCAGTTCCGTTACCAGCGTCTGGTGGTTGACGGCCGAGCGGAAGTAGCTGAGGCCGATGGTGCCCGCCACGCCATCGCCCAGCCGGATCGGCACCGCGACGGTGTTGGAACCCAGCGGCTCCGCCTTCGGGTCGCGCAGCGCATAGCCCTGGCGCCGCACCGTCGCGATGGCCGCCGCTGCGATGCGCACGAGGTTCGGCGGATTGTCCTCGGGATCGCTGGACGCGGCCAGCATGCGCATCAGGATGCGCCGCTCCGGATCCGGGCAGAAGGCCAGGTAGGCGCGGCCGATGGCGCGCGTCACCAGGCTGTAGCGCGTGCCGATCGTGGCATGGAAGGGGGAGACGGTGCTCTCCGCCAGCGTGCTGACGCTGACGGTCATGCGCGCCTGGTCCAGCACCGCGATGACCGCCGGCCATTTCAGCCGGCGCGTCAGGTCCGCCGCCCAGGCGCGCCCCGCTTCCGCTACCAGGGGCCCGCCGTGGAACCCGGCGCTGAGCTGCGCGACCTGGGAGGTGATGCGGTAGCCCAGCGCGCGTTCCGCCTTCGCCACCAGCCCGGCCTCCATCAGCGTGCCGAGAAGCCGCATGATGGTGGGCTTCGGCAGGCCGCTGGCGCGATGCAGCTCATCCACCGTCGTGGTCCGCTGCCGGTTCAGCAGCTTCAGCAGCGTCAGCGCCCGCAGCACCGACTGGACCGGCGGCCCGCTCATCCCGGCCGGTGGTCGGCCATGCCGGACACGCGCAGTACCAGCTTGCCGATCTGCGCATTCGCATCCAGCACCGCCTGCGCGGCGGCCACATCCTCCAGCGCATGGACGCCGCAGATATGCGTGCGGATGCGGCCATCCTCCAGCAGCGGCCAGACCTGGTCCACCAGCTCCCGCGCGATGCGGCCCTTGTAGGCCGGCGGCCGCGATCGCAGCGTCGATCCGGTGATGGTCAGGCGGCGGATGTAGATGTCGCGCGTGCTGATCTCCGCCCGCGGCGCGCGGTGACTGGCGATGAGGACGAGGCGGCCATCGGGTGCCAGCAGGCCCATCTCCGGCGCCGTATAGTCGCCGCCCTGCGAGTCCAGGATCACGTCGATCCCGCGCCCGCCGGTCAGGGCGCGCAGCTGCTCCGCCCAATCCGCCTCGCGATAATCCACCACGCCGGTCGCGCCCATCGCGCGGCACACCGCCTGCTTCTCGGCGGAGCTGCTGGTGGCGAGGACCGTGGCGCCGCGAAGCTGCGCCCCGATCTGCATCGCCGCCAGGCCGACGCCGCTGGTGCCGCCCTGGACCAGCAGCGTCTCGCCCTCCGCCAGCCGCCCGAGCCAGATGACGTTGTTCCAGGCGGTGAAGAAGACTTCCGGCAAGGTCGCCGCCTCGATGAAGCTGAAGCCGCGCGGCACGGGCATGCATTGCGGCGCGGGCACCACGCAGAATTCGGCATAGCCGCCGCCGGAGACCAGCGCGCAGACCGCATCGCCGGGGCGGGGCCAGGTGACGTCCGGCGCCACCGCTTCGACGATGCCGGCGACATCCAGGCCCGGGATATCGGTGACGCCGGGCGGAGGCGGGTAGAGGCCCTTGCGCTGCTGCACATCCGGCCGGTTCACGCCGGCCGCGGCGACCTTCAGCAGCACCTCGCCCGGTCCCGGTGCGGGAGTCGGCCGCTCCGCCAGGGCGATGACGTCAGCCCCGCCGGCGCCCCTGTACTCGACGACCCGCATCCGCGCTTCCCCCGTTCCGAGGCCGCGAGACTAGCACCGGCCACGCGGCTGCAACCACGGCCGGCCCGGACGTTCCGCAATGCGAAATGGCGCCTGGCCGGCTCAGAACAGCAGGTCGTCGGCTTCCACGGCCTCGGGCTCCGGCATGTCGGCGCCGAAGCGGCGCGCTATCTCGCGTTCCTGCACCATGGTGAAGGGCACGCCGTGCACCAGGCCGAGCCGAGCCTGGAGGAGCTCCGGTTCGGCCTCCACGCCGCCCGTCACGCGCAGCCCCAGCTCGGCCGCGGCGCCGTCCAGCAGCCCGGTGAGCTGCGCGACCGCCGCGATGCCGGCGGACATGGCGCTGAGCGCATCCGCCGCGCGCCGTCCATCCTCCCCGAGCCGTCCGATCGCCGCGTCCATCACGCCGCCCGCTTCCCGCAGCGTCGCCAGGCTGCCCTGCATGGCGCCAGTCGTCGCCACCAGCGCATCGGCCGCGCCATCCGCGGCGCGGATTGCCGCCCCGGCCGCGACGGCTTCCTTCACCGCGCCGGACAGCGCCTCCACCCCTTCCGCCATCTGCCAGGCCTGCGCGCGCAACTCGCGCGCGATCGCGGCCAGGGCCACGCCGCGCGGGCCCAGGCGGGCGCAGCGGAAGGCGGCGTTCAGCCCGACGAGCCGCAGATCCACCGCCGCGCCGCTGACCGCGGCCAGCCCGTCATGCAGCGTGGCCAGCATGGCCTCGATCGCGGCCATGGCCAGGTCCACTTCCCGCCGCCGCGCCCCGGCCTCCGCCAGCAGGCCGGAGGCCGTCTCCAGGTCCCGCTCCAGCGCGCTGAGGAAGGAGGTGCGCCCGGCCTGCGCGGCCCCGGCGTGGCCGAAGAGCGCGGCGCCGTCCTGCACCATGCCGCGCGCCTCCCCGCCCAGCTGGCCCAGCGCCGTCGAGATGCGCGCGACCTCGGCCCCGAAGACCGCCCCCGCGCCCTGCAGCAGCGCCGCCTGCAGGGCCATGCCCTGCCGCGCCAGCGCATGGCGATCATCGGGCGCGAGGCCGGCGGACCAGGGGCGCTCCGCCCCATCCAGGCCCGCGGCCAGCGCATCCAGCCCGTCCACGACGTGTTCGATGCGCTGCCGCGTGGCGTCGCCGACCTGCAGCGCGGCGACGGTGACGCCCGTGGCCGACGCCACGCGGTCCGCGCGTTCCTGCACCGTGCCGGCGGCGCGGCGCACCGCCTGCTGGCGCGAAGCGACCTCGCCGATGCCGCGCCGGATCCGCGCCGCGACGTCGCGCAGCAGCGGCCCCTGCTGGCGCCGGAAGGCCGCATGCGCCGCGGTCGCGCCGGCCAGTTCGCGCCGCGCCGCCGCCTGCGCCTCCCCATAGCCGTGCATCACCTGCCCGGCGGCCTTGAGCAGCGACCGGATCTCGACGGCGAAGTTGAGCGTATCGCCGCCTTCATCGGCGATGCTGCTGCTGACGATGGCGGAATTGACGGAAAGCTGCGCAAGCCCCCGGTTCACCTCCAGCAGCGCGGTGAGGCAGCCACCGATGCGCTCCAGCGGCGCCTCCAGCGCGGCCATCGCCGCCGCCTCCGCCTCCAGCCGCGTGGCGAGCGCGGCGATCTCGCCCGCGGCCGCATCCAGCGTGGCGGCGGCCGTCGAGACCTCCGGCCGATCGAGCGCCGCGCTCAGGTCCCCCAGCCCGTCGCGGATGCCGGCAAGCCAGCCGATCGCATCGCCGAGCTGCGCCCCCGCGGCCAGGAATTCGGAATCCACCGGCGCGAAACAGGGGGCCAGGCGGTCGCGGAGTTCCCGCAGGGCGGGCGCCATCATGTCCATGCGCGCAACTCCACGATGGCCTGCGGGATGCGGTCCAGCGGCAGGATGCGCTCCGCCGCGCCCAGCGCGATCGCCTCCTTCGGCATGCCGAACACGACGCAGCTCTCCTCGTCCTGCGCCAGCGTCGCGGCGCCGGCGCGGCGCATCTCCAGCAGCCCGCGCGCCCCGTCATCGCCCATCCCGGTCATGATGACGCCAAGCGCGTTGCGCCCGGCATATTGCGCGGCGGTGCGGAACAGCACGTCCACCGACGGGCGGTGGCGGGACACAAGCGGGCCGTCCTTCACCGCCACGCAGTAGCGGGCGCCGCTGCGCGTCAGCAGCGTGTGCCGGTTGCCCGGCGCGATCAGGGCGCGACCGGGCAGGACCGCATCGCCATCCTCCGCCTCCTTCACATCGATCCGGCACAGCCCGTCGAGGCGCCGCGCGAAGGCCGCGGTGAAGCGTTCGGGCATGTGCTGCACGATGACGATGCCCGGGCTGTCCACGGGCAAGGCGGTCAGCACCTCGGCCAGGGCCTCCGTCCCGCCGGTGGAGGCGCCGATGCAGACGATCCGTTCCGTGGTACGGGCCATGGCGCGGCCACTCGGCGGGGGGATCATCGCATCCGCGCTCAGCTTGCGCTCCACGCTGCGTGGCGGCGCCATACGACGGCCGAGCCGTGCATGGGCGGCGGCGCGCAGCGCATCGCAGACCCGCACGGCCGATTCCGCCAGGAACTGCGCCGATCCCATGCGCGGCTTGGCGACCACCTCCACCGCGCCGGCCTCCAGCGCCTGCAGCAGCGTCTCCGACCCCTCCTCGGCCAGCGAGGAGCAGATCACCACCGGGATCGGCCGCTGCGCCATGAGGCGGCGGAGGAAGGTGATGCCGTCCATCCGCGGCATCTCGATGTCGAGGATGATGACGTCCGGCAGTTCCTGCGCGATGCGCTGCGCGGCGATGAAGGGATCGCCGGCGGTCGCCATGACTTCCAGGTCGGGCGCGTCCTCGATGATCCGGGTCAGGGCCGCGCGCACCGCCGCGCTGTCATCCACGATCAGCACGCGCAGCCGCCGCCCCGCCGTCATGCCGCGCCCTCGACCTTCTGCCAGATGGTGGAGCCAGCCGGGCGCATGCCGGGAAGGTCCGCGCCTGCCGAGGTCTCGGCATGGCCGACGAACAGGAAGCCCCCCGGCCGCAGATGGCCGCAGAGCCGTTCCAGCACCGCCTGCTGCACGGAGCGCTCGAAGTAGATCAGCACGTTCCGGCAGAACACGACATCCACATCGCGGTCCACCGGGTAGCTCGCCGTCATCAGGTTCAGCTGCCGGAAGACGACGGCCTGGCGCAGCTCCGGCACGATGCGCAACTCCCGCCGCGCGGGGTCGAGCGCGCGCAGCGTGTAGCGCCGCCGCATCTCCGGCGGGACCGGTGACAGCATCTCCTCCGGATAGATCGCGCGCCGCGCCACCTCCAGCACCTGCGTCGAGATGTCGGTGCCCAGGATACGGAACGCCAGCCCCGGATGCGGTCCGCGCGCCAGCTCCGCCAGCACCATCGCGATGGTATAGGCCTCCGCCCCCGTGGACGCGGCGGCACTCCAGACCTTCAGCGGCCGCGTGCCGCGCGCCTCAAGCAGCACGGGCACGGCCGTATTGGCCAGGATGTCGAAGTGATCCGCTTCCCGGAAGAAGTCGGTCTTGTTGGTGGTGACCAGGTCCACGACGTCCTGGTACTCGGCGTCCAGCAGCCCTTCCTCGAACAGCGCGCGGCAATAGGAATCGACACCCGGCAGGCCGAGGGCCATGGCGCGCTTGCGCAGCCGACCTTCCACCATGGTACGCTTCACCAGCGGCAGCCGGATGCCGACCTCCGCCTCGATGAGCGAGGCGAGCTGGCGGAAGCGCCGCTCGCTCAGCCCCTCCTGCACCAGGTCAGGCAGCAAGGCTCGCTCCCAGCAACGCATCCGCGCTGGCCCGCATATCGGCGCCGATCAGGCGGGCCACGTCGAGCACGATGACGAAGCTGCCCGCGCGCCGCCCGACGCCACGGATGCAGGAGGATGCCCAGGGACGGCCGATCTCCGGCGGCGGCTCCGCCTGGTCATCCAGCGCCGTCACCTCGAAGACGCTGTCCACCAGCAGGCCGAGCCGCAGCGCGCGGCCGCCGACGTCCAGTTCCAGCACCAGGATGCGCGTGCCCTCCCCGGTCTCGGCCGGCGGCTCCCCGAGCAGGGCGCGGAGGTCCACCACCGCCACGCTCTGCCCGCGCAGGTCCGTCACGCCCAGCAGGCCAGGCGGGGCCTGGGGCAGCCGCGCGATGGGGCGCAGGTCCAGGATCTCCTGCACATGGGCGATCGGGATGGCGAAGACCTCCGGCCCGACGCCGAGGGTGATGAACTGCTCCTGGCCCGACATCGCCCGCTTCCCGCTCAGTGCCGCTGGAATTCGGCGTCGAGCGCGTCACCACCCCCGGCCATGTCGAGCGCGAAGCCACCCTTGCCATTCGCAGCTGCGTGACCATTGGCGCGACCATGCGCCTTCGCCGCGGCGGGCCGCGCCGCGGGTTCGGCGGGGCGCTTGATCGCGGGCCGCGCCTGGGCACGGGCGAAGCCGGCGGGGCGATGGGCCGGCGCCGCCACCTCCGGCGCGGGCCGCGCCGGTTCGGTACCGAGGCGGAAATAGGCGATGGTGGACTGCAGCACATCCGCCTGGGAGGACAGGACCTCCGACGTCGCCGACACCTCCTCCGACGCGCTGGCGTTCTGCTGCGTCACCTTGTCGAGCTGCTGGATCGCAAGGTTGATCTGCCCCGCGCCGATATCCTGCTCGCGGCAGGCCGCCGTGATCTCCTCCACCAGTTCAGCCGTGCGCTTGATGTCAGGCACCAGGCGCAGCAGCATCTCGCCCGCCTCCTGCGCCGTCTTCAGCGTGTTGGAGGACAGCGTACTGATCTCCGCCGCCGCGGCCTGGCTGCGTTCGGCCAGCTTGCGCACCTCGCTCGCCACCACCGCGAAGCCCTTGCCGTGTTCGCCGGCACGCGCCGCCTCCACCGCCGCGTTCAGCGCCAGCAGGTCGGTCTGACGGGCGATCTCCTGCACGATGTTGATCTTCTCCGCGATCGCCTGCATGGCGGACACGGCCTGGCCCACCGCATCGCCGCTGCGCTGCGCATCGGCCGCGGATTGCCGCGCGATCTTCTCCGTCTGGCCGGCATTCTCGGCATTCTGCTTGATGTTCGCGGCCATCTCCTCCATCGCCGCGGAAGCCTCCTCGGCGGAGGAAGCCTGCTCGGTCGCGCCCTGCGCGAGTTCCTCGGAGGAGGAGGAGAGCTGCTGGCTGCCGGCGGCGACGTTCTGCGCGGCCATCGTCGCTTCCGACACCACGCTGCGAAGCCGCTCCAGCATCTTCACCAGCGCCAGGCCCATCACGTCCTTGTCGGAGGCCGGCTTGGCTTCCACCGCCAGGTTGCCGCTGGCGATCTCGTCCGCGATCTTCGCCGTGGCGCGCAGGCTTTCCGTCATGCGGCCGATGGCGTCCACGAGGTCCCGCACCTCGTCATTCGTGGAGACGGTGGCGGACTGGCTGAGGTCGCCGATCGCCACCGCATTGGCGACATGCACGGCCTTCGCCAGGCCGCGGCTGATCGACAGCGCGATCCACAGCGCAGCGCCAAGCGCCGTGAGGACCGCGATCACCGCCAGCCCGATCAGCAGCCGCTCCGCCTGCGTCGCCGTGGCCTCGGCACCGGCGCGGGCCTCCTGCAGCGCCTGGTTGTTGATCTGGATGATGTCGTCGAGCCGCGCCAGGCCCTCCGCCACATGCCGGCGCCCCTCGCTCGTGGACAGCGTGGCCGTCGCCTGACGATCCCCCGCGATGGCGAGTTCGCGCAGGCGGTCCTGGACCTGCGCATATTGCTGCAGCGCGGCACGCGCCGCGATCCAGTGCGGCCGTCCCCGCTCGCTCGCCAGCGGGATGGCACGGTCCAGCGACTGCGCCAGGTCGTTGCGGCGCTGCTGGACCTCCGCATAGAAGCGGTCGATATCGGCCGGTGTCGTCACCACGATCATGTTCTTCTCGGCGCGCACCAGCAGCGCGAAGTCGAGCTTCGCTTCCTGCGAACGCTGCATCCGGGCGGAAGGCCCGCTCAGCACGCCCTCATAGGTCGCGGTCAGCGATCCCATCTCGCGCACGGCCAGGAGCGATGCCGCGACGAGCAGCAGGATGACGAAGCCGAAGGCGGCAAAGAGCTTCGCCTTGATGGTGATCCGCATGATCAGGGTTTCCTCGGGGAGGGAACGGGGTCAGTGAAGGATTCGGGCGAGGTCGGGCAGCACGACCAGGCGGTCGCCATGCATTCCCACGCCGCGCACGAAATCGGGCCGCCAGCGCAGCCCGATGCGCGGCGCGGCCGACATCTCGCCCGGCACAATGCGCGTCACCTCGTGCACGCGGTCCGCCAGGATGCCGACGGGCAGGCTCTCGCCCGCCAGGTCGAGTTCCAGCACGATGATCCGCGTATCGGCGGTCGGTGGCGTCACCGGCATGCCGAAGCGCAGCCGCAAATCGGCCAGCGGCACGATGCGCCCGCGGACATTCACGACGCCGCCGACGAAGGGACGCGCTCCGGGCACCGCCGTGACCGGCACGAGGTCCAGGATCTCCCGCACCGCCGCCGCCTCGATCGCGAAGGTCTCGCCGCCGATGCCGAGCGTCAGGACGTCCACCGCTTCCGGGGTTGGGATCGTCGTCATCAGGCGGCCTGCCTCGTGCGGGTTCGGTGTTCCTCCTCCTCGGCCTGGCCGGCTTCGAGAAGCTGCGCCACATCGAGGATCAGCGCGACCGTGCCGTCCCCCAGGATCGTGGCGCCGGAGAAGGTCTTCACATCGGCATGCAGCCGCGACAGCGACTTGATCACGGTCTGGTGGCTGCCGAGGATCTGGTCCACGACCAGGCCCAGCCGCTGCTCGCCGGAGGCGATGATGACGACCTTCTGGTGCGGATCGGGCGGCGTGGTGCAGCCCATCGTCTCCCGCAGCCGAAGGAACGGCACCAATTCGCCGCGGATCGTCAGCAGGCTGTAGCCGCCGCCGCCTTCCGCCTGCGCCGCCGGCAGTTCCACGCATTCCTCGACGGCGGAGAGGGGGATCGCGTAGCGACCCTCCCCCACCCGCACCAGCAGGCCCTCGACGATGGCAAGCGTCAGGGGCAGGCGCAGCGTCACCTCCGTGCCCTGACCCGGCCGGCTCGCCACGTCGATGCTGCCGCGCAGCTGCTCGATCGTCCGCTTCACCACATCCATGCCGACCCCGCGGCCGGAAATCGCCGACAGCGTCTGCGCGGTGGAGAAGCCGGGGTGGAAGATCAGCTGGTGGACCTCCTGCTCGCTCAGCCGGGCATCGGCGGCGATCAGGCCCTGGTCCACCGCCTTGGCGCGGATGCGCTCCGCATCCAGCCCGCGCCCGTCATCGCCGACGCTGACCAGCACCTCCGCGCCGGCGTGGCGGGCAGCGAGGCGGATGGTGCCGGCGGCCGGCTTGCCAACCGCGTCACGGCCTTCCGGCGCCTCGAGCCCATGGTCCACGGCGTTGCGGATCAGGTGCACCAGCGGGTCCGCCAGCCGCTCGATCATCGTCTTGTCGAGCTCGGTCTCCTCGCCGCTCGTCACCAGCTCCACCGGCTTGCCGAGGTCGCGCGAAAGGTCGTGCAGCAGCCGCCGGAAGCGCCCGAAAAGCGATCCGATCGGCAGCATGCGGATGCTCATCGTCGTGTCGCGAAGTTCCGCGACCAGGCGGCCCATCTCCTCCGCCACGCCGGTCAGCAGCGGGTCCCCGCCGGCGGCCAGCTGGTTCAGCCGCGCCTGCGCGATCACCAGTTCGCCGACCCGGTCCATCAACTCGTCGAGCCGCTCCGCCTGCACGCGCAGGCTGCCGCCGACGCGCCCCGGCTCCGGCTCCGGCCGCGCCCGCTCCGCCTCCGCGGCTGACGTCGCGACGGGCAGCGGCGCACTCGCCACCGCCTCGGCCGTCCGGTCCTGCGGCACCTCCTCGACCAGGATGCGCGCATCGTCGGTGACGAAGATGAAGACGTCGTCGATCGCCGCGCGCGGGCTCGCGGTGCGCAGCCGCACCTCCCAGCCCAGGTGGCAGCGCTCCGGATCCAGCTCGTCGAGCGGCGGGATGTCATCGACCAGCGCCGTGACCTCCGCCTGGCCGAGTTCGCGCAACTCGTCCAGCATGCGCAGCGGATTGGTGCCGTTGACCAGCGCATCGGGGCCGAGGTGAAAGCGCACGCGCCACAGGCGTTCATCCTGCGGCGCGGTCGGGGGCGCAGCGCCGGCGCCCTCCAGCGCCCGGTGCAGCGCCGCGAGCAAGGCGGCACCGCGCGCGGGGTCGGCACGCTCCGGCGCCTCGATCAGCAGGCGGATGTGGTCGCGCGCATCCAGCGCCGCGGCACAGAGGGCGGGCGAGCAGGGGCTCTCGCCGCGGCGCACCTGGTCGAAGGCGGTCTCGAAGTCATGCACGAAGCCTGCCACGGCCTCGAACCCGAACATCGCGCCGGAACCCTTGATAGTGTGCATGGCGCGGAAGGCGGTATCCAGCAGCGCCCGGTCGCCCGGCCGCTGCGCCAGGTCCAGCAGCGCGCCCTCAAGCTGCTCCAGCAGCTCCGCCGCCTCCTGCCGGAAGATGTCGGCGCCCTGGGGCTGGCCGCTCATCCCAGCACCTTCTTCACCACCGACAGCAGCTGCTCCTGCTGGAAGGGCTTGGTGATCCAGCCCGTCGCACCCGCCTGCTTCGCCTCCTGCTTCCGTGCGGGGTCGGATTCCGTCGTCAGGAAGATGATCGGCACGCCCTTGTAGGCCGGCAGCTTGCGCAGCTCCCGGATGAAGGTCATCCCGTCCATCACCGGCATGTTGAGGTCGGTCACCACCATCTGCGCCGGCACGGCCTGCGCCTGCTTCAGCCCGGCCGCGCCATCCGCGGCCTCCGTCACCTGGTAACCGGCGCCGGACAAGGTCAGGCGCACCATCTGGCGCACGCTGGCGCTGTCATCCACGGTCAGGATCGTCTTCATGCGGCGCTCCGTGCGGCCGGCGTGCTCCAGTTCGTGAAGCCGCCCTCGGTGAGGATCGCGGCGAGGCCGCCTGGGACGGGCGAGGCGAGTTCCAGCGCACCGCCGAGCCGCTGGGCCAGGCCGCGCGCGGCTTCCAGGAGTTGCACGAAGGCGACGTCGAATCCCGTTGCGGCGGCGCAGTCCAGGGTGACGCGCCGCCCTTCCTGCAGGGCCGCCAGCACCTGCAGCCGCACCTCCGGTAGTGTCCCGACCGTGAGTGCGCCCGTCAGCACGACCGTCGCGCTGCTCTCCACCTGCCCCGCCTTCATCCAGACCTCGCCAGCCCTTTGTGGCCGCGGTCAGGAATACAGGCGGCAGTGTGTCTTTACGGTAAACGGCCCCTGCGCGGCTGGCCGCCCCGCTACAGCGTGAACAGCCGTCCGTGCTGCGGCATCGCCTCGGCGATGCCTTCCTGGCGCAGCGCGCGCCAGTAGAGGACAGGGTTGGACGCGAGGACCGGCATGCGCAGCTCCGCCTCCATCTCCTGCGCCAGGACCCGGAAGGCCGCGTTTGTGCCGAGCTGGATGATGGCGTCCACCTCCGGCCCCGCCAGGTCCCGCACGGCCTGCACGATGCGCTCGCGCGGCACCCGCGCGATGGCGGCGGGGCCCGGCGCCTTCAGGCTGATCAGGCGCACCACCTCATGCCCCGCCTCCTCGAACAGCGCCCGCGCCGCGGCATCGCCGACCGGCATGAAGGGCGTGAGGAGGGAGAGCCTGACCTTGCGCCCGAACATCGCGTCCAGCGCGGCGAGGATGGCGCTGGTGTAGTCCGTCACGCGGCAGCCCATCCGGGCGGCGCAATCCGCGACGAGCCTTCGCCCCGCCTCCCCGCCCCCCACGAAGTTCTCCGCCATCACGCCCAGCACGACATGGCCGGGTGACGCGGGGATCAGCGTATCCAGCGCGGCGTTCAGCCCATCCACCATGGAGGCGCGGACCGCCAGCGTATCGGCGTCGCTGCTGACCGCACGGTCGGGGTTGGGGATGCGCGCATGGGCGTTGATGACGCCGGGCGGGCGAAGCGCCTCCATCTCCGGCTGGACGGAGATGTTGGTGGCGGGCGCCACCACGCCCATCAGCAGCCGTGGCCGTTCTTCCTGCATGGCGCGAGGGTAAGGCAGTCTCTGCGCGCGGCAAGACCCAACGCGCGCCCGTCAGCCCGGCGCCGCCACGGCGCTGTCCTGCGCGATCTCGCCACGCTCGATCACATAGGTCGAATCGACCAGCGGCGTCAGCAGCGACGGATTGCTTTCCGTCACCAGCAGCGCGACGTCGGGGAAGGAGGCATGCAGCCCGCGCAGCGCCTCCGCATAGCGAAGCGCGAGTGCGGGTGCCAGGCCCTGGAAGGGTTCGTCCAGCAGCACGGCGCGTTGGCCGACCATCAGCGCGCGGCCCAGCGCCACCATCTTGCCCTGACCGCCGGACAGCCCCGCGGCGCGGCGATCCGCCAGCGTCGCGAGTTCCGGCAGGAAGGTGAAGACGGCGTCCAGCCGCCGGGCGATCTCCGCCTTGGGCAGGCGCAGCACCTCCGCCGGCAGCAGCAGGTTCTGCTTCACGCTGAACAGGCCGAAGAGGCGCCGTTCCTCCGGCGCATAGCCGATGCCGAGCCGCGTACGGTGATGCGCGGGCAGCGCCGTCGCATCCTCCCCCCCGATCAGCACGCGGCCGGCGCGGAGCGGCACCAGGCCCATCAGGGCGCGCAGGGTCGTCGTCTTGCCCGCACCGTTCCGGCCGATCAGCGCCACGCGGCCGCCGGGCGGCAGCACCAGGGAGACGCCGCGCAGCACCGGCGCGCCGGCGATGTCGGCCACCACGGATTGCAGCTCAAGCATGGGCGACCCCCGCGGCCGGGCGTTCGATTCCGATGACGTCGCGCTGCACGGCAGGGTCCGAAAGGATCTGCGCTGGCGGGCCGAGCGCCGCGATCCTGCCCTGCGACCAGACCGCGACGCGGTCAGCGAAGCGCTCCACCACATCCATGTCGTGCTCGACGAAGACGGCGGTGACGCGGGCGTCGCGCAGCACGCGCACCAGCGTCTCGACGATCGTCATCTTCTCCGCCACGGCGACGCCGCTGGTGGGTTCATCCATCAGCAGCAGGCGGGGTTTCAGCGCGACGGCCATGGCGATGTCGGCCAGCTTGCGCGTTCCCTCGTTCAGCGCATCCGCGCGCTGCGTGGCGACCGGCAGCAGCCCGAAGCGATCGAGCAGCGCGCGCGCCTCCTCCCGCCAGGCGGGGCGCAGCAGTGGCGCGAAGGGGGACCAGATGCCCTCCCGCGATGCGATCGCCAGCGCCGCATTCTCCTCGACCGTGTGTTCCGAGAAGAGCTGCGGCAGCTGGAAGGACCGCGCGACGCCGCGGCGGACGATGTCGCGCGGGCGGCGGCCGGTGATCTCCGCGCCGTCATAGGTGATGCTGCCGCCCTGCGGTTTGAGGTAGCCGGTGGTCATGTTGATGAAGGTGGTCTTGCCCGCGCCGTTCGGGCCGATGATGGCGAGGAACTCGCCTTCCATCACATCGAGGTCGATGCCATCCGCGGCCTTCACGCCGCCGAAGGCAAGCTTGAGCCCGCGGGCCTCCAGCAGCGCCTTCATGCCACGCGCCCCCGCTGCAGACGGGATGACAGCATCCCCCAGATGCCGCCCCGCGCGAACAGGATCACCAGCAGCAGCACCGCGCCCAAGATCATCTGCCACATGTCGGCGACCGTCGCCGCCGCATAGACGCGCGCCAGTTCATAGGCCGCCGCACCCAGAAAGGGGCCGAGCACGCCACCCGCGCCGCCCAGGATGGCGATGAAGACCAGTTCGCCCGACGCCGTCCAATAGGCCAGCAGCGGCGTGACGTGGCGCGAGGTCATCGCGATCAGCGCGCCGGCGCAGCCCGCCATCAATGCGGAGAGCACATAGGCGGAGAGCAGCACGCTGCGCGACGAGACGCCCATGAAGTCCAGCCGCGTCTCCCGCGTCTTGATCGCCGACAGCGCCTGCCCCATCGGGGACGCCAGGTAGATTCGGGCGAAGATCCCGAAGCCCAGCGCCAGGGCCAGCGCCATGCCGAAGATCGTCCATTCATAGGATACGCGATCCAGCGGCACGCCCGCCACCGTCAGCGACGGTACGCGGATGCCATCCGTGCCGCGGGTGTAGTGGTAGAACTTCTCCAGCATCGAATGGAACACCATGCTCAGCGCCAGGTTGAGCATGCCGAAGAAGATCTCCCGGTAGCGGGAGACGAAGAGGCCGATGAGCAGCCCCGCCACCGTAGTGCCGAGCGCCGCCGCCACCAGCAGCAGCGCCGCATCCGGCATGGAGGGCGCGAGGAAGGCGACGGTATAGGCGCCCAGCGCGACGTAGAGCGCGTGGCCGAAGCTCACCTGCCCTGCCCGCAGCAGCAGCATGATGCCGAGCACGGCAATGCCCTTGGCGAGCGCGATGGTGAGGACGAATTTCAGCCAGGGCGTCGCCATCGCCGCCAGCGCCATCGCGGCGGCGCCCAGCAGCGCCAGCAGGATCTCGATGCGGGGAAGGGTCATACTCTCCTCGTCTCCACCACGCCGAACAGCCCCTGCGGGCGCACCAGCAGCACGGCCACCATGATGAGGTAGGGCACCACCACCTCCAGCTCCGGCTGGAAGGTGACGGCGACGGAGCGCCCGATGCCGATCATCAGCGCGGTCAGAGCGGCGCCCTCGATCTGCCCCAGCCCCGCCGTCGCCACCACCGCGAAGGACAGCACGATGGTGGAGGCGCCGATGCCCGGGACGAGGGAGGCGGTCGGCGTGGACAGTGCGCCGCCGAGTGCGGCCAGCATGGCGCCGAAGGTGAAGGTCAGCAGATGGACCTTGCGCGCATCGATGCCCATCGCCGTCGCGGCTTCGCGGTCCGTCGTCACCGCCAGGATGACGCGCCCCGTCAGCGTCCGCCGCAGGAACAGCGCCAGCCCCACCAGCGTGACGACGGCAACCGCCGGCAGCAGGATCACCTGGTAGGTGTTGTAGGGGATGACATCCAGGCCGAAGGGCACATCGACCGTCCCCATCAGCGACACCGGCGCGCTGAAGGACACGGGCTGCACGCCCCAGACCAGCTTCTGCGCATCCTCCAGGATCATGAACAGCGCGAAGGTGACGAGGAGCTGCAGCACCGGCTCCTCCGAGTAGATGCGTCGCAGCAGCAGCCGCTCGATCAGCGGGCCCAGCACCAGGCCCACGATCATCGCGGCCAGCAGCAGCGCCGGCAGGGACGCCCAGGCGGGCAACCCAGCGGAGGTGAAGAACAGGCCGATCGAGGCCGCCGCATAGGCGCCGATCGCGAACAGGCTGCCATGCGCCACGTTCAGCACGCGCAGCACGCCGAAGACCAGGTTGAGGCCCACGGCCACCATGAAGATCAGCGCGGCACTCGCGATGCCATCCAGCAGCGCGAGGCCGAGCAGCGCTCCGTTCTGTTCGAACCAGTCACCCATGCGATGCGGCCCTTCGCGTCAGCCGAGGCGGATCGGATCAGGCACGCGGTTCACCATCTCGGCCGTCAGCGTCTTCAGCCAGTTGACGCTGTTCTGCCCGGCCGGCGTGGTCACCATCTCCGGCGGGAAGACCACCATGTTGTCCATCACCGCGAAGGGGAAGCGGTCCGAATGGACGGTGGTGCCTATCAGCTGCGGCTCCAGCCCCTGGCCATCCTCGCGGATGCGCATGCGCGACGTCGGGCTCTCGAACTCCAGCCCCGGGAAGGCGGCGGCCAGCTGCGCGTCGGACGGCCAGTTGCCGCCATTCGCCGCGATCGCCTTGGCATAGGCGGCACGCAGCGCGCTGAAGGCCTGCGCCATGTGGTAGGTAGGGTAGATCGGATAGGCGTTGAAGCGGCGCCGGTAGTTCTCCACGAAGCGCTGCAGCGCCTGCGGGTTCGCGGGGCGCGGATGCTGGTGCCAGTGGTCGCCGCGGCTGCCGACGATGTGGCCCGCCGGCAGGCTGCGGCCCACGCGCTCCAGCGAGGATTCCGCCAGCGGCAGCACGAAGGTGGAACGCTCGAACAACCGCCGCTCCGCCGCCTGGCGGATGAAGGTGTCGAGTTCGCCGCCCCAGCTGGTGGAAAGGATCACGTCCGGCCGCAGCGCCAGCAGCCGCGTGACCTCCGCCGAGAAATCGGTCGCGCCGAAGCGCGGGAACAGTTCCGCCACCACGCGCACGCCGGGCTTCAGCGCGTCCATCGCGGTCTTCCAGATCTCCCAGCTGTCGCGGCCCCAGGCATAGTCCTGGTTCAGCACGGCGATGGTGCGGAAGTCGGGCTTGTTCTTCAGCAGGTACAGCAGCGGCGCCAGGATTTCCGGCGTCGCATTGGCCTGGGTGCGGAAGGCGTAGTTGTAGTTCCGCTCCTCGAAGATGCGCTGCGTGCCGCAATCCCACAGCAGCGTGACCTTGCGCAGTTCCTCGCCAAGCGGCGTGCAGGCCAGGCAGGAGCCGGATGAGATGGAGGCGAGCATCACGTCCACGCGCTCATTCTGCACCAGGCGGCGGAACTCGCCGACCAGGTGGTCGATGCCCGGCGCCTCGTCCACGAAGAACAGGCGCACCGGCACGCCATTGATGCCGCCGGACTGGTTGATCTCATCCGCCAGCATCTCCGCCGCGTTGCGGCCGGGCACACCGAAGACCGACGGCGCGCCGGAGAGGAAGGTGGTGACGCCGATCTTGATCTCGGAGGGCCGCTGCGCCGGCGCCTGGGCCGAGAGCGCGGAGGGCAGCAGCACGGAGCCGAAGCCGGCGGCCAGCGCCTGGCGCCGCGTGGGCTGGAAGGATGACGGCATGAACGATCTCCCTTGGTGTCAGCCGGTCTTTCGCGACCGGCCTTGGTGAAGGATCAGGCGGCCTCAACCCCCGCCTGGAACTCGGCGCGGATCGCGGCGCCATGGGCATCGACCACGGGCACGGGCCGCAGCGCCACCTCCTCGCCCACGGTCTCCATAGCGGGCGCGATCACCTCCACGACGCCTTCCGGCGTGTCGTAGGCAACCTTGCGGAGTTGCGGATGCGCGATCAGGCCGTCGATGTCGTTGAGCCGCCCGAAGGCGACCTCCGCCCCCTTCAGCCGCGCGGCGGCCTCCGCCAGCGTCAGCTGCGCGAAGCAGGCGGCGATGCGGCCATCGAGGTCGGCGCGGTTGCGCACGCGCGTCGGCCCGTCATGGAAGAGCGGGTCGGTGGCCAGCGCCGCGTCCCCCATCACCTCCGCACAGAAGCGCGCCCATTCGCGCTCGTTCTGGATGGAGATCAGCACCTGCCCGTCGCGCACCCGGAACACGCCATAGGGGGCGATGGAGGGATGCGCGAGGCCCGGGCGCGGCGGGATTTCCCCGCCATAGCGCCGCTGCAGGTAGGGCACGTTCATCCATTCCGCCATGCCGCCGAAGAGCGAGACCTTGATCGCCCGCCCCTCCCCCGTGCGTTCCCGCGCATAGAGCGCCTGCAGGATCGCCGCATGAGCGTTCATACCGGCCGCGATGTCGCAGACCGAGACACCGACGCGCGCGGGCCCGCTGGCATCGCCGGTGACGGAACAGAGCCCGCTTTCCGCCTGCACCAGCAGGTCATAGGCCTTCAGGTCGCTGAAGGGCCCGGCCTCGCCATAGCCGGAGATGTCGCAGGTGATCAGCCGCTTGTGCCGCGCCCGCAGCGTCGCGCTATCCAGCCCGAGCCTCCCCAGCGCGCCCGGCGCCAGGTTCTGGATGAACACATCCGCGCGCGCCACGACCCGCGCCAGCAGGTCGCGGTCGGCCGGCGCCTTCAGGTCAAGCGCGAGCGATTCCTTGCCGCGGTTCAGCCAGACGAAATAGGTGCTCTGCCCCTGCACGTGCCGGTCATAGCCGCGCGCGAAGTCGCCTTCCCGCCGCTCGATCTTGATGACGCGCGCACCGGCATCCGCGAGGCGACAGCTGCACCAGGGTGCCGCCACCGCCTGTTCGACCGCCACGACCAGCAGGCCGCTGAGATCCGCCATTGGACTGTTCCTTCCCACCGCGACGCTGCCATGGGCGCGACGCGCGGCGGAAGGGGCGGAGATTGTAGGCCCCCATAGGCCCAGGCTATAGGATTGCGGGCATAGAGGGGCGCGGCGATGGACCTGAAGCAGCTCGAATACCTCCAGGCCATCGCGGAACAGGGCAGCTTCTCCCGCGCCGCCCGCGCGCTCGGCCTCTCCCAGCCCTCCCTCAGCCAGCGCATGCGGGAGCTGGAGACGGAGCTGGGCGGGGAGCTGTTCCTGCGCGGCAGCTTCGGCGTGCGGCTGACCGATCTCGGCACGCAGGTCGTCGCCCAGGGCGGCGCGGTGCTGCGCCAGGTCGAGCAGATCCGCACCGAGGCGCGGTCGCGCACCGGTGACCCCGTGGGGGAGGTCGCGCTCGGCCTGCCGACGACGGTCGCGCTCCATCTCACCGTGCCCATCGTGCGGGAGGTCAGCCGGCGCTTCCCCGGCATCCGCCTCCGCGTGATCGAGAGCATGAGCGGCTACCTCCAGGAATGGCTCGCCTCCGGCCGTCTCGACCTCGCCGTGCTCTACAAGGTCGATGGCGCGCCGGGCCTCCGCATCACGCCGATCCTGACGGAGGACCTCTATCTGATCGCGGCGCGGCAGGGGCATGAGGAGGATCGTGCCTCCATCCCCATGGCGGACCTTGTCACGCTGCCGCTCGTGCTGCCGAGCCGCGAGCACGGCCTGCGCCAGAACATCGAGGCCGCGGTCGCCCGCGCGGGCATGGCGCTGCATGTCGGCGTCGAGATCGAATCGCTCGTGCACATGAAGGAGCTGGTGCGGGACGGTGACCGCTTCACCATCCTGCCTTTCGCCGCGGTGCGGGAGGAGGTGCGCGCCGGCAGCCTCATCGCGCGCCGCATCGTGGACCCCGTGGTGCGCCGGCCCGTGGCGCTGGCCGTCTCCGCGGAGCGCCCGCTGAGCCAGGGCGCACGGCGTGTCGCGGACGTCGTGGAACACGCCGTGCAGCGCGCCCTGTCCGGGCGCGCCGATCCCTGAGTCAGCCGAGGTTTGTCACGTTCATCGGCGAGGCGATCCAGTCGAAGCCCTCCCCCGCCTTCCGCACATGGCCGAGCCCCGGCCAGGGGAAGTGGTAGGACAGCACCGCGTGGCGGTCCGTCGCCAGCCGATCCAGCATCCGCGACCGCGTCTGGGCCGACAGCTTCGGATCGGTGTCGAAGGAGAACTCCATCATGGGATGGCGCAGCAGCAGCACCTGGTGATGCGCTAGGTCGCCCGTGTTCACCATGGTGCGGCCGCCGGAGGTGATGGCGTAGCAGGTGTGCCCCACCGTATGGCCCGGCGAGAAGATCGCGGTGACGCCCGGCACCACTTCCTGCTCATTCCGCACCATCACGAACCGGTCGCGATAGGCGTTGAGGTTCTTCTTCGCGCCCTCGATGAAGGCGTTCATGAAGGCGGGGCCACGCTTGTTCGAATCATCCGTCCAGAAGCGCACATCGGCCTCGTTGATCGCGACCTGGGCGTTCGGGAAGACGCGCTGGCCGCGCGCATCCACCAGGCCCCAGACGTGGTCGCAATGGGCGTGGGTGGCGACGACCATGTCGATCTGCTCGGGCTGGATGCCCGCGGCGCGCAGGTTGGCCAGCATCCGGCCCGTGGTCGGGCCGAACATCTGGGAATCGGCCCCCATGCTCTCCCCCATGCCGGTGTCGAACAGCAGCAACTGGCGCCCGGTGTTCAGCACCAGGATGTTCTGCTCCAGCGTCGCGGCATCGGGGTCCAGGAACTCGGCGGCCAGCATGCCGGTGATCTGGTTGGCGCCGGGGCCGACGAAGCTGTCCTGCGGCTTGCCGAGCGGCAGGCTGCCGTCGGAGATGACGGTCGCCTCGAACTCCCCCCATTTGAAGCGGTGCCAGGCCGGCGGCAATTCGTTGCGCATCGGCGCGGCGGCTTCCGCCCTGCCACCGGGCAGCATCGCGGCCGCGCCCGCCGCCGCAAGACCGAACACGCCTCGCCGGGTCAGACCATTCGTCATCAGGACGCCTCCCATCATGCCTTCTTCTTCGACGCGGCGCCTGATCATGGGGGTCTTCGCCCGGCACCCACGGCAGGCGATGGACCGGCCTGGCTTCCGCAGCGCGGCGGCCATGGCCCGACCATGCTGCGGATGGGCGCCTGCTTCAGCCCCGCGGCATCGCGTGTGGGAAGCCTAGGTCCACTCGCCGCAGGGTTGCAAGCGTCGATCCGGTGACGCCGGCATTCGCCGCCAGGTCGGTCGGGCAGCGCCGCGTTCGTCCTGCGATGCGCGGTCCCGCTACTCCAGCTGGAAATTCGCGCTCCGCAGCAATTCGCTGTTCCGCGTGACATCGGCCGTGATGAAGCGCTGGAACGCCTCCGTCGCGGCATAGACCGGCTCGAGGCCCAGCGCCGTGAAGCGCTCCACCGTCGCGGGCTCCCGCATGATCTCGGCGAGGTGCACGTTCAGCAGCGTGCCGATCGACTCGGGCAGGTGCCTCGGCGCCCACAACCCGTACCAGGTCGCGAATTCCAGGCCGGGCATGCCGGCCTCCGCCGCCGTGGGGACGTTGGGCGCCAGCGGGCTGCGCGCCGAGGAGGTGATGGCGACACCCTTCACGCCCCCGCTCTGCACCAGCGGCAGCAGGGCAAGGACGGGATCGATCATCATCTGCACGTTGCCGGCCGCCACATCCGTCAGCGCCGGCGCGGTGCCACGATAGGGGGCGACGACCAGGTCGAGCCCCGCGAGCTTGAGGAAGAGGATGGTCGCGAGATGCCCGGCGGAGCCGAGCGCGGAAGCGCCGAAGGTCCATTGGCCCGGGTTGCGGCGCGCATCTGCCACGATGTCCGTGATGCTCGTCTGCGGCCGGTTGGGCGAGAGGATGAGCAGCAGCGGCGCGGAGCCGAGCTGCGCGATGGGCGTGAAATCCGTGAGGGGATCATAGGGCGACCGCCGCAGGACCTGCCGCGCCATGACATGGGTCGAGGCGGAGAACAGCAGGGTGTAGCCATCCGGCGCCGAGGTCTGAACGACCTGGCCGCCGATGGTGCCGCTGGCGCCCGACCGGTTCTCCACCACGACCGGCACGCCCAGCCGCTCCGACAGGCGCTGCGCCACCGCCCGGCCGACGGCATCCACGCCGCCGCCCGGGGCGAAGGGCACGACCATCCGGATCGGCCGGTTGGGAAAGGCGGCCGGCTGCGCCAAGGCCGGCGCGCGGCCCAGCAGACCCGTCCCGATCGCGGCCAGGCCGCCCACCAGCGTTCGACGCTGCATCACCGTTTCCTCCTTGTTGATTGATGGCGAAGGCGTGCGCGGATCAGCCCGCTTCGTCGGCGATCCCGTTCCGCAGCACACCGATTCCCGTGATCTCGACCTCGACCATGTCGCCGGGCTTGAGCCAGAGCGGCGGCTTGCGCTTGGCACCGACGCCACCCGGCGTGCCGGTGGCGATGACGTCGCCGGGCGAAAGGGGCGTGAAGGCGGAGCAGTATTCGATGATCCGCGGCACGTCGAAGATCATGTGGTCCAGCGTGGTGTCCTGCACCGCCTCCCCGTTCACGCGCGTGGTCAGGCGCAGCGAATCGAGGTCCGCGACCTCGTCGGCCGTGACGAGCCAGGGGCCGAAGCCGCCGGTCTGCGGGAAGTTCTTCCCCGGCGTGAACTGGATGGTGTGGCGCTGCCAGTCACGGACGGAGCCATCATTGTAGCAGGCGTAGCCGGCGATGTGGCGCATCGCCTCGGCGCGCGGGATATAGCGCCCGCCCTCGCCGATCACGACAGCCAGCTCGCCCTCGAAGTCGAAATCGGTCGAGACCCTGGGGCGCAGCAGGTCCTGCCCATGCGCGGCCTGGCTGTCGGCGAAGCGCGTGAAGATCGTCGGGTTCTCGACAACGTCGCGGCCCGTCTCGCGCCGGTGCGTCTCGTAGTTCAGGCCGACGCAGAGGATCTTGCCGGGGTTCGGGATCACCGGCAGCAGCGTCACCTCGGCCAGCGGCATGCGGATGCCGGAGGCCTCGCAGGCGCGGGCGAGATCCGCCAGCGCGCCAGCCGCGATGGCCGCCTTCAGGTCGGCATGGGGAGAGGCCGGCGCGACGAGGACCTGGTCGCCCTGCACCAGCCCGCAGGCCGGGCCATCGCTGTGGAGGAACGAGACGAAGCGCATGGTGTGTCCTTCCCGGGTCGGGGTTCAGGTGCAGATCAGGCCGCTCGGCGCCGGCCCCTGCGGCTCGAAGGATTCAAGGGTTGCGGTCAGGTCGGCGATGAAGCGGTCGAGGGCGCCAGGATCGATCCCGGCACCGGGCAGGTGCAGCAGCCAGGCGCGGAATGCCCGCGCGGGGATGTCGGCGGCCTCCCGCTCCGCCTCGCGCGCGTCGAGCAGCGCGACGAGTGGCACGATCCCCTCCCCGGCATAGCGGCCGCGCATGTAGTCCAGGATGTCCGCTTCCATGTCCCGCGCGTTCATCGCGGGGATCAGGAAGTGGCCCATGCAGGTACAGCTGGCGGGATGGACGGGGCGGGAGGTGACGGACCGCCAGAGCGCCGCAAGGCGCGCCACCCGATCCGCCATCGCCTCCGCGCCCGTCATGGCGTCCTCAGCCCTGCGTCACGTCGAGCTGCGGCCCGGCCTTTTCCGCCGGTGCCACGGGCTGCGGCCTGGCGATGTCGGTCTGCGCGCGCAGGCGGCGCGTCGCGGCCTCATCCACCTCGCCCTCCGCGGTCAGCACGACGCGATAGGTATCGAGCGCGACGGCGCGGGAGACGTAACCCTCCCGCACGTCACGGGCGACGCGGCCGGGGTCGCGCTCGACCGGCAGGCCGAAGCCGCCGCCGCCGCCGGATCGCATCATGTAGGCGTCGCCAGCCTTCAGGCGGACGTTGAAGACCTTCGCATTCGGGAACTCCGTCTGCCATTCGCCGCCGCGGCGCAGCCCGATGCCGTTGCCGGCGGCGTCATGCCCGCCATCCAGGCCCCAGGGCTTGCAGTGCACGCGGTCGATCCGCGTGGTCAGCTGGAAGGGCGCCAGCGCCTGCACCACCTGTTCGCAGCCGAGCCCGCCGCGGAAGCGCCCGGCGCCGCCGCTATCCTCGCGCAGCGCGTAGCGTTCGACCAGCACGGGATACTTGGCTTCCAGCTGCTCGGTCGGGCTGTTGTGGGTGTCGCCATCATTGATGCAGACGGTGGCGGACATGCCGTCCTCCGTCGCCTTGGCGCCCCAGCCGCCGCCGAGCGGCCCGATGCCGACGATGTAGAACTTGCCGTCGGCGGGGTTGATGCCGTGGATGTTGGGGAAGACCAGGTCGGCATGGTGGCCTGCTGCGACTCGGTCCGGGATCGCCTTCGCCATCGCCTTGAAGATCGTGTCGATGACCGTCATCGGATAGGTCATCCACACCCGCATCGGCGCCGGGCGCTCCGCGCTGACCACGGTGCCCATCGGCATGATGACCTTGAGGTTGCGGAAGCTGCCCTCGTTCACCGGGTAGTCAGTCGGCGTGGCCAGGCACTTGAAGGCGACCTGCGCGCAGGCGATGCCGGTGGTGACGCCGGAATTGTAGAAGCCGCGCACCTGCTTCGCGACGTCGGACAGGTCGATCGTCACCTCCTCGCCACGCTTTTCCACGCGGACGCGGATGGGCACGGGCTCGCCGATCTCCAGCCCGTCATCATCCATGAAGCTCTCGGCCTCATAGACGCCGTCCGGGATATTCGCCGTATTGGCGCGCGCCAGCGCCTCCGACTGGTCCATGATGACGGCGATGGAATCGCGTACTGCCTGCCAGCCATAGCGCGTGACGAGTTCGGTGTAGCGGCGCTCCCCGGTCGTCACCGCGACGATCTGGGCGCGGAGGTCGCCCATCGCCTTCTCCGACAGGCGGACGTTCATG
Organism: Acetobacteraceae bacterium; assembly: GCA_027482245.1. Lineage (GTDB taxonomy): Bacteria > Pseudomonadota > Alphaproteobacteria > Acetobacterales > Acetobacteraceae > Falsiroseomonas. The sequence goes on along the minus strand of JAIXWG010000038.1, from coordinate 134,731 downwards.
GCGATGATGTCCACCAGGTCCTGGTTGACCTCGCCGCGCTTGCGGTACTTCACGATCGGGATCTGGATGCCCTCGGAATAGATGTCCGTGGTCACGGTGCCGAGCGTGCCGCCGACGTCGAGCCAATGCGCCATGCAGCAGGTGAAGCCGATCAGCGCGCCCTCATGGAAGATCGGCATGGTGAAGGTGAAGTGGTTGAGGTGCGAGCCCGTGGTATAGGCGTCGTTGGTGACGAGGATGTCGCCCTCATGGATGTTGTCGTAGCCGAAGTGGCGGATCTTGGCCTTCACCGTCTCCGACATGCCGCGGATGAACATCGGCAGGCCGAGACCGATGGAGACGGTGTCGCCTTCCTTCGTGAACAGGCCGACGGTGAAGTCCAGCGCCTCATAGATGATGAGGTTGTAGGCGGTCCTCATCAGGTTGGTCTTCATCTCCTCCGTCACGGCGATCAGGCCGCGGCGGACGATCTCGACCGTGACCGGATCGACTTTCGGCGTGGTGATGGCGTTCATCGCGCGTCGCTCCCGATGGCGATCAGCAGGTTGCCGGCACTGTCCACTTCCAGGCTGTCGCCGGGCTGCAGGACGGTGGTGGAGGCGTGCTCCTCGATCAGGGCAGGGCCGCTGATCCGGTTGCCGGCCTTCAGCCGGTCACGGGCATAGACCGGCGTGTCCATCAGCCCGCCGAAATAGGCCTGCTTGCGCCGGACCAGCGCGCCCGCCTCCGGCGCCGCATCGCCGGCCGGCACGGCATGTCGCGGCGGCTTGCGCATGACGCCGGAGACGGTGACACGGAGCGAGACGAGTTCCGCCGGCTCGCTCGGCGCGCTGGTGCCGTAGCGCAGCTGGTGCTGGGCGTCGAAGTGGCGCTTGATCGCCTCGCGGTCGGCGCGTTCGAAGATCGCGCGCGGCAGCTCGACCGTCACCGCGTGCTCCTGCCCGACATAGCGCATGTCGGCGGCGCGCTCGATCTCGATGCGCTCCGGCCGCACGGCGGATCCCTCGATGGAGGCGCGGCCCTCCTCCTCCATCCCCGCGTAGAGACCTTCGATCTCCGCGAAATCGGCGGTGGCGAGGCGACGGAAGCAGGACCGGACGTAATCGTAGCGGAGGTCCGAGAACAGCATGCCATAGGCCGAGAAGTAGCCCGGCGCGTAGGGGATCATGACGCGGCGGATGCCGATCTCCCGCGCGATGGCGGAAGCGTGCAGCGGCCCGGCGCCGCCATAGACCGCCATGGTGAAGCCGCCGACATCCAGCCCGCGCTCCGTCGTCACGGCCTTCACGGCGTGGGACATGGTGGTGACCGCGATGCGCAGGATGCCATCCGCCGCGGCCAGCACCTCCATGCCGAGCGGGCCCGCGATCCTCTCCCGCATCGCGCGCTCCGCGCCCGCGTGGTCCAGCGCCATGGTGCCGCCCAGGAAGTGGTCGGGATCAAGCCGGCCGAGCAGCAGGTTCGCATCCGTCACCGTCGGCTCCGTGCCCCCGCGGCCGTAGCAGACGGGGCCGGGCATGGACCCCGCGCTCTGCGGCCCGACGCGGAGCGCATTGCCCTGCTCCAGCCGCGCGATCGATCCGCCGCCGGTACCGACCTCGAAGATATCGGTCATCGGAATCTGGATCGGCAGTGCCTGGTCGTAGCCGCCGATCAGCGCGGAGCCGGTGGTGAGCGGCTTGCCCTGGTAGATGACGCCGGCCTTGGCCGTGGTGCCGCCCATGTCGAAGGCGATGGCGTCCTGCAGGCCGAGCCCCTCGCAGATCGCCTGGGTGCCGATCACGCCGGCGGCGGGGCCGCTTTCCAGCATGCGCACGCAGTCGCGCCGCGCATGCTCCACGGGGAACAGCCCGCCGGTGGATTGCACGACGAAGAAGGCGCCGCCGAAATCATGCCGCGCCAGGTGCTCCGACAACTCACCGAGATAGGTGGCGACGCGCGGGCCGACATAGGCGTTGGCGGCGACGGTCGAGACGCGTTCGAACTCCCGGTATTCCTGGCTGAGTTCGTGGGACGCGGTGACGAAGGCGCCGGGCAGTTCCTCCTGCACGATCTGCTTCACCCGCACCTCATGCGCGGGGTTGCGGTAGGAATGCAGCAGCAGGATCGCCACCGCCTGCACCTGGCCGGGCTCCAGCGACCGCAGCACCCCGCGCAGATGATCCTCGTCGAGCGGCTTGTGGACGGCGCCGCTGGCCAGCAGCCGCTCATGCACCTCGAACCGCGCGGAGCGATCGACCAGCGGCACATGCTTGCGGAAGAACAGGTTGTAGGCGTCCGGGCGGTTCACCCGGCCGATCTCGTAGATGTCGCGGAAGCCTTCCGTGACCAGCAGCACCGTCTTCGCGCCGGTGCGCTCCAGCAGCGTGTTGATCGCGATGGTCGAGCCATGGAGGAACAGATGCGCATCGGCGAAGGACGCGCCGGCGATGTCCACCGTGTCCTGGATGCCGTCCACCAGCCTGCCATGGGTCGTCAGCGCCTTGCCGAAGCGCAACTCCCCCGCGGCCTCATCGAAGGCGGCCAGGTCGGTGAAGGTGCCGCCGATATCGACGGCGATGCGGAGGCGCGCGCGGGTTTTCGCGTCGTCGAGGGGCATGGTTGGCGCGTTCCTCCGGGGCTTGTTGACAGAACTTCGGAATGCGAAGATAACTTCGCTATTGCTGCGTCCGGTGTAATGACGTGCTTCCGCTCCTGTCAATAAGATTTGCGAAGGATTTTTCGCATGCCGAAGGCTGCCGATGACGACGCACCCGGGGGGAAGGACAAGAACCTCGTCCATTCCCTCGCCAAGGGCTTCCGCGTGCTGGAGGCTTTCACCGCCGAGGAGCCCGAACTGCTGCAGAGCGAGGTCGCCCGCCGCGCCGGGCTCGATGACGGCACCACCTTCCGGATGCTGAACACCCTGGTCGCGCTCGGCTACGTCGCGAAGGTGCCTGGAAGCCGGCGCTTCCGGCTGACGCTCAAGCCGCTCGAACTCGGCTTCAACGCCATCGCCCGCATGGACATGCGCGACCTGGCGCGCCCCGTGCTGCGCAGCCTGGTCGGGGAGGTGAACGAGGCTGCGAGCCTCGGCGTCCTCGATGGCGCCGACATCGTCTATATCGAGCGTGCGCAGGCGGGCCTGGTCCGGATGGGCGTCGATATCCGCGTCGGCTCCCGCATCCCGGCCATCGCCTCCGCGATCGGGCATGCGGTGCTGGCCTTCCTGCCGGAGGCGGAGCTGGAGGCGGTCCTGCGCGCCAGCCGCTTCGACCGGGCCGGGCCGGGCGTGCCGGAAGGGCCGGAGGCGCTGCGCGCGCGCCTCGCGGAGGTGCGGCGCGACGGCACCGCCCTGACCGACTGGTCGCGCGTCAACGGGTTGCGGGTGCTGGCGGCGCCGGTGCTGGACGTCAGCCAGCACGCCATCGCGGCCGTCAGCGTCGCCGCGCCGGCGATGCGCCTGTCCGCGGAGGAGTTCGCGCTCGCGGTGCGCGCGCCGCTGCTGGAGAAGGCGGCCGAACTCGGCCTCGCCCTCGCGGCCGCTGGATGATCGCCCTCCGCGCGGCGGCGTGCCCCTTCAGCCCTGCTGCGGGACCGCCCCTGCGGCCGGTCGCCAGGCGGCGAAGCGGCTGATGTGGAAGGGCTCGATCGGCACGCTGGTGCGGCCGGTCGCGATCAGCTCCGCCATCGTCGCGCCGACGCCGGGGCCGAGCTGGAAGCCGTGGCCGCAGAAGCCGAAGGCGTAGAACAGGCCCGGCGTCACGCCGCTCGGCCCCATCACCGGGATGTCGTCGCGCAGGTAGCCCTCCACGCCGCTCCAGGTGCGGATGACGCGCAGCTGCGCCATGGCGGGCAGCAGCCGCCGCAGATGCGGCATCTGGTTCATCGTGTTCAGCGGGTTCAGCGTCGCGCGCTTCGTGTCGAGCGAGGCGGCATCGCGCCGGCCGCCGCCGAAGACGATGTTGCCGCGCTTCACTTGGCGAAGATAGACGCCCTCCGCCGCGACATCGGTGTGGATGCCCATCACCTCGGGGATGCGGTAGGGCGCGGGCTCCGTCACGCCCATCTGCGGGCCGGCGGGCGTCAGCGGCACGTCCTCGCCCAGCGCGGCCGACAGGCGCTGCCCCCAGGCCCCCGCCGAGACCTGGACCATCGGCGCGTGATGGACGTCGGCGCGCGTCTCCACCACGAAATCCTCGGCACCGCGGGCGATGCCGATCACCTCCGCATTCTCTACCACCACGGCCCCTTCGCGCCGCGCGGCGCGCGCAAAGGCCGGCGCCGCGAGCCGCGGATTGGCGTGACCATCGAGGGACGAGTAGGAGGCCATGACCGCCTCCGGCGACAGGTAGGGGAAGCGTTCGCGCAGCGCGTTGCGGCTGACCAGCTCCAGCTTCAGGCCGTAGGGCAGGCAGTCCCGCGCATACTGCTCCATCCGGCCGATCTCCGCCTCCCGGAAGCAGACGCGGAGGTGGCCGGTGGCCAGGAATTCCAGATCCTCCCCGATCAGTTCCGGCAGGCGGCCCCAGAGGTCGCGCGACAAATTGGCCAGCGGCAGCTGCGGCAGGAAGCGGCCCTGGCGGCGGATGTTCCCGAAGCTGGCCACGGTGGCGGCCTGCCCGACCAGGTCGCGCTCCAGCAGGATCACGGACAGGCCGCGGCGGCGCAGGAAGAAGGCGGTGGCGCTGCCCATCAGCCCGCCGCCGATGATGATGACGTCAGCCTTCATCGGCTGCGAGCTCCGCGGTCAGCGGCAGGGGCTTGATCGGCGCGGCCCCGCGCAGCCGCCCCACCTCCTCCACCGGCACGCCACGGGCGGCGGCGATGACCTCCGCGGCCGCCAGCCCGCAGATCCGGCCCTGGCAGCGCCCCATGCCGACGCGGCCGAGCGACTTGGCGCGGTTCAGTTCCGGCGCGCCGGTCTCCGCGACGGTGCGGCGGATGTCGCCGGCGGTGATGGCCTCGCAGCGGCAGATGATCGTCTCGTCAGGCAGGCCGGCCGCGAGGTGCCCGGGCCAGGGGAATCCCTCCTCCAGCCCCTGGCGGAAGCGCGACATCGGGCGCAGCGCCGCCCGCAGGCGGGTGAACTCCGCCTCCGGCACGGCATGGCCCGCGTCCCGCAGCGCGGCGCAGGCGGCGAGCCGCCCGGCCAGCTCCGCCGCATCGGCACCGCGCACGACGGCGCCATCCCCCGCGAGATAGACGTGCGGCACGCTGCTGCGCCCATCCGCATCCATCGCCGGCAGCCATTGGCGGGCCACCGCGTCGAAGGTGAAGCGCGCCTTCGCGAGGTCCGCCAGCTGCGTCTCCGATCGCAGACCGTGGCCGAGACCGACGGCATCGGCCTCGATCCGCTGCTCCCGCCCCGCGCGGTCGCGCAGCACCACGGCCCCGACGCGGCCTTGCCCCTCGATGCGGAGCGGCGTGACGCCGGTGAGGACGGGAATGCCGGCGCGCCGCAACGCGGCCAGGTAGCGGATCCCCTGCGCCAGCACCGCCGGCCGCGCGGCCAGCGCCGGGGCGGCCATCACGCGGCGCCGGAAGGGGCCGGTATCCAGCACCGCGGCGACTCTCGCGCCCGCCTTCGCGTATTGCCAGGCCACGAGGTAGAGCAGCGGCCCGGTGCCCAGGAACACCACGCGCGACCCGATCGCGCAGGCCTGCGCCTTCAGCGCGATCTGCGCCGCGCCCAGGCTGTAGACGCCGGGCAGGGTCCAGCCGGGCAGTGGCATGATGCGGTCCGTCGCGCCGGAGCAGAGGATCAGCGCCGCATGGGGCAGGCGCTCCAGCCGATCGCCACGCTGCGTCAGCACCGCGCCATCGGCGATGCCCCAGACCAGCGTGCCGGGGCGGTAGTCCACGCGCGACGCCAGCGCATCCGCCGCCGTGTGCAGGGCCACCGCCTTCGCTGCCTCCGACCCGTAGAGCGCCGCGGCCGGCCGCGTGAAGCCGGCGGGCTGGCGGCGATAGATCTGCCCGCCGCTGCGCTCATTCTCGTCGATCAGCACCGGGCGCAGCCCGGCTTCCACCAGGCGCCCTGCCGCACGGATGCCGGCCGGCCCGGCGCCGATGACGATTATGGCAGCGCCCGCCACGGAACCTCCCGCGTCACGATGCGGAGCGACTCCTCGACGGGGGTGGTGCAGGCGCGCAGCCGGTCGCCGGCCTCCGTCCAGACCCAGCAATCCTGGCAGGCGCCCATCAGGCAGAAGCCGGCCCGCGCGCCATCGCCGAACTCGCTCTGCCGCAGCTGCGATCCATGGGTGAGGATCGCCACCATCAGCGTGTCGCCCTCCAGCGCCTCGATGGCGTTGCCATCGACCCACAGCCGCACCGGCCGCCGCCCGGTTTCCGCCAATCGGCGGAACAACCCCGCCTGATGATCGCCTGCCCGCATGAAGCCCAGCCTCGGGCCGGAGGTCCGGCCTGTCCAATCGGCATCGGCCCTGCTTTCATAAGCCCGACCTATGGCGGACCCGGTGAGCGACCCATGAACGCACGGCAGATCGAGGTCTTTCGCACCATCATGCGCTGCGGCACGCTGACGGCCGCGGCGCAGGCGCTCAATGTCTCCCAGCCCGCGCTGAGCCAGCTGCTGCTGCATGCCGAGGACCAGCTGGGCTTCCGCCTCTTCCAGCGCCTGCACGGCCGGCTGACGCCGACGCCGGAGGCCAACATGCTCTTCCCGGAAGCGGAGCGCCTGCACCGGGACCTGGAGGGTTTCCGCCGCTTCGCCGCCGACCTGCGGCACGGGAAGCAGGGGGCGCTGCGCCTCGCGGCCTCCGCCCCCACCGCGCTGTCCTTCGTGCCGCAGGCGCTGGCGGATTTCCGCGCCACCTGCCCGGGCGTGCGGGTGGTGTCCTTCATCGTCTCCGTGGCCGTGCTGACCACCATGCTGGACAATGGCGAGGCCGATCTCGGCGCTGCGCTGAACGACGCGCCGCAGCCGCTGATCCAGACGGAGCGGATCGGCCGCAGCGAAATCGTCTGCCTGCTGCCGCAGGGCCACCGGCTGGCCGCGGAGCCCAGCATCGGCCCCGCCGAGCTGGAGGGGGAGACACTGATCTCCTACCGCCCGGACAGCCAGCCCGGGGTGATGCTGGCGCAGGCCTTCGCCGAGGCGGGCACGCGCTACCTGCCGCAGGTGGAGATCGACGTCTCCATCGCCGCCATCGGCTTCGTGCAGCAGGGGCTGGGCGTGGCGCTGGTGGATGCGCTGGTGCCCTGGAGCGGCTTCCAGGGCCTGGTGACGCGGCCGTTCCTGCCGCGGCAGGCGCTGCCCATCTCGCTGCTGTTCAGCACGCGGCGGCCGCTATCCACCACCCAAAACGTGCTGCGCCGGAAGCTGCGGGAGGCCGGCAGCCGCTACGCGCCCTCATAAGGGCGCCTTATCCCGGAACCATCACTCGGTCTTGGACGCGTGCCGGGCGCGGTCCGACACTGCGGCCGCTTTGACGGGGACGCGGCATGGGCTGGCGAATCGGTGTGGATATCGGCGGCACCTTCATCGATTTCTGCGCGCTGGATGAGACGACCCGGCAGATGCACACGCTGAAGGTCCTCACCACGCCGGACGAGCCGGGCCGCGAGGTGATGGAAGGCATCGCGCTGCTGCAGCAGCGCCACGGCATGGACCCGGCGGAGGTGACAAGCTTCGTCCACGGCACCACCGTCGGCATCAACACCGTCATCCAGCGCAAGGGCGCGGACCTCGCCCTGATCACCAATGCCGGCTTCGAGGATGTGATCGAGCTGGCGCGGCTGCGCATGCCGGAGATGTACAGCCTGTTCTGCGCGCGGCCGGAGCAGCTGATCCCGCGCGACCGCATCTTCGGCGTCGGCGGCCGCGTCCTGGCCGATGGGAGCGAGGCCGAGCCGCTGGACGAACAGGCCGTGGCCGCCGCGCTGGATTTGGCGCGGGCGCGGGGTGCGCGCGGCGTCATCATCGCCTTCCTCCACGCCTACCGGAACCAGGCGCAGGAACAGGCCGCCAAGGCCATCGTGCAGCGCCTGGCGCCGGACCTCTTCGTCTTCTGCGCGGCCGAGATCTGGCCGGTGATCCGCGAATACGAACGCACCACGACGGCGATCCTGAACGGCTACGTCTTCCCGCGCGTCGATGGCTACCTGCAGTCGCTGGAACAGGCCCTGCGCGGCCGCGGCGTGGCGGCGCCGCCGATGATCACCAAGTCCAATGGCGGCATGATGAACATCGCCATGGGCCGCAGCTCCTGCGTCTCCATGCTGCTGTCGGGCACGGCGTCGGGCGTGATGGGGGCGTCGTTCCTGACGCGGCAGGCGGGCGTGCCGAATGCGCTCACACTCGACATCGGCGGCACCAGCGCCGATGTCGCGCTGATCATCGAGGGCAGGCCCCAATTCGGCACCGGCGAACTGATCGGCGAATTCCCGCTCTATGTGCCGAGCGTCTCCGTCACCTCCATCGGCGATGGCGGCGGCTCCATCGCCACCGTCGATGGCTTCGGCATGCTGAAGGTGGGGCCGGAAAGTGCGGGGTCCCTGCCCGGCCCCGCCTGCTACGGGCGCGGCGGCGACCGCGCGACCATCACCGACGCCATGGCGGTCTGCGGCTTCCTCGGCCATGCGCCCCTCGCCTATCGCTCCGTCAGCATGGACCGGGGCAAGGCGGAGGCGGTCGTCGGGGACCTGGCACGGAAGCTCGGCCGAAGCCTGCAGGAGACGGCGGAGGCCATCATCATGGTCTCCATCTCCTCCATGTTCGCGGAGGTGAACAAGCTGGTGGCGCGCTACGGCGTCGATCTCGGCGACTTCACCCTGGTGCCCTTTGGCGGCGCCGGCCCGATGATGGGCTGCCTCCTGGCGCGGGAACTCGGCATCCGCCGCGTCATGGTGCCGCGCCGCCCGGGCGTCGTCAGCGCGCTCGGCGGCCTGGTGGCGGAGGTGAAGAACGACTTCATCCGCACCATGTTCATCGAGGTCCGGCCGGATGGGCTGGACCCGCTGCGCGCCGCGCTGGCGGCGCTGCGCGCGGAGGCCGAGCGTTGGCTGCGCCGGGACCAGAACTTCACTGGTGTCGCGGCGCTGCAGGTTTCGGCCGACATGCGCTACCGCGGCCAGTCCTTCGAGATCGAGACGGTGCTGGAGGAAGCCTGGATCGCGGGCGGCGACCTCGACGCCATCCGCGCCGCCTTCCATGCCCGCCACGCCGCCATCTACGCCTTCGCGGACGAGGCCGCGCCCGTACAGCTCGTCAACCTCCGCCTCGTCATCGCCGGCGCGACGGAGCCTCCCGACTTTGCACTGCAGGACAAGGTCGCCGGTGCCCCCCGGCCGGAACGGCTGGTCGATGTCTGGCACGATGGCGCCCTTCACCGCATGCCGCTCTTCCTGCGGGAGAACCTGCTGCACGGCCACGCATTCACCGGCCCCGCCGTGGTGGTGCAGGAGGACAGCACGGTCTGCATCCCCGCGGGCTATGCCGGCACCGTCGATGCGCATGGCAACCTTCACCTGACGGCCGAAGGCTGAGGACGATGGACAAGGTCACGCTGCAGGTCTTCGCCAACCACGCCCGCGCGGCGGCGGAGAACATGGCCTACACGCTGTACCGCACGGCGCATTCCACCTTCGTCAAGGAGACGGAGGACTTCACCATCCAGATCCTCGACCCCGCGGGCCAGGTCAGCGCGGTGCCGATGGACCTCGGCGCCACCTGGTATGTGGGGCTGAACTACGGCCCCGCCATCGGGATGATTCCCGACTACAGGCCGGGCGATATCGGCGCCACCAACGATCCCTATAGCGGCTTCCTGGCGACCCATGCGCCGGACCTGCACATGTGGAAGCCGATCTTCTGGGAGGAAGAGATCGTCGCCTTCGCCAGCGGGCACATCCACAACACCGACATGGGCGGCGCCGTTCCGGCCAGCCTGTCGCGCACGCTGACGGAGATCCACCAGGAAGGCGTGCGCATCCCGCCGCTGAAGATGTACCGCGAAGGCGCCCTGAACGAGGAGGCGCTGCGCATCATGCTGCTCAACGTCCGCAAGCCGGAGCAGAACCTCGGCGACCTCAAGGCCTTCGTCGGCGCGCTGAACACCGGGGAGCGCAAGGTGCTGGCCATGGTGAAGAAGTTCGGGCTGGAGGGCTTCCGCGCCGGCCAGGCCGGGCTGCTGGACTATGCCGAACACCAGGCGCGGGAGATCCTGCGATCCATCCCTGACGGCGAGTACTTCTTCTGCGACTACACGGATGAGGATTCGGCCGGCGGCAATCCCTGCCGGCTGGCGCTGACGCTCCGCATCCAGGGCGACAGCGCGACGCTCGACTTCACCGGCACCGACCCGCAGCTGACCTCGGCGCTCAACGTGCCGACGGGCGGCGCGGCACGGCACACGCTGCTGCTGGTGGGCGTCTACTACGTGCTCTACACGCTGAACCCTCAGATCCTGCTGAATGCGGGGCTGGTGCGTCCCTTCACCTGCATCGCGCCGGAAGGCACGGTGCTGAACCCGACCTTCCCGGCCGCGGTCGGCATGCGGTCCCTGACCTGTGCGCGGCTGCGCTCCCTCATCTTCGGCGCCTTCAGCCTGGCGATCCCGGACCGCATGCCGGCCGCGCCCGCCGGCACCAGCTCCATCATGAACGTCCGCACCGTGGACAACCGCACGCGGGAGACGGTGCTGGCAGCCATCAACCCGGTGGTCGGCGGCGCCGGCGGCATGCCGCATCGCGACGGCACCAATGGATCGGGCGCCGATGGCGCCTACCTCAAGAACACGCCCATCGAGATCACCGAGACCGAGGTGCCGATCCAGTTCCTGCGCTACGGGCTGATGCCGGATTCCGGTGGCGCCGGGGAGCATCGCGGCGGCCTCGCCTCCGTGCTGGAATTCAAGGTCTTCTCGCCCAACACCCACATCACCGCGCGCAACCGCGACCGCTGCCGCTTCCGCCCCTGGGGCACGCTGGGCGGGCATAGCGGCAAGCCGTCGGACTTCATGCTCAACCCCGGCACCGATCGCGTGAAGCCGCTCGGCAATACCGACATCACCAGCATGGATCCGGGCGATGTGCTGCACATCCACTCCCCGGGCGGCGGCGGCCGCGGCAGCCCGCTGAAGCGCGATGCGGCGCTGGTGCTGCAGGATGTGCGGCGTGGCTACGTCTCCATCGCCGCCGCCGCCGCCGATTACGGCGTCATCATCCGCGGCGGCGCGGTGGACGAGGCCGCGACGGCGGCGCGCCGTGCGGAACTGCGCCAGACGGAAACCGGCCGCCACTTCTTCTTCGGCCCCGAACGCGACGCCTTCGAACAGCTCTGGAGCCGCGACGTCTATGCCGCGATGACGGAGGTCATCGCCAGCCTCCCCGTGCATTGGCGCTTCTTCATGAAGTCACGACTGTTCGAGCTGGTGCCGGAGATCGCGCGGGAGACGACGGCCTGCCCGGTGCGGGAGGCCGTCTCGCGCCTCCGCCTGCGCTACCCGGAGATGCTGCCCACGGAGTGACCGCGACCCCGCTCCATCCCGCCCAGGAAGGCCTGGAGATAGCGGCCGAGGGAGGCGCTGATGTAGCCGCCTTCCTGCACCAGCAGCGTGGGGCAGCCCGCCGCCGCGATCATCGCCGCGGCCCGGGCGAATCCCTCCTCGGTGATGCGGAAGGTCGCGACGGGATCGTGCTCGGCAGCATCGAAGCCGAGCGCGATGACCAGCGCGCCCGGTTCGAAGCCGCGGATGCGGGCGAGCGCGCTGCCGATCGCCGCGAGCCAGGTCGCGTCCCCGGTACCGCGCGGCAGCGGCTGGTTGTCGTTGAACCCCCGCGCCGCCTCGCCGCCGACCTCATCGGCATGGCCGGCATAGAGCGGCGCGCCCTCATGGGGATTGACATGGACGGAGCAGGTCAGTACGTCGGCGCGGTCCCAGAAGATGGCCTGGGTGCCGTTGCCGTGGTGCACGTCGATGTCCAGGATCGCGACGCGGCCGAAGCGGCGGGTGAGGAGCTGTGCGGCGATCGCCGTGTTGTTCAGGTAGCACCCGCCGCTCATCAGGTCGGGATAGGCGTGGTGCCCCGGTGGCCTGCACATCGCATAGACGGGCGCATCGGCGGTGGTGAGACGCTCGGCGGCGTGGATCGCGACCTGTGCGCTGGCCAGGACCGAGATCCAGGTCTCGGCGCCGATCGGGCAGGTCGTCGAATTGCTATACCAGCCGAGTTCCCCGATCAGGTCGGTCGGCCTTCGGTGCATCCGGTGCGTGGGATGCACGCTCGGCACCGCGACGGGGCCGAAATCCGGCCGTTGCCGCCAGCGGTCATGCAGGCCCTTCAGGAACTCGACATAGGCGGGATCATGCACGGCCGTGATCGCCTCCAGCCCCGCGCGCGGGGCCTCCGCGACCTCATGGCCAGCGCTCGTCACCGCGTCGAGGAAGATGCGGTATCGCTCGGCGCGTTCGACATGAGGGATGAACCTGCCGGTCCGGAACACGCTCTCGACGTCGTGCCTCGCCTGGTCGGGGTGATGAATGACGAGCATCGCGCACTTCCCTGATGACCCTGAGCATCCCGTGATACGACGCCCGCGCCCGGCTGCCCATCGCGGCGCAAGGACGGATCGCGGGCTTCCATATAAGACGCCCTTATGCAGGGCGGCGCTGATTGTCTTGGAACGCCGCAGGCAGCCGGATGAGGATGGGTACCGCAGGGATCCCCGTTCCGGCCATGGGGAATCCGGACGTCGATCCCGATGCAGGAGGGAGTAGCCGATGGCGTTCCGGACCAGGTCCCGCTGGTGGCACCGCGCAGCCCTCGCCCTGCTGGGATCAATGCTGGGCGCGCCGGGATTGCAGGCCGCCGACCTGCGCATCGGCACCACCGGCACGCCGACGCTCGATCCGCATTTCATGCTGATCGACACCAACATCGCCTACAACCAGCACATCTATGGCGCGCTGATCGACCAGGATGCGCGCGGCCAGCTGCACCCCGACCTGGCACTGTCCTGGCAGCCGGAAGGCGAGAACGCCTGGCGCTTCAGGCTCCGCCCCGGCGTGACCTTCCACGACGGTACGCCCTTCACCGCCGATGACGTCGTCTTCAGCCTGCAGCGCGTGCCGAACATCCCGAACAACCCCGCGCCCTATACCGGCGCGCTGCTCGGCGTGACGGACATCCGCAAGGTCGATGACCTGACCGTCGATCTCGTGACCGACGGCTTCGTGCCTATGCTGCCCAACCAGCTCGCGAAGCTCTCCATTGTCTCCCGCCGCGCCGTGGAAGGCCGGGGGACGGAGGAGTTCAACCAGGGCCGCGCTGCCATCGGCACGGGCCCCTATCGGCTGGTGCGCCTGCAGGGCCGCGACCGGCTGCAGCTGCAGCGCTACGACCACTACTGGGGCGACAGGCCCGCCTGGGACGGGGTGGAGTTCCGCGTCCTGCCGAACGATGCCGCGCGCAGCGCCGCGCTGCTGGCGGGCGATATGGACCTGATCGAGTTCGTGCCGCTGCATGATGCGGCCCGGCTGTCCTCGACGCCCGGCATCACCGTCCATGCGGGCAGCTCCTCCCGCGTCATGTTCCTCGGCGTCAACCTCGATCCGCGCGTCGCGGTGGTGGAAGGGCGCAGCCCGCTGACCGATCCGCGCGTGCGCCAGGCCATCTCGCTGGCCGCCAACCGGGAAGGCATGATCCGGAGCCTGCTGCTCGGCTACGGCCAGGCGGCGAGCCAGATCGGCATCCCCAGCATGAACGGCTATGTCGAACGGCAGGCGGACCGCTTCGCGCCGGAGGAGGCGCGGCGCCTGCTGGCGGAAGCCGGCTACCCCAACGGCTTCTCCACCGCCATCCTCTGCACCAATGACCGCTACGTCGCCGATGCGCAGGTGTGCCAGGCGCTCGGCCAGATGCTGGCGCGCATCGGCATCCGCGCGGATGTGCAGGCGGTGCCGGCGAATGTCTATTTCGGCCGCGTCCGCGCCGGCAACAACCCGGCGCCGCTCTTCCTCGGCGCCTGGAGCAACAACCAGGGCGATGCCGGCTACACGCTGAACAACCTCTTCCACAGCCTGGATCGCGGCCGGCGGCTCGGCGCCAGCAACCGCTCCGGCTATGCCGATGCGGAGACGGACCGCGACCTCCAGGCGGCGCTGAACGAGCGGGATCCCGCGCGCCGCCTGGCGCTGCTGCAATCCGCCAACCGTCGCGCCACGGAGGCCCGCGTGCTGATCCCCTTCTTCACCGCGCCGGTGCTCGTCGCCTCCAAGTCCAGCATCCGCTACGAGGTCGGCGACAGCGGCAGTTCGGAGATGACCTCCGCCATGCGGGCCTTCCCGCGGTGAGGACCATCCCTCAGCACGGCAGCCCCGGAGCCCGATGATGGCACGCGTCTTCACTTCGAGTCCGCCCACCGTCCCGGCCGGGGAGAGCTATGAGCAGGCGTCGCGCGCCGGCGACTTCATCTTCCTCTCCAGCCAGGTCGCGAAGGACGAGAACGGCCAGTGGGTCGGCGGCGATGCGGCCAACCAGGCGCGGCAGATCTGGCGCAATATCGACCGCGTGCTGGCGCATATGGGCGCGACGAAGGACGACATCGCCAAGGTCACGACGATCCTGACCAATGTCGCGGACCGGGAAGCCGTGACGGCCGTGCGCCTCGACTACCTCGGCGACCACCGCCCGCCGCATACGGGCCTCTACGTGCCCGTCCTTGGCCGCCCCCAGATCAGCATGGAGGTCGAGGTCATCGCCTATGTGCCGGAGGCGAAGGGACCGGCCGCATGATCCCCGTCTATGACCGGCGGAAGCTCTACCTGGACGACAAGGACGCCATCGATGCCGCGGTGGCGCGCGTGCTGGCCAGCGGCCGCTACGACTGGGGCGAGGAGGTACCGGCCTTCGAGGCGGAGCTGGCGGCCTGGCTCGGCGTGCGGCACTTCGTCGCCACCGGCTCCGGCACCGCGGCGCTGAAGGCCGCGCTGCGCGCGCTCCGCATCGGCCCGGGCGAGGAGGTGATCACCGTCGCCAACACCGACATGGCGAACAGCACCGCGATCCATTCGGTCGGCGCGCGGGTGGTATGGGTGGATATCGATCCACTGACGCGCTGCATGGATCCCGCTGCCTGCGCGGCCGCCATCACGCCGCGCACCGCCGCCATCCTGCCGGTCGATCTCTACGGCCATCCCTGCGACATCCGCGCCTTCCGGCAGCTGGCCGACCGCCACGGTCTGGCGCTGATCGAGGATGCCTGCCTGGCGCTGGGCGCGGAGGTCGATGGCCAACTCATCGGCCGCCTGGCCGACATCACCTGCTTCAGCTTCTCCTCCGGCAAGCATCTCGGCGCGATGGGCAATGCCGGCGGTTGCGCGACCCAGGATGCGGACATCGCGGAGCGGCTGCGCCTCGTTTCCGGCGATGGGCAGGACCGCGCGCGGCATCATCGGCAGCCCCGTCCGCTGGACCTGCGCCATGAGGAGGAGAGCCACAACGACCGCATGGACGAGATCCAGGCCGCGATCCTGCGCGCCAAGCTGCCGTCACTGGACCGGACGCTGGCGCAGCGCCGCGCCCAGGCCGCGCGCTACACGGAGGCTCTCGCCGGGCTTGTGGAGACGCCGGCAGAACAGCCCGGCACGCGCCACGCCTGGCGCAACTACGTCATCGAGACGGAGGACCGCGCGGCGCTGGCACGGCACCTCGCGGCCCAGGGCGTCCAGTGCAACGCTCTCTACAACCCGCCGATGCACCTGCAGCCCGTCTATGCGCGGCTGGGCCACCAGCGCGGCAACCTGCCGCGGACGGAAGCCTCCGCGGACAGGCTCCTCGGCCTGCCGATCGGGCCCCACCTGCAGATGGCGGAGATCGAGACGGTGATCGCGGCGATGCGCCGGTGGAACGGCGCCCGCTGAAGGTGCCGCCGCGGCGTGGCGAGTCCCCCTTCGCCCGCCGTCAGAAGCGGATCGTCAGCGCCGGGATGTAGCTGAGCGCCGCCAGCAGCGCGATCGCGACCCAGAAGAAGGGCCATAGCGCCTTCACCGTCTCCGACATGGTGCTGCCGGCGATGGTGGAGGAGATGAAGAGCGTCGTGCCGACCGGCGGCGTGTAGAGCCCGATGCCGAGGTTGAGGATCATGATCAGGCCGAGCTGGAGGGTATCCAACCCGATCTGCTGGGCGAGCGGCACGAAGATCGGCGCCAGCAGCAGGATCGCCGGCGCCAGGTCCAGCGGCCCGCCGATGATGAGCATGATGATGTTCATCGCCAGGATCACGAGCCACGGATCCTTCAGCGTGGCGGAAACCCATTCCGCGAAGCGCTGCGGCACCTGGTCGAAGGTCAGGATCCAGCTGGCGGCGGCGCTGCCCATGATCACCATCATCACGATGCCGGTCGCGATCCCCGCATCGATCACCGCCTTGCGGAAGCGGGCCCAGGACATGTCGCGATACAGGAACAGGCTGGCGGCGAGCGCGTAGAGCACGGCCATCACCGCGATCTCGGTCGGGGTCGCGAAGCCGAAGCGCAGCGCCACCAGGATCAGTACCGGCAGGATCAGCGCCGGCAGCGCGAAGAAGCCGAGCCGCAGCGTGCGCCGCCAGTCGAAGGGCGGCGCCTCCGTCCCCATGCCGAGCCTGCGCGCCTGCCACCAGCAGACGCCGACGAAGCCCGCGGCCATCAGGATGCCCGGCAGCACGCCGGCCAGGAACAGGTCGCCGATGGAGACGCCGCTGACCACGGCGTAGAGGATCATCGGGATCGAGGGCGGGATCAGGATGTCGATCACGGCGGACGTCGCGTTGTTCGCCGCGCAGAGCCCGGCCGGGTAGCCCTGCCGCTTCTGCCAGGGGATCAGCACGGAACCCAGCGCGCTGGCATTGGCCACCGCGCTGCCGGAGACACCGCCGAAGACGACGGAGCCGACGACGGTGGTGGACAGCGCGCCGCCCCGAACCCGCTGCATCAGCTCCCCAGAGAAGCGCAGCAGTTCCATGCCGAGCTTGCCTTCCATGATCAGCGTGCCCGCCAGGATGAAGAAGGGCAGCGCCAGCATCGGGAAGGATTGCGTCTGCTGGAACATCTGCTGCGCGACGAGCAGCAGCGGCAGCTGCCCGTCCCAGAGGATCGCGATGCCCGAGGCGATGACCAGCGCATGCGCCACCGGGATCACCGCCACCATCAGCACCGTGAAGGCGAGGACAAGGGCAAGACTCATACCGGCTGCTCCTCCGGCCTGGGTTGCGGCAGCGCTTCCGGCCCCAGCAGGGCGATGCGGATCGCGACCGTGGTGGTGGATAGCGCCAGCAGCGCGCAGCCCGCGGCGATCGCCCAGTAGCCATAGGTCTTGGGCAGCCGCAGCGCCGGGCTCAGCTCGATCGCCACGATGTCGGCCACCACCAGCGCCTGCCACGCCATGGCGAGGTAGGCCGCCACCACCAGCGCATGGCCCGCCAGCAGCAGCACGCGGCGCGCGCCGCGACCGAGCTTGCCGAGCAGCCATTCGACGGCGATGTGCCCGCCGCCCTGCACGGCGAGCACCACGCCCGCCATGATGAACCAGGGGAAGAGCTGCTCCGGCACCTCCTCCGCCCAGTCGAAGCCGCCGGTGTCGAGGACGTAGCGCGCCGCGACATTGGCGGTGAGGGTTGCCATCAGCACCGTCCCGCAGGCCAGCAGGACGCCCTGGCAGGCCAGCGCGACGCCCCGGTCCACGGCGGCGGCGACGGAGAGCGGGGCGCGGCCGCTCATGTCACGCGGCAGCCGCGGCGCGCAGCCGCCTGACGAAGTCGCCGAAGGGCCGCGCCTCCCAGCGTTCCGCCACCGCGGCGGTCGCGGCGCGGAAGGGGCTCTGGTCCACCTCGTTCACCGCGATCGCGGCGTTGGCGCGGAACTCTGCCAGCAGGCGGACATCGATCTCCTGCGCCAGGCGCCGCTGCTCCGCGCCCGCTTCCCGCGCCGCATCGCGCACGAGGCGCTGGTCCTCCGGCCGCAGCCTGGCCCAGGCGATGCGGGAGACGAGGAAGGGGTTGCATTCCCATTTGTGCCCCGTGAGCGACACGAAGCGGTTCACCTCGAACAGCTTGGAGGACTGGATGTTCGCCAGCGGATTCTCCTGGCCATCCACGACGCCCTGCTGCAGCGCGACGTAGAGCTCGTTGAAGTTGATCTGCTGCGTCGCGGCGCCCAGCGCCTGGAAGATGTCGATCGTCATCGGATCCGGCGGCGTGCGGATCTTGAGGCCGCGCAGATCGTCGGGCCGCGTGATGGCGCGGCGGCTGTTGGTGGTGTGGCGCGTGCCATTGTCCCAGAAGCCGAGCGAGACCAGGCCCACCGCCTCGAAGCGCCGCGCCAGCTCCTCACCGATCGCACCGTCCACGACCTTGTAGGCGGTCTCCGCCCGGTCGAAGAGGAACGGCAGGCGGAGCGCCGCGAGTTCCGGCAGCACGGCGGAGGATGCGCCCTGGCTGTTGATGGAGATGTCGAGCGTGCCGGTGCGCAGCGCCGTCACCATCGCGGCGTCGTCGCCAAGCTGCGCGGAGCCCGCGACGCGCACCTCGATCCGGCCATTGCTGCGCTCCCGCAGCAGGGCCGCGAAGCGGTCCGCGGCGACGGAGCGCGGATTGCCCGGCGCGGCGCCATGGCCGAGCGTCAGGCGTACCTGCCCCTGCGCCCGCGCCAGGCCCGGCGCGCACAGGATCCCGATGCCGCCGAGCAGTGTCGCCCGGCGGGTGAACGTGGTCTTCATCTTGTTGTCTCCTCCTGGGGTTTCGTCCTGCGCTGGCTAGAGCCAGCCGCGGATGCTCCTCGCCATCGCCTCGGCCGAGATGCCGTAGCGGTCGTGCAGCGTCGGCAGCGCGCCGGCGTCGAGGAAGGCGTCGGGCAGCGCCACCTGGCGGAAGCGCGGCGGGATCACGCCCTCGGTCAGCAGCAGCGTGGCGACCGCCTCGCCGAGCCCGCCGATGACCGTGTGGTTCTCCGCCACCACCACCATGCGCCCCGTCCGCGTGGCCTCCCGCAGGATGGTCGCCGTATCCAACGGCTTGATGGTCGGCACGTGCAGCACGGCGACATCCACCTTGTCGGCCGCCAGCAGCTTTGCCGTCTCCAGCGCGCGCATGGTCATGAAGCCGGAGGAGATCACCAGCGCATCCGCGCCATCGCGCAGCAGCTTCGCGCGGCCGAGCTCGAAGCGGTAATCGTACTCGTCCAGCACCAGCGGCACGTTGCCGCGCAGCAGGCGCATGTAGACCGGCCCGTCATGCGCCGCGATGGCCGGCACCGCCTGTTCGATGTCGAGCGCGTCGCAGGGATCGACGATGGTGAGCTCCGGCATGCCCCGGAAGATCGCGATGTCCTCCGTCGCCTGGTGGCTCGGCCCGTAGCCGGTCGTGAGCCCCGGCAGCGCGCAGCAGACCTTCACGGGCAGGCCTTCCTCGGCGATGCCCTGGCTGATGAAGTCGAAGGTGCGGCGGGATGCGAAGGCGGCGTAGGTGGTGACGAAGGGGATGAAGCCCTCATGCGCCAGGCCCGCGGCCGCCAGCATCAGATTCTGCTCCGCCATGCCCATCTGGTAGAAGCGGTCGGGGAATTCCTTCGCGAAGACATGCAGGTCCGTGTACTTCGCGAGATCCGCGGTCATGCCCAGAATCTCCGGCCGCGACCGGCCGAGTTCCACCAGCGCGCGGCCGAAGGGCGCGGGGCTGGT
Organism: Acetobacteraceae bacterium; assembly: GCA_027482245.1. Classification (GTDB taxonomy): domain Bacteria; phylum Pseudomonadota; class Alphaproteobacteria; order Acetobacterales; family Acetobacteraceae; genus Falsiroseomonas. The sequence continues at coordinate 115,069 of JAIXWG010000038.1, read as the reverse complement.
GCGCTGGTCCGCCCCGGCGAGGGAGGCGATCATGGCGGAGGTGGTGAGGCGCGGGCGCATGGGATCGACCTCCGCCACGCTGCCGGCCTCGCCACGCCCCCAGGGGCCACGCCTGATGCGGCTCATGCCACGCTCCCCTCATCCAGCGCGGCGATGGCCAGCGCCCATTCATGCGGCTCCACGCGCAGGAAATGCGACTTCTCCCGCGTCTCCAGGAAGGGCACGCCCTTCGCCATCCGCGTGTCGCAGATGATGATCCTCGGCTTCGGCTCGGCGGCGTCGCGTGCCGCATCGAAGGCCTGCACCAGCGCCGGGATGTCGTTGCCGTCCACGCGCTGGACGTGCCAGCCGAAGGCTTCCCACTTCGGCACCAGCGGCTCGAAGTTCATCACGCCCGTGGAGACGCCGTCCGCCTGCATGCGGTTGACGTCGACGATGTTGATGAGGTTGTCGAGCTTCCAGTGCCCCGCCGACATCGCGGCTTCCCAGACGGGGCCTTCATCCAGCTCGCCATCCGACATCAGGTTGTAGACGAAGCGGTCGCCCCCCTTCCGCTTCAGGCCGAGCGCCTTGCCGGCGGCGATGCCGAGCCCGATGCCGAGCGAGCCGCCGCTGATCTCCATCCCCGGCGTGTAGCTGGCCATGCCGGACATCGGCAGGCGCGAATCATCCGTGCCGTAGGTCTCGATTTCGCTCTCCGGGATGACGCCGGCCTCGATCAGCGCGGCATAGAGCGCGATGGCGTAGTGGCCGATGGAGAGCAGGAAGCGATCGCGCCCCTCCCATTCCGGCGCCTCCGGCCGGTAGCGCAGCGCGTGGAACCATGACACGGCGAGCACGTCGGCCACGCCCAGCGCCTGGGCGATGTAGCCCTGGCCCTGCACCTCCCCCATCCGCAGCGCGTGGCGGCGGATGCGCCGGGCACGTTCCTCCAGCGACGGCGCATTGGCGCGCGTCGGCGATCGCGCATCCATCGCGCGTCTCCCTTCCTGCTGTGATGAAGCGAAGCCGAGTCGTCAGTGGATCAGCATGCCGCCATTGACGTCGATGACCGCGCCCGTGACGTAGGCGGACAGGTCGGAGGCGAGGAACAGGTAGATGTTCGCGACATCCTCCGCATCGCCCAGCCGGTTCAGCGGGATGCCCTTCAGGATCTCCGCCTTCATCTCCGGCGTCAGCTTGCCGCCGGTGATGTCGGTCTGGATCAGCCCCGGCGTCACGCTGTTCACGCGGATGCCGTCCGGGCCGAGTTCCCGCGCCATGGCCTTGGCCAGGCCCAGCACGCCGGCCTTGGCGGCGGAGTAGTGCGGCCCGCCGAAGATGCCGCCGCCGCGCTGGGCGGAGACGCTCGACATGCAGGCGATGGAGCCGCGCTGGCGCGCCCGCATGCCAGGGATGAAGGCCTGGCTGAGGAACAGCACGCCCGTCATGTTCACATCGACGATCCGCTGCCAGTCCGCGGGCGTGATCTCCATCGTCTTCACGGGCTGGGAGATGCCGGCATTGTTGATGAGCACATCGACATGCCCGAAGGCGCCGATCACCTGCGCCGCCGCGGCGCGGCAGCTCTCCGCATCGGCGACGTTGCAGCCGAGGCCGATATGGCCTTCGCCCAACTCGGCCGCGGCGGCCGTGGCGCCTTCCGCATCCAGGTCGAGGATCGCGACGCGCGCGCCATGCCGCGCGAAGAGCCTTGCCGTGGCGCGGCCGATGCCGCGGGGGCTGGCGGCGCCGGAAATGACGGCGGTCCTGTTGGTGAGCAGCACGGCGCTTCCTCGTTCGTCCCTCGTGTTGAGGTCACGGTGCCTTGCTGCCCGCTTCACCGACAAGCGAGAAATTCACACGCATCCAGGAACTGAATTCACCGATTGAACGGCCCGATCCCGCCCAGCTCATCCAGCTTCAGGTCCAGCCGCAATTCCCGCGCCAGCCAGCCGAGGAACAGCACCATCGACCGCGCGTAGCGCTTGGCCCGCGGGAAGACGAGCCAGTGGCCGGTGTACACGACGTCCTCGCACAGGCCCTTCAGCGGCTGCACCAGGCGGCCCGCCGCCAGTTCGCGCTCCGCCAGCATCGTCGATTCCAGCGCGACGCCGAGCCCATCCATTGCGGCGCTGAGGGAGATGAAGCTGCGGTCGAAGCGCGGGCCGCGTGGCGGCGGCGCGGCCAGGCCGTTCGCGGCGAACCAGGCCGGCCAGCGCACGCGCTTGTTGTCGCTTTCGATCAGCACCTGGTCAAACAGGTCCCTTGGGCTGCGGATGCGCGCCGCCAGCGCCGGGGCGCAGAGCGGCGTGACCACCTCCGTCCCCAGCGGCACCGCGACCAAGCCGGGCTGGCCGGCCGTGGCCTGCAACTCGCTGTGCGGCGCGCCATAGACGATGTCGCCGTCGAATTCGTCCGCCAGGAAACGGGTGTAGTCGGTACCGGCGGCGATCCGCAGTTCCAGCCCCTCGCATTCCTGCAGCAGCCGGCCGAGCCGCGGGACGAGCCACTGCGCGGCGAAGCTGGGCGCGGAGTGCAGCTTCAGCAGCAGCGGCCGCCGCGCGGCGACGCTGGCGATGCCGAGCTGCAATTCGCCGAAGCCTCGCTCGACATGGCGCATCAGCGTCTCGCCTTCCGGGGTCAGGCGGATCGAGCGTCCATTGCGTTCGAAGAGCATGGTGCCGAGGTCACGCTCCAGCCCGCGAATGGCATGGCTGACGGCACTCGGCGTCAGGCCAAGGTCGTCGGCGGCCAGGCGGAAGGAGCCGGTCCGGGTCGCGGCCTCGAAGGCGCGGAGGGCGGTGAGGGGCAGGTGGCGGAGCATCGGCACAGGTGAGCCGGGTTCACGGGTGAACGCAATCGATGCCAGGACAGGCGATTGCCGCTCGGCCAGCGGCGAGGCCCGGCTTCCTGGTCGCGCGCGGACAGCATGCCCAAGGGCGCGTCGGTGAAGCCGCGCTGCTGGGGCAGGCCTTCGCCGCGGACCATGACGTCCACCCGCGCCCCGCCGCGCCCTTCACATCCCGCCCGCGAACGCCGCCCCGTGGAGGCTCCCGCTTGGCTCCGGCAGCCCCCTACACGTCGAGGTTCGCGACCTTCAGCGCGTTGCCGACGATGAACTCCCGCCGCGGTTCCACCACGTCGCCCATCAGCGTGGAGAAGACCTGCTCCGCATCCTCCACATCCTCCACCCGCACCCGCAGCAGCGTCCGCACGGCGGGGTCGAGGGTGGTCTTCCAGAGCTGGTCGGGGTTCATCTCACCCAGGCCCTTGAAGCGCTGGATGGTCAGGCCGCGGCGGCCCTGGGCGAAGATGCGTTCGAAGGCCAGCAGCGGGCCGGCCTGCGCGCTTTCCGGGCCCTCGAAGGACACCATGGCGGGGCCGGCGGCGTAGTCGCGCGCGAAGACGTCGCGGCGTTCGTCCAGCCACCGCGCCTCCGCGCTCCGCAGCGCCGTCGCGTCCAGCACGTGGCGCTCCGTCACGCCGCGCACCGTGCGGTACAGCGTCAGCCCGCCATCCGCCGTCGCCTTCCAGCCGCGCTCATTCTCCGGCGCCAGCGCATCCAGCCGCTGCGCCAGCAGCGCCGCGCCGGCCAGGGCCCGATCGCCATCCAGCGTCAGCGCGCCCGCCACCGCCGCCTGTTCCACGATGCCGGACGGCACCTGGGTCGCAAGCCGGCGGATGCGCGCGGCCACCTGGCGCAGCCGCTCCACCTCCTCCGCCAGCTCCTCGCCCCGCAGCTCCCGCCCATCGGCGAAGCGGATCTTCGCCCCGTTCATCGCCTTCTCGAGCAGGAAGTCCTCGAGCGCCCGGTCATCCTTCAGGTAGCGCTCGTCGCTGCCGCGCTTCGCGCGGTAGAGCGGCGGCTGCGCGATGTAGAGGTGCCCGCGTTCGATCAGCGACGGCATCTGCCGGAAGAAGAAGGTCAGCAGCAGCGTGCGGATATGGCTGCCGTCCACGTCGGCATCCGTCATGATGACGATGCGGTGGTAGCGCAGCTTGTCGGCGGAGAAGCCGCCCTTGTCCTCCGGCCCCGGCCCGATCCCGGTGCCGAGTGCCGTGATCAGCGTGCCGATCTCCGCGCTGGACAGCATCTTGTCCATCCGCGCGCGCTCGACATTGAGGATCTTGCCCTTCAGCGGCAGGATCGCCTGGAAGCGCCGGTCGCGGCCCTGCTTGGCGGAACCGCCCGCGCTGTCACCCTCGACGATGAAGATCTCGGACTTCGCCGGGTCCTTCTCCTGGCAGTCGGCCAGCTTGCCGGGCAGCGTGGAGATATCCAGCGCGTTCTTCCGCCCCACCTTGTCCCGCGCCAGCTGCGCCGCCTTGCGCGCGGCGGCGGACAGCACGACCTGCTCGATGACGAGCTTGGCTTCCTTCGGATGCGTCTCGAACCAGTGGGACAGCGCGTCGGCGACGGCCATGTGCACCACCGGCTGCACCTCGGACGACACCAGCTTGTCCTTGGTCTGGGAGCTGAACTTGGGGTCCGGCACCTTCACGGAGATGACCGCGGTCAGGCCCTCCCGCATGTCGTCGCCGATCAGCTCCACCTTCTCCTTCTTCGCCATGTCCTCGGCGTATTTCATCACCACGCGCGTCAGCGCCTGGCGGAAGCCCGCCTGGTGGGTGCCGCCGTCGCGCTGCGGGATGTTGTTGGTGTAGCAGAGCGCGACTTCATGCGGCGACGTATTCCACCACATCGCCAGCTCGACGCGGATACCCTCCGTCGCCTTGCTCACCAGGCTGACCGGCGGCTTGAAGATGGGTTCCTTGCTGCGGTCCAGCCATTCGACGAAGGCGACGAGCCCGCCCTTGAACTCGAAGGCCACTTCCTGCGCCGGCACGTGCCGGTCGTCGCGCAGGCTGATCTTCAGGCCCGAATTCAGGAAGGCGAGTTCGCGCAGCCGCCGTTCCAGGATGGCGAATTCGTATTCGACCTTGGTGAAGGTGCCGGACGACGGCTTGAAGGTCACTTCCGTGCCATGCTGGTGGTCGGACGGGCCGACGATGCGCAGCGGCTGCACCGTGTCGCCATGCTCGAAGCGGATGAAATGCTCCCGCCCGTCGCGCCAGATGCGGACTTCCATCCATTCCGACAGCGCGTTGACCACCGCCGCGCCCACGCCATGCAGGCCGCCGGAGACCTTGTAGCTGTTCTGGTTGAACTTGCCGCCGGCATGCAACCGCGTCAGCACCACCTCGGCGGCGGAAACGCCTTCCTCCGGATGGATGTCCACGGGGATGCCGCGGCCGTCATCGGTGACGGTGACGCTGCCATCGCCGTTCAGCACCACATGGCAGCTGGTCGCGAAGCCGGCCTGGGCCTCGTCCACCGCGTTGTCGATGATCTCGAAGGCCATGTGGTGCAGGCCGGAGCCGTCATCGGTATCGCCGATATACATGCCCGGCCGCTTCCGCACGGCCTCCAGCCCCCGCAGCACGGTGATGGAGGCACTGTCATAGGCGTCCGCCCCCGGGTTCGCCGCCTGGTCGCCCGGGTTGGGGTCTCCCGGCTTCGGGCTGTTCGGGTCGTTGGCGCGCGCATCGGCGTCGGACATGCCGGCGGAGGCTCCTGGAAATCGGCTTGGAATCCCCGCCAGTATAGGCTTTCCGGCGGGATTCGGCACGGGGTGTTTCGAAGGCGCGACTAATCGCCCTGAAGCCCTTCCGGCGTCGCCCGGAACGTCTCGGCGATGCCCTGGAGCGGGGCGAAAATATCCGGCTCCGTGCCGGTCAGGAAGACCTGGGCCGGCAGGCCGGCCAGCGCCGCGTACAGCGCCTCCCGCCGCCCCTGGTCCAGGTGGGCCGCCACCTCGTCCAGCAGCAGCAAGGGGGCGAAGCCCCGCGCGGCGCCGATCAGCGCGGCATGGGCCAGGACGGTGGAGACCAGCAGCGCCTTCTGTTCCCCGGTGGAGCACAGCTCCGCCGGCTGGCCCTTGGGCAGGTGGACCAGGGTCATGTCCGTGCGGTGCGCGCCCTGCTGGGCGCCGCCCGCCGCCGCATCCCGCCCCCGCCCGGAAGCGAGGTCCGCCCGCAGCCGGTCCTCCACCGCCAGCGCCGGCGCCTCCTCCAGCGCCGCGGCGATGGGGCAGACCAGCTCGATCCGCGCGGCGGGGAAGGCGCCGGTGGCCGTGCCCGCGGCCAGCAGCGCGTTCAGCCGGCTGGCCAGGGCGCGCCGCGCCGCCACGGCGGCGACCGCGTGTCGGGCCATCGCATCCTCCAGCGCCGCCAGCCAGGCGGCATCGCGGCGGCCTTCCGCCAGCAGGCGGTTCCGGCCGCTCATCGCCGTGTCATGGGCCGCCACCTCCCGCGCATGGCCAGGCTCCAGCGCCCAGACCAGCCGGTCCAGGAAGCGCCGGCGACCGGAGGCGCCATCCTGGAACAGCCGGTCCATCTGCGGCGTCAGCCACACCGCGCCGGCGCGGCGCGCCAGTTCCGCCTGGCTTTTCGCGGGCTCCCCATCCAGCGTGTATTTCCGCCGCTGCGCGTCGCCGCCCTCGGCCGTGGTGCCGGTGCCGATCTCGGCGGCCCCATCCGGGCCATCGAAGGCGCCCCAGGCGACCCAGGGCCGGGCCGTGCCGCCGGGTGGGCGGCGCCCGATCTCGCTGGCCCGCGCGCCGCGCAGCCCCCGCCCGGGGCCGAGCAGGCTGATCGCCTCCAGCAGGTTGGTCTTGCCCACACCGTTCGGGCCGGCGATCGCCACGATGCGCCCGCCGAAGCGGGCGTCGAAGGACGGGTAGGACCGGAAATCGGTCAGCCGCAGCCGCAGCAGGCGAAGCGGCGGGGTCTCGATCGAGGGGTCCCCGGGCAGGGGGCCATCCGGCGGGTCATCAGGGGAGGCCAGGGGGCCTGTTCCGGTGCTGGGGCGCGACCCCCGCGATTAGGGCGAACGAAGATGGAACGTCAAGGACCGGCCCCCAGCCCGGACCCGCGCCCGGGCCCCAGCCCCGACCCCGGCCGGATCGGCTCCGCCGCCCCATCGGCCAGCGGGATGGCGATGTCGCATTCCAGCCCACCCGGCGCCCAGCGCTTCTCCGTCCGCCCGCCCAGCTGGAAGCGGATGGTCTGCTCGATCACGCGGGACCCGAAGCCCTTGCGCGCGGGCTCCGCCCCCAGCGGCGGCCCGCCGGATTCCCGCCAGGCCAGGTGCAGCCACTCCCCCTCCAGGTGCCAGGCGATGGAAAGGCGCCCCGCCGGGCTGGACAGCGCGCCGTACTTCACCGCGTTGGTCGCGAGTTCATGCACCGCCATCGCCAGCGCCTGCACGGCGCGGACGGGAACCGAGACCGGGGGGCCGGAGAGCCTGACGGCCGGCTCCCCCGCCCCGTCGGCCGCCACCGTCGCATCCCCGGTGGGCGCGGCGGCCTGGAAGGCGCGCAGCTCCGCCTCCAGCAGTGCGCGCAGGTCACCCTCCCGCCACTGGCTTTCCGCCAGCATGCTCTGCGCCCGCGCGAGCGCCGCGACGCGGCCTTCCACCGCGCGGACATAGCTGGCGTAGTCCGGCGCCTTGGTCAGGCGCAGCGCCGCCTGCACCACGGCCAGCGTGTTCTTGGCGCGGTGCGTCACCTCGAAGGCCAGCAGCGCCGTGCGTTCCTCCGCCTGGCGCCGCTGCGTCACATCCATCGCCACGCCGGACAGGCGCCCCGGCAGCGACAGGCCCGGCACCGCCAGGCCCGAGGGCGGGGCCGGGCCGACGGCCGGGGAGGCCTCCCCCCGCAGCATCACCCAGCGCTGCCCGCCATCCGGCAGCCGAACCCGGTATTCCGCCGCCAGCCGCCCGCCATCCCGCGCCAGGCGCCGCAACTCCGCCTGCGCGGCCTCCCGGTCCTCAGGGTGCAGGCTGCCGATCAGCGTGGCCTCGTCCAGCACGGCGCCGGGCGGCAAGCCGAACAGCGCGCGCAGCCCGCCGGCCCCGGCCACGCTGCCATCGGCCGCCATGTCGAAGGACTGGACGCCGGCCGCGTCCTGCGCGCGACGCAGATTGCCCTCGCTGGCGCGCAGCGCGTCGCCCAGCGCCGCATTCGCCTCCTCCAGCGCCGCATTCGCGGCTTCCAGGCGGCGCTGCTGCTGGCGTTCGCGCAGGCTCAGCAGCAGCAGGGCGAGCGTCGCGGGCACGCCGAACAGCATGTGGTTGGCCATGGTGCCAAGCCACGCCTCCGCCACCGCCGCGCGCGGCCGGCTGGCGACGGCCAGGACGGGAAAGCCATCCAGGCGCTGCGCGGCCAGGATCAGGCCGCCATCCTCCCGCAGTGCGCGGCCGGTGGGCGCCGCGGCGGCGGCCAGGGCGGCCAGCGCGCTGCCCCCGGCCGTGCCGGTGGCCGCCAGCACCTGCCCGTCATCGCGGATCAGCGCCAGCGCATCGCCATCCCGCCGCAGCAGCCGCCGCATCGCCGGCTGCAGCCGGTGCGGATAGACGGAGAGGTTGACCGCCCCATCGAAGCTGTCCGGTGGCAGGCCGTTCGCCGTGCCGCTGCGGCGGCGGCTGACCGCGAAGAAGGGCACGCCATCGAAGCGGGACACATAGACCTGGCTGATGTGGAAGCGCGGCGGATTGTCGGCGCGCAGCGCCACGAAGAAATCCCGGTCCGCCGCCGTCGGCCGGTCCCGCGGCACGGGGTAGAGGTTGGCCGCCAGCAGCGCAGTCCCGGTGCGGTCGATCACATAGGCCGCCTCGGCCTCCGGGACGTCCGGGATCAGTTCCGCCAGCTGGACATGGAGCATCTGCTCCCGCGCGGTGATCTCAGGATCGGACAGGCCGCGGGTCAGGTCGTTCACCCGGCCCGCGCTGACGACGTAGCCCGCCAGCACGCGGGTGCCGAATTCGGCGCCGGTATCGGCGGTCTGCCGCAGCGCCGCTTCCGCTTCCGCCAGCGTGTTGCGCCAGGCCAGCTGCCCGCCACCCAGCAGCAGCGCGAGGGGCAGCAGCAGGGCCGCGGCCGGCAGCGCCCAGGCGGAGACGGAACCGCCACGGCGGCCACCGCCCCCGCGCCCGACCGCTTCGGCCCCAACCGTACCTGGGGTGCCGGTGCCGGCGCCGTCCAACCCCTGCCTCTCCCGCGCGTGATTGAGGGCGCAAGGTCACTCTTTCGCGCCATGCGCGCAATCTTCGGCGCATGAGCACAACGTCACGTGGCCGTGACAGGCGGCCTGTCAGTCGGCTGGACCCTGGCGGCGCTGCACGATGCTCAGCGCCTCCCGCAGCACCTCCACCGTGAAGCCGTGCCGGCCATAGACCTGCTGCGCTTCCTCCAGCGTCATCGCCACGGCGCCGCGCATCATCAGGCCGCCCTTGACGGGCTCGACCTCCACATAAGAACATGGTCCTAGCATCGCCCGCAGGTCCCGCCGCAGCGTGATCTGGTTCTGGGGCGATATCTTCAGCAGGACCTTCATGCGATGGGCCTCCAGCACCGCAACCCCGCCGCGGGATGCGGCTCAAGGTGCTCAACCCCGCATAAAGGATAACATTCCTAAGTTCAAGCGGAATCGCGTGCCAACGCCCTGGCGGCGGGGCCGCCGCCTTCCGCGATCAGCGCCGCGACCATGCGCGCATACTCCTCCCGGCTCATCGGGCCCCGTTCCCGGTGCCACAGGTGGTGCCAGTTCAGCATGGCGAAGAAGCTCATCGTCAGCGGCTTCAGCAGCCGCCGGTCGTCCGCGAGGTCCGGGTGCAGATCGGCGATCATCGCCGCAGCTTCCGCCACCAGCGCGCGTTCCAGCGCGCGCAGCGCTTCCTGCTGCGCGGGGGCCAGCAGCGTCAGGCAGGTGATCTGCACCCGATGCACCGCATCCGCATCGCGATAGGCATCGAGCAGCAGGAAGGCCAGCGTTTCCAGCCGCGCGCGTGGCGTCGCGCCGCTGGCGCCGCGCGCGATCTCGACGAGGTGCTGCAGATGCTGCGCCAGCACGTCGAACAGCAGCGCTGCCTTGTCGGTCCAGTAGTGATAGACCAGCGTCTTGGAGACGTCGCAGGCCTTGGCGAGCATGGCGAGGGAGGCCCGGTCATAGCCATGCGCGGCGAAAAGCTCCGCCGCCTGCTTCAGGATCGCCTGGCGCTTCTCCTCATGGTCCGCGGCCCTCGGGCGCGCCATCTCAGCGCGGCCTCCGGTCCAGCACGCGCTTCGCCTTGCCGAGGCTGCGCTCGATCGCGCCGGCGTCGCGCACATCGATGGCGGCGGTGACGCCGATGATGGCCTTCACATAGTGCGCCAGCGTCCGCGCGGCCTGGTCGCGTTCATCGGGGGTGGCGCCGGGCTCGGCCTCCACCGCGATGGTCATGGCGTCCATCGGGCCTTCGCGCGTCAGGATCAGCTGGTAGTGCGGCGCCAAATCCGGCACGCGGAGGATCTGTTCCTCCACCTGGGAGGGGAACAGGTTCACGCCGCGCAGGATGATCATGTCGTCGCTGCGGCCGGTGATCTTCTGCATGCGCCGGAAGGCAGGCCGCGCCGTGCCGGGCAGCAGGCGCGTGAGGTCCCGCGTGCGGTAGCGGATGATCGGCATGGCCTGCTTGGTCAAGCTGGTGAAGACCAGTTCGCCCGGCTCCCCTTCCGGCACGGGCTCCCCTGTCTCGGGGTCCACGACCTCGGGGTAGAAATGGTCCTCCCAGATGTGGGGACCGTCCTTCGTCTCCACGCATTCATTGGCCACACCGGGGCCGATGACTTCGGACAGGCCATAGATGTCCACGGCCTGGATCCCGAAAGCGTCCTCGATCTGCGCGCGCATCGCCTCCGTCCAGGGCTCCGCGCCGAAGATGCCGATCTTCAGCGAGGTCCCGCGCGGGTCCTTCCCCTGCCGCCGGAACTCATCCAGCAGCGCCAGCATGTAGGACGGCGTCACCATGATGATGTCGGGGCGAAAATCCTCAATGAGCTGGACCTGGCGTTCGGTCATGCCGCCCGACATGGGCACGACGGCGCAGCCCAGCGCCTCCGCCCCGTAATGCGCGCCGAGCCCGCCGGTGAAGAGGCCGTAGCCATAGGCGATGTGCACCATCATGCCCGGCCGCCCGCCGCTGGCGCGGATCGATCGCGCCATGACCTGCGCCCACATGGCGACGTCATCGGCGGTGTAGCCGACGACAGTCGGCTTGCCCGTGGTACCCGATGACGCATGGATGCGCGCCAGTTTCTCCCGCGGCACGGCGAACATGCCGAAGGGGTAGTTGTCCCGCAGGTCGGCCTTGGTGGTGAAGGGGAAGCGCCGCAGGTCCTCCAGCGTGTGCAGGTCGTCCGGCGTCACGCCCGCGCGTTCGAAGGCCCGGCGGTAGTGCGGGACCTTGTCGTAGGCCAGGCGCAGCGTGGCGCGCAGCCGTTCCAGCTGCAGCGCGCGCAGCGCCTCGACCGACAGGCGCTCGCCGTCATCGAGCAACGCGTCATGCGCCATGAGTCGTCTCCTCCACGAGATGGCCGTCGATGGTGCGGGAGAGGCCGCGGAAGACGGCGATGGCGCGGCCCTGCTGGTCCGTCACCGTGACATCGGTGATGCCGCTGCGCCCCGCCGCCTGCACCTGCACGGCATGGGCCGTCAGCACATCGTCGAGCTTCGCGGGCCGCAGATAGGTGATGGTGTTGGACTGCGCGACGGCGCGGCGGTTGAAGCTGTTGCAGGCGAAGGCGAAGGCGCTGTCGGCAAGGGCGAAGATGAAGCCGCCATGCGCGATGCCGTGCCCGTTCACCATGCGGGGCTCGATGCGCATGGTGAGCACCGCCTCCCCGGGCGCCACGCGCGTGATCGCCATGCCGAGCCCGGCGGAGGCCTGGTCGTCGGCCCACATGGCCTGAGCGCAGGCCTCCGCGACCTGCTGCGGCGTCATTCGGGCGCGCCCCCGAACCGCGCGGGGCGCTTCTGCTGGAAGGCGCTCACGCCCTCCGCGTAGTCCGCGCTGCGGCCGAGGTCACGCTGCACCTCGGCCTCCAGCGCGAGCTGTTTCTCCAGTGTGTTGCCTTCCGCGGCGTCCAGAACGCGCTTGGTCGCGGCCAGCGCATCGGCCGGCAGGCGAGCGAGCTTCGCGCACACCGATTTCGCTTCCGCCATCAGGGACGAAGCCGGGACGGCGCGATACACCAGGCCCATCGCGGCGGCCTCCGCGCCGTTGATCGTGTCGCCCAGCATCGCCAGCGCGCGCGCCCGCGCGGGTCCGACGAGGCGCGGCAGCATCCAGGTGGCACCGCTGTCCGGGATCAGGCCGATGCGGATGAAGGCCTGGGAGAATTTCGCATCCTCCGCCGCCAGCGTGATGTCGCAGGCCAGCGCGATGGAAGCGCCCGCCCCCGCCGCCACGCCCTGCACCGCGCAGACCACCGGCTTCGGCAGGCCGCGCAGCGCTGCCACCAGCGCGTTCCAGCCGCGATCCAGCACGGCGCCGAGATCGACATCGGGGTCCGTCAGCCCCGGCTCCGCCAGGTCCTGCCCCGCGCAGAAGCCGCGCCCCGCGCCGGCCAGCAGCACCACGCGGCAGGCCGGATCGGCGCCCGCCTCCGCCAGCGCCTGGCGCAAGGCCACCTGCAGCCCCGCATCGAAGGCGTTCAGCCGCTGCGGGCGATTGAGCGTCAGCACACGAATGCCATCCCGCTGCTCCACCAGCAGCACCGGCGCCGTTTCCGTCACGCGAAGCCCTCCCCGTATTCTTGCTTGTCGGGAGGGCCGCAATAGGCTTATTTGCCTATTTTCGCCTCCCTATTGACTGACCGCGCGTTCAGCTTATTCTCGCCGCAACGACCAAGTCAAACGGGGAGGCTCCAGCGTCATGGTGGAGTTCGCGGCACGGCATCAGGCCCTTCTGGACCAGGCAATCGCCGCCGCGCGGAGCCGTGCGCATTTCTCCGCGTATCCGGAGGCGCCGTCCGGCAAGATCTATGGCGAGACCGCCAAGGCCGATGCGGAAGCCGCCTTCGCCGCGCTGCTCGGCAAGCCCTTCGAGGGGGCCGAGGCGCTGGTCGGTGACGAACGCTCCCCCTTCGGCCCCGCACTCGGCATCACCTATCCCGCGTTGACGCCCGCCACGCTGGTCGCACGCGCCGAAGCCGCCTGCGGCGCCTGGGCGAGCGCCGAGCCCACCACCCGCGCGGGCGTGCTGCTGGAGATCCTGCACCGCTTGAACCGCGACAGTTTCCTGATGGCCAATGCGGTGATGCACACCACCGGCCAGGCCTTCGTCATGGCCTTCCAGGCCGGCGGCCCGCATGCGCAGGATCGCGGGCTGGAAGCCGTGGCCTATGCGATGGAGGAACTGGCGCGGGTTCCCACGACTGCCGCCTGGCACAAGCCGGCCGGCCGCGACACGCTGCGCATGGACAAGCGATTCGCCGCCGTGCCGCGCGGCATCGGCCTCGTCATCGGCTGCGCCACCTTCCCGACCTGGAACGGCTATCCCGGGATCTTCGCGAGCCTCGCCACCGGCAACGCCGTCATCGTCAAGCCGCACCCCGCCGCGATCCTGCCCCTTGCCCTGACCGTCCGCACGGCGCGTGCCGTGCTGGCGGAAGCCGGTTTCCCTGCCGACATCGTGCAGCTGGCACCCGATACGCCGGAGGCGCCGATCGCGGAGCAGCTCGCGACGCATCCCGCCATCGGCATCGTCGATTTCACCGGCGGCCCCGCCTTCGGCACGCGCCTTCGCCAGCTGCTGGCGGGCCGCAAGCCCCTGCACACGGAGGAAGCCGGCATCAACCCGGTGGTGCTGCACTCCACCGCTGATTTCGCCGGCCTCTGCCGCAACCTCGCCTTCTCGCTCGCCCTCTACAGCGGCCAGATGTGCACCGCGCCGCAGAACATCTTCGTGGGCGCGGGGGGCGTCGAGACCGACCAGGGCCACAAGAGCTTCGACGAGGTCGGCGCCGCCATCGTCGCCGCCCTCGACGACCTTCTCTCCGATCCCGCCCGCGCCGCCGGCGTGCTCGGCGCCATCCAGAACCCCGCGACGCTGGCGCGCATCGCCGCCGCACGGCGCCTCGGCCGCGTGCTGCGGGACAGCGCGCCGCTGCCCGGCGAAGCCCGCACCGCCACGCCACTACTCGTGGAAGTCCTCGCCGATGCCGAGGAAGCCTGGGGCGAGGAACGCTTCGGCCCCATCGCCTTCCTGATCCGCTGCCCGGATGCGGAGACGGCGCTGCGCCTCGCCGCCGCCTCCACCAAGGCCCGCGGCGCCATCACCGCCCTCGTCCACAGCACCGATGACGGCTTCCTCGCCCGCGCCGAAGCAGCCTTCGCCAGGGCTGGCGTCGCGCTGTCGGAAAATCTGACCGGCGGCGTCTTCGTCAACCAGTCCGCCGCCTTCAGCGACTACCACGTCTCCGGCGCCAATCCCGCCGGGACCTCCTGCCTCACCGACGCCGCCTTCGTCGCCAACCGCTTCCACATCGCGATGGTGCGCCGTCCCGCCGCTGCCTGAACAAGCAACAACGTCCAAGGGAGTGCACGCATGTCACTGGGAACGCTTCTGCGCCGGGGCGTGATCGCCGCCGGCGTCCTGCTGGTCGCAGCCCCCGCCTTCGCGCAGCGCGCGCCGGAACCGATCCGCATCGGCGCCGTGCTCTCCGTCACCGGCCCCGCCAGCTTCCTCGGCGATCCCGAGGACAAGACGCTCCGCCTCTACGTCAACCGCATCAACCAGGCCGGCGGCGTCAATGGGCGCCCGCTGCAGCTCATCGTCTATGACGATGCCGGCGACGCCAACCGCGCCCGCACCTTCGCGACCCGCCTGGTGGAGGATGACCGCGTCGTCGCCATGGTCGGCGGCACCACCACCGGCACGACGCTCGCCATGCGCCCGGTCTTCGAGGATGCGCGCATCCCCTTCATCTCCCTCGCTGGTGGCATCGAGATCGTCGATCCCGTCCAGCCCTACACCTTCAAGACGCCCCACACCGACCGCATGGCCTGCGAGAAGATCTTCGCGGATATCCGCGCGCGGGGGCTTTCGCGGGTCGGCATGATCTCCGGCACCGATGGCTTCGGGCAGTCCATGCGCGGGCAATGCGTGCGTGTCGCCGGCGCCGCCGGCATCACCATCGTGGCGGAGGAAAGCTACGGCCCGCGCGATTCCGACATGACGCCGCAGCTGACGCGGCTGCGCAACGCGCAGGGCATCGAGGCCGTGGTGAATCCCGGCTTCGGCCAGGGCCCCGCCATCGTGACGCGCGGCTACCACCAGCTCGGCATCCGCCTGCCGCTGTATCAGTCCCACGGCGTCGCCAGCCGGGAGTTCATCAACCTCGCCACCCCCGCCGCGGCCGAGGGCGTGCGCCTGCCCGCCGCCGCGCTGCTGATCGCGGAGCAGCTGCCCGCCAGCGACCCGCAGCGCCAGGTGGTGCTGGACTACAAGACGGCCTTCGAGCGGGAGTTCAACCAACCCGTCTCCACCTTCGGCGGCCACGCCTATGACGGCCTGATGATCCTGGTGGACGCCCTGAAGCGCGCCAACAGCACGGACGGCACAAGGCTGCGCGACGCCATCCGCGCCACGCGCGGCTTCGTCGGCACCGGCGGCGTCGTCACCATGAGCGCCACCGACCATATGGGCCTCGACCTCTCCGCCTTCCGCATGGTCGAGATCCGCAACGGCGACTGGGCTCTTCTCGGGAACTGAGCGCGGAAGGCCGGGGAGAGGAATCATGCCAGAGCTTCTGCAATTCCTCGTCTCCGGCCTCACCGTCGGCGCGGTCTATGCGCTGGTGGCATTGGGCTTCACGCTCATCCACAACGCGTCGGATGTCGTGAACTTCGCGCAGGGCGAATTCGTCATGCTGGGCGGCATGGTGACGGTCTTCGCCACCGCGGCCGGCGCGCCCTTGCCCCTCGCGGCGCTGGCCGCCATCGCGGTCGCGGTGCTGGTCGGCCTCGCGCTGCATCGGCTCGCGATCGAGCCTGCGCGCGGCGCCTCCGCCGTCACCCTCATCATCATCACCATCGGCGCCAGCATCTTCCTGCGCGGCGTCGCGCAGATCGTCTTCGACAAGCGCTTCCACCAGCTCCCCGGCTTCTCCGGCAACGACCCCATCATGGTGCTCGGCGCGGCGATCCTGCCGCAGAGCTTCTGGGTGCTGGGCGGCGCGCTGCTGGTCTTCGCGGGGCTGTTCCTGTTCCTGGAACGCACGCTGATGGGCAAGGCGGTGCTGGCCACGGCGGCGAACCGGCTGGCGGCGCGGCTGGTCGGCGTCGATACCAGCTTCGTGCTCGCCCTCTCCTTCGGGCTTTCCGCCGCCATCGGCGCCCTGGCCGGCATCCTCATCACGCCGATCACGCTGACCTCCTTCGATGTCGGCACGCTGCTGGCGCTGAAGGGCTTCGCGGCGGCCATGCTGGGCGGCATGGGCAGTCCGCTCGGCGCCGTCGTCGGCGGCTTGGTGCTGGGGCTGCTGGAGGCACTCGGCGCCGGCTATGTCTCCTCCGCCTACAAGGACGCCGTCGCCTTCCTGGTGATCCTGGCCGTGCTCTTCGCCATGCCGCAGGGCCTCTTCGGCCATCGCGGTGTGGAGCGCGTGTGATGAACGCGCGCTGGGCCACGCTGCTGATCCTGGCCGCGGTGATTGCGGTAATCCCCTGGTTCTTCCCCTCCGGCTACTATTTCCGCGTGGCCGCCCTGGTCTGGGTCACGGCGCTCGGCGCGGTCGGGCTGCAGGTGCTGATGGGCCAGGCGGGGCAGGTCAGCCTCGGCCATGCCGGCTTCGTCGGCATCGGCGCCTACGCCATGGCACTCGGCCCGAAATACCTGGGCCTGCCCGTGCTGGCCTGCCTGCCGATCGGCGCCATCGTCGCGGGGCTCATCGCCTTCGTCGTCGGGCGGCCGATCCTGCGCCTCAAGGGCCACTACCTCGCGGTGGCCACGCTCGGCTTCGGCATCCTCGTCGCCATGGTGCTGGTCAGCGAGATCGCGGTGACCGGCGGCCCCGACGGCATCCGCATCCCTCGCCCGGAGATTTTCGGCTGGCGGCCCCGCGGCGGCGAGGCCTGGTACTGGATCAATGGCGGCGCCCTGCTCATCGGCGTCTGGCTGGCGCTCAACCTCCAGCACAGCCCGTCGGGCCGCGCCCTCGCCGCGCTGCATGACAGCGAGGTCGCGGCGCGGACCATCGGCATCGACGTCGCCCGCCACAAGCTGCGCGCCTTCGTCATCGCCGCCGTCTATGGCGCGGTGGCGGGGGGGCTGATGGCGATGATGAACGGCTTCGTCACGCCGGATGCCGCGGGTTTTCTCCAGTCCGTCGAATACGTGACGATGGTCGTGATCGGCGGCCTCGCCTCCGTGCCCGGCGCGGTCGTGGGCGCGGCGCTTCTGGTGCTGCTGCCGCAGGCGCTGACCGTCTTCCATGACTACGAACACGCCGTGCTCGGCCTGCTCATCATGCTCTTCATGATTTTCCTCCGGGTCGGCATCGTGCCGGGCCTGGCCGCGCTGCTGCGTCGGAAGCAGGCCGCATGACCGAAACCCTGTTGGCGGCGGAAAACATCGGCATCGGCTTCGGCGGGCTGCGCGCGCTGGATGGCGTGGGCTTCGAAGCCCGCGCGGGCGAGGTGCTGGCCATCATCGGCCCCAACGGCGCGGGCAAGACCACGCTGTTCAACATCGTCTCCGGCCTCTACCGCGCCGATGCCGGCCGCGTGGTGCTGGCGGGACAGGATGTCACGCAGGCGCCGCCGCATCGCCTGGCCGCGCTCGGCCTCTCCCGCACCTTCCAGAACCTCCAGGTCTTCTTCCGCATGACGGCGCTGGAGAACGTCATGGCGGGCCGGCATCTCGGGGAGAAGTCCTCGCTGCTCAGTGACCTGCTGCGCCTGCCATCCGCGCGCCGCGCCAACCGCGAATCCCGCGACGCCGCGCTCGCCCTGCTGGCCGAGGTCGGCCTGGCCGAGCATGCCGACCGCCCCGCGGGGTCCCTGCCCTATGGCGCGCTGAAGCGGCTGGAGATCGCGCGGGCGCTGGCCACCAACCCGCGCGTCCTGCTGCTGGACGAGCCCGCCGCTGGCTGCAACCCCGTCGAGACCGCGGAGATCGACCACCTCATCGCCGCCATCGCCGCGCGGGGCGTGGCCGTGGTGCTGATCGAGCACGACATGAAGATGGTGATGCGCATCAGCCGCCAGGTCGTCGTGCTGAACCAGGGACGGCTGCTCGCCGCCGGCACGCCGGCCGAGGTGCGCGACAATCCCGAGGTCATCGCCGCCTATCTCGGCCTGCATGGCGCGAGGGAGGCCGCCCTTGCTTGACGTCGCCGACCTCCATTCCGCCTATGGCCGCATCCTGGCGCTGAAGGGCATCACGCTGCGCGTCGAGACCGGCGAGATCACGGCGCTGGTCGGCGGCAATGGTGCGGGCAAGACGACGCTGCTGCGCTGCCTGTCCGGCGTCCAGCCCGTGCGGTCGGGACGGGTGAAATTCCATGGCGAGGACATCACCGCCTGGTCCGCCCATGCCCGCGTCGCCGCCGGCATCGCCCAGTCGCCGGAGGGCCGCCAGCTCTTCGGGCCCCTTTCCGTCGAGGACAACCTCCGCCTCGGTGCCTTCCGCCGCGGCCGTGCAGACACGGCGGCGGGGCTCGATCGTGTCTATGGCATGTTCGACATCCTGAAGCAGAAGCGGCACCTCCAGGCCGCGGGGCTCTCGGGCGGGCAGCAGCAGATGCTGGCGATCGGCCGGGCCCTGATGTCGCAGCCGCGGCTGCTGCTGCTGGATGAGCCCTCCATGGGGCTGGCACCGCTGCTGGTGGACCAGATCCTGGCGGCCGTGGTGGCGCTGAAGGCGCAGGGCGTCACGGTGCTGCTGGTGGAACAGAATGCCAGCGCGGCCCTGTCCATCGCCGATCGCGGCTATGTCATCGAGACAGGGCACATCGCCCATGCGGGAACAGGGCTGGCGCTGCTGCATGATCCCGCCGTAAGGGAAGCCTATCTCGGCGTTTGACCGACTTCCCCCGGCACAGGATGACAATCATGGCGAAGCACTACCGCTGGCGGGAAGCCGCCGGCGAGGGCGTGCAGCACCTCGTGCTGGATCGCAGCCCGGGACAGATCAGCGCGGAGGGGATGATCCTGGCCGGTGGCGAGGCCCCCTTCGCCGTGCGCTTCCGCCTGCTGATGGACAGCCGCTGGCGCACGCGGCGCCTCTCGGTCGCGGTGCTGGGCAACTCCACCGTCCTGGTGCTGCTGGCCGATGGCAAGGGCGGCTGGACGGATGCGGAGGGCAACGACCTGCCGGCGTTGGAGGGCGTGCAGGATGTGGACATCAGCGCCACGCCCTTCACCAATTCGCTGCCGATCCGCCGGCTGCGCACCGCGGTGGGCAAATCCGTCGAGATCGACACGGCCCATGTCGACCTGCCCAGCATGACTGTGAAGCGCGACCTGCAGCGCTACACGCGGCTGGAGGAGAGGCTGTGGCGGTATGAGTCGCGCGACAGCGATTTCGTTCGTGACATCACCGTCGATGAAGACGGCGTGGTGCTGAGCTATCCGGGGCTGTTCGAGCGCATCTGAGGCTCCGCCAAACCCCCACCCCGACCCTCCCCCGCAATCGCGGGGGAGGGAGAGGCCTACCGCACCATCGCGACCAGGCCCGACTGTTCCCGCACCGCGTCGAAGCGGAGCTCGGGGTACTCCTCCTCCGCCCGCTTGCGCCGCCAGTCGGAGCCGAAGAGGGCGACGTATTCGCCGTCATGGTCCGCCGCCGTGTCGCCGCGGTTGCGGGTCGCCCAGCGCTCGATCGCCGCGCGGTCGCCGCTCGGGGAGGAGATCCACCGCATGGTGGACCAGCGCGTGGCGTCGAAGCCGGCGGGCACGGTGTATTCGACCTTGAGCCGGCTCTGCAGCACATCCAGCTGCAGCTCGCCCACCACGCCGACGATGGGGGCGGAGCCGTCGAGCGGGCGGAAGATCTGCACCACCCCTTCCTCCGCCAACTGGTCCAGCGCCGTGCGCAGCTTCTTGGCCAGCATCGGGTCGTCGAGCCGGACATGCCGCAGGATTTCCGGCGCGAAGCTCGGGACACCGCGGAAGTTGATGTCCTCGCCTTCCGTCAGCGTGTCCCCGATGCGGAGCGTGCCGTGGTTGGCGATGCCGACGACGTCGCCGGGCCAGGCTTCCTCCGCCACCTGCCGTTCCTTCGCGAAGAAGAAGAGCGGCGCGTTGACCGGCACCTGCTTGCCGGTGCGGACCTGGCGGAGCCGCATGCCCTTGGTGAGCCGCCCGCTGCACAGCCGCACGAAGGCCACGCGGTCCCGGTGGTTCGGGTCCATGTTGGCCTGCACCTTGAAGACGAAGCCGGTCAGCTTGCCTTCCTCGGGCTCCACCGGCCTTGCATCGGCAGCACGGGCGCCGGGCGGCGGGGCGTAGCGGGACATGCCGTCCAGCAGGTGCCCCACGCCGAAATCCCGCAGCGCGGAGCCGAAATAGACGGGGGTCAGCGTGCCCTGGCGGAAGGCCTCCAGGTCGAAGGGCTTCAGGCCGGCCTCGGCCAGCAGGATGTCCTCCGCCAGCTGGGTGGCGCGTTCCTCGCCGACCAGCGCCGCGATGCGCGGGTCATCGGCGCCGGAGACGGGGATGCCCTCCTCCTCCGTCGCGTCCACGGGCATCAGGCGCTTCGCCAGGATGTCGTAGGTGCCCCAGAAGGTGCTGGCGCGGCCAATCGGCCAGGCGACGGGGGCGGCATCCAAAGCGAGGGTCTGCTCGATCTCGTCGATCAGCTCGAAGGGGTCGCGCGCCTCCCGGTCCATCTTGTTGACGAAGGTGACGATGGGGATGTCGCGCAGGCGGCAGACCTCGAAGAGCTTCCGCGTCTGGCTCTCGATGCCCTTGGCGGCGTCGAGCACCATCACCGCGGCGTCCACGGCCGTCAGCGTGCGGTAGGTGTCCTCGGAGAAATCCTCGTGGCCTGGCGTGTCGAGCAGGTTGAAGATCACGCCGCCGCGTTCGAAGGTCATGACGGAGGTCGCGACGGAGATGCCGCGGTCCTGCTCGATCTTCATCCAGTCGGACCGGGTGCGCCGCGCATTGCCCTTGGCGCGCACGGCGCCGGCGAGCTGGATGGCGCCGCCCTTCAGCAGCAGCTTCTCCGTCAGCGTGGTCTTGCCGGCGTCCGGGTGGGCGATGATCGCGAAGGTACGGCGGCGCGCGGCTTCGCGCGCGACCGCCTCGAGGGCCAGGGTGTCGCTCATGCGGGGCGCTATAGCCCCTTACGGGGCGGGGATCACCACCGGATCGGCGATGGCCAGCGCCGCGATCCGCGCGGGGTCGGGGGAGAGGCCGATACCGGGGCCGGTCGGGCCGGTCAGCGCGCCGCCCTCCATCCGCAGCACCCCCGGCGCCACGATGTCCTCGGCCAGCGAGGTCACGCCGCAATCCATGGGGTGATGGGCATCGAGGCCCAGCGCCTGCGCCATCTGCCAATTGGCCGCGGTTGCCACCGCCGTCTCGTAGAAGGAATGGAGCGACGGCGTCAGGCCGAGCCGGGCGGCGACCGCCGAGGCATCCCGGAGCCCCGCGATGCCGCCCCAATAGAAGATGTCCCCGAGCACGACGAGGTCCGTCAGCCCGAGCCGATGGGCGGCCACCAAATCCGGCGGCTCGATCAGGCACATGTTGGAGGCAAGCCGCCCCGCCCCTGCCTCCCGCAACCGCGCGAAACCCTCCAGCGCGTCGGTCGGATCCTCATGGAATTCGAGGTCCAGCGCCGCCGTCCCGGCGACCAGGCGGCGCGCCTCCTCCGGGCTGTAGGCGCCGTTGGGGTCGCAGCGGAGCCGCGTGCCGGGGGGCAGCGTGGCGCGCAGCGCCGTCAGCGCGGCGATGTCCCAGTCGATGCCGGTGGCGGCGGATTTGTACTTGAAGGCGCGGATGCCGTGCTCCGCCGCGATCCCCGCCGCCAGTTCCGCGACCCGCGGCGCCAGCGAGAGGTCGGCCATATGGGCCGTGATCTCGGCGCGCTCCATGGCCCGGCCGGGCACGGCCGCGGGCAGCGGGCAGGCGACCTCGACCGGGCGGAGCGGCGCGGATTGCCCGAGCAGCGCGGCCAGCGGCACGCCGAGATGCCTGGCCGAAGCGTCCCAGGCCGCGAGGTCCAGCCCCGCATAGGCCGCCAGCCCGTTGCGGCCATGGCGGTTGTCGAAGCTGATCCGGGCGAAGCTCCGCCGCAGCGCCGCGCGGTCCCGCAGCGCGTCCCGGCCGACCCAGCCCTTGGCGATGGCGATCACGCGCGCCGCGCAATCCGGGGTGCCGTTGGTCTCCCCCCAGCCTTCCGTGCCGTCCGCCAGGCGGATGCACACCAGCGTCCGGTCCTGCTTCGGCGTGCAGTACATGGAGCTGACATAGAGGTGCTTCAGCGGCAGGGCGATGCGCTGCACCGTGATGGAGACGATGCGCGTCGGGCTGTCCTTCGGCGCCGCCGGCAGCGCCGGCAAAGGCCCCTCGGCGGCCACCGCCGCATCCAGCGCGCCGGCCAGCGCCACGGCGCGGGGCAGCCCGCCCTCCCCAGGCCTGACCGCAAGCGTCACGCCCATCGCGCGCGCCAGTGCCGCCAGGTCCCGCAGCCCGGCCAACCCGCCGGCGCTCCCCGCATCCGCCACCACCAGCGTCGTCCCGCGCAGCATGCAGGCGGCGAAGGGATCGGGCGTCAGCCCCGCCTCCCCGATCGCCCGCGGCGCGGCGGCGATGCCGCCGAGCCAGGTCGCCTCGTCCAGCCCCGCCAGGGTCTCGGTCATGCCAAAAGTCCTTCCGGATCGGGCAGGGTGATGCTCGTGCCCTCCACCACCAGGCGGAGGTCCGGGCGCTGCGCGGCGCCCTCCGGCACCTTCAGGCGGAAGGCGCAATGCCCGTCGGCCAGGCCCGCCGCCGCCAGGTCCGGCCGCATCATCTGGGCGCGCGTGGCGGCCAGCGGGCCCGTGCCCGCCATCAGGCAGACTGTGACGGGCGCCGGCGCCAGCAGGTCCAGCGCCCAGCCATGCACCACCCCCGCCTCCACCCGGTCCACTCGCCCCATGATGTTGCGGGGCGCGCGCCGGGCCACGGCGGGCGAGGCCAGGAAATCCGCCACCACGGCGTAATCGGCGCTGTCGCGGATGGCGGCGGCGTAGGGCGGCAATTCGTCGTCGCCCTGGAATTCGTAGCGGTCGAACACCTTCTCCCCCGCCCCCGCCGCCAGGGCTTCCTGGCAGCGCGCGAAGGCGGCGAAGGCGGCCTCGAAGGCCGGGCCCTCCGCCGCCACATCGGCCTCGAACCGCGCCCGCGCGGCCGCGTGCAGGGCGATGTCGGTGGCGAAGAGGTCCCGCAGCCCCGCGGCATCCTGCCGCGCCCGGTCCCGCGCCGCCGCCTGGTCGGGCGTCAGCCGCGTGACGTTGCGCGCGACATAGAGCGGCGGCGCCCAGCCCAGGCGCCGCGCCATCAGCAGCAGGGACCGGTCGAATTCCTCCGCGATCCCCGCCACCAGCACGGCGGCGTCGAGGTTGGCGAGCGCCGCTTCCAGCACCGGCCGCGTGGTGCGCCCCGCGACCTGCCGCGCCTGCGCATCGCCCCGCCCGGGGGCGGAGAGGTAGTCGATGGGTGTCAACTCGCCGCTCAGGATCGCGTCGCGCTGCGCGTGGTGGGGGTAGGTGAAGGCGTAGAAGTATTCCGACAGCGCCCGCTCCACGGGGTCCCGCAGCAGGGTGACGTAGAGGCAGGGCTCCCGCAGCGCCTGGTGCAGGCCGAG
Source organism: Acetobacteraceae bacterium (assembly GCA_027482245.1). GTDB lineage: Bacteria > Pseudomonadota > Alphaproteobacteria > Acetobacterales > Acetobacteraceae > Falsiroseomonas. The sequence continues at coordinate 91,407 of JAIXWG010000038.1, read as the reverse complement.
GAACTGGTGCCCCGTCACCAGGCGGATATCCCGCCCCGCCATCCGCGCCCGCACCGCCGCCGCGATCTCCGGCATCGGGCGCGGATCGCCGATGCCGAGGTCGAAGTACAGCACGTGCCGGGCGCCATACTGGCGCGAGAGCACGGTACGCAGGGATGAACCCGCGGTCTTCGGCACGTGCAGGAAGACGTGGTGCGGCATGATGGGACGGAAGGTCCTGGTCGGTGAGAATCCCTCTGCCGCAATCGGCCGGGCGCGGCAACACTACGGGACGATGCTGGAGAGGCCCTGACCGCATGATCCGCCGCCGCGCCCTGTTCGCCCTGCTGCCCTGCCTCGCCGCCGGGACGGCCAGCGCCCAGGGGGCCTATCCCCAGCGGCCCGTGCGCCTGATCGTCCCCTTCCCGCCTGGCGGCACCACCGATGTCCTGGCCCGCGCCATCGCGCAGAAGTGGCAGGAAGGCTGGGGCCAGCAAGTGGTGGTGGACAACCGCGGCGGCGGCGGCGGCGTGATCGGGACGGAGGCGGTGTTCCGCGCGCCCCCCGATGGCCTGACCCTCGTGCTCGGCAACAACCAGACCCATGGCACCAACGGCGCGCTGATCGCGGGCCTGCCCTATGACCCCGCGGGCTTCGCCGCCATCACGCTGGTGGCGAAGGCACCGCATGCGCTGGTGGTGCCAGCCGCCTCCCCCGCCCGCAGCGTGGCGGACGTCGTCGCGCTGGGGCGGCAATCGCCGCGGGGCCTCTCCTACGCCTCCTCCTCCGCCGGATCGGCGTCGCACCTGATGAGCGAGACCTTCGCGCGGCGCAGCGGCATGAACGCGACGCATGTGCCCTATCGCGGCGCTGCGCCGGCGGCGATGGACCTGGTGGCGGGCGTGGTGGACTTCATGATGGCGACCTGGGCGAGCGTCTCCGCCCTCGCCGCCGATGGGCGCATCCGGGTGCTGGGCGTGGGCGGGGATGAGCGCTTCCCGGACCTGCCCGGCGTGCCGACGCTGCGGGAGCAGGGCTACGACTACCTCAGCGGCGACAGCTGGTTCGGGCTCTTCGCGCCCCTGAACACGCCACCGGCGGTGCTGGAAGCGGTGAACGCCGCGACCGTCGCCGCCCTGTCTGACGCCACGGTGCGCGGGCGGCTGGAGGCCGCGGGCTTCCGCGTGGCGACCATGCCGGTCGCCGATTTCGCCCGTTTCCACCAGGCGGAGGTCCTCCGCTGGGCCGCGCTGGTGCGGGAGAGCAGGGTGACGCTGACGCAGTAGGGCGGCCGACCGGTCACCCCGCCGGCGGGTCGAGCAGCACCCAGAGGCGCGCGATCCGCCCGCCCTCCACCGCCGCCGCATCGGTGCCGGTCACCGTCACCCGGTCACCCGGGCCGGCCTGCCACCGCAGCGTGCCGAGCCCGTGGTGGCCGACCGCCACGCCGACGGCGCGGAAGACGAAATCCGGCCCGAACTGGTCCAGCAGCCTTCCCGCGACATCCGCGATCGCGGCACGCCCCGCGACGATGGCGGCGGGCTCGTACATCACGGGATCGCCGACATAGAGCGCCTCCATCGCCGCCGCGCGGCGCGCGGGATCGCGTTCATTGAACACGCGCTCCAGATTCGCGCGCAGCAGGTGGTCGTAATCCGGCTCCGGCGGGGCGGTCGGGTCGCTGGCGGGCATGAGGGACGTCCCAGGCACGGGGTTGGGGGAAAGGGGCCGGGAAGCATCCCGGCCCCGGTGAGGTCAGGCGCCGAAGCCGCCATCGATGGTGTGCATCGCGCCGGTCACGAAGCCCGCCTCCGGCCCCGCCAGCCAGGCGACCATGCCCGCCACCTCCTCCGGCCGCCCGTGCCGCTTGAAGGCCATGGCGGGATGGACGAGCTCCTTGAAGGGCCCCTCCGCGGGGTTCATGTCCGTGTCGATCGGCCCGGGCTGCACGACATTCACCGTGATGCCGCGCGGACCGAAATCGCGCGCCAGGCCGCGCGCCATGCCCTGCAGCGCCGACTTGCTCATCGAGTAGGCCGATACCCCCGGGAAGGCAGCGCGGTCGCCGTTGACGGAGCCGATGACGATGATCCGCCCGCCCTCCGGCATCCGCCGCGCCGCCTCCACCGCCGCGTGGTAGGGCGCGGTCACGTTGATGCGGACCAGACGGTCCACCGCGTCCGGATCGAGTTCCAGCGGGTCCCCGTAGACGACGACGCCGGCATTCACCACCAGCACGTCGATCGGCCCGGCATCCCGCACCCGCGCGATCACCGCATCACGGTCCGCGCTGTCCGTCAGCGCCGCGGTGGCGCCCGTCTCCCCCGCCAGCCGCTCCGCCGCCTCCCGCGACCCGGCATAGGTGAAGGTCACCGCCGCGCCATCGGCCGCGAAGCGCCGCACGATCGCCGCCCCGATGCCGCGGCTGCCGCCGAGCACGAGCACGGATTTGTCCTGGAAACCGGCCATGAAGGGCCTCCTTGATGATCAACGTAGTGGGCGCTACATAAATCCCCCACCAGCCCCGTCAAGGCATTCTGTAGCGATGACTACAAATAATCCCTCGGGAAGTGCCCGGCCGCGCGGCCGCCCCCGCCGCTTCGATCCGGACCAGGCCGTCGCGACGGCCCAGCTTCTGTTCCATGCCCGCGGCTATGATGCGGTGAGCGTCGCCGACCTCACCGAGGCGCTCGGCATCAACCCGCCCAGCTTCTACGCGGCCTTCGGCAGCAAGGCCGGGCTCTATGCCCGCATCCTCGACCGCTACAGCACGGTCGGTGCCCTGCCGCTGGCGGAGATCCTGCGTCCCGGTCGCCCGGTGGCCGAGGCGATCGCCGCGCTGCTGGAGGAGGCCGCGAGGCGCTACGCCGCCGACCCCGCCGCCGCCGGTTGCCTGGTCATCGAGGGGGCGCGCTGCAACGATGCGGAGGCGCGGCAGGCCGCCCGCGCCATTGTCGCCACCGCCGCGGATGCCATCCGCCACTTCGTCGCGGACACCCATCCAGCGGCGGCCTCGCGCCTGGCCGATTACGTGATGACGGTGACCACCGGCCTGTCCGCCATGGCGCGTGAGGGCCATGGCCTGGACCGACTGCTCGCCACCGCCCGCATGGCCGGACTGGCGGTGGAACAGTCGCTGGCGGCCTGAGACCCTGGACGGCGCGGCCTATCCGATCAGCGTGTTGCCATCCAGGTAGCTGAAGGCGACGACGACCGGCGCCGCGTCGTTCCCCGCCGCGTCCTCCGCCGCCAGGACCAGGCTGTGCGATCCCTGGGCCAGCGGGCCGAACAGGGCTTCGACGTCGACCGTGAAGCGGCCCTTGGCGTCGATCGAGACTTCTCGCGTGGCGCCGCCGTCCAGCCGCGCCAGCACCACCTCCAGCCCATCGCGGTTGTCGAAGGCCAGCCCCTGCAGCACCGGCGCGCCGGCCGCCGCCATGCCGGGCTTGGCGCCCAGCAACACGACGGGGGCGAAGGTATCGGCATCCGCCGACAGCCGCGCCACGCCGAATTCCGCGACCTGCCGCCCGGTCTCGATGCCATCGACATTGGCGTAGTCGAAGTGGATGCCGCCATAGATGCGGCTCTTCCCCGCTTCCAGCGCGGCATCGATGAAGTTGTCGAAGTGCCGCGTCACGCCGGGCAGGCCGATGCTCTCGTTGGAGAAGGCGATCTCCCCCAGCATCATCGTCAGCGCATAGGCGGAGGCGGCGGAGCAGGTGGCGTGGCCGGAGAGGTAGTCCGGGTGGTTCGGCGTCGTCAGCAGGGAGTTCCAGTTGGGGTCCGCTTCCGTCAGCGGGTTGCCATCCGTGTCCGCCAGCCGGATGGCGGTGACGGGGCGCCAGGCGCCATAGGTGTATTTCGCGTCCCAGGCGGCGATGGCGCCATCGGCCTGGACGAAGTTCAGCACGCCCATCACCCAGGCATTGGTCGCGGTGGAGTAGCCGCCCTGGGCCAGCACTTCCTCCGCGATCTGCGCCCAGCGGCCGGCGGGGGTGTAGGTGCCGGCCTGGTCGCGCCAGTAGAAGGCGATCTCCGTCTGCTCCGCCGTGCGGGCGGTGGAATTGCGTTCGCCCAGCGTCTTCACCTCGTTGAAGGCGGCGGCGTATTCGGCGCTGTCCAGCGCGGGCGGGCCATCGGGCCGGAACTGGTCGCCGCGTTCCAGCGCCCAGGGCGTGACCTGGCCCCATTGCGGCTGGTGCGCGGGCAGGAAGGCGGGCGGCGTCGGGCGCCATTCGCCGGGGTCCGTGCCACCGGGATAGCTGACCACGGCGTCCGACCCATCCACGGCGCGGATCGCCAGCACCGCATCGGCGACGGTGCGGCCGAACTCGATCGCCTGCGCCTTGGCCGGCCCATCCGGCACCAGCGCCAGGTCGGCCGCCAGCTTGGCATCGAAGGTGCCGGCCTGCGTGGGATAGAGCGAGGACAGCACGCGATGCGCGGCGGAGACGACGGCGGCGTAGCTGGAAATGCCCTCCGGCGCGTCCAGGTTCACCATCAGCGTCTTCGTGCCGTCGATGGCCGCCAGCGTGTCCAGCACCGCGGCGCTTTCCATGCCCAGCACGCGGGTCGCGACGGCGGTGACGGAACCCGCCGTCTTGATGGCTTCCAGCGCCGCGTGGTTCCAGGACAGCACCGGGTCCACGATGGTCGTCGCGTCCCGCATCACCTCGATGGTCTGCGCCGTGCTGTTGCCGGCCGCGTCGGTGATGCTGAAGGAGAAGCGGTTGAGCCCGGCCTGCAGCCCGATATCCGCGAGCGTGAAGTGGCCATCGGCGCCCACCTTCACCGCCTTGTCGCCGAACAGGATCACCGCGCCGGCTTCCGCCGTGCCGGTCAGGGTGACGAAGGCGAAGCCCGTGGCGCTGTCGCCGACCGCGCCGGTATCGGATGACGCGGCCAGGGTGATGACGGCCCTGTCCGGCGCGGTGCTGTCCACCGTCACCGCAAAGCCGGAGGAAGCGGCGCTGTCGATGCCGGACTTGCCGGTGGCGATGGCGGTGTAGCTGTGCGCGCCCTCCCCGGGCCCGCCGCCGCGCCTGTCCTCGATCGACCACTGCCCCTGCGCATCCGCCCAGGTCTTGCCGATGCTGGTGCCGTCGCGGAACACCTCCACCCGCAGGCCGGGCGCGGCGGTGCCGACCAGCACCGGCGTGCGATCCGCCGTGATGCCGTCCCCGACGATCCCGGTATCGACGCCGATCGCCGTGATGACCGGTGCCTCCGGCGTGCCGGCGACGACGGTGCCATCCTTGAAGGCCAGCAGTTCCACGCCCTGCAGCAGGTCCGTCCCGTCCTGCAGGCCGGGGCCGCCGATGCCCTTCACGATGAAGCTGCCGCCGCCGAGGTCGATGACCTGGTAGTCCGCGGCATTGCCGAGGTAGCGGGCGGTGTCGATGCCGCCGCCGCCGATCAGCAGGTCGTTCCCCGCGCCGCCGGCCAGGACGTCGTCCCCCGCCCCGCCATTCAGCGTGTCGCTGCCCGTGCCGCCGACCAGGCTGTCCCGCCCGCCGGTGCCGAAGACCAGGTCATCCCCGGCGCCGCCATCCAGCGTGTCGTTCTCCCGCCCGCCGATGATGGTGTCGTCGCCGGCGAGGCCGAAGACCTCCATCGCCTGGCGACCGCGGCGCTGGTCCACCACGATGCGATCGCCCCTGGCCGTCCCGAACAGCTGCGAAGACGTCACGTTGCTCTCCATCCTGGGGCAGGGCGGGTTAGGCCCGCTCGCCGCCATCCTGCCCATGAGGGGCTCGCCGGAATGTTACCAGACCGCGCCAAGCGGCGTGAGTCCCGTGCCGCCGCGGTCATCCCGCCGGCCGCGAGCCTTCGCATCCCGGACACCACCTCCCGGTTGCAGATAAGCGGTTTTTCCGCCCGTGTTTCAACCCCTGTTTGAAACTGCATCCCGCCTGCGTGTTTCGCGGCGCTTCGCGCTATAAGCGCCGGACCATGGCCCGCATCCCCCCCATTCCCGATGACGCGCTGGAGGAGCGGTTCCTGCGCGCCTCCGGCCCCGGCGGGCAGAACGTCAACAAGGTGGAGACCGCGGTGGAGCTGCGGCTCGACCTGAACCGCATCGGCCTGCCGGAAGGCATGGCGCGGCGGCTGCGCACCCTGGCGGGCCGGCGCATCACGGGGGAGGGCGTGCTGGTCATCCAGGCGCAGCGCCACCGCACCCAGGACCGCAACCGGACCGAGGCGCGGGAAAGGCTGGACGAGCTGCTGGCCAAGGCCGCCGAGCCCCCGCCGCCGCCCCGCCGTGCCACGCGGCCGACGCTGGCCTCCAAGACCCGCCGGCTGGAGGGCAAGACGCGGCGGGGCGAGATCAAGAAGGATCGCGGCCGGCCGCGGGACGAGTAGCCCCGGTTGTTCCCTGGCCGGACGCGGGCGATGCTCCGCGCCTCATCCAGGGAGCGGCGCATGGCGGGCAGCATCACGACGGTATTGGGCCCCATCGCGCCGGGGGCCCTGGGCACCACGCTGATGCATGAGCACCTGCTCTGCGACATCACGCCCCCCGCGCTGCGCGGCCGGCCGGAACTCGCCGTGCCGATCACGCCGCAGAACCGCTACGACATCGATTACGGCCGCCGGCCGAACACCGAGAAGACGAAGCTGCTGGACCGGGAGCTGGCGGTGGCGGAGGTCGCGGCCTTCAAGGGCGATGGCGGCGACGCCATCGTGGAGCTGACCATCGGCGGCCTGGCGCCCGATCCGCTGGGGCTGGTCGAGGTCTCACGCCGCACCGGCGTGCATGTCGTGATGGGCTGCGGCCACTACGTCCATGCCTACCACGCGGCGGAGAACGCGACGCGGAGCGTGGACGACTTCGCGGCCGAGATGATCCACGCCGTGCGCCGGGGCGCCTGGGGCACGGAAGTCCGCGCCGGCATCATCGGGGAGATCGGCTGCACGGAAGAATGGTCGGAGCAGGAGAAGCGCGTGATGGCGGGCGCCGTCATCGCGCAGCGGGAGACGGGCGCGGCGCTGACCATCCATCCCGGCGCGGTGCCCGACCAGCCCTTCGAGATCATCGATTTCCTGCGTGCGCGGGGCGGCGACATCGGCCGCACCATCATCGACCACATCGACCGCACCATCTTCGACCATGACCGGCTCTTTCGCCTGGCCGATAAGGGCTGCGTGCTGGAATTCGACCTATTCGGCTACGAACACGCCTACTGGTCCTTCGCCCCGATCACCATGCCGAATGACGGCGTGCGGCTCGACATGATCCGCGCGCTGGTGGAGCGGGGGCATCTCCACCAGATCTCGATCTCCCAGGACATCTGCCGGCTGACGCGGCTGCTGGCCTATGGCGGCCACGGCTATGGCCACATCCTGCGCAACGTCGTGCCCTTCATGCGGGAGAAGGGATTTTCCCAAGGCGAGATCGACACGATCCTGGTGGAGACGCCGCGGCGCCTGCTGACGATCAGCGATTGAGCGTCTGCTGGTCGAAGAAGTCGAGCATGGCGCGGGACGCATCGGGGCCGCGCGGATCGGTGTAGCTGCCGGCCGCATCGCCGCCGGACCAGGCATGGCCGCCGCCATGCACCATCCACTGCTCCAGTACCGTCCGGCCTGATGCATCTTGCTGCTGGCGCCGCGTCCAGCCATGGCCACCCGGCGCCCGCCCGCGCTCCACCACCAGCCGTAGCGCCCCGGCGGCGGCTTCCTGCTGCGCGATCACCGCATCGCCGTTGCGCGGGGTCACGGTCGTGTCCTTGTCCGCGTGGAAGACGATGGTCGGCACCAGGCGCTTCGCGGCCGGGCCAGGCGCGCCCTGGCGCATGGCGGCGAAGGCGGAGGGCATGTCCCGCGCCGCCCCCACCGGCAGCCCGGAATGCACGCCGACCGCGGCGATGATGTCCGGATAGGCCTGGCCCAGGATCGCCGCCGCGGCACCGCCCGCCGACAGCCCGGCGACATACACGCGCCTGGCATCGACGGGATGGTCGCGCATCACCTGCCGCGCGATGGCGGCGAGGATGGAGGCTTCCGTCCCCTCCCGCCGCTGCTCCGACGCGGTGAACCAGTTCCAGCATTTCTGCGGGTTCGCGGCTTGCGCCTGGGCGGGCCAGGCGACGATGAGGCCGCGTTCCTCCGCCAGCGCGTTCATCCGCGTGCCGGCGGCAAAATCCTCCGGCGACTGCGTGCAGCCATGCAGCATGAGCAGCAGCGGCGCGGGGCTAGGCAGCGCGCGGGCGGGGACATGCAGGCGATAGTCGCGCTGCCCGGCGGCGATGCGGCAGGTCTGCGACAGGAAGCGCCCGCCCTGCGGGATGGGGTCGCCCGTCTCCGGCTCGACATCGACGATGCGCGGCTTGCGGGCGGCGAAGGGCGAGGGCCTGGGGGTGGGCGCGGGCGCAGGCTCGGGCCCGCCGGACATCGCACGGCGCAGCAGGGCGGTGGCCTCCGCCAGCCTGCCGGCACGCGTCAGGCGGGTCGCTTCCTCGATATCGGACATCATGGTCATCGGTACTTTCAGGATAGACGCAAATTGTTGTCGGGAAGCGATCAGCGGATGCGGTCGGCCAGGGCCTCTCGCACCGCGGCGCTGGCCTGGAAGGCGCCCAGCACCGTGACCCCCGCGATGGCGGCGCGGGCCAGCTCCGGCGTCACGTCGGCGGCGATGGTGACGAGGCCGAGGACGCGGATCTCGATCCGCTCGCCCGCCGCCACCGCCGCCTCCAGCTCCGCCCGCGTCACCTGCCGCAGGCCGAGGTCGAGGCCGCGGCGGGTGATGGAATGGCGCGCGGCCTCCGCGTGGCGGTCGGCCAGGTTGCGGATGGCGGTGCGGATGAAGTCGGTGCGGTTGGCGTAGAAGCCGTCCCGCACCAGCAGGTCGATATGGCCGAGATCCACATGGCCGAGATTGATCGTGATCTTCTCGGTCTCCGCCACGCCCTTGGGTCGCTGCTCCATCCGCCTGCCATCCATCCGCCATCCGTGTGGATGGTGAACGGGGCGAGGCAGCAGGGGTTCCGGCACCGGAGGCGGAACGGGATTGCGGCCGGGCCGGATCGTTGGATATCCTACGATCAAGCGGAGGGAACAGGCGGTGCCGGCACCAGAAGGGCTGGAAGGACAGATCGGCTTCCTGCTGCGCCTGGCGCAGGAGGCGAGCTTCACCGCCTTCGCCCGCCGCACCGGGGAGGCCGCGCTGCGCCCCGGGCGCTACGCCATCCTCAGCCTGGTTGCGGCGCATCCCGGCATCTCCCAGACCGCGCTGGGCCAGGCGGCGGGGCGGGACAAATCCACGCTGACGCCGGCGCTGGCCGACCTGGAACGGCGCGGGCTGCTGCGGCGGGACCGCGTGGCGGGCGACCGGCGCAGCTACGCGCTGAGCCTGACGCTGGAAGGCCACGCCATGCTGGATCGCCTGGCCGCGCATGCGGCGGCGCATGACCGGGAATTGGACGCGCTGGTCGGCGCGGAGGCGCGGGACGCCTTCGTCGCCACGCTGCGCCGCATCGCGGGTGGATGGGGGGACAGGACATGAATGGCAGGACCACGGTGCGGCAGGCGGTCTTCGACCTGCTGCGGGATCGCGGCATCGACACGGTCTTCGGCAATCCCGGATCGACAGAACTGCCCTTCCTCGATCGCTGGCCCGGTGACTTCCGCTACGTGCTGGGGTTGCAGGAAGCCAGCGTGATCGGGATGGCGGATGGCTATGCGCGGGCCAGTGGCCGCTGCGCCTTCGTCAATCTGCACTCCGCCGCCGGCGTCGGCCATGCGCTCGGCAATGTCTTCACCGCCTATCGCAACCAGGCGCCCATGGTGATCACGGCGGGCCAGCAGGCGCGCTCCCTGCTGCCGAACCTGCCCTTCCTCGGCGCGACGGAGGCCGCGCAATTCCCGCGCCCTTACGTCAAGTTCTCCATCGAGCCCGCGCGGGCCGAGGACGTGCCCGCGGCGATCGCGCAGGCGCACCGGATCGCGATGCGGAAGCCCTGGGGCCCGACCTTCGTCTCCATCCCCTCCGATGACTGGGCCGCGCCCTGCTGGCCCGTGCCGATGCGGGAGATGGCAGGCGATTCCGCACCCGACCCCGCGGCCCTGGACCGCGCCGCATCACAGGTGGCAGCGGCGAAGAACCCCGTGCTGGTGGTGGGGCCGGAGGTGGACCAGGAAGGCGCAGGCCCCGCGCTGGTGGCATTAGCAAAGCATATCGGCGCGAAGGTGCTGACCAGCCCCTTCGCCAGCCGCATCGCCTTCCCCGAGGATCATCCCCTATTCGGCGGCTTCCTGGCCGCGGCGCCGCAGGCGGTGTCGGAGGCGCTGGCCCCGCACGACCTGGTGCTGGTGATCGGCGCGCCGGTCTTCACCTTCCATGTCGTGGGCGATGCCGCGATCTTCCGCGACGGCCCGCCCATCATCCACCTCACCACCGATGCGGAGGCCGCTGCCTCCGCCCCCGCCGGGCTGTCGGTGCTGGGCAGCCTCCGCCTCGCCATTCCCGCGCTACACGCCCTGCTGCCGAAGGGCGAACGCACGCCGCCCGCGCCGCGCATCCGCCCCGCGCCGCCGCCGCCCGCCGATCCCATCCCCGCCGCCTGGCTGCTCTCCCGCCTCCACGCCGCCATGCCGCGCGGTGCGGTGCTGGTGGAGGAAGCGCCATCGCATCGCCCCGCCATGCATGCGCAGATGCCGATGCGCGACTGGGGCGGCTTCTTCACCATGGCGAGCGGGGGCCTCGGCTACGCACTGCCCGGTGCGGTCGGCGTCGGGCTGGCAAGGCCCGACACGCGTGTCGTCTGCCTGATCGGCGACGGATCGATGATGTATTCGCCCCAGGCGCTCTGGACCGCGGTGCAGGAGAAGCTGCCGCTCGCCGTCATCGTCATCGACAACGCCGGCTACGGCGCCATGCGCTCCTTCAGCCAGGTGCTGCAGGTGCGCGACGTGCCGGGGATCGACCTGCCGGGGCTCGACTTCGTTGCGCTCGCCCGCGGCATGGGCTGCCCCGGCATGCTGGTGACGAAGCCGGAGGAGCTGGACGGCGCGCTGGCGCAGGCCATGGCGCATCCTGGCCCGATGCTGGTGCAGGTCGTTGTCGATGCGGCGGTGCCGACGCTCTATCATCGCCACTGAACGAAGGGCCATCAGAGCCCGCAGGGAGGAACCGAATGCCGAAGATCACGCGTCGTGCCTTGCTCGCCGCGCCCGCGCTGCTCGCCGTCCCGGCTTATGCGCAGGCCTGGCCGTCCCGCCCCATCCGCATCATCGTCCCCTTCCCGCCCGGCGGGCTGGTGGACGTGCTGGCGCGGTCCATCGCGCAGCCCATGTCGGCGCAGCTCGGCCAGCCCGTCGTCGTGGAGAACCGCGTCGGTGCCGGGGGCAATATCGGCGCCGATGTCGCGGCGAAGTCACCGCCGGACGGGCACGTGCTGCTGGCGACCTCCATGGGCCCGGTCGCGGTGAACCAGTTCATCTACCGCAGCATGCCCTACGACACGCAGACGGCGTTCGCGCCCATCACGCTGCTGGCCAGCACGCCCAAGGTGATGTGCGTGACGAATGGCCGGCCCTGGCGCAGCGTGCAGGAGGTGGTGGCCGCGGCGAAGGCGGAACCGGGCCGGCTGACGGCGGGATCGGCGGGGGCAGGCACCAGCCTCCACCTCGCGCTCGAACTCTTCAAGCAGGCGACGGGCACCGACATCCAGCACGTGCCCTATCGCGGCGCGGGGCCGGCGCTGACGGACCTCGTCTCCGGCCAGATCGACATGGTGATCGACAATCTGCCGAACATCCTCGGCCAGATCACCGGCAACCAGGTGCGGCCCGTGGCGGTGGCGACGCCGCAGCGTCTGCCGCAGCTGCCGCAGGTTCCGACGATGGCGGAAGCGGGCATCGACTTCGTCTTCGGCACGGCCTTCGGTCTGGTCGCGCCGGCCGGCACGCCGGAGGCGATCATCACCCGCGTCGCGGGCCTGGTGCGGGACGCGCTTCGGGAGCCCATGATCGGGGGCAGGCTGACGGAGCAGGGGGCGATCGTGGGTGGCGGGGGCCCCGCCGAATTCGCGGCGCTGATTGCGCGGGAGAAGGCGCAGCTGGAGCCCGTCATCAGGGCGGCGAATATTCGAGCGGAGTAGCACCTACCCCCACCCCGACCCTCCCCCGCAAACGCGGGGGAGGGAGAGAGCGGTCAGAGGCTCTGCCAGACCTCCTGGGCAACCTCGACGCAGCGGGACAGCTTGGCCCACTGCTCCTCGACCGTCAGCGTGTTGCCCTCCTCGGTCGAGGCGAAGCCGCATTGCGGGCTGATCGCCAGCTGGTCGAGCGGCGCATACTTCGCGGCCTCATCGATCCGGCGCTTCAGCAGCTCCTTCGTCTCCAGGTCGCCGCGCTTGGACGTCACCAGGCCCAGCACCACCATCTTGCCCTTCGGCAGGAAGCGCAGCGGCGCGAAGCTGCCGGACCGCTCGTCGTCATATTCCATGAAGTAGGCATCGACATTGATGCCGTTGAACAGCACCTCTGCCACCGGGTCATAGCCGCCCGACGCGATGTGCATGGAGCGGAAATTGCCGCGGCAGAGATGCATGGACACCACCATGTCCTTCGGCCGCCCATCGATCGCGCGGTTGATGAGGGTGGCATACTTGCCGAGCAGCCCTTCCGTCTCCTCGCCCCGCGCCTTCAGCCCCGCGATCTGCTCGGGATCGCAGAGATAGGCGATGTTCACCTCATCCAGTTGCAGGTAGCGGCAGCCGACGCCGGCGAAATCCGCGACGGCCGCGGCATAGGCCTCGCCGAGATCAGCGAAGAAGCCGTCCATCTCCGGATAGGTGTGGCTGTCCACCGCGCGGCGGCCGCCGCGGAAATGCAGCACGGAGGGCGACGGGATGGTGATCTTCGGCACCGCGCCCTGCGCGTTCTGCGCGAGGAAGGCGAAATCCTGCACGAAGGGATGCGGCTTGTAGCTGATGCGGTCCGTGACCTTCAGCCCATAGGCCTTGGTCTGGCCGCCCTTGAACTGGATGCCCTGGTCGGACTCATACATGTCCACGCCGCCGAGCTTGGCCAGGAAGTCGAAATGCCAGAAGGCGCGACGGAACTCGCCATCCGTCACGGCCTTCAGGCCGATCGCCTTCTGCTGCGCCACCACATCGATGATGCAGCGGTCCTCGATGGCGCGCAGCGCCTGGTCGCTCATGGTCCCGGCGGCACGGGCGGCGCGGGCATCCCGCAATTCCATCGGGCGCAGCAGGCTGCCGACATGGTCGGCGCGGAAGGGGGGAATGGTGCCGGGCATGGCGTTTCCTTTGCTGGTCAGTGAAGAGCGAGGCCGAGATGGCGTTCCAGCAACGCGGAATCCGCGAGCATCTGCTGGGAATCGCCTTCGGCGACGAGGCGGCCGTGATCCAGGATCACGGCACGATCGGTGATGGGCAGGATCTGCGTGGCGTGCTGCTCGATGAGGATCGCGGCCATCCCCTCATCCCGCACCAGGCGCTGAATGGCGGCCAGCAGCCCCTGCACGATGACGGGGGCGAGGCCTTCCAGCGGCTCGTCCAGCAGCAGCAGCCGGGGATTCAGCATCAGCGCACGGCCGATGGCGAGCATCTGCTGCTCACCGCCCGAGAGCTGGCTGCCGAGGTTGCGACGACGCTCCTCCAGCCGCGGGAACAGCGCATAGACCGCCTTCTCGTCCCACCGCCCGGGCCGCGCCACCGCGGTCAGGTTCTCCGCCACGGTCAGCGAGCGAAACACCGCGCGTTCCTGCGGCACCCAGCCGAGGCCGAGCGCCGCGCGGCGTTCCGGCGCCAGGCGATCGAGCGCCGTGCCCGCGAGCCGGATGGACCCGCCGCGCTGTCGCGCGATGCCCATCAGCGCGTTGATCAGCGTGGTCTTGCCCGCGCCGTTGCGGCCGAGCAGCGCCAGCGCCTCGCCCTCCGCCACGCGCAGCGAGACGCCATCGAGGACGAGGCCCTCGCCCCAGCCGGCAGCCAGGTTTTCGACGCCGAGCAGCGGCTCAGCCATGGGCGATCTCCGCCGTGCCGAGATAGGCTTCCCGCACGCGCGGATCCTTCGCGATGGCCTCCGGCGCGCCCTCCGCCAGCACGGCGCCGAAGGCGAGCACAGTGATGCGTTCCGCGAAGCGGAAGACGAGGTCCATGTCGTGCTCGATCAGCAGCACGGCGACGTCCCGCGGCAGCGCCGCGATGGCCTGCATCACCTCGCGGCTTTCCGCAGGCGGTACGCCGGCGGCGGGTTCGTCCAGCAGCAGCACGCGGGGCTTCAGCGCCAGCGCCAGCGCGATCTCCAGCAGGCGCTGGCGGCCATAGGGCAGTTCCGCCGTGACGCGGCTGCGGTCGGCCTCCGGGAAATGCAGATCATCCAGCAGCCGCGTAGCCTCCGCGCCGGCGCGGGACGCACGCCACCAGGTGGCGCCCTGGCCCTCGCGCTCGCCGATCGCGAGCGTCACCGCCTCCAGCGGCGTGAACTGGGGAAAGAGCTGGTTGACCTGGAAGGTGCGGGCCAGGCCGGCGCGGACGCGGGCATGCTGCGGCAGATGCGTGATGTCCTGCCCGAACAGCATCACCCTTCCCTCGGAGGGTGGCAGCGCGCCGCTCAGCAGGTTCACGAAGGTCGTCTTGCCCGCGCCGTTCGGGCCGATCAACGCGTGGCGGGCGCCCGGCATCAGCGTGAAGCTGACGGCGTCCACCGCCGTGAAGCCGCCGAAGCGCCGCGTCAGGTGGCAGGTGCCGAGCGCGGTCATCGCCGCACCAGCCGTCGCAGCGCGCCCATCAACCCGCCCCGCCCCAGCAGGGCGAGGGCCACCAGCGCAATGCCCAGCCAGAACTGCCAGAATTGCGGGCTGGCTTCCGACAGCGCGTGATGGGCCACGGTGAAGGCCGCCGCGCCGATCAGCGCGCCATGCAGCGTGCCCAACCCGCCGAGCACCAGCATCAGCAGCCCCTCCGCCGATCGCTGGAAGGACAGCGCATCGAGGGAGGCGAATTGCGTGGTCTGCGCCAGCAGCGCGCCCGCCACCCCCGCATAACCCGCCGCGATGACATAGGCCGCGGCGAGGCGCCGCTTCACCGGAATGCCGATCGCCGCCGCGCGCTTCGGATTCTCCCGGATCGCGCGCAGCGACAGCCCGAAGGGGGAGCGGACGAGGAGCTGCGCCAGCAGGAACAGCAGGAACAGCACGGCCAGGCTGTAGAGATAGGCGGTGCGGCCCCACAGATCGAAACGCCAGATGCCGAAGACCGGCCAGATCTCGACGCCCTGCAACCCATCCGCACCGCCGGTCAGGAAGGCCGCCTTGTTCGCGGCCTCATACAGCATCAGGCCAAGGCCGAGCGTCACCATCAGCCCCGCGAGTTCCCCCGCCCGCAGCACCAGCGGCGCCGTCACCAGCCCCAGCAGGGCGGCGATGGCCGCGGCGATGAACAACCCGCTGATCGGCTCCCCCCAGCCCTGCTGGCCGAGGATGCCGGCGACATAGGCGCCGAGCCCGAAGAAGGCCGCATGGCCGAGCGTGACGAAGCCCGCATAGCCCACCAGCAGGTCGAGAGAGAGGGCGAAGAGCGCGGCGATGGCGATGGCGGAGAGCAGCGGCAGCTGTTCCGGCATCGCGAAATAGGCGCCGATGGCCACGATCCACGGCAGGGCGTGCAGCACGATCCTCATGCATCCGCCCGCTTCAGCAGCCCATGCGGGCGCGCCAGCAGCAGCACGACCATGGCGGTGTAGATGATGAAGGCCCCGACCTCCGGCACGTAGTACTTGCCGAGCACATCGACGATGCCGAGCAGCAGCGCCGCGACGAAGGGGCCGATGACGGTGTTGGTGCCGCCGACGGCGACGACGATGAGGAAGTAGACCATGTATTTCAGCGGGAAGGTCGGATCGAGGCCCAGCACCTCCACCCCCAGCGCGCCGCCCAGCCCCGCCAGCGCGGAGCCCAGCGTGAAGGTCAACGCAAACAGCCGCGGCACCGGCAGCCCCATGCCACGCGCGACGATTCCGTCATCCACCGCCGCGCGCAGCTGCGCGCCGAAGCGCGTGCGCACCAGGCCGAGATGCAGCGCCGCCACCAGCGCCCCGCAGACCGCGATCAGGAAGATGCGGTAGCGGCCAAGCCCCACGCCCCAGAACTCCACCCGGCCGGAGAGCCAGGCCGGCAGCTGGATCAGCTGCTGCCGCGCGCCCATGAACCAATCCACCGCCGCGCCGAGCACGAAGACCAGGCCGATGGAGAACAGCACCTGCTCCAGATGGTCGCGCCGATAAAGCCGCACATAGAGCGTGCGTTCCAGCACCAGCCCCAGCAGCCCCGCCGCCACCGTCGCGCCCGCCAGCGCCAGCGGAAAGGGCACGCCCATCCGGTTCAGCAGCACCACGCAGACATAGCCGCCGACCATGCCGAAGGCGCCATGGGCGAGGTTCACCACATTCATCAGGCCGAGCGTGACCGACAGGCCCACCGACAGGACGAAGAGCAGCATTCCGCTGGCGACGCCATCGAGCAGGACGGAGAGGAAGGCCGTCATCCCTCGTCGCGGACCTGCGGGATGCGGTCGAACTCGATGTTCCAGATCTGGCCATCACGCCGCTCCGCACGGCGGATGTAGATGTCCTGCACGATGTCGCGGCTGTTGGCGTCGATCGTCACCGGCCCGCGCGGGCTGGTCCAGCTGAGGCCCTTGGCGGCGGCGACCAGCCTCTCGCCATCCTCGCTGCCATTGGTGCGCTTCAAGGCTTCGGCGATCAGATGCATGCCATCGAAGCCGCCGACCGCCATGAAGTTCGGGCGGACATTCGGCAGGACCTGGCTGTAGCTCTCGAGGAAGGCGCGGTTCTCCGCGCTGTCATGCGCGGCAGAGTAGTGGTGGCTGGTGATGGCGCCCAGCGTGACGTCGCCCATCTCGTTCAGGATGTCGTCGTCCAGCACGTCGCCCGTGCCGATGACGCGGATGCCCGCCTGCGCCAGCCCCCGCTCCGCGAACTGCTTCATCAGCGCCGCGCCCTCGCCGGAGGGGACGAAGATGAACAGCGCTTCCGGCGCGGCATCGCGGACGCGCTGCAGGAAGGGCGCGTAGTCCGGGTTGCGCAGCGGCGTGCGCAGCTCCAGCGCGATGCGGCCGCCAGCAGCGGTGAAGCGGTTCTTGAAGGCGCGCTCGGCATCGAGGCCGGGGGCGAAATCCGTCACCAGCGTCGCCACGCTCCGGATGCCGTTCGCCGCCGCCCATTGCGCCATCGGCGCCGTCGCCTGCGGCAGCGTGAACGACGTCCGCAGGATGAAGGGCGACCGCTGGACGATGACCGACGTCGCCGCCGCCATCACCACCATCGGCACCTTGGCCTCCGTCGCGATCGGCGCGGCGGCCAGCGCCAGCGGCGTCAGCCCGAAGCCCGCCAGCGCCTTCACCCGTTCCCGCACCACCAGCTCCTGCGCCAGGCGGCGCGTCACGTCGGGCTGGGTGCCGGTATCGTCGCGCAGCAGCACCTCCACGCGCCGCCCGCCGAAGCTCTCCCCGTTGCGGCGGAGATAGGCCTTGATGCCGGCCTCCACCTGGCGGCCGGTGCTCGCGAAGGGGCCCGTCATCGGCAGGATCAGGCCGATGCGGAAATTCCCGGATTGCGCGGCGGCGAGTCGCGGCGCGGCGAGCGCGGCGGTGGTGGCGAGCGCGAGGGCGCGGCGGGTGATCATTGTTCTTGTCCTCCCTTGCATGCAGGTCAGGCGATGGCGTCGCTGAAGGTGATGAGCGCGGCGAGGCCCTCGGCCTCCCCGGAATCGAGGATGAGGCGAAGGTTGCGGCGCGCATTGTCCGCGTGCTCCCGCGCCAGGGCTTCCGCCCGCGTGCCCTGCCCGGCTTCCAGCGCCTCCACCAGCAGATGGTGCTGCTGGTGCGCGAAGGTCAGCAGGCGGTGGCGCTGCGGCGCGCTGCCGGGGCTGGGGACGAGGGCGGAGGCGCTGGCGAAGGGCAGCGCCTCCACCGCCGCGATGGCGCGGGACAGCGCCGCATTGCCCGCCGCCTCCGCGATCGCGGCATGCAGCGCCGTGTTCATGGCGCCATAGGCGTCGAGGGCTTCCTCATCCAGCACGCCGCGGGCCAGCGCCGCATCGCCCTGGTCCAGCGCCTCATGCAGCCGCCGCGCCAGGCCGCGGGAGACGCCGTGCTCCGCGACCAGCCGCGCCGCCATGCCCTCCAGCTGCCCGCGCAGCGCCACCGCGTCATCGACCTCCCGCACCGTGAAGGCGCGGACCGCGAAGCCGCCGCCCGGCGCCGGCACGGCGAGACCCTCGGATTGCAGGGCGGAGAGCGCGAGCCGGATGGGCGTGCGGGACATGCCGAGCGCTTCCGCCAGCGGGATTTCCGCCAGGCGGTCGCCGGCGCGCAGCCGGCCCGTGAAGATTCGGGCGCGCAACTCGATCAGGGCACGCGCGGCCTGGCCGGTGAGGGGCATGCGGGTCGATCCTGGACGTGTCCCGGATAACATCACCGCCATGTTGCATGCAATGGTGGGTCTAGCGCATGCAATTCTGGCCCCGGGCGCCCCGGCCTATACTGCCGCCACCGAACGCAGGAGCCCCCCATGCCCTTCACCGCGCCCCCCCGCCGCCGCGGCGTGCTGGAACGCCCGGATTGCCGGATCGCCTATGAGGTGACGGGGTCAGGCCCCGCTTTGGTCTTCGCCCATGGCCTCGGCGGCGGGCTGCTGTCCTGGTGGCAGCAGGTCGCGCATTTCGCGCCGCGCTACACCTGCGTCGCCTTCAGCCATCGCGGCTTCTTCCCCTCCACCGCGCCGGCGGGCGGGCCGGACCCGAAGGACTATGCGGGGGACCTCGCGGCGCTGGTCGATGAACTCGGCCTGGGCGACATCCGCCTGGTCTGCCAGTCCATGGGCGGCTGGACCGGCGTGGAATACGCGCTGCTCCGCCCCGGCCGCGTGAAGGCGCTGGTGCTGGCCGCCACCACGGGATCGCTCGATGCCCGCCAGGTGGATGAGGCGACGCGCGCGAAGCTCGAGGCCTGGAACAGCGAACACGCGAATACGCGCGCCGACCTTGCCGCCCACAACATCCTGGCCGCCGGTGGCGCGGCGATGGCGGAACAGAAGCCGGCGCTGCACCACCTCTACGCCCAGATCGATGCGCTGAGCGTGGGGCTCGACAAGGAAGGCGTGCGCAAGCGGCTCTATGACCAGCGGAAGCGCCACCCGTCGGACCTCGCCGCCGCGGGCTGCCCCGTGCTGTTCCTGCCCGGTGGCGATGACGTGGTGCTGCCGCCCTTCGCCGGCGCGGCCATGGCGCCGCTGATCCCCGGCGCGCGGGTGGCGAACATCCCCGTCGCCGGCCACTCCGCCTATTTCGAGCACGCCGCCGCCTTCAACGCGGTGGTGGAGGCCTTCCTGGCGGAGGTCGGTTAGCCGAGCAGGCGCATCCCCACGCGCAGCGCGATCGCCAGCAGGCAGAGCGCGAAGATCAGCCGCAGCTTCGCCACCGGCAGCCGCGTGGCGAGCCTGGCGAAGCCCGGCGCCGTCGCCATGGCGGGCAGCGACAGCAGGGCGGTGGCGATCCAGTCCACCTGCCCCGCGATGGCGAAGCCGATGGCGGCGGGCACCGCGACCGCCAGGTTGAACACGGCGCCCGCCCCCACCGCGCGACTCAGCGGCAGGCCGAGCATCCCCAGCACCGGCCCGCTCAGCGTGCCCGCGCCGACGCCGAGCGCCGCCGACAGCAGCCCGATCGCGGCCGGCGGCGCCAGCCCGCGCGGCACGGCGGTGCCCGTCGCTTCCGGCGCGCCGCGCAGCAGGCTGATGGCAAGCGCCAGCGCGATGGCCGCGAAGGTGGCGAGCGACAGCGCCGCCGGCAGGAAGGGCGCCAGCGCCAGCCCCGCCAGCCCGCCCAGCGCCACCGCCGGCAGCCAGGCGCGCAGCAGCGCGGGATCGATGCTGCCGCGGCGGTGATGCGCGGCGGCGGCGGAAACCGAGGACAACAGGATCACCGCCTGCGCCGTGCCGATGGCGAGCGGCGTCGCCACCCCCGGCGCCAGGCCCCGCGCCGCCAGCACTTCCAGCAGCAGCGGCACGGCGATGACGCCGCCGCCGATGCCGAGCAGCCCGCCCACCGCGCCGATTGCGGCACCCCCCGCCGCCAGCAGCAGCGCGGTGGCGGGGTCCATCACGCGGCGTCCCGCCCGAGCAGCGCCAGGCCCTCCGCCACGGAGACGAACTCCCCGCCCGTGACCAGCCGGTCCTCCCCGAAGCGATCGGCGAACAACCGTCGCACCGCCGGCACCAGGGAGGTGCCGCCGGTCAGGAACACGCGGTCCACCGCGCCCGGCGCCACCCGCGCATCGGCCAGCGCGGCATCGACGGCGGCGGCGATGCGCGTCAGCTCCGGCGTGATCCAGTGCTCGAAATCCGCGCGGCGGATCGGCGCGGCGATGTCGAAATCCTCATGCACGAAGCGCAGCACCACCTCCTCCGACGCGGAGAGCGCGGCCTTGGCGGCGGAGACGGCGCGATAGAGCGCGTAGCCGGCCTCGTCCTTCACCAGACGGACCAGGTTCTCCAGCTGCTCCGGATGCTCGGCGGTGCGCATCACCTCCGCGATGTCGCGCATCGTCTTCGGCGCACGCATCAGGGACAGCAGGTGCCAGCGCGCGAAGCTGCTGAACCAGGCCGGCGGGATCGGCAGCGGCTTGCCCATGACGCGATAGGTGCCGCCCTTGCCGAGCAGGGGGGAGATGACGTTGTCGATGATGCGGTAGTCGAAGGCATCGCCCGCGACGCCGACGCCGGCATGGCCCAGCGCGGTCACTCGCCGCGGCGGGCCGGGATCGAAGCGCAGCAGGGAGAAGTCGCTGGTGCCGCCACCGAAGTCGGCGACCAGCACCGTCGCGGGATGGTCGAGCCCGGCGGCGAAGCGCTGCCCCGCGGCCGCCGGTTCCAGCGCCACCTGCACATCCGGCAGCCCCGCCGCGGCGAAGGCGGCGCGGAGGCGCTGCTCCCCCAGCGCGTCATCGGCGCTCTCGCCCACGAAGCGCACGGGCCGGCCGACGACGATCTTCGCGCCGGCGATCTCCGCCGCGAAAGGCTCCAGCAGGTCCCGCAGGAACAGCGCGATGATGCCTTCCAGCCCGTAGGCGCGGCCGAAGATGCGCGTCTCCTGGAAGCTTTTCTGCGCCAGGTAGCTCTTCATCGACATGATGAGGCGGCTGTCGAGCGGATCCTCCAGATAGGCCTCGATCCCCCGCGGCCCGGCGGCGTGGCGGGTGACGCCCGCGCCATCCGACCAGAAGCAGAGGACGGAGCGGAAGACATCGTCCGTCGCGTGCCGCAGCACGCTGGCGCTGCCATCCGCCCGCAGCGCGGTGACGACGCTGTTGGTCGTGCCGAAGTCGATACCGATGACGGGTTGCATGCTGCGCCGCGAAAAGTGCCAGCGGCGGGTTGAACAACCTGGACGCTTCGCTGGCAAGGTCGGGACTCGAATCCGGGCGCGGGGGCGCGCATCATCCCTCCGCGAGCAGCCGCGAAGGCCCGCCGCATGGAGGAACGCCATGAACCGACTGATCCTGCCGGCCGCCGCCGGTCTGGCCCTGCTGGCCCTCGGTGGCACCGCGCCGGCGCAATCACCGCCCGCGGTGGATGCGGCAGCGATGAGCTTCTTCGTCACCAGCACGGGCATCGGCGGCACGGCCGACCTCGGCGGGCTGGCCGGCGCCGATGCGCATTGCCAGTCCCTCGCCCAGGCCGCCGGCGCGGGGGCCAGGACCTGGCGGGCCTATCTCAGCACCAGCGCCACGGCCAGCGCACCCGCCGTCAATGCGCGGGACCGCATCGGCAATGGCCCCTGGCGCAACGCGCAGGGCGTGGTGGTGGCGCAGAGCGTCGCGGACCTGCATGGCGACTCGAACAACCTGACCAAGCAGACCTCCGTCGATGAGCGGGGCCGCGTCATCAACGGGCGCGGCGACAACCCCAACACGCATGACGTGCTGACGGGATCGCGGCCGGATGGCACGGCCTTCCCCGGCAATCCCGACTTGACCTGCCGCAACTGGACCTATAGCGGGGCGGAGGGTGCGGCGATGGTCGGCCACCATGACCGCATCGGGCTGCGCGACGATGCGGAGAGCAGGTCCTGGAACACCTCCCACCCCTCCCGCGGTTGCGGGGCGGAGGCGCTGCGCAGCAGCGGCGGCGCGGGCCTGTTCTACTGCTTCGCGACCAACTAGTCCCGCTTCGGGAAGATCGACTCGTCGTCCAGGATGATCCGGGCGGTGGCGGTGTAGTGTTCCGTCAGCAGCGCCACCGCCCGGTCCGCATCGCGGGCCAGCACTGCCTCCTGGATGGCGCGGTGCTCGGCCTCCACGTCCCGCGTCGGGAAGGCGCGGATGGCGGCCAGCTTGCGATAGCGCTGGTGGCGGTCCGTCAGCTGGTCGCAGAAGCCGACCAGCCAGCGGGATCCGCAATGGCCGACAAGGGTGCGGTGGAAGTCGCGGTGCCGCGCCTCCCAGGTCGGGTCATCGGGCTCGCGCGGCGTGCGGGACAGGCGATGGCCGGCCAGCAGCACCGCCTCCTCCCACGCCGGGGTGGCGTTCGCCATCGATTCGCGCAGCGCGCGCTCCTCCAGCCAGCAGCGCGTGCGCGTCAGCTCCATCAGCTCATCCACGCTGATGCCGGGCACGGTGAAGCCGCGCTGGTCCTCCGCCGCCACCAGCCCATCCGCGGCCAGGCGGTTCAGCGCCTCCCGCAGCGGGGTCTGGCCGATCTCGTAGCTCTCCATCATCGCCTTGATGGCCAGCCGCCGCCCCGGCAGCAGCCGCCCGCCGAGGATGTCGGCGCGGATGCGCTCGTAGACGCTGGTGGCGTGGGTCACGCCGCGCGGGGCGCTCACCGGCCGCTCCGGCTGGAATGACATACAAAGGGCTCCCTCTCCCCGAAATATATACATCGGGGTTTACAGACGCCGCAATATGCATCATCCATCAAGGTGTCAGGGTTGGAACCGGGCCGAAGCGCCCGGCGGATGGAGCGGCCGATGAGTGGATTCCCCGTGACGGCGCTGCGCAGCGTGGACCTGCAGGTGCCGGACCTCGCGACGGCGGAGCGCTTCTACACGAACACCTGGGGCCTCAAGGTCGCGGCGCGGGGCGGCGGGTCCGTCTGGCTGCACGCCACGGGCGATGACCACCATGTGCTGGCGCTGCATCCCGGGGCGGAGGCCGCGATCCGGTCCGTCACCTTCCGCGCGGCGGATGCGGGCGCGCTGCACCAGGTGCTGGGCATGGCGCTGGCGCAGGGCGCTGCCGTGCTCGCGCAGCCGGCGCCGCTGGCGGAGCCCGGCGGCGGGCTCGCCTTCACGCTGCGCGATCCCGCGGGCTCCGTCTTCCGCATCGTCGCGGGCGATGAACGCCGCGCCCCCGATGCGCCGTCCCGCGACACGCCCGATCGCCTGGCGCATGTGAACCTGAACTGCCGCGACGTGGACGCCACCGCACGCTTCTTCGAAGCCGGGCTCGGCTTCAGGCTCGCGGACCGCTCCAAGCTCATGGCCTTCGAACGCTGCAACAGCGACCACCACGCGGTGGTGCTGGCGGAAGCGCCGGTCGATGGCCTCAACCACATCGCCTTCAACATGCCGGGCTGGGAATGCGTCATGCGCGGATCGGGCCGCATGATCGATGCGGGCTTCCCGCTGGCCTGGGGCGTCGGCCGACACGGGCCGGGCGACAACGTCTTCGCCTATTTCATCGATCCCTTCGGCATCGTCATCGAATACACGGCGGAGGTGGAGCAGGTGGGCGATGACCATGTCGCCCGCGGCCCCGACCACTGGACCTGGCCGCTTGGCCGCACGGACCAGTGGGGCATCGCGCCGCCCAAGCCGGAGGCGACGAAGAAGGCGCAACTCGCCATCCGCTTCGCCTGACCATGCGTGGCGAGCATCACGACGTCGTCGTCATCGGCTTCGGCCCCTCCGGCGCCGTCGCCACCGCGCTGCTGGGGCGCCACGGCTTCCAGACTCTGGCGATCGATCGCGCGACGGAGGTCTATGGGAAGCCGCGCGCCATCGCGATCGACCATGAGATCATGCGGCTGCTGGACAATCTCGGCGTGGCCGACGCTGTCCTGCCCCACACCGCGCCCTTCCCTGCCTCCGAGCATTTCGGCGCGCAGGGCCAGCTGATCCGCCGCATCGACATGGTGCCCGCGCCCTATCCCATGGGCTTCACGCCGACCATGGTCTTCACCCAGCCCCCGGTGGAGGCGCTGCTGCGCGCCCATGCCGGGGCGATGCCGGGCGTGACGGTGGAACTCGGCACGGAGCTTGTCGCCATCACGCAGGATGCGGACCGCGTCACGCTGCGGCTCCGCGATGCGGTGGGGGAGCGCGAGGTGACGGCGGACACCGTCATCGCCTGCGACGGGGCTTCCTCCTTCACGCGCAACGCACTCGGCATCGGCTTCGAGGATCTGGTCTTTGACGAGCCCTGGCTGGTGGTGGACCTGCTGGTCGAGGACAGCGGACTCGCGAAGCTGCCGGTGAATGCCGCGCAGTTCTGCGACCCCGCGAGGCCCATCACCTACATCGTCGGCCCCGGCCGCCACCGCCGCTTCGAGATCATGCTGAACCCGGGCGAGGACCCCAGGGCGATGCAAGAACCGGCGGCGGTCTGGGCGCTGCTCTCGCGCTGGCTTGCCCACGGCGATGCCTCGCTGTGGCGCGCGGCGAGCTATCGCTTCCACGCGCTGGTCGCCGCGGCGTGGCGGCGGGGACGCATCTTCCTCGCAGGTGATGCCGCGCACCAGCAGCCGCCCTTCATCGGCCAGGGCATGTGCCAGGGGCTGCGCGATGTCTCCAACCTCGTCTGGAAGCTCGCCGCGGTGCGGGACGGCGCGGCGCCCGCGCTGCTCGACAGCTATGCGGCGGAGCGTGCGCAGCATGTCCGCACGCTGACCGCGCGCATCAAGAAGATCGGCCAGCAGATCTGCGAGCGTGATCCCGCCGCCGCCGCCGCGCGCGATGCGGGCCTGATCGCGCAGGGTGGCGGCCGGCCGCCCGTGGTGACGCGGCAGGAGATCGTGCCCCCGATCGAGACCGGCTTCCTCGCGGAGCCGCCGCATCCCGCCCAGGGCACGCTCTTCCCGCAGCCCTTCGTCCGCCAGGGCGCCGACTGGGTGCTGATGGACCGCGTCATCGGCCATGGCTGGCGCGTGGTTGCCCTCGATGACCTGCCCGGCGCCACGCGAATCAGGGCGCCCGGTGCCGAAGGGCCGGGGCTGGAGGAACGCGACGGCATCGTCGCCGCCTGGTTCGCCCGCCACGGCGTGCGCGCGGCCCTCATCCGCCCGGACCACTACGTCCATGGCGTCGCCGCCGATGCGGCCTCGCTCGCCACCCTGCAGGCGGCGCTCGCCGCCATGCTGCATCCCGTGAAGGAACCCGCATGAAGCTCGCCACCTTCCGCCATGAAGGCCGCACCAGCTGGGGCGTCGTCGGCGACGGCGTCATCCATGATGTCGGCGCCGTCCTGACGCAGCTGCCCGACCTGCGCGCCGCCATCGCCGCCGGCGCGCTGGACGCCGCGCGCGATGCCGCGCCGGGCGCGCCGACCATCGCGCTGGACGCGATCGAATGGCTCCCCGTCATCCCCAACCCCGACAAGATCCTGTGCATCGGCCTGAACTATGAGGAGCACCGGAAGGAGACGGGGCGCAGCGTCGTCGGCAACCCCACCATCTTCACGCGCTTCGCCAACAGCCAGGTCGGCCACCAGGCGCCGCTGGTGCGGCCGAAGGTGTCCTCCGACTTCGACTACGAAGGCGAACTCGCCGTCATCATCGGCACCTCCTGCCGCCATGTCCCGAAGGACGACGCCTTCGCGCAGGTCGCGGGCTATGCCTGCTACAATGATGGCAGCGTGCGCGACTGGCAGCGCCACACCCACCAGTTCACCCCCGGGAAAAACTTCGTCGGCACCGGCCCCTTCGGCCCCTGGATGGTGACGCCCGACGAGGTCGGCACGATCGGCCCCCAGCGCCTGCAGACCCGCGTCAACGGCCAGGTCGTCCAGGACGCGAAGCTGGAGGAAATGCTTTTCGATATCCCGACGCAGATCGCCTACTGCTCCACCTTCACGCAGCTCGAGCCCGGTGACGTGATCGCCACCGGCACGCCGGGCGGCGTCGGCGCCAAGCGCAATCCCCCGCTCTGGCTCAAGCCCGGCGACGTGGTGGATGTGGAGATCGAGGGCGTCGGCCTGCTGACCAACACCGTCGCCGACGAAACCTGAACCCGCCCAGGGAGGAACTTCCAATGACGCGAAACCGCGCAACCCTCACCCGCCGCGCGATGCTGGCGGCCTTGGCCTCGCTGCCCGCGCTGCCGGCGCTGGCGCAGTCCGACTGGCCGCGCCGGCCGATGCGCATCATCGTGCCGCAGCCGCCGGGCGGCAACCTCGACATCCTGGTGCGCGCCATCGCGGAGGGGCTGCGGGGTGAGCTCGGCCAGCCCGTGGTGGTGGAGAACCGCGCCGGCGGCAACAGCGTCATCGGGCTCGAGGCCTGCGCCCAGGCGGCGCCGGACGGCACCACCTTCTGCGCCGTGAACATCGAGGTGATGACGACGATGCCGCATGCGGAGCCGGAGCTCTTCGCGCGCTTCGCCTCCATTGTGCCGGTCACGCAGCTGGCGACGGCACCCTCCGTCCTCGTCTCCTCCCCCGCCGTGCCGCCGGGCACGCTGCGGGATGCGGTAGCCTGGGCGCGCGGGCGGCGGGACGTGAACTACGGCTCCTCCGGCGTCGGCTCCGCGCAGCAGCTGCTCTACGAATGGCTGAAGGCGAAGGAGGGCATCCAGATGGAGCACGTGCCCTTCCGCGGCATCGGCGACGCGATCCGGGAGACGGTCGCGGACCGCGTGCAGTTCAGCTACTCCGCCCTCGCCCTCGCCATGCCGCAGATCAGGGCGGGGCGACTCCGGCCGCTGGCGATGCTGGGGGCCGAGCGGCACCCGGAGCTGCCGGACACGCCGTCGATGCGCGAACTCGGCTACGACTACCCCTATGGCGGTGCCTGGTGGGGCCTTTCCGCGCCGCCGAACCTGCCGGCCGCGATCCAGGAGGGGATGGCCCGGGCCGTCAGGACCGTCGTCACCAACGAGGATTTCCGCGCCCGCATCCTGGCGCCGAACTTCTTCAACGGCGTCGGCAACAGCCCGGCGGAGTTCGGCGCCATCATCACCCGCGAACGCGCCGCCGGTGCCGAACTGGTGCGGCTGTCGGGCATCGGGCCGGAGCGGCGCTGAACGGGAAAGGGGGGCGGGCCGCCCCCCGTTCCCGCGACTCGCGGTATTTGCGAACGAAGAGCGAACATGCTAGCGTGCCCGCAAATCCGCAGGACAGTATCCCATGGCAGCCCGGAAGCCCCGTGCGCCGCGCCCGATCGACGCGGCCCTTCAACGCCTGCTCGCCCTTGCCGGCCGTGGCGTCGCGCCCGGCCGCATGGCGCGGGAGGTCGATGTGATCATCGCCGAATGGCGCGCCCTCGCGGAGGCGGATGAGAAGTTCGACCTCGCCGCCTCCCTCGAATCGCTGCGCGAACAGCTGGATGCCGGCGTCGGCGCGGCGGAGGAGCAGGTGGCCGATGTGGATGCCAGCGAACCCGCGGCGGTGAAGCAGGCCAATGCCATGCTCTCCGCCCTGGTCGCCACCCGGGATGCGGCGCTCGCCGCCTAGATTCCTGCCCTCATCGCCGGGCGCCGGCTCCGCCGGCTTGGCTCGTCGTGCCGAAGGCACGCCTGCGGCGTGACGCATAAGCGGCGGGCGCCATTCGGCGCCTCGGACCGCGTCGCGGTCCGTCAGGGGCACGCCTGCCGCCCCCCGCACACCCCGCGCCCGGAAGCAAGACCGTGCAATCCGAGGCACTTCCGGTGTAGAGTTGTGTCCTGGGTTCAGGACATGTCGTTGATGCCGCGCACCGCCACACCTCCGGCCGTGGGCGACCGGATCGCCGCCGCCGGCCGCCGCTTCGCCTCCCCCGCCGTCAAGGCCCTCATCCGGCGACGGCTGGCGGAGCTGGTCGGCTTGGTGCTGGTCGTCACCGGGCTGGTGACGGGCCTGGCGCTCGGCACCTATGACCCGGCCGATCCCTCCTTCTCCACCGCCACCAGCCGGCCCGTGGGCAACCTGCTCGGCGCGCCCGGCGCGCATGTCGCGGACATCCTGCTGCAGGGCTTTGGCTATGCCGCCTTCCTGCCCGTGGCCTGCATGCTCACCTGGGCCTGGCGGCTCGCTGTCCACAAGGGCCTGAACCCCTTCGCCCTGCGGCTCGCCTGCCTGCTGGCCGCGCTGCCGATGCTGGCCGCGACGCTGACGCTGCTGCCCCTGCCCGATGCCGCCCCCGTCCATGCGGGCCCGGGTGGTGCCGCGGGGCCGGTGGTGGCGGATGCGGTGCTGGGCCTGCTGCGGGACCTGCTCGGCCCCGTCGGCGCGGGCGTCGCGCATCTGGTGCTGGCGGGCTTCACCGCGCTCTTCGCCTTCGTGGCCCTGGCGCTGACACTCGGCGAATGGCGCCGCGCGGGCTCGGCCGCCGGCAGCGTTGCCGCCACGGCTGCGGCCGGCGCCGGCCATGCCACGCTGGGCGCCGCCCGCACGGCGGCCGCGGGCGCGCGCAAGGTGGGTGAACAGGTGCCGCCCGGCCTCGTCGCCCGGACCCTCGGCTGGCCCTTCCGCGCCATCGCCGGCGCCATCCGCCGGCGGCGGGAACGGGAGACGCCGCTGGCCGAGATGCTGCGCAACGCGGATGAGGCTGCGGAACAGGGCGTCGCCCCCGGCACCACCATCCGCCGCCGCGAACCCGTGCTGGAAACGGCGCCGCGCCCCCGCACCTTCGAACCCCCGCCCGCGCCGGAAGCCCATGCGCCCCCCGCGCCCGTGCCGCCGCCGGTGGAGCCGCCGCGTCCCAAGGCCGTGGTGCCGAAGGTGGCGGAACGCGCCCCCGCACCGAAGCCCGCGCCGAATGCCCGCCAGGGCAGCCTCGACCTGCCCGATGGCAATTGGCGCTTCCCGCCGCTCTCCCTGCTGACCGCGCCGCCCATCCGCCGCGCCACGGGCCCGTCCGAGGAAGCGCTGCAGGGCAATGCCCGGATGCTGGAGACGGTGCTGGAGGATTACGGCGTCCGCGGCCAGATCAACCAGATCCGCCCCGGCCCGGTGGTCACGCTCTATGAGCTGGAGCCCGCCCCCGGCACCAAGTCGGCCCGCGTCATCGGCCTCGCGGACGACATCGCGCGGTCCATGTCCGTCACCGCCGTCCGCATCGCGACGGTCCCCGGCCGCAACGTCATCGGCATCGAGATGCCGAACGCGAAGCGGGAGACGGTGCTGCTCTCCGAACTGCTGGGCGCAGAGGATTGGGCGCGCAACACCGGCAAGCTGAACCTGGCGCTCGGCAAGGACATCGGCGGCGCGCCGGTGATCGCCGACCTCGCCCGCATGCCCCACCTGCTGATCGCGGGCACCACCGGCTCGGGCAAGTCCGTCGCGGTCAACACCATGATCCTGTCGCTGCTCTACCGGCACAGCCCGGATGAGTGCCGCTTCATCATGATCGACCCGAAGATGCTGGAACTGTCGGTCTATGACCGCATCCCGCATCTGCTGGCCCCCGTCGTCACCGAACCGCCCAAGGCGATCGGCGCGCTGAAGTGGACGGTGCGGGAGATGGAGCGCCGCTACCGCGCCATGTCGCAGCTCGGCGTCCGCAACATCGCCGGCTACAACGAGAAGGCGCAGGCCGCCCGCGCGCGGGGCGAGGTGCTGACGCGCCGCGTGCAGGTCGGCTTCGACCCGGAAACCAACAAGCCGCTCTTCGAGGACCAGCCGCTGGCCCTCGAGCCCCTGCCCATGATTGTCGTCATCATCGACGAGGTGGCCGACCTGATGATGGTCGCGGGCAAGGACATCGAGGCCGCGGTCCAGCGCCTGGCGCAGATGGCGCGTGCCGCCGGCATCCACGTGATCATGGCGACGCAGCGGCCTTCGGTCGACGTCATCACCGGCACCATCAAGGCCAACTTCCCGACGCGCATCAGCTTCCAGGTCACGTCGAAGATCGACAGCCGCACCATCCTCGGCGAAATGGGCGCCGAGCAGCTGCTGGGCCAGGGCGACATGCTCTACATGGCCGGCGGCGGCCGCATCAGCCGCGTCCACGGCCCCTTCGTCTCCGACCAGGAGGTGGAGGATGTCGTGGCCTTCCTGCGCGACCAGGGCGAGCCCTCCTACATCGATGAGGTGACGGAGGTGGAGGAGGACGCCGATGGCGACGGCCCGCCGGGCCTGCTCGGCGGCAATACCGATGCCGAGGGCTCGCTCTACGACCAGGCCGTCGCGCTGGTCACCCGCGAAGGCAAGGCCAGCACCAGCTTCGTCCAGCGCCACCTCAACATCGGCTACAACCGCGCCGCCAAGCTGATCGAGCAGATGGAGAAGCAGGGCGTCGTCGGCGCCGCCAACCATGTCGGCAAGCGGGAAGTGCTGGCGCCCGGCCCCAGGGATTAGGGGCCGCGGGACTGATCAAGCCCCTGCGCGGCCTGCCGCTCCTCCTCCTCCTTCTCGCCCTGCCCGCGCGGGCGGAGGAGGCGGCCTGGCAGGCGCTGCGGGAGGGGGGCATCGTCCTGTTCCGCCACGCCATCGCCCCCGGCGGCGGGGACCCGCCCGGCTTCCGCCTCGGTGACTGCGCGACGCAGCGCAACCTGGACGCCACCGGCCGCGCGCAGGCACGGCGGATCGGGGAGGCGCTGCGCGAAGCGGGCATCGGCGTCGGCGCGGTGCTGGCCTCCCGATGGTGCCGCACGACGGAGACGGCCGAACTCGCCTTCCCCGGGCGTGTGGAGGCCGCGCCCGCCTTCAACTCCTTCTTCGCCGATCGCGGCAGCGCCCCTGCGCAGACCGAAGCGGCGCGGGCGATCCTGGTGGGCTGGAACGGCCCGGGCGCGCTGTTCGTCAGCACCCACCAGGTCAACATCACCGCCCTGACCGGCATCGTGCCCGCGCCGGGGGAAGGCGTGGTGCTGCGCCGGCAGGGTGATGCCGTAATCGTGATCGGCCGCATCAGGCCCTGACTGCGGCGCCACCGGTTCGCACCGAACCGGCGTGAACCGAGATCATGCTGCGGGAACAACAACTTAGGGATCATGAGCGCCGTCCAGCCGGGCGGATCGCGCCCTGGCTGCCGCCCCCGGCGTTGCGAGTCCGGCAATCTTCGCCGCCTTAGCACGATGGGCCATGAGCCATGCGCCCGCCCGCCCCTGGACCGACCTCGATGACACCACGCTGGCTGCCGTCACCGGCGGCACCGGCACCAGCGTCGCCCCGCATCCCGGCGAGGATGAGGGCGAATACGGCGCCAGCCTGGCCAGCCCCACGGTCGTCGCCGGCGGCGTCTCCGCCGGCGGGCAGGCCGCCACCAGCATCGTCGTGAACGGCGTCACGCTGCAGGCGGGCGCGGGCTGGGGCGCCGCCGCGGGGTTCGAGGTGACGCAGACAGGGGCGAGCGCCGGGGCGGGCGCCGGCGCCGGCATCGCCGCCAGCGGCAGCGTGACCCAGGGCCAGGTCACCACGACCGTCACCCTGGTCGCCGCCGCCGGCGCGCAGGTCTTCGCGGAAGCCGGCGTCCAGGGCGTGTCCTACGGCAGCGTGGCGGGCATCGGGGGCACGGTGGCGGTGCAGGTCGCCACCGCGCATGACCTCGGCCACGGCACCATCGCCACCACCTCCACCACCACGGAGGTCGGCGTGCGGGCCGTGGCGGAAGCGGCGGTATCGCTTGGCGCGCAAGGCGCCCGGGCGGGCGCGGACGTGTCCGTCGGCGCCTATGCCTCCGTGACCGTGGCGGGCACCGTCGGCGGCCAGCAGGGCTCCGGCACCGTTTCCGCCGGCTATGTCGATCCGGGTTCGACGGGCGTCGGCGCGCAGGCCACGGCCGGCTACCGGGATGGTGCGGTCACGCTCGGCGCCTCCGCCGAAATCGCGCTCGGCATCGGCGGCGTCAATCTCGGCGTCAGCGGGACGGTGGATGGGCATGCGGTCGCCGCGGCCGCGACGGATGCCGCAATCCAGGCGCAGGCCCGCGCCGTGGTCGCGGCGGAGGCCGCGCTGAAGGAAGCGCGGGCGGGCTTCATGGTGGCGGAGGAGGGGCTGCGGACGGCGCGTGCGGCCGCCGCGGCCGCGAACCACCTGGTCGAGACCCTGGAGGACCGGATCGAGGCCATTCCGCGCAGCGCCGGCTCCGCCGGCCGCGCGATGGCGGCCTCGCTCCGCAACGAACTTGACCGCGCCGAAGCCGTGGCCGAACGCACGCAGGGCGCGGCTGCCGCCGCCGAGGCCGGCTACCGCGCGACCCAGGCCACGCTGCGGGACGCGGAGGCGATGCAGCAGGGGCTGCTGCGCAGTGCATCGGACGCCGTGATCCAGGCGGTCCATGCCATCGTCCAGGCCGACCGCGCGGCGCAGGCCGCCGCGGCGGAAGCCGAGCGCCTGGCACAGGCCGCGGCCGCGGAGGCCGAGCGCGTGGCACAGGCCGCGGCCGCAGAGGCCGAGCGCGTGGCGCAGGCCGCGGCGGCGGAGGCCGAGCGCCTGGCACAGGCCACGGCGGCGGAGGCCGCGCGCGTGGCGCAGGCCGCGGCGGCGGCCACCAGCGCTGCCGCGAGCACCGCCGGCAATGCCGTGCAGGGCGCCGCGAACACGGTCGCCAACACCGCGTCCAAGCTCGGGTCCAGCATCAGCCGGACCTTCAGGTTCTGACCGCGCCTGCCGCCGGCCGCGCAGGGTCGTCGGCGATCGTCGCGGCCAGGCGCCGCGGCGCCACCAGGCTGAAGCTGCGCCGGACCAGGCCCTCGACCTCCGCCCAATCCACCGCGCCCGCCAGCCGCACCCCCACCCAGCCCTTGTGGCCGAGATAGGGCGGGCGGAAGAAGCGGTCGGGCGCGGCTTCCAGCAGGATCTCCTGGCTGCCCCTCGGCGCCTTCAGCCAGACGGCGTCCTCCTGCACCAGGGCGAAGATCTTTCCCCGGATGCGGAATGTCGGCGTCTCCCAGGTCTCGATCTCCGTGGCCTCCGGCAGGGCAAGGCAGATGCGGCGCAGGCGGGTGATCGGGGATGGGGCCATGGGGGGAGCCTACCGCCGCGGCCGGGCCGGGCGAAACAGGCTGAAACGCCCCGCGCTTGACCCGCCCGCCCCCGCGGGCCGACCGTGCCGGCCTTCAACGCAACGGGACGACCGCCATGCGCCGCACGCTGCTTGCCGCCCTGCTGGGCCTTTCCGCCCTGCCCGCCCCCATGGCCGCGATGGCGCAGGACCGGCCCGCGCTGTTCCCGACGCGCGACGTCTCCGTCACCTACAGGATCACCGGTGGGCAGGCGCGGCAGGGGGGCGCGATGCAGTCCCTGACCATCGCCTGGCTGGCCTCCGCCCAGACGATGCGGATGGACATGGCGGGCATGGGCTACATGGTGGCGGACCACCGCAACCAGCGCGGCTTCATGGTGATGGAACAGGCGCGGATGGTCATGGATGTGCCGATGCAGCAGGCCATGCAGCAATACGGCCCGTCGGAGAATGCGACCTATCGCCGCACCGGCACGGACACTGTGGCGGGCCTGTCCTGCACGGTCTGGAGCTACGATGACCGCGGCAACACCGGCACCGCCTGCGTCACCGCCGATGGCGTGATGCTGCGCGCCGCCGGCACCAGCCAGGGCCAGTCCGGCGGGATGGAGGCGACGCAGGTCGCCTATGGCGCGCAGGACCCGTCCCGCTTCCAGCGCCCCCAGGGCTACCAGAGCATGCAGATCCCCGGCGGCGGCCAGATGCCGATGGGCCGCCCCCCCGCCGGCGCCCCCCCCAAGTAGAGGCGGGGCCCGGGGGGCGCCACGCCCCCCGGCGGAGCGCGAGGCAGAGCCTCGCCCTTTTCAGGCCCTCAAGCGCCGGGCGCCGGCTCCGCCGGCTTGGCTCGCCGGACTGCCGGCGGCGCCCGTTCGGGCGCTCGCGTCATACCTTCGCGCGCGGGTCGTGCTGCGCGAGCCGCCCGAGCAGGTATTCCACCTCCGCCACCGCCTTCGCCGACAGCATCCCGCCCGGCTTGCGCTGGGCGTCGCTGGCGATGATGCCGCGGCGCTTCATGACGTATTTCCGCACCGCGAGGCCGAGGCCGAACTGCTGCTCGTAGCGGATCAGCGGCAGATGCGCGTCGAACAGGTCATGCGCCGCGTCGCGCTGCCCGGCCTGGAGCTTCTTCACCACCTCCACCAGCATGTCGGGGAAGGCGTAGCCGGTCATGGCGCCATCGGCGCCGCGCTCGACCTCGAAGTCGATGAAGAGGCCGCCATTGCCGCAGAGGATGGAGATCGGCCGCAGCGATCCCTCCGCCTGCCAGGCGCGCAGCGTCGAGATCTTCTCGAGCCCCGGCCAATCCTCGGCCTTGAGCATGACGCAGGAGCGATTGTCCGTGACGATCCGCTTGATGACGCCGGGCGTCATCTGCACCTGGAACAGCAGCGGATAGTCCTGCAGCACGAAGGGGACGTCCGCGCCGATCGCCTCCACCGCCTGGCGGTAATAGGTGACGATCTGGTCGTCGGTGCGCAGCGTGCTGGGCGGCGCGATCATCACGCCCGCCGCGCCGGCGTCCATGGATCCCCGCGCCAGCGCGCGCATGGCGGCGAAGCCGGGGGCGGAGACGCCGACGACGATCGGGACCGAGGCCCGCTTGATCATGCGCGTCGCGATCGCCAGCGCCTCCGCCTGGTCCAGCTTCGGCGCCTCGCCCATCACGCCGAGCACGGTGATGCCGGTGGCGCCGGCTTCCATGAAGAAGTCCGTCATCCGGTCGGTGCTGGCCTCATCCACGCGGCCGTCATCGTGGAAGGGGGTGGGCGCGATGACGTAGACGCCGCTGGCGGTGTGGTCGAGGGCCATGGGGATGGGTTGCTCCGCGGTGGTTCAGGAAAGGGCTTGTGGCATCGCCACGCCGAGCTTGCCAGCCGGGCCTTCCAGCGCGGCCAGGATGTGCGGCGCGAGGCGCAGGCCCTGCGCCATGGCGGTGCGGCGGTGGGCCAGGCCGGATTCGCCGGGCAGGCGCACGCGCTCGACACCCGGGCGCGGCGTCGCGCTTCGGCAGGCGGCGGCGGTATGGCCGGTCTGCCGCGTGAAGGCGTCGAGGCCGGCGAAGGCGTTGGGGTCGATCAGTTGCAGCAGCACGCTGGCCGTCTGGCCCTTCGGTTCGTCGGCGCGGCCGTAGCCGGACAGGCCCTGGGTCAGCGCCTCGTTCATCAGGGCCCAGGCATAGCCCTTCTGGCCGTGGTCCATGCCACCCGCGGGCAGCAGGCTGCCGCCGGCCGAGAGCACGGCCGGATCGTCGGAGGGATTTCCCTCCGCATCCTGCAGCCAGTTGGCGGGATAGCGCTTCCCCTGCCGCAGCATGGTGTTGGCCATGTTGATCGTGGTGATGGAGGCGCTGACATCGAGCATCACGGGGTCGCCCCCGGTCGGGAACCCCGCCGCGACGGGATCGGGGGAGAGCACCGCCTGCCGCGCGCCATGCGGCGCCACGGCCTTCGCGCCGGGCGCGGAGGAGTTCAGCACCAGCATGCACCCCGCCTCCGTCGCGCGGGTCAGATAGGCAGCGAGGCAGCCGATATGGTGGCTGTCGCCGATGGCGATGGTGACGGTGCCGTGGCTGCGAACGCGCTCCAGCGCCAGGTCCAGCGCCTTGTGCACCAGCCAGGCGCCGGGCAAACGCCGCCCGTTCCAGGTGACGCAGGCGCCGAGGTCCCGCACCACCTCCGGCCCGCCCTCCTTCCGCATGGTCCCGTTGGCGAGGTCGTCGAGATATTTCGGCAGCAGCGCGAGGCCGTGGGTGACGTGGCCGAGCAGGTCCGATTCCACCAGCGTCCGCGCCACCGCGCCGGCCTTGTCGCTGTCGAGACCGGCGGCTTCGCAGAGGGAGGTCGCGAAGGCGATGAGCGCGGCCGGGTCGTGGCGGGGGGAGTCGGGCATGCGGGGACGGTTCCAGGGCGTGTTGGGGGGAGCTTGGGACGCCCATGTCGGATCGGGAATACCCCCACCCCGACCCTCCCGCGCAAGCGCGGGGGAGGGAGTATCGGACGCTCCCTCCCCCGCGCTTGCGGGGGCTTGCAGCGCTGCCGCGAGGCCGAAGGCTGGTCGGGGTGGGGGACGTAGTCGCCTTGGCCAGGAAGCAAGTGTGTCGCCGTCGTGCTTCAGAACCCGAACAACCGCGCCGGATTCTCCACCAGGATGCGCTCCCGCGCCGCCCCGTCCGCCCAGTCGCCCAGCAGGTTGAACAGCTGCACCGATCCAACGAGATGCGCGAAGGACAAATGCGGGTAGTCGCTGCCCCAGATGATGCGATCGGGCACCGCCTCCACCAGCGCGCGCGCCATCGGCGCCGCATCGGCGTAGTCCGGCGGCGTCGCCATGCGGTAGGTGCCGGTGAACTTGGCGTAGCCGCGGACCTCGTCGCGCTTCAGCACCTCGATGAAGGCCTGGAAGCCCGGCTGCTGCGGGCCGTCCTTCGCCAGGAACATGCCCATATGCGCGACGCTGAAGGGCACCTTGAGGCTGGCCAGCACCGGCAGCAGTTCCGCCGTCAGCCAGCCCGGGCCGAGGAAATCCAGGTGCCAGCCCAGCTCATGGCACCGCGCCTCCAGCCGCCGGATGCGCGGCAGCATCTGGCTGGAGAACCCGTCGATGCGCGGCTTCACCGGCGAGTAGTTGATCCGCACGCCGCGCACGCCGATCGCATCCATCTCCGCCAACACGGAATCCGGCACATCCTCATCCACATCGACGATGCCGCGGCAGCGCGCGGGGCCGACTTCCCGCATCGCATCCAGCATGCAGGCATTGTCGCGGCCATAGGCGCTGGGCTGGACGAAGACGAAACGCTCGATGCCGAGATGCGCGGCGAGGTCGAGGTAATCCGCCAGCGGCGCATGCGGCGGCTTGTAGCGCAGCGGCTCCTCCGACGCGTAGGCGTACTCGCCCTCCGCGCCGAAAACGTGGAAATGCGCGTCGCAGGAGAGCGGCGGCGCGCGGAAGGAAGGCGGGCCTTCCGCCTTGTGATCGAGCGTCATGATGTTCCTATTCGGGCCTGACATTCGCGCGGGTGATCACGTCCTTCCACAGCGGCACCTCCCGCGCGAGATGCGCCTGCATCTGCTCCGGCGTGGAGTGGATGGGCGTGGCGCCGGCGGCGGCGAAGGCTTCCACCAGACGCGGCCGGCGCAGCGCCGTCGCGATCTCCGCATTCAGCCGCGCGACGATCTCGGGCGGCGTGCCCTTGGGCGCGGCGATGCCCCACCAGTAGCTCATGTCGTAGCGGGGCACGCCGGCCTCGATGAAGGTCGGCACCTCCGGCAGCGCGGGCGCGCGGCGCTCGCCACTCACGCCAAGGCCCAGCAGCGTGCCCTGCCGCACATGCGCCACACCGGAAGCGAGGCTCGCGATCGCCATGTCCACGCGCCCGCCGATCACCTCCGCGATCGCGGCCGCGACGCCGCGATAGGGGACGTGCAGCATCCGCGTCTCCGTCACGTTCAGCAGCAGCTCCATCGCGAGATGCGCCGACGATCCCTGCCCGCCGGAGCCGAAGGACAGCTGCCCGGGCCGCGCCTTGGCCATGGCGATCACCTCCGCGACGCTCCGCGCGCCGAGGCTCGGCTTCACCAGCAGGATCGACGGGCTGTCCGCGATGCGGCTGACCTGCACGAGGTCCGTCAGCGGGTCATAGGGCAGGGCGGGGTAGAGGCCGACCGACATGGCCAGCGAATTATCCGTCAGCAGCAGCGTCAGCCCGTCCGGCGCCGATCGCGCGGCCGCGGTGGCGCCGAGCGTCCCGCCCGCGCCGCCCCGGTTCTCCACCACCACCTGCTGGCCGAGCTGCTCCGTCAGCTCCTGCCCCAGGAGGCGCGCGGAAGCATCGGTGAAGGACCCCGGCGCGAAGGGGACGATGATGCGGATGGGGCGCCCAGGCCAGCCGGACTGGGCGCCGGCCGCCCGCGGCAGGAAGGGTGCGGCGAGGAGCGGCAGCAGGGTGCGGCGGTTCATGCGGTTGTTCCTCCCGGTTGGCGCCCGACGGCGTCCCGCCAGCGTGCCAGCAGGGCGCTTCGGCGGGCAGGGTCCAGCAGGCGCGGAAATGCATCATCCAGCGCGATCGGCGCGATGGGCCGCGGCGGCGGCTGCGTGACGGGCCAGAACCCACCCTCCGCCAGCGCCGCCTGGCCGTCCGGCGACACCAGATGCGCCAGGAAGGCGCTCGCGGCTTCCGGGTTGGCGGCACGCCGAGGGATGAAGGCCAGCCGCGCCACGGCCGGCGCGGGCGCGGCGGATGGCGCGATCCGCGCCTGGCCCGCGGCTTCCGCCCGCAGCGCATAGGCGCCCAGCACATGGACCGCGATCTGCCCGCCATGGTTCACCAAAGCGGGCGCGGAGCCGCCCAGGGCGGGCCGGCAGGATTCCAGCGCCCCCAGCCCGGCCTCGAACCCCGGATCGTTCAGGCTGGCCTCC
Source organism: Acetobacteraceae bacterium (assembly GCA_027482245.1). Taxonomy (GTDB): domain Bacteria; phylum Pseudomonadota; class Alphaproteobacteria; order Acetobacterales; family Acetobacteraceae; genus Falsiroseomonas. Next base: position 52,857 of record JAIXWG010000038.1, on the reverse strand, counting down.
AGCAGGGCCAGGAAGCCAAGGCCATTCGCCTCGATATCCGGCATGGCGACCTGGCCGGCGAAGCGGGCGGGGTCGGCGGCGATCAGCGCCGCGATCTCCCCGAAGGTGCCGGCCGGGGCGAGCGGCCCGCGCATCAGCGTGAAGACGGGCTCCCGCGTCGTCGCCAGCGCCAGGCCGCGCCAGTCACAGCCCGCGGGCAAGGCGTGGGACACGCCATGGGGCTGCGCATGACCCTCCAGCACCAGGCCCATCAGCTGGTCCATGGCGGACGACCAGTAGAGGTCCGCCATGGCGCCCCCCGCCGCGTGTTCGGCCAGGTAGCGCTGGTGCAGCGCGGTCGAGATGCCGAAGACGAAATCGACCTCCACGCCGGGATGCCGGGCCGCGAAGCCCGCCAGCAGCGCCGCGCAATAGGGGCGTTCGGCGGCCGAGAGGATGGTCAGCCGGCCCGCTACCACCACCGGGAAGCCTGCCCCTGCGCGGATTCGCGCGGCCACGCTATACGCTTCGCCAAAATGGTCGTTTCCTCCCCCATCCGGGCCGACGCTATCCACGCCCCATTGGATTGTCCAGCATGACGGGATTTCCTTCGGAAGACGCGCGCAGCGCCAGCAGCCTCGAGAAGATGCTGGGCCTGCTCGACGTCTTCACCACCACCGCCCCCGCCTGGTCGACGGAGGCGCTGATCCGCCATTCCGGCACCTCCCGCTCCACCTGCTACCGCTACATCAAGGCGCTGCAGGCGGCGGGGCTGTTGACGCCGGTGGCGGGCGGCGCCTGGATGCTGGGGCCCCGGATCATCGAACTCGACCGGACGATGCGGTTCTGCGACCCCGTCACGGCCGGCGGCGCGCCGCCCATGCAGCGCCTGGCGGCGGAGACGGGGCATACCGGCCTGCTCTGCCTGCTGTTCAGCGACACGGTGATGTGCGTGGGCGATGCCCCCGCCCCCGGCGCGCCGGAGGGGCTGTTCAGCCGCGGCATGCGCCGGCCGCTCTTTGCCGGCGCGGCGAGCAAGGTGATCCTGGCCCACCTGCCGCCGCACCAGCTGCGCGCCCTGTTCGGCCGTCACCGCAGCACCATCGCCGCCGCCGGGCTGGGGGCGGATTGGGAGAGCTTCCGGGCGACGCTGCGCGCCATCCGCGATGCCGGGCATTGCGTGACGCAGTCGGAATTCATGCCGGGCATCATCGGCATCGCGGCACCGCTGTTCAACGCGGATCGCGGCGTGCTGGGCAGCATCGGCATCGCCGCGCCCATCGCGAATGCCCCTACCGCCACGCGGCCCCTGCTGGCGGAACGCGTGATGCAGGCGGCGCGGGAAGCCTGCGACGCCATCGCGGAACAGCAGCCCGTCGCCGCCCTGCCCGCCCGCGCGGTCGGGTGATCTACACCGCCACCGGCGCCGTGATCACCAGGAAGACCAGGTTGCCGAGGCCCGTATTGTGCAGGGCATGCGGCACGGTCGGCGGGATGAAGACGTAGCTGTTCCTGCGCACCACGACCTTGCGATCGCCGATGGTCAGCAGGCCCTCACCCTCGATGAAGTGGTAGATCTGCTCCTTCGCCTCATGGGCGTGCAGCGCGACATGCGCGCGTGGCTCGTAGGAGGAGATGCGGTAGTCGATCACCCGCGACCCGCCCTCCCCCGCGGCCACGAGAATCTTCGACAGCGCGCCGCCGTGGTGGCCGGGGCTTTCCTCCCACAGCACTTCCGCGAGTTCGCGCAGCACGGCTTCCGTTGCGACACTCATGCCGCGACGCGCCGCGCATCCCAGGCCGTGGCCTGGATGGAGGAGAGGGCGGGGCGGTGGAACTTCGCGGCCAGGCCCGCCAGCACCGCCTTCGTCGGCAGCTGGGAGCAGCCGATGAAGAGGGCATCGCAATCCTGCCCCATCGTCGCCTCCGCCAGGCCCCGCACCTCCTCCGCCGTGATGCGGCCGAGCGCGTTGACATCGGGCGCGCGGAAGGTCGCCAGCCGCTCCACCGCGATCCCGCCATCGGCCAGGAAATCGGTCAGCTGGTCGTTCACCGCGTCCTGGTAGGGCGTGACGACGGCGATGCGCTTCGCCCCCGCCGCCTGCAGCGCCACCACCATGGCGCGGGCCGTCGTCACCACCGGCAGCCCCGTCACGCGCGACAGCTCCGCCTGCAATTCGGCATCGCCCCTCGGCCCGCTGATGAAGCCCGCCGCGGTGCAGCCATAGGCGAGGATATCATGCGTCGCGCTGGAGAAATGCTGCGCGGCCAGCGCCACCGCGGCATCGCGGTAGGCGGGCATCGTCTCCCGCGTCAGCAGCCCCGCGCCGCGCGGAATCCCCACGCGCGTCACGGTCGATCCCGGCGGCAGCCAGGCCGCCAGCTCGCCCTCCATCGTCGTGTTGTTGACCGGCACCATCAGGCCGACGCGCAGCGGGCGCGGCATCAGATCGCCCCCAGCGGATCGGGCGTGCCATCCGGCAGCGGCGGCCGCGCCGTGTTCAGCACCATCGCCAGCATCGTGTAGTAGCCGCAGAGCGCCAGCAGATCGAGCACCCCGGCCCGGCCGAAGCGCGCCACCGCCTGCTCGTAGAGCGCATCCGGCGGCGTGCCATCCCTGTGGACCGCCACGGCGAAGTCATGCACCAGCGCCTGGTCGTCATCCATGTCAGTAGGGCGCTGGCCCTTCGCGATGGCCTCGATGATCGGCTCCGGCAGGCCCTCGCCGCGGGCGATGCGGGCATGGGCGAACCACTCGTACTGGCAGGTCCACTTCCGCGCCGTCACCAGGATCAGCAACTCCACCAGCGACTGCGTGATGCCCGTGCCGAAGCGGAGATGCTCGCCCAGCGCCTGCACGCGCATGGCAAGCTGGGGGTTGTGCAGCAGCGCCAGGAAGGGCCCGCGCACGCTGCCGCGCGGCCCGCCGGCGATCGCGGCCACGACCTCCTTCTGCGCATCGTTCATCTGGTCCGCCGGGATGGCGGGAAACCGGACCTCGTTCATGCCGCGTGCTGCCTCGCCATGGGGTGGTTGAGTTCCGCCGCGGTCTGCACCGGGCGGGTGATGGAATGGGGCTGCTGGCGGATGCCGTCCGGCAGGCTGCGCCACAGCAGCGCGCGGAGTTCGCCGAACTGGTGCGGCAGCCTCTCCCAGCTTTCCCCGCCATCCGTGCTGCGGAAGACCTCGCCGAGATTGGTGCAGCACAGCAGAAACATCGGATCGGCGGCGTCGGCGGCAATGCACCAGACCGTGCTGTTCACCGCGCCGGGCAGGCCCGCATCCTCCCATGTCTTCCCATGGTCGCGCGAGCGCAGCAGGAAGCCGTCATTCCCCGGCGGGCCGTTGCCGCTACCCAGGAACACCACGCCCGAGCCATCCGCGCGCGGCGTCACGCCGCGGGTATAGGGCCAGGGCGTCGGCAGATCCTGCACCACCCAATTGGCGCCATCATCCTCGCTGCGATGCAGCCCGCGATTCGTCGTCGCCAGCATCGCCTTGCCGCCGCCCGGCAGCGGGATCACCGCCAGCCCATGCACGTCGCCCGAAACCAGCCCGTTCCCCCGTTCCGCCCAGGTCAGCCCGCGGTCGCGACTGACGAAGATGCTGCCGATCTCGACGGAGGCCCAGACCGTGCCGTCATCCACCGGATCGAAGAGGATCTGCGTGACCCGCGTCGGCCCCATGTTCTGCGTGGAGAATTCCGCGATGCCGGGGGCGGCGGTCTTCACCCAATGCTCCCCCGCATCGGTCGATCGCCAGAACCCCGCCGGCCGCGTGCCCGCCACCAGCACATCCGGGTTGTCCGGGTCGATGGCGATGGCCCAGACATCCTCCATCGGCCCCCCGTCTTCAAACATCGGCAGCCGCGTGAATCGCGCCGTCACCTCGTCCCAGCGATAGACACCCATGTCGGTCGCGGCGAACATCCTCTCCGGCGTCGCGGGATGCGCCGCGAAGCCCCAGACGCGGGCTTCCAGGTACATCCCCGAATGGCTGTTCGGATGCACCCAGCTGCGGCCGAGGTCGTCGCTGAACCAGGCCGAATGGCCGGCCGTGCCGGCATAGAGGTGTTTGGCGGCCAAGCGTTCCTCCGCACGGGTCGTGCTTGACCCTTGGGGCGAATCAATCCCACCATACGAAAAACAATGTCAAGGCGGGCAAGCCCCCGCGCGGAGGAGACGCCATGAGGTTCTCGCGACGGGCCATGCTGGCCGCGCCTGTCCTGCTCGCCGCGCCCGCGCTGGCGCAGCCGGGCTTCCCGCAGCGGCCGCTGCGCATCGTCATCGGCTTCCCGCCGGGCGGCGGCATCGACATCCTGGCCCGTCTCATGGCGCCGCATATGGGCGCCAGGCTCGGCCAGCCCGTGGTGGTGGAAAACCGCCCCGGCGCCAATGGCCTGGTCGCGACGCAGGCGGTGCTGGGCGCGGAGCCCGATGGCCACACGATCTTCTTCGGCACCACCGGCAACCTCGCCGTCAATGCGGGGCTCTACCCCAATGCCGGCTTCGACCTGCTGCGGGACATGGCGCCGCTGTCCCTCGTCGCGTCGCTGCCCTTCGTCATGGTGGTGAATCCCGGCGTCGCGGCGCGGGACGTGGCGGAGTTCATCGCGCTGGCCAAGGCGCGGCCCGACACGCTGAACTACGCCTCCTCCGGCAATGGCGGGCTGCCGCACCTCTCGGGCGAGTTGCTGAACGCGCAGGCGGGGATCCGGACGATCCACGTCCCCTATCGCGGCAGCGCGCCGGCCTTCACGGACGTCATCGCCGGGCAGTGCCAGTTCATGTTCGACGCGCTGGCCATCGCGCAGCCGCACATCGCCTCCGGCCGCGTGCGCGCCATCGGCGTCACGGGGCCGCGCGCCATGGCCTCGCTGCCCGGCGTGCCGCCCGTGGCGGCGACGGTGCCGGGGTACGAGGTCGTGAACTGGTACGGCATGACGCTCCGCGCCGGCACGCCCGGGCCCATCGTCACCCGCCTGCAGGCGGAGATCGACGCCGCCCTGAAGGTGCCGGAGGTGGCGGAACGCTCGGCGGCGCTCGGGCTCGACCTGGTCGGCAGCACGTCCGAGGATTTCGCCAGCTTCCAGCGCGCCGAGATCGCAAAATGGGGCGAGGTGGTGCGGCGCGGGAACATCAGGCCGGATTGACGCTGCCGGGTCAAAACGCCGCGACCTGCCCACTACGCGCTCGACCCTGCCCGGGATGTGAGAAATAATCTTTCCGGCGACAAGTTCCGCGTGAGGCACGACAGTTTTGGTGACATCGGCCGCGGCCAGCGGGGAACGTCGCGCGCGCCCCATCTGGGCCCATCTCGCCCTTTTCGCGCTGTCGATCGTCATCCCGCTGTGGTGTCTGCTCGGCGTCGTCGCCTGGACGACGCTGCAGGCCGGGCGGCGAGAGGCGCAGCAGCAGACCATCCTCGTCGCGCGCAACCTGGCGCTGGAGTTGGACCGCACGCTGGCGGGGCTCGGCGGCATGCTGCAGGCGCTCGCGACCTCCCCGGCGCTGGCGGATGGAGACCTGCGGCGCTTCCACGACCAGGCGCTGCGGATCGTGCCGGAAGGCGGCGCCATCGTCATGCGCGACCGCACGGGCCAGCACCTCGTCAACACGCTGTTCCCCTTCGGCACGCCGCTGCCCGTCACCTCCTCCCCGGTCGTGCTGGCGGCGGATGCCTGCGTCTTCCGCACCCGCGCTGCCTGCGTCTCCGACCTCTACACCGGCACCACCGACCCGCAGCCCTATGTGCTGCTGGACGCGCCGGTGATGCAGGGCGGGGAGGTCGCCTTCGCCCTCAACGTCGCGGTGCGGCGCAGCAGCTGGCCACCATGCTCGAGGGAAACCGGCTGCCCGCGGGCTGGGGCGTCTCGATCCTCGACCGCACGGACCACATCGTCGCGCGCTGGCCCGACCATGACCGCTACGTCGGCAGCCAGGCCAATGCGGCGCTGCGGGCCAGCGCCGAGGCGCCGGAAGGCACGGTCCGCAGCGTGAACGTCGCGGGCGTCCCGGTCTGGGGGGCCTATGCGCGCCTGCCCGGCTGGGGCTGGCGCGTTGCGGTCGGCGTGCCGGAGGCGGTGATGGACGCGCCGATGCGCCGTTCCGCCCTCGTCCTCGGCATGGTGGGGCTGCTGGCGGTCGCGGCCTCCATCGCCGCGGCGGTGCTGTTCGGCCGCCGCCTGGCGCGGCCGATCCGCGCCCTCGGCCGCGCGGCGGCGGAGATCGGCGCCACGCCGGCACCCGCCCGCACCGGCATCCGCGAACTCGACCAGGTCGCATCCTCCCTCGCCGCCAGTGCGGAGCGGCTGCGCCTGGCGCAGGATGCGGGCCAGGTCGGCATCTGGGAACTGGACGCCGCGGCCGGCCGCGCGGTGGCCAGCGCCTCCCAGGCGCGGATCTACGGCCTGCCCGCCAGCGCGGCGCCGCATGGCTTCGGCTGGGACGCCTGGGTCGCCTGCCTGCATCCCGATGACCGGGACCGTGCCGCCGCCACCCTGCGGGACGCGATCGCGACGGGCGGCAGCCATGACGACCATTTCCGCATCCGCCGCGCCGATACCGGGGAGCAGCGCTGGATCCGCGCCAGCGGGCGGTCCTCCGCCGGCCGCTTCGTGGCCGTGAACATCGATGTCACGGCGGCGAGGGCCGCGGCCGACGCGCTGGCCGCCAGCGCCGCGGAATTCCGCGCCATCTTCGAGAATTCGGTGGTCGGCAAGGTGCTGGCCGAGGCCGCCACGCTGCGCTTCATCCGCGCCAATCGCGGCTTCTGCCAGATCGTCGGGCGGGAGGAGGCGGAACTGGCCGGGGGCTTCACCCTGCTCGACCTCATCCATCCCGACGACCGCGCCGCCAATGCCGCCGGCTTCCGCGAAGCGCTGGAGGAGGGGCGGCCCTGGCGCGTGGAGACGCGGCTGCTGCACTGCGATGGCAGCCTGCGCTGGGTCATCGCCTCCATCGCCCTGCTGCCGGGCGTGGCGGGACAGGCCATGCGGGCCGTCGCCGCCGTGCAGGACATCACCGACCGGCGCCGGGCGGAGGAACGCCAGGCGCTGCTGGCGCGGGAGGTGGACCACCGTGCGAAGAACGCGCTGGCGGTGGTGCAGGCGGCGCTGCGCCTGACGCCGAAGGACGATGCCCCCGCCTTCGCGCGCGCGATCGAGGGCCGGGTCAACGCGCTGGCCCGGGCGCAGACCCTGCTGGCGGAAGGCGGCTGGACCGGCACCCAGCTGCGATTGCTGGTGGAGGGCGAGCTGGCCGGCTTCATCGGCCCCGTGGAGGCCGAATGGCCGGCGCGCGTGACGCTGGAGGGACCGGTGCTGCAGATCTCGGCGGAGGCATCCCAGCCGCTGGCCATGGCGCTGCACGAACTGGCCACCAACGCCACGAAGCATGGCGCGCTGTCGGCGCCGGGCGGGCATGTCGCCGTCACCTGGGCGGCGGAGGCGCGGGACGGGGTGCTGCTGCTGGACTGGGTCGAGACCGGCGGTCCGCCCGTGGCCGGCCCACCCGGCCGGCTGGGCTTCGGGTCACGGGTGCTGGAGGCGACGCTCCGTCAGCTCGGCGGCACCATCCAGGCGGAATGGCACCCCGAAGGACTGGCCTGCCGGCTGCGCGCGCCCCTGTCCCGCTTCGTCGCGGATTGGCAGCCCCGCATCGGAATCGGCCTGGCGGGACGGCCGGGCTGAAAGGGCGCCGTCTCTTAATCCAGCCGCGCGCCGGTCTGCCGGATCGCTTCCCCCCAGACTCGCATCTCCTGGTCCAGGAAGCGCGCGAAATCGGCGGGCGGGCTGCCGATGGCCTCGGCACCCAGTTCCGAGAGCCGCGCCCGCAAATCCGGCGCCTGCATCGCGAGGCCGAGTTCGGCGCCCAGCCGCGCGACGATGGCGGGGTCCGTCCCCGCAGGGAACAGCGCGCCCTGCCAGACCGTGACGTCGAAGCCCGGCAGCCCGCTCTCCGCGATGGTCGGCAGGTCCGGCAGCGCCGGGGCGCGTCGCGCGCCGCTCACCGCCAGCCCGCGCAGCTGCCCCGCCGCGATGCCGGGGGCGGAGGACAGGACATTGTCGAAGGCCACCGCGATGCGCCCGCCCATGATGTCCGTCAGCACCGCGGGGCTGCCGCGATAGGGGACGTGCACCAGGTCGATCCCCGCCTGGGACTTGATCATCTCCATCGCGAGGTGCCCCGCCGTGCCATTCCCGGCGGAGCCGTAGGACAGCGCCCCGGGCCGCGCCTTGGCCGCCGCGATGAGGTCGGCGAGCGACCGCAGCGGCAGCGCCGGGTCGGCGACCAGCACATAGGGCGCGGAGGTCAGCAGGGAGACGGGCGCGAAGCCCCGGATCGGGTCGAAGGGCAGGCTGCGGAACAGATGGGCGTTGTTCACGTGGCTCGGCCCGGTGACGAGCAGGGTGTAGCCATCCGGCGCCGCCTTGGCCGCCGCATCCGTGCCGATGTTCCCCGCGCCGCCCGGCCGGTTGTCGATGACGAATTGCCGGCCGAGCCGTTCCTGCAGCTTGGCCGACACCGCCCGCGCGACGAGGTCCGCGCCGCCACCGGCCGCGAAGGGGACGATCACGCGCACGGGCCTGGCGGGCCAGGATTCCTGCGCCAGGGCTGGCGCCGCAAGGCCCACCGCCAGCAATGCCCGCCTGGTCACCATGGCCCGCACCCCTTGTATCCCAGCACAGCCTAGGCACCGGTCGCCCGCGGTTGCAATCGGCGTCCCACGCGGCAATGGTCCCCGCAGCCAGGGGAGCATGCATGGCCTTCGACGTCCTTCCGGGTCTCGGTTCACCGATGCGGCGGCTGGAGGACCCGCGCCTGCTGACCGGCGGCGGCCGCTACATGGCCGATGCCGCCGCACCCCAGGCGCTGCACGCCGTCTTCCTCCGCTCCCCCCACGCCCATGCCTGCCTAGTCGCGATCGATGCCGCCGAGGCCCGCGCCATGCCGGGCGTCGCGGCCATCATCACGGCGGAAGACACCGCGGCGCTCGGCCACAACCCCGCCGTGACGGAGATCAAGGACCCCGCCGGCCGCCGCCACATCGAGCCCCCCCGCCTGCCCATCGCCCGCGACCGCGTCCGCCATGTCGGCGAGATCGTGGCCATGGTCGTGGCATCGACGCTGGCGGAGGCGCGGGACGCCGCGGAAGCCATCGTGGTGGAGTACGATCCCCTCCCCGCCGTCGTGCGCGGCGACGACGCGCTCGCCGCGGATGCGCCGCTTGTCCATGACGAAGCCCCCGGCAACCTGGTCTGCGACTGGCACAAGGGCGACGCCGCCGCGGTGGACGCCGCCTTCGCCACCGCCGCGCATATCGCGCGCGTCGCCTTCCGATCGCCCCGCATCCTCGCCGGCTACATCGAGCCTCGCGGCGCCCTCGCGCAGTGGGAGGCAGGGCGCGTCACGCTGACGACGCCGTCCCAGGGCGTGCACCTGCTGCATCGCATCCTCTGCGACGAGATCCTGAAGATCCCGCGCGAGCGGCTGCGCGTGGTGACGGAGGATGTTGGCGGCGGCTTCGGCCCCAAGCTGCCGCCCTATCCCGAACAGGCGCTTGCCGTCTTCGCCGCCATGACGCTGCAGCGCGACGTGCGCTGGGTGCAGGACCGCACGGAACATCACCTCGCCGACACGCACGCCCGCGACCTCGTCGCCGAAGCGTCGCTGGCGCTCGATGCCGAGGGCCGCTTCACCGCCATCCGCGTGGAGGGCGTGGCGAATTTCGGCGCCTATGTCTCCACCGTGAACCCCACCATCCCGACCGGCGGCATGGCCAAGGTCATCACCGGCCTCTACGCCATCCCGGCCGCCCACCTCAATCTGCGCTGCGCCTTCACCCATACCGCGCCGGTCGATGCCGTGCGCGGCGCCGGCAAGCCGGAAGCGCTGGTGCTGCTGGAACGCCTGGTGGACCAGGCGGCGCGAGACACGGGCCGCGACCCCGTCGCGCTGCGGCGCCTGAACCTGATCCCGCGCGATGCCTTCCCCCACCCGACCGCGCTCGGCTACCGCTACGACAGCGGTGACTACGCGGCGCTGATGGACCGGGTCCTGGCCCGTGCCGATGATGCCGGCTACGCCGCCCGTCGCGCATCGTCGCGCGCGAAGGGGTTGCGCCGCGGCCGCGGCTTCTCCTGCCATCTGCACGGCTCCGGCGGCTGGGGGACGGAGACCTCCGGCGTCAGCGTGCTGCCCGACGGTACGGTGGAGGCGCGCACGGGCACGCAGAGCCAGGGCCAGGGCCATGCGACAGCCTACGCCCAGATCCTTGCCGCGCGGCTCGGCATCGATCCCGCGCTGATCCGCATCGTGCAGGGCGACAGCGACAGGATCGCGCGCGGCGGCGGCACCGGCGGCTCCTCCTCCACCATCATCTCCGGGGCCACCATGACCCGCGCCGCCGACACGCTGATCGAGGAAGGCCGCGAAGCGGCGGCGGAGGCGCTGGAGGCCGCCGCCATCGACATCGTCTTCGAGGCCGGCGCCTACGCCATCGCCGGCACCGACCGCCGCATCACGCTGCCGGAGCTGGCGCATCGCCTCGGTGGCATGAGCGCGAGCGCCGATTTCGCCGATACCGTCGAAACCTGGCCCACCGGCATCGCCATTGCGGAGGTGGAGGTCGATCCCGAGACCGGCGCCGTGACGCTCGACCGCTTCGCCGCCGCCATCGATGCGGGCCTGGTCGTGAACCCGCTGCTGCTCGGCGGGCAACTGCATGGCGGCTACGCCGCCGGCATCGGCCAGGCGCTGATGGAGGACGCCCGCTACGATCCGGACGGGCAGATGCAGGCCGCGACGCTGATGGACTACGCCATGCCGCGCGCCGGCGATTTTCCCGATCTCGACTGGATCTCCGTCCCGACGCCCTCGCCCAACAACATCCTCGGCATCAAGGGGGTCGGCGAATTGCCGACCAACGGCGCCCCCGCCGCCATCGCCAACGCCGTGATCGACGCGCTGGCGGAGGATGGCGTGACCCACATCGAACTGCCGATGACGCCAGCGCGGGTCTGGGCAGCGCTGGCGTCGCAGAACTAGCCAACGGCGCGAGGAGCGGCCTGCGGCCGACAAAGTCGGCCGAGCGCCCGAACGGGCGCCGCCGCTTATGCGGCGAGCCAAGGCCCCGGAGGGGCCGCCTGGCGCTTGAGGGCAGAAAAGATCAACGCTTCAGCCGCGCCGCCACCGCGGCGCCCGCCGCTTCGGTGCCGAGCTTGCCGCCGATGTCGCGCGTGCATTCGCCGGCCGCGATCGCATCCGCCATCGCCTGCTCGATCGCCGTCCCGGCCTCGACATAGCGCGCCTCGCCCTTCCTGCGCCCGTGCCAGGACAGCAGCAGCGCGGCCGAGAGAATCAGGGAGGCCGGATTGGCGATGCCCTGCCCCGCGATGTCCGGCGCCGATCCATGCGCGGCCTGCGCCATCGCCGTCTCCGCCCCCGCATTCAGCGACCCGCCCAGGCCGAGGCTGCCCGACATCTCGGCCGTGAGGTCGGAGAGGATATCGCCGAACATGTTGGTGGTGACGATGACGTCGAAGCGCGCGGGGTTGCGCACGACATGTGCCATCATCGCGTCGACGATCACTTCCTCCAGCTCGATCGCCGGGAACTCCTTCTGCACCTCCCGGCAGCACTGCAAAAACATGCCGTCGCCGACGCTCAGCACATTGGCCTTGTGCACCGCCGTCACCTTGCCGCGGCGCCGCTGCGCCAGTTCGAAGGCGCTGCGCGCGATGCGGAGGCAGGCCGGGCGCGTGATCTTGCGCATGGAGACGACGACATCGGGCGTCACGAGGATCTCCGCATTGCCCGCTTCCATGTTGCGGTCGGCGTAGAAGCCCTCTGTATTCTCCCGCACCACCACCAGGTCGAACTGCCCGAGCCGCGCGGGCATGCCCGCATAGGTGCGCGCGGGACGGATATTGGCGTAGAGGTCGAGCCCCTTGCGGAAGAACGCCGAGGGTCCGACCTGCTTCGCATCGCCCTTTTTGTAGTCGAGCGTCGAGGTCGGCCCCATCACGAAGCCATCCGCCGCCTTCACGCGGTCCAGCAGCTCCGGCTTCACCGTCGTGCCATGCAGGCGGAAGCTCTCCAGCCCCACCACGTCATGCTCCATCTCGATGCCGAGCTGGAAGGCCTCGGAGGCCGCGCGCAGCACGCCGGTGGTGGCTTCCGTGATCTCGGGGCCGATGCCGTCGCCGGGCAGCACGATGATTTTCATGAATGGCCTTCCTCTGGCTGGTTTGCCCGGGGTCGATCACGCCGCGCGTATGGGGTCAAGGGTGGGCGGGCGCGGGCGGCGCGCTATACTGGCGGGTAGGAACACGCCCGGGGCCCCTCGCATGACCAGTGACGCCATCCTTGCCGATCTCAGCGTGGTGGAGGTCTCGGCCTTCGTCGCGGCACCGATGGGCGGCATGACGCTGGCGCAGATGGGGGCGGAGGTGATCCGCATCGACCCGATCGGCGGCAACATCGACCATGGCCGCTGGCCTCTCGCCCCCAACGGCCGCAGCCTCTACTGGGCCAGCCTCAACAAGGGCAAGCGGTCCGTCTGCCTGGCGCTGAACACGCCGGAGGGGCGGGAGATCGCGACCGCCCTCATCACCCAGCCCGGCGAAGGCCGCGGCATCCTGCTGACCAACCTGCCCGCCAGCGGCTGGATGAGCCACGCCGCGCTGTCGGCGAAGCGCGCCGACCTGATCATGCTGAAGCTGACCGGCAACCATGACGGCTCCGGCGCCGTGGACTACACCGTGAATTGCGCCAGCGGCTTCCCGATGGCCACCGGCACTGGCGGCGATCCCGTCAACCATGTGCTGCCGGCCTGGGACGTCGCGGCGGGCCTCTACCTCTCGACCGGGCTGCTGGCCGCGGAACGCGCGCGGAAGCGCGATGGCCAGGGGCGGGAGGTGACGCTGGCGCTGTCGGACGTGATGCTCGCGACCGTCGCCAACCTCGGCTACGTCGCGGATGTGCAGGTGAATGGCGCGGTGCGGCCGCCGCTCGGCAACGACCTCTACGGCGCCTATGGCAAGGATTTCCCGACCAGCGACGGCCGCCGCATCATGATCGCCGCCATCTCCGGCCGCCAGTGGAAGGCGATCGGCAAGGCCACGGGCCTCAGCGACAAGATCGCGATGATCGGCCCGATGCTGGACGTGGACCTCGATGACGAGGGCGGGCGGTTCGAGGCGCGGCACGCCATCTCCGCCGTGCTGGCGCCCTGGTTCGCGAAGCGCACGCTGGCGGAGATCACCGCGGCCTTCGAGGGCAGCGGCATCCTCTGGGGCCCCTACCAGGATTTCGGCCAGCTGGTGCGGGAGGATGCGCGATGCTCCACCGCGAACCCGCTCTTCGCCGAAATCGAGCAGCCCGGCATCGGCCGCCTGCTGGCGCCGGCCATCCCGCTGAGCTTCGGCGGCCGCGCGGTGCGGCTGCCGCCGGTGCCGGCGCCACGCCTTGGGGAGCACACCGACATGGTTCTGGCGGAAAAGCTGGGCCTCACCATGTCCGCGATCGGAAAACTGCATGATGCCGGCATCGTTGCCGGTGCCGGGGATCACTGACATGGATGCGATGGTGAGGATCGAGGCGCGGGACCTGCTGGCGCAATGCGCGGCCGGGTTGGTGGCGGCGGAGCGCCTGGCGGAGGTGGCGCGGCACCAGGTCGGCGCGCTGGTGGCACCCGGCGGCAAGGTCGACGCCGCGGCGCTGGAGCGGCACCAATTCGCCGCCCACGGCCTGGCCTGGGTCGCGACCTATGTGGAAGCGCTGCGCGAGACGCTGCGCTGGGCGGAGCGCCTGCAGGAAGCCGGGCGCTTCACGCCGGTGGAACAGGGCATCCTGCATCTCGGCTTCGCGGAGTACCTCGCGCAGCTCGCGGGCGGCATCCCCATGAGCCAGGTCGAGATGGTGCGCCCGCGCGACCTCGGCGTGGCCGATGCCGATGTGGCGCGCTTCCTCGCGGAACCCGCGCTGGCCGCGCTCTCCGATCCCCGCGCGCTGGAGGCGGTGCGGCATGACCTCGCCCTCTCCGCCGCGGAGGGGCTGTATGGCGCGCCGCATCTGCAGGATGAGCTGCTGGAAGCGACCTGGGACCAGTTCGTGAAGTTCGCGGCCGCGGAGGTCACGCCCTTCGCGCAGGGCTGGCACCAGCGGAACGAGCTGATCCCGCTCGACCTCATCGCCAAGCTGTCGGAGATGGGCGTCTTCGGGCTGACGGTGCCGGAGGAATTCGGCGGCCTCGGCCTCGGCAAGGTCGCGATGTGCCTGGTCTCGGAGGCGCTGAGCGCGGGCTATATCGGCGTGGGCTCGCTCGGCACGCGCTCCGAGATCGCGGCGGAGCTGATCCGCCTGGCCGGCACGCCGGAGCAGCAGCAGAAGTTCCTGCCAGGCATCGCGTCCGGGGACATCCTGCCGACGGCGGTGTTCACGGAACCGGATACGGGTTCGGACCTCGGCAGCCTGCGCACGCGCGCGGTGCGGGATGGCGACATCTATCGCGTCTACGGCGCCAAGACCTGGATCACGCATGGCTCGCGTTCCGATGTGATGACCCTGCTGGTCCGCACCGATCCCGGCTCCACCGGCTATCAGGGCCTGTCGATGTTCCTCGCCGAGAAGCCGCGCGGAACCGACGAAAACCTGTTCCCGGCGAAGGGCATGGCGGGGACGGAGATCCATGTCCTCGGCTATCGCGGCATGCGCGAATACGAGATCACCTTCGACGGGTTCGAGGTTCCGGCCTCCGCCTTGCTCGGCGGTGTCGAGGGCCGCGGCTTCAAGCAGTTGATGGAAACCTTCGAGTCCGCCCGCATCCAGACGGCGGCGCGCGCCCTCGGTGTCGGGCAGAACGCGCTGGAACTCGCGGTGTCCTATGCGCGGGACCGCAGGCAGTTCGGCAAGGCGACCCTTCATTTCCCCCGCGTCCACGGCAAGATCGCCTGGATGATGGCGGAGACGATGATGGCGCGGCAGCTCACCTACTTCTCCGGCCGCCAGAAGGATGCCGGCCGCCGCTGCGACATCGAGGCCGGGATGGCCAAGCTCCTCGCCGCGCGCGTCGCCTGGTCCAATGCCGACAACGCGCTGCAGGTGCATGGCGGCAATGGCTACGCCATCGAATACCCGATCAGCCGCGTGCTCTGCGACAGCCGCATCCTCAACATCTTCGAGGGTGCCGCGGAGATCCAGGCGCAGGTCATCGTCCGCGGCCTGCTCGGCCGCATCAACTGAGGGAATGACCATGGAACGCGTGGCCCTGGGCGGGACGGGATTGTCGATCGCGCCGCTGATGTTCGGCGGCAACGTCTTCGGCTGGACGGCGGATGAGGCGATGTCCTTCCGCCTGCTCGATGCCTTCGTCGATGCCGGCTTCAACGCCATCGACACCGCCGATGTCTATTCCCGCTGGGTGCCCGGCCATGTCGGCGGCGAGTCGGAGACGATCATCGGCGCCTGGATGAAGGCGCGCGGCGCGCGCAACCGCGTGGTGATCGCGACCAAGGTGGGCATGGAGCTCGGCCCGGACCGCACGGGCCTGTCCCCGCGCTGGATCGCGCAATCCGTCGATGATTCGCTGAAGCGCCTCGGCACCGATCACATCGACCTTTACCAGGCCCATCGCCCCGATCCCGAGGTGCCGATCGCGGAGACGCTCGGCGCCTTCCAGCGCCTGATCGAGCAGGGGAAGGTGCGCGCCATCGGTGCCTCCAACTACGACGCCACGCAGCTGGCGGAGGCGCTGGACACGGCGGAGGCGCAGGGCCTGCCGCGCTACGCGACCTTGCAGCCGAAATACAATCTGATGGACCGCGCGGAGTTCGAGGCCGCGCTGCAGCCGCTCTGCGTCGCGCGCCAGGTCGCCGTCATCCCCTTCTACGGCGTCGCCGCGGGGTTCCTGACGGGCAAGTATCGCAGCGCCGCCGACATCGAGGGTCGCCCCCGCGCCAAGGCGCTGGCGGCCTATGCGAATGACCGCGGCTGGCGCGTGATCGCGGCGCTGGATGCGGTGGCATCGCGCCTCGGCGCCACCCCGGTGGAGGTCGCGATCGCCTGGCTGCGCACGCGCCCGGCGCTTGCCGCGCCCATCGCCAGCGCGACCTCGCCGGACCAGCTGGCGGCGCTGCTGCGGGGTGCGGCGCTGTCGCTGGATGCGGAGGCGATTGCCGCGCTGGACGCCGCCAGCGCCGCATGACCGCCGCCGCGATCATCGCGCTGGTGGTGCTGCTGCTCGGCGGCGGCTGGCTCTACACGCCGGACAAGCCGCGCGCCGAGTTGGAGGCGCAGTATGCGCGGCCGGCGGATTTCCAGCCCGTCGCGGGGCTGCGCCTGCATGTGCGGGACACGGGGCCGCGCACGGCGCCGCCCGTGATCTTCCTGCACGGCTTCGCCTCATCCCTCCACACCTGGGAGGATTGGGCCAAGGCGCTGGAAGGCGAGTTCCGTGTCATCCGCTTCGACCTGCCGGGTTTCGGCCTGACGGGACCCGATCCCACCGGCGACTACACCGATGCCCGCAGCATGACGGTGATCCTGTCGCTGATGGACCGCCTGGCGCTGCCCCGCGCGAGCCTCGTCGGCAGTTCCATGGGCGGGCGCATCGCCTGGACCTTCGCAGCGACCCATCCCGCGCGCGTCGATCGCCTGGTGCTGATGGCGCCGGACGGCTTCGCGAGTCCCGGCCGCGGTTATGGCACCACGCCCTCCGTCCCCCTGCTGGCGCGCGTGCTGCCCTACACGCTGCCGGACAGCCTGCTGCGATCCAGCCTGGCGCCCGCCTATGGCAACCCCGCCGTGCTGGCCGATGCGACGCTGGCGCGCTACCGCGACATGCTGCTGGTGCCCGGCGTGCGGCAGGCGATCCTGGACCGCATGGCGCAGGGCGCGCTGGTCGATCCCGTGCCGCTGCTCCGACGCATCGAGGCACCGACCCTGCTGCTCTGGGGTCAGGCCGATGCCATGGTGCCCGTCGCCAACGCCGCCGACTACACCGCGGCGCTCCGCGACAGCCGCGTGGTCACCTTCCCCGGCATCGGCCATGTGCCGATGGAGGAGGCGCCGGCCGAGACCGTCATCCCGTTGCGGGATTTCCTGCGCCGCTGATACGCTCCCGCAACCCTGGCCGGAGCCGCGCATGACCGACACGCTGATCATCGAGCCGCGCTGGATCTGGGACGCCGCCGGCGGCTTGCGCGGCGACCACCATGTCATCATCCAGGGCAACCGCATCGCCGATGTCACGCGCGAACGCCCGACGCTGGAGGCGGAGCGCATCACGCTGCCGGACGGGCTGCTGATCCCGGGCTTCGTCAACCTGCACAATCACGCCTTCTCCGCGCCGCTCTTCCGCGGCCTGGCCGACGATATCGGGGAAGGCGACCTGCCCGGCGACATCGTCTATTCCCTGCTGATGCCGATGGGCGACATCGCGGCGGAGACACTCTCCCCCGATGAGATCGGCGACGTCGCGGAGATGGCGCTGCTGGAGACGCTGAAGGGCGGCTCCACCACCATCATGGATGTGTGGCGCCTGCAGCAGGCGCCCTTCATCGAACGAGGCCGCCGGCTCGGCCTGCGCACCTATTCCTGCCCCTACCTCTTCTCCACGCCGAAGATGGACATGACGCCGGATGGCAAGCCCATCACGGCGCCGCCCGCCGCCGATACCGGCTTCGACACGGTGCTGTCGCTGTTTCGCGAATACGACGAAGGGCCGATGGGCCGCACGCGCGTCGGCTATGGCCCGCACGGCCTCGACACCTGCACGCCGGAACTCCTCCAGCAGATCGGTCGTACCGCCGAGGAAATCGGCTGCCCGCTGACGATCCATGCGGCGCAGAGCCAGGTGGAGCTCGACATCGTCCGCGAACGCTACGGGAAGTCACCCATCGAGCACCTGCGCGACCTCGGCCTGCTCAGGCCCGGCACGGTGCTGGCGCATTGCGTCATGGCGACGGACGACGAACTCGCGATCATCAGGGAACATGGCGCCGCCGTCGCCTCCTGCCCCTATGCCTTTGCCCGCAGCGGGCTCGGCGTTCCCTTCGCGCGCTTCCTCGACAGCGGCATCAGGCTCGGCGTCGGCACGGATGGCGTGGGGCTGGACATGGTGACGGAACTGCGCGCGGCGCAGATGCTGGCGAAGGTGCAGGCAAGCCGCGCTGGCATCGCCTCCGCGGAGCGGATGCTGCGCGCGGCGACGGTGGATGGCGCGGCGGCGATCGGGCGCGGCGACCTTGGCAGCCTCACGCCGGGCGCCACGGCGGACCTGCTGCTCTTCGACCTGGCCGGCGCGCGTTACCAGCCCGTCTGGAATCCCTTGCAGGCGCTGCTGACGAATGGCGTCGCCGCCGATCTGCACAGCCTCCTCGTCGATGGCGTGGCGCTGCTGCGCGACCATCGCGTGGTGGTGGCGGATGAGGAAGCGGTGGTGAAGCGCGGCGCCGCCGCCATCCGGCGCGTCTGGGATACGGCCCGCGACATGGGCCGCATCCCGAAGGGCGTCGCCGCGCGGGGCGCTATATGATCCTGCGGTCCGCCGGCAGGAACCGATCCGTGTAGGTGAAGTCCATCACCGGGCGGATCGGGATCTCGAAGGCTTCCGCCACCTGCGCGGCCGAAGCCTCGAACCGCGCGCGATCGACGGTGGAAACGCCATTGGCACGGACATTCGGCGTCAGCAGCGCGACCTCGTTGATCAGCTCGTTGCGGCTGATCTCGATCGCCTCATCCACCAGCGCCTCCCGCCGCTTCAGTGACGCCATGGCCGCGACGGGGTCGGCCAGCATGGCGCGCAGGCCGCGAATGGTGGCGGCGATGAAGGCGGAGACGGCCTCGGGATTCCGCTCCGCATAATCCTTGCGGACGACGAGGCCCGAGGAATACAGCGCGACGCCCCAGCTGTTGTATTGCAGCCAGCCGATATCGCCGCGCGGCACGCCCGCGCCCACCATGTTCAGCGCCGTCGTCGTCAGGAAGCCCAGCGTCGCATCCGCGCGGCGCTGCACCACCATCGTGTCGCGCAGCTGCGCCGTCACCGACAGCAGCTCGATCTTCGACATGTCGAGCTGGTTGGCGCGCGCGAAGATCGGGAAGAGCAGGCGCGTCCCCTCCCCATCCGTCACGCTGATCTTGCGGCCCTCCAGGTCCTTCGGCTTCGTGATGCCGGTGGATTTCAGGAAGATCGCGGCGTTCGGCGAGGCATCGTAGAGGATGAAGACGGAGGTGAGTTGCGCCGTCGGGTTCTCGTGGTTGAACTTCAGCAGCAGGTTGGTGTCGGCGAAGCCGATGTCGTAGGTGCCGGCGGCGACCTTCGTCATCGTATCCCCCGACCCGAAGCCGCGGTCGATCTGCACGTCGAGCCCGGCCTCCGTGAAGAAGTTGCGGTCCGCCGCCAGCGTCCAGGCGGAATGCGCGCTCTGCCAGGTCCAGTCGAGGCAGAAGCGCACGCGCCGCCGCGCGGCCTGGGCGCGGATTCCGGGTGCGGCGAGCAGCCCCGCCGCCAGGCCGGTGGAGAGCACGCTACGCCGTGTCGGTGCACGCATCATGGGCATCCTCCTGCTGTATACGCCGAAGCCGCGACCGTGCGGCACGGAAGCGTGCCGTTGCGATCGCGTTCGGGGCAAGAGGTTTGCAATCCGCATGCCGCGGACGGCATGCCGCGTGCCGCGCGTCAATCCGCCGTGGCGCCCGTCGCGCGCACCACCTCGCCCCAGACGCGCACCTCCTCCTCGATGAAGGCGGCGTACTGCGCGGGCGTCATGTCCGGCGCATCGGCGGTGAGTTCCGTGTAGCGCTGGCGCACGGCGGGCAGCTGCAGGATGGCGCGGATCTCCGTGTTCAGCCGCTCCACCGCCGCGGGCTGCATGCCCTTCGGCCCCGACACGCCGAACCAGGAATAGGACGTCATGTTGGGCAGCCCCTGCTCCGCCAGCGTCGGCACGTTGGGCAGGTGACGGTTGCGTTGCGCATCCGCCACCGCGATAGCCTTCAGCGTGCCGTCACGCAGATGCGGGATGGAGGAAGGCAGCCCATCGACGAACAGCCCGACCGTGCCGGCGATGACATCGATCAGCGCCGGTCCCGCGCCGCGATAGAGGATCGGGTTCATCTTGAACCCCGCGGCAAGCCCGATGCGCATGCCGAGCAGATGCGTCGTCGTACCGTGGCCGGAAATCGCGAAATCCACGCCATCCGGCTTCGCACGCCCGATGCGGATGAGGTCCGCGATCGACTGCGCCTCATACCGCGGATTGACGACGATGGCCGTGGAGGTGGTGGCGGCCAGCGCGATATGCGTGAAGTCCGCCATGGAATCGTAGCGCACGTTGCGGAACAGCGTCGGCGAGATGCCGTGGGAGGCGCTGTTGGAGATCAGCAGCGTGTAGCCATCCGGCGCCGCCTGCGCGACCTGGCCGGAGGCGAGCGTGGCGCCAGCGCCGGGCCGGTTCTCCGACACCACGGGCTGGCCGAGCCGCTCCTGCAGGTTGGCGGCCAGGATGCGGGCCACGATGTCCGTGGTGCCACCGGGCGCGAAGGGCACCACCAGCCGGATCGGCCGAGCGGGCCAGGCGGATTGCGCCAGCGCCGGCAAGGGCAGCAGCGCGCTGGCCGCCAGAAGGGTGCGGCGCTTGATCACCGTCATGGTTCGTCTCCTTGTGAAGCCTGCAGGAAAGCGTGGCGCGCGGCGAGCCAGCCGAAGGTGACGCCGCGCATGAGCGAGACGCCGGCCTGGTAGCCCGCGCCGGATTCCGTCGGCGCCGCGGCATTGCCGCAGGCATAGAGGCCGGGGATGGGCCGGCCGCGGACATGCTGCACGCGCGCCTGGTCATCCGTCAGCAGCCCGGCCGCGGAGATGCCGCCAAGCCGGATGCGCACCGCGCAGAAGGGCGCCTGCGACAGCGTGCCAAGGTTCGGATGCGCGGCGTTCGGATCGCCCGCCGTCGATCGCGCGAAGGCGGAGGAACCGCGACCATGCTCGGGGTCCTCGCCCCGCGCGGCGCCGTCGTTGAAGCGCGCCACCGTCGCTTCCAGCGCCGCGCCATCCAGCCCGATCTTCGCGCCCAGCTCGCGCAAGGTCGGCGCCTGCATCACCCAATCCGGAATGGGTGCGCCGGGCGGCCGCCGCGCGAAGCTGTACCGCGCAAAGTACTGGGCATCGAAGAGCATCCAGGCCGGCAGGTTGGGGTGGCGATGCTGGCCGAGGTCGAAGCGCGTCAGGCCAGCCACGACATGCTGGAACTGGCTCTCGTCGCAGAAGCGTTGCGCGGCGTCGTTCACGACGATGCTGTGGGGGTAGGAGAGGCCGCGCAGTCCCGCGCTGAAGAAGACCTCGCCCTCCATCGGCGCCGGCGCGGGGATCGCGTAGCCCACCAGCATCGCGAGGTTGTTCGGCACGCGCCAGGTGGCGGCGCCGATCTCGCTGCCCATCACCAGGCCGTCGCCCTCGATGCTGCGCGGGAAGATGTTCATCCAGTCCGGCAGGCCCTCGAAGCGATTGACCAGCGCGTCATTGCCCTCATAGCCGCCGGTCGCGAGCACGACGCCGCGACGCGCGGTGATGCGCGTGCCGCCACCCTCCACGCCCGTCACGCGGCCGCCTTCCACCAGCAGGCGCTCCGCACGGAAGCCGGCCAGCACCGGCACGCCAGCCGCCATCAGCCGTGAGAGAAACTGCCCGACCAGCGCGGGCCCCGCCGCCAGCAGCTGCCCCGCGCGCCGCGCTTCCAGCTCGTGTTCTGGCCAGGTGTTGCGCGCGCCGAGGCCGCCCCAGGCGATGGCGTCGCCCCAGCTCACGCCGGCCTCGTTGTAGACGCCCTCCTCCAGCCGATCGCCCCAGTCGCCGAGCGCCGCGCGCGTGATCGGTGCGGCCTCCACCATGCGGCCGTCGCGGGACGATCCCTCGGCACTGGGGAAATAGTGATCGGGCAGGCCGCGCAGCAGCCGCAATGCCACGCCGGCATCGGCGAATTCGCGCAACGCGATGCGTGACGCCGTCAGATAGGCTTCCGTCATCGCGGGCAGCGCATAGCCGCCGGAGAGGAAGCGCATGTAGCGGCGCGCATCCTCCAGCGTGTCGGACAGCCCGGCATCCGCCATCAGGTGGTTGTCCGGCACCCAGAGCCCGCCCAGCGACGATGCCGTGGCGCCACCGATGCGTTCTGATTTCTCGATGACGACGACGCGCATCCCGCGCATCACGCCGGCCAGCGCGGCAGCGACTCCCGCGGCGCCTGTGCCCGCGACCACCCAATCGACGTCGAGTTCCGCCACGCCGCCGTTCCTGTCGTTTCCCGCGCCAGTCTTGACGCGCCTCCGCGCGCTGGCAAGGCTCAACGCAACCAGGAAAGCGAAACGCCATGAACGCCACGCCCTACCCGACGCTGTTCAGCCCCATGCAGCTTGGCCCGAAGGTGGCGCGGAACCGCACCTGGATGAGCGCGCATGCGACGCTGCTGGTGAAGGACCACGTCTTCACCGACGAACACGTCGCCTATTACGCGGAGCGCGCGAAGCACGGCGTCGCCGTCATCACCATGGAAGCGATGGCGGTGCACGAGACCTCCCTGCCCTATCGCGGCAAGGCGCTGTCCTTCGACCCGCGCATGGTGCCGCAGTACCGCAAGATCGCGGACGCCGTGCACGAACACGGCGCGCTGCTGCTGGCGCAGCCCTGGCATCGGGGGCGGGAGACGAATTCGGTGGCCTCCGGCCATCCCGTCTGGGCGCCCTCCGCCGTGCCCTGCGCGGTGTACCGGGAGATGCCGCATGTCATGACGGTGCAGGACATCGACGCGATCCGCGAAGGTTATCGCCTCTCCGCCCGCCATGCGCGCGACGGTGGCCTCGATGGCGTCGAGGTGCATTCGATGTCGCATGGCTACCTGCTGAACCAGTTCCTCTCCCCCGCCACCAATCACCGCGACGATGCCTTCGGCGGCAGCTTGCAGAATCGCCTCCGCCTGGTGATGGAGATCATCCAGGCGACGCGGGAGGAAGTTGGCGCCGACATGATCGTCGGCGTCCGCATCAACAGCGATGACGGGCATGAGGGTGGGCTGCGGCCCGATGACTGGGCGGAGATCGCGGCGCGCATGACGGCGTCCGGCCTCATCGACTACGTCTCCTGCAGCCACGGCACCTATCTCAACCGGATGCTGATCTACCCGACCTCGCCGGAGAGCCACGGCTTCCAGATGGCGGCGACGCGGAAGGTGAAGCAGGCGGTGGACAAGCCCGTCGTCGGCGTCGGCCGCATCGTGACCCCCGCGGAGGCGGAGAAGCATTTGGCCAACGGTGACTGCGACTTCGTCGCCATGGCGCGCGCGCTGATCGCCGATCCCGAATGGGTGGCCAAGGCGCAGCGGGCGGAGGCGGAGGACATCCGCCCCTGCGTCGGCGCGAACTGGTGCATGTCCTCCATCTTCGCGCAGGCGCCGATCGCCTGCATCCACAACCCCGCCGCGGGGCAGGAGAAGGAGTTGGGCGCGGGCACGCTGAAGCGTGCGGAACGGGCGAAGAAGGTCGCGGTGGTCGGTGGTGGCCCGGGCGGGATGCGCGCGGCGCTGACGGCGCGGCAACGCGGGCACGACGTCACGCTGTTCGAACGCGGGCATGAGCTGGGCGGGCAGGTGCGGCTCTGGTCCCGCGCGCCGTCGCGGACGGAGCTCGCCGGCGTCGCGGATTGGCTGGAACGGCAGGTGGTGAAGGCCGGCGTGCAGATCCGGCTGCAGACCATCGCGACCGAGGACATGCTGCTGGCCGATGGCTATGACAGCATCGTCGTCGCCACCGGCTCGAAGGGCCTCCGCCATGGCTGGACGCCGCTGCGCCCCGAACGCTGGAACGGCGCCCCCGTCCCCGGCACGGACCAGCCCCATGTCGTCTCCTACATGGAGGCGCTGCGGGAGCGTATCGCGCCGGGCCAGCGCGCGCTGATCTATGATGGCCTCGGCGGCCGCCAGGCGGTCGTCACGGCGGAATACCTGGCCAGCCAGGGCGCGCAGGTCGAGTTCGTGACCTGGCTCGGCCAGCCCGCGCCGGACCTCGCCGCCAGCCGCGACTGGGGCAAGACCTACGGGATGCTGAAGCGCATGGGCATGCGCTTCGCGACCGACCTCGAACTCGTCGCGATCGAGGGCAGTACCGTTCGCCTCCGCGACGTCTACACGAAGGAGGAAGTGGTGCGGGAGGGCATCGACACGGTGGTGCTGGCGCTGGGGGCGGAGGCGCAGGACGGCCTGTTCCACGCCCTCGCCCCCCGCCGCGCGCAGGGGCTCGACCTGCGGCTGATCGGCGATGCGCTGGCGCCGCGGCGGGCGGACAGCGCGATCAAGGAAGGGGAGGCCGCGGGCCGGGCCATCTGAACATGAAGGATCGGCAATAATTGGCCCATCTTTTGCATACCGGGCGGGTCACCAACCCTGAAGGACCCGCCCCATGGCCCTTTCCCGCCGCACCCTGCTGGCCGCCGCCCCGGCCAGCCTGCTGGCTGCCCCTGCCCTCGCCCAGGCGCTGACGCCCATCCGCTTCACGCTGGATTGGCGCTTCCAGGGCGTCCATTCCTGGTACTACCTGGCGCGGGAGCGCGGCTGGTTCCGGGAAGCCGGGCTCGACGTGACCATCGACCAGGGCGACGGCTCCGCCAACACGATCACCCGCATCATGTCGAATGCCTATGAAGCAGGCTTCGGTGACATGAATGCGATCATCCAGCAGGCAGCCAACCGGCCCGGGGAGGCGCCGGTGATGGTCTACCAGATCTACAACAAGGCTCCCTTCGCCCTGCTGGTGAAGAACTCCACCGGCATCCGGACCATCCAGGACCTGCAGGGCCGGCGCATCGGCGGCTCCACCGGATCGCCGGCGCTCCGCCTCATCCCGATCTTCGCGCGGCTCAACAACCTCGACATGGCGCGGAACGAGGTGATGAACATCGCCCCTGCGATGCAGGAGCCGATGCTGCTGCGCGACCAGTTCGACATCGGCGCCGTCTTCACCGTGACGGCCTACATCAACCTGCTGGCGCTGGGGCAGAACCCGGACCGGGACTACCGCTTCTTCCTCTTCGCCGACCACGGCATCGACATCTATTCGAACGGCGTCATGGTCTCCCAGCGCATGATCCGGGACCGGCCGCAGCAGGTGCGCGGCATGGTCGCCGCGATCAACCGCGCGATGCTGGAGACGGTGCGCAACCCGGCCGTCGGCGTGCAGGCCATGCAGCGCGTCGATCCCACCTTCAACCAGGAGATGGAGCGCCAGCGCATCGAATTCGCCTGGCGCACCATCATCGCGACGGAGGAAGCCGCGCGCGTCGGTGCGGGCGACCTGGATGACGCGCGCCTGACGCGCGCCATCGCGCAGGTGGTGGAGGTCTTCGAACTGCCGCGCACCCCGCGGGCGGAGGAGGTCTTCAACCGTTCCTTCCTGCCGCCCGCGGCGGAGCGCGTCGTGACCCCCGTGCGCGCCTGACGCGGCGCAGGGCTTGCAGGGCCTGACGGAGAGGAGGCCCTGCCATGCCCATCGCCCCCGCGCTGCTGATCCGCGGCGCCCGCGCCCTCACCCCGGGCTCAGACCCGCATCGCCCGGCGGTGCGGGACGTGCTGGTGGTGGGGGACCGCATCGCCGCGATCAGCGACCCGGATGGCCCGCCGCTGGTCCCGCCGCCGGGCGCCGAGATCATCGATGCGCGCGACAAACTCCTGATGCCCGGCCTCGTCAGCGCGCACTACCATTCCTACGACGCGCTGCTGAAGGGCCGCTTCGAGGACATGCCCTTCGACGTCTGGGCGCTGCATTCCCAGCCCGCCTATTGGGGCAGGCGGTCCAAGGCGGAGATCAGGGCGCGCACACTGCTCGGCGCGATGGAATGCCTGCGCAACGGCATCACCACCATCCAGGACATGAACAGCCTGGTGCCGCAGGATGAGGAGACGCTGGACACGATCCTCTCCGCCTATGCGGAGATCGGCATCCGCGTCGTCTTCTCCATCGCGCTGCGCGACCTGCCGGACCTCGACATCGCGCCCTTCATGGCGCCCGGCACGCCCGCCGACATCGCCGCCATCATCGGCGGCAAGCCGGGCGATCCCGCCGCCGACCTCGCCTTCGTGGAGGCGCAGCTGAAGCGCCTGCGGCCGCTGCCGCCGCTTCTGCACTGGGCGCTCAGCCCCTCCGGCCCCCAGCGATCCTCGACGGCGCTGCTGGAGGGCATCGCGGCGCTGTCGGAACGCTACGGCCTGCCGGTCTTCACCCATGTCTATGAGACGCGCGCGCAGCTCGCCAAGGCGCGGCGCGTCTATGGCGCGCAGGGTGGCTCCCTGGTGCGGCACATGGCGCAGGTCGGGCTGCTGACGCCGCGCACCACCCTCGCCCATGCCGTCTACATCTCGGAGGAGGAGATCGCGCTGGTCGCCGGGGCCGGCGCCGGCGTGGTGCACAACCCGCTCGCCAATCTGAAGCTGAAGAACGGCGTCGCCCCCGTCGCCGCCATGAAGCGAGCCGGCGTTCGCATCGCGCTGGGCTGCGACAACAATTCCTGCAGCGACTGCCAGAACCTGTTCCAGGCCATGAAGATGATGAGCCTGCTCGCCGCCGGCAGCGATGCAGAGCCCGCCGGCGTGCTCGCCTGCGATGCGGTGGAGGCCGCGACCACCGGCGGCGCGAAGGCCGTCGGGCTCGATGCCGAGATCGGCGCCATCGCCCCCGGCATGAAGGCCGATCTGCTGCTGCTGGACCTGCACGACCCCGCCTGGCTCCCTTTCACGAGTGCCACGCGGCAACTTGTTTTCTCCGAGACCGGCCGCGGCGTGGACACCGTGCTGGTGGATGGCCGCGTCGTCGTGCGCCACGGCCGCCTCACCCTGCTGGACGAGGCCACCTTCAGGGCCGAACTCGCGGAGGTGATGGAACAGGTGGAGGCCGACTACGCCCGCCTGGTGCCGCACCAGGCCCCCGCCATCGCGCCGCTGCTCGACGCCAATGCGCGCCTGGCGGCACAGGACCTCGGCCTGGACCGGCTCGCCGGCGGCGCATTGCGCGGGCGGCGCTGAGCCAGCATTCTCCAGCCCACCAGACGGGCAGGAAGCATCTGATGAATTACCGCAAGCTCGGCCGCAGCGGCCTCAAGGTCTCGCCCTTGTGTCTCGGCGCCATGATGTTCGGCGACGCCACGACGGAAGCCGACAGCCACGCCATCATCGCCCGCGCCAAGGAGCAGGGCGTGAACTTCATCGACACCGCCGATACCTATAATGGCGGCAAATCGGAGGAAGTCGTCGGCCGCGCCATCGCCAAGGACCGCGGCTGGTGGGTGCTGGCCACCAAGATGGCGAACCCGATGGAACCCGGCCCCAATGGCCGCGGCCTGTCCCGCTACCACGCCATGCGCGCGGTCGATGCCAGCCTGAAGCGACTCAACACCGACGTCATCGACATCCTCTATCTGCACAAGGAGGATCACGACACGCCGCTGGCGGAGGTGGTGCACGCACTCGCCGACATGATCCGCGCTGGCAAGATCCGCTACTTCGGCGTCTCCAACCATCGCGCCTGGCGCGTCGCGGAAATCTGCCGCCTCTGCGACGAAGCCGGCATCGACCGCCCCGTGGTCAGCCAGCCCCTCTACAACGCGCTGAACCGGATGGTGGAGGTGGAGCACCTGCCGGCCTGCGCCCATTTCGGCCTCGGCGTTTTCCCCTATTCGCCGCTGGCGCGCGGCGTGCTGACGGGCAAGTACCGCGCGAATGTCGCGCCACCCGAAGGCACCCGCGCCGCCCGCCGCGACAAGCGCATGATGGAGACGGAATGGCGGCCCGAAAGCCTCAACATCGCCGCCGACATCGCCGCCCATGCCGCGACGCGCGGCGTCTCCGCCGCGCAATTCGCGCTCGCCTGGGTGCTGAACAACAGGCTCATCACCGGCGTCATCGGCGGGCCGCGCACAATGGAACAGTGGGAGGAATATGTCGGCGCGCTGGACTACCGCTTCACGAGCGAGGACGAGGCGCTGGTCGATGGGCTGGTGACGGCAGGGCATCCCTCGACGCCCGGCTACAACGATCCGGCCTATCCGCTGGAAGGGCGGATTGCGCGGTAGTCAACGCAGGGGGACGCCGTCCCCCTGCACCCCCTGCCAGGGTCCAGCCGGACCCTGGACCGGGAAAACTCAAGCGACACCCTCCAACGCGGCGTGCAACACGCCGCCGGCGCGCATCCACGCCACCTCGCGCAGCGTGTCCACGCGGCACATCAGCGGCGTCTCCATCACTACGCCATCGCGGCGCGTCGCGCGCAGCGTCACCGTCATGCCAGGGCGCAGGCCGTCGGCCAGGCCGACCACATCGAACCGCTCGCTGCCATCCAAGCCCAGCGTCGCGCGCGTCACGCCCGGCGCGAATTGCAGCGGCAGCACACCCATGCCGACCAGGTTGGACCGGTGGATGCGCTCGAACCCCTCCGCCACCACGGCCCGGATGCCGAGCAGGCTCGTTCCCTTCGCCGCCCAGTCGCGCGACGACCCCGTGCCGTAATCCTGCCCCGCGACGACGATCATCGGCGTGCCCTCCGCGCGGTAGCGCGCCGCCGTCTCGAACACCGTGGCGACCTCCCCGCTCGGCTCATGCCGCGCGAAGCCGCCCTCCCGCTCCACCATCTCGTTCCGGATGCGCGGATTGGCGAAATGGCCGCGCAGCATCACCTCATGGTTCACCCGCCGCGCGACGAAACTGGAGAAATCCTTGTCGGGCACACCGATCCCGCGCAGGTAGTCCGCGACCTCGCCCTTGCGGGGAATGGTCCCGCCCGGGGAGATGTGGTCGGTCGTGATGCCATCGCCCAGCAGCAGCAGCGCCCGCGCCCCCGTGATGTCGCCGGAAGCCGACACAGCGCCATCGAAGAAGGGCGGCTTGCGGATGTAGGTGCTGGCCTCGTCCCAGGCGAAAGTCGGGCCGCTGCCGCCGGTGATGGCGCGCCAGGCCGGATCACCCGCGATGTCGCCATAGCCGCGGCGAAACGCCTCCGCATTCACGAAGCGCGCCATCGTCTCCGACAATTCGGCCGGATCGGGCCAGAGGTCGCGCAGATACACCGGCGCGCCGTCCTGATCCTCGCCCAGCGGATCACCCTCCAGGTCGCGCAGCACGCTGCCCGCGATCGCGCTCGCCACCACCAGCGCGGGCGACCCGATGTAGCCCGCGCGGATCTGCGGATGGATGCGGCCCTCGAAGTTGCGGTTGGCGGAGAGCACCGCGGCCGCCACCAGCCCGTCCCGATCGATCGCCGTGGCAGCCTGGTCCAGCAGCGGGCCGGAGAAGCCCGCGCAGGTCATGCAGCCGAAGCCCGTGAGGTGAAAGCCCAGCGCATTCAGGCTGTCCTGCAAGCCGGACTCCCGCAGGTATTCCGCCACCACGCGCGACCCCGGGCTCAGGGAGGTCTTCACCCAGGGCTTCGCCCGCAGCCCCCGCTTGCCCGCGTTCCGCGCCAGCAGCGCCGCGCCGATCATGGCCGCGGGGTTGGAGGTGTTGGTGCAGCTCGTGATCGCCGCGATGGCGACATCGCCATGCTGCATCGGCCGGTTCGCGCCGAGCCCCGGCGCCGGTGTCTCCGCGACCTGCGGAAACCCCTGCCGCAGGCTCGAGGAAACGTCGCGCAGCGCGCGCCGGTCCTGCGGCCGCTTCGGGCCGGCCAGCGCGGGTTCGATGGCGGCCAGGTCGATCACCACCTCGTCGCTGAAGACGACGCCCGCGCGGTCGCTCCCCCACAGCCCCTGCGCCTTCGCATAGGCCTCGGCCAGCGCCACATCGGCTTCGTCGCGCCCGGTCAGGCGCAGGAAGCGGATCGTCTCCGCGTCGATCGCGAAGAAACCCATGGTGGCGCCGTATTCCGGCGCCATGTTCGCGATGGTCGCGCGGTCCGGCAGCGGCAGCGTCGCGACCCCCGGCCCGTGGAACTCCACCAGGCACCCCACCACGCCCTTCGCGCGCAGGCGCTGCGTGACGGCCAGCGCCAGGTCCGTCGCCATCACGCCCGGCCGCAGCGCGCCATCCAGCCGGCAGCCCACCACGCGCGGCACCGGCATGAAGATCGGCTCGCCGAGCATCGCGGCACCCGCCTCGATGCCCCCCACGCCCCAGCCCAGCACGCCGAGCGCATTCACCATCGGCGTATGGCTGTCCATGCCGACCAGCGTGTCCGGGAAGGCGTGCCACGCGCCGTCCCGCTCCACGCTCCACACCGGCCGCGCCAGGTATTCCAGGTTCACCTGGTGGACGATCCCCGTGCCCGGCGGCAGCACGCGGAAATTGTCATAGGCCTGCTGCGCCCAGCGGATCAGCGCGTAGCGTTCCGCGTTGCGTTCGTATTCCAAGGCGAGGTTGCGCGCGAAGGCCTGCGGCAATCCGCTCTCATCCGTCGCGACGGAATGATCGATGACGAGATCGACGGGAATGCGCGGGTTGATGCGCCCGGGCTCCTCGCCCCGCGCCACCATCGCGTCCCGCATCGCGGCCAGGTCCGCCAGCAGCGGCACGCCGGAACTGTCGGGCATCAGCACGCGCACGGGATGGTAGGCGATCTCGCCATCGCCGCTGTCGGGCCAGGCGGAGAGCGCGGCAATGTCCGCCGCCGTCACGCTCTCCCCATCCTCGTGCCGCAGCAGGTTCTCCAGCAGCACCTTGATGGAGACGGGCAGCCTGGTCAGCGCGGGATCGAGCGCCTGGACCCGATAGGCGCGATCCCCCACACGCAATTCGGCCATGGCACGCTTCCCCCAACCCGTTGGGGGAAGGCTAGGACCGACCAGCGCGTCACGCCAGCAGGCGGCGCGCATCCTCCCACAGGGCCCGCGCCAGCTCTGCGGCGGGCTCCGCGCGCGCCAGCATCGCGGATTGCCCGGCCCAGGCCTGCATGCGGTCGATGTCGCCCGCCTTCGTCGCGGCGTCGCGCATCGCCTGGGTCAGGCCGCGCTGCACGGGATAGGGCGCGGGCGGCGGCCCCTCGGCGGCCGCCTTCACATAGGCGGTCGCGATCCCCCGCCCCGCGCGGCCGCTGAAGGCGCGGGTCACGGCCGTGCCCTCCGGCGGCGTCGCGGCCAGGGCATCGGCCCAGGGGGCGGGGATGCGCGCTTCCGGGCAGCGCAGGAAGCCCGTGCCGATCTGCGCGGCGGAAGCGCCCAGCGCCAGCGCCGCCGCCACGCCGCGCGCATCCGCGATGCCGCCCGTCGCCACCACCGGCACGCGGACGGCGTCCACCACCGCGGGCAGCAGGGCGAAGAGGCCCACCATCGCGGCCTCCGCGCCCGCGGCCTCGAAGGCGCCGCGATGGCCGCCGGCTTCCATGCCCTGTGCGACGATGACGTCGGCGCCGGCCGCTTCCGCCGCGCGTGCCTCGGCGACGGTGCTGGCCGTCGCCCACCAGGCGATGCCGCGCTGCTTCAGCCGCGCCACGAACTCCGCGGGATAGACGCCCATGATGGAGGAGACGACGGCTGGCGCCGCCTGCAGCAGCGCCTCGCATTGCGCGTCGAAGTCAGGCGGCGCCGCGTCCCCGGCCCCTTCCGGCACCGCCGGCCCCCACCCGCCGAGAAAGTCCCGCAGCGCCGCTTCCCGCGCCTCGTCCCGCACCGGCGGCGGGTCGGGGATCCAGAGGTTCATCTGGAAGGCGCCGTTCGTCGCGCCGCGCACGGTCCGTGCCCAGTCCAGGATGGCGTCCGGCCCCATCAGCAGCGCCCCGCAGGCGCCCATGCCGCCGGCCTGCGCCACCGCGATGGACAGGCCCGGCGGGCAGGCGCCGGCCATGGGGGCCAGCAGGATCGGGATGCGCAGGCCGAAGCGGGCGCAGAAGGCTTCCGCGCGGGAGACCGGGTTCATCGCGTCACACGCTCCACGCCCATGGGCAGGGCATCCAGCCGCCGCATCGCCGGCGTGTCGAACAACGCGGGATCGGCCAGGTAGGCTTCCGCCATCGGCATGGCGTCGGTACCCCAGAACAGCTCCTCCCCCACCGCCAGGGTCGGCACGCCGAAGACGCCGCGCGCGATCGCCTCCGCCGTCGTCTCCCGCAGCCTTTCCTTGGCGCCGCCGCCGGCGATGATCGCGGCGGCATCCGCTACGCCGAGCTGCGCGGCGAAGGCCGTCGCCTCCGTCACCGGGTCGCGGCCTTCCGCCCAGATGAAGGCGAAGGCGGCTGTCACGACATCGGGCGTCGCGCCGAGCGCCGTCACCAGGCGCAGCGCCTCCAGCGACCGGAAGGGATGGGCGGGCGGGAAGCGCAGCGCGCGGCCGCCCATGAACTGCACCTGGCGGTAGGTCTGGCGCCGCTTCGGCCCGATCTCCGCCGGGCCCAGTTGCCCCCAATGCGCCAGCACCGCCCCCAGCACGATGGGCTTCAGCGTCACCGGCCGCCCCAGCGCCAGCACGCGTGGCAGCGCCAGGTGCGCGAAGGGGGAGACGAGGTCGAAATACCAGTCGATCGTCATGCGCGCCCGCTCAGCGTCCATCCGGCCCATCCAGCATGGACATCACCTTGGCCACCAGCGCGGCGGCCGAATAGGGCTTGCCCAGCAATTGCACCCCCTCATCCAGCCGGCCGTGATGGATGATGGCATTGCGGGTATAGCCGGTGGTGAACAGCACGGGCAGGTCGGGGCGGCGTTCCAGCAGCGCATTGGCCAGCTGCCTTCCGTTCATCGGCCCGGTCAGCACGACGTCGGTGAACAGCAGCGCGATCTCCGGATTAGCCTCCAGCATCGCCAGGGCGGCGGGGCCATCGGCGGCGGCCAGCACGCGGCAGCCGCCCTCCTCCAGCGCCGTCACGGCGAAGTCCCGCACCATCGCGTCGTCCTCCACCACCAGCACGGTGCGGCCGGCGCCGTCGCGCGGCATCTCCGGCAGCGCCACCACGGTGGGTGCATCGGCGGGCAGGTCGCCCTCCCGCAGCCGCGGCAGGTACAGCTTTACCGTCGTGCCATGGCCCGGTTCGCTGTAGATCGCGACATGGCCGCCCGACTGCTTGGCGAAGCCATAGACCTGGCTGAGCCCGAGCCCGGTGCCCTTGCCCACGGGCTTGGTGGTGAAGAAGGGCTCGAAGGCGCGGGCGATGATCTCCGGGGCCATGCCGCTGCCGGTGTCGGAGACGCAGATCGCGACATACTGGCCGGGCTTCACCTCCTCCCGCCCCGCCGCATAGGCCTCGTCCAGGTAGGCGTTCGCCGTCTCGATCGTCAGCTTGCCGCCGCCCGGCATGGCGTCTCGCGCATTCACGGCCAGGTTCAGCACCGAGGATTCCAGCTGGTTCGGATCGGCATGGGCGCGCCACAGCCCGCCCGCCAGCACCGTCTCCACCGCCACATCCTCCCCCAGCGTCCGCCGCAGCAGGTCGGACATGCCGGCCACCAGCCGGTTCAGATCCACCGCCTCCGGCGCCAGCGGCTGCTGGCGGGAGAAGGCGAGGAGCCGCGCCGTCAGGCTGGCGGCACGCTGCGCCCCCTCCGTCGCGCCATCGATGCCGCGCCGGACGCGTTCATCCACCGTGGCGTCCAGCCGCCGCTTCACCAAGGCGAGGTTGCCCAGCACCACGGTCAGCAGGTTGTTGAAGTCATGCGCCACGCCGCCGGTCAGGCGGCCCACCGCCTCCATCTTCTGCGCCTGGCGCAGCTGTTCCTCCGCCCGTTCCCGCCCCGTGGCGGCGGCGATCAGGCGGGCATTGGTTTCCGCCAGGTCGCGCGTGCGTTCCATCACGCGCATCTCCAGCGCCTCGTTCAGGCGCCGCAGCTCCTCCTCCCGCGCATGCAGGGTGGCGGAGGCGGTGGCCAGCGCATCGCCGATCTGCGCGACCTCCCGGATGCCGCTCGCGACCGGGGGCACCACGGCGCCGTCGCCCATGGCGCGCGCGGTGGCGGCCACGTCCTGCAGGGGGGCGGCGATCCGCCGGCCGAAGGCCAGGGCCAGCAGCAGGGAGATCAGCGCCAGCAGCGCGCCCGTCGCCACCAGCAGCAGCAGGGACCGGCGCAGCGGCGCCGCCAGCGCCTGGTCCGGCACGCCCACGGCGACGCGCCACTCCGCCAGCGCGGACCGCACATAGACGCCGAGCACGGGCAGCCCATCCGCCGTGGTGCCGCGCCACGCCCCCTCCCGCCCCCGCGTGTTGTCGCGCAGGTCCCGGGAGGCCTGGCGCCCCACGAACTCATCGTGCCGGACGCTGCGGGCCAGGATCGTGCCCTGGTCGTCCACCACCGCGACCGTCCATTCGCGCGGCGTGCGCGCGGTGGTCAGCACGTCGCGGATGCGCGTCACCGGCAGGCTGAGGCTGAGGAAGGCCGGACCCTCCCCGGGCCGGAAGGGCGGCAGCTGGAGTTCCATGGCGAACAGCGCCTCCCCGGCCGCCACGCCCTGGAACAGGCCGGACACCATGGTCCGCCGCGGCCGCGCGCTGCCGGAAACCGGCGCGGGCAGCGTCGTCATCAGCTGCGGCGCCCCGAAGGGCACGCGGGCATTCACCAGCCGGCGCCCCGCATCGTCCCGCAGCACGGCGGTGACGCCGAGCCTCTCCTGCAGCTCCACCACCTGGCGGTGGAATCCCTCCAGGTCCCCGCTGCGGAGAAGCTGGGACAGGCTCAGCACATCGAGCATGGCGGACAGCCCCGCCAGTTCCCGGTCCACCGCGACGGCGGCGCTGCGGGCGGCGGCCAGGGCCTCCTCCTCCAGCCGCGCGCGTTCCACCGTGCCGACGCGCCACAGCAGCCCGGCCACGAAGACCAGGATGGGCAGCGCCAGCGCGGCGGCGAACAAGGCGAGGTGCCACTGAACGGGGCGCCCCGGGCGGATCGCCGGGCCGGGAGGCGTCGATCGCATGGGCGGCGAAGTGGTCACGGCCAACCCCCGGGGATGGAAGGGATGGCGCCTCCATGCCCCGCCGCCCCGGCCGGGGCAAGCGCGGCCCCGACCGCCCCGCAACGAAACGCCGCCCCCTCACCCGGCCGTGATGCAACAGGTCAGGTTGCGAAGAAGGGCAGGATCTCCGCCAGCACTTCCTCCGGCGCATGCTCCGCCAGGTAGTGCCCGCTGCGCACCGCGCGGCCCGAGAGCGGGCCCGTGACGTAGTCGCTCCACACCGGCAGCACGTCGTCGAACACCGCCTGGGTGTGGGACAGCCTTCCCCACAGCACATGCACGGGGCAGGCGAGGCGCTTGCCCGCCTCGTAGTCGGCATTGTCCATGGCGAGGTCGAGCGTCGCGCAGGCGCGGTAATCGGCGCAGGAGGCGCGGATGGTCTTGGGCGTGAAGCAGCGCACGTATTCGGCGACGGCCCGCGGGTCGAAGATCGACATGCCCATGCCCTTCTTGCCGATCTTGCGGGCCATGAACCAGTCGGCGGGCACGGATTCCATCATCCGCTCCGGCAGCCCTTCCTCCTGCGGCATGAAGACCCAGTGCCAGGACTTCATCGCCCAGTCCTTGGTGACGTTCGCATAGACGTGGCGCTGCGGCAGGATGTCGAGGATCGCGGCGCGGATCACCGCCTCCGGATGATCGAGCCCCATCCGGTGCGTCACGCGCCCGCCGCGGTCATGGCCGCAGACGTTGAAGCGGGCATGGCCGAAATGCGCCATGACGGCGACGGCATCCGCCGCCATGGCGCGGAAGGTGTAGTCGGCCGGGTCGTAGTAGGGCAGCGAGAGGTCGCCCGGCCCGGTGCTGTCGCCATAGCCGCGCAGGTCGATCGCGACGCAATCGAAGTGCTTCGTGAGTTCCGGCGCCATGCGGTGCCAGATGACATGGGATTGCGGGTTGCCGTGCATCAGCAGCAGGGGCGGGCCGGAGCCGCCGCGGCGGGCGCGGATGCGGGCACCGCCCGGTGTTTCCACGAACTGGTCGGACCAGCCGGGCAGAAGATCGTCGCTCATGGTGTTTCCCCCCGCCGCGTCGGACGCGGCGCGGGGGAATGCTGCACCCGGCGCGGCCGGCGCGCTACCTGAGCAGCGACCGCCCCGTCATCGCGGCGGGCTGCGGCAGGCCGAGCAGCGCCAGCAGCGTCGGCGCCAGGTCGGCCAGGCGGCCCTCGGCCAGCGTGGCACCCTCCGGCGCGCCCATCAGCAGCACGGGGACGACGTTCGTCGTGTGGGCGGTATGCGGCCCGCCCGTGACGGGGTCGCGCATCATCTCCGCATTGCCGTGGTCGGCCGTCACCAGCAGGCAGCCACCCGCTTCCCGCACCGCGCCGGCGATGCGCGCCAGGCCCGCATCCACCGCCTCGCACGCCTTGATGGCGGCTTCCAGGCTGCCGGTATGGCCCACCATGTCGGCATTGGCGAAGTTCAGCACGATCAGGTCATAGGCGCCGGATTCGATCGCCGTGACCGCCTTCTCCGCCAGCTCCGGCGCCGACATCTGCGGCTGGAGGTCATAGGTCGCGACCTTGGGGGAGGCGACCATCACCCGGTCCTCCCCGGGATAGGCCGCTTCCTCGCCGCCATTCAGGAAGTAGGTGACATGCGGATACTTCTCCGTCTCCGCCATGTGCAGCTGCTTCAGCCCGGCGCGGGAGACGACGGCGGCCAGGATGTCCTCCATCGATTGCGGCGGGAACAGCGCGGCCATGAAGGGCGCCAGCGCGTTGCTGTATTCGGTCAGCCCCGCCGCGGCCACGAAGCGCACCGTGGGTTCCGGCACGAAGCCGGTGAAGGAGGGGTCGAGCAGCGCCGTCATGATCTCCCGCACCCGGTCGGCGCGGAAGTTGAAGCACAGCACGGCATCCCCGTGGCGCATGCCGTCCCGGTCGCCATCCGCGCGCAGCCCGTAGTCGCCGATGGCGGCGGCGGGGATGAACTCGTCCGTCTTGCCCGCCGCATGCGCCGCGGCGATGGCGGCCTGCGCCGTCGGGTGCCGCGCGCCCTTGCCCGTCACCATCACGTCATAGGCCTGGGAGACGCGTTCCCAGCGATTGTCGCGATCCATCGCGAAGTAGCGGCCGCAGACCGTCGCGATGGCCGCCCCCGCGGGCAGGCTCGCCTCGAAATCCCGCACGAAGCCCGCGGCGCTGTCGGGCGCGGTGTCGCGCCCATCCGTCCAGGCATGGACCAGCACGGTGATGCCCTGCGCCGTCGCGGCCCTGGCCAGCGCCACCGCATGGTCCTGGTGGCTGTGCACGCCGCCGGTGGAGAGCAGCCCCATCAGGTGCAGCCGGCCGCCGCTGGCCTTCAGCTTCGCCAGCAGCGCGGTGAAGGCCGGCAGCGTCGCGATCGACCCATCCGCGCAGGCGGCGTCGATGCGCACCAAATCCTGCATCACCACGCGCCCGGCCCCGATGTTGAGGTGCCCGACCTCCGAATTGCCCATCTGCCCCGCGGGCAGCCCGACATCGAGGCCCGAGGTGTGCAGGAAATTCCGCGGCCCCGCCTGCCACAGCGCGTCGAAGCATGGGGTCGTGGCCTGGCGCACGGCATTGTCCGCCACCTCCTCCCTCCAGCCCCAGCCATCGAGGATGGCGAGCATCACGGGGCGGCGGGCGGGTGCGGGCATGGCGCGGTCTCCGGCGGGGGTGGTGGTGCCTACCCCCCGACGCCACGGGTGGTCAATTCGCCACCCCCACGCGGAGCGTGGTCAACTCCTTCCCGCGCGCAGCGCCGCGACTTCCGCGCGCAGCGCCCGCATCTCCTGCAGCAGCATCTGCGCATCGAGCTGCGCCTCGCTCCGCGCCGCCGCCGCCGCGACCTCCGCCGCGCGGGCATCGGGGGCGTCGCGCTGCTCGCGCAGCGTCTGGATGCTCTCCACGATCACGCCGATGAAGAGGTTCAGCACCACGAAGGTGGCCAGGATGGTGAAGGGGAAGAAGAACAGCCAGGCCAGCGGCACATGCTCCATCGCCTGGCGCACGACATTGCCGAAATCATCCATCGCCATCAGCTGGAACAGCGTGAACAGCGCGGTGCCGAGGTCGCCGAACTGCTCCGGCATCACGTCGCCGAACAGCTTCGTCGCCATCACGCCGAAGACGTAGAAGATCAGCGCCATCAGCAGCACGATGCTGCCCATGCCCGGCAGCGCCGCCAGCATCGCCTCCACCACGTTGCGGAGCGACGGCACCACGCTGACCAGCCGCAGCACCCGCAGCACGCGCAGCGCCCGCAGCACGGAGAGCGGGCCGCTGGCCGGCGCCCAGGCGATGCCCACCACGATCAGGTCGAAGATGCCCCAGGGGTCGCGGAAGAAGCGGCCGCGGAAGGCGTAGATGCGCAGCGCCAGTTCCGCCGTGAACACCCACAGCAGCACCTGGTCCACCGCCACCAGCGGCCCGCCCCAGGCCGCCATGACGCTGTCCGAGGTCTCGAGCCCCAGCGTCACCGCGTTCAGCAGGATCAGCGCGGTGACGCCATGCTGGAAGCGGCTGGAGAAGATGAAGCGCGCGAGGCGCGCGCGCGGCGACGAATCGGCATCCGCCGCCGTCAGGACTTCCTGCATCGAATCGATACCCCCGGTTGCCGCAGGGAATGGCGACAGCCAGAGGCGATTTCAAGGCATCGTGATCAACCGCCGAACAGCAGGACCGGCACGCCGAAGATGCCGCGGTGGAAATGCAGCAGCGCCGCCCAGATCAGCAGCCCCACCAGCGGCGGCATCAGCCCGATCTCCCGCAGCACCAGCCGGTTCCGCCCTTGCGCGATGGCGCCGAAGGGCAGGATGGAGGTCTGGGCGGCGAAGCGCGGCCAGGCCTCCGGGTGCCGCGCCGCCAGCTTGGCGTCGATGGACGGCATGCCGAGGAAGGCCGTCACCGCGAAGGCGCCGAAGAAGACCAGCGCCGCGGTGTCGCCATTGCCGATCATGTGGATCACCGCCCAGCCGCCGAAGGACCAGAGCATGGGGTGGCGCGTGATGCGCTGGATGCCGCGCGCCTCCTCCCCCAGCCCCTTGTTGCCGAAGGCGGTCGGGTTCCGCTTGTGGCTGGCCATGAACAGGATGAAGACCGGCAGCATCAGGAAGGCCAGCACCCAGCGCAGCTCCGCCGGCGCGGCCCAGAGGAAGGTGGTCTCCGACCGCCGCCAGGCAAAGACCATGAAATAGATTAGCAGGAAGGACAGGATCGAATAGACCAGGACGAACTTCTTCTCCCCCATCGCGGCCACCAGCCGGCCGCGCATGGCGGTGCCCGCGATGCCGACATGGACGCCGACCCAGGCGAGGGCGAGGAGGATCAACAGGGTGAACATGCGGGGCACTCCGGCGTGGTGTTCCCGCCAGGGTAGCCGAAGCGCGGCCCCGCGGGCAGGTTGATCCGCGACAGCAGGAGCCGACGCCCATGGATGACGAGACGATGCGCCCCTTCGCCTTCGTGCTGGCGGTGAAGGACCTCGACGCCAGCGCCGCCTATGCGCGGGATGCGCTGGGCTTCGAGCTGGGCTGGACGGAGATGACGGGCTGGCGGCTGCTGACGCGGGGCGCCGTGCGGCTGATGATGGGTCATTGCCCGGACGCCCTGCCGGCCGCGGAGACCGGCGACCACAGCTGGTTCGGCTACCTGGAGGTCGATGACATCGACGCCCTCCACGCCGAATTCTCTCGCAACGGCGCCCTCATCCTGAACCCGCCGAGCGACCGCCCGCACGGGATGCGGGAGATGGTGGTGGCCTTCCCGGAGGGGCACCGGCTGATGATGGCGCAGGCGCTGGACTGATGGACGGCATCATGGAGCGACCTGCGGCCGGTGAAGCCGGCCGAGACCGCGACGGGTGCCCATGCGCGTTGCTCCGCAACGTGCATGGGGTCCCGGAACGCGGCCCGCCGCTTATGCGTCACGCCGCAGGCGTGCCTTCGGCACGACGAGCCAAGCGCGCGGAGCGCGCGCCCGGCGCCTGAGGGCAAGAAAATGATACCGACGAGCCGCAGCAAGCGGCCGTCGGTATCAGGGCCGCCAGGCCCGGTGATAGGGGTGGTTGGTGCGGATCGCCTGCGCGCGGAACAGCTGCTCCGCCAGCAGGCCGCGCACCAGGAAATGCGGCCAGGTCAGCGGGCCGAGCGACAGGCGGTGATCCGCCCGGGCCAGCACGGCGGGGTCCAGCCCCTCCGCGCCGCCGATCAGGAAGGTGATGGGCCGGGCCAGGCCCTCCCATCGCTCGACCAGCGCGGCGAAGGCCTCGCTGGTCGGCGCCTGGCCGCCGAGGTCCATCGCCACCGCGAAGGCCTGGGGCGGGAGCGCGGCCAGGATCGCCTGGCCCTCCCGCCGCCGGATCTCGGCGGCATTCGCCCCCTGCCCTTCCGGCAGCTCCGTCACGACCAGCGCGGGGCGCAGCCGCGCCGCGTGCTGGTCGAACAGCGCCTTCTCCGGCCCGGGCTTGATGCGCCCGATGGCGAGAAGGCCGACCGACCGGCTCACTCTTCGTCGTCGTCCTCGATGCCCGGCTCCGGCACGCTGCCGTCATCCGGCAGCGGCGTGCGGTCCATCGTGGAGGCGCCGGGGCTGTCCGGGCCCCACATCCGCTCCAGCGCGTAGAGCTGGCGGGCTTCCGGCTTGAAGAGGTGAATGACCAGGTCGCCCGCATCGATCAGCACCCAGTCCGGGGAGGCCTGGGTGGCGTCGCGGCGGAGCTTCATGCCTTCCTTCTCGAAGGCGTCCTCGAGGTGGCTGGCCATCGCCTGGATCTGGCGGTCTGACAGGCCCGTCGCGATCACCAGGCGGTCGGCGTAGTCCGCCCGGCCGGTAACGTCGAGGATGGCGATGTCCTCCGCCTTGTCCTCGTCGAGCGACTTGCGGGCGGCTTCCACCAGGCGGTCGAGCAGGGCGAGGGGCACCTTCTCCCGCTTCTCCGCCTTGGCGCGGGCGGGGCGCGGCGACTTCGCCTTGGCGGGCTTGGGCGCGGGCTCGGGCGCGGGTTCGGGGACCGGCTCCGGGGCGGGCGCAGCCTCCTCGACCGGCGGCGCGACGGCCTCGGCCGCCGGCTCGGGCGCCGCGGCCTTGCGCTTCGGCGCGGCCTTGGCGGGCGCCTTGGCAGCGGTCGCCTTGGGCTTCGCCGTGGCCTTCACCGGGGCCTTGGCGGCCGTCGCCTTCGGCTTCGCAGCGGCCTTCGCCGGCGCCTTGGCGGCGGTCGCCTTCGGCTTCGCCGCGGCCTTCGCCGGCGCCTTGGCCGCAGACGCCTTCGGCTTCGCGGCAGCCTTCGCCGGTGCCTTGGCAGCGCTCGCCTTGGGCTTCGCCGCGGCCTTCGCCGGCGCCTTGGCAGCACTCGCCTTGGGCTTCGCCGCGGCCTTCGCCGGCGCCTTGGCAGCGCTCGCCTTCGGCTTCGCCGCGGCCTTCGCCGGCGCCTTGGCAGCACTCGCCTTCGGCTTCGCAGTCGCCTTGGGCTTCGCCGCGGCCTTCGCCGGCGCCTTGGCAGCACTCGCCTTCGGCTTCGCAGCCGCCTTGGCAGCGCTGGCCTTGGGCTTCGCCGCGGCCTTCGGCTTCGCAGCCGTCTTCGTCGTCGCGGCGGCCTTCGTCGCGCGCTTCGGCTTCACTTCGTCCCCGACGGGCTCCGCGGGGGTCTTGGGCGTGCGGGCGATGGCCGCCTCCTCTCCAGAACGATCTGTCTCGACAAACCTAGCACATCGGCCACCCTCACGCCGCGCCCATCGCCGCCCGGATCGCGGTGGCAGAGGCAGCGTGCTCGGTCGCCGGCACGAAGGACCAGGGGGCATGCGCCGGGCGAGGCCCCGACAGTAACGCTGCAGGGCGGCGCCGGTGGCGCGCCATCCGATGCGCCGCCTTGCCCGCCAGCGCCCGTCTTGTCCAGCCCGGACGCGGCAATACCGCCAGCGGAGTCCGCGCCGCCAGCCGCGTCCAGCCCTGCCAGCGCGGCAGCTGCACCAGGTTGTCGGCGCCGATGACGAAGACGAAGCGGCTGCGCGGGAAGCGCCGGCGCAGCGCCGCCAGCGTCGCGATGCTGTAGCGCGTGCCCAGCCGCGCCTCGATATCCGTCGCCACGATCCGCCGCCCATCGGCGATCCGCCGCGCACTCGCCAGCCGCTGCGCGAAGGGCGCCATGCCGGCGCGCGGCTTCAGCGGATTGCCAGGCGAGACCAGCAGCCACACCTCGTCCAGCCGCAGCGCGCGGCGCACCACCTGCGCCACATGCCGGTGCCCCGCATGCGCCGGGTTGAAGCTGCCGCCCAGCAGCCCGATCCGCCGGCGCCGCCGGTCACCCCACGCATTGATGGTCAACGGATGCGCACCGTCACGCTCACGGGCTGCGCCACCAGCCCCGCATAGGTCGCCGTGTAGCTCCGCCCCGCCTGCACCGGCAGCGCCGGGGAGAAGCCGCCCAGCGAGACGGTATCCCCCGCCCGCAGCCGCCGCCCCTGCTCCCGCAGGTCGCGCACGAGCCAGGCCAGCGCGTTCAGCGGATGGCCGAGCAGCGCGCTACCCGGGGCGCGCGACAGCTCCCGCGTGTCATCCGCCAGCGTCACGGTCATCGAAGCGAGCGCCGCGGCGAATTCGGGCGTCGCCTGCACGGCGATCTCCTCCCCCACCACCCCGAAGCGCGCGCCGACATTGATGGAGACCAGCAGCGGCCCGGACCAGGGCGCGTTGCCGCCATGCACCAAGTCCGGCAATTCGATGAAGGGGATCACGGCATCGAGGTGCCGGAGCAGCGCGACGGGGTCATCCCCCGCCTCGTTCACGCCCTCATCCCTGACCCGCACCAGCAGGTCGCTTTCCACCACGGGCACGATGCCGAAATCGGCGGGGAACTCGGCGCCGGACCGGGCGCGGAGCGTGCCGTGGAAGATGGCGCCGGCCACGGGATGCGGCACGCCGAAGCGGGCCTGCGCGGCGGGGTTGGTCAGCCCCACCTTCCAGCCG
Organism: Acetobacteraceae bacterium; assembly: GCA_027482245.1. GTDB lineage: Bacteria > Pseudomonadota > Alphaproteobacteria > Acetobacterales > Acetobacteraceae > Falsiroseomonas. The sequence goes on along the minus strand of JAIXWG010000038.1, from coordinate 10,045 downwards.
ACCTGGTCGCCCCAGGGCTGCGCCAGCACCGCCACCAGCCGGTCCCGGCCGCACAGCGCATCCGCCATGCTCATCGGGCCTTCCGGCAGCGGCGCCGGCCGCCGGTCCAGGATGGCGGAGGCCAACCGCGCCACCGATGGCACGTCCGGGCAGGCGGCCAGCGCCGCGCCCGGCAGAAGGGCAAGGGCCAGTGCAGCCAGGCTGCGGAACATCGCGCGTCTCTCCCCGACAGGATGGTTTCCGCCACCCTAGCCGGGATTCCGCGCGCGATGCAGCCTCGGCTGTTCGCCCCCCTAGCTGTTGGGCTGGCCGCCCGTCGCGCCCTGCACGTCGCCCGTCGTGTAGCTCGCCTCCGCGGAGGCCAGCAGCACATAGGTGGGCGCCAGCTCCGCCGGCTGGCCCGGCCGGCCCAGCGGCGCCTGCGCGCCGAACTGCGGCAGCGCATCCGGCTGCTGCCCGCCAGAGGGCTGGAGCGGCGTCCAGAACGGCCCCGGCGCCACCGCATTTACCCGGATGCCCTGCGCCGCCAGCTGCTTCGCCAGCGACCGCGTGAAGGCGATGATCGCGGCCTTGGTGCCGGCATAGTCGAACAGCGAGGCCGGCGGGTCATAGGCGACGACGGAGGCCGTGTTGATGATGGCCGAGCCGGGCTTGAGGTGCGGCAGCGCCGCCTTGGTCAGCCAGAACAGCGCGTAGAGGTTCGTCTTCATCGTGCTGTCGAACTGCTCGGTCGTGATGTCGGCGATCGACTGCTGCGCCGTCTGCCGCGCCGCGTTGTTCACCAGGATGTCGAGCCCGCCGAGCTCCCGCGCCGCCTGCTCCACCAGCCGCGTGCAGAATTCCTCCTGCCGCAAATCGCCCGGGATCGCGACCACCTTGCGCCCGGCCTCGCGGATCAGGCGCACCACCTCCGCCGCATCCTCCTCCTCGGCCTCGAGGTAGTTGATGGCAACATCGGCCCCCTCCCGCGCATAGGCGATGGCGGCCGCGCGCCCGATCCCGCTGTCGCCGCCGGTGATCAGCGCGCGGCGGCCGGCCAGCCTGTTGCTGCCGCGATAGCTGGTCTCCCCATGGTCCGGCTTCGGGTCCATGCGGGACGCCAGGCCCGGCCAGGGCTGTTCCTGACGCGGGAAGGGCGGGCGCGGATATTTCTGGCGCGGGTCCGCCAGCACGGCCGGGCCATCCCGGTTGGCGGCCGGCGGCTGCTGCTGCGCCTGCGCGCTTTGCTGCGCCAGCGTCATCGGCACCGCCGCGCCGGCGGCGCCCAGCACCATGCGGCGGGCGAGGTTCTTCTGGTCGTCGGTCATGCGATCTTCTTCCCTTGGGGTCAGGGGGAAGAAGACCGTGGCGCCCGCAGGGTTCTGATCGACAGCGAGACTGTCGCCCCCGTTACGGTCGCGTCTGGCCGCTGCCGATCACCTGGTAGCGCCAGGTGCAGAGCTGCTCCGGCCCCACGGGCCCGCGCGCATGCAGCCGGCCGGTGGCGATCCCGATCTCCGCGCCGAAGCCGAATTCGCCGCCGTCGCAGAACTGCGTCGACGCATTCCACATGCCGACGGCGGAGGCGAGGTTGTTCAGGAAATGCGTGGCCACGCCGTCATCCTGCGTGACGATCGCCTCCGTATGCTCGCTGCCGAAGCGGCGGATGTGGTCCAGCGCCTGGTCCACGCCCTCCACCACCTTCACCGACAGGATCGCATCCAGCCATTCCGTGCGGAAATCCTCCTCCGTCGCCGGGGCGAGGTCCGGCACGATCGCACGCGCGCGGTCATCGGCGCGGAAATCGCAGCCCAGCGCACGAAGATCGGCGACCAGCAGCGGCAGCAGGGACGGCGCGATGGCGGCGTCGATCAGCAGCGTCTCCGTCGCGCCACACACACCGGTGCGGCGCATCTTCGCATTGGCCAGGATCGTCCGCGCCATGGCGGGATCGGCGGCCTCGTGGATGTAGGTGTGGCAGAGCCCCTCCGCATGCGCCAGCACCGGCACGCGCGCTTCCTGCTGCACGCGCGTCACCAGCCCCTTGCCGCCGCGCGGGATGATGAGGTCGATGAGACCCGCCGCGCGCAGCATCGCCGCGACGAAGGCGCGGTCCGATGTCGGCGCGATCTGCACCGCGGCCTCCGGCAGCCCCGCCGCGCGCAACCCTTCCGCCATGCAGCCATGGATGGCCGCGGCGCTGCGCGTGCTTTCGCTGCCGCCGCGCAGGATCACCGCGCTGCCCGCCTTCAGGCAGAGCGCCGCGGCATCCGCGCCGACATTCGGCCGGCTTTCATAGATCATGCCGATGACGCCGAGCGGCTGCGTCACGCGCTTGATCACCAGGCCGTTCGGCCGCGTCCATTCCGCCAGCACGCGGCCGACGGGATCGGGCAGCGTCGCCACCTCCTCCACCGCGCGGGCCATCGCCTCGACGCGCGCCGGGTTCAACAGCAGCCGGTCGCGGAACGCGGCGGAAAGCCCCGGCGCACCCTCGACATCGGCGGCATTGGCGGCGATCACCACATCGGCCCGCGCCCGCAGCGCCGCCGCCGCCGCCATCAGCGCCGCATCCCGCTGCGGTCGCGGCGCGGTCGCCAGCACGGCCGAAGCCTCGCGCGCAGCGCGGGCGGCGGTATCGAGCAGCTGGGCAACGTCGTCGGCGATCGCGTTCATGCGGGGTGGTCCTCCGCGCGCATGGATAGCGCCTCCGCCCCCTGCAAGGGAAGCGCACGGAAGCGTGCCATCAGGGATGCGAATGGTGGCGATGCGCAGGCGCGATTGGCGTGAACGACGCGCCGGAACCATCTTGGGCTCAACAACGAAGCCCTGGATGACGGACCCATCGATCCGCCCCGCTTCGTCGCTAGAGAATAAGGAAGAGTATCATGAGCATCGTCAACCGCATCGCCGCCGCCGCCTTCGCCGCCGGCCTCGTCGCCGCCTCCCCCGTGCTGGCGCAGGACGTGTCCTACCCCCGCAGCGTCGGCACCGGCGAGAACTCCTCGGTCGAATACGGCCCCGCGGGCAGCAGCAACGTCGTCGGCGGCGGCCGCGTGGCCGTGCAGTACGACAGCCGCGGCTCGGGCCGCGTGACCTACTTCGACCAGAACTTCGCGCAGGCCCCGCGCGCCGGCCAGGTGCCGGTGCAGACCAGCACGGGCGAGAACTCGGACGCGGCGTGGGTGCCGGCGACGGGCAACGCCTACACGACGCGGCTGCAGGCCTTCGGCGCGCGTGGCTAACGCGGGCGGTCACTGGAGAGGGGCTGCTCGCCCCTCTCCAGACCTCTCCCCCGCCAGGGTCCAACGGGACCCTGGACCGCGGGCATAACGACGAAGGGGGAGGGGGCCGAAGCCCCCTCCCCCTTCGTCGTTGTATCTCATGGGTTCCAAGGGCCCGCTGGCCCTTGGCAGGTGATGGGGTCTGGGGAAGAGGACAGCGTCCTCTTCCCCAGAACGCTACCGCGGCAGCCGCAGCCCCGCCAGCCGGATGATCCCGTCCGGGCTGGGTTCGAACCCTTCGACGCCCGCGCGCATCGCCCAGAACCAGCGGTAGTGGAACAGCATCATGTGCGGCCGTTCCGCCATCCAGATCGTCGCGGCCTCGCGGTACAGCGCCTGGCGTTGTGGGGTCGCTGTGACCGCGCGGGCCTGCGCGAACAGCGTGTCGAGCCGCGGGTTGGCGTATTTCCCCCAGTTGAGGAAACCGTCGGAGGCCAGCCAGAAGCTGATGTTCCCGTCGGGATCGGGGCGGCCGGACCAGATCGCCATCGCGGCCTCGTAGTCGCCGCGCACCGTGCTCGCGACCATCGTGCTGGCCTCGAGGGTTTCGATCCGCACGTCGAAGCCGCCTTCCGCCGCCATGGACTGGATGATGGTCGCGATCTGCGTCTCCATCGGCTGGTTCGCGACCTTCAGCGTGAAGGCCACGCGGTCATGCCCCGCCGCGCGCAGCAGGGCGCGGGCGCGGGCGGGATCGCGCGCGGGCGGTGCCATATCCGCGAAGTGGTAGGGCGTGCCGGGCGCTTCCGGCTGGTTGTTCGGCGTGAAGCGCCCTTCCATCGCGACCTGGTTGATGATGGCGCGGTCGATGCTGAGCTCGAAGGCCTCCCGCACGCGCGGATCACTGCCCATCGGCCGCTGCGCCAGCGGCCCGCCGGCGATGTTGAAGCTGATGGTCTGGTAGGCGATCGACGGCCCCGCGACCACGCGGATGCGCCGGTCGCGCTCCGCCGCCGGCAGGTCGGACGGCGCCACGCGCTCGATCAGGTCGAGCTGCCCGCCGCGCAGGTTCAGCAGCCGGACGTTGTTGTCGGGGACCGGCAGGAACACCAGGCGATCGGCATGCATGTTCGCGGCATTCCAGTGCCCCGCATGCTTTTCCATCTCGATCCGGTCCTGCGCCACGCGGCGCGTCAGGCGATAGGGGCCGGAGCAGACGGGGTTTTCGCCGATGCGCTCCGCCAGGGGGAGGACGGAGGGCGCCAGCATCATCCCCGCACGATCCGACAGCACGGAGAGCAGCGGCGCGAAGGGTTCGCTGAGCACGAGCCGCACGGTGCGCGGATCGACCACGACCACCTCGCTCACCTGGCGCAGTTCCGTGCGGCGCCGGCTTTCGCGCGCGGTGCGGTAGCGGTCGAGGTTGGCCTTCACCGCCGCGGCATCGATGACGCTGCCATCATGGAAGCGCGCGCCGTCGCGCAGCGTCAGCGTCAGCGCCATGCCATCGGCGGACCATTCCCAGGCGGTGGCGAGTTCCGCGCGGAAGGAGAGATCGGGCGCGACATCGACGAGCTTGTCGCAGAGCGCGGAGAAGACCACGCGCTCCACGAAGCTGCCGCTCTGCGCGGGGTCCAGCACATTCGGGTCGGCGCCGATGCCGATGCGCAGCGTGGTCTGCGCCAAGGCGGGCGCTGCCAGCAGCGACAACGCGGCGGCGAGGTGAAGTGGGCGCATCGGCATTCTCCCGTCCAGGCGCACGATGGTCGCGCCATGCGCCATGCCACGCAAGGCGATCTGCCTATTCGATCCGGATGTTGCCGGACCGGATGATCGGCTCCCACTTCACGCGCTCCGCCTCCCACGCCGCGGCGAATTGCGCGGGCGTCGTCGGCATCGGCTCCAGCCCGTTGCGGTTCAGCGTCGCGGTCACCTCCGCGTCAGCCAGCGCCTGGCGCATCGCCTCCGACAGCCGGTTGACGATCGGCTCCGGCGTGCCGCGCGGCGCGGTGATGGCGTACCAGGACGCGACATCGAAGCCCGGCACGCCGCCTTCCGCCACCGTCGGCACCTGCGGCAGCAGGCGGGACCGCTGCGCCGTCGGCACGGCGAGCGCGCGCAACCGTCCCGTCTCCACCTGCTGCATCACGGATGGCGCCGTCGCGAAGGAATAGTCGATGCGGCCCGACAGCAGGTCGGTCGCCACCTGCGCGCCGCCGCGATAGGACACGCCGATCGTCTCGATCCCCGCCAGGCGATCCAGCATCAGCCCCGAGAGATGCGGCGAACCCCCGATGCCGCTATGGCCCCAGGACAGCGTGCCGGGCGCCGCCTTCGCCGCGGCGACGAGGTCCGCGACACCGCGCCAGGGCCGGTCCGTCGGCACGACGAGGATGTTGAACAGGTCGACGGCGATCGAGACCGGCATCAGGTCGCGCAGCGGATCCACCGGCATGCGCATGACCATCGGGTTGATCACCAGCGTGCCGATGGTGCCGAGCAGCAGCGTGTGCCCATCCGCAGGCGCGCGCGCCACCGCCTCCATGGCGATGTTGCCGCCCGCGCCCGGCCGGTTCTCCACCACGATGGGCTGGCCGAGGATCTCCCCCATGCGGGGCCCGAAGGCGCGCACCGCGATGTCCGTCGCGCCGCCCGGCGTGAAGCCGACGACGATGCGGATGGGGCGGTTCGGAAACCCCTCCTGCGCCAGGGCGGGCGCCACGAGCGGCAGGCTGGTGGCAGCAAGCAGGGCACGGCGCGTCACGCGCGGCATGGTCGTTCACTCCCTTGGTTGCCTCCCTTGTAGGGGAGGCAACCAACGGGATGAAGTCAGCCGACCGTCAGGCCGACATCCACGTTGCCGCGCGTGGCGTTGGAATAGGGGCACACCTGGTGCGCCTTCGCGACCAGCGCCTCCGCCTCCGCGCGCTCCCACCCCGGCAGCCTGACGGTCAGGGCGGCGGTGATGCCGAAGCCGCCTTCGCTGCGGGGCCCGATGCCGACCTGCGCCGTCACCGTCGCATCATCCGGCACCTTCCGGCGGTCCTGCGCGGCCACGAACTTCATCGCGCCCAGGAAGCAGGCGGCATAGCCCGCGGCGAAGAGTTGTTCCGGGTTGTTCCCCGGCCCGCCCGCGCCGCCGAGTTCCTTCGGCGTCGCCAGCGTCACGTCCAGCGCGCCATCGGCGGTGCGCGAACGGCCATCGCGGCCACCGGTGGCGGTGGCTTCAGTGCGGTACTTCACGTCGACGGGCATGGCGCCTCTCCTCTGCTGACACCAGAACAGTAGCGCCCAATTTGATTGGGCACAGTAGAATTGGACGCAGCCCACCCCGGATGCTAGAGAAGTCGTGATGACCGACCCCACGCGTTGCCGGCGGCTGGAGGAGAACCTCTGCTTCGCCGTCTACCAGGCGAACCACGCCTTCACCGCGGCCTATCGCCCCCTGCTGGAGCCGCTCGGCCTCACCTATCCGCAGTACCTGGTGATGCTGCTGCTGTGGGAGGCCGATGGCCTGGCGGTGAAGGAAATCGGCGCCCGCCTCGGCCTCGATTCCGGCACGCTGACGCCGCTGCTGAAGCGCATGGAGGCCGCCGGCCTGGTCCGGCGCGCGCGCGATGCGGCGGATGAACGCCAGGTGCGGATCGCCCTGACCCCGGCCGGCCGCGCGATGGAGGCCGAGGCCGCTGCCATCTTCCCGGCGCTCGCCTGCCGGATCGGGGAGGATGCGGGCGCGCTGCGGGATGCGCTGCTCCGCCTGGCGGAGCAGCTGCGCGCTACGCCAGCACCACCAGATCGTCCCGGTGGATGATCTCGTCGCGGCCACGCCAGCCGAGGATTTTCTCGAGATCCTCGCTGCGGTGGCCGGCGATCAGCTTCGCGGCATCGACGTCATAGGCTGACAGGCCGCGGGCCAGCTCATGCCCCGCCTCGTCGCGGACGGAGACGGGATCGCCGCGGCCGAAGCTCCCCTCCACCGCCCGCACGCCGGCCGGCAGCAGGGACGACCCCCGCGCCAGCGCCCGCGCGGCCCCCGCATCCACCACCAGCACGCCGAGCGGCGCCAGGCTGCCCGCGATCCAGCGCTTGCGGGCGGAACGCCCCTCCCCTTCCGCCAGGAACCAGGTGCAGCGCGCCCCCTGCTCCATGGCGGACAGCGGCCGGTCCTGCTTGCCCAGCGCGATCGCCATGGCGCAGCCCGCGCCGGTCGCGATCTTTGCCGCGATCAGCTTGGTGCGCATGCCGCCGGAGGAGTAGCCGGGCGGCGGCTCCCCCCCCATCGCCATGATCTCCTCCGTGATGTGGGGCACCACGGGCAGGTGGGCGGCATCGGGGTTGGTGCGCGGGTCGGCGGTGTAGAGGCCGTCGATGTCCGACAGCAGCACCAGCGCATCGGCCTCCACCATCTCCGCCACGCGGGCGGCCAGCCGGTCATTGTCGCCGAAGCGGATCTCCGCCGTCGCCACCGTGTCGTTCTCGTTGATCACGGGGATGCAGCCCAGCGCCAGCAGCGTGCCGAGCGTCGCGCGGGCGTTCAGGTAGCGGCGCCGGTCCTCGCTGTCCTCCAGCGTGAGAAGGAGCTGGGCGGCATTCAGCCCGACGGCGGACAGCGCCTCCGCCCAGGCGCCGGCCAGGCGAATCTGCCCGACCGCGGCCGCGGCCTGCTTCTCCTCCAGCCGCAGCTTCTTCCGCGTCAGGCCCAGCGCGCGCCGCGCCAGCGCGATGGCGCCGGAGGAGACGAGGATGACCTCCACGCCCCTTGCCCGCATCGCCGCCACATCCTGCGCGACACCCGCGAGCCAGGCGGCGCGCGGCGCGGCCGTGCGATCATCGACGACAAGGGCGGAGCCGATCTTGACCACGACGCGACGCGCGGCGCGGAGATCGGGGGCGGTGGGGGCGGCCTGCATGGTGACCAGGGGCCTAGCATGGGCGCCGCGGGGCGGGGAGGTCCCGCCACCCCTGTCAGCGCTGCGCGACCCGCGTATTGCCCGCTGCGCCGGCCAGGGGCCGGATCTCCACCGGCACCACGCCGGTCTGGAAGCCGATCTCCCGCGCCGCGCGGGGCGACAGGTCGATGATCCGGCCGCGGGTATGCGGCCCCCGGTCGGTGATGGTCACGGTCGTCGTCGCCCCCGTGCGCAGGTTGGTGACCTGGGCGCGGGTGCCGAGAGGCAGGTGCAGATGCGCGGCCGTGGGGGCCTGGGTATCGAATCGGGCGCCATTGGCCATCGGCCGGCCATGGAAGCGCGTTGAATAAACCGCCGCGTCCCCGCGCTGAGGCTCGAAGGCCTGGGCGTTGAGGGGGACGAGACATGCGAGGGCCAGGGCCGCCGGCAGGAGCCGGAACCCGAGGATCGATGTCGTCATGCCCCCACCAAAGACTCGGATCGGCGCCCTTGGCAACCCCGGCAGTGGCATCGGCCCGCCGCGTCTTCGCCCGGGCCGAGGCCCCCGGAAGGGCCCCGGCCCGGTTTTTCAGGCGCTTCCGCCCGGCCGCTGACGGCTTACGCGAACACCATATCCGTGGCGGTCAGGGTGGTGGTGACGCCCTGGAGGAACATCTCCTCGCCACCCGTGCCGAGATGCACGGCCAGCCCCGCCATGCCCCAGCGCGTCTCGACGGCCTGCGTCACGTCAGACGCCCCATAGCCTTCCAGCCACAGCTTGTCCGTGCCGCGGGTGAAATCCACCACCCAGTCATGCCCGTCGCCCTTCGCGAAGACGAAGATGTCCGACCCCGCCCCGCCCGTCAGCCCGTCATCGCCAAGTCCGCCGCGCAGCACGTCATTGCCGCCGAGGCCCTGCAGGTCGTCCGACCCCGCGCCACCCTGCAGGTAGTCCGCCGCAGTGCCGCCCTTCAGCCAGTCATCCCCCGCCGTCCCCGTCACCGTCGCCGTCGTCGCCGGCAGCGCCACCGGCACCACACTCCCCGCCGCGAAGCTGCCCGTCAGGCCGAGCTGCTTCGGCGTCGCCGCGCCCACCCCTTCCAGGAACAGCGACGTCCCATCCGTCAGCGACAGCATCAGCCCGGAGACGCCCGACACCACCGCCAGCTTCGCCGTGACATCCGCCGTCGTGAGGCTGGTCAGCAGCACCTTGTCCACGCCGACCGTGAAGTCGGTCACGCGGTCATGGCCCTCGCCGAGGCCGACATAGACGCGGTCCGCCCCCGCGCCGGTGGTGATGACGTCGTCGCCCGCCTGGCCGCGCAGCTGGTCGGCGCCGTCGCCGCCCAGCAGCACGTCATTGCCCGCGCCGCCATAGAGAACGTCGTCCCCCGCGCCGCCGGAAAGCGTGTCGTGGCCGCCGCTGCCCTGCAGATTGTCGTTGCCCGCGCCGCCGGAGAGGTTGTCCGCCAGCGAACCCCCCTTCAGCGTGTCGTTGCCCGCCGTGCCCACCAGCACCAGGCCCGAGGGCGTCGCCACCGGCACATCCTTCAGCACCAGGTCGCTGGCGCCGAGCGCCGTGACGCCCTGCAGGAACAGCTTCTCCCCGTTCGGCAGCAGCACATCGAGCCCGGCCATGCCCCAGTAGCTGGCGGCCTGGGTGGTGACCTGCGCGGCGGTGAAGCCGTGCAGTTCCAGCTTGTCCGTGCCGGGCGTGAAGTCCACCACCCAGTCATGGCCATCGCCCTTGGTGAAGACCACCACATCGGCGCCGCTGCCGAGCGTCAGCCCGTCATCGCCCGTGCCGCCCTCCATCCGGTCATTGCCCGCGCCACCCTGCAGGTCGTCCGCGCCGGCGCCGCCGCTGATCGTGTCCGCCCCCGCGCCGCCCGCCAGGCTGTCATCGCCCACCGTGCCCACCAGCGTCAGGTCGGTTACCGGGGTCGGCGTCGG
>JAIXWG010000054.1 GCA_027482245.1 Acetobacteraceae bacterium | reverse complement strand
TGTCCAGCACGCCGGCCATGCCCACCACCTTGTTCGCCGGCAGGCCGGATTTCTGCTGCATCACCCACACCATCACGTCGAGCGGGTTGGTGATGACGATCACGAAGGCATCCGGGCAATGCGTCTTGATGCCCTCGGCCACCTGGGCGATCACGCCGGCGTTCTTGGTCAGCAGGTCGTCGCGGGTCATGCCCGGCATGCGGGGGAAGCCGGCGGTGACGATGATGACATCGGCGCCCGCGATGGCGCTGTAGTCGCCGGTGCCCGACATCTCGCTGTCGAAGCCATCGACGGGGCCGGACTGCATGATGTCCAGCGCCTTGCCGGCGGCGACGCCCGGGAAGACGTCGAACATCACGACGTCGCCGAGTTCCTTCAGGCCGATCAGGTGGGCGAGCGTGCCACCGATGTTGCCGGCGCCGATGAGCGCAATCTTCTTGCGGGCCATGAAGCGGTCCTCGACCTTGCCCCGATGGGGGCCTTTGTGTGTTTCCAGGGGCCGGTTGCGCGGATTCCCCGGGGCGCGGGGCCAACCGCGGCAGGCCCGCGAAAAAGCAGGCTCGCCGGCCGCTTGACGCGCCCGCCGCGTTACCTACTCCCGCAGTGCAGCGCGGGCAAGGCGGGCCCTGGCCCGCAAACCGGCCCCGCGCGGCCCGAAACGGGCCTTCCGGAACGCAAAACGGCCCGCCTTGGGGGCGGGCCGCTTCGGCAGGGCGGATCGGGTGCCCTCAGATGGGCATGCAGCGCACGACGTTCTCATGCCCGCGGGCCAGGGTCGCGAAGGTGCCGGCGGGGCAGTCGGTCTGCGCGTAGTCGACCGCCGGCAGCCCGGCCTGCCAGCCGGCGACGCCGCTGCGGGACGGGCCGCAGACCGTGCGGCCGTTGCGCCGCGTGCAGCTGGCGGAGGCTTCGCGGGAGACGGTGGCGGCGGAGGCGCCGCGCACCACGATGCCGGTGCGCTGGGTGCGGACGTCGCCGGCGCGGGCGGTCTGCTGCGGGCGGGCATTCGCCGCCGGGCGGCTGGTGGTCGCGGCGCTGCTGCGCGGGGTGGTCACGGCGCTGCTGCGCTGGGTGGTGGCGGCGGGGCGGGTGGCGGGCGCCTTGGCACCGGCCTGCGGCCTGGCGCTCGCGCTCCTCGGTTCTTCGCGCCTGGCGGCATCGGCCGCCTGCGGGGCCACGAGGACGAGCGAGAACAGGGCGAGCAGGACAAGCCGCATGCGTAGAATATCCCCCGATTGCGTCATCAGGCCGCGCGGCTTCCATGCCCCGTCAACCCAACGCGGGTCCCCCTTGGACCCGAAGCCACTTCCCGCGCCCAATAGACGGACGCCGCCGTGGCCTGTCAACGCATTATGTCCGTATGTTTCACCGGACTTCGGCTACTGCAGGTGGGCAAGCCCCAGCCAGTCCTGGCTCTGCATCTCGTTCAGCCGGGACGCGGTGCGCGCGAACATCGCGGCATTGTCGCCCTGTTCGTAGAGCCTGTCCGGCACCGCTTCCGCGCTGGCGACGAGCTTCACGCGATGCTCGTAGAGCGCGTCCACCAGCGTGATGAAGCGCCGCGCGCGGTCGAAATTCTCCGGCCCCAGGCGCGGAATGCCGTCCAGCAGCACGGTGTGGTAATGCGTCGCGACCGCGAGGTAGTCGGCCGGGCCGAGCGGCCGGCCGCAGAGCGACTCGAAGTCGAAGCGCGCCACGCCGCGCGCGGCCTGCGGCACTTCCAGGCTGCGGCCGAGCAGCGTCAGCCGTTCGGGCGCGCCATGCTTCTCCCCGGTCAGTTCCGCGAAGGCCGTGTCCAGCGCCTGTTCGGCGCGGTGGTCCACGGGCACGTGCCAGGTCGGCATGGCGCGGATTCGGTCGCGGCGATAGTCGCGCACCGCTTCCAGCGTCAGCACCTCCAGCCTGCGGGAGATCAGGGCGATGAAGGGCAGGAAGGCGTCGCGCCCGGGCCTGCCCTTGAACAGATCCTGCGGCGCGGTGTTCGACGTCGCCACCACCACCGTGCCGCGGGCGAACAGCGCCTGGAACAGCCGGCCGAGGATCATCGCATCCGCGATGTCATGCACCTGGAACTCATCGAAGCAGAGCAGCGCGGCTTCCGCCGTGATGCTGTCGGCCAGCGGCGGGATGGGGTCCGCCGTGTCGCCATGCTGCTTCTTCCAGGCATGGATGCGCTGGTGCGCGTCCTGCATGAACTGGTGGAAGTGGATGCGGCGCTTGCGGGGGACCTGCGCGCAATCGAAGAACAGGTCCATCAGCATGGACTTGCCGCGCCCGACCTCACCCACGAGGTAGAGGCCCATCGGCGTGCCGGCCGGCGCTTCCTCCGCCGCCACGGGCTTGCGGCGCATGAAGCGGGAGAAGAAGCCGCCCTGCTCCGGCTCCTCGGGATGCGGGTCGTAGCCGCGGGTGCGGCGCCACAGGTCCTGCAGCACTTCCGCCGCGCGGGCCTGGGCGGGGTCCGCGGCCAGGGCACCGGCGGCGATCCGGGCGCGGTAGGCGGGCAGCGGGCCTTCCCCGGTGCCGGCGGTGATTGTCGCATCCATGGCCCCGGGACTAACGCGCGCCCCGCCTTGGGGCAACCGGGCTTCCGGCAACGGGGCGGCATGCCGCGACGCCGGTTGACGGGGTGGCGCCCGCCCCGCAGCCTGCCGGCCCATGCCCCCGCCCACCGCCACGATCCTCTATGCCAGGGATGGCTACGACACCTCCCGCCCCCGGCTGATGGGGCGGCATGCGGCCGGGGAGGGGTTCCTGCGCGGCATGGTGCGGCATTCCGGCTTCGACCGGCTGGTGGCCCTCGTCGCCCGCCCGGCCGATGCGGCGGCCTTCCAGGCGCAGGCGCGCGACCTCGGCGCCACCATGCCGGTGGAGGCGGTGCCGGAGGCGGAGCTGCACCGGGTGTCGGAGACCGGGTGCCTGATGGTGCCGGGGCCGGAGCTGGCGCCGCTGGCCTGGCGGCGGCAGCGCAGCGGCGCCACGGGTTTCTCCCTCGTCGGCATCACCCATACCACCGCCTCCCACGGCGCGATGGACAGCATCGCGGACCTCCTGACGGGGCCGCTGCAGCCCTGGGATGCGCTGGTCTGCACCTCCGCCGCCGTGAGGGCTTCCGTGGACCGGCTGCTGGAGGCGGAGGCCGCCTGGCTGCGCCAGCGGCTGGGCGCCACGCGATTCGCGCCCCCTGCCCTTCCCGTCATCCCGCTCGGCGTCGATGTGCCGGCGCTGGCGCGGGACGAGGCCGCGCGCGCGGCCTGGCGGCAGCGGCTCGGCGTCGGGCCGCTCGATGTCGTGGTGCTGCATCACGGGCGGCTGTCCTTCCACGCCAAGGCGCATCCGCTGCCGATGTTCCTGGCGCTGGGCCGCGCGGCCGCCGCGGCGCCGCCGGGTGCCCGGGTGCACCTGGTGCTGTCCGGCTGGTTCGCCGACGACGTGCAGCGCGGTGCCTTCCAGGCGATGGCGCAGGCGCTGTGCCCCGTGCTCGCGATCCATCACGTGGATGGCCGGACGCCGGAGGTGCGCCAGGCCATCTGGTCCGCGGCCGATGCCTTCACCCTGCTCTCCGACAACATCCAGGAGACCTTCGGCCTGGCGCCGGTGGAGGCGATGGCGGCGGGGCTGCCGGTGGTGGCGACGGATTGGGACGGGCTGCGCGACACGGTGGAGCACGGCGTCACCGGCTTCCGCGTGCCCACGCTGATGGGCAGCCCGATGGGCGATCTGGCGGCGCGCCACGAATCCACGCTCGACAGCTACGACAGCTACATCGCCGGCGCCGCGCAGTTCACCGCCGTCGATGTCGGCGCGACGGAGGACGCCTTCCGCGCCCTGGTCGCCGATGCCGGGCTGCGCGCGCGGATGGGGGAGGCCGGGCGGCGTCGCGCGGCGGCGCTGTTCGACTGGTCCGTCGTCATCGGCCAGTACCGCGCGCTGTGGGCGGAGCTGGCCGCAATCCGGGGCAAGGCGTCCCCGGTGCGGGGCGGCGAATCGCCACGGCGGGCGGACCCGGCGCTGCTCTTCGCGGACTACCCGACGCGCAGCCTCGGCCCCGCCACGCGGCTGCGGCTGGCGCCGGGGATCGCGGATGCGGCGGCGGCGGTGGCGCGGCTCACGGCGCTCGCCGCCATCCCGGGCGTGGCGCCGCGGCGCGACCTGCTGCCCTCCGAGGAGAGTTTCCGCACCGCGCTGGCGGTGCTGGAAGCGGGGCCGGCGCCGGTGGCGGCGCTGGCGGCCACCCTGCCCCCGCCGCGCGCCGCGCGGCTGGCGCGGGCGCTGGCCTGGCTGGTGAAGATCGACGTGCTGCGACTGGCGGAGGATGAGGCGTGAGGGCAACGCGTGGCGTGATCTTCGACTGCGACGGCACGCTGGTCGACAGCGAACCCCTCGCCGCCCTGGTCTTCGCGGAGGCGCTGATGGCGGAGGGGCTGTCCATCACGCCGGAGGCCGCGCTGGCGGCCTTCCGCGGCCGGCGCTTCGCGCTCTGCGTCGCCATGGCGGAGGAGATGCTGGGCCGCGCCCTGCCCGCGGATTTCGAGCCGATGCTGCGGGAGCGCACGGCGCAGGCCTTCCGGGAAAGGCTGCGCGTAATCGAGGGCGCGGCCGCGCTGCTGGAAGGGCTGCACCTGCCCTTCTGCGTCGCCTCCAACGCGCCGCGCGCCAAGACGGAGCTGAGCCTGACGCTGACGGGACTGCGCGACTTCGTGGGCGATCGCATCTTCAGCGCCTATGACGTGGGCTCCTGGAAGCCCGATCCCGGGCTGTTCCTGCATGCCGCGGGGGCGATGGGGATCGATCCTGCCGATTGCCTGGTGGTGGAGGACAGCGAGGCCGGCGTGACCGCCGCGCTGGCGGCGGGGATGCGGGTGGTGGCGCTGCTGCCGGAGGGGCGGCCCGACTGGCTGCCGGCGGGGGTGCCGGCGCTGGACGGGCTGGCTTCGGTGCGGGCGCACGTCTAGGGCTTACGCCGAAAGGTTGTGGCGAACAGAAAAATACAATCCAGGGTTACTGTTCGCTTGGTAGCATCGGCGGCGCCACCGAGAGGATGCCGTCATGATCCCCTGGGACTCCGCCTTTCCCGGCCTGCTGATCGACCCGCGCGCGGTGAACGCCGATACCCTCGCACCCCTCTCCGCCAAGATCAGCATGCGGGCGGACTTCATCTGGGCCTCGCGCACGGCGCTGCAGCGCATCGCCTCGAAGCCGGTCGGGCGGGACCTGCTCAGTCTGATCAGCAAGCGCTGCAGAGGCATCGGCGCGACCGGCCCGATGACCTGCCACGTCATGCTGGGGGAGGACACGCTGCTGGCACCGAAGGGTTCGCCGCACTATGCGCAGGTGGCGTTCGACAACACCTATGCGGCGCCCAGCCTCGACATGAGTTGGACGGGTGACGCGCTGGACGCGCAGGTGGCGCGGATATTCCGGCGCAACCGGCTGGTGGAGGGAGCGCCGATGGCGATGTCGGGCGGCGACTTCTCCGCCTTGGTCTGCTGGAATCCCTTCATCGACTACAACCTCAGCGCCATCATGAACGTGGGCGTGCCCATGCCTCAATTCATCGCGCTGGCGCATGAGCTGGTGCATGCGCTGCATATCCTGAGCGGCGACCGCGTGATGCATGCCGACAAGACGAAGCAGACGATGCTGGAAGAAGCGCGAACGATCGGGTGCGGCCTGTTCGAGGGAAGCCGCATCTCGGAGAATGCGATCCGCCGCGAACACGGGATCGCGCGCCGCCAGTTCTACGCCACCCCCGGGGATTGCGACGCCGCCAACCTGGCCTGACCAGCTGCGGCTGACCCGCCGGCCTGCAATCCTTGCGTGTCATCCTGCGTAACGAACCACGTGAAAGGGGATCATCCCCTTCCGACGGCCAAAGTTGTCCGTATATTGCATTCCATGAGTGACGGCACGCGACCGGGAAGTGCTCAAACAACCCCAGGCCAGGCGGCGCCGCCGCCCCGTCCCCGCTACGATTCGTGGCCGCTGACCCATGCGTCCCGCCTTTCCCTCCGCAGCCGCATGGCGGTGCTGGTCCTGGCGGGGACCCTGCCCCTCATCGGCCTCAACCTCGCCAGCATCCATGCCGACTTCCAGCGGGAACGCGACCGCGCAGGCCGCCAGGCGCTGGACCTGGCGCGGGGCTTGGCGCTGGCGGTGGAAGGGGAGTTGCGGACGCGGATCGCGTCGCTGGAGGTGCTGGCCCTGTCGCGCGCCGCGCGGCGCGGGGACCTCGGCGACCTGCGCGTGATGGCGGAAGCGGTGGTGGCGCAGCATGCGCCCGATGCCGCCATCCTGCTGGTGGCGGAGGATGGCCAGCAGGTGCTGAACACCGCGCTGCCGGCCGATGCGCCCCTGCCGGCGCGCAGCATGCTGGACAACCAGCGGCGCGTCTTCGCCTCGGGCCGGCCTTCGGTCTCCGGCCTCTATGAGAGTTTCGTGCCGGGGCGGCTGGTGGTGGCGATCGACGTGCCGGTGCGCGATGCCACGGAACGGGTGCGGGCGGTGCTGGCGATGAACCCGGCGCTGGCCACCTTCGACGAGGTGCTGCGGCGGCAGCATCTGGGCAATGGCTGGATCATCAACCTGCTGGACCGGACCGGGCGGCGGATCGCCCGGGCGCCGGAATCGGAATCGCTGCGCGGCGCGCCCATGCCGCAGGATTTCCTGCCGGCCTGGGTGATGGGCGGGGACGGGATCGTCACCACCGCGACACCGGACGGCGCGGCCCTGCTGGCGGCACATGCCAGGCTGGCCGAGTCGGGCTGGGGCATCGTCGTCGCCGTGCCGATGGCGGAGCTGACGCGGCCGGCCTGGCGGTCCGCGCTGACCTCCATCGCCATCGGCGCCGCGCTCCTGCTGCTCGGCCTGTCGCTGGCGCACAGCGTCTCCCTCAGCGTGACGCGGCCGATCGCGGCGCTGCGGCGCCTGGCCGCCGCGCCGGATGGCGACCAGGGGCGGACGGCGCCAGCGACAGGGCTGGCGGAGACGGATGAGGTGGCGGCGGCGCTGCGGGACCAGGCACGGCGGCGCGTCGATGCCACGGCCGGGCTGAAGGACAGCGAAAGGCGGCTGCGGCTGGTGGTGGCGGAATTGAACCACCGGGCCAAGAACGCGCTGGCCACGGTGCAGGCGCTGGCGCTGCAGACCGCGCGGGGGGAAGCGGGGTCCGACCCCGCGCGCTTCGCCAGCGAATTCGGCGCCCGGCTGCAGACCCTGTCCCGTGCGCATGACCTGCTGACGGCGATGTCCTGGGAACCGGCGGCGCTGCATGCCGTGGTGCGGGCGGGGCTGGCGCCATGGCTGGAACCGCCGCATCCCCGTGTCTCCTTCCACTGCGCCTGTTCGCCGATGCCGCCCCCGGCTTCCCCCGGCCAGGCGCAGGCGATCGTGCTGGCGCTGCATGAACTCGCCACCAATGCCGTGAAGCATGGCGCGCTGTCGCAGCCCGAAGGGCACGTCAGCGTGACCTGCTGGGCGGAGGAGAATGGCGAGGTGGGCATGATCACCTGGCAGGAAAGCGGCGGCCCGCCGGTGCCGGGCCCGCCGGCGCGGCGCGGCTTCGGCACCAGGCTGCTGGAGCGGGCGCTGGCCAAGGACCTCGGGCCCGGATCCTCCGTGACGCTGGCCTTCGATCCCGGCGGCGTGCGGGCAACGATGCGCTTCATGCCGCGGCGCAACGCGGCGGCGGCGGAGGCGATGGCGGCGGCCTGCTGAGGCGGGCTCAGCCCCGGCGGCGGAAGCGCTCCACCGCGCTGACCAGCGCCGTGCGCACGCCCGGCTCCAGCGCCGAATGCCCGGCATCGGGGATGATGGTCAGCCGCGCCCGCGGCCAGGCGGCGGCGAGGTCGAAGGCCGTGTCGCAGGGGCAGACCATGTCGTAGCGGCCCTGCACGATCTCCGCCGGGATGTGGGCGATGCGGTCCATGCCGGCCAGCAGCCCGCCCGGCGGCAGGAAGAGGTCATGCTTGAAGTAATGCGCCTCGATCCGCGCGAGGCCGAGCGCGCTGCGGTCCTGCGCGAAGCTCGCCACCGTCTCCGGGCTCGGCAGCAGGGTGGAGCAGGAGCCCTCATAGAGGCTCCAGGCCCGGGCGGCGGGCTGGTGGACCAGCGGCTCCGGATCGCAGAGGCGCTTCAGGTAGGCATTCAGCAGGTCGCCGCGCTCGGCCGGCGGCACGTGTTCGGCGAAGGCGTTCCAGGCATCGGGGAAGACGCGGCGGAGGCCGTAGAGGAACCACTCCACCTCCGACGCCCGGCCGAGGAAGACGCCGCGCAGCACGCAGCCCGTGACGCGGTCCGGATGTGCCTGGGCATAGGCCAAGGCGAGGGTGCTGCCCCAGCTGCCGCCGAAGAGCAGCCAGCGCTCGATGCCGAGGAAGCGGCGCAGCGCCTCGATATCCGCGACCAGGTGCGGGGTCGTGTTCTCCCGCAGGTCGCCGAGCGGGCGGGACCGGCCGGCGCCGCGCTGGTCGAAGATCACGACGCGGAAATGGGACGGGTCGAAGAAGCGGCGATGGATGGCGCCGGCCCCGGCGCCGGGGCCCCCATGCAGGAACAGCACCGGCTGGCCGCGGGGATTGCCGACCTGTTCCCAATACATGACATGGCCCGCGGAGAGCGGCAGCAGGCCGGTCTCATAGGGAGCAATGTCGGGGAACAGGTCGCCGCGCGGCATGGACGCCCTTTAAGGGCGCGGGGGTGGCGGAGTCCATGGGTCCGTTGCGCGTGCGATGGCGGATTTGTGGCTTTTCGCCCTTCGCCAAGGCGCGGTTCGTCCCTAGTTTGGGAGGATGGCCGAGACACCCTCGGCCGGCTCCCGATCAGCCCCCGCCGGCGCGCTGCGCTGCGCGGTGTGCGGCACGGAAAGCCGGCACCCGCCCTTCCGCCCCGCGCCGCCGGAGCAGGCGCCCGACCTCGACCTGCGTCCGGGGGAGCCGGTGCGCTCCACCATGGCGCGCTGGCTGCAGCAATGCCCGGCCTGCGGCTACGCGGCACCCGACATCACCCGCGCCCATCCGGCGGCGGCGGAGGCGGTGCGCGCCGCCCCCTTCCGCGCCCTGCTGCAGGACAGCACGACGCCTCCCCTCGCCCGGCGCTTCCTGGCCTGGGCGCTGGTGCTGGAGGAGACGGGCGCACTGCACGCGGCGGCCGAGGCGACGCTGCACGCGGCCTGGGTGGCGGATGACCTCGGGCGGCCGGACCTGGCGCGGGCCTGGCGGCTGGACGCGGTGGCGCTGTGGCGCGGCGGCCCGCCGCTGGATGCGGAGCAGACGGTCCGCATCATCGATGCGCTGCGCCGGGCGGAAGCCTGGGACGATGCGGCGAGCACGGCGGAAAGCCTCGGCCTGACCGACCCGGCGGAGGCGGTGGCGCAGGTGGTGGCGCTGGAGCGGCGGCTGATCGAGGCGCAGGATGCCGGCCGCCACACCGTGGCCAGCGCCCTGCCCCCGCCATCCCGCCGGCCGCATGTGAGCCACCACCGCGTGGTGCCACGCGGCGAGGGATTCTGGGCAAGGCTCAAGCGGCTGTTCGGCGGGCAATAGGCCAGCGCGGCCGGCGCGCTTGCGTCCCGGCTTCGGCCCCGGTATCGTTATATTATAACGTTACCACGGAGCCTCCCATGCAACGGCGTTCACTCCTCGCTCTGCCCGGGGCCCTGCCGGCGCTGCTGCTGCCCGGCCTGGCCCGCGCGCAGGAAGCGCCGCTGGTCGTCGCCTCCTTCTCCATCCTCGGCGACCTGGTGCGGGAAGTGGCGGCGGGGCAGGTGCGCGTGCGGACCATCGCTGGCCCGAACGTCGACGCGCACAGCTTCCAGCCTCGGCCGAGCGATGCGGAAGCGCTGCGCGGCGCGGCGCTGGTGGTGCGCAACGGCCTGGGCTTCGATGGCTGGATGGACCGGATGGTCCGCGCCGCCGGCTATCGCGGCCCGGTCGCGACCGCGACGGACGGCATCACGCCCCGGATGATGGCGGGCCACGCCCATAACCACGCGCATGGCGGCGGCGCGGATCGCCGGCAGAGCCATTCGGTGGGGCCGCGCCAGGTGGCGGACCCGCATGCCTGGCAGGACCTGCGGCACGGCATCCATTACATCCGCGGCATCGCCGCCGCGCTGGCCGCGGCGCTGCCGGCGCAGGCAGGCGCGATCCAGGACGCGGCCGGGCGCTACGCCGCGCGGCTGGAAGCGCTGGATGGCTGGGTGCGCGCGCAGGTCGCCGCCGTGCCGGAAGCGCGGCGCAAGGTCATCACCAGCCATGACGCCTTCGGCTATTTCGGCGCGGCCTACGGCATCGCCTTCCTGGCGCCGCAGGGCGTCTCCACCGAGGCCGAGCCCAGCGCGGGCGAGGTCGCGCGGCTGATCCGCCAGATCCGGGCGGAAGGCATCTCCGCCGTGTTCCTCGAGAACATGGGCAACCCCGCGACGCTGGAACGCCTGGCGCGGGAGGCCGGCGTGACGGTGCAGGGCCGGCTCTACGCCGATGCGCTGAGCGAGCCCGGCGGCCCGGCCGGGAGCTACGAGGCGATGTTCCGCCACAATATCGGCCTGCTGGTCCCCGCCATGCGGGGGAACGCGGCATGAGGGCGCTGCTCGCCGCGGCGGCGCTCGCGCTGCCCCTTGCCGCCCTGGCGCAGACCGCGCCGCCCGCGGGCTTCACGCCGCATCTCTCGACCGAAATCGATCTCGGCTTCTACGGCGTCGGCACCACCAGCGCGACGGACCGGGCGCGCGGCGGCACCAGCATCTTCAGCTTCGGGGAGATCGCCGCGGGGCTGCACCTGACGCCGAATTTCTCGCTGCAAGGCGTGCTGGTCTTCGAGCCGATCGGCGAGGGTGACAGCACCGGCGGCACCCCGGGCGGCGGCACCACGCTGTTCCGCCGGCAATCCGCCTTCCTGGAAGCGCTCTATGCGGAATGGAAGCCCGATGCGGACACGACGCTGCAGGCCGGGCGCTTCGTCGCGCCCTTCGGCCGCGGCCATCACGACTTCCCCGGCATCCTGACCTCCATCCGGGCGCATGAGGCCTACCTGATCCGCGACAGCCTGGGCGTCGCCGCGACGCACACCGCCTTCGTCGATCCCTGGTGGGGGGAGCACGACATCTCCGCCGCGGTCTTCACGCTGGACCGCAGCCTCCTCTCCTCCACGCTCGCGACGCGGCGGTCCTGCTGCGACGAGCGCTATGAGCGGTTCGAGCGCAACACGCGCGCCCAGGGCGGGCCGGGCAACAATGGGCGCTTCGACAATGCCTCCATCGCGCTGGATGGCGACCGCTTGGGCCTGCTGCCCGGCTTCGCCTACCATCTGGCGGTGGTGACGCGCGGCGCCGGCGCGGACGGCACGGCGCGGGAATGGGGCTATGCCGCCGCCGCGCGCTACCAGCGGGACTGGAGCGCCGAGCAATCCACCCTGTTCTTCGCGGAGGGCGTGCAGTTCCGCAACGCCGCCGCGCGGCCGCGCACCACGCTGACGCTGCTCGGCCTCGACCCCGATACGGGCGATGAGGTCGAGCAGGCGCTGGAGACGGTGATCCGCGAACGCCGCAGCTTCACGACGCTCGGCCTGCGCCACCGCATCGGCGAATGGCGCGGCACGCTGGCGTGGCAGCGGGATGAGCGGAAGCGGAGCGTGGAGACGCTGCCGACCGAGAACTACGTCGAGGCCTCGGTCGGGCGCGACCTAGCGGCGAACCTCTCCCTCGACGTCGGCTACCAGTATGGCCGTTATGCGCGGGAGGACGCGTCGGGCGCCGGCACCTCCCACGCCGTGCTGGTGCGGCTGGGCTGGCGGGGCTTCTGAGCCAAGGCTGGCGCGGGGCCACGGAAGGCGTAGGCTCCGCCCCCGTCCCGGAGAGAATCGCGCCATGCCGCGCCGGATCATCGATCTTTCCCTGGCCCTCGAGAACGACGTGGCGGCGGACCCGCCGGGCCTCGGGCCGCATATCGAGTATCGCGCGCACAAGGAGACGGTCGGGCAGCTGCTGGGCTTCTTCCCCGGCATCACGCCCGACCAGTTGCCGGATGGGGAGGGCTGGGCGATCGAGATGATCCAGCTGACCACCCATAACGGCACGCATCTCGACGCGCCCTGGCACTACGCCAGCACCATGGATGGCGGCGCGCCGGCGCTGACCATCGACCAGGTGCCGCTGGACTGGTGCATCGGCCCCGGCGTGAAGCTGGATTTCCGCGACATGCCGGACGGCCATGTGGTGACGGCGGCGGAGGTGCAGGCGGCGCTGGCGGCGATCGGCCATGTGCTGCGGCCCGGCGACATCGTGCTGGCGAACACCGCCGCCGGCGCCTGCTACGGGCGCCCGGACTACGTGGCCCGCGGCTGCGGCTTCGGGCGGGAGGCGACGCTGTGGCTGACGGGCCAGGGCGTGCGCGTGGTCGGCACCGATGGCTGGTCGTGGGACGCGCCCTTCATCCACACCAAGGCCCGGGTCGCCGAGACCGGCGATGCCAGCCTGATCTGGGAAGGCCACAAGGCGGGGCGGGAGGCCGGCTACTGCCAGATCGAGAAGCTGACGAACCTCGACCAGCTGCCCGACCGCGGCTTCACCGTTTCCTGCCTGCCGGTGAAGATCAAGGCGGCGTCGGGCGGCTGGTGCCGCGCCGTCGCGATCCTGGACGATTAAGGTGTGACGAGGCCCAGCCGTCGCGCCGCCACGACGCGGTAGAGGCGGTCGCCGCGGAACTCCTCCTCGCAGCGGCAGGAATAGGCGAGCGAGACGTCATGCTCGTCATCGCTGGCGCAGGCGGCGGCGGCGATCTCCTCCCATCCGGGGGCGGGCTGCTCGCGCATCGCCGCCGCCGCATCCGCCGCCAGCGGCTGAGGAAAACCCATCTTCGGATAGACGGAGGCGATGGCCTGCCAGAAGAAGCGGATGGCGCGCTTCTGGTCTTCGGCCTTCAGCAGCGGCAGCACCAGGCGCAGCCAATGGGCGCCGGTCACGGCGTGGATGGCGCAGAATTCCATGGTGTGCGCCAGCACCAGCAGCGAATCGCGGGCGATCAGGTCCAGCGTGTCGTCCCGCACCTCCAGCCAGTCATGCACCGGGGAGAAGGCGGGCATCCGCGCGACCTTGCGCATCGCGTGCCAGAGCAGCCCGTCATCGAAGGTGAGGTCGGCCAGCGTCGGCTCGGCCGCCACGCGCGCCAGCACGGCAAGCGGTTCCGGCGTGACGGGCTTCTGGCCGACGCCTTCCCCCAGCGGCAGATAGGTGGCGGCCCAGTAGCCGAGGCTTTCCGCCACTTCCGCCGCATCCCCGGCATCCCGCGCATAGGCCAGGCGCATCAGCGCGTGCAGCGCGCTGGCGGCGAGGCCCGGGAGCAGCCGCGGCAGGTAGCGGCTGGCGAGGGCTTCCGCCGTGCCGAGGCGCGCGAGTTCGGCGCGGAAGAAGGCACGGTAGGCGGCCTGGGCGGGTCGTTCGCCGAGGCGGAGCGTCCAGTTCAGCTGGGTGATGGTGACGTCGGAGGGCGCCGGGGGCGCCAGGTGGTTCTGCGCCAGGTAGGCATCGAGGAAGCGGCGCGCATCGGCTTCGGTGCCGCCCAGGCGGCGTTGCGCGTGCAGCACCATGGGGGTGTGGTTGGCGAAGGCCTCCCCGTATTCCGCGCTGAGGGATCGGGCCTCGGTCAGCGCGTCGCTCATGGGTGGCCCTGGGTGGTCGTCATGGGGCGAGCATAGACTACCGGAGCGTGTGATGGGAGGCGGGGCGCACCGATGACGGTCCAGGGCCGGTTCGGCCCCATGGGTCCCTTGGGGTGGGTGGGGTGTGGGGAGGGCAAAGCCCTCACCACGGATGACGACAAGGACCGGCGCTGCGCGCTGGGATTCTCATGCCTCCGGCGGATTTTCGCCTCGCGCGGCAGTGCCGCGCGCCGCTCCGCGGCCGCAAAAAGAGAAAGGACCGGCGCTGCGCGCCGGGATTCTCATGCCTCCGGCGGATTTTCCGCTCGCGGGGCAGTGCCCCGCGCCGCTACGCGGCCGCGGAAGATGGGCCCGGCAGGACTCGAACCTGCAGCCAAGCCGTTATGAGCGGCCCGCTCTGACCATTGAGCTACGGGCCCGAAGCCGCGGGCTGCCCCTGCATGGCAAGGGCCGTGCCCTCATGCAAGCCCGGCGAGCACCTTGGCCGTGGCGCCGCTGATGTCGCCGAGCTTCTCGCCCGCCGCGCAGCGCCCTTGGACGGTGAGGCCGCGTTCCTGCCGGGCGATGGCGGCGCGGGCCTCGGCCTCGGCCTCCCCGGGCGGCAGCACCAGCACGCCGGATTCGTCGGCCAGGATCGCGTCCCCCGGCATGACGACGACGCCGCCGATGGCGACGGGGACGTTCATGCGGCCGCCGAGGTCGTAGATCCGCGTGGTGATGGGGGCGAGGCCGCGGCACCACAGGGGGAAGTCGCTCGCCTCCACCTCCTCGATGTCGGTGCAGGCGCCGTCCACGATGCCGGCCTTGGCGCCGGCGGCCTTGGCGGCGACGGTCACGCCGCCGCCCCAGCAGGCGTGGCGGTCATCGCCCAGGCGATCCACGACCAGGATGTCGCCCGGCCGCAGCAGGCCGAGCGCGTGGTGCAGCAGGGTCGAGTCGGGGCCGGGGATCTGCACCGTGACGGCCGTGCCCGCGACGCGGCGGCGCAGCAGGCCCTGGATCCTGCGGTCGCAGAAGCCCCAGTGGCGCCAATGGCCGACGGTCGCGGTCTCCGTCTTCTCCAGCAGTTCGATCACTTCAGCGCTGATCGGTGCGGGCATCGGCTCGACGACGTAGCGGGCCATGGCTTCAGTTCCTTCCAACGGCGCGGGTGAAGCCGACCAGGCGTTCCACCAGCAGGACAACGGCAAGGGCGACGACGATGAGGGTCATCGCGAGGGCGGCGACGAGCGGGTCGGTGCGGTTCTCCGCATAGCGGAACATCTCGACCGGCAGGGTGGAGAGGCGGGGCCCGACGAGGAACAGGCTGATCACCGTCTCGTCGAAGGACACGAGGAAGCAGAGCGCGCCGGCCGCGATGGCGCCGGGGGCGGCGAGCGGCAGGGTGATGCGCAGCGCCGCCTGCAGCGGCGTGGCGCCGAGCGTCCAGGCCGCTTCCTCCAGGTCCCGCGGCACGGCGCCGAAGGCCGTGGTCATGATGCGCACGCCGAAGGGAATCGCGACCATGGCATGCGCCAGCACCAGGCCCGGCCAGGTGGCGGCCAGCTTCACGGGCTGCAGCGCCAGCAGCAGCGCGAGGCCCAGCACCAGCGTCGGCAGCAGCAGCGGCGCCGCGAGGAAGCCCGCCATCAGGCCGCGCCCGGGGAATTCCAGCCGCGCAATGGCATAGGCCGCGGGCGCTCCGGCCAGCAGCGCGATGACGGCGACGATGGCAGCCAGCACGGCGGAATTGCGCAGCGCCGCCATCAACTCCGCATTCGACACCAGCGCGCCGTACCAGCGGAGCGACAGCCCCGGCGGCGGAAAGGTGAGAAAATCGCCGGCGGAGAAGGAGATGGCGCAGACCAGCAGCGCCGGCGCCAGCAGCAGCGCATAGCCGCAGAAGGCGGCCAGCCGCAGGACCCAGCCCGGCCTCATCGCGCCACCCTCGCGACCAGGGCACGCAGCGCCATGGCGAGTGCGAGCGAGCCCAGCAGCAGCATTGCCATGGCAGCCGCCGCGGGCCAGTCCACGGATTCCAGGGCGAGGTCGAAGATCTCCGTCGCCACGACGAAGACGCGCCCGCCGCCCATCAGCCGCGGCGTGACGAAGGCGGAGACGCCGAGCACGAAGACCAGCAGGAAGGCCGCCGCCAGCGCGGGGGCCGCCAGCGGCAGCGTCACGCGGATGAAGGTTTTTGTTCGTGTCGCCCCCAGCGTGGCGGCGGCTTCCTCCAGCCGCGAGTCGAGTCGGCCGAGGCCCGCGATCAGCACCAGGCAGGCATAGGGCATCAGGCTTTCCGTCAGCCCGATCCGCACGCCCGTCCAGTTGTTGATGAGCCTGACGGGATCATCGACGATCCCGGCCCAGGCCAGCGCCGCATTGATCAGCCCGCGATCGCCGAGGATCGCCATCCAGCCCACGACGCGCGCGGTGGAGGAAACGAGCAGCGGCGCCACGGCGAGCAGCGAGAGCAGCCCGCGTGACCGCGGCGGCGCGCTTCGGATCAGCAATGCCACGGGCAAGGCGAGGGCCACCGCGATGGCGCCGCAGGTGGCGGAGAGCGTCGCCGTGTTCCAGGCGAGTTCCCAGGTGAAGTCGTCCTCCACCAGCTTCGCCAGGGTGTCGAGGCTCAGCGCCTCCTCCATCGCGCCCATGTCGGTGGTGCGGTTGAGGCTGATGCGCCCGAGCAGCGCCACGGGCCAGAGGAAGCCGACGCCGAGGATCAGCGCCGCCGGCAGGCAGAGCAGCAGCCCGATCACGCCGCGAAGACCCGGAGGTCCGCGGCGCGGAAGCCAAGGCGGAGCGTGTCGCCGACGCGGAGATCGGCGCCCTGCGATCCGCCCGGCACATCGGCGATCAGCCGCCCCGCGGGGGTGGCGAAATCGAGCGTCACCAGGTCGCCGGTGTAGGTCCGGCGCGACAGAGTCGCGGGCAGCATGTTCTCCGCGCTGTCGCCATCGCGCAGCGGGCGGACGTGATGGGGGCGGATGAAGATCTCCGCCGGACCGGCGCCGGGCGTTTCCGCCGCGCGCAGCTCCGCCTCGCCGACGCGCAGCAGGCCGGGCTGCGTGACCGTCGCCGCCAGGCGCGCGGCGCGGCCGACGAAGGTGGCGACGAAGCGGGTCGCGGGACGTTCGAAGATCGCCTCCGGCGTCGCCAACTGCTCGATCCGGCCCTCATTCATCACGGCGACGAGGTCGGCCATGGCCAGCGCCTCCGTCTGGTCATGCGTCACGAAGACGGCTGTGGTGCCGAGTCGCTGCTGCAGGCCGCGGATCTCGTCGCGCACCTCCTCCCGCAGCTTGGCGTCGAGCGCGCTGAGCGGTTCGTCCAGCAGCAGCAGGTCCGGCCGCGGCGCCAGCGCGCGGGCCAACGCCACGCGCTGCTGCTGCCCGCCCGAGAGCTGCCGCGGCTTGCGGGCGGCGAGCTTGCCGAGGCCGACCAGGCCGAGCGCCTCCTGCACGCGCGGCGCGCGATCGGCACGCGGCGTGCCCCGCATCTCCAGCCCGAAGGCGACGTTCTGTGCCGCCGTCATGTGCGGGAACAGCGCGTAGGACTGGAACACCACGCCCATGTTCCGCTTGTGCGGCGGAAGCGCCGTGACGTCCTGCCCCGCGACCAGGATGCGCCCGGCATCCGGCACCTCCAGCCCCGCGATCATGCGCAGCGTGGTGGTCTTGCCGCAGCCGGAGGGGCCGAGCAGCGCCAGCAGCGCCCCCTGCCCCAACTCCAGCGAGACGCCATCCACGGCGGGGTGCGGCGCGCCGGGGAAGCGGCGCGTCAGGGCTTCGAGCGTGAGATGACTCATCAGCGGCCGGACGCCGAAATCACCTCGCGCCGCCAGCGCTGGTTCCAGCCGTCACGGAGCCGCACCATCTCGTTCCAGTCGAGCGGGATGACGCGGTTGCGGAACTCCGGCGCCAGCGCGGTGCGGGCCATGGCCTCCGGGGAGACCTGCGCGCGGGTGTTGGTCGGGCCGTAGAACATGCGCTCCGTGAAGGCCTTCTGGGCATCGGCGGACAGCGCATGGGCCGCGAGCGCCAGGGCCTGGGCGCGGTTCTTGCTGTTGGCGACGATGTTGATGGTGTTGATCTGGAAGACGGTCCCTTCCTCCGGCAGCACCACGCCGATGCGGCCCTGGGACTGGTCGCGATAGAGCTGCGCGCGGGCGTTCCAGCCGGTGGCGAAGCGGACCTGGTCGTTCAGGATCAGCGTGTAGCCATCCGGGTTGGGATCGAAGGTCTGGACCGCCGGCGCGATCTCCCGCAGCCGCGGCATGGCGGCGTTGAGGTTCTGCCAGGACCCGCCATTGGCATGGGCGAGGATCGCCGTCATCGCCAGGCCCTGGATGTTGGGCGGCGCGGAGAGCGCGATGCGGCCGCGATGCTGCGCTTCCCACATCGCCGCCCAGCGCGTCGGCGCGGGTGTCACGGCGCGGGTGTCATAGACCATGACGAGGTGGTCGTAGGTGACGGCCGGGCCGCAGGCGCCGCCGGAGCTTCTGGCCTGCTCATCCAGCTCCGCGATCACGGGCAGGGTCGTGGCGTCGATCCGCTCGACCAGGCCTTCCGCGCAGGCGATGGCGGCGGTGGTGACATCCATGATGACGACGTCGATTTGCGGATCGGCGCGCTGGGCGCGCAGCGTGCCGAGCATCTGCGCGCTGGTGCCACCCTCGAAATACTGCACCGCCGTGCCGCTGCGCGCGGTGAAGGGGGCCAGCACCGTCTGGGTGTAGTTGTCCTTGAAGATGCCGGCATAGGCCTGGAGCGTGACGCGACCGCCGCCCTGCGCGAAGGCGGGGCTGGCGGCGAGCAGGGCCGCGGCGGCGTAGGCAAGGATGCGCATCAGGGGGGCTCCCGGCAGGTGAGTGCCGGGAGCATCGCCCCGAAGCGCGGGCGCTGCCAAGGGCAAAGCCCTGGCGGCCGCTGGATGGAACCAATGCCGTCGGAACCGGAAGATCCGTCCGCTGGATGGACGGAATCGCCCTGAATCGGCCGGCCGGCGAAAATCAGTTCTGGAGAAAAGCCCGGATGCGGTCGGCCAGCGGCGCCATGCCGACCACGCCGTTGAGGTGGCCGAGCGGGCCTGTCACCTCCGCGAAATCGACCGGGCGGCCGAGGCGGCGGAGCAGCGCCACCATCTCCGTGTTGTAGTCCAGCATGAAGACGCGGTCGGTCGGGCTGGCCACGACGAACCAGCGCGCCTGGCTGCGACGCAGCGCGGCCTCGCTGTTCTCGTATTCATGCAGGAAGAGCTGGTTGGCGCGGACCAAATAGAGGAAGTGGTTGGCGTCGGAGATGCGCGCGCGGGCCAGCGCGGCCTCGTCCAGGAAACGCTCCACCTCGAACCGGTCGCCGATGCGGCGCAGCGGGTCCTGGCCTTCCGCCACGCGCCGCCCGAAGCGCGCCAGCGCCGGGCGGTCCTGCGCCTGGACGGTGACGATCTTTAGCGCCTCCGCCAGGCCGCGTGTCGGCGGTTCGCGCCCCTGGGCGTAGTAGTCGCCATTGTTGAAGTTGGGGTCGAGCCGGATGGGGCTTTCCCAGATGTCGAGCCAGGCGATCGACCAGGGATCGAATTCGCTGCTGCCGATCACCGGCATGACGCGGTCGATGATCTCCGGATAGGCGGCGGCCCATTCGATGGCCTGCAGCGCGCCCATGGACGCACCGGTCACCAGCGCCAGGCGCCGCACGCCGAGACTGTCCAGCAGGCGCTTCTGCACCTCGATGAAGTCGCGCATGGCGACGACGGGGAAGTCGAGTGCCCAGGGCCGGCCGGTGGATGGATTGACGGAGACGGGGCCGGTCGTGACCGTGCGGCCATCGCGCACGTTGAGGTTCACCAGCGTGTCGGAGGAGATGACGAAGTAGCGGTTGGTGTCGATCGCGCGCCCCGGGCCGATGATGGCATCCCAGTAGCCCGCCGGCTGGCCTTCCGCGTAGCGGCCGAAGGCGTGGCTGTTGCCGGAGAAGAAATGCGTGACGATGACGGCATTGTCGCCGGCGGCGTTCAGCGTGCCGGCGGTCTGGTAGCCGATGCGGATGGCGGGGATCGTGGCGCCGCCCCGCGTCACGTAGTTCGCGGTCTCGAAGACCTTCTTCTCCACGATCTCGGTCGCGGGGGCCTGGGCCAGGGCGGGCGCCTGGGCGTAGGCCCCAAGCGCCAGGGCGGCGGCGAGCAGCAGGCGGCGATTCATCGGACGGATCCCTCCCCAAGGGTTGGCGGCATGGTGATCCCGCCCTGCGCAAGCGCGCAAGCCTCCGCTACCGCGCGGCAGGGCCATGCGCTACAAGGCCGCCACCAACCGCTTCCCAGAGGTCCAAGCCCCATGAACCTGGCCAAGATCCCGACCGGCAAGGCCCCGCCGCACGACGTCAATGTGGTGGTGGAGATCCCCCAGGGCAGCCAGGTGAAGTACGAGCTGGACAAGGACAGCGGCGCGGTGGTCGTGGACCGCTTCCTGTTCACGCCGATGGCCTACCCCGCCGCCTACGGCTTCATCCCCGGCACGCTGGCCGATGACGGCGACCCCGCCGACGCCCTGGTGCTGACCCCCGCCCCCGTGGTGCCGGGCTGCGTCATCCGCGCCCGCCCGATCGGCGTGCTGCACATGGAGGACGAGGCCGGGTCGGATGAGAAGCTGGTCTGCGTGCCGCACGACAAGGTGCACCCGATGTGGTCGGGCATCACCAGCGCCGAGGAACTGCCCCAGATCACGCGGGCGACGATCGAGCACTTCTTCGCCACCTACAAGGACCTGGAGTCCGACAAGTGGGTAAAGGTGCGCGGCTGGGGCCCCGCCAGCGAGGCGGCGGAGATCATCATGAAGTCCATGGCCGCCTACAAGGACGATTCGAAGGAATAGTCCCGCCCGCCCCTACCGGGGCGCCCTCCCCCTCAAGAACATGACCTGATGCCAGGGTCGCGCGACTTTTTCTGTCGCGCGGCAACCCTGCGGCGTTGCCAGCGCCCTGCGCCCCCGGCAAGCTTTCCCCAGCCCGGCTTCCGGGCCAAGGCAAGGGCGCCCGCGCCCCCGCCCCGGCCCCCGGCCCGGCCATTCAGCAAACCCAGGAAACCTGGGAGCAGAGGGGGAGAGGCTGCCTTGATGACGCTATCGTTGTTGCTGATCATCGCGCTGGGCGGGTTAGCCATCGCCTACAGCGTGGTGACGGCAAAGGATATCCTGGGCCGGGATGCCGGCAATGCGCGGATGCAGGAGATCGCGGCGGCGATCAGCGAAGGCGCATCGGCCTATCTGAAGCGCCAATACACCACCATCGGCATCGTCGGCGTGGTGCTGTTCTTCGTCATCCTGGTGGCCTTCGGCTTCGGTGGGCACGCCTTCGCCGTCGGCATCGGCTTCCTGATCGGCGCGGTGCTGTCGGGGGCGGCGGGCTTCATCGGCATGAACGTCTCCGTCCGCGCCAATGTTCGCACGGCGCAGGCGGCGACGCAGTCCCTGGCCTCGGGCCTCGACGTCGCGTTCAAGTCGGGCGCCATCACGGGCATGCTGGTGGCCGGCCTCGCGCTGCTCGGCGTGGCGGTCTACTTCATGATCCTGGTGCCGATCGGCGGCATGGCGGCCAATTCCCGCGTGGTGATCGACGCGCTGGTCGCACTCGGCTTCGGCGCCTCCCTCATCTCCATCTTCGCCCGCCTCGGCGGCGGCATCTTCACCAAAGGCGCCGATGTGGGTGGCGACATGGTGGGGAAGGTGGAAGCGGGCATTCCGGAGGATGACCCCCGCAACCCCGCCACCATCGCGGACAATGTCGGCGACAACGTCGGCGACTGCGCCGGCATGGCGGCCGACCTGTTCGAGACCTATGCCGTGACCATGGTCGCCACCATGGTGCTGGCCGCGATCTCCTTCGGCGCGGATGCGCGCATCGCGGGCATGGTCTTCCCGCTGGCGATCGGCGCGGTCTGCGTCGTCACCTCCATCATCGGCACCTACTTCGTGAAGCTGCCGGCCAGCAACAACATCATGGGCGCGATGTACCGGGGCTTCATCGTCACGGGCGTGCTGTCCCTGATCGTGCTGCTGCCGCTCTGCTACATCGCCTTCGGCACCGGCACGGTGACGGCGGGCGGGCGGAGCTTCGGCGCCTTCAGCCTGTTCCTCTGCGGCGCGGTGGGCCTGGCGGTGACGGCGGCGATCGTCGTGGTGACCGAATACTACACGGGCACGGATTTCCGCCCCGTGCGGTCCATCGCGGAAGCCAGCCAGACCGGCCACGGCACCAACGTGATCCGCGGCCTGGCCGTGTCCATGGAAAGCACGGCGCTGCCGGCGCTGATCATCATCGCGGGCGTGCTCTCGGCCTATGGGCTGGCGGGCCTGTATGGCATCGCCATCGCGACGACGACGATGCTGGCGCTGGCCGGCATGGTGGTGGCCCTCGATGCCTTCGGCCCCGTCACCGACAATGCCGGCGGCATCGCGGAAATGGCGGGCCTGCCGAAGGAGGTCCGCGTCTCCACCGATGCGCTGGACGCCGTCGGCAACACGACCAAGGCGGTGACGAAGGGCTATGCGATCGGCTCGGCGGGCCTCGGCGCGCTGGTGTTGTTCGCGGCCTATACGCAGGACCTGAACTACTTCATCGCCAACCCGCAGACCTACCCCTACTTCGCGGGGATCGGGGCGATGACCTTCAGCCTGTCCGACCCCTATGTCGTGGTCGGCCTGCTGTTCGGTGGCCTGCTGCCCTACCTGTTCGGCGGCATGTCCATGACCGCCGTCGGCCGCGCCGCGACCGCGGTGGTGGAGGAAGTACGCCGGCAGTTCCGCGAACACCCCGGCATCATGACGGGGGCGGAGAAGCCGGATTACGGCCGGGCCGTCGACATGCTGACCAAGGCCGCGATCAAGGAGATGATCATCCCCTCCCTGCTGCCGGTGCTCAGCCCGATCTTCGTCTTCGTCGTGATCCTGCTGATCGGCGGCAAAGCGGCGGCGTTCTCGGCACTCGGCGCCATGCTGCTCGGCGTCATCGTCACGGGCTTCTTCGTCGCGGTCAGCATGACCACGGGCGGCGGCGCCTGGGACAACGCCAAGAAGTACATCGAGGAAGGCCATTACGGCGGCAAGGGCTCGGATGCCCACAAGGCGGCCGTGACGGGCGACACCGTCGGCGACCCGTACAAGGATACGTCGGGCCCCGCGGTGAACCCGATGATCAAGATCACCAACATCGTGGCGCTGCTGCTGCTGGCGATCCTGGCGCATAGCTGAGGCGCGATGCGCTGAAACGAGGAAGGCCGGCGGGGGCGACCCCGCCGGCCTTTTTCCTGTCAGACCTTCAGCCGCTCCGGGATCGCCAGGCCGAGCCGCAGCGGCACGGGCCATACCTCCCGCACCGTGCGGATCACGCGGAAGCCCGCGGATTTGTAGTTGGGCAGCGCGCGGGGGTGGTCGGCCGTGCAGGTGTTGACCGTCAGCGCGCGGGCATGCTCGCCCCAGGCCTCGTCAATCGCGTGGCGCAGCAGGGCGCGGCCGGCACCGTAGCCGATGGCGTGCGGCATCAGGCCGAAATACGCCAGGTTCGTGCCGTGGTCGCCGCGGCGTTCCAGCTCATAGAACCCCGCGGGTTCGCCGCCGTGATACAGCACATGCACGCTGATCTCCGGCCGCGCGAGCAGCGCCGCGATCTCGCTGTCCGGCACGGTGCGGCGGAGCCACCAGACATAGTCGCGCCCGACCGTGTCGTAGAGGTAGCGGTAGAAGGGCACGGAGCATTGCGCCACGCGCTGCACGACGCTGCCGCGCGGCAGGGCCGGCGGCGCGTCATCCGGCGGGCTGTCCATCCGCAGGAAGGTGACATCCACCGCGATACGCTGGACCGGTTCACGGGCCACGGCGATGGTCGCCACCTCAATTGTCCAGGAAGCTGCGCAGCTTGCGGCTGCGGCTGGGGTGCTTGAGCTTGCGGAGCGCCTTGGCCTCGATCTGCCGGATGCGCTCGCGCGTCACGTTGAACTGCTGCCCAACCTCTTCCAGCGTGTGGTCGGTGTTCATGCCGATGCCGAAACGCATGCGCAGCACGCGTTCCTCGCGCGGCGTGAGGCTCGACAGCACGCGGGTGGTGGCCTCCCGCAGGTTGGACTGGATGGCGGCGTCCAGCGGGATGATCGCGTTCTTGTCCTCGATGAAGTCGCCGAGGTGGCTGTCCTCCTCGTCGCCGATCGGCGTCTCGAGGCTGATCGGCTCCTTCGCGATCTTCAGGACCTTCCGCACCTTCTCCAGCGGCATGCCGAGCTTCTCGGCAAGCTCTTCCGGCGTCGGCTCGCGGCCGATCTCGTGCAGCATCTGGCGCGAGGTGCGGACCAGCTTGTTGATCGTCTCGATCATGTG